>JBGAGF010000033.1:0-63047 GCA_044226855.1 Aggregatilineales bacterium
GGCGAGATGTTGGCCGCAATTTACCAGCACATTTACTACTACAATCACCGGCGCATTCACACTGTCCTCAAGATGCCACCCGCTGTTTTTGCTGCTCAAGCTGTCGTAGACACACGTCTTCAGACTTTGGGTACTTGACAGGTTTTGTAACCATCCTCGCAGGATACCACCCCAATGCTGAACCTAGCAATATGACACTGTCGGCTCATGAGATTAAGCACCCGGCGTATCGCTCCTCTACGGCTACGCCCTACCTAATACAGTATTACATTATTGATTTTAATAACTGGAACTCCTAGCTTCAGCCCGGAAGAAGCATATTGGCTGGCTTGGTTATCGAGAAAGGGTAGCCGAGCGTGTGTTAGAGGGGAAGATTTGCTTATTGCGACATCCTAGAGACATCGCGCACCTTTTATTGCGCGACGTGTGAGTAAACTCGCTTGCCCTGTCCTCTCAAGAAAAACGTTCGTTGCCCACCTTTTGAGTTATAGATCTCTGACATTTTTTGCTGATCTCAAATAGACGACGCAAACGGAGAATTGTGCGAAGTTTTCGTGTTATTTCTCTAATATTTTTCCAACACTTTCTTATCCCATAAGAAAGTGGCATATTTATTTAAGTTTGGCGGTATATTAAATCGAGGTTATCATCATTGCGAGGGGGATCAATTTGCAGAACTTCAGACATTCTAATCTTTCGACGGTTTCCAAGACGCTCCATGACCTGAAAAAGCTAATTATACTCACATATATGAAGATTAATGATATAAGACAAATCGAAGCCGGTTTGGGCGTATTAAGAGAAAATTATTCTCCTGAATGGGTCAAAGAATTCCATGAACTGAACCATGGAATTATTCAAGAGATCGTGGATGAAATCTCTACGATACACAGAGTACAGATAAACGTGGAAGCAACACTTGGTTTTTATGAAGGGGATACAGAACCATCTTACAAACTAACGTTGATCGGTACTATGAAGCATAATCTGGGAGCTATTTCGGACTGGGGAAGGTCTCACGATCAAAGTGCAGTAAGGTTAATTTTTCCTTATGACGGTGCTGAAGGTTTCCTTTACAGTTACGAGTTAGACCCACCGATCTTAGGTGAAAAACTTACCTTATTCAGAAATGAACTTAATGAAAGATCTCTCAGTGCTACCCTCATAGGCACTGAAAGCGGGAATGCCGTTAAACAGGTGGAATATTGGGGAAAATCCGAAGACGAAGAAGCCGCTGCTATTGCGATAGGTGAAGCCTTAATTCGTATTATTGGTCGTTATGCGATCCAAGCCCAGGTGTTTGAATATGGGTATCAAGTATTGGAGATTCGTAAGGGGGAAGATTACTGGTACATGAAAGAGAGTGCTCCCAAAAGAGACATCCAAAGAGGTGCCTACTCAAATCGTTATAGGCGCCCGTGACTTTTACTTACGCCCTTTTGAAGACCCTATTCTGCTGATGTTTGCAGTAATTGCCCGTCCTGGTTGTTTAGGGTCTGCTGGTGTACCTTTTTTCTTGGCTTCAGTAAACATTACTACTGACTGAATGGTGCTCAATAAGCTACCACCGTGTTTCTCTATCACTGCTTTTGCTTGTTCAACCACCCACTTTGGATACTCCGTGCCTCCAACTTGAATCGTTTCTTCGGTAGATTCTTTTAAGAAATCAGTATGTTCTTCGGGAGATAAGTTCGTCCAATCGTTGACAATGGAGTCTTTTATGCCTACAAACTCGTCAGTGTTATCCTTAGAGACAGAAGTATATTGTTCAGATTTGGAAGTTTCAGGTTGTACCATGTTTTCGTCATTGGTGGCAGAAGTAGCATTAAGACTACCTGTAAGTATATCACTTGTGTCAAGGCTTTCTAAATTTATAGTTGAGAATTGACTTGCAGTTACAATTATGAGTCGGGAAGCATGTTCGGCATCTTTTTCCATTCCCCACATCATTGCCAAGTCTTGCGCAAGCTGATAATGTTTATGTGCAATAATCAAATTCTTGTCTAGACTTCTATAATAATTACCCCAGCTCAGTGTGAGTCCAATGTACTCCTCGGCTTTGCGATAATTGGAGATAATTTGAGTAGCCTTTGATAAATACTGTTCTGCTTCATGTTGAAGCTTTTGTGCTATTGCGATGTCTCCCTGTAAACGAAGTGCCAGAACTAGCTGGCGAGGATGATTTTCGAGTTTTCCTGTAATTCCTGCCAGAATATCTTGGGCGATACTATAGCTAGGAAGATTGTTTTCAGCCTCGCCTTTTATGCAATATGTCCAGGCCTGGAACAGCGAGGCCTGAAGATTTGGAAGATCTTCCTTGAGTGGACCTGCCTTATCTTTCGATTGTTGAATGAGTTGGAAACTTTGTTCATATTTGTGCTGTAGAGCATAAAGATGTCCCAAGTCGCGTAAAACTTGAATATATCTTTTGTAAATGTAGTCAGTTTGCTTGGGATCAACGAGATAGTTTGGCTCAATATTCTCAATTATGGTTTTTGCCTTATTGAGGTATTGCTCGGCAGTAGAATAAGCACCCGTAACAATAGAACTCCATCCTAAACGAGCACTTAACCCAATCTGACTGATAAGCATACCTTCGTGTTCAGTAACTCGCAGAGCACGTAAACACAGATTCACTTGTTCATTCCTTCGACCAGTGTCGCCAAGAAATGTAGTTATCCGCTCAACAATTTGAACGGCCTTTCTAGGTTCGTAAACAAAACACCACTTAATGCTGTCATAAATACTTCCTATATCTGCTTCTAATACCTCTCTAGTACCATATTTACCAACTCCAATTTCTTCCCCAAAACTGTCATCTCCTTGATCTACTAGAAGCTGAAGATAAAAGTCACTTCGTTCTGGTTCGTCGAGAGGAGCAATTGGAAAGGTTTGTGGCAGCGATGGTTCAAGTGATGACCAGAAAAAACGGAACAGCTCTTTCGTGGTTTCTAGTAGTTGATGATATTCTGATAATAAATTGTCATTACCTTCATCAAATTGGTAAGTGGGAAATTTGTTTATTCTGGATAGGAAAGATTGTACTGAAACCTTTGAATAATCAATAGATTTATAATTCGGGATTTGCTTTTTAGCCATAAATTTCCCGTTGGGACACTCCTGATTACACATTATTTTGAAATTGTACCTGAATATTCCCAAAGAAGTGAGACAGCGTGCAAGAAATCTTGCACGACACCAATTTGAGATTGCTTAACTAGTTTTTCAACATGAAATTTAAGGGAAACTTTACCGCTTCCACTTTTGTCTGCCTCTCTGAACCTGCCTCTCGACACCAGTGATGCGGACACGGTAGCGAACTAAGTCAAGGCTGGACGCGAAGTGATCAGCGATGGCTTCATGAGTCATTCCGGCGCGAACAGCCCAAAGGATACCGTCACGAGGAAGTTTCAAGCACCCGCAGACCCAATCTGCTTCTTCCTCCTCTACCGTATTGCATGTACGAATGGGAAAGGCAAAACCATCAAGCTGCACCATTTCCGAAGGCTGATGGTTACAAATCAGGTGGGAAAGCTCGTGCATGATGTTACTTTCTTGCCGACCAAATGAATGACTTGAGTTATGAATAATAAAGGCTCTTTGAGGGATAATGAGAGTAAGTGCTGACCAATTGGACGATCCTCGTCCAAACAATTCGTTCAGGTCATCTTCAGAGAGGCCGTGTATCTCATTAGGCGTGATAACCGAGATTCCCATATGCCGAGCCAAAGTTCGCGCGTATAAAGGGGCCTTCGATTGAAGTCCTAATTCATTTCGCAAAGCGTTCGCACGCCGTTCGCCATCAGTTTTTTTGAACTCTCGCTTCAAAGTAACCCCTCACTATGCTTCAGGGATGTCGCCTCGTTCAGCCTGTTCGTAGGCAAGCTCAATCATTCGTACTAACGCTTCTGCCGTTTTAGGATCGAGGGTTCGATCTGCGCGAAGGTATGCTTTAATAAGTGTCTTCTTGCTTTCTGATTCAGAATTTGTCTGAGACGCATCAATATTCGTTTCTCCTATTATAAACGTATCAGGCACTACACCTAACCACCGACAAACGCGAATAAAAGTATCTAAGTCTGGGATATTGCCATTTTCGATCCTTGATAGTGTTGAGGCGCTGACTTCGCCAATTTCCTGAGCCACCTCTCGCAGTCCACGTTTGCCTCTTTGGTTACGAATTCGTACTGCAAAATCTTCAATATTGATCTCATTAGGCATGATAAAGTCTCCGTTTCCATCTCCTTTGTGATCCATTTCACCCATGATACATCACGTTGCACTTGCAATACAAATAGAGTCGATGTATTATACGTGCAACGAGTTTTACCACTCATGCAACAGCACGGGAGATTATTAAGGAGGGCTTCATCATGCAAGCCGAGAAAGCACCAGACAAAGTTACGTTCGATTTCACTGTGGATGGAGAGCCATTTACGACTCACGAGCATATTCTTACGCCCACGCAAATTCTGCAAATCGCAGGCAAAGACGCTGCAACGTATTACCTTGTCGAGATACATGGCAAGCAACAGGAGTCCTATAAAGACAAACCGAATGAACCGATCCACATGCACGAACACGCCAAGTTCATTTCGATATTTAACGGTTCAACCCCTGTTTCTTGAGGAGATTTGGAATGGCGCGACAAGACTTTATTGACCAGTTGAAAGCGCTTGGGTTCGCTCCTGAAGATTTGGGAGCGAACCGTGTCTGCTTTACCTATATCATTCCTGTTGGAAAGTTTATCGAGCGAGAAGTTCGATTGGGCTTTGTCGTGAACGATGACTTTCCAGCCAATCCGCCGGGGGGATTGCATGTCTCTCCTCACTTGCTGCCTATCAACACGAGTGGGACACACCCTTCCGGAGGTATCCACGACAATCGGGAGTTCGGCACTGGTTGGCAATATTGGAGTCGCCCGTTTCCAGAATGGGCAAACACTGATCGCACCGTCCGCACCTATATGGCGCACATTCGCCACCTTTTTGAAACCCAATGAACTATAGCGTCGCAATGCCTTCCACTGTTCATCAAGATGCGATGAGTCATCTCATCCGCGAAGATGGTCAAGAAGATTTATGTTTTGCCCTCTGCAATCTTAGCAAAGGCAAAGATCGCACGACAGCGCTGGTTCAGCGTCTCATTCTTCCGTTCTATGAAGAACGCCATGTTCACGGAAATGCCAGTTTTACAGCGGCATATTTCGAACGTGCTCTAGGCGAAGCTATTCAAGCAGGTGCAGGACTCGCGTTCCTACACAGTCATCCATCTTGGGGATGGCAAGGGATGAGTAATGATGATATTCGCGCCGAACAAGGACATGCCGCCGCAGTCCAAGCTGCTACGGGATTACCGTTTGTTGGGTTAACCGCCGCAAAGGACGAAGCATGGAGCGCTCGGTTTTGGGAAAAAACCGCCCCACGCACGTATGAACGACTCTGGTGCAAGTCGGTGCGAGTAGTTGGAGACAAGTTAGCGCTTACCCTTCACCCCAATTTCGCTAAAGCCCCCGTCTTTCGCCCAGAACTCACCCGTACTATCTCGGCGTGGGGTTCTGAGGTGCAAAACCAATTAGCGAATTTACGGGTGGGAATTATCGGCGCTGGAAGTGTCGGTAGTATTGTTGCCGAATCTCTTTCTCGAATGGGCATCGGTCACGTTCTATTGCTGGATTTTGATAGCGTTGAGATGGTCAATCTGGACAGGCTGCTCTTTGCTACAAAGGAAGACGCTTTAGCTCGTCGTCCAAAGGTTGCTGTGGTTGCAAAGGTTATACGTTCATCGGCGACGGCAGGTAAATTCACCGTAGAACCGCTTGAATGGAGCATTGTGGAAGAAGACGGATTTCGAGCGGCGCTCGATTGCGATGTGTTATTTAGTTGTGTAGACCGCCCATTACCTCGGAGCGTGCTGAATTTTATTGCCTATGCCCATCTCATCCCTGTCATTGATGGTGGGATTCGGATAGGGGTGAACCCAAGAACTCACAAATTGAGCCATGCTGATTGGCGGGCGCACGCGGCAATACCTACACGCCCCTGTCTTGAGTGCTTAGGGCAATATGATCCGGGTCTCGTCTCTGCCGAACGGAACGGTCTGTTCGATGACCCAGTGTATATTGCTGGCTTACCACATGACCACACTCTCAAACGAAATGAGAATGTCTTCGCCTTTAGTTTAAGTGCTGCTTCCTTTGAGGTACTACAGTTCCTCTCCCTTATTGTTGCGCCATCGGGACTGAGTAACCCCGGCGCACAAATGTACCATTTCGTAAATTCATGCTTGGAAACACACGAGTTGATAGCGTGTAAATCGGGATGCCTTTACCCCAGTTACATCGCATTGGGGGATGCTGCACCTATCTCAGTGACAAGTCGCCACGCTGCGGCTGAAAAAGCTCGTGCCGAGCGACAGAAATCCTCACAAGCATGGTGTGTGCGGTTGTGGCATTGGGTGTCCTCATTAGTTCGAAAATGGAGATAGTAGCTCGTGATACAAAATACGGCGGACAATCCATCACCGGAAGCAAGTTCCCAAGCTTCTAAACAGGATTCCTTCGATGCAAAGAAAATATGGCGGCTAATTGCGCCAAAACTTCTGAATCTGGTTACTGTTACAACACTTCTCACAGTGGCTGGTTTTTTTGTCATTCACAGCTACCTTGCTTCAGTTTCAAGATTGTTCACGTTCAACATCAGCCTGACGCAATACCTAGCGGCTGGCGTAAATATGGTGTTAGCCATCTTTTGGAACTACATCCTGCCAGTCATAATCGGTGGTCTTATCCTTGCCCTGATCTTTATTGGACTGTATTTCTTCGGGCGATACTGTCTCAATCGCAGCAAGAGAGTCCACACTCTTTGGGTGAGGGTACTTAGCATTATCTCTCCCCTCTACCAAAGGTTGCGTCCGCTACTTCGAGCAGCATGGGTTGTTTATCAGGTTTTCGCATGGGTGCTGTTCGGTCTCCTCGTCATAGGAGTTGCGTTAATCTACGGAACATACTATTACGCGCAAAGTCCGCGCATGTTTGGCGGTGGGATGCCTTCAAACGTGATTCTCGTGTTTCGGGAAGAGCAACCAACTCAGTCTTCGATCTGGGGTTTTCCCATCAATACTTCAAACCCTTGTCAAAGTGACGAAGTACAACTTTTGATTGAACTCACTGATGGGGTAATCGTTCGAGACACTGGAACAAACAGAACAACAATTGTAAAGAATGATGTCCTACAAGGAATTATTGATGTCGATGCAACATCAAGCAACTTAACAAACATTCCTACAACTTTCCCAAAATTTATAGGAACACCGACACCGTAAGATTTAAGGCGTAAGCCATACCGCAAGATGGGATTCAGTAACTTGACTCATATTTATCAACTTGATAGACTCATAGTATTATTATGTGCTGCAATTTATTCACCATTTTGCAAGTTTACGATCGTCGTTGCGAATTAAACAGATTAGTATCTTGGGCTAAACAAAAACAGCATTCTGTTCCCCTACGCCTTTATCAAAGCCGTTTAGCCGATGATGAGGTTCGATTAGCCCAATACTCATTGATTAGCCCTCGACTTTGCTTTCTTGTGTATCTAATTCACAGTTTAAATGGACTATTCTTCAACCCTTCAACCTGTCACAAACAAGGCTCAGCCGGATATTACAAATTCGGTAACTTGACCTACAGGAAAAGTAGACTTATAGTGTTTTGAAAATAACAGGTCGCTCCCGGCAGGTGTTCGAAGCACCCACCGAGAGCTAACCCACCACGCTGATTGAGCAGCATGGCAGGCTAGGCACAATAGTAGCTATTGAGCTTCTTAGTCGTCAAATGCTTCCTATCAGCATTTGACGATTTTTATTTATATGGGCAAATGCCCAGAAAGGAGTTTATGCCTAATGACCGTTCAACTACACATCCTGTCACATTTATTGCACCTGATCCTCAAGCCATTTCAGACTATGCGCGAAAAGTCTATTCGGAATTTCAGACGGAGAAAGGGGAAACCGGAAAAGATAGCGCCCATTTGGGTTTTAGCACATTCCTCGCGTTCGTTGCCACCAAACTCACTAAGTATCTCAATGAGGGTCACACCGAATTGCTCGATGAGTTCAAAGCAAAAAATAGTAAAAAAGGGGGTCTACCATGTCGCAACAAGCCGCTGACAAAAGAACCATAGCACTCTGCTATATTCGTAAATCGTGGACGCGCGATGAAACCGATCAAATTAGCCCAGAACGCCAACGCGCCCATATTCAGGCGGTTTGTGATGCCAACGGTTGGACACCCGAATGGTATGAAGATACTGAAGGCCATAAGTCAGGCATGTTTGAGAAAAACCGCCCCGGCTGGCTGGCTCTGAAAGCACGTTTGAATGACCCTGATGTTATTGCCCTCGTGGCAAATGATCTTGCTCGTCTGCACCGCAAGGGCTGGCGTATTGGTGACCTTCTTGATTTTGTGGAGCAGCACAATATTCGACTGGTATTGGCTGACCCACGCCGTCACATTGACTTTTCGAGTCCTTATGGTCGCATGTTTGCTCAACTGAGTGCTATCTTCGATGAGTGGTACGCTACTGACATTTCGGAACGCTGGAAAGCCTCGATTGCTCATCGCAAAAGTAAAGGGATTACCGTTGGTATTCCACCCTTCGGAACCAAACGCGACAAACACACGGGTTTTCTTGTTGCCAGTGATGAAGGGGCATGGCTTTTACCGGACAGAACTTGGATTTCCGGCAAACGAGGTGAACAGCCTCCAATGGATGGTGCCAAATGGCGTGGTTACTTCGAATGTGCCGAACAGATTTTGCGACTTTATTCGGAGCAATGGGCAGGACGAGAAAAGATTACCCGCCACCTTCAAGCCGATGGGTGGGCATATCGAGATCGTGATGGTAAGCCTGCCCCGCTTGAGGTTGAGGACGTTCGCCGTGTTACAAACAATTGGCCTGAATATGGCGGTGTCGTTATAGGGAATAAAGCTGCCCATCGTAACCCGTTGGATTACGACCCAAACGACATTACTCTGAATCCAGAACGCGCTGTATTCGACATCGCGATGCTCAAGCAAGTTGGTCAAATTCAACTTGAACGTACCCATCGCGCCCCAGATCGAGGTCATGCCCAAACGGACTACCCCTATCCTCTTGCCGGATTAACCTACTGCGCTCACTGTGAACGTTTGGCGGAACAACACAATGACCCGAAGCTGCGTTCCCGCTTAGGCGGCAAAACCAAAAGCCGCTATCGACACCGCGCTGGACACCCATGCGGATGTACCAAGAAATCTGTCACTCGTGAGCTATATGAAGCCGATTTTCTCCGTTTGATGAAACTCATCGCCGTGAAGCCTGAGATGATTGGTCGCTTAGAGACTCTAGCGCTCAGTGCCAATTCCATAAATTCGCACGGCACAGAGGATATGGAAACGAAGAAATCTGCTTCGATTGCTAAATGCAAGCGGAAGATTGAGGCTGCCCGCCACCTTTACGAAGACGGAGACATCTCACGCCAAGAATACATACGACGGAAAGAACTCAACGAGCGTGAAATTACCCACTGGCAGTCCTACACTACCGAAGCCGAGAAAGTTTCGGTTGAACTGGCGATGTGTCTTGATGTAGTGGATAAGATTGTGCGGCTTTGGGAAGTGAGTAATGACGAGGACAAGCAGGGTTTAGTACGTCACTTGTTCGACTACATTACTTATGATCTCGACAAACAGCAGATTGTTGACTTTCAGTTGAAGGATTGGGCAAGTCGATACCTAATTGTACGATACGATTTGTATACTATGGACGCTGACCAGACTGGGAATATCAGCGCCGAAGGTACAAATACGGTATCTAGTCCCGTTGGGACTATCTCTGTATACTGGTCTTGAGGAACTAAAATAGTCTTCTCAAGACCTTTTTCTTCCTCATAAAGTGCGCCCCTCACAGTAATGAATCTATCCGCCCAAGGTTTAAGCCGGAAGTCCACGATGCGTTGGGTTTCTAGGTCATACGTGACGTATTGGAATAAGTGCCGTACAAGCCCATTACGATCATCATCATCGCTATTCTCCCAGAGAGAAGCCATACGCTCAATTTCTTGAACACACAAAGCAAGTTCAATCGTTACCTTTTCGGTTTCGGTGGTACGCGCTTCCCAAGCAGCTAATTCACGCTCAAAACGATCTTTACGACGTAAATACTCCTGATACTCATATTCTCCATCCGCATAAAGATGGACATTTGCCTCTAACTGACGACGCAATTTAAGGATTGATGCTCGTTTTTCAGCCTCAATAGAAGCGCTGTCATCGCTTACAATGTCCACTTGATGAGCTTGAAGACCTAGACTCAGAAGTCGTTCAACATGCTCTGGTTTGACGATCAAATGGTTTAACAAGCGAACGAATTCCGCCTCAAGGATTTCAGCCTTAACTGATTTATTAACACTATCACACTTCCCACTTTGTTTATGGCGATAGCGGGGTTTACCAAGGTTATGCCATATCCCTGCCAAGCCTGTATTGTGGGACATATCATTCAATTCATTAGCAATGCGCTCACAATGAGCGCAACGTACCACGCCGTTTAAAGCATATTGATAATCCTCAGTCTTTATGCCGTAGTCTGGCATGTGTCCAACAGCGCGTTCTTGCTGCACTCGTCCCACTTCATAGAGTAAATCAATGGGAAAAACACTACGCTCCGAGTCTAGAATGATTTTGCTTATATCGTAATCGTCAGGATGGCGATCACGCGCTTTACCTTCATATACATAACCACCATACTCAGCCCAGTTTGAAATGATCCTTCTGACATCTTCCCCCTTAAAGTCTCTGGGTAGCTTGTTTCTGTCTCCGTAAGACCATCCTAGCTGCTGCATCAGAGTGGCTATTGCGTCATAGCCCCACTTATTCTGTACATACAAGTCCAGAACAGCCCGTGTTGCCTCATAGTATCCACGCCAAAGAGCATCTTCGTTGGGAGGTTCATTGATAGTTCCCTTTAAAAATGAGCTATCAGGCATTAGCCATGCCCCCATTTTTGAAGGAGTTAGTCTACCCGTAGTTTTATCCCGTGTCGTTCCGAAGGGCGGATTTCCCACACCGATACCTTTTTTCTTGCGCGTATATATCATGTCCTTTGAACGCGCTGAGATGTCTGCTGCATAGTATTCGTCAAATATGGCAATTATCATTGCCATGATTTTCCCACCAAGTGTGGAGAAATCAAATTGTCTTCCGGGAGCAGCCAACATCAGTTTGACATTACGGGCTTCAGTCTCTTCAATTAAGTCACCAATACGCCAGCCTTTGCGATGGAGGCGAGACAAATCATTGGCAATCAATGCAACAACGTCTGAATCGCCTAGCCTACTTTTTAGCCTCATCCAGCCGGGTCGGTTTTTCTCTTGTGTACCACTTTTATGGCCTTCAGTATCCTCGTAAATTTCGGGAATCCAACCGTTGGCTTGGCATACGGCAAGGCAATTTTCAAGCTGACGCTTTGGGCTGTCCATGTCATTAGCATCGCGGGTTTGCGATCTACGTGTATAGATCAGCGCTACCGTTGGGTTACTCTTTGAGGGATTTGACTTGAATTTCATGATTTCATTTCCTTCACAATAGTTGACAAACCCGCCTTAAATCGCAGTTCTGCAACAGCGTCTATTACTGTTCCTGATTTAGCCAATACAAATTGGACATCACTTTCACCTAGATGCTCAAGTAATTTCGTATTGTGTCCCGGATTACGATTAAGGCGTGAAAGATCATTGGCGACTAAAGCAACTACATCTAAGTCGCTAAGACGACTTTCCAATCTGTGCCAATTAGGTCGGTTCTTTCTATTCAATCCGCTTTTAAAACCGTCCTCATACCATTCTGGTATCCATCTATTTTGTTGACAAATAGCTTCCACATTACTACGTTGCGCTTCACGTTTGTTATCGCTAGACCCACTATCAGTCGCCCATCGCACATAACAGAGGGCGACATTTCCTTTATTGGTTCGCGTATTGTTGTACTTTGGCATTTTGAATTCTCCTCTTGATACTCGTTGTAGTTTAGGTTCACTTGCATTGTTGGATTACATCAGTACATCTTTGACAGGACGTGTAATGCCGCTATTTAATTGGCTGACATACATCCTAGATATAATGGTGATGAAACCCGCAAATTCCCTCATGTCATCCATTGTCTGACGTGTAGTTCTCGGTTGTGCTTCATTCCTTTCATCCCAAATCAATTTTGCGTAATGGTCTATTACTATGGTCGGAGGAGGAACATACTTGTGGTGTACTAATGATGGTTGATCTGGAAGTTGAGAGTTAGCGATGTTAGCGTCCATGTTGTTCCTGCCTCCGTTTTTCTATGCGATGTACACAGCATATGACTTTAGAGGTATGGGTTCTAGGAAACTAAGAAATCTACTTAGTTTCCTTTACCTAGCTTCTGATTAACAATGGATTTGATCGCTTTTTTGACCATATCAAGAGTGTCAGGGTGGATTGGATCGTAATCTTGGTCTTTGTTTATCCGATTATTAGGGTGAAGCCGATCATATTCTTTGACCACCTGTGGATAGTCATGAAGTTCTTGATATAAGGTGTACAGTTCATAATCACGCTTCCAAGTTCGGCTTATCCTATTTCCATCTCTATGCTCTTCCCCCCACAGCAAAAACTTCTTGAGTTCCACTATTTCCCAAGATCGCTCAATATCAGGCAGTTGCGTAGCAGGATGAATGCGTAGCCATAATTCAGGCTGACTAACGGACGGATCATCAGGTAATGCCCTCATTAGCTCAATGGCCTCATCAGCCCCAGAAACCGATGCGACAACCTTTCTGGCAAAATCTGTGGCAAAATCAACCCAAGCCAGCACATTCGGTGGAAGGTTCTTAGTATTCGCTTGGGCATCCTCATCCAATGATTCTGGATTCCCAAAAATGGCAAAGGGATTTTCAGCTAGGTAGGCAAGCGACAACAAGGCAGCAGCAAACTTCTCGGAGTCATCTATGCGGATAAAAACATCCGATGATAAATCTGATTCTTGTCGTGCCAACAGCCAAATTGTTTGCCAACTGGATAGGATGTCGTCAGGTGTAAGCCCAAAACACAAGGCTGCTACGACCAATCCATAATCTTGAGGCCAAATCAGATCAAAGTGTTCAGTAAATAACCTACTCTTCAAGTTTCCTTGAAGTTGATGCCATTCACGATCTGAAAGGTCACGCTTAATCGCTAAGTTTCTGAGTACCGATTCCGGCTTAATCCAGCTCAATTCTGACGGTTCGTACTGAAAATTGGATTCAATCTTCCATTTTTCGCGTAATTCTTTTAGTACATTTTGAAAATGCCGACTCATGGAGAGTTTAACTGCTTTCAGCTTGATGGCTTTTTCCCGATACTCGGCTACCCCCGCGAACACATCATCAAAACTTTCATTCGCTTTTTTCCCTTTACGCTTTAGCGGAAGTGTTCTTCGGTAAACAGCAGCTTTTAAGCGTTCAATATAGGTTGCCCAACTACTGATAGCGTTATCTACAGTACGGTTCATACTGAGATTTAGAAGCCTTGACCGAAATCCAGCAATTGAATCCTGTGCTGCTTGCACTAGCCTACGATTGGGAGGTTTTAATGTGGACACAGCATCGTTGTCATTTGCTGCGCCCTCAAATAGTGGCCCTAGTCTTTTATTGATTAGCTCAATGGCTCTGTATGAAGTAACCTTGTCCTGAATATTCCCACCTTCAACATCCAAGATCAAGTTAATACAATCATCAATCTCCAAGTCCTGACCACGTTTTACTTTGTCCCATGCTGCTTCATGTGTAGGGGTCATATACTTTCCACCAATTCCCTCAATGGTCTAGCCTATAGTTAGCGTCACTCTATGGCGCTTATAAGCACGTTTGCGACAGCCTTCTGAGCAATACAGCCTAGTTTTTCTTTTACCTTTGTAGTGCTTCCCACACATAGGACAGACTTTGACTCTGGATCGTGGCCTTGGCCTTTTGGCACGTTCTTTCTGCCTTTCGCTGGAAAAGTGATTTAGGGGTGTCCACTCGCCCCATTGGACGAGATTATCAGGTTGTCGGATAAAGGGAGTGGGCTGGCCTCAACCCTTTCTAATGCTGTTTTATCAGCTTTCTGTCGTTCCTTATCGGCAATCTTGGCTTCCATGCTCGTGGCATAGACCCGTTCGTAAATGGCAGTCTTCTTTTGCTCGTACTCTTCTGTTTTTGCGGCGAGTATATCCACAAGGGTTTTAGGGTCTTCTGACAGCATGACTGTCCCCAAATTATGAGCAGCACTTTGGACGAAAAACACACCAGCCAATGAAAGTCCCAAGCCCATCACAAATTCAATTATCAGAATGATTGGATGTTTAGTCGTGCGACCTGTGACAACCGCTGTAATAAGGGGTTCAAGTAAGTCATAGACAGCGAGTATGATGGTCGTCCACGTTATAATCGTCGCGGCGGCATTCAGTCTAGGATTATATTGCCAGTCCACTTCTTGGTAGGTTGGTTTTTCCATTAACCATCGTAAAAATCCGCTCAAATATCCGCTCAGTGTGCGGCGGCTGATCGCATAATGGGTTTGCCCCCGTAACATGCCTAATGAGTAAATCGGATGAATAATGTTGGCGCTGACGACTGCCAAAGCCGTCAATTGGGCGGTATCCGGGCTTTGTCCTAATGCCTGTACTCCATGTTGTACCCGCTGAAACTCCAAAAGGCCGAAAAACACAACCAGAATTGGCGCAAAGGCTGTTTGAAGTAGTTGAACAATAACCAATGTAAGCGCACGACCACCGCCCCGGATAAATCGGAGTGTATTGATTAGCCATCGCTCCTCCTGATACCCAGTTGACTTCAACGATTCCAACGTCGGGGGTGCGCCAAGCAGTTGTTCTACTTCTAATTCAACCTGTACCTCAACGCCTTTTAGCTCGGTTGCTGTTAGGCGCGTTTTTGACTGTGAATTTGATGGTTCAATCATAGTAAGCCTCTCTTGATGTGCGTCATTCTTGCAGAAAATCGCAATCCTGCAAGTTGGCTAAAAAGTGATATAGTGACCAGAATTTAATTCATCTGATGATTTGGGCTGTTTCAGTCCAAATTCAATAGAATGTTCATTCTTCAAGCGTTAATTTTCTGTCACCGTTTCTCGTAGCGCGGATATCGTCTATCCGCAAACAGTTAAGAAAAACCTTAAGCCTTTTTGGGGCGAAAACAGCCACAAATGACCTATGAGTCGGCTATTGAAGATTGAAACCACAACCAGCAGTTACGCGATTTTCGCGTCAAAGGTGGTTATTTATACATTATGAAGTGAATTCGTTAGGATATCAACTAGCTGTTTTGGCGCGGGGGTAAATCAACATCTTCTTTGCCGAGCAAAGTGACAATGGCTATCGCTTTGCGTTTGGCTTTGTCCGAACTCAGATTATGAAATGCCGTGAGAAGTAGTTGGTCAAGATCATCTTGGGTAATACCATCCTCAAGGAAGTAAAGGATATTCACATCTAACAAGGAAGCTAACTTAGGTAAGTCGGTGACAGGCAGTTTGCGTGTTCCCAACTCGTACTCATAGATGGCTCGCTGATCTTTGCCTATATCCTTGCCTAATTGGGCTTGACTCAATCCTTTGCGGGTACGAGCATCTTTGATGCGTTTGCCCAATAATTGACTTGCGCTTAGGTCATCCTTGTCTTGTTCATCCATCTCGCCCATAACTCACCTCACATTACTAAAGACCTTCGTTCAGCCTGTGGAACGATGCTATTTCCACTATGATACTGTTACCGGATAAAAGATGCGACCACTCTACCCGTCTACACTGCCACCCCTTATCTGACAACCTTACCAAATCTGTACGCAAAAGTATGAAGATGCGTATCGTTTTCCATCTTCAACTGGCTACTCGGTTCATTCTGGGGAGCGCAGTAATTTTGTCGGATAACCCTATGAGCCTTTGGCAACCCCATGACTGAATTCAGCAAGTCCAAATGCTCTCATTCCCTATAGGGTATGTGTGTGTCGCAAGGAAAGAATGTTGTTGAAAGGCTAGACAGTAACATTGATCTATAAACAATTTACACAGGATTAATTATGCACCTTCAACAACTTGTCAAATCAATTCTATCTGATATAATGCCCTATGTTCGCCCCGCATTAACTGATCGCCGCAACCAAAAGGGTGAACGTAGACAATTCCATACTTGCTAACGGACTCCTCAGTCGTTAGGGCAAATTGATTAGGGAGGATTTTATCCTCTTTTGCGTGGTTGCACTGCCCTACACCTAGAGGAGTTTTGTTTTATACCCTTTGGCAAGATGGGATGATCTGAAAACAATCTAAGCGTCCACAAAAACGCTGTGCGCTCCTGAGTAGCCCCCAGTAATCGTGACGCTTCGGAATTGAAGCACGGTGCATCCATAGGCTGGAAATACCTCCTGCTTGGGTGTGCTGCTACTTTCATTTTGGAGCAGCAATGAACGATTTACTGGATGGGCCACCAGCCCCATCCCTACCCAACCTCACTCATTTCATCACATACAATGCGTATGCTGATTCATGCCCCCTAGCCGTTCTGACAACTCAAGCACCCCGTCCTCCACCATTTGATATAGCTGGTGAACTTTGGGACGCTTTGTATTCCTGTTCGCAGTAGCCAAGCAACCCAAATAAAAAACCGCCCTTACATTCAGTTTGGCGGCTTCACACGGCTAATGGTCATCACACCATTAGTTACATCAAGTCAACTTCGCATATCGCACCTATCAATGTAGAAAGCGTGTAACATGACTGACACTATTATCCCAGAAATGACAGGGAACAACGACCCTGAACCCACAGAAGTAACCACTCTACGCCTCTACCAAAGAGGCATTTTGGATGCCGCTGCACAAGCTGGATGGAAACCCTATAAACTCGGTGAGCAACTTGGCTGGCGCTACCCGATTTATCGGCTAGATGGCAGTCCTTTCACCGACCCCGAAACAGGCCAACCTGTCTATCGGTGGAAAAATGCCAATAGGGATGCAAAGCCCAAATACCGTTGGGTTTCAAGACAGAATGGTTGTCCATCCCTCTACTTTCTGCCAGAAATCCAAGAAAGTATTCAGGATGCAGGTGGCATAGCCTATCTGGTCAATGGCGAACCCGCCGTACTCGCCATGAAAAGCGCTGGACAAGACAATGCTCTGTGTTATCTGAATGGGGAAGGTAATCCACCCTCCGATTTGGCAACACAGTTGAAGGAACTAGGTGTTACCCAACTCGTCCACATCCCTGATAAGGACAACACGGGTAGTAACTCAGTCCGCAAAGTCTCCCAATTGCTGGCCTCCACAGGCATCAAGTATGTGGCTATCCGGCTGCCAGATCATCTACCAGCCAAAGCCGATGTGAATGATCTTTGGATAGCTTGTGGTTTTGACCGTGATCTATTCACGGATACGCTCACAACACTGACCCAAAACTCAGAGCATTGGCTGCCTGTTGAACCCGCACATCCCGAATTGACTCTCCCCGATCAATTGGGTTTCAGCCTTGACGATATACCCGATCAGGATACGGACGATGCACCTGATAGACTGAAATCCGATTCATCCAACCATAAACTACCTCAAGCCTTTCTTGATGCCATTGTGAACGCATTAAAGGCCGAGCGAAAACGTGATGGGTGGAGTCAGAATATCCCGTGCATCTTTCATCACCATGAACACGATGCTTCAAATCCAGCAGCAAGCTGGAATCACGACAAGCACATTTTCCATTGCTTGAAGTGTGGTGAAACGTGGATAGCCATTGAAACGGGCAAACAGCTTGGCTTGGACTGGAACGACTACCGTGAGCAATCTTCTCCCCATCGCAATCCAACATCAACCAATGGAGCAACGCCGAACATGAACACACACAAGTACGATCTCAGATTGGCATCCCCACCGATTCCACTTCCACCTCCGCGACCTGACTCCACCATTCAGGAGAATCGGGAAGCAGCCCGTAACAAATTGTCAGAACGTATCCCACTGACCGATGTGGGCAATGGTCGCCGTTTAGCCGAGCGCTATGGTCACAAAATGCGCTATTTGTCTCACCGTAAAGGGTGGCTGATTTACGATGGTACACGGTGGGCAAACGATACCACTGAGGGCATCACACGCTTGGCAAAAGAAACAACGGAGGCCATTCTGGAAGAAACCAAGCTGGTGGAGGATGGGGATTATCGGGCAAAACTCGGCAAGTTCTACGCCACCAGCCAGAATGTCAATCGTCTCCGCGCCATGATTGAGTTGGCAAAAAGCGAGCCGGATATCGCCATTGGTATCGGACGATTAAACACCAATCCTTTCTTGCTCAACTGCGCCAACGGCACAATTGACTTGCATACAGGCGAACTCTTGCCCCATAACCCCACTGATTTACTGACCCAAATCACGCCCATTGAATTCAGACCAGAGGATTTGAAACTCCTCCAAGAGCAGGGCATTGAAGGGATGGCTATGATTTGTCCGCGTTGGTATGCGTTTCTCAAGAACTCTCAGCAGGGAGATATGGATGTTGTTCGCTACATCATCAAGCTGTTAGGCTACACTGCCACTGCCGATAACCGCCATAAGTGCATCATCCTCATTCAAGGCCCAAAGAACACGGGCAAAACCTTGTTTATTGAAATGGTGGCACGGGTATTAGGGAAGTCATCGGGGCAGGATACCGAAGGTTATGCTAAAAACACGCCTTTTGAAACCTTCGCGTATCGGTCAGATACCCATCAGAATCCCAATGCCGCCAATGACTTTCTAGCTGAATTGGCAGGTGCGCGAATGGTCTATGCCGATGAAAGCCGAGAACAGCAGCGGTTGGACTCCGCCCTTATCAAACGGCTGAGTGGACGTTCTACCATCAATACAAGAGCATCCTATGGCACACCCTTCGCCTTTGATGTCACCTTCAAACTGTGGTTAGCCACCAACCACCTCCCCGATATTCCAGCGGATGATGATGCCGTATGGGAACGTATCAAGCTGATTCCGTTTGAAAACGAGATCAAGCCTGAAGACATCGTTGAGGGGCTTGACCAAATCATCTGGGACACGGAAATGTCAGGAATCCTTGCCAGCATCGTCTACGGTTGTTTGCTCTGGCAGGAGGAAAAACTGACCGTTCCTGAAGTGATACAGAAAGCGACACACGACTATCAAGAGGATTTGGATGTCTTCGCCATGTGGCAGGAAGAACGGCTAGTGTTCGTGTCTAACCCCGCGCCAGTGGAATCCAGTTTCTTCTTCAAGGATTTCAACACCTATTGCCAGAGCAACCACCTCCGCCCCTTGAGCCGTCGTATCTTCTACAACCGCTTGCATAACCTAGCGGGTGTGACCCAAACCACCGTGCAGGGAAAGCAAGCTGGGGTCTTGGGAGTCATCGTCCACCCGCAGGCCAACGCCAGTGACCCGACTCCACCCTAACCGGACGGGGTAGCTACCGAGTCTCCGAGAATGCCGCCAGATTCCCTAAAGTTTTCTATATACCTTTTACTTATAGAAACTTTACGGGATGAGTCGGAAAAGTCGGAGACTCGGCACTTTGATGTCGCAGCCCATTCAGTTAGTCCGTCCTGATTATTTGTCGCCTCTGCCGTATCGCTGGCGTTTTCACGCTTGCCCCGCTCTGGAACGGGCGCGGCGGCAGGTGGGCGGAGGGCGCTTGGCCTGTACACTCACGGGCAGGGGGTGAAAATGTCCCCAACTCGCGCCAGTTCCCATTTGACACCGTGCCAGCCTCTACCCATAGCGCAGTCGTAGCAGGGAGCGCCGTGCTTTGGCCTCTACGGGTCGGGCGTAGCGGAGCGTGGTCGCTTCCTGCTTGTGTCCGGCCTGTGCTTGCACGTCGGCTAGAGGGGTATGGTTGGTCAGGGCTTCGGTGATGAAGGTTCGGCGAGCAGTGTGGGGCGAAAACTTCACGCTGCTCTGCTTTTCAGTGGCCTTCACCACGCGATAAACGGTTTGATCGTCTGTTGGCTCATCAGTCCCGATCTTGTCACCCTTCAGCAGGGATGGGAACACATACATGCGGTCTGCACCAAGAACCGTTTGCCAGTCACGGAGGGCTGCCAATGCCGTCTCGCCAGCAATGGCTGCATCCCGTTCCACATCCCCCTTGCCGTGTCGCACCTTGAGGATGGCATCATCCAAATTGATATCCGACCACTTCAGGGCAGTCACCTCACTTCGGCGCAGCCCAGTCATGAACAGCAAGGCGACGATTGCCCGATTACGACGATCTACCTTTCGGTTGCCATCCCAAACGCGCAACACTTTATCCGCTTGGGCAGGACTGAGGGCGTGGCGATCTCTTTCCACCCCGTTGCCCTCCATATAGCCCACCTTGAGTTTCTTCAGGCTCATGTAGGCGGCATTTCTAGCGGGGTTAGCGTAATCCAGAATGGACAGCATTTCCGCCAGCTTACGCAGGGCTGACAATTGCCGTTGGCGGGTGGCTTTACTGATGGACTGCTGCTCCAAGAAAGCGGCGACTGAACTGAAGGTCAAATCAAGGGGGTTGATCTGGTTGTTGGCGCACCACCCTGTCCATAGTTTATAGGTTTGGAGATAGACCCGTTTGCTGGTAGCGGCGATGGTCTTTAAGGTGGCATTCACCAAACTCTGGAACTGATCGTAATCCGCTGATGGAGCGAGATCGGATTCTGGAAGGGTGATGAGGCTGAGAGTGGACATTGCTGGCAACTCCAAATGATGTACGAAAATGACTATTTACATACCCAAAGTATATCACGAAAAACGCATCAATTTACATTAAAAACACATTGACATAAGACCGTACTGATACGGGGTTCAGCAGCGTTCCTAATAGCCCATTTGTTTCAGATCAAGTATAATCTTCTATAGTAATGTTGCCGAATAATGGGAGGTGCGTTTGAACGTTATCGTCCGCCACAAACTACTCAGTCTGCTCATCGGGCAGGAGATTGATTTTGAACCCTTTGACATCCCCTATGTGGTGCAGCGCCAAATCCTGTGGGTGTATCGCCTTGCCCCGGATGACCTAGAAGCTACATACCACCGTATCCGCCGCAAGAAACCCAAGACTTGCATCGCCAAAATCGCTCAAGCCCTTAACCTGCATGTGCAGGAGTAAAGATAAATATGGATGACAGAATACTTCGGGTCGCATCCGAAGTTTACAGCGCCCCCAAAGTCTATGCCCTTCTACTAGGGTCAGGCATATCCCATGCCGCTAGAATTCCAACAGGCCAGCAGCTTATGGATAAATTGATCGGTAAAATAGCCCATCTCAAAAAAGCGGCAATTCTTGGGCAGCCTAATGAATGGTACGAAAAGCACTTCAGCGAAAAGCCAACTTATGGGAGCGTCATTGAACGTCTAGGGCGTAATCCGGCTGATCGCAGCAACCTCATTCGCCCATACTTTGAACGCCAACTAGGTGATGAAGCTGAAGTTAAAGCACCAACCCGCGCTCATCAGGCTGTTGCTAGGCTTATCAAAGAGGGTTACATCCAAGTGGTCTTAACCACCAATTTTGATCGGCTGTTGGAACAGGCATTAGAGGCTCAGGGGATTTCTCCACTCGTCATACGGACACCACAGGATGCCGCCAACTCTGCCCCGCTTCAACATCTGCCTGTGACCATCATCAAACTGCATGGGGACTATCAGGATATTGGCATTCTCAATACGGCAGACGAACTTAATGAATATGACCCTGCCATTAACAAGTTGCTGGATAAAGTGCTGAGTGAATGGGGGTTAATCATTTGCGGTTGGTCGGCTGAGAGCGATACAGCTTTGCAATCAGCTTTCGCCCGTGCGCCCCAAAGTCCTTATTCCACCCACTGGATTACCTATCAAGGGGATATGAAACCAGAAGCCATAGCTATTAGAGATAGTCGCGGTGCAGAGCAGATTGACACTATGGGGGCAGACGCATTCTTTGATGAATTGGAGCAAAACGTCATGGCACTTAAATCACTTGACTCAATCCATGAAATATCGCCTATGGTTGCGGCGGAACGGGTTAGACGGCTATTGTCGGCAAATGACCTGATTAGCCTAGAAACTCTGCTGAATACTGAACTTGAGGAAGCCTATCAAAGGTTTAACAACCCCGAATTTAAGGAGCAAATCCGCTCACTATGTCCTGACTGGAATCAGATTGTAGACTGCGTACAAATTGCATCCAAAAAGTATTTTGAGGTCTTAGAGACTCCACTTCACATGGTTGCAACGCTCACTTGGAATGGACAAGGGATTTTGGACTCAGTTCTTGCTCTGACCATAAGCCGTTGGATGGAAGGCCCCGCATCTCAGATTTATTTCGCATCGGAGCGTCTACCTATATTGCTTCTGATCTATACCGCTGGAATTGCGGCTGTAGAAAGAGGTCGGTGGCAGTATTTACAAGCCACCCTTTCAGACCCCTTTGTCAGTAAGCGAAGTCACGATGATTATCCTAGCTTTCTTGTGCGTCTTTTTGAGGAGACCTACAGACAATATCCCCCTGATGGTGGTCAAATTTTATCGCTTGGAAAACAGTTAAATCCTGTTCTGCGTACTGTGTTTCAATCACCTCTAATAGCTTCCGATGAGCGTTATAACCAAGTCTTTGATCTTTATGAATTGATGTTGAATTTGGCGTATCTCGCATCACCTGAACGCGAAGGGGATACAAAATGGATGCCCAATCATGAAACCTTTCTCAGAAACCGCTCGTGGGATTACATCGCTCAATATCTAGGCAAAGCAAGCGGCTTAGGAGACAAATGGGGCTTGATAAACGTTGAGCCTTTTTATGGAACTGACTTTGAAGAGTTACTCAAGAGGTATCAACAGGCAATTGAAGACAGAAAACAATACCTGTCACCTCAATCACGACGGATACCTGATTTCTCATCATTCTATAAACCCTTTAGACCAGAAGTATAAAATGGATAACTGAGGGGTAATTAATCATGAAACTGACATTCACCTTCTCTGACTCAGCCGAACCAGAGGCTTTGAAAAACGATGGTATCAATAGCTATTTTCAGCTTCCCGATGCCGCCTTGCAACTGCCCGATTGTCGGGAACGCGTTCTAGCGCTTGCAACATACATCGGATCGCTCACTCATGCTGTTCTGCATATCTCATGCCGTGAGTTGGGATTGAAGCTCCATCCTGTCAAGCTAACGCATGATGAAGGCGTAAGAGTAAACAGCTCATTTCGGGACACCATAGTGCGTTTTCAGCGGCGCAAACGTATCAAGTTTGAGTATGCCCAAATTAAGGTAATTGCTCCGATTAAGAGTCCTTTTGTGTTCGCTGTCCCTAGTAGCCGCAAAGGGGGCGGAGGGGTGCAAGGATATCTTATCCAGCCGCAGTACATCAACCGTGTCCAACCCGACCAGCAACCCTATTTAGATACGATGAGCAGCTTGGCGGAACTGTGCTTATCCCTGCTGAACGCTGATGTTGATACCATGTTAGTGGAGCAGAATGAGACCAAACCTGCTTTATGGTCATTTGCAGGCTTTCACCCCTATTGGCGAGACAAAGCCGCTGTGACGAAAGCCAATAAGAAAATCAGCCGCTACATGGCAGAGCAAAGGCGTAAAGCCAAGCGTGAAGCCCGTCTATTAGCGCAGCAATCCGCCCAACCAGCGATACCATCCACAGAAGCTAAACCGATACCGACAACAGGCGCAGGACGGCGTGTAGGGGCTGTTCCGGGCATTTTTAAGGGCATTCATTTCCGATCACAGCTTGAAATTCGGTTTGCTACTCAATTGGAGGAAATGGGCATCCGATGGGTCTACGAATCGGAGCGCTTGGGCGATGGGAATTATTTGGTAGACTTCTACCTACCCGACCTGAAAACATGGGTGGAAGTCAAAGGCAGTTTTGAACCCCGTGATAACTACCTGCTCAAGGATGTGGCTGCCTACTTGAAGCGGGAACGGGATGAGCGCCTTTATGTCTTTTCGGCCTCCAAAGCCTACGCTGTCAATTCCCGCAGCTTCCATGAGATTAACCACAAGCTGTTTTGGACAAAAATAGGTAATGGATAATTGAAGAGTACTCATCATGCCCCCGAACGAAAATAACCGACCTTTCCATATTACAGTTGCCGCAACGCCAAACAATCAAGCAGGTGTAAGTATTACGGGAGAGCTACAGTTACTAAAGGCGGCGCTTCTGTACGCAGACAAAGTAACCTATTGCAGTGCCTCTTCTTCATTCCTCATCAAACTACTTCAGTTCGGGCAACTGTCAGGACAAGAAATGGTTACAGCCTTTGCACAAGGCATGAATAACCCTGAGCTAAATCGTGCGCTATCTACCATAGCAAATCTAATGAGTAAAAAGCGTAGAAGTGGGCAGGAGCTAATTGCCCTAAAACGCCTACAAGCCTACATTCGCCAGTTTGAGGTTGATGCTCGTAAATACTTTGAAACGATGCTAATTGATGCAGGTCTCAATCATCTATCTACTGCTTTTGACACTGGATTGGTGGATATACAAGTCTTACAGGCTACAGATACAAAAGATTTGGCACAGGAGTATTTTGATCGTGTTAGTGAAGCAGTCTTATCTGGCGAAACCTATCCATTGTTTGACGATTTTACGGGTGGTTTGATAGATTCGGCAGTCCGTGAAGGAATAATAGCACCTAGTGATACTTCCATGAATAGGGCAAAACAGATTGCCTTATCTTCCGATTTGTTACGTCGCCTTCCTTTGTTTGATGATGCTCCTGTAGATCAGGTCATTGATATAAGAAGAGAGCTTGAAAACCCGCTGGTTCGTTTTCGGGCAGCAATCATTAAGTTCTCAGCGGACGTTCAATCTGCCTCATGGGACAAAGAGTTTCCTAAAGATGCTGAAAGGGTGTTTAGGGAGCATGTTGAGCCAGCCGTATTAGACATTGAGGATGCCGTCAAATCAAACAGACTACTCTTCAGGTTAATTCCTGATTTAGTAGATAAATCGGTTGTACCTGCATCGGCTTCAGCGTTAGCTCTATTGCTGGCACAAGCCAGCCAGTTGCCAAGTATCGTAGCAGGCGGACTCGGATTAGCAGCGGGCGCATCAACAACTGCTTTGAGAAGTGTCCATGAATGGAATAAGGAAAACCAAACCATTCAAAGCAACCAGCTATATTTCTACTATCAAGCCGGGAAAATGCTCCGACAGTGAGGCATAGCAATCCGATCTCTGACACCGTGTCAATGTCACTCTTAAAATGAGATTCCAAGCTATCCGGCAAATCTTCATGGTAAGGAAGGGAGAAGCAAGACCAACCTCCCCCATTTGCCTAATCTACGACTGCTTTATGAACCTGGTGCAGGTGTCGTTTTGTCCTCAGCCACACACGCATCCACTCCTGCTTTGTCAGCACCGTGAATGATCGTACAAATCATAGTCTGATGCTGGCTAAGGCACAGCTTGATAAAATCATATGTGCCACCCCGATTGCTACAGGTCTCAAACTCTTTGGCGGCATCCCGGCAGGCAGACAACTTGGCATTGTCTGAGCTAAAGGCGACATCGCAGTTTTGGGTCATGCCTGCCGACAGTTCCGCCGCCGATTTGCTGACCGCCTGCCGCTGCGAGTTTCCAGTGATCGCCGTGAGGACAGCAAGCAGGATACAGGTTGTGGGGATAGCCAGCACAGCCAAAAGCAGAACCTTCTTAGGTGTCCACTTGCGCTTAATGGGCTGTGCTATAGAAGCGGGAGCAATGGTGTTGAGTTTTACCTCCCATTGACGCGCTGTAGGGTGGTCAATCGTTTTAAGGACGGCTCTGGCCTCATCATACTGCTTCTCTTGGATGAGTTGTTTGGCTGCGTCAAACTTGGCTTTAGACATTCGCGTTAGCTCCCCTGATTGCCGTTTGTCTTAGGCGATTGTGGAGAGATACCAGAAGTACCATCATCATGTGGTAACTGGGACGCATCGTAATACCTTTCCAACCGATCTTGGAGAATCATGACCTGCTGGTCAAGAATGTCTAGTCTTTCGTTTAACTTAACCACAGCCTGATAGCGCTCTTTGGACTTCGCCACGAGCCGAGCGAGTGCGTCAATAACCCACCGCCAACGGAGTTGTCGCCAAGTCCACATTTCGCCTTGAATGATTCGTATGGCTTGGTTGACAAGCCGTTTTTCTTCTGGATATTCACCGCCGATTTGATGGGCAAAGTAGGTTATTTCTTCAGCATCCTGTGGGGTAAGACCGGGAAACAATCGCCTTAACTCCCACTTGGAGGGGATACCTTCGTCATCCTCAAGCGGCTCGTCAATGTTCCACCCAAAATCTTCGTCAATCATCGCAGACTCCTTTTTGTAATGCTAAATAAGCGAAATCATGCTTATCCGCGCCACTCCGATGCAAGGCTACGATGATTTATGTGGCAGCTACTATGAGTTCGGCATTTTACCGAAGTAATACAATGCCAATATTGTTTATCACGAATAAACATTCTAGCGTGAGGTTTCTACAATTGCAATATTCCCATAGTATTTGTTGGATATTGGCAATTGGACTCAACGGACTTAGGACTGCGAATTAAAACACGCCGAGAGCAACTGCGGATGACGCAAGAAACGTTGGCTGATCGGACTGAGCGCGATCAACGTTCAATCTCTGAGTATGAGGCGGGGAAAAGACGTTTATCGGCTGTGGATTTACCGATTTTTGCGAAGGCTTTAGAGGTTTCAGTCCTCTATTTCTTTGAAACAGCTTTGACTGATCACGATTTTGATGCCGCGTTGTTGGAACATTTTAGCCGCCTACCTACAATACAAGCAAAAGAAACCGCTATTGAACTATTGCGTTTATACAGCGATTCAATTGCATCGCATTATTCGGGATAAGAATCCTCAATGGGGAAATTACCCTTTTAGGGCCGGCAGATTACCCGCCTGCTCGCATAACACATTGGTTACATCGCCTTCGCGTTGCAACTTCCCCTTTATCCAGAGCAGTGGTGCGTGACGCAGTACATACTTGAACTGCTTATACACACTTGGACGCACAATCACATTTATCATGCCGTCTTCATCCTCTAGGGTGATGAAATGATAACCCTTTGCGGTGGGTGGTGCTTGGTGCATCACCGTTGCCCCCGCGACCCGCACAAAATCCCCATCCTTTTGGGTGTTGATGGCTTGACTTCCGAGCATCCGGCGCTTCCGCATCCAGTCTAAATAGAAACTCATGATGTGGTCGCCAGTGGTAAGTCCCATGATTTGGGTTTCCATCACGAGAAGCTCAACATCAGAGAGTGGTGCAAGTCGGACTTCACTCTCCGGGAAGATCAACCCCAACCCGCCATCGTAATTGCCTATGCGCCCCAGCTCTAAGATGAGCTTACGACGATCTATCCCCCATCCATCAAATGCACCGACTGAAATCAGGTTTTCAGTTATCCTTCGTGGAAGTTTCACCCGCCGACAGAAATCAGCCAGATCACGGAATGCCCCATTTTGTTGAGCCGCTTCAATCTTGGCGACGGTTTTATCTCCCATGCCAGCAACATAGCGAAATCCAACCC
Source organism: Aggregatilineales bacterium (assembly GCA_044226855.1). Lineage (GTDB taxonomy): Bacteria > Chloroflexota > Anaerolineae > Aggregatilineales > Phototrophicaceae > CFX2. The sequence continues at coordinate 27,591 of JBGAGF010000033.1, forward strand.
TGACTGCATTGTCTTCAACTCTACAGTTTCCACCGCTCAAATGGACATCAACCCGTTTAATCGGGATACCATGCCGCCGCAAATCATTGGCAATAACCGCAGGTGTCCAGAATCCCATCGGCTGTGCGTTGAGGAGGGATGCACCGAGTTGAGCAGGCCAATAATGTTTTAGCCATGCACTTTGATAAACCAGCACGGCAAAGGCAGCCGCGTGGCTTTTCGGAAACGAGTACCCACCAAAGGCTTTAAGGCTGTCAAAGACCTGCTCGGCAATCTCTACGGGCACATCCTTTTGCACTGCGCCATCCATAAAGGTCTCGCGCAGTTTTTCCACATCCTTTTCAGGCCGCTTGCCGCCTAATGCCCGCCTGAGCAGTTCACCCTTCCCGGCTGTAAATCCTGCCAAATCGCGGGCGACCTTAATCACCTGTTCCTGAAAAAGGATGATGCCCAATGTTTCCTCAAGTGCAGACTCTAGCAGTGGATGAGGATAACTCACGGTTTCCACCCCAGCACGGCGGCGCAAATAGGGATGCACCATATTTCCCTGAACCGGGCCGGGGCGGATCAGCGAAATGCTCACAATCAGGTCATTGTAGATTTGGGGTTTCAACCGGGGAAGGGTTTGGGCTTGGGCGCGGCTCTCCACTTGGAATACGCCAATCGTATCCCCTTTGCTCATCATCTGGAAAAGGTTCGGGTCATCAAAGCCCAATTGCGACAGTTCGGGGCGTTTTCCGGTTGTCTGCTCCACAAGGGTGACAGCTTCACCGATAGCCGATAGCATCCGAAGCCCTAAGATATCAATTTTGACAATCCCGGCTGTCTCCAACATATCTTTGTCCCACTGGACGACAACCCGATCCGGCATGGTAGCGGGTTCAGTCGGAAGCCGTTGATAAAGGGGTGAACCCGTAATAATCATGCCGCCATTATGAATACCCAAATGGCGCGGCAAATCCCGTATTTGTTCACAGAGGTTCGCCAACCGTTCAATTTGAGCCGATGTAATGGGAATTGCCTCATCCCGGTCACTGGCTAAGGCGACATCCCCTAAGATGTTTTGCGGGATGCCCAGCGCTTTCCCAACATCTTTGATCGCTAATCGCCGCTTGTAGGTGATGAAGGTGGCAGCCATCGCCGTGTGTGCTGTGCCATACTTATTGTAAACATATTGGATGACCTCCTCACGGCGGTTGGCTTGGAAGTCAATGTCAATGTCAGGGACGCTAACCCGTTCTTCGGATAAGAAACGTTCAAAAACGAGATTATGCTTCAGGGGGTCAACCGGACTGATCCCCAACAGGAAGGACACCAGTGAATTCGCGGCTGAACCCCGTCCTTGACACAATATTCCCTTCTCACGGGCGAAACGAACCATATCCGCCACGATCAAGAAATAGTTGGATAGCCCACTTTGCTCAATGACCCTCAGTTCATGCTGCATCAGAAGGATCGCCTTTGGCATATCACTCCGCGTGAAAGTGCCAAGTGCGTTTTCACACAAATACCGCAGGTAGTCATGGGTGGATTGCTGATCCACTGTCGGGTAAACGGGTAAATCCTGCAAACCGTACTGCAATTCAAAACGGCAGCGCTCGGCGATGGTTAGGGTATTAGTCAGAGCATCGGGGATATCGGCAAACAACCGTAACATCTCGTGGGGTGATTTCAGATAATACTGGTCATTCGGCAAGCGAAGTCGGCGGCTGGCCTCAATGGTCGTGTTATGGCGGATGCAAGTCATGATGTCTTGGAGAGGTTGTTTATCAGGGGTCGCATAATGCACGTTATTGGTGGCAACATAGCCTATCTTGAGATACTCCGCCAAGGTTATTGCATTGCGGATAAAGGCATTCTCGTGAGGAAGCAAATGGTTCTGAAGCTCAATCCAGAAATTACTCTGACCGAACCAGCCCAAATAGCGTTTGGCAGCGCTGAGGGCATCTCTATAACGTTTTTGCCGAATCGCCAGCCCGATCTCGCCTTGCCGATAACCCGATAAGGCAATTAACCCCTTCGTATGGGTTTCCAGTTCCTTGATTGGAAGTTCAGCATATCCCTTTTTAGCGTTGTGCCGAGCCACCGAAATCAGATAACAGAGATTACGCCAACCCGCCTCATTTTCCACGAGTAGGGTCAGGCGATAACCACCTTCTAATATCATGTCACAGCCGATGATGGGCTGGATATCCGCCTTCTGAGCCGCTTGGATAAACGGAATGACACCATACACCGCCGCGTCGTCCGTCAGTGCTATCGCCTGTAGCTCGGCTTCAACCGCACACCGAACCAAGTCTTTGGGGGTATCCGTCGCCCTGAGTAAGCTAAAACAGGAATGGGCTTTGAGTTCGGCGTAAGGCAGCATCAATCAAACACCCATTGGATGAACCACTGTTGGGTTACGCGGTTGAGAAAAATGATGAGGGCAATCCCGGTCTCGGTGATAATCCAGTAGTAATCCCGCCATTGCTCTTCCCAAGGATCAGACAGAACCCACTGCTCCCTAATTTCAGAGATCGGCTGTTTCCCTGAAAACCAATCCCACTGGACAGAATGAGGGCATCCTTCCCGATCCGTTTGAACGACAATGGGATAGCCTTTCTGCCAAAAATAGGTCATGCCACGTCCGCCTTCTCAAAGGCATAGCGGCGCTCCGGCAGCCAATGGTCGGTTTCAAGAGGGATCACCTGATAAAAGCTCTCATCTCCAAAACGCGCAGTCAGGTTTTCTAGGAGATCAGACAAGCGGTTCTGACCGAGCGAAGGTGTACCAAACAGGTCAAGCTGCTGCATCACGGGCGTTGTTAGTTCTGACACCGTGACAAGAACTTCTACGACACCCACCGATAATTCAACGGAGGTAATCAACCGCATGAGGGTTCGGCTGATCAGTTTGGCATTAGATGTTGCCTCTCGTAGAACACGCTCGGCTTTGATCGTTTTGCCATTGTCCAATACCAGTTGCAGGCCGAGCTTCTGGGTGGTCATATTGCGGCTGTTGAGGCGTTCGGCAGCTTCACAACCGATCATCTGAAACAGTGCATCCAACACCGTTTGATCTTCTACTGGCCCATCCAAGAGTTTATGGATGCTTTCCTGCGGTTTTACCACGCGGACAGCAACCGCCCTTGTGTCTTTGCCCTGAGCCAACTGATGCAGAAAAGGTGCGTCTTTACCAAATTGGTTCAGCACAACATCTTTGGGAAGCCTTGCAAAAGCGCCCAACGTATGGATACCGAGCAGGTACAAACGACGGCTCATATCCTTGTTGAGCGACAATAAGCTCACTGGCAACCGGGATAAAAACTGTCGTTCAAACCCCAACCGGATCAATTTCGGGGCATCTGGGGTTGCAAACCGCACAGCAGCGGCGGCTGTAAACTTGCTACTGGCGAGACCCATACAAGCTGTGATGCCAAACTGCGTCATCAACTCCTGCTGCAATTGCTCGGCTAGGGTCAGAGCCTCTGCCTGCTTGAGCTTGCCCAGATCAAGGTAATAAATTGCCCCCGATGGATAGGCAGGTGTCGTTGGCTTCTTTTTAGGTGGCTTCCAGAAGCCAGAAATGATCTCTATTTTGTTGGTAAAGTCTAACAGTGCATCGCCAATGGCTTCAGTCGCTTCAATGTACGGTTTATCTTGAAGCGGCAAAAAGACGGCATTCGGACAAAGAGTTTGGGCTTGATTCTTGCCCATCCCTGCCCGCACACCCACTTGGACAGCAGCAAATGATGCGGCCTGAACCTTCCCTGCTATAGTCGTTAGGATAATAGGTTTTCCATCATGATCTGAGTCTTGATGTTGGATGTGCGCCACAAGATCAGGAATAAGCAGGCAGGCGATCATGTGTCCGCCTCCGCCATTTTGTCGTCAAACATGATCCGAAGGGGAGCTTTGCGCCCTTCATTCCCTCCCTTATATTTGAGAACCGTTACGACAGTTTGATAGCCTTGTACCTGCCCGTCCTCTATCAACCATCGCTCAAATGCGGTATGCAATCTAAGGTCTGCATATTGGCTAATAAACGAGCGTCTGGCGGGAACAGCAAGGGACAACAGCACTAGGGCGCAACGGCTCTGTGTTAATGTCGGGATGGCACGGTTGATAACATGGGCTAAAAGGGTCTGCTGCTCGGAAGACAGTAATGGCAGGCTGTTGAACACAACGAGTCCCGCTATGCCACTGACAACAATGTCATAGAGAAGTTCAGCCACATTTTCAAACCCATCTCGGACAAGTATCATCTCGGCTAAATTGACCCCGTAATAAGTCGCCGAGTCGGGGTCAAAAGCTGATGCCAAGTCCAAATAAACGACCCCATCTTTGACTTCTTGAGCCGATGTAATGAGCTTCAGTGCTAGTGTAGTCATACCGGAAGTCGGCTTACCCACGATTTCGGTCAAGCCGCCCCGAATAATGCCACCACTCAACAGGGTATCCAGCCCGGAAAAGCCTGTAGATAACCGATCTGGTGTTTGGTTAACGCTACCCTTTTTGATGGCATTTGCGCCCCACTTTTTGTGGATGGCAGCGATAACCGTCTGGAGGTCTTGCTGTTTGGAAGCGTTCACAAAAAACCTGCAATATTCTCGTAAGCAACGTTTGATTTTTGTTATGCGTCAAACATACTAGCACAGAAGTTCGTCCTTCGGGTGACTATTTGCTTTCAATGGGGTATGAACTTGGTTAGAAAATGGGTAGAACTTTAGTTCGTGGAATATTATTTCCGATTCTGAACTAAAAACACTGCTAGTAACCCCCCACCCTCTGGGGGATACCCACTTGTCCAATGCCCACATAATGTGATTTATCGTAGTGTTCACTTCATCACGAATAGAGGTTGGAGATGCATAAGCCTTTGCGTGAAAGACTTAGGATTGCATCATTGGCTGTGGCTGCCGATGTAGCTTGGGTGGTTCAAGGTATTGTTATCGCTTATTGGGTAAGTCCAAATACCCCAAATCCAATTGCTAGTAACTTTTGGTTTGTGCTTGGATTAAGCGTCAGCAGTAATGGTTTCATCCGAATCTACAATCGCTTTATCGGCGATGAGATGGCAGAAGGTCAGCAAAAGCTACTAACTAAGGCTGAGGCGCTGCAAGCGGCACAAACTTCCTTCCAGACGCAAATCACGCAACAGATGTCCGCTTTGGAACAAAAGCTAGACCAAATCCTACAAGGCCAATCCCAGTACACCCAGTACGATCAAAAACTGGACACAATCGCATCCACAGTGAACAACCTCACCAACAACAATCTGGTGAATGAGATAGGCCAGTTACGCCATGAAATATCGCTGCTGAAAGCATCTACAAACGGGCATAGTAGACAACGTAATGGGCTTTAACTCAATGTCTACAAACCCTATGGGTTACTCCCTTGAATGGCTTGACCAAACTGAACAATTGTCCTATGCTCCTTATAGTGCAAGTTATTATTGCATGTGAGGACAAAATGGACATATTGAATGGGTTGCCTGTACTGCTGGCACGAAACATCTCTCAGAAGGAGTGCAAAACAGAACCATGCCCTTATTGTGGGAGACAGCACATACACGGCTTTGGGCAAATCGGTGATGCCCGTCATAAGGTTGCTCATTGTCCGCCACTGGAATCTATTTCGTCCTCCAACTTCAGAGATGTATGGAAGCGCCTCAAAACCAATCCCTTTTTAGCTTCTACGCTTAAAAACAATCCCGGCTATTACGTGAAGGTCATTCAGTAATCAGAGGGCATCAGTAGATGAAATATATCATCACTCTACTAGGGTATGTGTTCACAGTGTTGTTGGTTTATGTACTTCTATATGGAGCGGGAGCAAGAGGATATGTGCTAATTGCTCCTATTTTCATGTACGTAGTGTTATCAATGATCTACGTGGGTAAATTGATTAAACAACATATATAGAGGCTAGGCAGGCTAACCTTTCCTGCGCCGAGTACCTTAAAGGCTGCCATTAAAGGGGGAATATGAACACCGATTTACATACCATAGTCACAAAAACCGCAAGAGGCCAAGAATTACCCAAGAACACTCGGCTTGACCTAAAAGTAGGCTCATACCCTGCTACTGTTACTGTTGAGATCAAACTTCCGGGACAGCAAAAGCCGAAGACCTGCTATAACCTTCCGATCAAAGATGGTGTCCTCACACTTCCCCTCAAATTGCTCTTCCTTTCCTATGCCCGTGAAGACCAGAAAAAGGTTATGGCTATTGGCGACATGCTTTATCAAGATGGCTTTCTAACTTGGCTTGACCGAAAAGATATACGTCCTGGCGATATGTGGAAAACCCGAATTGAACGTGGTCTTGAGAGCGCTGATTACGTACTAATGTTCCTTTCGCAAGCAAGCTGTACCAAAACAGGGTTCGTCCAATATGAAATGAAATATGCCTTTGAGCAGCGCCTATTGAGGCCAGATGAACAGCGTTACATCATCCCTATTCTGCTGGACGAATGTGAACCACCATCACGATTTAATGAGATAGATTGGCTCAGATGGTGGGAGGATGGCGCTTACGAACGCTTGAAATCAGCCTTTGAAGATTAACTGTTTCGTCTCTACTCTAGCACGCCACGAAGCCCTACCCTGCCTCATCAATAGGATGCCCCGAATGCCAAACTTGTTCCAAGTTACCGAACGTGACATCATCCGACTTACGAACCATGAGCTTCGCCCGATACTCAATAAACTGCTCCTTCTGGAAGCCCAACGATATAGCATTCCAACGGCTTCAGTGGAGATTACGAGTGAAGATAATGTTGGGGATGATGGGATAGATGCACAAATTAATCATACAGTCAATGTGCCTGTTGATTGTCGTATCCCTGTGGGGCTGAGTGTCTGGCAATATAAGGCGGGAGAAATTACCCCAGCGGCAATTAGGAACGAATCGCAGAAGCCGGGTATACAAGATGCTATTGCGAATGATGGCAGTTATTGTTTCGTGGTAGGACACTCTTATACTGTACCTAAGCGCCGTTCCAGAGAAGCGGCACTTGACCAAGCCTTCACTCAAGTTAGGAAAACACCAAAACGAAGACTATTTACGGCGGCAGAAATTGCTGATTGGGTATCTGATTACCCTATTATCGCTAGGAAACTGCTAGGTTTTGAGGTATCAGATGAGTTTCATACCTTTGATGAGTGGAATAGGCTACCTCAATCTGGCACGAACATTGATTTTCAATTTAATGAGAGTAGAACCAATGTCATAGACGGTATTAAACACATATTGGAAGCACCGTCTGAGACAACCTCTATTCGGTTAACTGGGGCTAATGGCATTGGAAAAACACGACTTATATTAGAAGCTATTCGCGCAGCCAACGCTACTGACATAACCTTTTACGCTTCAAGCCCTGATGCTGTGCCAGCCAACTTCTTCCGTTTTGTTGAGACACGATCTTCAGTTGATCGGTTGATCCTAGTCGTGGATGAATGCAATGAAGACGATTACACAAGGCTGAGGAACAGTGCTTATCATTGCAACGAGCGTGCCATCCTCATCACAATTGGCTTAGGAGAGTTTAAGAACACAGTAGAGCGTGAAGCAGGTGCGGTACTTCTTTCAATAGATAATCTAAATCCTACAGCCATTCGCCGCGTCATTCAATTGGCTGATCCATCATTACATTTTGAGCTACAGGACTATGTTGCGCGTACAGTTGGTAGTTCTGTCAAATTGGCTATCGCTCTCACGGAGTCAATTAGTCATAACCGAGATGCAGATACAATCTCCGCACTAATGAAATTATCTAATATTAAGCGCCTTCTGAATCTATTGTGCCGAACACAAGACGAACGGGATGCTATGAGTGCGCTTTCCTTACTGCGCTTTATTGGCTTAGATGATGACGTAGCAGATGAAGGTCGGGCTGTCGCCACATTTCTGAATATAGACTTCGGAAAACTCAAACTTTTGGCTAATCAAATGCAAAAACGCGGTCTCGTCATTAAGCGTGGACGTTATCGGTATGTAACACCATCACTGCTTGGCATTTGGTTCGCACAAGAAGTATGGGAAGCACGGGGCAGTGATATCATTTCAACTTTACTCACGCAATTGCCTTCGCCAAGTGCGCGGTCTCGGATTCTGAAGCGCTTAGGCGATATAGGTAATGAACAACTTGCTATCCCAATCACTGAACAGCTATTCGGGCGAAATGGCACATTAGCCAATATTGAGGCACTGGATAATGCCGATAATGCCAATCTGTTCAACATCTTAGCTAACGCCTCCCCTGTCGCTTGTATCAATGCGCTAGAACGCATTTTTAGGACAGTTTCGCATGAGCGATTGCTAGAATTTAAGAAAGGGCGAAGCAATATCATTTCTGCCCTTCAAGGCTTACTTAGACGCAATGAGACGTTTTACAAAGCTGCTCGTATCCTTCTCAAACTAGTTGCTACTGAAGATGGGAGTTGGGACAATAATGCGATAGGAATTTGGCGCGAAGTTTTCTACACCCGGCTTGGCCTCAGTCCAATTCCTGCATCAGAACGTCATTCGCTTATCAAAGAAGCACTTTTAGCCTCTAACAGCGTAGAAACCCGACTTCTCGGCGTAAAAGCCATTCACGCAGCGCTGTCTCCATACGAATCCAGCGGTTATGGTGACGGCCCCGGAGGACATTTGTCTGAGCGTTGGCAACCTCTATTATGGAAGGACATCTGGAACAGCTATCGGTCTGCGCTGACCTTGCTAGATCAAGTTTTAAGTGATCCCGATGAACGTGTGGAACAAGAGGCTATTATCACATTTATAAGTACAAGTCCCCATTTACTTGGGACACCCCTGAAAAATGATGTTCTGAAGCGGGTTGAAGGGTTGCTAGGTCATCCCCGCTTAACCTCACAAAAGAAACCGCTAATTGATCTACTAAGTCATGCTACAGAGTATGGAGCGAAGGTACTAGCACAAGAGGAAGTTGCTATGCTTCAACAGTGGCGCGAAGCACTTTTGGGGACTTCCTTTCATGATCGCCTACGCCGATGGGTGGGACAACTCAATAGTGATGACCAGAAGCAAGTCTACAGAGATAAGGAACACCCTATTGACCTCAACACTATTATTTCCAATCTGGCGCAAGAGGGTTACAACCAACCAGAGTTGCTAGAGCCTGAACTAAGATGGTTGGTTTCTTCAGAAGCACAATACGCTCGGAAATTCATGTTTGAACTCGGCTGCTCGGACTCAGAAACACTGTGGCTCAATAAATTGATTGGTTTTCTCCCCAATACAGCCCAATGTATTTCTGATTATCTCTACGGAAAATGGTCAGCAGGCAGCCAAGAGATAGTGGATACGCTGCTGGACACATGGGTAGAAACGCGACCCGAACTAGCACTGTCAGCATTTCTCACGCTTCAACGACTAGGTGGATTTGAGCAGCAGGGACAAAGGGTTATAAAACTCGTTGAGAAAGGTTGGTTGTCAGTAGATTACTTGGCTTGGTTGTCCAATCGCGTATGGCTAATGCCTTTGCCCGATACGACCTTTGTTGCATTATTACGTCTCCTGACGGATAAAGACGAGTCCCTATACACCTCAATTGCCCTTGGCTTGATTAGTGAGTGGCTGCAATCCCATCCTCAGCACAGCTTAAAGACTGCCCAATTCATCGTATCCCTCCTAGATCATGTCCCTTATGATCGCTTTAATAGGAGTTCACAAATGGGCTGGTATTATTGGCGAGAGATTTGCATGTTTTATTTGAGGTCATTTACGGGAGAAGTCGTCAAAGCCGCAACCGAATTAATGGGACATTGGGAAGCCATCCCTGATAGCCCTGAAGATGACCGTCTGTTTATACTCAAAGAAGCATTGCAACTTGCCCCTGAATTGGCATGGTCAATTATTGGTGATGCCCTTCTTCTTGCCGAAACCGAACGTAAGGGCTGGCCTTCAATGCATATTGAAGCATTCGGTGACAATGCGTTGGACATAGGAACATTACTAGAAACGGTTGAACTCCGGCTTTTATTGCAATGGATGGAGGCAAACAAACCATTAGCTTCTCACGCAGTAGCACAACACATTCAAGTAGAGCGGTCTCCCTTGCCTGTTATCGTCAGAGAACTGCTTATTCACTATGGAGATGATGAGACTATACGAGACCATCTACATCCACGAGCAAGAGCAATGTCCTGGTCAGGTTCATATACTGGTCGCCTGCAAAGAATGTTGGAAGTTGTCCGAACTTGGCTTACCGATGAAAATGAGGTGATTCGGAATTGGGCAGCCGATGTTGCCGATGATATAGAAGCGGAAATCCGACGACGGAAGCCGTATGACGATGAGGAAGACCTGATCTACCATTAGCACTACCAGCAGTATAGATAATAGTGGACTAGCCGTGAATACTCTATCTCGTTTTAGAAATATTGAGGCACTTCCCACAACAGAAGAAGATGTGATTTGGTCGGAACTTAAACCAAGATTTCACCAGCAATGTGTTGAAGCTCTTACTGAACTTACACATTTTAGCCAAGTTGCTACCGCTCAGTCTCCGGTATCATTTTATGTCGGCGCGGGTATTTCTATCTTTCGTCCGAGCGCTCTACCTGCCGCTAAAGATGTTTTATCCTCACTATTTCGCCTGTGCGCTAACGCTCACCCAAATTTACAACCTTACGCAGATATTATTCAAGAAGCTCTCAATCACGGTAGCTATGTACTGATGGAGAATGTGTTCCAAAATTTATCTGAGAGCATTCACCCTAAACCATTCAATGCTGGACACATATTTGATGTACCCGAACTACCACCAGCCTTTAACATCAACCATGAGTTCTTGGCACGATGGCTACATTCTGGCAAAGGCTCTGTAGTCACCACAAATCTTGATCCCCTTATTGAACATGCGTGGCGATCACTAAACTCAAGCGCAACGCAGGAGCTAAAGGTTATCAAACGTCCAGATGAATTCCAAGATTGGCGCTCGTTGTTAAACCGGTCTGTCTTATGGAAACTTCATGGTTCTGCGAATGACTCAGAGTCTTGGGCAATAACACTGTCAAAAGTAGGTTTTGAACTCCAAGATCAACGCTCCGATTTTCTTCAATACTTGATTGATGAGAATCACACAGTCTTTATAGGCTACCGTGCTGCCGATCTTGATCTTTTCCCGTCCATATTGAAAGCACATGAAAACAAGCGACTTGGTGCGCCAAAAATATTCTGGGTTTTCTATTTTGATGAAGCAAAACGAACCCTTGAAGACTACCTAGAAGGTGAATCCAACATTGAAAAACTCTTCGCGGCGAATCCTAATCTTTTCGCACCCATTGTCACGACCGCAGAAAGCTTATCCGCTTGGCTTGAGTTGAAATGCTTTAATCGGTCAATCGCCTTATCTGATCCCAATATTACTGTTGCAAGACAAGATTTTGAGCATTGGCTTCGCCAAGACATTGAGAGTATTGGACTTGTAGGATGTACAAAACTGGTGGGGCAAACTTTACGAACTCTTGGCAGGAAGGTAGAAGCGCGAAAAGTCTTTGATGACTTAGCTGAACAACTCCTCCAAACCCCTTCTGCTCAAGTTAAAGATGAACAAGGCACGTACATCAAAATCGCGCAATTGCTCCAAGAAAGCGCCCAAACTTATTGGCAAGAACAAGATGTTCTAGCAGCACTTACAACGGTGGAAAGAGCTTGGCAGTTGCTTAGGAAAACTGACAACCACTTGGAGCGTGCTTGGTGTCAGTATGGTCTTATCACGATGACATTAGACGCGAAGCATAGTGTCACAAGAAAAAAGCGGATCATCGCCCTTGTACAGTTAATCGGATTGCACTTTTCGTTTTGGAAGCTCTCTAAACAATCTCGTGCTAATAACTCACCAATTCTGGGAGAAGGATTGTGTTTGTACTATGAAACAAAGGTCGTAGAGCGCATCGTTGAAAAAACACGACTCCTTCATTTCCACATTATCGCCAAAATATTGGTACACCTTTATTCGTCAACTGAAGGGTTGCTGAGAAAAGCTGAGTTCTTACGGTCAATTCCTGATGTCAAACGCAGACGTGCTTTCATTCGCATGAGTTACGAACCAAATCGTGCGGTAGAAGATATGTTGGATGCCATTCGGATAGCTCAAGTTGTTGGAGATGCTCAATATCAATTAGCAGTAGATCGGGCTAAAGAGCTTGCGGTACAAATAGAAAATGAGGAACTGCGAAAACAGTTCCGAGACAATATCCCGAAGAACTGACATCACTAATATTTGTAGATGTCAGTCAACGATGTGGTAACTTCCTTATCTAGTCATCAAGTCAAATAACGTACAGTGACATCTTCATTCAGGCTCAAACCCAAAATCATTGAACTTCAATGTCCGGCTGTTTTCGCTCAATGTCCGTAGCGTGGTTTCATCAAAACCATCCCGTTTCCGAGCCGTAATTTCCAGCCGAACCTCTACTTCACAACCCGCCAAGCTAGTAAGATGCTGAACTACCTCATCTACAATTTGACCAATTTCACGGTTAAGTCGTTGAGCATCTAAGTAGACAGCACCATAGTATCTGCCAACCTTTGGTGGTGGGGTTACACGGTCATCTCCGTCATCCGATCCATCATCTCCGGTAGAGTCATCGTCGCCATCAGTACCACCATCAATAATTGGAGGATCAATCCGGTTAATCCACTCCTGTGCAATTTCCGGTCTTACAATCACGCTATTCCCATCAAAATAGATGCTGCTTAGGCTGCGATACGCCAAGCCCTCATATCCATCCTGTGTGACATTAGCAGCGTAGGCAAATGGGGCATCCAACATGCCAATTCCAGCGTGAACAGCATCTACAAGAACATTATGATCTCGTAGACGGGGTAGGAAACAATAGGTCGCCAAGTATTCCCAAAGCTGTCTCAAGCCGATATGTGCATCTTCGGCTTTCCAGAGGTAATTGTCTAACTCAGTTCGCAGCATATAGGGCGACCACTGCGTAATGAGAATTTCGCTCTGTTTGAGCTTACGAGCAGCACGAACATAGAAGTTGTCGTCACCCGTGATACGGTGAGTCTGCCATTCAATAAAGTTCTGATTGGCATCGGGTTGAGCAGGAACAATCAACCAGCTATACGCGGCCTGCAAGCGCAATTCAACGGTTTCATCAGCACGGGTCAAACTACTTCTCACCTGCTTCCGCATCTGGGCATCCAAGTTGAGATGCTCTTCTTCCTGCTCAATAGACTTCCAAGCAAGGTAATCCCGTACTGCCTTATCCAGTGCCTCATACTCGGTCTGGTCAGCGGCAATGAAAAGTAGCATATTGCGGTAAATGCGCGGCGAGTTACCCCGCATCTCCCAGATAGCCCGAATAGTTTTCATCGCTTCCGAGTCATCAACATTACGCTTGTGGGTATAGGCCGAGCCTAGCACAACCACACGAGCGCGGGGTTCATCCACAATATCGCCAGTGCCCATTGGATCAACATGCACACCAGAGAACATATCGGTTGAGTTCCGAACCTTCTTCAATCGGTTACTGATCTCGTGTTCAATGTCACCGATAGGCAAACTTTGAGCGCGGTCACGAGCGATCTTGTTGACAGTTGGACGGGTATCAAACCAATATCGGCTACCGTCACCATACATATAAGTTAATTGGTTGCCCATACGTTTGAGTGCATCGCCGAATCCCGTAAGAGGTTCGCCGGGTTGGACAGTTGCTAACCGGATATTCGGTTCATCCACCCCACGTACAGACTGTCCTACTACCGATGGAGCGCTACCCACAAATATGGAACGGGCAACGCGCCGACTAGCGGCATAACGCCCTAATGCTGGCACTTCGCCATCAATGGCATACGGGCGTGAACGTACTCCATCAATGTCTGTGTCAACAATGGCAGACCAACCTTCTGGCAGATAGCGCAGCATTTCATTACGAACCGTGTCCACATCCAACGGAATTGTTCCCGGCATAATCAAGAGTGATTGATCTTCCCGACTCCAAAGCGCATGAATAACCGCAGCCATCAACCTGAGTACGCCGCGTGTCCGCTGAAAGCGTTCAAGCGTTGACCAGTCCTGATACAGCCGATCAAATAGCTCAGGGTGAATCGGATATGCGGACTTCATCCTGAGTAGATAATCGCCTTCTGAGACACCCGATGGAAATTCGCGGTTATTTGACCGATACATTTCAATAAACGCGCCCAACACGGCATCACGGGCGGCATAATCCACTTCAGTAGCAAATAGACGACGGCGCACGATCTCAAAACTCTCGGTAGGCGTGACAGGTTTCCATACCGATTCCAAACGACCAATCGTGTTGCCTAATATCTCACGGGCAAGCTGACCACCTTCGCCACCAATTTCAATATCCGATTGGGGTACTGACACCAGTAGCATTGAATCGGTTGATCGTTTGACGGCTTCTGTCAGAGATTGGGTGAAACTCATCACCGCGTCAAACGAACCAGCAGGCAGTCCACTCACCCCATACAGATTACGGGCGAAAGCCACCAATTCATCAATAATGATGAGCGCCGGGCCAAACTGCTCCAACAATGCAACTAACGTGTCAGCACCGGGATTAACCCCTTTGAGGTCAGCATCCTGCACGAAGGCGTAACCATCAATGCCACCTAGCTGATAAGCCATCTCGCCCCACAGTGTGTGGGTTGTGACATCGGGATAACGGCGCGGTGTGGCAGGGTTAAAATCTGTGCCAACCAACACGGCGCGATTCGCTACTGGTAAATCTGCATAGCCAGACACCTCTTGAATGTGTTCACCGCCCACAATATCGGAGAGTTGGACTGTGCCGCCCATCAAATGATAAAGCGCCAACATACTGTGGGTCTTACCACCGCCGAAGCTGGTTTGAAGCTGTACTACCGGATCACCGCCCTGCCCCCACAAGCGACGAACACCTGTACCAAGCAAATCAAGCAAGCCTTGAGTGAGATAGGTGCGGCGGAAAAACTCAACCGGGTTCAGATATTCGGGCTGCGCTGTGCCTTTGCGAACCTGAGCCAAATCAGCCGCAAATTCAGCTTGCACATAGCGTCCACTGGCAACATCAGGATGGGGTTGAACGACTAATCGCCAAGGTTGTAGGCCGGGACGGGTCGTTAATTCCCCCTTATCCAACGACCCAGTTTTCTTCTTGGCTTTATCGGCCTCAGCCTCAAAACGCAGCCGCAGCAATTCATTCCCAATGGCTTGAGTCACGCCCGATTGCTCCCCGGCACTAATAGCCTGAAGCAGTCGTGTCGCCGTGTCAGCAACCCGATAGGCATCCTCATTGGTGAATGTTTTCTGATATGCCCACGCATTGCGTGCTTCCATCAATTCACTGACATACGAGCGTTCAGAGTGCCCCATCTTGCTTTGGAACACTTCTTTCCAACGGTGGAACATGAGCTTAAGCCAGCCCGCTGTATCCACAGCCTCCATCAGCGATTTTTCATCGGCAAAAGCATCGCGTGGAAGCTCATACGCACCGCTGACCAATGTGGTATCTATCTCGCGTCCAAACTCACGCTTATAGACCATTTTGTATTCGCGGATGACATAGGGCGCTAGGCCAACCTTCAGTGCATCCATTACATCGCCGACGCGATCACGATTGCTTTTTGCCATAGTACGTTCCTTTTAACGCCGCGCCTGATAGTTCTTAAATGTTTTTTGAAACGAGTTTTTCAGCCGTTGTACATCCACAACAGAACTCGGTGTTATCTGATGTTCCCAGTACTTACTGTGATGTGCTAGTAGTTTTTCAGCATTATCGGAGGATGTGTTGACCACAAAGTAGCTTACGGCATGACTTGCGGACATATCAGTGACGTACCCTAAAAAGGCTCTAGCCAACCCCAAAGGTATATTTGCTGTATAGAACTTGCACTCAACCGACAAAATTACGCGATTATGTCGTGGTGGGACTTGATTCCTCCGGCAGGTTTCGGCTTCATCTCGCCTCAAGACAACAACATCACACTCATGAAGCACACCCGATTTGCCCGAAGTTCTGACCCCAATATGTGCTTCTAAGGTCGGCATGTTGGGAAACGAAATGATTGCGTGTGTGTAATCATGCTGCGTTGAGTAAATATGTCCCGGACTAGTTCTGAATACGAAGACGCTCGGCACAGCACCGTGAACGTTTTCATAGGAAATTGTCGCACCTTCACTCTGTGCAGCTTCCAACACGGTTACAAGAATGTAAGCCTCAAAGAGGTCATTTGTAGCAGAGGCAGTTGTCAAACTAGGAGATATAGCACTCCCCAAGACACGTCTGATTTCATTTAGAAGATCGTTACTAGTTGTCATGATGCGATCAATCCCGAAAGTACGTCAATTAACTGTCGCAGGTTTAAGACTGATTCGGATACATCATCTACGGGATCAGCGTGCAACTCAACTAAGGCAGCTTCTTCATTGTCGGAAAAGAAATAAACGATAGGCGCCCCTGCAAGAACGCCCTGCTGTTCTTTTGCGAAAAAGGTAGCAATTTCAATTTCCATCTTTGCAGTCTCAAACACTGCAATTCGCACACCATTAATCAGTGCCAAGACTCTTTCACTCATAGAGTAAGGTTCAATTGCGGGAAACTTAGTTCTGCTTCCAGTCGTAAAGCCAAAATCGCCTTGTGGATTGAACAGACGCATTGACTTTGAATCCTCTTCTCCTAACACTTCTTTGAGAACCTGTGCTTCTTTCTCAATCAGTTTTCCCATCTCCGTCTGAGATTCAACTTGTTCAACCACCCAACCCAACTTGTTTTCCCTCAATATGTCTACCAATTGATCGTATATCAACTGTAGCTCTCGGTCACTCAATGCCATCACTATTCCTCCCCAAACAGGCTGGCTTGTGTAGGTTCATTCTTCTGCTCTACCGCAAGTGCAGTGATTTGAGGCCACGAAATGACTAGCGCGTTGTAGTCCCGTGCGTAATCTGCCCACCCCTTGCGCTCACAAATGTTGTACAGCCGATAGGCCAGCGCCCGCGCTTCCGCTGATAACTCATCAGGCATCTTGGCGACCAACATAGCTGCACCACTTTCACTGTGACGGTTCAACCGCTCAATGAGGTGATGGGTAGCCTCCCATACCGTTGCCCGTTTGTCTTCCGCTGGACTCCAATTGGCGTTGTACTCATAGAGTTCAGTTGGGGTGTACAACTGCACCTTGCCCTGCCCTGCTCGTGCGATGAAGGCTTCTACAACACCTTGTACGCTGGTATTCTTCGCTCGTGCCAGAACATCAGCCTGTCCAAATGCTCCTTCATCAAAACCAAACTGCTCAAACCAGCTAAGGGCAAAGCGGGTATCTGCATCCATATTACCCTCTTGCTCGGCTAGATAAGCATCTAATTCTTGATTAATAAGTTGTAATGCGGTTCGTACTGAGAGACGAGAACCGTCTGCTTCCAAAACAGTTTTGTAACGGCTGTAGACTGCCATACCCGGCCCAATGGATGCTTGCGCCAAATCAACTGGGGCAATATTGCCTGATTGAAGTTCTTTTAGCGCCACAGGAATTTCCCGCCTTAGTGCATCAACAAATCCCCGTCGGGAACTTGTTAGTGCATTATCACTCCTAGAACGACATACAAGAACGATTGAAGAAGCGAGAGCATTTGAACCAATGCTTCGCATTCTAGTTTGTCCTTCTGTCCGAATCGGTAAAGTTCCAGTGATTTGAAACCCTGATTTGACTAATCCCTCCAGCATTGTTTCCCAACCAGTGGATGATGTAATAGTTGGAACTTTTGATGTTGATCCCTCATCTGAATCATCCTCATCGGTTTCAGACTGCTTGTAGGCATAATAAACCGTTAGAGGGTAGGACGGGTTTTGCACGCTTTGCATATTGGTAAATGCTTGGTTAAGGCGTGTCTCAAACAACTGTTGAGATTTCTCTTTGCCTCCAAACCGAAAAGGTTCAGCAACCATTTCTTGGCTTTTCGGTACTAAAATTGTGGAGAAAAGCTCAGGGAAAATATCACGCAACGATTTTCGTAGCCATACGTAAAAGATGTCTGATAAATCAGCATAGGAAACGTTGTCATAATAAGGTGGATCGGTACTAATCAATCCCGAACCAATGATAGTATCTAACGGTACTCCCGCGTCATGTTGTACGACAGTTCCAGCGCTAAATGGATCAACCTTCTCAAGAACATCGGCAGTTCCATTTACTAATCCCTCAAAATCTCCACCCGTATCTGAAAATGGGTTGGTTTCAGCAAAGTCCCAAGTCATTGAGACCGTTTGCCTGCCGAATCCACGAGACAACTTATTTTCATCAGCACGCCAGAAAGACTGCGTTGAGCTAAATCTAACGGCTTTACTAGGGGTTAAACCTAAGTACGTGGCTATAGCTTGTGCATATGCTAATGCCCCTTTCCCCCCTTGCCCGAAATCTAGATCGTCGTCTGGCAAACCAGCTTCAAGTGCATCAGCTTTTACCACGCCGAAAACATCTTTTACTACCTCACTCAGAACGGCGAGTGTCTTAAGTTGGCGAGCAGTAAACATATCAATGTGCTTAGTCATGCCGTAGGATTGAACCCGAAATCCTAGTGCCTGATCTGGCATATCTGTTGCTGGCACATCAACTGGAATTGCAACATTTGCAACTTGTTCTTGTTCCACTGTTGGTGCGTAATAGCTTCGTCCACTTTTGCCCTCTGTGACTATAGCCATTAGTTGTTGCCCCATACGCCCAGATTTAGCTTCAGAACGTATATAGTCAAATGGAATAGGTACACCAGAAACGATACATATTGCTCCTCTGCGATTTACCGTTCCAACAGGGGCTTTTCCTTCACCTGTATGAACTTTAAATGACACTTCTTTTGTCGTTGGGTTTATTTCTGGTTCAACCCATGCCTTACGCTTTTTGTTTCTACTCAGTTCAAAACTACGCACTAGCGGAACATGTACATTAAGCGCAGGATTCGGACTTTTAACTGTTCGTGCCCAAATCCAAGCAATAATGGTTTCCCCATTATGCTTTGGATAGAGATGACCAACCTGTTCCCATGCTTTCTCGCGCATCCATTCGCCGTAATATCTAACATCCGCCGCTAATCCTTTTGCGCCGTTCCATCCGCTCCTACTTGCAAACTTTGCACGGTCACGCGGATTAACAGGTGGCTGGTTGGCAAAGCGTGGAGGAATCTCAATTTGTGCCTTGTTGATTATGACTGCTACAGGATTCAAATCGCTGGCATAGGTTTCTAATCCTAAACGCTGTGCTTCAAGCGGAATACTGCCACCACCTGCAAAGGGATCAAGCAGTGGTGGAGGATTGCCATCGGTTGCCAGCAAAATCAATTTACGGGCTTTATCCAACACTTTTTCATCGGTTGTACTTTCCCATTGCACCAACGTCTCTATAAAGTCAAACAGGCGCATTCGGGGAGTATCGTTTGCTAGTGCATTCTTTTTAGCAGGCAACTTCTTACACGCATCCACAAAGGCTTTTGGCGCTTCGGGATCATCGGGATCATCAACTAAGGATGAAAATATCACCGCACGGCAGGCTGCAAGTGGTCGCCGCGCCCACCAAAGGTGCAGTGTGCTAGGGTGTCCATGTCGGATAGATTTCTCGCGGGCACTGGCTACATTGATGGCTTCCAACGGAAGCGCGACTTCAATCAGTTTTTTACGTGAGGGCATAGTTTGTTATTTCTCAAGTGAACTAGATAGCAATCATTACCTTGATTCATACAGCGAGTAGGGCTAAAAGAAGGAGTCATCCAGAACGATACTTGATGGTGTCCAGTTGTGATTCCAATCTAATGGTTCAGAGAATGGATACCAATAGATAAACTCATCCAAGTAGGCACTCACGATATTCGGGTCTGTTATAAGAAGGCCATTCTCAATAGAGCGGGTACTGTTGGCTGTGAAGTTATATGAACCAGTCCAAACAGCATATGGCTTCACAACATGTGCGATGAAGTTGTCATCCGTACTGAGATCAATTATGTCACCAGTGCGCGAATCTATTGTTTTGGGATCAACATGCTCCAAGTGACATAACACGAGAAACTTACTGTGCATTCGTGCAACTGTCAGATCAGTAGGTGTTCGTGGTTCTCCCATACATGCAATAGGATTAATAGGGTATGAATATCCATTAGATTGCCACGATCCAAGGAATGCACCTGCGCCGAAGTATTGTGCTATAACCTCGTGTACTGAATTTTCGGCAATTGCTTCCATACTGACATCACACCACAATCGGTCATACAATTGGCGCAATTTGGCTTTCCATGCGTCTGGCTTATAGTCCTTATATTTGGATTTGTCTGGCCTAAGAAAATCTTCCTTCTGCAAAATCAACGATACAGGTATCCGAGACAGCGCTTCCAAAATTGGCTCGCTAGTTAGCCACGCCACACATCCAAACGCAGCATCGGCCTGACTAATTTGGTGAACAATCTGATCCTCTATGTCATCAAAGAATACCTGTACAGCGCCGGATTGAACCGTTTTTAGTCGCTCAATACTGCGATTAGGGCTATAGGATGTGTAGTACAAGTGTTTGTTCAGGTTGACATCTTCTTTTGGCGATTTTTTCATCCCAAAATTCCTTTTTGAGTACGTCATGCACGAAACATGCTGCAAGGCATGTCTGGATCAAGAAAGGCTATTGGGTCAATTGGCCCAATAACATACTCAGGCCAGCGATCAGCAATCCTTTGTATACGATCTCGCTCCTTAAATGACCAGTCCGTAAAATCTGTATTTTCAGGTCGGTAAACTGAGGTCAATGCGCTTGCAGCCGCTTGAACAAACATTTCAATCAAAGCTACGAGACGCTCCTTTCCTAGAACTGCTGGTAACAGGACGCGGATTATATCCTCACCTGCATCCAGAATAATGTAAACAACGCTTGAATGAATGCCTTTTGTGCTTTCTAGGAACATGTCGGACTTAAACCGACGATTACGTAACGCATGAATGTCAACGTCATATATAAAGCCAGCTACTTCCACGATTGGAGGTGGTGGGTTGTTAGACTCCCAAGGTCGGCGATTTACTCTTATGCTGAGTTCAAGACTTGATTCAAAATGTTTGAGTGGCGCACCACCAGCATATTCAACCGTCGCTGATGGAGAATAGGGGATGAGATAGGCAAACTCATAGATTACGGGGTCAGTTGAGTCATTGGAAGGGGAAAAGGAAGAGTATGTGTTGTTAAGGGAGGTGCAAAACCGCCATATCCCTTCATCAATATCGCGCAAAAGCTGAGTAACCCTATTCAAATCATCAGGATGGCTGGTTCTAAAGTGGGCTACACGATTCCTTATTTGCTTAATCTCTTCAATTCTCGCCTCCCAGATATTCTGTTTAGGCAAATATGACTTGAAGAGTTCCCATTCATCTACGATGGCATTGCAGAGGGAACTAAAATCAGCATAGCTGATAGCCGTTGTCTCTGGCGTTACCATGTGTGTCAGTACTTTATCCTTGGCGAGATGCGATGGATGGAACTGAATTTTGCTACTCCAACTATCACCGTATCTAGCACGAAGCTCTACATATACCATGCGTCGCAACCATGTTTCTAGCTGCCATAGCCTTATGTATGTGGTAACAATACCATCGTCTAGATCGGGAGTTGAATGAAGCGCGGCTATTAAGTCGTCGTAAGATTTTTCAGGTTCAGAATTCATCTAAATCGTTTCCGTCTAAATTTTGGGGCGTAGTAGTCGTTCCGCCATCATGGTGAGTAATTTTATTATCCAGAGCGGCTAGGATTTCCGGGCCAGTGGTCATCGCCCATTCTGCTGCCCTAGGCGAAACTTCTGCCCCATGTACTGCTTGATTCAGGGTATCAATAAGGTTCTTTAAAACCAAATACTCTCCACCGCTTAGCAAGTGACTCTTCATCAATGCGATCATAATTGACTTGAGATACCTTGAAGTTATACCTTCTATCTCCGCAAGTTTTCGCACACGTTTTTCTATTTCAATCCGCAACCCAGCTAACACTAAATTCGCATCGGTAGACGTTACTGGCAGGGGGAGTACATCACCTTGTTTATCAGCGGGAGCAAGCAACCCCGCATCAGCCGCTTCTTTACCTAACTGCTGTAGTTCTTGGAATTCAATTTCCCAGCCACCGGGCAATTTAAACGATTTGAAAAAACGCGGCATTGTTGGAGTAAGCCATATCAGGAGAACAAAGCCAATTAGAACTAGCACATATACATCTACATTTATCAAGGACAAGGTGTGAGCCAACGCAATTAGCAATATGGCAACCGACACTCCGAATTTGATGAGAGTCACAAGGAGATATTTTACCCATTGGCGAGTAACAAAGTGCGGAACGAAGCGTTTTATCAAGAATGTCTTCTTTCAACAGTTAATTCATCAAACAGTGCGATTTAGGGTCAACAAATCGCGCAAATCATAGTTGACGCTAGTGACACCAAAATCGGGTTCTTTTCCAAACGCGCCCCTGACGTAGCGGGGTTGCTCAACACCACGCCCATCTACTAGCACTATCGCTAGTATAAATTGCTCAGGTGTATTCAGTGCCGTGAGGATTTCGTTGCGTGTTACGGTAAAGGTCTCCGCCCCAGCTCTGCGCCCCTTCACTTCAATGAAACGCAGTTTGCCTGTATGTCCATCGCGGCTTTCAATGTCATAGCCACGCTTATCGGCGCTCACATCCTTCGGGTCGTGCCCCAATGCGATTTCCTTCTTCATTACCGCCCGCATCGCTATCTGCTCGGTAATGCGCGTATCCATCATCTCCGCTGACACGGTGTCACCGTACAGCAATCCCGCTGGTACGACCAATGCCCGTCCGATCAACACTGGAGGCGATGCCGAAATTTGGCGTTCTAAATCAAGCTCTTCTTTCCGTCGCCGCAGTCGTTCATGGAGTTCATCAGCCCGCGCCTGTGCTTTGGCGGAGTTGATTTTGGCGTTAGGTCGCCCTGCCTGCTCTAGCTCTTTCAGTTCCCGTGCCCGCCGATCCCAATAGTTGATCTCTTTGGTTAGCCGTTCCTGCACAGCAGCCAACGTCTTGGCAATCAGTTCCTCTCGCCGTTCCCGTACCCGGTTGAGGTGTGCCGGGATTAAGTCTCGTATAGCGTAACCCGTTACCGCCGCTTCTAACCCACCCGTTGCTACCCACTCGGTTTGCAGGTGCAGTTGCAACGCTTCCAATTCTTCTGCTGTAGCTGGACGGTAATCTAAATAAGGGGCACTGCCCGCCGCGTGAGTCTCGCCCTGCGCGTCAATTTCCACGAAATGCACTTCGCGGGAGATGATACGCCGCCCACCATCCCGCAGAGGGGTTGCATCCTGTATATTCTGTTCCAGATAGAACAGGACACGCGGCTCTTTGCCGGGATCAGTGTGGTCAATCAGCACCGCACCTTGACTGAGTACATCACGGTTGCGTTCTAAGCTCAAACTGATGACCGCATCTAAAAGTGGATGACCGGGACAGATAAAGGCGGCTGGCGGTTTACCAGCCACATTTATCAGACTTTTCTCAAAACACACCCGCTCATACTTATTGGACACAGGATGCCCAACACCTATCTCTTGGGCACGGTCACGGATGACCGCAGGAACACGCGAAATATTAAACCGGCCCGGTTCACGCTCGTAAATGCTCCCGCCAAGCGTTTCAAATGCCTGCATGAAAAACGACTTGATGTAGTGCGGTTGTAAGCGTCGTGCCGCAGCCCGCTCCATATCCTCACGGATTCGCATGATCTCGGACACGTCCATGACTTGCTGCGCTAACGAACGACGTTCTAACAGGTCACGCACCCGCTCTTGGTCAACAGCATTGTCAATCGCCTGCTCTAACCGCGCCCGTACCTCTGGCAAATCACCATAGCGTATGGCTTCAATCAGTAGTGACCTTAATGGTGCTTCCTCAAACAACTTGCCAAGTACATCAAAGACCTGCCCTTTCAAGGCGCTCCGTTCCGTTTCCAGCTTCTTGAGCAGACGTTGATAGACTGCCCCTTCACGGGTCTCTCCTGCTACTAAATTCCACAGGTGACATACTTCTGTCTGACCAATACGGTGGATACGCCCAAACCGCTGCTCTAGGCGATTCGGATTCCAAGGTAGGTCATAGTTGACCATGAGGTGCGCCCGTTGCAGGTTGATACCTTCACCAGCCGCATCAGTGGCGATGAGGATGGTCACATCGGGATTGTTCTTAAACTGATCTTCAGCCGCTTTGCGCTCTGCCCGTCGCAACCCACCGTGAATAGCAACCAGCATGTCACTGTTGCCAAATAAGGTGCGAATCCGATCAGCCAGATAATTTAAGGTGTCCCGATGCTCCGTGAAGATAACCAGCTTGTGTCGCCCCTGTTGAGCGACCATTTCACTGTTGTAGAGCATCAGGCTAGAAAGCTCTTCCCACTTCTTATCCTTGCCATGCCGCCGCACCTCCGCCGCCATTTTTTCTAGTCGTCGCAGCGTGGTAATTTCCATTTCAAGTTCGGCGATGGTTTGGGCTGCCGTCGCACTATCCATGACCTCAGCCTCAAGTGCTTCAACTTCCTCATCCGGTGCGTCGTCCAGATCATCCCAATCATCTTCATTCAAGATAGGGGTATCAGCATTAGGATCAAACTTGCGCCGAACCTGCTCCCATTCTTGCTGCTTCTTTTCCAACCTTTTGCGACGGCGTTGAAGTGACTGGTAAATGGCTTCAGGAGATGAAGCCAGCCGCCGTTGCAGAACTGTCAATGCAAAGCCTACAGTACCCTTCCGACCATCGCCCTGTAGTTGGTCAGCACGATTGAACTCTGCCCGCACATATTCCGTAACGGCTTCATACAGGCTGCGTTCGTCTTCTGATAGGTCATAATCCAACGTGGAGGCTTGGCGCTCTGGAAATAGCGGCTTACCGTCAAATTTAAGCAACTTTTCCTTGACCATACGCCGCATCAGGTCTGATGTATCCACTTCATGCGTACCATCGCGGAAACGCCCTTCAAAACGGTCAGCATCCAACAGCGACATAAAAAGCTGAAAGTCCTCTTCTTTGCCATTGTGAGGGGTCGCTGACATAAGCAGAAAATGGCGGGTGATTTCGCTCAAAAGTCTGCCGAGCTTGTAGCGCTTGGTCTCTTTCAGTTCACCACCGAAAAAGGATGCTGCCATCTTATGCGCTTCATCACAGATGATTAAATCCCATTCGGTCTGACGCAGCACGGCCTGAAGGTCGGGGTTACGGCTCACTTGGTCAAGGCGAACAATCAGCAAGTCGCCTTCTGTGAAGGGATTACCGCTCCGAGAGGCTTCAACAGTTGTCCGAGTCACGATGTCAAAGGGTAGCTGGAACTTCACCCACAATTCATCTTGCCATTGGTCGGTCAAATTTCCGGGTACACAGATGAGGCAGCGACGAACATCACCTCTGATGATAAGTTCTTTGATGAGCAACCCCGCCATGACCGTTTTACCAGCACCGGGATCATCAGCCAGCAGAAAACGAAGCGGTTGCCTTGTCAGCATTTCGCCGTAAACGGCTGTGATTTGATGTGGGAGTGGTTCAACCATTGAGGTATGAACCGCTAGTACAGGATCAAACAGATGGGCAAGATGGATACGATAGGCTTCTGACACCAAACGCAATTGCGCCCCATCAGCAGTGAATGCCCATGACGCAGCGGATGCTACAGCTTCAAGACTGGCTTCGTCATGCCGAAAGAGCAACTGAGAGCCCGTATGCCCATCAGCCCGTTTATAGACAATTTCGGCAGCGTCAACATAGGGTGACAGGCTAACGACCGTAACAATCTGATTGGGGATGATACCACGCAGTTGTAGGCCGGGTCTCAGGGATTCAAGTTTAAGCATACAGTAATCTTGTTGTATAAAGAAAAGTATAAGATGCAAGATTTAATTATAGCCGAAACAGTTTGGTACGCTTGTAAGATAATACCAATCGGGGTAAACAATAATGACCAGATTAAGAGGTGTTTGTTCAGCGCTTATTGCGGTAACAAGCGCTGATGGAGATGTTCGCAAAAATTGAAGCACTTGGGATGGCGATAAGCCACTCAAATTTCCTTCAACGGAAATATGGTTGACCAGATTTCTATACCCATTTCCAAATAGAAAACGATGCGCCCTCAGGACAATGTACTTCCCACTTCTCCGCATTTTCTGCTCGGCTTACAATTTTGCAAAACCCAATCCATTCATGGTCAGTCAGGTATTGTTTAATCACCTCAACTCCCCTCGGCGTATCTGCAACATAACAGAAAATTTCCATGCTTCCACCGCCAATCTGCCCCCCATCACAGTCACCTAAGTCATACTCCATAAGGAGCTTGTCAAGTTCGTCTGTACGTTCATGTAGCCAGTCCCATTCTTTCAATGTGACTACATCCTGCATATCAGAAGCTCTGAATTGGATAACGATAGTGGTTTCCATGATTTGTCTCCCTTTTTGTCTGCCGACTTCATGTCAACAGTTATAGATAGCCTTAGCTCTTAGTTTGATTCGGTGTATGTGTTTCAATAAAGGCGCTTACGACTCTATAAGTATTAGGGATAGTCCTAGTTATATGCCTTTTGGTTATGGTGTCGTGACCAGCGAGCTATTATTTGATGAACCCGTTGATAAGAGATGGCAAACGCATCAGCAATTTCTTGAAGTGTTGCCCCGCATTCATACATGGTAATGATTTGACTGTTCCGCTCTGATTTAGGGATTCGTTTATAAGTAATAGGCTTTTGTGGCAGAGGTAAGTCGTCGTAAAACAACCCCACAAGCCGTTTTATAGCGCGATTCATGCGGTATACAGAGATGTGGTTGAAGCCCGTTGGGACTACTATGCAGTACCCCACTTGATAAACCGCTGTTAAAGCGGTTTTTCATTTCCTCGCCCATCTCGTCTTGATACAATGCCGCGCGTAATTCAAGATATTCTTCAGCCCACGCCTTGACTTTGAAATCGACAATTCGCTTGGCATCAGTATCGTAAACCAACTCATCAAAGAGACTTTCTGCCAAGATGCGCCGATCCTCACCATCGGTCATGCTCCAAAACTGCTGCAATCGCTTTACTGATTCGCGACTGTTCGCCAGCCTTAGTATGAGCGTCTTTCTATCGCTATTTCTCGATTCCCAATACTCAATCTGCCGTTCATGAAAGTCTTTCTGGCGAAAGTATTCTGCATCGTCAATATCACCGGCTTGAAACAAAGTAATGTTGTTCTTCAATGCTCGACGATGTTTGGCAATGTTGATACGTTTCTGTTCTTCAAACTCATCTTCTCGTGAGCCATCCAGATTTCCAAAACGGGACTCAATCGCCAGAGAAGCCATCAATTCAATGGCCTCTTCTTTCATTCCCAACGCATTAATGAGCCGTCCAAAATCATCTTCAATTTCACTGGCGAGTATCGAAGTACGGCGGCAGCCACAGCGATTAGCGTTTGAGTGTCGGTAACGCAACTCACCTTGCTTGTTCCAGCCATTAATGCGTGACCGCAGTTTTGGTTTATCTTGTTCAATTGCGATCTTCTCACATCGAGAGCAATAGAGTAAGTGCGACAGTGCAAAAATATGGGCATCAGCTTGAATCTTGCTGGCATTGGTCACGAAACTGCGACTTTCTTGAACTGATGCCACCGCATGAAGCAAATCAAGGTCAAAAACCGCATGCCCGGTATCCGTTAGAATACTGGTCGGATCTTCAATCTTGCTGGCAATTCGATTACGTGCTTTTCCTTGCAATACAAGACCTGCATATTCACGCCATGCAGAAGTTACGCGGCGAACATCATCTTGAGTTATGGCGCGAGGATTGCCCCAACGATCACGGAACCGCCATCCATCCCCATTGAGTATGTCAGCAATTGACTGGTAACCATAAAGATTGTCTTTATAGATTTGAAGGATACGTTCAGCACACTCATGATAGCCGCGCCATGTGGCGTCAGGATGAGGCGACTGAATACGATCAGTACCCGTTTGATACGTTCCATCAGGTAACACCCAGACGCCAAACGGTGAGGGAACAAGACGCCCCTCTTCGTTACGTATTGTCCCGAAAGGCGGAATACCGATGCTTACACCTTTGTTCTTGCGATACTTAACACTATCTTTTGCACGTCGAGAGGCATCCAGAGCGTACAAATCATCCATAAACGCCTGAAAATAAGCGCCCATGCGCCCGTCAGGCGTGCTGATGTCAATGGTTCGATCAATCGAAGCCAGATGGAGCTTAACACCGTAATTAGGCAGTTCTTCAAACAGCTTGATTGCACGCCAAGCATTTCGCATTGCCCGAGATTGTTCGTTGACGACCAGAGCCGCAACGTCATCATCCTTTAGGCGAGCTTTCAGCTTTATCCATTCAGGACGATTTTCTTCTTTTGTGGCAGATTTATGGCCTTTGGCATCTTCATACCATTCGGGTATCCAACCATATTTATCACAAGCGGCTTTGACATTTGCCCGTTGGCGTTCAGGACTTGTCAAATCGCTTGAATCTTGCGTGACAGAGAGGCGAATATAGCAGAGAGCAACTTTGCGTTCGACAGGCTTTTTAGAGGACATTACAGACTCCTTGGATAGGTAGCAGCGTACCAGCCGACGTGATAGAGTCTGTCGCTGGTCGTGCGCTAGACAGATAGTGCATTGACCGGAGCGCCAGAGTGGTAACGACACTTTGGCGCTCACCTTTTCTAATGACACTATCGCAATCGGATTCATGTGTCAAGAAGATGACTGATTTCGCAGGTTAGCTTCAATTCTCATGATTACCTTGAGAAACGCTGCAAAGCCGTTGCGAACTTCCGGTGAATCAATCTTTGGCTCATTACGTTGTTGGGCGTATTCTTGACAAACAGCTTTCACATATTCTTCGATTGTTTTATCGCTTGGCGGAACATAAATCGGCTCATTCATGATGAGCCTCGCCAGCCAACCGTGAAAGCACTTCCCATTTTTCGCCTGCACTGTCTTTGATTGACAGGCCATTTTCAGCAAGCCATTCAAGTGCAGCAACCACATCAGCAGGACTATTCAGCTTTTGCTCAACACCCAGCCTCGCCATGAAACCACCAAGCCAGCCAACCAGCGATCTCAAATATGTTGGTTTCAGATCAGGCCTATATTCATATTCTCGCTTAGCAAAGTTTGGGTAGTTATCCGACCAATCTTCGATAAACCTCCGAATAACCTGCCATATTGGAGCAAGCTCCCAACGCGCCTTATTAGAGTCATTAGGATCAGGCGTACATAACCTTCCCCAACTCAACGACGCATAATTCAACAACTCGACGAAGCCCTCAAACCGAAGATCAGTCAGATACTGCATTCCAACAAATTGTGCTGAATATGGGCGAATCGACCATTCAAACCGCGCTACAGCAGTATCGTAATCGCCTAATATTCCCCATACGGACTGCCAAAACTGATACGTTCCTTTGGCGCGAGATTCGGCTACTTTGTCGTAAACTTTAAAGCGAATAGCCCCCTCGGACGAACCAATAGAAAAGCCTTCTAGTTGTCCAGTCAAAGACGAGTCATGGAAATTCTTTTGTCGAGCGTGCCCTACCCAATTGTTACGCCATTCATCGATTGAGAAATCAGCAACATTCAATCCGAGCACGTCAAGATTTATATCAATACGATTGAGACGTGCCGGATAGCGCAACGGCTCTTCAATACCAAAGCGTTTGAGTTGAGCAAACACGTTTCCAATCAGCTTTTGAGGAATAGCAATATCACCAAACCGCCGCAGCCACTTTGGCCCGACTTGCAGCATGACACCCATTCCCTGCCCCGCTGAAGTCGAATGCCGCAACTGATCATTCACGCGATCTGTCAGAAAGAGACGTGCGTCACCATCCCAAACCGATATTTTGTAGCCATTGCCACCAATTTTGATCAGAAAATCCTCATAAGGAATTCCAGAATAGAGACGAGAATCGTTAATCTTAGGAACTAACGAAAACCACCATAAAAATATATCTGTATGTGGATATTCGAGGACAACATACATGCTGTCTATCCCAAGAAAGCCCAATTGTATGTTCGACCCCCGTGATACAGGACGGGGGTTTTCCAAAGACTGGACACTCGGCAGCGCAAACTCAGAAGTAACCATACCGTTGAACACCTCATATCAATGCGGTCAGTGCGCCGCTTAAAACGGCGGACGCACTGACACGACAAGCGAAATGACAACGCCTTGCGATAGCAGCAAAAAGATATGAGTTGTCCAGGTAAACAAATGGGGTGTTGGCTAAAACGCGGGGATACCCTTAACCCTGCCAGACGATTCAGGGGGACGTGCGCCAGCGCCTCGCCGTCCATACTGTGACCAATTCGCTAGCCTGCGAACGACTACATCACAGCACATTGATTGAAATGTTATTGCCACCGCGGGAGCGGTTGTCATATTTTATTATCCACACACTTGGGACAATAGTAAAGGATATTTGATTAGGAAAAGTTAAATTCTTTGCTGAGCAATAGTGATTATTGATTATCTATTGGGAAGTGCCAGATCATAGTGAATTAAATATAGCAAATAGAAGCAATTCACAAACGTCAGGTATCAATGTCATAAATTGCTATGTGCAACACAAAGCTCAGCCCATTTGCAACTCCGACAAATACTATCAATATGATATTATATACAAAAACTACAATGGAAACAGCTTTCATCTTTACAGTATTGAATGTAGTTAAGTATTAGCTTTCACTTACTCGCACGTAATAAGCACTATTTGCGTATTCCCATGAATATATTTATATTAATAGAGTTTAATGATACTTATACTCGATAGGGGACAAATGAAAGACTTAACTTTTGACGAATTATGTAGGTTTGTTCAAGACAAAGACAAAACTATTGCTGGACAAGTAAGTAAGATACTTGATGTTGTGTTGGTTTTATCATCTGCAGTCCTGATTCCGGTCGCTGGAGTTACTCCGGAAACAATTGGATTATTGGCAAGTGTAATAGAAGTTAAGAACGAAGCTGCTGATCGCTTAGTTCCAATCGCGCTTGACATCTTTAATAAGATTGCCGGTAAACGTGAAGAAACACCGATTGAAAAAGAAACTCGTATGGCGCATGCATACACACTAATGTGTTATGTCGCTTTTTTTGCTGCTTTAGAAGATAAAATGCCAAAAGTAATAAATTCGATAAAGCTCAAACCATCTGAGAAATATAACTTAACAAGTAGCGTCATTGAAAAAATTTCACAGCATCAAAAAAAAACCGATGATCGACAACAAGGTTTTTCAACTAATATTGCTTTTAATCTTCCACACCCTACTGATAGCTTTGGAACATTAGAAAAACAGCTTTTGCCAGTTTATAGGAAATTAGCGCAAGGTTTCCAAGCATTTTTAGAGTGCCTTACACTTTGGGAGAAAGCAACCGAAAAACAGCGAAGTAGTATCCTAGATAACCTTAATAAAGTTCCAGAATTGGCCGTACAACATTTCCGTTCTGGATACTACTCTTTAGCTGAAAATTACAATGAATTCTTCGTATGGGCAAGTATTCACTCCTTTGAACAGACTCAAAATCACTTATCATCAGTTGAGGAAAATTCTGAAATTAGGTTTGTGCAAATTCAAAAGGAGATAGAGAAGATAGTAGATTTTATTGGTCTGCAGAATAAATCAATTGATATAGGATTTTCTCAATTGCAGATTTTGGTCGAATCGTTACCAGAAACAGTATTGAAAGCGGAAGCAAAACAAGTTGTGGATGCTTTAACTAGAAGGTATATAAAGGCGATTGATGATACTCGAATAGTTAATGATACATACGAGAGGAGTCACGAGGGTGTACCTCTGAAATTCCCTATCCGTTCCGAAATATTTGTGCCACAGTCATTTAGAGTAATTAGGTATAAAGGCGATACCAAGTTAGAGGCTGAAAATTCTTGGAGCGCTGCGGTTAGAAGTGATTTGATCCCATTTCTATTGAGTTATGTTAGTTCTCCTTATGCTTTCCATAGCCCTTTAATTATTTTGGGGCATCCTGGTTCCGGCAAATCACTATTATCTCAGTTCATCGCTGCTCGCCTAAAATTACCTTGGATAACTACCGTTCGTATTGAATTAAGAAAGGTAAATGCCGAATTAAAAATACGGGATCAAATAGTCAACCAAATCAATGACATTACTGGAGCAGGAATTCACTGGACACAACTTACGCGTTTACTGGAGGGGAAACCACTACTTGTGATTTTTGACGGATATGACGAATTATTGCAGGCGAGTGGAAAGGTTTTCTCGTCATATCTTAGAGAAATTGAGGCATTTCAAGAAGATGTTTATCAAGGAGATAATCAACCAGTTATAGCTATGGTGACAAGTCGTTTGACGCTTATAGATCAGGCCGATGTTCCTCCCGGGTCAACCGTGATTCGCCTTGAACCTTTTGATCAAAATAGACAACTTAAATGGATTGAGGTATGGAATAGGGTCAATGAACCATATTTCACTAAGAACAATATTAAAGCATTCGCAATCCCAAGTCGAAATCAAAAAATACTTAACTTGGCTGAACAGCCCTTATTACTTCTGATGCTTGCAATCTATGACTCAAAAGATAATCAATTGCAACAAAATGTTGATTTAAGCCGCACAAAACTCTACGACGACCTTTTAAGACGTTTCATTGAACGCGAACTTACAAAAGACGAAGAAGTAGACTTCGTTGATATGGAAGAGATTGAAATTGGCATGAAGCGATTAGGTTCGGTTGGCGTAAGTATGTTTAACCGAAGACGGTTAGATATTACATCTGAGGCCCTAGACAAGGATCTGAGGTATTTTGGGCTAGAAAAAACCTATGTTGAAAAGATAGGTTCGGGTGGGCGTAAACTTTCACAAGGGCAATTATTATTTGGAAGTTTCTTCTTTGTATACACCTCAGAGGCATTGCATGGTGGAAGTCCCGCAAAACCTACCAAAGATGAAGCATATGAATTTCTTCACAATACTTTTGGGGAATTCTTAACTGCCGACTTTATATTGAGATATGTTGTTGAGGAGACAGCAAATATACATGCTTATAAGACTAATAAACAACTCAGTTCAAAATTATTTGAGCATCTCGAAAAAATCGAAGG
The DNA here is from genome assembly GCA_044226855.1 of Aggregatilineales bacterium. Lineage (GTDB taxonomy): Bacteria > Chloroflexota > Anaerolineae > Aggregatilineales > Phototrophicaceae > CFX2. The sequence continues at coordinate 60,687 of JBGAGF010000033.1, forward strand.
TCATTCAAAAGAATGGTATGCTGCACTAATCTACACTCCGCTTTCTTCACGCCCAGTTATTTTAGAGATGATTCGTGAGTGGTTGCCATATTATCTTGCAGCTAAACAAATCAGTTACGAAGATTTCTTGCAATGCCTAAATGACATAGTAGTTAGTCAGATTGCTCGGGTATTAACTAAAAATGAATTCCCTTCACAAATGATAAATAAAGGACATCAGAACTCCTTTGGTTCGCTACCACTAATAGGTCACTTAGCAGTCTATACACTGAATCTTATTCTGGTAATCACTGTTCTATCTAAAGATACATATTTATTTAATGAGGAAGATTTTTTGTCAAGCCCTGACGGCACTAGACCATGGCAAAGATTAACATTTTTATGGCGATCTTGGTTCTCCATTGAAAACCTAAATGAGATTACTGCAATTCTTGAATCGCAACAACTTGAACGTCAGGTAAGCCTAATCGCCAAGCAAGAATTTAGCGCTTCACTTGCATCATCAAAACTTGATAGAGTTGTAAACTCTAGTCGTGCACTTTCGGATACCATCACTACTGGATTATCAGATTTACTTCTTCACGACTCTCTTAGTCAAAGCATCAATGGCCTTACTCAATCTATGGCGAACTTGGAAAAAGAAGACGTAAACAATTTAACTATTTACTATTTAATCAAGTTCGTTCGCTATCAACAACTGAAACTCGATATTAGTGATGACGATTTTGAGCAAGTAGTAAAAGCAACTCAGCATGCAATAAACAAATTTGGAGATCAGAATCTCGAGGCGACAGCAGTATTAATTGATGAGTTGATACAGCTTTACATTAATTTTGGTGACAGGGAATATAGACGGCGTCTCATGTTAAGTCGATACGCCTTTGATCCATTTGCAGAAATAATACTAAATAATCGCACTTTATTGAGGGCATTTCCTAGAGTAGTAGTTAGCCTACTTAACTATGAAGTGGTATCAGTTCGTGATTTACATTCTTTGATAGTTAAACGCATTATCGATGAAGATCCAGACTCCGTGCATTATCTGATAATAAAAGAAGTGATAAAATATATTTCACATGACATAGTTCAGGACAACGGAGTTGAGCTGTTTTGCCTAAGATTGACAAGTACTTATCAATACTGGAATGAAGATTTATTGCTTATATTGTTTAGATCACTGAGAAACAACACCCAACGTAATTTCAAGGAAAAAATTCTATCCTCCCTAATGCAGAACCAACCGTTTTTTTCCAGCATAGACAATTGGCCCGTGATCCTTTTATTTGAGGTTTTAAAATTCGTTCGGGATATACGTGACCATTCCTTCGTGGAACTTCACTATATGTCAATTCATCGCAGATTTGAGTACGATGTAGACCGCAGGAAATTCTATTCACCCTATATAATAGAAATAGCTTCCCTGCTAAGTGAAATGCATCGTCCATTCTCTGCTTATTTCTTTGACACTCTCCTAGAGTCAACTAGACCAAGTTTGTCAAATATATTAGAGGATAACAGTGAGCTTAGCTGGAAGCTACTAAGAATAGCGATTAAGATGGAAAGTACCACCGCATTCTTAAGTTGGATATATAATTTTATAAAAAGCACGGTTATATATTCCAGTAATGAATCAGCGAAACTTCGAATCGACTCATTGCCATTTTACGTAATAAGAGATTTCCGAAAAGCAGCACTTATGCTAGATGACAATTACATTGTAGATGCTATTGACGATAAAGTAGACCTTATCAAGCTAAACAGAAAAAACAACTAACTGAACCATAGAAACGCCGCCCCTTGACAGCCACCTTTCCGGCCTTTTTTGTTGTAGCGAGGGGTGGCTCCGAAGAAGGTATACGTGATGGGGAGCACCCCTCTATTTTTGATTGTGGGCCGGAAAGGAATCCGGCTGTAAAGGGCAAGCGCTTCGCGTCGGCTGCGCGTCAGGTTGCGAACGTGAATGCTCAGGGTTCACCAAAGAAGGTACTTACCTCTTGTTGCGCCGAGATTTATAGTAGTGATCGGAGTGCCCAGGAGTAGAGGGTTGTCCCGAAAGCGTTTCCCATAGCTGTTCTGGTGTCGCCTTCACCCGAAGAAACCCACAGCCAACATGAGTTACTGCAAAACCAGCACTCCGAAGAATACAAGCATAGAATTCCATGCCGTTAACATTCTGACAGTCTGAGGACACATCTTTTCGACGAAACCAATAGCTTGCTTTGGTAAGCATCCCTAAAATTAGAGCCAAACAAAATTGGAGTTTTCCAGTATATTTAGAGCTAGTCAGGAGAACTGCAATGAAAACAGGACGGTTCAGTGAAAGTCAGATTATTGGCATCCTGAAACAGCAGGAAGCGGGGA
>JBGAGF010000053.1:0-6654 GCA_044226855.1 Aggregatilineales bacterium
TCCGTCAATGGAATGGTCGCCACACCCGTCGCACCTTATCCTTTTCCAAAGAAGATCGCTACCATGATCTCATCACGCGCTGGTTTATTCTGGAACATAATTTGAGCATGCGTTCATCACTTACCTTATGACCACTACCAAACGATGAACGTCTCTAAGCAATTCATGTGTTGTCAACTGGTCAATATCCAACGCGTTTACAGACGGGATGTTTGTTTGTAGCACCTATTGAACTTGTGCATCACACCAAAGCCCCGGCCGTAACGCTGGGGCTTTTTTATTTCCCAAGAAACGAGACATTATGCGGGTTGAAAAATCACATTCGACGTTTGAAGAGCTGCACACCTATTTTCTCGCGAATATTTCACACGAATTTCGCACGCCACTATCAGCGCTTAGCGCGTCCCTTGAAATTCTGTTGAGCGAATTCGACTACTTATCGCCGAGTGACCAACGCTCATTACTGCATTCGATGCAACTGAGCACGACCAGTCTACAAACATTGGTCAATAACTTGTTGGAAAGTAGCAGCATCGAAGCGGGGAAATTTATCATCCGGCGGCGTTCGGTGCAGCTTAATGTAGTTTTGGCCGAAGCGGTTCACATTGTACAACCGTTGCTGGACCGCCGGAATCAATTTCTTGTCCTGACCCAACCCTTCAATCTCCCTACCTTGGCGGCTGACCCCATTCGTCTGACACAGGTATTTATCAATCTGCTCTCCAATGCCAGCAAATACAGCCCGCAGGAACAAAAGATTGATGTGGGAATCGATGTACTGAGTGACAACCTCTTGATTGCCGTCGCGGATCGCGGTCAAGGCATACCTGAAAGTGAACGTGAGGACATTTTTGGCTACTTTACGAGGCTCGCCCGCGAAGATACCGATCAATACGGAGCCGGGTTAGGCCTTTCGGTCGTAAAAAGTATTGTTGAAGGTCATGGCGGGCAAATCAGTATCGATGAGCGGCCCGGTGGCGCAGCATCTTTTGGATTACGCTGCCACTCAAGGAAAGTGAGAAAAGAATATGAAAATACTGGTAGTCGATGACGATCTGGCTCTATCGGATGTCATCGCGTTTACACTGCGCCGCGCCGGTTTTGAGGTACTCACTGCCCATGATGGGCATATTGCCTACGAGCGCTGGCAGCTTGAAACACCGGATATGGTGATACTGGACATCAAACTCCCCGGCCTTGATGGACTGACGCTCTGCAAGCGGATACGAGCCCAGCGCAGTACGCCGGTTATTATCCTCAGCGTACAGGGCGCAGACGAGGACGTGGTGAACGGATTGGATATTGGCGCGGACGATTACATTGCCAAGCCATTTAGCCCGACTCAACTGGTGGCACGGGTCAAAGCAGTGCTGCGCCGTACTGGATTAACCCCCACTTCCGGAATATTGCGCTTCAGTGATCTCATCTTTGACGTCTCACGGCGCGAGGTTCAGCATACCCTAAGCCCGGACGGTATCCAGTTGACGCAGCTTGAATGCCGTTTACTGGAAGCGTTGATGGTGAATTCGGGGCAAGTGCTGCCCGGCGAATCGCTCGTGAACTATATCTGGGGCGTGGATGGTGGCGACAAGGTGATGCTGAAGCAGTTGGTACGCCGCTTGCGCCAGAAAATCGAGCCTAATCCGACACGTCCCAGCTATATCGAGAATGTACCGGGCGTGGGTTATACACTCATTCAACGGGGTAAACCATGAGCAGCATTCCGTTTTCAGCCAGCGCCGGTTCAATTTTGTCGCCCCAATTCTCGCCGCCCAGCACCAAAGGCTCGGCCAAGAAGGTGACGACAGAAAGGCTGTTGCCATCATTCGCATACAAACCACTCAGCGTTTGAGGGTCGCCGTTGGACTGGACGATCAATGTTTCGACATTATCTTGTGCCCGTGAAATGTCTGTCGAGAGGCTGAGCACGAGTATGAGCAAACTAACGAGGCTCAACTGACGTTTATGCATGGTATCCTCCAATTGAATTAAGAGCCTAATCAAGATGAATAATCAGTGTTTAGTTATGGCTACAACAGCTACAGAGCATGATTTCCTCCATCAGTTGGCTATAATTGGGGATCAAGCGCATCGCGCAAGCCATCACCCAAGAAATTAAAGGCAAGGACGATCAAAGAAATCGTGATGCCCGGTACAACCCACATCGACCACGATGTGCGAATCCACTGCTGCGCATCCTGAAGCATGTTGCCCAAACTGGCATTTGGCGGTGGTACGCCCAAGCCCAAGAAACTGAGCGCCGATTCCGTCAATATGGCACCGGGTATGGATAGGGTTCCGAGATTACAATCGAAGACAGCGTGTTAGGTAGTAAATAGGGTGTAATCAGCCGCCACGAAGACGCGCCCATGTATCGCCCCGCCAGCACAAATTCGCGTTCGCACAGGGATAAGAATTCCGCGCGGACTAAGCGCGCGACGGTCATCCAATTCAACCCGCCAATGGCGATTATCAGGGCGGGTAGGGTTCCACCGAGAATGCCAGCCATTATCAGCAGCAGCATAAAGCCCGGAATGGAGAGAAAAACATCGGTAACTCGCATCAGGAAATTGTCTAAATAGCCACCGAAATAACCGGCAGTCGCACCCACCGAAACGCCAATCAGCAGTTGAAACGCGACGGCTGCCACCCCGACAAACAATGAAATGCGGATGGCGCTAATCGTGCGTGAAAAATAGTCCCGCCCGAAGTGATCAGTGCCGAGTGTGTACTCTGCTGACGGCGGTTGTGGTTTGCCTTTGGCATATGCAGTGTTCGTAGCATTCGGATCGTATGGCGTGAGCCGATCCGCGAAGATGCCGACAAACGTAAACAGAATCAGCAGTAACGCACTGGCTACAGCCAGACGATGGTGCCGAAAAACGTGCCAGATCCGCGTTCGCTCGGAGCGTGATTGTCCCAGCGCTGCGGGCAAGGAAATGCTCTGAATGTTACTCATAGCCAATCCTCGGATCGGCCCATGCGCAGGCAATGTCAGCCGCGAGATTTCCGACAATGATGAGCAATGCCGAAAACATCGTGACTGCCATAATCACGGGATAATCGCGTCCATTGACAGTATCGACCCCCAAGCGCCCAAGTCCCGGCCAGCTAAAGATGGTTTCGGTGATGAACGCTCCGGTGACAATGCCGGGTACAGATAAGCCCACCAATGTAATCATGGGGATCAAAGCGTTTCGGAGGGCATGAAACATGACCCGTCGTTCGGAGAGGCCCTTGCTTCGCGCGGTGCGAACATAGTCTTGACCGAGTACATCCAGCAGTGCCGAACGTTGATAGCGTGACCAACTGGCGATTTGAGCCAGACTCAATACGATAGTGGGCAGGATCATGTGGCGTAAAATGTCGAGCGTCGCTTGTGTGCCTTGGTACGTTATGCGTGCCGAGCGCATTCCGGAAGCAGGTAGCAAATTCCAATGGATGGCAAAAACTTGTAAGAACAGTAAGGCAATCCAGAAAATGGGTACGGATATTCCCACTAACGAGAGTGTCGTGAGGGCGTAGTCTATGAAGGTATAACGCTTTAATGCCGAGATAACGCCAATTGGAACCGCTAATAAGAAGGAAATGAATAACGATGTCCCACTGAGCAGTACTGTATTGGGCAGCCGGTCGCCGACTTCTAAACTGACGGCGCGGCGTGTGCGGAATGAAAATCCCCAATTGCCAGAGATAGTTTTCACAAGCCAGCCGAAATAGCGTACATAGACCGGCTGGTTAAGCCCCAAGCTGATCCGTACTTGTTCAATATAGGCGGGATCTGTGCCATGATCCGGATCAATGTACATCTGTGCCGCGTCACCGGGCGCGATTTCAACAATCAGAAACGTCAACAGTGAAATCACAAACAATAATGGAATGGCTTGCACCAGACGGCGCAAGAAATAACTCGCCATACAAAATGCCTACTTGTGCAGTGCTTATCTGGAAATAATAACCCCAGTCGTTTGCGCCGGGGCTTATAGGGTCGTATTGAAGTAACACAACGCTACATCATGCGTAACAGCCGCGTGCAAACGGTGTCCGGTATCGATCGACACATACAACAAATTTTCATCATGGTTACTTACGTCAGTTCGCATCGCAGTAGCATTCACAATAAATAACGACATCGAATATAGGAATTAGACCAAGAGCATCAGAATAGCATGGCCTGTTCAGATGTCCATAAAAGCCACAAATTGTCACCGGTTTGTCACCACCTTGATTCCTTCTTGTTACCTACCTTGGTAGTGCGTTGAAGATGCCACCATCAAACTCGTGACAAATGTTACTGTTCAGAGTGCCATACACCCTTTATTCTCATCTTATGGTGGATTGTTATCAGTGGTAAATGAGATTACCCACACCACTTGTATAGGTTGCGAAACTGATAATGTTTGGCGTGTATCTGTTTAGTGAATGTTGTGCGTGTTATGAACCTCAAGGAGTTCTTGTGGTGTAACACGTTTTTGCATTTTACAGGCAGCATCAAACGGGTCACTTCACAAGAGGTGGCCCGTTTTTTATTTTATCTACCGGAACGTGTAATCAAGGAGAAAACTCAATGTCTGCTCAAATCGCTGAATCCACTCGCATTGCAAATAATGTCACAGAACTGGTTGGCAATACGCCCTTGGTTCGTTTGAATCGGGTGACTGCTGGTTTAGAGGCACAGGTGGTTGCCAAACTCGAATACTTCAATCCCGCGCACAGTGTTAAAGATCGCATCGGTGTTGCGATGATCGAAGCCGGTGAACGGGAAGGCAAGATTGGCCCCAATACGCGTATTGTCGAACCCACCAGCGGCAACACCGGCATTGCGCTGGCATTTGTCGCCGCCCAACGGGGATACCGGCTGACACTCATCATGCCCGATTCATTCAGTAAAGAACGGCGTAAACTGCTGCGGGCTTATGGTGCCGAATTGATCCTGACACCTGCTAAAGAGGGTATGGGCGGGGCAATTGCTAAAGCCAAGGAACTGGCTGCTGAAGACCCTAATGTGTGGATACCGCAGCAGTTTGAGAATCCAGCCAATCCTGAAATCCATCGCAAAACGACGGCTGAGGAAATTTGGCGCGATACAAATGGTGAGGTGGACTTTCTGGTCGCAGGCATTGGCACGGGCGGCACGATCACCGGTGTGAGTGAAGTCATCAAAGCGCGCAATCCATCATTTAAGGCGATTGCGGTAGAACCGGCTGATTCGGCTGTTCTGTCGGGAAAACCAAAAGGCTCACATCTCATTCAAGGAATTGGCGCAGGTTTTGTTCCAGCCGTACTCAATACAAAAATCTACGACGAAATCGTTCAAGTGACGAATGATAATGCGCTCGATACCGCTCGTAAGTTAGCCACACAGGAAGGGCTGCTGGTTGGGATTTCATCCGGCGCAGCAACATGGGCTGCTTTACAGATTGCGGCTCGACCTGAAAACAAAGGCAAGTTGATTGTGGTCATCATCCCATCATTTGGGGAACGCTACCTCTCGACCGCGCTTTATGCTCATTTGGAGGACTAGAGTTGTTCGCGACATTACATGACGAGATACAGGCGATTATACAGCGTGATCCTGCTGCGTTTCATCCGTTACAAGTTGTCTTGTTCTATCCGGGTTTTCATGCTCTGGTGGCTCATCGCGTCGCATATCGCCTTTGGCAGGCAAACTTCAAACTCTTGGCTTGGGCTGTCGCGCAGTTGGCTCGTACCATAACGGGCATTGAAATCCATCCAGCGGCCAAAATCGGTCCCCGTTTGTTAATTGATCATGGGATGGGGGTCGTTATTGGGGAAACGGCAGAAATTGGTGCGGATGTCACCTTGTATCACGGCGTCACACTGGGTGGGGTTAGCCTTGAAAAAGGCAAACGCCACCCGACAGTTGAAGATGGGGTCATCATTGGCTGTGGAGCGAAGGTGCTGGGTGCGATCACCATAGGCCGGTACGCCTTAGTGGGTTCAAATGCCGTCGTGACCAAAGATGTGGAAGCACATACAGTGGTCGCAGGTATTCCGGCGAAACCGATCCATGCTCATGAACCGGTCGCGTATACGGTAACTCATGGAGTTTCTACATCAGAACCCACTTTCGAGGATGCTTGGCAGAAAATAGCGGTATTCGAACCCGACTACATGATCTAAAGTTGTGGAATGACACGCTCGACACCATTCGACTTTTGGGCTAACCAGCGATCTCCAATCAAGAAATCATCCATATTTCCGGGTGATGAACGTTGAATATATTCAAACATCAGTACGTAAGAAAAAATGTCCGACAGAGCTTTTCACAGAAACTTGGACATGAAGATAATCAAACAATTCCTTAAAATTGATTATCCCTTGGCCATCCCCTGATTTCGTGCAGGGAAGGAGAACCTCGCGAACTGGAATTCAAAAGTATTTGGGCTAATATCGCCTAAACTCGAATGCCGATATTATATTTGCTTCCCGCAGACAAACCCAAGTTGAACTCTTCAGTTGCATCAGAGGGTACAATCATCAGATTAGGCGCTATAAGGCTTGTCCGGTACTGAAGAAGGTATCCGAAAATAGCATGTAAACTCTTTGAACCACACAAAAGGAGTTGAACATGAACTTGGACACCTTCTTTACCACATTATATGTCTGGATTGACAATTGGTATAAAGCAGT
>JBGAGF010000034.1:0-58103 GCA_044226855.1 Aggregatilineales bacterium
TTACAGGGTTCTCAGAGAGCTCGAGATAGGTGTACCCAAACTTGAGCCGACGTAAATACTGACGTACAAACTGGTGGATCGCATATCGGCGACGGTGGGGCGGGATAATGGTACTTCCGTGCTGGCTACCTGCATCATCGTCATTTGTCCCATACACTGGATAGCATAAGGGGGCGAGCGCCGCCCGTGGTTCACCACGATTGTTCATGTAAATCACAACCGACGCATCATGGGGAACTTGTGCAAGCTCTGGTGGAATCGGTTTCTGACAGTCTTGTACGATGTACTCAAGGAGTGGAATATTTTTTCTGTCCCGAGTGACCACATATTCCGTCGCATTCAGGTCATTCAAGCCAACAAGCTGAACATCGTACCAGCTATGACCATAGCGATAGATGACATGTCTGTCTTTCCACCGGGCAAACTCGTCATGTGTTAAATGGGTTGGGAGTGGCGTTTTGCTGATCGCTTTGCTGGTGACATCAATACAGAGACCTAACCCTCCTGTCGGAGTAATTGTGGCGCGAACCGCAAACCCAGAATAACGATTCAGGTCACTTGGTGGCTCATGGTCGTGTGGTTTCTCGGCAATCTTCTTAAAGAATGGTTGCCCCGCACCTGGCTGCCAGAGTTCTTTATTCGCGTAGAGCGGTGCTTGAATGATAAAGTCAAGGAAGCGAAGACAGATCGTGTCGTTCTCTAGTGAGCGAACCGTATAGTCTAGCTTGAAAATCCCCGGACACGCTTCAAAAACAACCGTCGCGCGGACAAGCGCCATATTCGGTGGCGGCTCTTTACCATCGTTCAACACTACCAGATGAGCTACCCCTTCACGTTCAATCACCGTAACAGGATTTTGCATCCTGTAGCTGAGTTTTTCGATGATTGTCTGGCAGTTCTGATAGTACTCGCTCTGATCCTTATTTAGCCCTTTGATGCGATATAGCTTGTACTCTGAGATAAGGTCAGCCAAGTTTGTGATGGGGAAGATGTTAGTCTCTAAACTGGTCATGCTTATGCATACTCCCAACATAGTGAGCGAAATGGACAGCGTTGGCATTCTTCAGGATCAAGAGTGACTGGAAAGTCCAGTGGGGTGAGCGTTTTTACTTTGTTCCCATCAACAGCCAGGCTCATCTCACGCGCACTTCGAGCAATAAATGAATAGGTTGCTTCCACGTCAGCATCAGTCAGGGAGTAATGCCGCTGAACTTGCGTTAACAACTGCACCTCAAGTAGCCGGATATCCTGTGGTGAATACTGTGAAAGCGTCTCTGGAAAATCTACATGTGGTTTACATTGGGTGAGTGCAATCGCGTAGCTCGCCAGTTGGAGACGGTAATTCTGCATTCCATAGGCATGAACCTTCCAATCGATAATCGTGGGAGGCTCAGTAGGGAAAAAAGCAATCAGATCAGGAACCATGCGAAGTGAAGTTGAGTTGTACGAGAAACTTAATGCGCGTTGAGATACTAGATAATCTGCTCTTCTTAGCGTCTGAATAAGGTCACGCATATTCAGAAAGTTCGTTAGTGCGGACTGTATATCACTCCATGCCTGGTCTAATTCTTCATCAGAAATGGTAAGTCCGTCTTCAAAGTCTTGAAGCGCAACATATGCTGTTCCAGCCGCTTTCTGGGTCATTCCTGGTTCGCGGATTCTGCGTTGCCGTGCAAAGTCAAGTTGTTCTTCAAACAATTGGCGTGCGTGTCGATGAAGTGTTGAAGCACTAATAGATTGATTACGTCCCAGGCTAGTGACCACATGGGTAGACAGTACCTGATCGACAATGCTCCCTCGCCACGCTGAAACTGATTGGAGCTTAGATAAAAGGTATGCTTCGTGACGAAGTTCATCCTTCGCCAACGCATTCGCCACATGCGTTTTAAAAAACCACTGACGTTGACACTTTCTAAATGTACGGCTACCAGAAAATGACCAAACCATACTAACCCTTCCGTTTCCCCCGTGAACGTAAAAACTCGAGATATTCAATCAAAGCAGTTTCCTCTTCTGTGGTCACAGATCCGATACGTGATTCAAAGTTAGACGGACTATGTTCTTCGGTAGATTGGTCGGGAACTGGATAACCAGCAAGCCGCATGACATCCGAGTACGAAATCTCATACAGCTCAGCGAGTTTATGCAGCACCGAGGGCGATGGCTGTTTTATCTTGCCGCTTTCCAGTTGACTCAGATAAGCGTTAGATACCCCAACAGCCTTTTCAACTCCACGCAAAGAAAGTTTCTTGGCATCGCGTGCAGCTTGGAGAGTTTGTCCTAGTGATTTCTCTTGTTCATCCATAATGCTAAGTTTATCAAGCAATGCTAATTATGTCAAGCAATTCACGGATTTATACGGACATAGAAGCGGCACTTTCGCGCCGCCTCTGTGTTGTCTTACGTTGATTAAGCTAGAACGGAATATCTTCCCCGTTCTCCGGGTCGTCGCTCTCCAGCCGATCCAGCAGCACCAGGCGATTCGCATCCAAATCCAGACTTGCCTGCGGTGCGCCGCTCTGGTCAACCCACGCGCTCGGACGCAGCCATTCCGTCGTCACCTGCACCAGCGAGCCTTTCTTGACGTACTGCGCTGCGACATCGGCGAGTTTATTCCAGCAATTCACACGCAGCCACAAGGTCTGTTTCTTGCCGCCGCCGTTCTTGCGATTGACCGCCACACTGAAGCTGGCAACCTGTTGTTCGCCAACGGTCTTCACCTGCGGATCGCTGCCGACGAAACCTGTCACCTGAATATTGATGCTCGTACCCATGACGTTCACTCCTTCGCGCTGTGCGCTTCTTTGTCCATCGACCCTGTGCCGATTTCTGACCAAAGCACAGCAGGTGCATAAAGGCTGCTTTCACCTGTAAGGCGCTACCCGTTTTTGTTGAGTGCAACGGCACAAGCCAGACAAAAACGGGTGAAGCGAAATCCGCAGGCGGATTTTGAAGGCTGCCGCACCTGCTAGACTGGTCAGTGACTAAATCGGCATGGTTTGGGTCAGATGGCACGCGCCAGCAGCGAAAAGGGGATGCGGGAACGATAGCATCTGAGCCACAGGCTGCGCCAGCTAACGGTCAGGGATAGTGTTAGTACAGGTATGGACTTCGCCGTGGCTGGATAGAACAGGCAGGCGGCATACCCTCTGGCTGCATGAACCATTGGAATAAACGGTAGGGTGTCGCAGTTGGCAAGATGCTGGCTGGTGACACGGATTGCGTCAGTATGGATGGCAGGATACCACAGCAGATTATGGATTGGGCGAACGCTGGAGATGAAGCGGATGGAACGGATCGGGAATGGAGATACCGTCGAGGTCAAAGTAAGACAGTAGGGCGGCGAAAGAGACGATTCGGCTGTCTCAGCGGCGGTCATGCTCATCGGGGAAGTAGGTCGCTTTGAAGTTGAACATGGAAGGAGTGTCGCTTTCGCGTATCCCTTCGTATAACGCTCCAGTGAGTCGGCGCAGCCCCGATTGCAGCTTCTCGCGGATGTACGACAGATTGCCGTGTATCAGGAGTTGAATCGCCGCCTGTGTCAGATAGTCGGCAGCTGCCAACAGTTCGTAAGCCATGCGTCCGCGCCAGCCATGCACGCCGTTGGCGCACGAGACTGCTGCACGCAGTGTATCGGTGGTTACATAGGCTTTGAGCAGCGCTTTCGCTGTTCCCTCAAAATCATCTGCGCGAGTGTCCTTCACCTGCTGGAAAATCAGCAAATAGGTATAAATCGCGTCAATGGTCGGGATCGTGACTACGTTCTGACCACAAAAGGTCGCCAGTTTGAGCCATGCCAGTTCGTAGTGCGGGTGCTGGCAAAGGGCTAAAGCGGTGTCCGTGACCAGGTTCATCGCATCAGCGACGCGGCTGCTTTCGCGGTCACTGCGAAGATCGGCGGCAAACATCATAGCGATGGAAGTGTACTGCCCGTTGTCAAACAGGCGGTTGTAGCGGTTCAATGCCTGCTGCGTGATGGTCTCAGTGGTATTCATCGTGCATTTTCTCCTTGATATGTTTATCAGAAACAAAAAGCGTACTGGTGAGATGAGGCGCAGTCTTACATCGTCCAGCGGACGAGCGTTCGCAGTGTTCGTCTGTCCGTCGGAGCTTGATGCACCTGCTCCAGGACGACATGGAGGTTCAATCGCACCCGCTCATAGAGCTGGTAGTGCGCGTCGTCATAGGGCAGCACCCATGTTCCGGTGGGAATAACCGCCGCGCTGCGGCTACTGCTGCCATGCTGATACTGTACAGGTAGGGCGAAGGGCACATCGCGTTCCGGTTTCCAGCCTGTGAGCTGCACCAGCGGTAAAAAGCGTTCTTCGGCGGGAAGCGTCCAGTCGGCACGCAGGATGCCTTCAGGATGCTGCGCCAGATAGAGGCGTTTCACCGACAGTCCGGTATGTGTTTCACCAAACGGCAGGCGCGTCACTTTCACCAGCAGAATAGGTTTCCAATCAAGCTGCGTACAATCATCGTTCATGCTTTACTCCTCTTGTGGTCACGCACAGCGATCAGCGTGCTTTCCGGCAGCAGTTCCGGTTTCAGGTCGCTCAACCAGAAGTCTTTGCGAAAGCTGTAGCCCGTCACGGCTTCAATGCGACAGTATTCGCGGTAGATGTTCGGGTTATGAACTGCCCCATTGAGTAAATCGGTCATGTTTGCCAGGACACACATCGCACATGACAGCCGTTGATTGGGTTGTTCCAGATGATAGGCAGGATGGGCAATATCCCCATGCAGGCGGATACAGTCCCACACATCGGTTTCTGTCCAAGAGTGGATCGGCAGCCAATCGTAAACAAAACGCCCCTTGGTCGGGGCGCTAGAGTTGGTGCGGAGTGTGAAAGATTGCCGTTTTGCGCGTGTCTGACTTTCCAGAGCGCGTAAGCCCATCGCACAGATGACGTTTCCTGTTGGGAAGGTTTTTCTCAGCCAACGGCTGATCGGTTCGCGTTTCAAATCCGCCGTACAGTACCTCATTTTTGCCGAGGGCCAGCACGGGCGTGACGGGTCTTTGTGGTATCTCTGCCAGATACGGTCAATCAGATCGCCGTGTGTCCAGCGAACGATGTGTAAAGGGATATCTTTGCGCTGCGCTAGACCATGAACGTAATCTGGCGTGTTGTGCCATTCGGCACGTCCCAGATCGGCATGAACCATCCTCACATCGCCCGACCAGCCTTCTGCCTGACGACGTTCGAGCAGGTGGTGACACATCGCATCTGAGTCCTTACCGCCGGACACGCTCAACACCAGTGCCGCGCCGTCGCGCAGTAATTGAACCGGATCATGCTTTGGCAATTCGTCCACTGGAAAGAGAGAAAGCTGGTAAGACATATACTCATGCCTCCTCAAACCAGATGCCGCTGAAGCGCTGGATGTTGCCATTATCGAGAAAGCGCACCCAGCAGGTATGAATGCCGATGCTGTACGGACGTATGTTGTCGCACAGCGGATAGGCAACGACGATACATTTCCGGCGTGGATTGATCGGGGACAGTCCCACAATATGCCCAACAGAACCGGGTTTCGGTAGTTTCGAGTGATGGAAGTTCTGACGCTGACCTTGCAGCATGAATATGTCTCCTATCTTCTAAACAGGTCAAATGTGTTGTTGTGCGTGAAGTAAAGGCGTGAAACAGGAGGGGAACGTATGTGCTATAATGAGTGAAATCAGTTTCAGAAATAGCTCATGACTAACCTCCCTCTTGGCATTATTCTTGGTATCATTTTCGGTATCGTAGCGATAGTAGCGATGCTTCGTATGACTTTTTCAGATAAGCGCGCGGCGCTTTTAGGGGCTTTCATCAATCGTTTTGCCGTTGGCTTTCTTATTCCTAATGCGTTGCCTGGCATTCATCCCATTTTGCGCGGCTTATTGCTAGGTGTTTTGCTGAGTCTGCCAGATGCGATTATTACGAAATCCTATGTTCCGATTATGGTGCTTGGCATTGTAGGAGGATGCATCATTGGGATCATTACGCAACTTGTCGGATCAAGTTAGAGGAGCAGCTAGATGACTGACGTGAATTCTGTAGACAGCTTATTTGAGGGCAAAACGCCAGAACTTCGCGCAACATACGATTGTTTAATTGAGCAGATTCGACAGTTTGGCGAAGTTCGCGTCGCACCTAAACAAACCTCCATTCATCTGGAGAAAAACAGCGGTTTTGCTGGTGTTCATCCACGTAAAGCCTATTTCAATTTGGAGTTCAGAACAGACTACAAGATTGATGATCCTCGGATAACACGCATACAGCAACTTTCCGCGCGACGCTTTGAACATACAGTGAAGTTGGAAAAAGTGAGTGATGTAGACGAACAACTCCTGAACTGGCTCCGAGATGCCTATGAGTTGAGCAAATAAGGCAGGAGTTCATCGCGGCAGATGGGCAGACTGCGGACGCTCATACCCTCGGCGCTGACGTAAGACGCAAACGAGGTAATCGGTTGGCGGTGCAGCAGTTTGTAAATGTACTGCGCGGTGACAACTGCCATCCAGTCGTTCACGAGTAAATCTTGCTCACGCGCCGCGACCAATTCAGCGCAGGATCGCTCTGGCTCCGGTTGTGGCTTCGCCTCTAGTTCGGGTTCGAGCAGTGCCGGGAACAGCAGCCCGGCATTAGGTAGATAAGCATATCCACCATTCTGCCCGTCGATGTAACGTATGGCGGTCTCGTGATCGCTGGTATTCCCGATGACTACCTGACCGGCATTGAAGTGATTCCCTGCATCCACCCAGATTGCGCCGTTGGCTTTTGCCAGTTCGCGCCGCGCCAGGTGGTTATCCACTGCACCAACGATGAGGTTGCCCCAGCGTTCAAAGTGCTTTTCGGCATTCACCGGCTGATCAATGGCGATGATGTCCAAGCCGAGCGCCATGTTGAAGCGGCGCATTAGGACATGTGCCTTCGACTGTCCGACATCGGCTTCGACGTATAACTGTCGTCCGACATTCTTCTGCTCCACCTTATCGGGGTCAATCAGGACAATCTGCGGCGTGTGCAGCCGCGCCGCCTTCATGTCATACACCATACGGGCGACAGAACGTGCAATCTGCGCTCCCGTTCCACCCAAACCCACTACGGTAATGGTCTGGATGTGCGTGTTCGGATCGAAGGTATTCAGGCTGGTCATTTTTCATCTCCCAATACCTGCGCCAGAGTCTTCTTGACTGGCAGCAGATCCAATTTCGGGTAGGCACGAGCTTTGCGTTTTTCCAGCGCGATGAGCATTTGGCGGATGTCGGACGAGTGCGATTTGCTCTTGCCACCTACGCCATGATCGTTGAAGCGTGAGCCGAGTAAGATCGCCCAATCCTCTGCCAGCGTTGTGCTTTGGAGCGCGGTATCCGTCACGCGCTGCACCGTCCCCCAACAGATATTCCCGCTGGAAAACACATTCGGCAGTGGTGCATGAAACAGCGGTTCATCCAGTTTGATGGGGCGTTTCTTGACGGCATACACGCCGTACTGCGGATTTTTGTCTTCCGCCGTGACACGAATCAACAGCAGCCCCGGCAGTGGTACACGCAGCGCCGTTTCCGAGCCATCGAGATACAGCCCGGTCTTCTGCGGCGGGCGGTACTCGACCACGATCTTCTTCACACCTTCCTGCCTTACCAGCAAGGTATTGTCTGACAGCAGCCCGGTATCGAAACGCACTTTGGCAGACAGTGCCAGCGCCACCTGCGCCGGGTCTACTGGATGTTCACTCACTTTATCGCCGTCGCGCTTATGCAGCATCACGCCGAACGAGTAAAAACTCAGGATCAGGGACGGCTGCTCCATCACCGCCTGACTCAAGAGGCGGCCACTCCAATCGGATGCGGGGTTCATCGTTCTTTCCTTTCATTTTGGCTATGGCTTTGTAGGTGCGCTGGACATTGGTTTCCAGCACAGCGAAGAGGGTGGGATTTGCTTCAAGCAGTGTCAGCCCAGCGGTCACATCCCCCATGATGCCGTTGGCTTCTTCGATCAGTTCAATGGCAAACGCCAGATCGTTTTCATCCCACGATAGCGGCGGGATTTCAGCCATTGACTCGTCGTCGAAGTCGATCAGGGTGTTGCCGGAACAGGAGAATAACCACGCCAGCGCCCAGCCGACCTGCTGCAAGCCCTCGTCTGTCTGTTTCACCAGACTGTCAGCGATGATGCGCCCGGTGGTATAGGCGCAGTCGGGGACTTCCACGTTGTAGTGACCGGGTTCAGGGCGAATGCCAAACAGGTCAACCAGTGGCAGCAGATCAGGACGGGCGGCATACAGGTCAGGGTCGGACAGTTCGATGCCACAGGCGGTCAAGGGAATGCCATAGCCCAGAAATTCGAGATTGTCGAGCGGTATTCCCCGCTGGCTGATTGCGCCGCAGATGAAGCTGTCCAGTTCTTTTTCGGATGCACCGGAGCGAATGCGTTCCACCGCGCCCGCGTAGATGTCAGGGAAAGCACTGCGGGTGATACACAGCGCCATGCCCACGCCATCGCCTTCGTCGTACACATCGTCATCGCTCGTTTCCCATAAGGGGTCGAGCCAAGCAACAGCATTGGCGAGTGCCAGCAGCGGATCATCCAGCATCGCTGCTGCCAGCAGTCCAAAGGTGTCCAGTAATTTGTTCATAAGCCGTACTCCAAAATCGAGAAGGCGGTCAGCGGGATAGGGGTGAGTTTCGCCAACTGCTGCGCCGCCCGGCGGCAGCGTTCGGTGTAGCCGACGATTTCGGTCACGGCTTCGGCAATCGTTTCACGTGGGATACCCTGCTGCCCGCCCTCAAGCTGCGGGAAAAACTGCCCGTGAGGACGGCGCTCCCTGAGAAGCGCCATCCCCTTGAGTTCGACAGGTGGTAGCCCTGCCAGGCAGTCCCGCAGGCTTTCAATCGTCAAGCCTGCGTCAAACATGGCAGTTACCCTTTGCGTCCGGGCTGCGGCAGGAATTCGACCACCTTCTGCCCATCGTCAGTGGTCACTTCACGGATAGTGGCATTGGCGATTTCGGGATAGGTCGCCTTGAGCAGGCTGCGAATGGCTTCGTTATCCAATCCAGCCATCGATTCGTCCTCAACAATGCGAACTGCGCCGGTCTTGAAGATACGGGGTTGGGTGTTGTTCTGGTCAGACATGATGTTGCTTTCCTTTCAATGGGATAGGTGGATTTGAAATGGGTTGGCTAAATAGAGCGGGTGTTACTCGGCAGCAGCATCGTCCGGGTGATGTCCGTTCGCGCTGAATGTCGTCTCGTTGAGGGATGGATTTGCCATCAGGAGCGGTTCAGTTTCAATGCCGTCGTCCTCCACTTCGACAGCATCCCTTTCAACAGCCTCAACGGTTTCCGGTACATCCGTCGTAACGCCGATCTGCACGAAATCTTCCAGCGTGAACAGGCTCATCTCACGCTCGGACAGGTGCTTCATCTTCTTCATGACCGTGTACACGTCGTCGATGCGAATGGGCGACGCGCCATCCCACAGCTTACCGTCGATGAGCTTCCCGGCAATCAGCACTGCCTGACGATAAGCCGCCGCATCCGTTTCGCCACTGACGATCTTCAGGTGGCTGATCTTGACTGCCAGCGTGCCTTTCTTGAGCGGGATGTCGATGGTCGGTTCTTCCTCGACGACTGGCTCCGCTACCGCTTTCCCTTTCGCCTTCGCTTTCGGTTCAGATTTCGGTGCTTCGGGGATGACGGGTGGTTCGGCTTCAACAGCCGCCAGCGCGAGGTAGGCTTCCTTGATCGCCGTCGTCAGATCCTCCAGCACGATGTAAGTGAACTGCCGGACGTGTGCCAGGTCGCCGCGCTGAATCAGCAGGGTCGCGGTGGCACGTTCCAACGGAATACCGCCCTCCGCTGGCGTGGGCAGCGTCAGCGTGATGATGGTCGGCGGTGGTTCCTGTTTGGTGCTTTTTTCTTTCTTGTCGGACATGATTGCTTTTCCTTTCTACATTAGCGATACACGCCGCCGTAAGTGGCTGCGTCGATACCCAGAACAGAACACAGATCGGTCAGCCGCAGCGTGCCATGTCGTCCATGACAGCGCCCGCAGCCGATGGCGGGATTAAAAAAGAAGTGAGCGCCCGGCGAGTCGCGGGTATGACCGCAGGGACACAGTGCTGCCAGCCAGTCACTCCGCCGCTGCTCCCGCGCTGCATAGTCGCGGTACAGCACAGTGGTGATGGCATGAATCAACTGCACATTGAGGTTTTTGTTGTTCGGTGGATGGACTGTTCGTGCAGGAGTCCGCCGCTCCTGTAGATGGGGAGCTGACGGAATGAACGGCTGGAAATCGGACAGGCGGTAGCGACGATCAGAGCTTTCGACCAGATGACACACCGCCCCGCAGCGTTCAGGCTTGTGATTCACGCTTCCTGGTAATCGGAGCGATTGCGCCGGAGATAAGCCATCCCCGCCAAAGGTTCGGGCAAGTCCCTGTAAGACCTGCCGCGCCATATACAAGTCGCTGGTTGGTTCATCCAGCAGCCAGTAGGCATGGTAGCCGCCACCGGAATGGACAATCACCGACGGGGGTAAACGTGCGCCACGCAGTTTTATGAGCGTGGCTTCCGTTGGATCATCGATGTCGGTGTAAAACGCAGGCAGCGCGACCACTTCCGCCGCGCCGCCGCGTTTCCAGCGCGACAGTCCGGGTTTGCGAAGTCCTACCGCGAAGTACGCGCCCCAGCCCATGCGGTTGGTGTCGGACAGCCGTTGCAGCGTATCCAACAGAGCAGCGCGGTTATCGAGCGGGATGTGCCGTGAGGGTGTAGGGTGCTGACTGGTCGGGTGAATCACAGTAAAGGTCAAACGGGCAGATGAGCGCAGCGGCGTACAGTGTTGGAAGAGAACATCCAGAAACGCCAGCGTGTCGGGGTGCATCGAAGCACCCCCTTCAGAACAACGCCAGTTGCAGCGGCGCGGTTTCGTCCAACCGTTCATGACGCTCACGCCTGGTTTGAGTCTTCGATGCTGCATCCGGCACAGTCAGCAGATCGGGCTGGAGTTTGCGCGGTTTAGATGTAGCGGGTTTTCTCAACGCTGCGCTGACCGCGATGGAATGCAGTTCGATGACGTTGGTGGAACCGCTGCCTGCTGCCTGCTTCACCAGACGCATAATTTGTGCAGCGACTTCCCCCTCACAGCCAGGGAACACAACCCGATTGTCGCGCAGCCAGTCACACACACGCGCCGAATTTGCGCGCAGCAGGTCGATCAATTCCGTACGCAGCACAGCCAGTTTCTGCTCGTCTATGATGATATGAACCGTATCCAGATAGCGGGTAATCGACTCGGCGAACGCGGAATTCACGCCTTGCTCAACAGCAGTGTTGCAAACAGTCGCTTCATGTTCAACTTCCGTAACAACACCGCCGAGCCGGATGGCTTCCCGAATAAGGAGATCGTCTTCGAGCGGAGGTTGAAGTTCGACCTGCATGAATGACGTATCCGCCTCACCCGCCAGGGATACGCCTTCTGGTTCTTTCAGCTCAACATTCCAGTAGGCAGCATCCTCGCCGTCTATCTCGCCCTGCGCTTCCGACTTCCTGAACAGTTCCGATGGGTCAAGCAGCGCTTCGTCGCGCCCAATGGCTTCGAGCAAAGCCTCCTCAAACCCGCCTTCGCCTTCGGTCAGAGCATCCAACCCGGTCAGCCCGATGTCGCCCGTCAGCAGCTTGGCGGCACGCTGCTTGCGTGACATCAACTGCACTGCCGTCTGTTCCATCGTGCCTTCGGCAAAGAGATAATATGTCTTACAGTGTGGGTGGGTCTGGTTGAGGCGGTAAGACCGTCCCGCTGCCTGCATCATCGTGCCGAGATTGAACACGATTTCGTAGAAGATGAGCGTTGGCGCGAACACCAAATCCAATCCAGTTTTGACCAGTTCGGGGTTCGAGATGACGACATTGGTTCCCTTCGCCACTTCCGCTTCGATGACCGCTTCGCGCCGTTCGGCTTCTACCGTGTTTTTCAGGATGAAGGTTCGGGCGAGTGGCACATGCTGGCGGATCAGGGTTTCGATGCGCGGTTGGATGTCGCGGGTCGAAGTCTGGCGGAGGTAGATCACGCAAGGGCGGTTCTGCTCCAGTTCCGAGCGCACCAGGTCAATCAGCGCCTGCTCTTTGGCATACACACGCTCTTCGCCGTAAGATGGGATGCTGGTGACGACGTGTGGCAGCTTCTCGCTGGTGATGGGATGTTTGATATTGTGGATCACTTCGTGCGGACGGTGTGCCGCGTTCACCCAGCCCATCGCCCACTGCAGGTATGCGCCGCGAAACGTCGTATCCCCTTCCCAGCGCCGCGCAATGAGGTAATCTTTCAACTGCTGGCGCGTGCGGTCATACTGTTCGTAGGTATCGGCATCCATCTCGACAGGCAGCGCGATTTCCTCGTACTGCGGCAGGGCTTTCCCCAGATCGCCCAATGAAAAGAAGATGGCATGATCCAGCACTTCCGCCACCAGCAGTGGTGAAATTCCGGGCGCTTCTTCGTATGGCTTTTCATACGTCGAAGTCCCGGTGAATGCGCCCGTTTCTTTGTCATACGACGGGCGCTCCTCGATGACCTGCTCGCGCACCCCCATGTCCGCCACCCAGCGCGACTCGGCGCGACCACGCTGCTTGCTGTCGTCTGCTGCGATGATCTGAAAACCGCGTTCGCCGCGTGTCTTACGGCTCAGGCGCGGTGCGCCGCCCCAGTTGTAACGCTGGCGGGTGCGGGGATTGAGCGCGTATTCCAGGTTGAAAATGGACGACGATCTGCCGTTGAAGGGTGTGCCGGTCATCGCCAGCACTTTCTGTGCCAGTCCTGCGATGCGGTTGAACGCCTGCCCGTTGCCGGTATCGCCGTGCGCGCACTCGTGGACTTCATCCCAGATGAGCAGGTAAATCCGATCCGGGTAGACCCGCTTGAGGTATTCGTCGATGCGATAGCGCGGATTCTTCGTCGGGTATTTCTGTCCGGGCTTGGGCTGAGAGCCTTTGTCGCGGGCTTCCTGCCACAGCGGAGTCTGGCAGACCGAACAGGTCCGTTTACCTGACTTCAGCCAGCTTTCCGACGCAGGTGCTTCCGTGCCTTTCTTCTCCTGCATGACGGTACAGCCACAGGTGGGACACTTCGGCACACGCTGTTTGACCAACCGCTGCTGTGGCTCATACCCTTCTGGTGTTGGCTGTCCATGCCGCCACAGAGCCGTGTATTCATTCCGCCAGACGACACCGACATCGCGTCCTGCGCCGAGTTTGGTCATGTCGCGCTTGATCAGCCCGATTTTGGCGATCCCCGAACCCAGCCGCGCTGACTTCTCCATAAAGAGCTTGATATCTTCATGGCGATCCAAACGCTCTACATAAATGTTGCGGCTGATGCTGTGCAGTTCGCGCTTCCACTTCTCGACCAGATGCGGCGGTGCGACAATCAGCACCACCTGATTGTCGGCGATTTGCCCGCGCAGTTTCTCAACCACGCCAGAGGCGATGCTAATGGCGGTAGACCCGCCCATGAGCGTTTTCCCTGTCCCCATGCTGCCAACCAGCAGGATGCTATCCCGACTCTGAAAGCCCCGTACCGTCGCGCCGACCACATGCTTCTGAGCGGTATACATCGGGTATTTGCCCTTCAGTCGGATACGATCCAGCCAGCGCCCCATCCCGGCGAAATCAAAGCCGTACATCGGCTTGAACTTCTGGTTGAGGTAGCTCGTCAGGGAGCGCTTGTTGGCGGTGATGAAGTCTAACAGCGCCTCATCCCCTTCCATCTCGACTACCGTGCCATCCTGTGCCAGCAGCGTCAGCGTCGTCGTCGGCTTGAGTCGAATGGTGGTCTTCTTGACCTGCCGTTCCGGGTCACCGGGGGCAGCTTCAATTTCCACGCGGGCAATCTGCTCGACATGCTGCGTCTTACCGCGAATGGCGACCTGTCCGTAGTCCTCAGTCTGGATGACCGCGCCGTTGGCAACGCCTGCTGCCAGCACCAGTGCCATGTGTCCCGGACGCGGTGCGACCACCGGTTCAATCTGTTCCGGTGGACGTGGAACTTCCAGCAGTGTCTGAAAGCCATTGGTCTTCCATGCACCCTGTTCCTGAATCAGCCGCAGTCCCTGTTCTTCGTCGATAATGTCGGGCGCGAAGACAAAGCGGGTGATTTGTGGCGGAGCAGGCAGCTTGTACAGTGGTTCGGGCTGTACCGTTAGCGGACGTGGATTGGCTTTGCCCGCTAGAATATGTTGGTAAAGTTCCGTCGGGTTGGGATATGTGCCTTTAATGGCAGCAACCACCACCTGATCGTACTCGACCTGATGTTTCCCCGGCAGCGCCCAGACATCCACGCGACTGCTGTTTTTGGCTAAAAAGGCAGCAGCATCTTCCGTGATGTGCTGTCGATAGATGCACCACAGCGCCAGAGCGCCATCTTGCAGCCACTTCCAACTGTGCCGCAGATAGGCAAACTCGACGCGCTTGTTGGCTTTGGCGGTTTTATCATGGTCATACGGGGGATTGAGCCACGCCGCGCCAAAGGCATTATTCGATGCCAGCAGCCGCTCCACATCGCAGCGTACCGCCTGCTTCGGTCCAAAGCGCTCAATACATGTCTGAGCGCGTTCGCCATCCAGTTCGTTGGCGTAGGCTGTGACGTTCCAAGCCTTCGCCGCCACTTCAAGAAACAGCCCATCCCCGGCAAACGGGTCGAGCAGTTTCACCGCTGGGGTGGCAGGCATGACCAGCGACAGGATGGCAGGGTGATGGTGTTCTTCGATGGGCAAATAGCCCATAATCATCTTGCTCTCGGCTCGTGCCACGAGGTTTTTCCTTTCTGGAATCAAAAACAGCCCTCTGCCAGAGGTCTGACAGACGGCTGCGGAATGAATGGGATGAAATTAGTTGGCGATTGGGAGCGCGATCACACCCTGCTCAATACCGCCGGTGATGAGGCGTGTCCAGGCATCAATATCCAGGGTCACACTGAGCAAATCAATGTCGCCAGCGGAGCGTGTCGGACGCACCAGCATCGCGGACTGTCCGGCGTGATACAGGTAGCCTACCCATGCATCAAACACCGGCACTTTGACCAGTTCGGTGACATGCTGTTTGAGCTTGGCTGCTGCCTGCGCCTCGTCGGTGCGAAGGATGAAGGTAGTGGACTTGCCGCCGTAATTCGGATTGACCAGCAGATCGTGGCACAGAATCAGGGATGTGAACTTCGCTTCGGGGATGTTCTGCATGTAATCGTGATACATGCCACTGCTCCCTTCGCCTGCGGTGAGTTCGACAGCAGGTGCATCCCAGGGTGTACAGTTCACAATGTCACCCTTAGACAGCTTCGCCCGGATCGCCTCAACTGCCATACGCGGACCACCCATATTGACGAACACACAGATGCCCTCGTGGATGGCGTAACCGTAACAGTAGACATTTCCCGTAATACTGCCGGTCAACTCACCAACGTAAGATTGCCCGACAACCGCCAGTGTACGTTTCTTGGAAACAACCGTCGGGTGTAAGACAAGTGTGGGTTGTGTTTTCGCCCGGACAATGGCGGTTTGCACCTCATCCAGCGGCGTACCAGCGGTGGGAAATGATTGGGGTTTGAAAACGCGGATAGACTGTGGTTCTTCAGGCGTATCTGGCTCTGGAGCAGCTTCAAGTTCGGCTGATGCTGATGGTGCATCCATCGCCAGTGCTTCGGGCTGGTGTCCATTTTCCACCAGCACTCGTTTCAATTCAGCATCGGTAGGTGGCAGCGCAGCACCCGGCGGTACGATTGCCCCATGTGTAATTCGGATGCCAGGAATGGGTGCGAGATCGGTGAGTTCGCGCTCAAAGTACCAGCCCGTGCCAATGTCCGCGAAATCCACATCGTAGCTCCAGCCATGCTGGGTGTTGCGATTGTACAGCCGTGAGATTGTCCCGCGTGTGCCAGTGGGGACAGCTTTGCCATCCGGCGTTTCCAGTTCGTGGCGAGCGTACATGGTATGACCCATCTGGAACAGACGTGGCGGCACATTATCCGCTGGTTCATCCGTTTTGATCGGCATTCCTAATACGGCAGCCGCTTCTTCATCGGAGCAGGGTGCATCGTCCTCGACCTGCGTGGTTGGTTCCGGCTCAATCGTCGTGTATTCAGTGATGAGCCGCTGGATGCCGTCGGGCAGTTCCCATCCCACATAGTACCATACACGCCGCTTGCTGCTAAACCGCGCTCCATACCGTTTGAGCGTTTCGCGCTGCGGATAGGTATCGCCCAAAATCCACCACCACGGGCGCTCCTGTGGACTGCGCTGGCTCTTCTCGGCGCGGATACCCTCGACGGCGGCTTCCTTCTCGCCCGTCGATGGCGTAATCGGACGAAATCCCGATGGGTTGAAGCCCGGACCAGAACGCCCTACAGGTTCGACATAAGCATTGTCGCGGTTGTTGGGGAGTTCCAACCATTTGTCCTCCCGCCATACGAAGACTGCTGCTCGGTGAGAACGCCGCGTCACTGATTCTGCCCGCGTCAGTTCATCGGCAGTCACGTTCAGCAGCAGATAGCCATGCCGCACCGTTGTTTCACCGTCAATCTGGACGTAGCGGTAAGACGTATGAGGTGATGACACATCGCGCGCCTTCGCCCCGTACAACACCAGCAGCACCTCACAGGCGGCGCTGCTGTATCCTATTTTGTACGCGCTCACGGTCTGGTTCGTGCCGGGTTGCTTCACCCGCTGCGAGCCGTAAGTGTGAACCGCCAGTAGGTGCTGTTCAGCCATGACGCGCTCCCTTCAACGCAAACGTGATGAGGTGCGCTTCTTTCTGGCGGCTCATCATGTAGTCGTAACCCGCCTTCGTCCCTTTGCTGTCGCCGTTCCAGACAAAAACACCACGCTGCGAATTGTCTATCATCCAGCGGTCACGGACGTGATAGCGGTCAAACAGATGTCCGCCTGCGGCACGATAAGTATCACGCTCGACTTTGACATAGCTCCCGTGAGCGGCTCCGCCGTTGCGCGGATTGTTGGTCACGCCGACCACCAGCACTTTCGCCTTGAGCCGCCGACATTCCTGCACCACTGCCATGTCCACCCCTTTCGGATTATCGCCGACGACGATGGTGTGACCGAGTTGATGCACACGGCGCACGACCCGGCGGGCGTAATCCAGCGCTTCGCGGTTGGCGTAGCGTGACCCGGCGATCATGATGTGCGTTTCCGACACAGCCTGCGCTAGAACGGTGGGAGCAGTCGCGTTGTTAGCCACAACACTGCCAGCATCGTCCAGCGGTTTCTGGGTCGCTGCTGAAGCCTGCGTTAATCTTGCCGACTGTGCTAATTCATCCGCCTGAGTGTTTTGCCCACGCGGTATCCAGGTCAGCGTGACCGTGTGCTGTTCCAGCAGTGTCTTGAGCATCTGCCACAGATCGAGATTGGCGACCTGTTCGCCGCGTGCGTTTTTCCACCCGCGTTTGATCCAGTCTGCCAGCCACTCATTCACGCCGCGCACGACGTAATTGGAGTCGCTGAAAAGCTGCACCGATGACTCTGCCTGTTTGAGTGCCTTCAATGCCTCGATGACCGCCGTGAGTTCCATTGCGTTCACAGTGGTATCCGTCGCGCTGCCCTGTAAGACCCGTTGATGCTCGCCACATTGAAGAACTGCTGCCCAGCCACCGAGCCGTGTTTGTGTCTCACAGCTACCATCGGTGTGAATGACAATCGGGTTCATCTCAACCTCCGTGTAATTAAATTCGTAATGTGATAAGGCAAAAAAAGAGCCGGTTCATCACCGACTGCTGCGAACTTCGCCAATCGCCTCGAAACCAATGCCATGATGCTGGGCGACCTTTGCGAGTAGCTCGACCAGAATGTAGCGGTGACAGTGCTTCGTCGTGGCATGTGTATCCTTGCAGTAGCAGCACACAATCAATTCAGCGCTGTTCAAGGCTTCGAGAAACGCTGATGGATGCGCCTGATACCGCTGCCGCATTAACGCCGTATATTCCTCGATATAGGTTTGCCATGAAATCGTGTTCTGCTTCGATGCCATGACTATCTTCCAGGTTGGCGCGAACACCGCCCCTAACCCTGTGCCGCTTTTGACGGTCGTATTCAGCACGCGCTGTCCAACATGTCCCTGATAATCGATCCGCGCAGTTCCCACGCGGCAGATGTGTTTGGTTGTATCAGCCATACCAACCCTCCTGACTGAGAAAAGATGAAATGAAAACGCTCTTACGCGCAGGTTGCCGCCCGGATGCGCCCCGGCACAGCTCAACTTGTTGAGCCATGACCACGAGACGTTGACCTTTCCGGTAAGCAGTTTCTTTTCTTCACTGCTCCATCCGCGACGATCTGCGCTCGATGTTCTGTGTGTGGCTTGGCAAAACACATCTTAAATCTCCTCTGGAGAAGATGTATCCCACATCACAGGATCGAGAGCGTTTGATACTGCGGGACATTGCGACCATCTGTAGGAGTCCGTCGGGGCACAGTGGCTCCGGGATAACTTACGACGCGCCCTTTCGAGCTAACGCGGCCTGGCTAACGATGCATCCGTCTGATCGATAACCCGCATGTATTTTTGTTAAGGTGCATTTCTGCACAGGTCTTACCACGTCGGGGTTCCCCGCTGCTCACCTGAAGGGCGGCACGGGTTTGCTATGAGAGAAGCGGCGCAAGCCAGAAGCAAACCCGTAGCCGTACCTGCTGGCAGGTATGAGACAGCGGGGTGGCGTGGTACTGTGCAATTAGAAATGCACCTGAAGACATGCGGCATTGGAGCAGGCGCGGCGTGACGAGCAGGCTAAGGTGAGGGGCGTTGGAAATCGAGAAGCAGCCTGCCGTCGATCTCCTCGCCAGATCGCTCATGGAACAGCATAATGGAGCGTATATATCGGGTTATATTGATATTTGAATTGAATAACAACAGTAAGCCTAAACAAGAATTTAAAGGAAGAATCTCGTGGAATATGTTCGGTTAGGTTCAACTGGCATGAAAGTCTCGCGCATCTGCCTCGGCTGCATGGGATTTGGCGACGCGACACGCTGGATACACAAATAGGTACTCAACTTGTAAGGTGCGTCCCATCTTCATACCCATCGTTTTGACATTCTATTTTACACGGCTTTTTATCTCATGGTTGGTATAAGTTGAAAGCGCGTCGGGCAAGTTCACTCTGTGGTGGATAGTCGCTTGAAATAATTTCAACAACTGTGCCGTGATCAGCCCAGTCATAGAGTTGTCTTGCCTGATCATCGCGCGACATGACACATCCCAGAGTGTACGGAACACCGACATTATTTCCTCCGAGATAGTTCCCATTTGGTAAGAGAACAGCACCATGAAAGCCATTGACTAATCCTGGCACAACTTCGTAAATACCCATAAACCAGTTAAGCTCCCATTGACCACACCCCGTATCGTTACATAAGGAATAACTACTACCATAGGCAATTGGTTCATGGCTGAGAATCTGATAGATGCCCGGTGATGTTGGAGCTTCTGAAATGCCCGATGAAATCTGCCAGTTGAAAACCTCTTGACCATTTTCATAAGCAAGTAATGACTGAGTTTCAAGATCAACAATGATGCGTTTGTTAGCAACTACAGGAAGTGGTAAGGTCACATCACGGGATGGTAAATTGATAATATCACCCGGCGACAAAACACTCAGGTTTCGTTCAGGATTGGCTTCCTCAATCAAGAAAAAAGGAATCCCTGCTTTACGAGAAATTCGGTAGCCTGTGTCCCCGGCGACAACTTCATAAGTTGTTGAATTAAATCGCACCAGTACCTGTGCCGAGGTTGATCCCGTTGATAAGGATAAATTAATGGCATTAATAACTTCTTCAGCATTCAGATAACCGTCAGATGGCAAGTCCAATTGAACACTATTATTCAGTGTATCAATATAATTAAACACTGGATCATTTCTGGCTACTAAGCTATGTTCTCCTGCCTCAATCCATGTGCTAAGCGTTTCGGGTGAAGCCGTAAAGCTTAGATAGCGATCTGCAAAAGGATCGTAGACTGTCAACTCAAATGGTGCAATCACGAACTGCCTTGCCGCATCCAGATAATCATCAGGATCACGGGCAAGCGGGGGCAGCACGGTGGTGACTAAAGTGATCTCACCCTCTAAAACATCAAGTGGTGATTGGCTTATCTGGCGCAAGGTTGCTTCTACATCCAACTGGACGCCATCTTGACCGGACACACCTGAAACGACACTATCATGCCATATGTATTGTGCGTTAACGGGTGCAATATATATATCATGCGCCAATTCTTGGAGAAATTGTCGCATCCTAACTTCATCTATCGAAATCACAGGTTCCACCTGATAACCAAATGGAATCCCGGCCAGACCGGTACCTTCTGTAGCTTCTATACTAGCCTGTGCATTCAATCGCAAGCCTAAGTCAGCAGGAATAGCTATCCATTCCCGATTGTCTGATCTCAAGGGAATCCGTATACCCTGAGTCCAGTTGGCTTCCAATTTTGCTACCGCATCATCAAATGGTAATCCACCTACCGATATGTTGAGAACAAATACATTGGGTGGTACACCACCGCCCAAAAACATACTGAGTAAGAACAGTAGTGCGATCCCTGCTATTGGAACGACTGCGATCTTCAAAGCATTTGGATATTTTCTCATAACGTTTAAAAATAAAACGAGTATATCCACCCGCTCAAAAGAATCCGTTTGCTCTGCCTCAATTCTGGTTTTGTGAACTACCATGGGTTGTCGATTGCGCCGTCTTTGGCGTGCTTGTTGACGCTGTCGCGCAGAACCCTGTGTACCTCGTGACTCATCCATACCAAACCTGCCGTTCCTGCTCCGCCCATCGCAATCCCAACGGTGGCTGTTGCCAGTGCGATGGAGCGTATTTCCTGGCTTTATATTAGAAAAAGAGCCTTATGAAAAATTTCCCCGAGATTTCTATCCTTGCTGTCCGCCTGCCTGGTTCATGACGAATATCCCGATATCGCTCCCTTATTCGCTTCGTTGAGCCATGTGCGTGCAACCAGTTATTTCACCCGCAGCGAGTTTCTGATCATGTGTAAAGGGAAGGAACCGCGTGAGCGTCGTCGCCAGGATTGGTCGAGCGATCCTGACGACTAGATGCAGTCCGTCTCAGCACAATTGTTTGCTGCATCGATTGAAACACCATGTATCCTTCAACTGTGTCGCCTGCAAGGTATGCATTCCAGCAGACCATATTGACATTCTCGATGCCATGATTTACAGGTCCTTATGAACTGTGGACTGCACCTTGCACTTGTATAGTAAAACATCCGCTTCAGGCTCACTACTATGGGGTTTTAGCCTCATTCTCGCTTAAATTCGATTTATAACAGTCTCCCGTTGCCCGACGAAATCACGCACCAGTCCCAACGCCTGATCCGTCTTGGCAATAGACTTTAAACCATCTTTCTCGATACCTGTGAGCGCGCGAATGGCATCAATCGTCTCAGGCACAACAATGGCTTGATTGTAGACCTGGTAGTTGTAGAACACCTCATTCTCCTTCACTGTCAGGCTGTCCTCCCACAGACCCACCTCCCACATGTCACCACGGGGACGACCCAGGTCCGCCATCATCTCCAGGGTGCTGTTCAGCGCGACAATACCGTCTGTCCCTTGCAGAAAAGCAATACGCGGAACAGCGCGGAAGGCCGCCAGCACTTCGTCTTTGGTGGCGGCGCGGGTGAGTTCCACACTCCAGGAGTGCAAGTGGCTAGTCGTATGGGCGGCTACCACGGCGATGGTGACGACATCCAGATCAGGAACCACCGTCTGGGCATCCGGGCCTTGATGCGATGGAATGGTAGATTCAGGAACAACCGTGTTCATGACACCCGTGTGATCGGATTCCCACGGATCCGTAGCCCGGCGGATCAACACTCCGCGAGCCTTCTTGAGCAATCCAGCCGCTTTGAGCGCGCCCAGTGTGCGAACAATGCTGGTCGTATTGCACGAAACAACGCGCGTAGTGTCCCGGCCTAATGCAGTTGCATAGTTGGCTTGAGCCACGAAAGAGTGACCGGTAAGGCTGTGCTTTTCGCCACCCTGAAAGATAGACTTCACACTTGCGGCCCGATACCTGTCCAGGTTGGCTGAGGCGACTTTCTTCGGTGTAGCATCGGCAACCACATCAACCCGCTTGAGCAGATCATCAAGTGTACCCGCCAGCGGGATACCAGCAGCACGCATGGTGTCAGCCGCTTCGGGGTTCGAAGCAAATACGGGATAACCTTTCTCGACCGCGACCTTGATGCGCCAATCGCTGACGACATCGGCAATGCCAACTAATTCCATATCGTCCTGTGCGACCACTGCGTCGGCGATACGTTTGCCAATGACGCCATAACCGTTGACCACGACGCGAATCTTCTGACTAGACATGCTTACCTCCCAATAGATAATTTGGTCGAAGTTCAAACTGCAACAATCCTAACATTACTCGTTTTCGGACTCTTGCAGAAGCGCCAAACGGCGTAGACCGCAGCGTGCATTTTAGCGGGAAACCTCTTTCTCCCAGTTCGCCGAGTGCCATCCGCCAGTGTTCCGCGCGCCCATAAGGCGTTTCCCGCCTGCGATGTCCAAACTAGCCGCGTTCAAACGGGATCAGGCTCTCCGAACCGGCTTCTGCCAATATCCAACCCAAACCATGTCGTGTAAGGACACTAGCAATTTCACGCCAGCGCCGCAGGAGGTGGCTGCGAACAAACCGGGGTTTGGGAATAAGTAAGGCTTTGAATTCATCTCCGGTCCCTCAACGTGGAGGCCAAATACCCGTCGATTCTTCAATTTGCGGCATGTCGCCGCCTGAAATGCGCCAGCCGCGCGGGGTTCTGAGTGCTGCTACATCTTGTGTGAACCGAACGGTGAAGACCGCCGCACCACCGCGAATGACACTCAGATGCATCTGATAGGTCACCCGTGCCAGTCCAGCATCTTCATGCACTTCAACAGCTTCGATATTGAACGAGTGGATCTGCACGGATTCACCACTTATCTGGGCGACGAAGTTTTTATAGGCTCCTAGTGTTTCAGCCAGCCCGTTTTCCTGCGCGCCTTCTTCGACGGTCGCAAAATAGCTATCTAGGACGTTTGAATTCCGTCGGCTTATCCCATCTAGTGCCGCTGTTCGCACGTCCTCAATCAACCGGCGGATGTCGCCTTCAGAACTACCACGTTGGGTCAACAGAATAACCAAGACCACAATCGCGCCGATTGCTGTTATCCATGTCCACTTTTTCATCACTCACCTCCGTTCAAGGGAGATCATTTACTTTTACGATACTCCCAAGGATGAGCGAAATGCAGCGCTGTTCAGCTTGATCACACATAGGCAAAACGGCGCAGTTGTGCGTCAAACGCTCATTTCTTAGGTGGACTCTGTTTTCTATTTGCTCTGTTTATGGTTTCACGGGGAGACGCAGTCCATCGAGCTGTACTGAGGGTAAGCATAACGGTGAGGCAACAGAAAGCAAGAGGCGGTCATCCATTCTCTGACCGCCTCTGCCTGTTACAATAGGGGATTAGTGTTCACCGTGATGCTTGTGATCTGGACTTACATACTTCTCTGGCTCCTTATCGAACGCCTTTTTGCAGTGTTCGGAGCAGAAGTAGTAGGTTTCTCCCTGATACTCCGACGTTCCAGTAGCCTCCTTGGAATCGATTTCCATCCCACAAACTGGATCTTTCACCAACATATGCTTACCTCCTAGTAACTCTTGACGAACGATATACTTGTATTGATTCACTTTTGTCGTAGAAAAAGTCCCAAAGCGCTCAACCAAAGGACAGCGAAGATGAGCAATAGCCACTTGAAATCCGAATCGATCAGAAAGTTTATCATCACCATTAAACCGATAGAGGACAATCCTGCCAAACTCACGACACTCAAAACGCCTCGCTGTCGCTCACGAAAGGCAGTCTGAGCAACATAACAGGTAAAAAGACCACTCGTGAACACGTAGCCCCCCAAGACCCAAAACACCTTGTCTAACCAGTTGCTGAGACCGGGCGCTGTTACTTGAAACTGTTCAGTAGGTAAACCTATATAGCGAATATCCTCTGGCAGCAGCGCAGGACGAATGAGCGCAAAGTAGAGACCCATTCCCATCAGGATAATCCCGCACACCGTAAGCAGGGTTGAAGCGTCAGGTTTCAGGTTCATGACTAGGATCTCTCTTGCATGTTTGACGAAGGGTTCTCGCATATCTCCTGTGTTCATCGAAAACCCTTTGCTCAAAAGTCTGTGGCAACCGTCTTTCATTCAATCACGACACTACTGTCCACTTTTACCTTTGCAAGTTGCTGTAGATGCTTAGGGGAAAAGCGCGTCAGATTGGATTTAATCAACGGCGCTTTTCCGCCAGCACCTTTGGGTATAGCAACAACACGCTGCACGGTAACAAAGGGAACAACGACGTTCTGCCTTGCAAGTACTTGCTGTATTTGTTCGACGATTGTATCGTCTAGGAATGAACCCCGCACGTTACTTAACAGCAGTGTCAGTCCATTTGTGTCCTGGACAATTTGCCAGCCGTTGGTCGGAATGGTGTCCATTACGTGATGAAAGACGTTTGGGTGGACAGCCACTTCTCCGCCTTTCACACCGGAGAAATATAGCGTATCCTCGGAACGCCCTTGGATGCCATCAATCAAAGCAAACGGTAAATCTAATGAATAGGGTTCTGACGCCAGCCGCACACTGTCGTGCAGTTCGTAGCGGATCAGCGGTTGCGTCTGCTTGAACAGCGCGGTGAGCAGCACTTTGTTCCCATAGACACCCGGTGGCACAGGTCGGTTTTCTGCATCGACGACCTCGAAAATGACGAGGTCCTCAAACAGGTACAACCCACGATGGTCATTGCGTTCCGCTGCCAGTCCACCGCTCTCAGTAGCGGCGTATTCATTGAACAGGACTTTGCCCCAGGCATCTTCTACGCGCCGCCGCGTTTCCTCGGTCAGCACTTCTGAACTGGTAAAAATGACCGTGGGTCTAATCTGAAGCCGTCCGGCGTGCTGCTCTTCCGCTAAAATACGTGCCATCGAAGCATAGGCGACAAGGATATCGGGCTGAAAATCATTGAGTTTCTGAACGATAGTCGGGAGGGGTTCGGCAGCCGCTAATCTCAGCGTTGAAATCCAAGGGCTTTGAACCGTCAAGCCGACGCGAAAGGACATGTGCAAGGAAGCGGTGGAGGATACCATCGCCATTTTCCGACGATGCCGCAAATCTACCTTGAGACCACCCCATTCCTGACCGCGCGCGAAGGAGGCGATGACGGTTGCCCATTCAGCGCGATTGAACAGGAAAATGCCAGGTTGCCCGGTGCTGCCCGAAGTCGCTGTGACCCAGTAACGATCCAGGTAACGCTGATCGCCTTGCAGCGCGGTCATATGCGCTCTGATGTCTTCCAGGCGAATAGCACGATCCGTCACCAGGTCGTCAAAATGCTCCATCATCATAGTTTTCGTCAGCACGGGAAGCTCATGCAGTGGGCGATCCATCAACCCCTGGTGAAACCGCTGATAAAACGGCGAGTGTTCGTAGACGTACTCACGGAGCTGACTCAATGCCTGAGCCTGATGTGCATCCAACTGCTCACGGGTCCAGTGTTCCCGCTGTCGCAGTTGGCGTAGTGTCGTTAACACGGTCAAGATCGTTGCAATACTCATCATGCACCTGCTGTCTCGAAAAGCGCTGCCTTGTAGCTGTGCCGGTTGTCGCTTGCTTCAGCAACTATACCGATCAGATGCGACACATCGACTTTAGTCGGAATATAGGTGACTTCCGCTTTACCGGTCACATGACTGACCTCTGCTTTGATGATACCCGGATGGTCGATCAGGCTGTTGTGAACGCGGTTCGCACAGTGGATACACCCCATTCCCGTTACATCCAGGGTGATCGCTTGTACTTGGTCGGCTTCTTCTAAGACCACCTCTTTGTTGAAGAGGATTACGTGGCATTTGTCATCCATGATGATTTTTATCTCCTTTCAAGGCAACCTTTTATCACTCCAAGCGAAGGGCTTGTTTAGCCGAGCTTTGTCCGATGATTTCAGCTCCATAGTAATGGCAAGCCTGCTTGCCAATTTTCTGTACAACTTTCAACAGTTCATCCGTCGTCGTCATCGCAGGGGCATAGACGATGACGCCAACCCCCTGTTTATAGAAGACATCGACCAGCAACACACTGTCCAGTTGTATCAGGCCGTTATGTAACCAGGTCGCGCAATCGGGGCAGTCCATGTTCCAAATGGTTAGGTAAACCGCTTCTGCCTGGACAAGTGCTTCACGATCTACTGGTTTTTGGATGAGTTGAGGATGATTGCTCATTCGTTGCTCTCCTATATACGACTTGCCTCTACATCAAGATCTCAGCACAAGTTTCGTGTGCTAGAATTCCCTTAACGCGGTTTTTGCGAAAGATCGCCTGAAATCATGCGTTGGTCTCTATACGCCTTAACAACCTTCGGTACGCAGCTTAACCAACAGACGGCTAACATGATGATCAACAGCCCGATGGCAACGCTGATCGCCGCCTGCCTACCAAACAGGGGACCGATGACGAAAGCGATGAGGGGCAGGGTACAGATCCACATGGTCAGGGTCAGCCCCATCGTATCGATTCCGGGGAGAAGACGCTTGATGGCTTGCATAGTTTTCCAGTCCTGCTTCTCGCTGCGCGAACTTTTGTCTTTACTACAGTGTATGTTGAACCGTCGGGGAAAACACGCGCCATATACACCATACGGAGTAGGCAAAACAGCTTACTCCGTATGGTGTGAAGAAGTAGGTTAAATACAACGATTACGCCTGATCAGCGGCTTGTCCGCCACATGCTGTAAAGCGATAGGGCAATGCCAGATGCCTGAATCAACTGCAAACGCTCGCCGAAAAAAACGGCGCTCAGCATCAGGGCGAAAACGGGGGTGAGAAAAGTGAACGTATTCAGACGAGTGAGTTCTGCGCGGCGCAGGAGCCAGAACCACAGCAAGAGCGGAAGCGCGGTGCCGCCAAGCCCCAGCACGAGCAGGTTCAAGGCAAACGTCCAGTTCCAATTCACCGAAGATGGCACTTCAAACCATTGTGCCAGCACCAGTAGAGCCAACCCACCCAATATAAACTGCCAACCCGTCGCCATCAGTGCATCAACCTGTCCCGCTATGCGCTTGAGCAGAATGTTTCCTACAGCGACTCCAAGAGCGCCGAGCAGAATATAACCCACACCTGAGGAACTGCTGCTCGTCGCCTGTGCGCTAAACCCCGGCAGCGCGGTCAGCACGATGCCGAAAAATCCCATCAACAGTCCCAACAAACTGCTTCGCTTTAATCGTTCACTCAGAAGAAAGAAAGCCAGAATTGCCGCAACTAATGGCTGCATATTGGCAAGCACACTCGCCAGTCCAGGACTGACGACACTCCCTGCCAGGAACATTCCAGCAAAGCCAGCCGAGGTGTAACTCAAACCGACTCCCAGAATACCCAGCCACAGGCATAGTTGGCGTGGCAGCGGACGCCTCAGCGCCAATGCCAGGATCAGTAAGCCAATACCGGCCACAAGTGAACGCAGAGCAGCGAAATAAAGCGGCGGCGAAGACGAAAGTCCGGTGGCGATTAAGGGAAAGCAGAGCGCCCAGAGAAACATCACTAGCAGCAGTAGAGTGAGGTCACGCCAGGATAAACTCCGGCGGGTGCTGGTATCCAATTCTAGAGGTTTTCCCACGCGGCATTCCTCACAAGCCATCTCCTCTCCCGCGCCATTCAGGAGAGAGGATGCATGACAGTCTTTATCATGTGGCAACCGGACCGGGCTGCGCTGGCGCAACCTGTTCGCCCGGACGAGTTGAACGAATGCCAGGAAGTCGGGTACGTTTTAGCAACAAGGCATTGACCGCTACCAGCAATGAGCTGCCCGCCATTGAGATCGCTGCGATTTCTGGCCTCAGCAGCAGTCCGAACCAGGGATAGAGCAACCCGGCTGCGATTGGGAAAGCGATGGCGTTATAGCCGACTGCCCAGAAAAGGTTCTGGCGCATCTTGCGGACGGTAGCGCGGCTCAAGGCGATGGCACCAATGACATCAAACGGATCGCTTTTCATTAACACGACGTCAGCCGTTTCCATGGCGACATCACTGCCCGCCCCAATAGCGATGCCGACGTCCGCCTGCGCCAGAGCGGGCGCATCGTTAATGCCATCGCCAACCATTGCCACCCGTTTGCCCTGGCTCTGAAGTTCCTTCACCTTGTCCACTTTCTGGTCCGGCAGCACTTCGGCGAAAACGGTCTCAATGCCAATTTCGCGGGCGATGCGTTCCGCAGTAGCACGATTATCCCCACTAAGCATGGCAACCTCGATACCAAGCTTCCGTAACTCCTCCACTGCCTGGCGCGAAGTCGGACGGATGGCGTCGGCGATGGCGATAATGCCAGCGGACTCACCATCTATGGCCGCGTAGACGACGGTTCGCCCAGCCCCTTCCAGATTAGATGCCTTCTCTTCCAGAGCGTCCGAAGCAACTTGCTGGTCGCGCATAAGTTTGCGGTTGCCGATCAACACTCGATGCCCATCTACCACCGCCTGAAGACCATGACCGGGAATCGCATTGAACTCAGATGACCCTGGAAGAACCAACTGACGATCACGGGCGTAGTCCACCACAGCCTGTGCCAGGGGATGCTCGCTCGACTGCTCGGCAGCCGCTACCCACCGGATGAGGTCGTCTTCCGACACAGAACTGCCAGTCGACACCACTTCCACCACGCGCGGTTGTCCGACCGTGAGCGTGCCCGTTTTATCGAAAACAATGACCTGTGTTTTACTGGCCTCTTCCAGCGCAGTTGCGTTTTTGTAGAGGATGCCGTTGAGCGCACCCAGTCCAGTTCCGACCATGATCGCCGTCGGCGTAGCCAGACCCAGCGCATCCGGGCAGGCGACAATCACCACGGTGATTGCCAGCGTCAGGGCAAAAACCAAGCTTTCACCTGCAATCCAATACCATCCAGCGAAAGTTGCCAGTCCGAAAATGACGGCAGCAGCCACCAGCCATTGCGATGCACGATCCGCCAAGCGCTGTGCGGGGGCTTTGGAGTTCTGCGCGACCTGTACCAGTTTGACAATTTGCGCCAATGCCGTATCCGCACCGACTTTGGTTGCGCGGAAGCGGAACGTTCCCGTCTTGTTGATGGTTGCGCCGATGACCTTGTCGCCAACCTGTTTCTTGACCGGGACACTTTCGCCGGTAATCATGGACTCGTCCACGTTGGAGTCACCCTCTGTGACCGCGCCATCCACCGGGATTTTGTCACCCGGGCGGATGAGAACGATGTCGTCAACCACCACTTCGGATGTCGCCACCTCAACGGGCTGACCATTGCGGATAACCATCGCTTTGGGAGGCGCGAGGTCGAGCAAAGCACGAATAGCGTCTGAAGCCCCGATACGAGCGCGCATCTCTATCCAGTGTCCGAACAGGACAAACGTTAACAGAACGACAGATGCCTCGTAGAACACCTCTGCTTCAAAGAGAAACGTTGCGCCGACACTGAACAGGTAGCCTGCCCCAACCGAGAGCGCCACCAACACTGACATATCCAGCGTGCGATGCTTGAGGGCGCGGTAGGCACCCACGAAGAACATCTGCCCGCCCCAGAGGACGGCTGGTGTTGCGAGCAGGAAAAGAAAAAGTTCATTCCGAATGCCGAAAGGTACGGGCAGCCGAACATTCAGTACCTCAGTGAACAAGGACGAGTACGCGAATACCGGAATTGCCAGGATGAAGGTGAACATGAAACGGTTTCGCATGTCCCGCACCATTGCCTGCATGTCCATGCCTGACCCGTGACCCATTTGTGCCATTTCATCGGAAGATGAGGGCTTATCTGGTGCTGCGTGTCCGGCATGTTCGGCTGGCTTAGGTGCGTCTGCTGCATGTTCTGCGTGTTCATTAGGGGGTGGCTGTGCGGCGTGGTCTGTCTGTTCGGTCGTCTCAGTCCCCATGATGTGCCGAGGAACGACCGCGCCACGGCAGTGATAACCGCACTGCTCAATCAACTGGCGAATTTTCTCTTGTGAAACAGTATGCTCGTCGTAACCAACCGTGACGGTATCGCTCATTGTATTCGCTTCGACGTGGTGGACTCCAGGTTGACGGCTGAGAAATGTCTGCAATGCTGGCGCTGAACTCCCGCCCAGCAGCCCTGCTGCCTCAAGCACGACCTCTTTCATGGTATCCTCCTCAGGATTTCGTCGCGTAATAGACTATTGAAGCCTATGTCGGCTATTTCTCGGCATGTATTCGTAAATAAATAAGTCTTTGTGATCTTTTATGAGTTTACAGAGCCGTCTGGGAAGTTGCTATCCGCTAAACAGCCCGATTTTACACAAGTCGAATGGCGCGTTGCACATCATCACGGTTAGGGTAACGTTGCTATTCATTGGGAGGACGTATGATGAAATCTCTACGAATCGTCAGCTTGCTTCTATTTGCAGCGATAGGGATCAATCTCTGGTGGCGATGGGCAAGCCGTCATCGTTCACTACCTTGCCCGACCTGGTTGGCCTGGGGCTTGGAAAACCCACTCATGGATCGGCTTATAGGAACGGAAACCACCTTAGACCGAATAGGATTACGTTCGGGTCAGCGGGTGCTTGAGGTCGGTCCGGGACCAGGACGACTGCTGATCCCCGCGGCAAGGCGTGTGCTGCCTGGTGGCGACATTGTTGGACTGGACATCCAGCCAGGGATGATTGAACGGCTTAAAGTGCGTACAGCACAGGCAGGTGTCTCAAATCTGACGACGGTTCTGGGCGATGCGACTCAGCCCCATTTCCCGCCGGATAGTTTCGACATAGTTTATCTCTGCCCGGTGCTTGGCGAAATCCCGGCCCGCGAAGCGGCTCTCCAAGAATGTCATCGTGTGTTGAAGCCCGGCGGGATTCTCTCGATTACTGAAATTTTCCCCGATCCGCATTACCAATCGCGTGCTGGGGTACAGCGACTGGCTGAAGCGGCAGGATTTCGGCTCCGTGCGATGCACGGCCACTGGTACTTCTTCACTGCTAACTTTGTCAAGGACGGGTATGAGACCCAATTAATCTCTTAAGATCATTTGGAGGCGAGCGTCAGCCCACAACGGGGCCTCTGCTATTGATTCAGTTTAAGGTGAGGACGATAGAGCAATACCACAAGCATCAAATTGACTAAAGCTTTAAGGAAACTGCAAACCATTCACATATTATCTTTGCCGCTTCTTTGGGGTGGGACAGCATCCAATAGACGCTGCCATCAATCTCAACGAGCCTTTTCGGGATGGCAGGAAGGCGGCTGTACAAATC
The DNA here is from genome assembly GCA_044226855.1 of Aggregatilineales bacterium. Lineage (GTDB taxonomy): Bacteria > Chloroflexota > Anaerolineae > Aggregatilineales > Phototrophicaceae > CFX2. The sequence goes on from JBGAGF010000034.1 coordinate 31,335, forward strand.
CTTTATATACGATGGAGTCGGTCCTTTTAGACCGAGGAGAAACATGGTTGGCGTGTTTAGCTCTGCGAGGGGCTTCGGTGGAGGAGTTGTAAGTAAAGACATGATGGCCGACAGCGGATACCACTTATCGAAATCTGGGTCGTTCAAATAGCCTTCTACCACTAGATGTGTTTCCAAGTTTCGGTTCTCTTCACTTGTGTCGATGATGGCTTTCCAATCGAGATAAGACGATATAGGCAATCGCAGGTTCGGGAGTATTCGAACCAGAAGTTTCGCCAGTGGAATGAGGACTTTTCTTCTTTGGGCAGCGCCAGCCCAGGGTCCGCTGTCGTTCATGAGTGCCTCGTGATAGGCTTTCTCTGTCATGACTGCCGGGGAATTCTGACAGACGATGCTTTTTACTGGACCGGGAGCCAACGCCAAATAGAAGATCACGTACCCACCGAGACCCTCGCTGTAAACACCTATTCGTTCATTAAAGTTGGCTGCAATATGGTTCAGCGCGTCGGTGTGTCGCTGGATGAGCTGATTGACGGTATAGCCCCCGTGCTTGGGCATGATAAATACATTATATTCTCTCAGATGTAGTTGATAGCCCAGTTCGGCGAACACATACGAATGACCACCTGAACCCTGAGCGATCAGAATGTTTGGAGCGTTTTTGCCCTTCATAAAATACGGCAGCTCAAAACGATTGCCGTCCGAGACAAAACTCGTCACTCGGATATTTCTCGCAATCTCTTCAGCATCAGATTCAACGACATAATGCTGTTTCCAAAATTCAAGTTTTCTCATCGTTGTGATCCTCTAGAACAGATCCTGAAGTGGTTCGCAATCACAGAAGGGTCATGTGACTGCGAGCCAACGACGGAAGCAATCGCTTTGATACCCTGAACTAAGACTAACTTGCCTCTAGTCAATGCGTTCTGGGAGTTGGCGAAGACTTGTATTCGGCAAGCCGTTTCGTTTCTGTTGCACGCTGATGCCCTTCTTCGTGAGCAGTATCGGCGTTCCACATATACTTCATCACCAGCAAGTGGGAAAGCGGACACAACAGTACCAAAGCGAAGAGCAGCACAGTGTTGAGCGGTACATTAAAGAAGAAGAAGGCAGCGAACGCTGTGACGGGAATTAGACAGCACACCAGCATGATGAGGGTATGCTTAGGATTCATGTTCATTTTTGAAACTCCTTTTTAGCACTGTATCCTATGCTGTAGATGTTTTCGCGCGTAGTTGCTTCTTGACCCGCGCAGTGACCATTGGCATGGAGACGATCAGACTCAGCACCATGATCCAGACAGTGCCACCAATTTTCGCTACCGACGGGTAATCTCCTAGAACACTGGCTCCTACTAGAAACAGAACTGCGGCACTGAGTGAAATCGGCAGGTAAATCAGGATGCTCCGACGAGCAACTGCTTTCTCGAATTGTTCGTGTTCCATCTCAAAACTCCATAGAGAGTATGGGAGGCTCCAATCATTGAACCTCCCTACGTTATTGACAAATTACTTGCTACTGACTGTTGCTGGGGTTAGCATCTTCGCCGCCTCTTCGCTATGGATCGACGGACCCTCACTGTGCCGAAGTGTTGGACGGAAGCGCTTGAGCAGCAAAGTATTTAGGGTGACGGATATTGAGCTGACAGCCATAAATGCGCCCGCCAGTTCCGGGCTGACCACCAAGCTGAAGAATGGGTAGAACAGCCCCGCGCCAAGTGGAATACCGAGTACGTTGTAGATGAACGCCCAAAACAGGTTTTGTTTCACCTTCCGCATCGTCGCGCGGGCAATTTCCAGCGTCACAATAACGTCACGCACGTCGTCCCTGATCAGAATGACATCGCCGGTTTCTTTGGCTACATCGGTGCCGCTACCAATGGCAATTCCCACATCGGCTTGTGCCAATGCCGGGGCATCATTGACACCATCTCCCACCATCGCCACTTTCTTGCCAAGCGATTGCAACTTCTTCACTTCTTCGGCCTTGTCCTGAGGCAGCACTTCCGCCAGCACGCGATCAATACCGACTTGTCGGGCAATGGCTTCAGCCGTGCGGTGGTTATCGCCGGTAATCATCACCGTTTCCAGACCGAGTTTATGCAAACGCTGGATAGCCTCCGTCGAAAAATCTTTCAACGTGTCAGCTACGGCGATCAATCCGGCGGGTTGCTCGTCTACAGCGACAAACATCACCGTCTTGCCTTCGCCTTCCAGTCGTTCCGCTTGGGGCAGCAGATCATAAAATTCCACGCCGCGTTCGCTCATTAACTTGCGATTCCCAACGAGTACGGCATGATCTTCAACCACCGCCTCGATCCCATGTCCAGGAAGGGAGTTGAATGAAGACGCCTCCGTTACAAGCAGTTCGCGGATTTCAGCGCCACGGACAATGGCTTCACCCAGCGGGTGTTCACTGTTCTTCTCAGCGGAGGCCGCTAATCGCAGGAATTCATCAGAGCCGCCGATTCTCGCCTGCGTATTCACCACCACATCGGTGACGGAGGGTTCGCCTTTCGTCAGCGTGCCCGTTTTATCGAAGACGATGGTTTTCAGCTTACTGGCGTTCTCTATAGCTTCCGCGCCTTTGAACAAAACGCCATATTCCGCCGCCTTACCGGTTCCTGCCATCATCGCGCTGGGGGTTGCCAGTCCGACGGCGCACGGGCAGGAGATAACCAACACGGTCACGGATAGCAAGAGGGAGAAGCCAAAGACACCGATTTCGCCCAGTTTGTATGGCGACAGAATGAAACTGGAATTCGGGTCAAAGAACGCTTGGTAGCCGAAGAAGAACCAGAACAAGAAAACTAGGATCGCCAGTAGATGCACACCGAGAATGAAGTGCCCCGCTACCCAATCTGCTAGTTTCTGGATCGGCGCTTTACTGGCTTGGGCGTCTTCGACGAGCTTGACAATCTGCGCCAAAGCGGTGTCCTTCCCTACCTTTGTCGCTTCAAATCGGAACGCGCCCGTTTTGTTGAGGGTTCCGCCAATCACCGAGTCGCCGCTTCGTTTCTCAACAGGCAGGCTCTCCCCGGTTAGCATCGATTCATCCACTGCGCTGTAGCCTTCTTTCACCAATCCGTCCACAGGTATCGATTCGCCGGGACGAACAAGGATCAAATCGCTGACCTCGACTTCATCGGCTGGTATTTCTTCTTCCTGACCGTTGCGAATCACACGGGCAATCTTCGGCTGAAGCTTCATTAGCTTCCGGATGGCTTCCGATGTGCGTCCACGTGTCAATGCTTCCAGCCAGCGCCCTAGCACAATAAAGGCAGTCAGCAGCGCGGCACTCTCGAAAAAGGTCGCGCCTTCGCCACCGAAACCCGCGTCAGGGAACAAGGTGTTGATAACGGCGATCCCGTAGGCTGCACCGATGCCGGTTGCATAGAGTAGGTTCATGTCAGTAACGCCGTGTTTGAGTCCACGCCACGAGTTCACAAAGAACTGGCGTGCGGGGCCAAAAATCAGCGGCGTGGTGAGCAAACCAATCACCCATTTGTAAGATAACCACACTGGAATAATCGCTTTGAACGGACCAAGCATGTCGTAAAATGTGCCGATCATGACGATAATCCCAATCGTTCCCGCAATCAGCAAGTTACGTCCCTGACGTCTAATTTCCTCCTCACGGGCTTGTCGCTCACGATCTAATGAGTCGGCAGCGTCGTTTCGTTCGCTGGCTTCGTATCCAACTTCATGAACCGCCCGTTTCATCTGATTCGCGCTCACGACGCCTGGAACGTAGCGGACGTGTCCTGATCCCGTTCCGAGATTCACCACCACGTCTAACACACCTGGAAGTTCTTTCAACGCTCCTTCAACATGGGCGACACAGGATGCACATGTCATTCCACGCACATCGAGCGTGAGTTCAGAAACAGCGACTGTGTAGCCCACGTGATCTACCGCGCGCTGGAAATCCGCCAATCCGACTTGTTGAGGATCGTAGATAACACTTGCCTTGCCAGTTGCCAGGTTGACCACCGTATTGGACACGCCAGGAAGTTCCTGAAGCGCCTTTTCAACATGCGATACACATGACGCACAACTCATACCGACAATCGGCAAGCTGAGTTGCGCTTCAGATTGATTGCTCATTGGCTGCTCTACCTCCATTGAAATATGGGTTCCGCATTGCAAACCTATCATCACCTATACTTATAAGGGTATGTGGAGATGCACTGAAAACGTAGCGCTGTTTACCGGGGAGATGAGTAGGCAATTTGGCTTACTGATACCAATGCTGAATAGCGTTGACAACAGAATTAAGGGCTGTTCGCGTTGGTTGTGTTTCCATGTCATCCTCCTCGTCGCATTTGCTACGTTAGCGCTCATACTAATTCCACCTGCCTATGTAATCTGAACACTGAAGTTTCGCCAATTTCCAATTTGAGGCGAAAAGACGAAACTTCAGGTCGCGCCATTTCTCAGGCTATTGTGCGATATAACCGCCATCCACTAGATAAGCACTGCCGGTGACGAACGATGCGCCGTCCGAACATAGCCACAGCACCAAATCGGCGACCTCTTCCGGTCTGCCCATTCGCTTCATGGGATGTAAGCCAGCAATCATGTTGTACAAATCTGTGCCTTCCGTCATGCCAGCCTTCTCCAACAGTGGGGTGTAGATAAACGCAGGGCAAACTGCGTTGATCCGTATGTTCTGAGTAGCGTATTCGATGGCTGCCGTCTTGGTCAGTCCGAGCACACCATGCTTGGCAGCGACGTACGCGGGGGCGTTGGCGAACCCCACCCAACCCAGGATGGATGCCATGTTGACAATTGCGCCGTTACCCTGTTTGAGCATCTGCTCCAACTCGTATTTCATGCACAGCCAGACACCGGTTAAGTTAATACCGAGTACATGGTTCCAATCTTGCTCGGTGTAATCGCCTGTGGTCGCTGATGTACCGCCGATCCCAGCATTGTTCACAGCGAAATCCAGCCGTCCGTAGGTTTGCACCGTCTTCCTAACAAGCGTTTGCACATCCGCGGATTGCGATACATCAGTCCTGACGAAGATCGCATCCCCACCGCTTTGCTTAATGTCCTCTACGGCTTTTGTGCCGTCTTCAATATCGGCGATGACCACTTTCGTGCCAACCGCCGCGAACGCTTGCGCCGTCGCCAGCCCAATGCCGGAACTTCCACCCGTTACAACGGCAATCTTGTTTGAGAGTCCGTTCATTATTCACCTCCTAGTGAATTCAATGAAACCGTTCTTGGATTTTCACTGTGGAACATAACCTTGTCCGCTGGAAACCATCTGAAATCACATCGTTCATCGCCTGCAGCGAGTGTGCCCGAGCGTACCAGTCTGAGTCCGATCATCTCCGCAAAGGCATAGTCCAACATGCACCACGTACTGACAGCCAGATCGGATGCACCCTGCGTGCGTAGGTACTCGGCAACCGGACAGCGGATCACGTTAAATCCTAAGCCATGCTCGGTTGGTACGTATTGAGCCTGATAACCAGGTGGATTGAACGGAAAACTCATCGGCCAACTGCCATCTTGGCGTACTCGCCGGGCATGATCCTTGATACGATCATGGCGAGACAGGCGAGCCAAGAAACGTCCCACATATCCCCACCACTGGTAGATTTTCCAGCAAATGTCTCCGATTAGCTCAATGGCATAGTCTCTCTCGACACCAGCTGCGATCAAGTTTTGCAGGAATGCGAACGTTAAACTAGCCAATAATATGTTCAGCTTGCTGCCCAATGTCGGCTGCTTTGACACGTCGGGAGCAAGGCTGTCAAAAGATTGCCATGTTTGATCTATGAGGCGGTTTACCTCAGACGGGATGAACCGCCCTTTTTCAGGTTCGTGCCGGGAACGATTTCTGCCGACCATCGCCCGTCGAGCGGCCCACTTCGTTGCAGGCTTAAAGATCAACCTGAAAAGTGTTAATCGCCTGGCGTTCATTTTGGTTTTCTCCTTGCTCAAAACGTTTCTCAGACGGCTACTTACCCTTACTCATTTGTTGCGTCCTCTATACTCAGTGTATGCTCGGCAGCATTCGAAAACACGCGCCAAATGCCCATCACCCGGCAGGCATTTTGGCTTGTTTTACGGTCAACAAAAAATCACTGTCACGAGGAAAAGTTTTAGACGGAAGCTACAGTCAAGCGAGCGTTTTTGGGAGTCCGAATCAAATTCCTAATCGAGTAGGCTATTTGGCGGGGGGGGTAAGAGCAAGATTGCGCTTATGTGGCAAGCGCCATCGAGGTACGCTAAATAAATGACCGTCTATAGATATGAAATGAAAGGCTTTAAAGAATGAAACCCCGTTCACACAAACCCTTCGCAGTCCCTCGTCAACACAAGACAGCGCGAACAATCGCCTATTCTGTTCTTGCTATCGTAGTTCTAGGCATCGCTGCATACCTACTCGTTTCCGGTCTTTTCCCAAGGCTACCTAGTGCCGCGCCTAATACAATTGATATTACTGCCTCGATGAGCGGCTTTAGCTCAAATGTCATTCACGTTCGCGCTGGAGAAGAAGTTACGCTTCGTTTGACGAGCCTCGACAATGAACATCACACTGACGGCGGCGGTCAGCATCAGTGGGCGGTAGATGAACTCGGACTGAATGTGATCGCTCCACCCTTAGGAAGCGAGTCATTGACCTTTACCCCTGACCAACCGGGCACTTATACGTTTTACTGTGACATATGCTGTGGTGGACGTGCAAACCCCTCGATGCAGGGTACACTGATTGTCGAGGCATGAGACATGAACATACGTGCCCGCTACATTACGGTGTTTTCTTTGTTGACAGTAGCAGCGCTTGGCGCTATTGCCCTAGCAGGCTGGTGGCATCCCAACGCGCCCGATGCCTCCATGGAGATGTATCTGCCACAGATTACTTTGCCGACAGTAATCGTTGCTGGGCTGGTAGACGGCATTAATCCCTGCGCATTCACGGTTCTACTGCTGTTCATCACAACGCTCACCGCAACCTTAAAGACGGGCGATCAAAATGTCACCGCGTTACGTGCTCGATTAATCGGCACCGGCGGCATCTACATCGCAGCGATCTTCCTGACTTATCTTATATTAGGGGTCGGGTTGCTGAATTCGCTCAGTTTCTTCACACAGCAGCATTTGCCAGCACGAATCGCCGCCCTGATTGCGGTACTTCTCGGTTTGTGGATGCTTAAGGACTACTTCCTTCCCGATGTTGGCTGGCGTTTACAGGCTCCGGCACGGCTGGGCACGTTGGCGCGACAAATGGGCAAAAAAGTGACAGTTCCTGCTCTAATCTTGGGCGGTTTTTTGATCGGACTCTGCACAGTACCATGCAGCGGTGCCGTTTATCTTGCGGTATTAAGCCTGCTGGCGTTGCAGCCTACCGCGCTGCTAGGCTATCTCTATCTGGTTCTCTACAATGTTATCTTCATCTTGCCTCTGGTGGTCGTTCTGCTCGCAGCAGCGTCACGCCCAACACTGAACCGCATCGCGCACTGGAATTTGCATCATAAGGAGTGGGTGCGGTTGGCACTTGGCGGTGGCGTGGTAGGGATGGGGCTGCTGATTCTGGCAACTGTTTAGGGACAATGTTCTGAACCCGCTTATCTGGTTGTTAAATGAGCCGTCGCTCGATAAGAGGATGGCTCATCCATAGTAAAAACTGTGTTTGTACTCCACATAAATGAATTACCTTTACGCTGTTTGCCGGGCTGCGCTCTCTGGCAGTTCGATGAGGCCGAGTTGGATGGCTTTGGTGACTGCCTCCGTTCGGCTGTTTACGTGCAATTTCTCATAGGCGCTGGCAAGATGCCCTTGAACAGTGCGATCACTGATCTCCAATTGCAAACCAATCCCTCGATTGGTCAATCCGACGGCGGTGAGTCGCAAAACCGCGCACTCGCGCTCGGTTAATGCATCGATCAGAGCTGCCGTTCGAGCGCCGCCTGCATACTGTGTCATAAGTCTTTGAGCAATGGTCGGTCCCAGGGCGACCTGACCTTTGTCGATCAGGCGCACCGAAGCTGCCAGGTGATCCGCATCAGCATCTTTCAAAACGTAACCATTCGCGCCAGCCTGGAGGCACGCCCTCACCAGAGGATCATCATCGAACGCTGATAACATGAGAACACCGACAGGTAAAGCCTGCTCTCGTATCCAACGAGTGACCTCAATCCCTGTCATGCGTGGCATTCGCACATCCAGGATTGCGACATCTGGTTGATGGGATGTAATAAGCTGTTTGGCAGCCTCCCCATCGACAGCTTCACCCAACACCACAATATCTTCAAACTCCTCAAGGAAACTACGAATTCCCTGACGACAGATGGCGTGATCATCTGCCAGAATCACACGAATGGGTGACATACCATTGTTCCTCCCGGTATTCCTCGGTTCGCATTCAGTGAATGCTTGGACTTATGACGAAGCATAGGGTGGAAAGTCAGAAATCAAGCCTGTCACAAGTCATCAATTGGCTTGATGCATGTCACGAAAAGAAGGAGACGGCATGTGGTGAGCGCCATTTCACCACACACCTTACTTCAGCAGTTGTTTACTGCGGACCGGGTTCGACGATAAACTGCTCTGGCGCGGATATGAATTCGTCACGGCAACCTCGAGCGCAAAAGTAGAACGTCTCACCATTCCATACAGTTGAGAACGCCTTGCTCCGCTCGACATTCATACCGCATACCGGGTCCACCGCCATCATCACAGGTTCTTTGAACTGCCCATCTTCTAACCACAACACACGATCCGCAATGTCCTTGATTCGCTGATCATGGGAAACAATGATGGCGCTGCGGTTCTGATCTTTCACCAAACGCCGCAAGAGCCGCATGACTTCATGCCCGCTTTTGGAGTCGAGATTGGCAGTCGGTTCGTCAGCCAGAATCAAAACCGGATCATTGATAAGTGCACGGGCAATGGCGACACGCTGTTTTTCGCCACCTGACAGCTTTGCCGGGTCATAAGAGAGACGTTCTCCTAGTCCTAACTCGGTCAAAAGCGCTGCGGCTTTTTGACGTGCTTCACTGCGCCGAAGACCGCTGAGTTCCGCGACCAGTGCCACGTTCTCCAACACGTTCAGCGCCGAGAGCAAGTTGAAATCCTGAAAAACAAATCCGAAGTGACGCAAGCGTACATCAGGCAGACGACTCTCCGGTAGATCGCTAATTACCGTACCATTGAGTTGTACACTGCCTTCGCTTGGCTTGAGCAACGCTCCCAGCACCAACAGTAAAGTTGATTTGCCGGAACCAGAAGGCCCCATGATCAGGACAATCTCCCCTGGAGTAACGGTCAAGGATACATCTCGCACGGCGGTGACTTCGGCTGTGCCTGAGCCATAACGCTTGGTGACATTTGAGATTTGCAGTATGGTGTTCGTCATGTTACTTTCCTCCACGAACGATAACAGCGGGTTCAAGTCCTATAATCTGTCGCACAGGTAAAATGGATGCGAGACCCGCAATCAGCAGCGATAGACCGCTTAACCTGAGCAGCGATGAAACGTCAATTTCCAGCGTGAGGTTGGGCGAGATTCTGGGCACGACCGCTGCCAGGATGAGGGTGAAGAATAGTGCTAACACCAGCCCAGAGACAACGCTGATGACCCCCTGCGCGAGGACAATACGATAAAGGTAGCGGTTATCCATCCCCAACGCTTTGAGCATTCCGTATTCGGTTTTTCGGGAGAGGGTTGCCATGTAAGTGGTGAGTGCAATCACCGCCAGACCAATGACGAAGCCGATGATGTTCATAATGTTGATGATGTCGCTGCTCATGTCTTTCACCAATCGGCGCTCTTCAGCGGCGAATGCCTGTCGTAGTTGAATTGTTGTGTTTGGGACAACCTGCTCAATGCGGGTCAATACGTCGCTGAGGACGGCGTCCGACTGCGCCCTGACCAGCACGAAACTGACCGAGTCGGTTGCCCGGAGGATACGCGCGAAATCATCCAGCGAAATGATCGTGATAGTGTTCATGAAATTCGCCGTTCCTTCGGACAGTCCAACAATGGTGAATTCCTGTCCCATCGTCTCCACTGTGTCGCCAATATCAAGCCCCGCCCTGACCGCCAGCCCATAATCGACAATGGCTTGACCCGTTGCAGGAATGGCTTCACCCTTGGCAATACGCCAGGGCAGCCCCATTGTTGCTTCCGGGGGCAGCCCAATGACATATGTTACGATGCGATCCTCGCCTATCCGAACGGTGTTCGTCGCGTAAAGAATAGGTGTCGCTAATTCAACGCCCGGCACGCGGCGTATCTCGTCCACGACATCCGTCGGGAGTGTAGACGAAGCCATGTGTAGATTGCGCACATCGCGCTGCGATACGATGATGTCTGCTCTAGAGTAGTCGATGTAGGCGGTGATCTGGCTTTCCAGACCCGCGACAATAGCGTTCAAGGTCAGAATCAGCAGCAGCGCGAGGGCAGCGCCACCTGCCGAAATGATGAACCGCACACGATTTTGAAAGAGATTGCGTATGGCAAGATGCAGCATGGTGAATTACCTCCTGAAGATTTCTGCTGGTGCCAATCCAGCCACCATCCGCGCCGGGAAGAAGGCTGCCAGCAGTGCCATGACCAATCCTGTTGCTAACGTCGAGACTGCCGACGATGGTTCAAGTGAAATCAGGATTTCGGGGCGAAGGGTCATAATAAGCTGGGCAGTCCCAAAAGCGAGTCCAATGCCGACGACAGCGCCGGCAACTGCGGCAATCAGTGCCTGGAACGCAACAACACCGTACAGCAGCCTGTTGTGCGCGCCAATTGCCTTGAGAACACCGTACTCGCGTTCCCGCTCGACGCTTGCCGTGTAAATCACCAGTCCTACCACCAGCGCACCTACGAGAAAAGCGATCCCCACCATCAGCCGGATAGGAGCACCAAACAGCCGGTCAAAGGTTCGCTCAACACTGGCGATGAAATCGCTTTTGAACAAGGCATCCACACCAGGCAGGTCACTCAGGCGCTCGCGCAGCATATCTAACGATACCCCGTCTGAAGGTGTCACGAACAGGAGCGTGGTGATTTCTGGCTGGAACAGCAGTGACTCGACAGTGGATTTCAAAACGAAGACGTAGCTCCAGAACAGCGATGAGGTGCCTTCTGAAAGACCGGTAACATTGAAATTCAATCCCATGACTCTGATCTCGTCTCCTACAACGATATCGTGCCGCTGGGCTAAGATCCGATCCAAAACAATCTCTCGATCTTGTTCCGGCGCGCGTCCTTCAACCAGCAACCAGGGACCTCCACCAAATTGTGGATCATAGCCGATGACCAGCACTGCCACTTTTCTATCGTGAAGCTCCAAGAAAAAATACTGCGACAGAACCGGGATCACCGATGCTGCTCCCTCGGTTTGCCGAGCCAAATCAGTTGTGCCACGGGGCATGGGGGACGCGCCGAGAGAACCTTCCTGTCCAACGACGATAGCACCAGGAACATGGTCATAGTACGCCGATTGCTGTCGAACAAGACCGATTTGAATGCCGTTGAGCACCAGCATGAGCATCAGCGCCAGTGCCAGGCTCGTAACACTCAACGCCAAACGGGTCTTATCATGAAACAGATTACGCCATGCAAGGAACATAGTAAGCTCCTCTTCTCCAGATGAAGGGCGTTCCGTGATCTACTAGGGGAGAGCCGTCACGTAATAGGCAGTGAATGGTAGGTCGGCAGGGATTCGCGCCTCCGCTTTGATAACGAATTTTCTTACCCTAACGATACTCGTCATCTAAGGACTGCAAAAGCGCCGAATGGCGTACTGTGTACCCCGCTATCTAAACGGATACTGTTGATTACTTGAGCTTTCGCTTAGAGAGACCCCTGATACCTGAAACATCGACAAGCCTTTCGGCGACTGGCTGCGGTACAGCCAGTCCGACAGCATATCTCCAAGCCGTTTAGCGGGGATCAATACCCTTGAAACGGCGCTTTCAGTTCCATCACGAGCAGGAGTAGGATGAGATGAAAAGGTTAAAAGGAGCTTATCCAATGGCAAGAGACCCCATCTGCGGTATGGAGGTTGATCCCGAATCAGCCTTCACCAGCCGCGAACACATGAACCAGACGTTCTATTTCTGCTCACAGCAGTGCGTGGATAAGTTCGATGCAGATCCTCATCAGTACGCCCATGCAGCAGCAATTCAACCAACACATCAGAATGTTACAAACGGCAGCGGGCACATCCACACTCCGGCTGTTACCACTCGTGTTGAATTCCCTGTCGTCGGATTGCGTCGATCTGGCATTACATCCTTAGAACAGGCGATTGCGACCGTGCCAGGCGTGAGCAAAGCGGTCGTGAACGTTAGCGACAACCGCATCTTTGTAGATTATGATCCGACCCGCTCGAAGGTGTCTGACCTGCTCGAAGTGGTGCGCGGTGCAGGCTTTACGCCTGGCGTTCAGACGCTGCGGCTCAAAGTGTCGGGTCTGTACTGCGCGGAATGTGTTGCCCGTATCGAAGACGCCCTCAAGCAAGTGCCAGGAGTATTCGATGCGACGATGAATGCTGCTACCGAGGAAGTGAAGGTCGATTACGCATCAGCCATCGGTGATTTGAGCCTGCTGACCCAGGCGGTCGAAACAGCGGGACCCTACCGGGCGACTCGCGCCGCGGAAGCCTCTGAGTCCGAAATGGACAAAGAGGCGCAGACGATGGAAAAAGAATACCGTTTGCTCATGCGGAAGTGGTGGTTTGGGGCAGCAATAGGCGTCCCCACCATGATTCTGTCCTTTCCATCGCTGTTCCCCATTTTGCGCGATTGGTTTCCACACGGAAGCGATAATCTGCGCTCGCTGTGGTACGTGATGGCTGTTGCGAGTTTAGCTGTGCTCATTTATTCCGGCAATCAGTTTTTTGTAGGGATGTGGCAAGGACTCAAACATCGCTCTGCAAATATGCATACACTGATCGCCATCGGCACCGGCACCGCCTGGATTTACTCGACAATCGCGCTTTTGTTTCCACAACTTTTTCCTTCGGATGAATTCACGGAGGTGTACTACGATGTGACGGTGGTCGTGACAGCATTGGTCGTACTTGGGCTGGCGATGGAGATCAAAGCCAAAGGGCGTACTTCGGAAGCGATCAAGAAACTGATTGGACTGCAAGCCAAAACTGCGCGTGTGCTGCGTGACGGACGTGAAGTCGATATTCCGGTGGAGGAAGTGGTCGTCGAGGATCTCGTGGTCGTTCGTCCGGGAGAGAAAATCCCGGTGGATGGTGAGGTCATTGAGGGGCAGTCCGCCGTGGATGAGTCGATGATTACGGGCGAGTCGCTGCCTGTCTCGAAAAAAGTGGGCGACGAGGTGATCGGCGCAACCCTCAACAAAACGGGAGCGTTCAAGTTCCGGGCGACTAAAGTCGGTAAGGATACTGCACTGGCGAGCATCGTCCGTCTAGTGCAGGATGCTCAGGGAAGCAAAGTTCCCATTCAACGGATTGTAGATCGGGTGTCTGGCTACTTCACCCCGGCGGTGATGATACTGGCGATCCTTGGCTTCGTCGTCTGGTACAACTTCGGACCCAGTCCATCCTTCGCTTACGCCCTGATCGTGGCGGTGACGACGCTCATCATTGCTTGCCCATGCGCGTTAGGCATGGCAACGCCGATGAGTCTGACGACCGGAATCGGGTTGGGGGCGCAGAATGGTATTCTCATCCGCTCTGGCGATGCACTGCAAACTGCTGAAAGGCTCAACACGGTCATCCTCGACAAGACCGGGACCATCACACATGGCAAACCTGCCCTGACCGATGTGCTGGTGGCAAATGATGGGGATGAGCGGGAAATACTGCGCCTGGCTGCCTCAGTGGAAAAGTCATCTGAACATCCGCTGGCACTCGCCATCGTTGAGGGCGCACAGGCCCGCGAACTGCCATTAAGCAATATTCAGGACTTCGATGCGGTTCCCGGACATGGTGTATTTGCCACAGTGGATGGTCATCATATTCTCATCGGCAACTTGAAGTTCATGGAACGGGAAGGCATCGGCATAGGAGACTTTGAGGAAAAGTCAAACGCGCTCGCCAATGAGGGGAAAACCCCGATGTACATCGCTATTGACGGCAAATTCGCTGGAATTGTCGCCGTAGCCGACACAGTTAAAGAGGACTCCAAAACGGCGATTGCAGCAATGAAGAAGATGGGGCTGGAAGTCGTCATGATTACCGGCGACAACCAGCGTACCGCCAACGCCATCGCGCGCCAAGTAGGAGTAGATCGTGTACTCGCCGAGGTACTGCCACAGGACAAAGCCTTCAACGTGCAGAAGTTACAGTTGGAAGGCAAGAAAGTGGCGATGGTAGGCGATGGGATTAACGACGCGCCAGCACTGGCGCAGGCAGATATTGGCATGGCGATTGGCACCGGTACAGACGTTGCTATCGAAGCCTCCGATATCACTTTGATTAAGGGTAGTCTGATGGGTGTTGTGACCGCCATTCAGATCAGCCGAGCGACCATGCGGAACGTCTACCAAAATCTCTTCGGCGCGTTCATCTACAATACGGCTGGAATACCCATTGCGCTCGGTGTGCTCTACCCGTTTCTAGGCATTCTACTCTCGCCGATGTTGGCCGCACTGGCGATGTCCTTCAGCAGCGTCACCGTCATCAGTAATGCGAATCGTCTGAAAAGATGGAAACCCGCTAGTTAGTCTATTGACCCATGGCTTGCAGGTGAACACCAATCATTCACTTGCAAGCCCGAACTGATTATAAGGAGACAATCTCATGACCCCCGACAAAATTCTCGTAACCCTGCTTGGTCTCGGTGCTATCGCCTTCATCATCTGGTTCTTCTGGCTCGTCAAAAGACCGGGCGTGAAAGCCGCCATCACAACCGCCGGCTACCAGGAAGCGATGGTGCTGGTAAAGGGTGGTTACACCCCGGATGTCATCGTTGTTGAGCGCGGCAAGCCCGTTCGCTTGAACTTTGTGCGTGCCGAGTCCGCTTCCTGCTCGGAGATGGTACTGTTCCCGGATTTTAATAAAAGCGCCCATTTGCCCGAAGGTGAAACCGTTTCAGTGGAACTGATGCCGGACAAAGCTGGTGAGTTTGAGTTCCAGTGCCAGATGGGAATGCTGCGCGGCAAGCTGATCGTTGAAGGCTAACAGAGGATGGTACAGTCCTGCCGGTTATTGGAAGGGGTGGGTACGTGAACAGAAGGAGTGTCAGTAGTGACGCACCCTTATCCACAAACTGCCCAGCTTCCATAGCCGGTTTAGTGAACTCACTATTTAAGGTATTGCAAACAGCAAAGGAGCACGCCATGCAACTCTGGCACCTTACTCCAGATGCCCCGCGCTTACCACACCGGGTAAGTCCTACTGAGCACGTAAGGCTCATCATTGGCACCTGGCCCATCGAGTCTGGGCAGTCGATCTGGGTAACTTATTACGTCGAATCTCCGGGCGGTACCAGCGCGGAGGGACGCTCAGAAGCCGTATGGCAGCGCAACGAAGGCGAAAACAGCTACTGGCATGTTGAACTCGGTGCCTTTTCGCAGGCTGAGCGCGTGACTTACACGGTGCATAGTCGTTCCCTGGAAGGCGAGATTAAAGGCACGCCCGTAACTTTTCGGGTAGGACCCAAACTCTACCTCGCGCTGCTGTGGCACCAGCATCAGCCTATGTACAAGGATACCTCACACCCTGTCCAGGCAGGCAGCTATATCCATCCCTGGGTGCGCTTTCACGCTATCCGGGACTACTATTCGATGGCTGCGCTGGTGGCCGAACACCCAGACGTTCACCTGACGATCAACCTGACACCCGTGCTGCTCTGGCAGATCGAGGACTATGTAGAACGCTCGGCAACGGATAGGTTACTGGAACTCACGTTGAAACCAGCCGAGACGCTCAATCGGAAGGAGCAAGAAGAGGTGTTGTCCAGTTACTTCGACGCGGACTGGCACAACCAGATTTTCCCGCATCCACGGTATAAGGAACTATTTGTCCAGCGCCGTGAGAGACATCCATTTACCATCCAAGATTTGCGTGACTTGCAGATGTGGTTCAATCTGGCCTGGTTCGGCAAAGAGTTCCGCGAGGGGGATGTCATGTTAGTGACTGGTGAAACTGCCTCCGCGCGGCGCTTCATCGAGCAAGGACGTGATTTCAGTGTAAGCGACCTTGAGGAAATGATCGGCGAGCAGTACAAGATTATGCGAGCCATCATCCCGCTTCACCGCCAACTGCAAGAGGGCGGCCAAATTGAAATTTCGACAACGCCCTTTTATCATCCCATTCTGCCCCTATTGATCGATACCGACCATGCCACCCTTGATCGCCTCGGAGCCAGCTATCCGCATCGCTTCGCCTATGTCGAAGATGCCGAGAGTCAGGTGCGGCTGGCGGCTGAGGATTACCGTCAGCGCTTTGGGCAGTCATTGCGTGGGATGTGGCCTGCTGAAGGAGCCGTGAGCCAGTCTGCGCTCCCGCTGTTTGCTCGGCATGGCGTGCGCTGGCTTGCCACCGACCAAGGGGTGTTGGCTCGCTCAGGGCAGTGGGGATACAACGCAGACGATCCCAATATCTTGTGCCAACCTTATCGCGCGGAAGAGGGCGAACATGCCGTTACTTTGTTTTTCCGCGATACGGCGCTCTCCGACGCTATTGGCTTCCATTACTATGGCTACACGGACTACGAACAAGCAGCGCGCGATTTTGTCGAGGAGATCAAGAATCGATTCGCCAGGCAGTTTACCGGGGAAGAAGATCGGGTGCTGACGGTTGTCTTGGACGGCGAAAATGCCTGGGGAGCCTATCGTGATGATGCACGACCTTTCCTACATGCGCTCTACAGCCTTTTGGAGCAGGATGGCGAAATCCAGACTGTCACCTTCGCCGAGTATCTAGCGGGCAGTCCAGCTCGCGATGTTGCTGCTCATCCATTGGAGGCACAGAACAAGGTCTACGGACTTTTCACCGGCTCTTGGATTGACGAGAATAGCTCCGCACCAGGAGTAGACCTTGGCACGTGGATTGGCGAGGACGAGGAAAATCGCGGTTGGGAGCTACTTGGACAAGCGCGTGAGTTCCTCGTGAAGACTGGTGCGGCACCCGATACAGCGCCAGCAGCTTTCGAAGCGCTTTATATGGCCGAGGGCAGTGACTGGTTCTGGTGGTTTGGTGCAGACCAGGATTCAGGGAACGATGAGGAATTTGACGACCTGTTTCGTCTTCATCTTAAGAATATTTACCGGGGAATTGGAACCCAACCACCCGCTGAACTAGATCGAAATATCGTGCAACACAGCGTGCTATGGACATTCACGCGCCCCGTTCCACAGGTCCAGCCCAGGGATCGGCTGACCATACGCACCAACTGTCCGGGGCTTCTGACTTGGCAGTGCGATGGTGGGCAATTCTACACGGCTGATTTGATACCCGCAGGTGGAGTAATGGCTGGAGTGCATCGCTACCATATCACACTCGGACCTTTTGAGCCGTCGACACAGGAAATCCGCTTCCGTTTTCGTTGTATGCAACGCGGGTGCAGCGGCCAGGATATCTGCTGCGATCCTAGGGAGTACATCGTACAGATCAAATAACGTTTTGGGAATTGGAATGTGAAGCTACACCTCTCTCATATTCCAGATCATCGCCATCTTGCCAGTTTGAGTTCAAGTGTCAGACCAGAATGCAGCGCGGCAAGCTGATTGTAGAGTAAGAGAACGAGTGAGACGGTAACTACACTGCAATGGACAAAAAACAAAGCCAATTTATCCCTGCTCTCCGCTATGACTGGTTGACCAGGCTGTACGATCCCTTCACCCGACTCACGACGCGAGAAACCGCGTTTAAACGAAGGCTGGTAGACATCGCCCATGTTCAGGCCGGACACCACATTCTGGATTTGGGCTGCGGCACAGGGACACTGGCTCTGCTCATCCAGAGAACCCATGCAGACGCTGAGGTGTTTGGCGTAGACGGTGATCTCAAAGTCCTGAAAATTGCTCAGAGTAAAGCCGTCGATTCAGGCTCACATCTTTGGCTCAACGCCGGTCTTGTGTTTGAACTCCCCTACCCAGCAAACCAATTTGACCGCGTATTTTCCACCTTGCTGTTTCATCATCTCACCCGGGAGTCAAAACAGCGGACACTTCAAGAGACGTTGCGCGTTTTGAAACCAGGCGGACAACTCTGTGTTGCGGATTGGGGGAAGCCAGTCAATCGCTTGATGCGAATGCTCTTTTTCCTTGTCCAATTGTTGGATGGCTTTACCACCACAACCGATAACGTTAAGGGCGTATTGCCGGAATTGATGCGAGACGCAGGCTTTGCGGAAGTTCGTGAAGTCGATCACTTCAGTACCCTCTTCGGCACACTGCGCCTGCACATTGCAGTCAAGCACCTGGAAGTTGAAGAAAGTCACTCCCGAAAATAATGCGCCATTTTGCCTACTCCTAACCCGCTGAAGAGCGAATTCCCTAGTTGCTCCGATAATGCTATGTTGAATATAGAAACGAAAGGAACATTTAACCATGAATACTCTACAAGACTTCAACATCAATCGGTGGCTCCGGTCAAGATCGGGACAGATTTTCCTCATCTTTCTGGTGATCGCCGCTTTTTACCTGATGACCGAGCATACTGCTCACGTACTTGGGGTAGTCCCCTATGCACTCCTGCTCCTTTGCCCGCTGATGATGCTGTTTATGCACGGCGGACATGGCGACCATGCCGGGCATTCACCGCAATCCCCGCGTGACGATCAATCGGATACTCCGCAAAACCCAGGCGATAGCGGAACTGACCATCCCCACGGACACCGACACTAAGGAGACGGACAATGGAATCAGAAACGCCCGCCTACGGTCTATGGACGCTGGTCATTCTCAACACCGCCGTGTTTGTGCTGTTCGCGCTCAGTTTCGCCCGCCCACAAACGAAGCGCGACTGGCGCTCTTTCGGCGCGTTCTCAGCATTCCTGGTGGCGCTCTTTACAGAGATGTACGGCTTCCCTTTGACGATTTACCTGCTTTCTGGATGGCTAGGTAGTAACTATCCGGGCATTGACCTGCTCTCTCATGACAGCGGACATCTCTGGTCAACACTCTTCGGCTGGCAGGGCGATCCTCACTTCAGCCCATTCCATCTTCTGAGCTATATTCTGATTGGCGGTGGATTTTTCTTGATTTCCACTGCCTGGGAAGTGTTGTATAAGGCGCAGCGTGAGCACCGGATTGCTACCGATGGTCCTTATGCGCGTCTACGCCATCCGCAATATGTGGGCTTCGTGGTCATTATGCTGGGGTTCTTGCTTCAGTGGCCGACACTCATCTCACTTTTGATGTTCCCGATCCTCGTTGCGATGTACGTCCGACTCGCGCGGCGTGAGGAAGCAGAAGCTGTTGTGGAATTCGGCGATGCCTACAGCGTCTACAAGAAAACTGTTCCCGCATTCTTCCCGCACCTATATCGCATATCTCGTGAGGTTCGAAACTAGTATGCTACCAAGATGAAGTGGTGTCTGTTCCTTAGTGTTGATGGAGGTGAGAAATGGATGGATTGGATTATAGCCCTGCAATCTCGATAGCAAT
The DNA here is from genome assembly GCA_044226855.1 of Aggregatilineales bacterium. Classification (GTDB taxonomy): domain Bacteria; phylum Chloroflexota; class Anaerolineae; order Aggregatilineales; family Phototrophicaceae; genus CFX2. Next base: position 50,886 of record JBGAGF010000034.1, read on the forward strand.
TGAGAAACCGGTAAAGGTGGCAAGGATGACAGGCACAATCCGGTCTACCAAACAGCCACAATTAGCGCGTTCCACCACTCTCCACAATCATGAACTTGAACCTTTTACGCCGCCAACAAGCCACTCATCGACCGTTTCAGAGAGAGAAATTGCTACCAGGGAGTTGGAAATCGATGAGGACTATCGTCATTGGTCTCCTGCATCGCAGCCCTACACGACGGCTGAAGTGCTTTTGCAATATCTTCGTTGTGGGTGGGAGTGCTTGAATCATGTCACAGTAAAAACGTCACAGTGTGTGAGCAGCCGCTGCGTCGAATTGTATTCTTTTGAGATCTCAAAGGGGCACGAGCAACTAAGTGTTCCTGTGGTGTCGAACCCGGTGATTTTACGTTTAATACGTGAGCGTGGATTAATCGTGACACAGTGTGAAATTAATTCTTCATCTTCAGTCAATCACAACAGACCAGATACTGATGAGGTTTAGTTTGCAATCATCTAAGAGGTAATCAAATGTCACAGGCAACGCTGTCTCTTCAAAATACTGCTCAGGAAGTTCAGTCTACCTATACTTTTCTCGACCAGTTCTTCCCGAAACCGCGCAATTTCGATGTTCGTCTCTGGGATGGAACCCACCTCGCCTTCACGAGTGATCCTGTCTTTACGATTGTCCTTCGCTCAATGGGGGCGCTGCGTCGCATGGTGCGCCTTCCGTTAGAACTATCATTTGCCGAGGCTTTCATCCGAGGTGAATTGGATATTGAAGGCGATATAGTTTCAGCCTTCCATCTTTTCAATTCGATAGCAGCTAAACTCTCTAATCGTAATCTCCTCACACTCCTCCGCTTATGGCTTGCGCTTCCCGCTGAGCCTCCAGATTTCCAGACGAGGAGTCGCAAAACCGCTGATCTGTTCGGTTCGCGTCATTCGAGAGAACGTGATCGCGCCGCCATCCAATATCACTATGATGTGGGCAATGATTTCTATCAACTGTGGCTTGACAGGCGAATGATCTATTCGTGCGCCTATTTTCCCACTGGCGTAGAAGAACTTGATACGGCACAGGAGCAAAAACTCGATATCATCTGCCGCAAACTGCAATTGAAATCCGGCGAAAGGCTGCTCGATATCGGTTGTGGATGGGGTGGGTTAGTGATTTATGCTGCTCAAAAATATGGAGTGCAAAGCATTGGTGTGACGTTGAGCAAAGAACAGCACATCCTCGCAAACGAGCGTATAGCGGCCGCTGGGCTGGGGCATAGTGCCGTAAAGCTGATGGATTACCGTGACTTAAGAGCCGAACCGTTTGACAAAATTGTGAGCGTCGGCATGTTTGAACACGTGGGGAGAGAGCATTTATCAGAGTATTTCGGGCACGTTTATAATCTCCTCAAACCAGGTGGGCTATTCCTTAATCACGGTATTTCCTTACATCCTTCCACCACCGAAAGCTCTGCGTGGTCGCATTTGGTCGGACGTTATGTGCTGGGCGCAGGCTCGTTTTTCGACCGCTATATCTTTCCTGATGGAGAACTTGTTCCAGTCAGCGAAGTGAATCTGATCGCTGAACGGACTGGCTTTGAAGTGCGTCACCTGGAAAATTGGCGAGACCACTATGCACTTACCCTGCGTCAGTGGATCAAACGTTTGGAAAATCACCATACTGAGGCGGCACACTTGACCAGTGAAGCAGTCTATCGCACCTGGAAATTGTATATGTCAGCCGCAGTCTACGGCTTCGAGTCAGGTAGTATCAACATCAATCAAACAGTTTTGCATAAGCCTGAGAACAGCCACAACCACATAGCACTGGCAGATTCTAAACGCTGCTGTATACCGAGTGACAGTCATAGTACCTGACCATCGAGATATGTGGAGAAGTGTTGCGCTCGAAACTCGTGTTGTTTCCGTAAAATAAGTTTGCTTCCGAATATATTCTGTTGGCAAATTCCTCTTCAAGCCTATTCACGATAGACATCATTTGTGCTCAAGGCGGTCAAGCGTCAGTAAAAAAAGACGTTCGTTGGCTTTCCCTCTGCAAGCGGCAGCATTGCGCTGGTCGATCCGCTGCATCCCGCTGCAACTAGTACCAAGAGATTGCTGTGCAACAGGGTTAGCAATAGAGCATCCAGAGCGCGGCGGTATTGAATACCAAATCGCCCTATCATCCGCTTCGGACCACACCCTGTTCGGCAATTTGCTCCCAGGACAGTCTATTCGCTTGCGATAGATAGATGTCCTTATTGATGGTCGCAAACGCGATTGCGTTCGTCATTGGATTGACAGCAATATAAGCAACGGCATCCGCTTCTGCAATCGAAGGCGCTTGTATGAGGGTCGTTTCACCGTTGGACAGGGTAAGAGTGTACAAACTTTGATACCCGAAAAGCAACGTCGCACCATCGGGAGCGAACGCTGCGGCACTGACGGGGTTCGCGTCACCAGTGAGCGTTAAAGTGCTGCCATAATCATTGGAGATATAGAGTCCAGTTTCTGTCGCCAGTGCCACCGTACCTGCTTCGGTTGGATGAACCGCAATCTGAATCGGATTAGTGCTGAGTCCGGTTGCCTGACTCCGGTTCCAGGTTGCACCATCGTCCAAAGTGTAGAACAGACCGGTTGATAATTGTGAGTTCGGTGACGGGTTGATCACATAGACGGCATGGCTTCGATAACCCACAGCCATCAGATGAAAATCGCTTTCGCCCTCAAATGCGAGCACGTTGAGCGTTCGTCCACCATCTTCGCTCTTGACCAACCCAAGCAAAGGTTCAAAATCTGTTCTTAAGTCGGGATGACCGCTGCTGTAAAAGCCGTCATCGACGGCAGAGTAGCCCATGTAATCGTGAGCCGGAACATCAGGCGTTGACCAGTTTCCATTCTCAAACACGAAAAGTCCGATATGGGCAGGCACGAAGAGGCGGGTTCCGTCATCCGAGAAGCCTAATCCATGAATGTGCGGGAACTCCACTATAGGGTTACTGGGGACAGGTCGATTCAGCAAATAGATGCCAACCACGACAAGAACGCCAACCCCAACGATTACACCGATAACTGCTGGGACTGAAAAGCTGCGCGGTTTATGAATTGTTTGTCTCACGTTTTAGTCCTACCTGAAATTTATCTCATATCCCGCATTATTGTTCGGTATATAGCAATTCGCGTCCACTTTCGTGCCAGGCATTCATCCCACCAGGAACATCCCACACTTGTGTATACCCCAACTCTACGAGTGCATGGCTGGCTTCTTCGCTCATCCGTCCGCTGCGACAGTACAGAATAATGGGCGCATTTTTATCGGGTAATGCGCTGGTCAACGCTTCAATGTCGTTGTAGGGGATGTATATGTCGGTTTCAGCGACTTCGCCTTCGTAGGGGATATGGACGTTGACAATAGCGTACTGCTCAGGCTCGTTCGTAATGATTTCAGCAAACTCGTCAATCGTCAGTGTTCGATAGTTATTCTGGGTAATTGAGGGGTTTGTTGGAGAAGGCGGCGTGTGAGAATCAGTTGTAGTGGAGGCACTGCAAGCGGATACAGTAACGACAATCGTAGCTAAAACAACGAAGGCTTTGTAGTAATAGGGGGAGGTTGTCATCCGAAACGTCCCTTGTCACTTTAAACGTAAAAGTCTAACAAGAGCTAGGCAGTATGGTCATGCGCCGTTTGGCGGGTTTTAGAACAAGCCATTTGGCGGGTTAAGCAAAACTCCCTTGGCGTTTATACTCGCATTGCTCAAAAGTGCGGGAAAAGTCGATGAATATACAAGTCGTGTCCCCGTCCAACATAAAGAAGCGCTTGTTTCTGGTTCGCGCTACCTACTTTTTCGTCAGGCATTGGCTCATCTTGTTCCTTGCGCTGTTTGGGATATATAACCTCCTGCCTTTCGCTGCACCAGTTGCCATGCGCCTAGGGTGGACACCCGTCGGGAATGCTATCTACGACCTCTACACAACCCAGTGTCATCAGATGGCGCAGCGCTCTTTTTTCCTGTTCGGGGCGCAGTCCATGTACAACCTGGATGAACTCCCGCTTGGTCTCACTGACAAATCCTTACCCGATATGCTGATCCTGCGCGGCTTTCGAGGCGACGACGTTTTTGGGTGGAAGGTCGCCTGGTCGGATCGGATGGTGTATATGTACGGAAGCCTGTGGATCGTCAGCGCGGTCTATTGGGTTTTGTCTCGTCGCCATACATGGAAGCCGCTTCGTATTTGGATAGCTGCCCTTCTCCTCGTGCCTATGGCGGTGGATGGTATAACGCACCTGTTGAGCGATGGGAACGGACTCTCGGCAGGATTTCGCTACGATAATGCGTGGCTTGCAGCTCTGACCAACAATGTCTTCGCCGACAGTTTTTATCGAGGTGACACGCTCGGATCGTTTAATTCGCTCATGCGGTTCATCACGGGAGTGCTGTTCGCTGTCGCCACTGGCGGCTTGGTGCTTCCGCTCCTCGACCGGGAGATGAGACGGAGTGAATCAGCACTAACAGCGAAATTGAACGCATATGACAGGAAGACCAAGTCCGCCTTGCAAACATATACCGGTGTCCCTGAAATGTATCACGATAGGAGTCTAGATAATGGATGAACCGACCGTTGCTCAATCAGGAAGAGGAAAAAACGGAAGACGTGGATGGATTATCGCGGTTGTGGTCGTTCTATTCGTACTCTGGATGATCTATACGTCAACCCAGACTCAGGTTGTCGAGTCGGGTTCTAACCCTATGGAAATGTCGGCGACGCAGATGCCGGACAATATGCCCGGTATGGATCACTGATCGTTCGTTTAATTGAAATCAGGTAATGGAGGACGGCATGAAAAAGTTGTGGCTCTCATTCGGTTTGGTGGCTTTGGCGCTCACCATTCTGGTCGTACCTACAGTGTTCGCAGATGGCCCTGTGGAAGGACGCTCAGGGCGCGCGGAAGTCCGCTTTCTCGAAGGCATGATTGACCATCATCAGATGGCGCTGGATATGGCAAATGACTGCCTGGCGAAGGCAACTACTGAAAGCGTCACGGCACTCTGTCAAAACATTATCGACGCACAGAGCACTGAAATCGCCTTGATGCAGGGATGGCTGCTCGACTGGTACAACATTGATTACAGCCCGATGTCAATGAAAGACATGATGGGAATGATGGGCGATGGCATGGGCGGCATGAATCATGGTGGAATGGATGGAATGCCTCACACCGACCCAGCGATGATGATGGGAATGATGGCAGGATTAAATCGGTTGGAAGGGGTTGAATACGACATCGCCTTCTTAGAGTCAATGGTTGACCACCATGATGATGCCATTCATATGTCCGAGCGCCTCATAGAACGTGTTCCAGAAGGCGAAGGACATGCCGAACTACGTGCGATGACACAGCAGATTATTGACGATCAAAGCGCCGAAATTGAAGCGATGGAACAATTCATCATAGATCTGTCTGCCTAATCGCACTACAGAACACCGTATGCAATTGACATTAATGGGCGGGAATGCACAATTCCCGTCCTCTTCATATTTGTAACCTGTGCTTCCAAAGCCGCTTCATACACCAGATAATAGAGTGAAAATTATTGTTTTGATGAGCCTTGTTTTTGGAGTGATAGGGGCGAGCTAGATGTCCTCAATTCGTGTTGTTTTAGCGGACGATCACGCGGTAGTTCGTAAAGGTATTCGGGATTTTCTCGAAGAAGATGGCGATATTGAGGTGATTGCCGAGGCGAGTGATGGCGAAAAAGTCAAAGAACTGATCCTGGACCTGCGCCCGGATGTCGCCATCCTGGACGTGCGGATGCCGCAGGCAACAGGTATTGAGGTGACGCGCTGGGTTCGGGAGCAAGCCCTGCCTGTTCGCGTGCTGATTTTGACAGCCTTTGATGACGATCCGTTCATTCAAGCGGCACTGAAAGCCGGCGCAAACGGGTATGTGCTGAAGAATGCCGAAGCCGAAGAGATCACCGCTGCTGTGCGCGCAGTGTATCGGGGCGAACCTGCGCTTGCTCCCGGTATAGCCCAAAGGCTTATCACACAGATGATAGGGACGACAGATGTTGCGCCGGTTCCAGAAGCTATCACTGACAGGGAACGCGAAGTCTTACAACTTGTGGCTGTCGGTCTGACGAATCGTGGTATCGGTTTGAAACTGTCCATCAGTGATCGTACCGTACAGGGACATCTTGCCACCATTTACGCAAAATTGAACGTCAATAGTCGGACAGAAGCGGTCACCAAAGCACTACACTTGCAACTTATCCATTTGCCGGAACAACCAGAATGAAACGCTCTACGTTCTCGCTCGATTTACTCGGTTTGCGGGTACAAGTGTTCCTTTGGACCGTCTTACCTTTGACCATCCTTTTGATTATTTTTGCATTCAGCGGTGTGAATAGTCATCAGAGTTCGATGCGTGCCTTGGCAGTGCACGAAAACACGCGCCTCGTCGAAGCACTTTCCCGCTTGATTGCCGCACAGGTCGAAAATTACGCCTGGCGTCATCAGATTGCATCTGATCAAGTCCAAGTGGACGATCTCGACCTGAACTCGCTATTGGCAGTAGAACATCCAAATTCTACAGGCACAGTAGCACTTCTGGATCAAGATGGAAGTGTTCTTTTCAGCCGAGGCACGGTTCCGCCGAGTGATGACCTCATGACTTGGCCTGGAGTCGCGCAAGCGCTGGCGGGCGAGAGTGGGGCATTATTTACGTCGACTGCAGAGCACGGCGATGTAGTGGTTTATACCCCTATCCCGAACACGCGCTGGTCGCTCCTCATCCGAGAAGCCTGGCACTCTTTAACCGATCCGCTGATCCGCTTCGAGCAAGTCACACCCTTCATCTTGTTCACCGCAACAGCAACCTCTCTTTTGACACTATTCTTTGGTCTTCGTTACGTGGTGCGTCCGCTGCGTGAACTTGGTTTGCAGGCAAACAAAATCGGGCAAGGCGAGTTTCAAGCTGTTGCTAAAAGCGTAGGCGGAGTCAAAGAGATTGAGGATTTACGGATCACCTTAAATGATATGGCGCGGCAGCTACAGAGCTACCAGGCAGCGCTCCATGATTACTTAAAAGCCGTAACACAGGCGCAAGAGGAGGAAAGAGCGCGGCTTGGACGTGAGTTGCATGATGAGACTGTGCAGACGCTCATTGCGCTCGGTCACAAAACGCAGATGGTACAGCGCAATTTTGAACGGTCATCCCCGCAAACGGGACAACACATC
>JBGAGF010000035.1:0-55967 GCA_044226855.1 Aggregatilineales bacterium
GGCTCAACCGGTTGGAGATCCGGCTTTGAACTGCATGTCGTGGTCAACGAATAGAGGGAACTGCTGGCCGTTGCTAATTGTCACGAACTCAAAGCTTTGCCTCAACTGGTCAAACGCCTCTTTGGCAAGCTGTTTGCTGACATGGCTTATCTCTCACAATTCACCTTTGAGCAATTGATGCAACAAGGTACCCAACTCATCACCAAACTCAAGTTCAATATGACGAATAAATTGATGTTCTTGACCGATACATTGCTCTTACGAAAGCGTTCCATCATCGAAACTATCAATGACCAACTAAAAGATATTTCGCAGATTAAACACTCGCACCATCGCAGCCTGCTTAACTTTCTGGTCAACTTGCTCTCGGGGTTGATGGCCTATACTCATCAATCCAACAAACGTTCCCTCAATCTTTCTCTTTTCACCGTTTAGAGGAACTTGCTTATCCATAACTGACGTTTGGTAATGTCTGTATAATCACATTTAGTAATTTAAGGACTTCCGTCGGTTTTAAACCACCGGCTTGATGGACACGCAGCTCGCCGCGTGACTCATCATCTGGATAAGTATATTGAGTCGCAGTCAATAAGATGATCGGCACATTTTGAAGAAGCTGATTACATTTCATCGCGGTGATCACTTCAAAGCCGCTAACCGTAGGCATGGATAAATCCAGCAAAACCAAATCTGGCACTGAGCATTCCATCATCTCACAGGCTTGCTCACCGCTATATGCCCGCTGGATAATCAATTCTGGACGGTTATTTTCAAGGATGCGTTGTACAAGTTGTACCACCCCAATATCATCATCAATTACGAGCAGCGTTTTTATTAACGGATATGATTGGAGACAATCAATTCTTGTGGTAAAATCGGTTTAGATAGACAGGCTGTAACCCCCAATTTCATCGCCATCTCTGTAGTACTAGGCAACGAGCAAACAATAATTGGAATAGTCAGATCCATAATCTGGCTAGAAACAGCCATATATTGAGGTGTGGTTACGATGATGCCCTGTGGACTATAGCGATTCACTGCGTCCGTAATCTGAACTAGACTATCCTCCTGAATAATTGAACACCCTTGCACATAACGAGAAATAAGCTTACTGATATGAGGGTCGCCATCAACCACCAACCATAAAGCGTAACGATTGTTTTCTTTCAACTTGTCAAAAGATGATGAACTGCTGTGTACATGAGCTGATTATGGCAGCCTAAACGTAAATGTTGACACTACATGTTCCTGGCTCTCAACATGTAACTGACCTTTATGCGCCTCAATAAAACGCCGTGTGATCGCCAAGCCCAAACCCGCGCCGCCTGTTGAGCGACTGAGGGAATAATCAACCTGAAAAAATTCCTCAAAGATAAGCTGCATCTGATCCTGCGGGATACCAATTCCGGTATCAGCCACTTGGAAAATAACTTCTTTTTCATCAGCATGTACCGAAAAGGTCACACTGCCCGTAAAGGTAAAGCGCTGGGCATTGTTGAGCAGATTAATAATGACCTGCCGGATACGCGTCCGGTCGATCTGGATTTCGGGCAGGTTTTCATTGATCTGCACTTTAAAGGTGACTGGCTTATCTTTAAATAGATGGCTTACCAGATCAACTGTATCCTGTAAGAATTTTTGGAGATTAGTCCGTTCGAAGTTCAATGAAAACTGTGTCATCTCGATATGTGAAAGATCAAGCACATCGTCGATCATATCCAGCAGGTGACGGCTGTTGCGGTGAATCTGGTAAATATCCTGCTGCAATTTGGTCGGAAAGTTCACCGCGCCATAAATCTCTGGTGTGACGTGCATAATTTCGGTGAAACCCAAAATAATATTCAGGGGCGTACGCAGTTCGTGGCTGATGTTGGAAGCAAATCGTTCCTTTAATCGTCGGGCTTCATCGGCTTGCTGGCGGGCATAAACCAATTGGATTTGCAAACGCTGTTGAGTGTCTCGCGCAATTTCCAATGACTTCAAGGTCTGAACCAACTCGGCGCGATGACTACGTGTTTCTTCTAAGATCGCGTTGCTGCGCTCAAACATCGAGCGGTACCAATGCAACATCATCCAGATTGCACCTAAGCTGCCATGTGTAACCATGTAGCCAAACACGGTAAATAATATCAGCGCTTGTAACGGATAAACTGCATAACCTGTCTGAACGAGTAGCGTTCCAAAACCAACAAAGAAAATACATGCGATGATTGTCAGCGACGATGCAAGCAATTCAGAAACCAAGAACAAAGGTGCGACTAAGAACGGCAGCCAATTCACAGGTAGCATCAACATGCCTAGACTGAGGATGACATACAACGAAGTCACAAAAAGGTAACGAGCAAAATCGGGGTGCTGCGCCGAAAGGTAACGGGTAAAGATCACAAACACACTAAAGAGTTGCAGCATAAAAATCAACTGATGTGGCGGCGGATCAATAAAAACCAATGCGACACCGGTGATTAGACCAGAAACCACCACAACGATGGAGAGTCGCTGAAAAATATCAGCTCTGAATTCAGCAAACACTTGCTCATCGCTATGCTCAAGCATCGTGTAAGAACCTTTAAACACGGAGTTGTTGTAAGGCAAGTCGTAGGGATTCGCGGGTGACTGGCTTGGATACATAATAGGATGCTCCCAATGCAAAGGCCAATTCGGGGTCATTGATGACCGAGCATCGGTTTGGTCAACGGCATTTGTGTAGCCTACTTACGTATCCCTTCGATGGTGCTGACTTTGGGCGTAAATGCCGTACTCAAAGGCATCACGGTTGTTTATACGGGTTCTGCGCCCCAATTTCAGAAAGCCCCCGAGCTCCTCAGTAAAGCCGCCACCGAAATCATTTTTGGATTTTTGCCTGTCACGGTGATCTTGTGGGCACTAGTTTCGCTGATGCAGTATTTAATTCTTAGCCGTAGCGGTTTAGGACGCAAAACTTATGCTGTCGGCAACAACGAAATTGCCGCCTATCTTTCTGGCATCAAAACGCCGCGTGTATTGGTCATGGTTTTTGTCCTCAACGGCGCGTTGAATGCTCTGGCGGGCTTGCTATTGGCGGGCAATGCTGGACGCAGTTTTAACGAAATGGGCGATCCCTTTTTACTCCCAGCGATTGCAGCGGTGGTCGTAGGAGGAACGTCCATTCTTGGTGGATCAGGTAAATATGTGGGTACAATAGCCGGTGTCATCATCATACGTCTGCTAGATGGAGCACTGAATATTGTACAAGTGCCTCCCGCCGCTAAAGATATTACTTTTGGGTTAGTGATTCTAGCCATGCTTTTCCTCTACGGACGGGGTGAAAAGGTGCGGGAGTAAGCCGAGCCAGATTCAAGAAATTGGCGGCTTTTTGATGAAAAAATGTTTCTTATGCCTGATTAGTATTTTAGTTTTGCAATCGGTCGGCGGCACGGTAGCATCTCAAGAGGGAGTGCCTAGCGGTAAATTAGAAATTTTTTCGTGGTGGGCTGGTGATGAAGGTCCAGCGTTGGAAGCACTTATAAAGCTCTACAACCAAAAATATCCCGATGTAGAAGTCATCAATGCCACTGTCACCGGAGGCGCAGGTGTGAACTTCCGTGCCGTTCTTAAAACGCGTATGTTGGGTGGCAATCCGCCAGACAGCTTCCAAGTTCATGCTGGGCAAGAACTAATCGGGACTTGGGTCGTTGCAAATCGCATGCAAGATCTGACGTGGCTATACGAAAAAGAAGGCTGGTTTGACGTTTTTCCTCAAAGTGTCATCGACAAGCTCTCTTACAGCGGCGGCATTTATACTGTCCCGTTGAATATCCATCGCGCGGGTGTTATATGGTACATTCCTTCCCATCTTGCCAAATGGGGCATTACTTCACCCCCGAAGACACTAGAAGAATTTTATGCAACATGCGCCGCGTTGCAGGGCAAAGGCATCGTTCCGCTGGTGGTTGGTGAAGCGTGGACAACTATTCACCTATGGGATGAAATCGCACTGAGTGTTCTGGGGGCGGATGATTACGAGGCGTTGTGGACAGGCAAACTCTCACCCACAAGCAGCCAAATGATCGCAGTGTGGGATGAATACGGCAAAACTCTGGACTGCACTAATCTTCGGGATAATGCGGCGGGTCTATCGTGGCAGCAGGCTACCGATTTGTTGGTATCCGGTGACGCAGCTTTTAACGTCATGGGCGATTGGGTCGCCGGATATTTATCGACTACCTTGGGCTTAAAAGCCGGTGACGATTATGGTTGGGCGGATTTCCCTAACACGCAGGGAGATTTTACATGGCTCTCAGACACCTTCGGCTTACCAGTGGGTGCCCCTAACCAACAAGCCGCTATCGCTTGGCTGCGCATGATCGGTTCAGTAGAGGGGCAAAATACCTTTAACCCGATGAAGGGTTCGATACCAGCGCGTATAGACGCAGTCGAACACGCGCCAGAACTATACAACAAGTATCTGCAATACACCGCCCAAGAATGGGCGAATGATCGGCTGGTAGGCAGTATGATGCACGGGGTTGTCGCCAATGAACGCTTTATGGGCGACTTCAACCAAGTGCTGGACATTTATATCCAGAGTCACAGCAGTGCCGCAGCCGCAGCCGCGATGGAGAGCGTCTGCAAACAGGCTGGAGCCTGTGGATACTAAGGTATGAGAAGCCGACGCGACCGCTTGATTGCCCTGATAATGCTTCTACCGACATTTGTTTTACTTGGCATTTTCGTCTACTTCTTTTTGGGCAAAACGGTCTACTTTTCAATGACGGATTGGGGTGAAAATCCGACACAGCCTGCTCTCTCAGAAACCGTTATCCGCCAGAATGTTGACCTTCAAAATTACGAAAATCTGCTGACAGATGGGATTCAATCCATGTTCCGCAATTCGTTGACCAACATGTTTTTCTTTTTTGTGTTTTTTGTCCTAGGTAGTGTGGGTGTTGGATTGCTGCTTACCATAATTCTTGATCAGAGGATAGTTGGCGAAACCTTCTTTCGCACGGTGTTTCTCTCACCGATGGCGCTCTCGTTTGTCGTCACAGGCACGATCTGGCGCTGGCTTTTGCAACCCGATGGCGGCTTAAATTATCTCCCTACCGTCTTCGGCTTTTCGCCGATTAACTTTAAATGGTTGAACAGCCAAGAAATCTGGTTTCAATTTACATGGAGCAACGTGCCGCGTTATCTCACATTTGCTGGATTCGCAATTCTGGCCTTTCTCGCGGTACGCTATGCCTTGAGCCAAAAAAAACGTTCAGCTTATCTGATAAGTGCGCTTGCCGCACTGGTCATATTCATTTTTATCAGCGGCCTATGGGATGGAATCCGGCTGCCGCTGGATGCCCCCGAAGCCGAAATGCCCCTTGCACCTGAAGGCTTTAACGCTGCGTTAGTCGGCATCATTATTGCGGCGATTTGGCAGATGTCGGGCTATGTCATGGCGATTCTCACAGCTGGATTACACGGCATCTCAGATGATTTGCGCGAAGCGGCGCGGGTCGATGGCTGCGGCGAAATCAAACTTTACACTCATATCCTGCTGCCCCAGTTACGCCCCTTGATGATTAGCACCATCATCATCCTCGGACATATTTCGCTCAAGATATTTGATCTGGTCTTTGCCATGTCCGGCCCGGATAATGCCCGTACTGTCGTTCCCGGCATCTTAGTTTATACCAAAGGTTTTCGTCAGAATTCGTTTGCCCAAGCCAGCGCCATCGCCACCATTGTCTTGCTCCTAATTGTGATTGTCATCGTACCTTACCTCTACGTGCGGCTGCGTACCCATGAGTAACCAGCATTATTCAGGCGCAGCTTTTCGCAAATACACGCTGCGGACTATTCTCTATATCCTGTTAATTTTGGGTGCATTGATCTTCTTGTTACCCATTTTGGTGGTTGTTAACACCAGCTTCAAAGACCCGGCGAACATCAACTTGGCGACCACATGGCGCTTTCCCGATCATATTTATTGGCAAAGCTATTCGGAAGTCATGAAAGAGTTTGGCCCGCGCATCTGGAACAGCATTACACTTGTGACCAATTCGACCATTCTGTCGGCGGTTCTCGGATCGCTCAACGGATATGTACTGTCGAAGTGGCGGATTTACGGGGAACGTATTCTGTTCCCGTTGATTTTGTTCGGCATGTTCATTCCTTATCAGGCCATTCTCATTCCTCTGTTCGAGTTCATGCGCGACATTCATTTATACGGCGGCATTCCGAGGCTGGTGGTTATCCATACCATTTATGGACTTCCGATTACCACGCTTATATTCCGCAATTTCTATATGGAAATCCCTGACGAAATGCTCGAAGCCGCTGCAATTGATGGTGCAGGCTTTTTCGACATCTACAGGTTGATTGTGTTTCCGCTGTCTATATCGGGATTTGTAGTGGTCATCATCTGGCAGTTCACGCAAATCTGGAATGAATTTCTGTTTGCGGTGACCATGACCACCGGCGCGTCCGAGCCCATCACCGTTGGATTAGCGCATCTGGCAGGGGGAGAAGCTGTGAAGTGGAATTTGCCGATGGCGGGGGCAGTAGTTGCCGCACTGCCTCCGATCATCGTTTATGTCATTATGAGCCGTTACTTTGTTCGAGGATTGTTAGCAGGCTCCATCAAAACATGATAACAATACAATCATCGGAGCTAACGATTGAATTCAAGTAAAAATCCCCACTTCTCCCTGAGATTTTTATGTCTCTAGAGGAGCAACCTACCCCTTATCCAATGCGATTTGGGATAATCAGCCCATATAGCAGCTCAAGAACAAGGTAAAACCCAGTTTTTTCCTTGATTGCGATCTACAACCCGACTTCCAATGAATTACATCTCAGACAAACCACTTATCAATAATGATTTTGTCCGGATACTAAACAGCAAGCACTGGCATATCCGATAACTTCTTCCATATGTCCTATATCAATATGATCCTCTAAGCATCAAATGTGACCTTTATAGCCCACGCTTTCTTAGTCCATTCGGTTGATAATGAATTCGGATACTGCTTATGAAAGGCAAGTTGACATGCAACGCAAAGCTCAAATGGAATTTAGACGCGGAACACACATCTACACATCCGACGGCAAAGATGTTGGGAATGTTGATCGGGTGGTGCTAAATCCTAAAACCAAAGAAGTAACACATATTGTCGTTCGCGAGGGATTGATAATTACCGAAGACAAGGTTATCCCGCTAGACTTGATTGATTCGGCCACCGACGAACGGTTGACCTTACGCGGAATTGCCAGTGATCTCGATACACTGCTGCCTTTTAAGGAAACGCATTATCTTCCACTGGATGACACAGAATCCACTATTGCGTCCTATCCGCTGACATGGGCAGCCCCATATTATTGGTATGGGCCAGTTGCTGGTGAGGTTCCTAATGCCAACTATGAAGCGGACCACAATCACGCCTATTACCCGGTAACTGAGCAAAATACCCCTGAAGAGTCCGTCGCGCTCAAAGAAGGCGCACGGGTCATCACAGCCAATGGTCAGGATATCGGCAGTGTCACACGTGTTTTCACCAACCCTCAAAATAATCAGGTGACGCACTTTGTCATTACTGAGGGAACATTGATCAAAGAACACAAACTGGTGCCCATGAACTGGATTCGCGCCATACAGGAAAACGAAATTCGTTTGAATGTCGGCGCGTCAATCCTCAACAAAGTGCCAGAGTATAAAGAACCTTACCCAGCCCCCCAGAATTAGCCCTGTGTAGGCAGACTCTTTACAAGCTTAGGAACGAAAGCGTCCATTGTTCATTCTGCCTTTAGCCTCGCCAATCGCTAATAAAAATCCCTGCTGGACGCGGGGATTTTTTATGCCTAGGTCACGATTGACACTGCGCTTCTAGCGTAGCTTTAACAAGTACGGCACGAGGCTCCGAATATCCAACTAGTTGACAAGTTACTCTAAAACACACATAATAAGCACAAAACACAAATAAAATGAACATTTAACGAACAAAACGAACATGATTTTTTCAAGACGCGAAAAACAAATCGTCGATATTGTCAACAAAAATGGTGGTTATAGTGTGCGTGAGTTAGCACTGCACTTTGATGTGACAGAGGCAACGATCAGGCGGGATTTGCAAAAACTGGAAGATCACAATTTACTCCAACGGTTGCATGGTGGTGCAATTCCTGTTGGGAATAACGAAATCTCGCCCTTCTCACAACAAATGGATTCTCATGAAGCCAAAACTGAAGAAGCACTGATTCTTGCACCCGTACAAAATACAGCCTCCCATACTCTACGCGAGAAAACACTACGTAATCAGATTCCATTTTTGGCAGAGTCCTGCCCGCAGGAAGGCGCGATTTATCTTGGTCCAAACAACTTCGAGGCAGGTTATACACTCGGACGATGGACAGGTAATTACATTCTCACGAATAGCTTAAACAGCGACCTAACCTATGTACTGGATATTTCCGAGTATGACCTCGCCAATACCAAAGAACGCAGTACAGGCTTCATCGAAGGTATACGGTCAAGCTTGGGAGAATCCGCTGTTATTTGCTCAGTTGATGGCGGTGGCTTGTACGTTGGGGCGTATCAGATCGCAATGGACGCGCTGCGCTTAGAGCCGAGAACCAACGTCATTTTCGGCATCAATGATGACTCGGTGCTGGCGGGTATCCAAGCCTACTACGATCTAAATCTGCCGCCAAATCGCCTAATTGCCGTCAATATTGGTGCGGAAGGCAGCACGCTTCTTAAGACGCTATCCGGCAATACACCCTTGATCGCCAGCGTAGCATTGTTCCCCGAAATCGTAGGCCGCTTGGCAATTGATGCGGTTGTTCACCTGTGGGGTGGTGGCAAGATCGACAACGCACTGATAACCCCGCATCTTTTGTTAACCAAGAACAATTTAGCCCAATACTATCGCGAGACCAACAACAGATGGGAATTGATCGGGATACCAGATGTTTCACTTTCACAATTAGCGAATAACGTATCCTCTGACTATAAGGGTAAGGAAATCACCTTTGTCATTCTTCACCAGACACATGAGTGGTATCAGAACGTAGCCCAAGCTATGCAAGAGCGGGCAGACGCTTTCGGCATTACGCTCAGGATAAAATACCTGCGCGACGACCTTCTGGATGAAATCAAGGAGTTACGGCGTATCATCGGCAAGTTTGCCGCCTCGCAAGTCCATGACGGTGAAACAATCATTCTTGATACAGGTTCGACGACGAATTACATGGCTCAGTTTTTACGACAGCGTAAAGACCTGACCGTGATTACCAACTCCCACGATATTTTCAATCAACTGCACTCATCGCCGGATATCACTCTGCTTCTAACAGGTGGGCAATATGACGCGAAATCCCGATCATTTATAGGACGCGGTGCCGATTTGATGCTGCGGGATATGCGAGCCGATAAAGCGTTCATTGTAGCTGCTGGGGCATCCGCGACGTTCGGTATCTCATCTGTAAATCTGCCGGAAGCAGAAGTGCGGCGGGAGATGATCGCCGCTTCACGCGAGATCATTGTGCTCGCAGACCATACCGTACTTCAATACGAGTCGAATTACCGTGTTACATCACTCGAGAATGTAGATACATTGATTACTGATGCAGGTATCCGCGCCTCACAGAGCCTAGAGCTATCGCAGTTAGGAATTAAAGTGGTGGTGGCTGGACGCGTGACCAACCAAGACTGAAACGTTACCGCATCGGAAATAGAGAAATCAAAATTCACTTAAGGAGCTCAGAATGCGGTTGAAGGAACGAGTGGCTGTCGTGACCGGGGCGGGGGCGGGAATCGGTAGAGCGGTTGCCCTGCTTTTCGCGCAGGAGGGCGCAGCAGTGACTCTGTACGAGATCAACGAGAACTCCTTAGCAGAAACCAAAACTTTGATTGAGGAGAAAGGCGGTCAATGTCTGGCGGTGCAAGGTGACGTAACTGACGGTGAAGGTATCAGACACGCGCTTGAAAGCACGGCACAGAAATGGGGTGGCGTGGATATTCTGGTGGCGAACGCAGGGATTGCGGTCGGTGGATCAGTGGTGGATATGTCCGAGGGTGAGTGGCAAAAAGTGATGAATACCAATCTTGGCGGTGTTTACCGCGTCAGCCATTTTGGCATTCCCCATCTTATGAAGCGCGGTGGTGGTGCGATTGTCAATCTGACATCGACACAAGCGCTTCGTGGTTATGCGGGTTGGTCGGGCTACGCGGCATCCAAGGGCGCAATTATCGCCTTGACGAGACAGGTCGCAGCCGAATACAGCACCCATAAAATTCGTTGTAATTGCATCGCACCCGGCGCAGTCGATACCCCGATGAACGATGTTGTTTTTGCAGCGGCACCTGACCCCAACGCCGAACGTGCGTTGTGGGCATCCCGTACGCCGCTCGGACGCTTAGGATTGGCAGACGATATTGCCCGCGCCGCCTTGTTCTTGTCATCCGACGAATCGGATTGGATCACAGGGACATGCATGGTAGTAGATGGCGGACAATTGGCTTAAAAAGACCCATCTCCCTTATTAATTCAGGGAGAAAACTTGTTAAGAAAATGAGTTATAAAAGGTTTTTATTTTGGCTGAACAGACTCTCTCTAATCCAATTGTGTCACGCGATCGACGAAAAACAGTTCGCCGCCAAGCCATGCGTGAAAATCTACTGGCTTATTTGTTCCTGCTCCCGGCCTTGATAGCCATCATCGTCGTTTTGTTTTATCCCATCCTGAGTTTGATGGTCACAAGCTTCTACAGCAGCCCTACCCTCACGCGGCCATCGCAATTTATCGGTTTAAAGAATTATCTGGCTGTCTTAAACGACCCAATTTTCCCAACGGCAGTACGCAACACGTTTATCTGGACATTTGGTGTGACTATCGGGCAGGTCTTGTTGGGCATCTACTTCGCGCTCATCCTCCACCAACGCTTTCCCGGACGCTGGCTGGCACGAGTGCTGGTAATCGTGCCTTGGGTGCTGCCGGGGATTGTGGTCGCAGTGACGTGGCGCTTCATGTACAGCCAAGACTTCGGCCTGATCAACTTGGCGCTGCGAACTATCGGACTCGATTCTCTGGCCCACGCGTGGTTAGGCGACACCCAAACCGCCATGATTTCGGTGATTGTAGTCGGTATCTGGAAAGGCTTCGGCTTCTATACGTTGATGTTCTTGGCCGGGATGCAAACCATTCCAGTCGAACTCTATGAAGCAGCAAGAATCGATGGCGCAAACGACCGCCAGCAGTTGATGTCGATCACGCTTCCTCTGCTGCGTCCCATCATGATTACCTCAACCGTATTGGGCTTGATTTGGACAAGCAACTACTTCGACGCGATTTTTGTGATGACAGGCGGCGGTCCGGCACGCTCGACTGAAACACTCCCCATGTTCATCTACAACACAGGCTTTAGCTTCTACCGGATTGAGGAAGCGATGGCCGGTTCAAATATCCTGCTGGTGATCGTATTGATCCTCTTGGGAATATATATGCTCGTCCTCAATCGGATCAACCGTAACGCAGATCGAATTCAGGAGGCCGGTTGAAATGGCAAGTATCGCAGTCCAACAGAAGCAGCCAAATCAGCGACCAGTTGAGGAATGGTTCTATCGCCACCGTCAACAGGCATTAACGGTATTGGCATTCATTTCTGTCATCATCGTTATCATGCCCGCCATCTGGTTGATATTAACCTCCTTCAAAAGTAATGAGAACATATTTGTCTTCCCGCCGCAGGTTATACCCAATCCATTCATCCTTCAAAATTATGTTGATGTACTTCAGCAAGGCGATTTCCCACGCTATCTGGTCAACAGTCTAGTCATTAGCTGCGTCGCAACCGCAATCTGCGTGCTGTTCAGCATACTCGCGGCTTATGCGCTGACCTACTTCAAATTTGTGGGTAAGAGAATCGTCCTCGGCGTGATAGTTGGGACGCAGTTCTTTCCATCAGCAATTTTGATCCTGCCTTTGTTCAAAATGTGGGCAAATCTCGGTTTGTTCAATACCTATTTGTCGTTGATTGCAACCTATACGGCGGCTTCGTTGTCACTTTGCACATGGCTGCTGGTCGGCTTCTACCGCGCCATTCCCGGCGAAGTCTTGGATGCCGCCACCATCGACGGTTGCAGCAGAGTGAGTCTGCTGTGGTGGGTAGTCGTGCCACTGGCGCTGCCGGGATTGTTGGCAGGAAGCGCCTTCGTATTCATCGGCGTGTGGCAGGAGTTTTTGCTGGCCGTCACGCTGATCAGTGATCCCAAACTCCTGACGGTGATGGTCGGGCTGTTCCACTTCATTGGAGAACACAACATTGCATGGAACTTGCTCATCGCAGCTTCGGTTGTGGTTTCCATCCCTACCGTCATCATTTTCGGCTTGGTGCAGCGCTATATTGTGGATGGCGTCATGTCCGGCGCCCTCAAATAAAAGGAGGTGGTGGGTACACTCAAAAAAATGTCTGTAGAAACTTTTAGCTCTATAGAAGCGATGCAGGAGAATAACTATGAAAAAGTTATATCAGTTTTTGGGGCTGGCGCTGCTGTTGGTGCTGGTACCGATGATCGTCCGAGCGCAGGACGCCATCACCATCAGCATTATCGCGACAGATTCGACTTTCGCAAAGCCCGATACTCCACCCGCAGATGGTAAGCCTACCGGTTACGACATGCTACAGGAGTACATGAAGGATCATCCGAACATCACCTTTGATGTTCATGGCGTCCCATTCGCAGACTTGGACGGCACCCAACTGGCCGCAATGGAAGCGCATCAAGGGCCGGATATTCTGTTCGTGAACTCAGTGACAGTAGGCTCGTTCATTGACCGTGGCTATTTGCAGCCGATGGATGACCTGATCAAGAAGAACGGATTGGATACGAGCATCTTCTTCCCCGGCCTGCTAGGGTCAGCAGTCTATAACGGACAGACGTTCGGTTTGCCAATTGATACGGGGACGCGTGTGCTCTATTACAACAAAAAGATGTTCAAAGATGCTGGACTTGAACCGCCAACCAAATGGGATCAAATCCCTGATCTGGCGAAGAAGTTCACCGATACTTCAAAGGGTGTCTATGGATTCGTGGCAACTTCTGGCGAACGTTGGCTGTGGCTGTACGAACATGCGGGTATGTATGCGCTGGCAAACGGTTATAAATTCGTGAACGACGATGCAACCGAATGTACCTTGAACCAAGGCGACAACGTCAAAGCGATTCAATTCTGGGTGGACATGTTCAAATCAGGTGTCTTGTCCCAAGATGTTTTGCTAACGGGTACTGGCGCGGAGCGAGAACAGTCCTTTGGCAACAATAAAGCAGCCATGTACCTTGGAGGCTTCTGGTCAGCCGACACGCTCAAGAGTGACTACAAGATGACCTATCCCGACGATTACGGCGTTGTGGCGCTGGAAGGCGCAGCGGGAGTGGGAAGCTCGACAGGTGGGTGGATCTTCTCGATCACCAAGGACTCGCAGCATCCGCAAGAAGCGATGGATTTCATCGCGTGGATTTTGGGCGACTCGCAGCGCTTGTCGAATTTCACGGGTTTGATGCCCTCTACAAGCGGTGCATCGGAGTTAGTGTTGAAAGATGATTTCTATCAGCCATTCAAGAAATTGCTTGAAAGTCCAAATACGCGCCATCCGATCCCGCTGAACCCGGGTTTGCCGGAACAGGCAGAAGTGCTGCGTACGGTAACGCAAGCAGCTATCTTGGGCCAGATGACGGCTCAGCAAGCAGCCGATTCATTCTGTGACCAGATTAAGGATACCTTGTTTCAGAAGTCGTCATAGTTTGCGCGGGGCTGAGACGGTAGATGCAACTGCCGTCCCAGCCGGACAAGAACGCGCTATCCCCCGGTATTTTTTAGAAGGAAGGTCGGGGGATGGCTTATCTGCCTAAGTGTTAACTTTAGCCTGATAAACGTCATTATTCAATCCTAGCCAAAGCCGCAAGAAAGACGACATCACTATGCCTATGCTGTATGGAAAACAATGGAGTCGAGAGGAACTTCAGCGGTACGCTGCCGATATGAGCCAGCTTGCCTCAGTTCAACGCACGACCATGCGCGAAGGCCGCGCTGAAGGTGTCGAGATGGTTGAATTCGCAACCGGAAGCGGCTTTAACTTCAGGGTGCTGCCCGGGCGGGGCTTGGATATTTCACATGCCAGCTATCACGGTATTCCACTGTGTTGGCGGACGTCTGTTGGTGAGGCGGCTGCATCGTACTACGAACCTGAAGGTGGGGCGTGGCATCGGACGGCTTTTGGCGGCTTGATGAGTACAGGCGGTCTATCAGCGATGGGGTCGACATCAGTCGATGAAGGACAAGCGTTTGGGCATCATGGTCGCGCCAGCAATATTCCCGCCAGCAGCGTCTGGGCGGACGCCGAATGGGAAGGTGACGCATATCGAATGTGGGTGCGTGGCAAGGTGACTGAGGCTGAAGCACTGGGCACAAATCTGGTAATGACGCGTGAAATCTCGACTGAGTTAGGGGCATCGCACTTCACCATTCGAGATCGTGTTGAGAACCGTACTTTTCAACGTGCAGCACACATGATTCTCTATCACTTTAACATTGGTTTTCCACTGCTTTCAGACAAGTCGCGTTTGCTCACCAACAGTCAAGAAATCATCCCACAAAACGAGACTTCCAAGGTCGAATTTGATCGTTGGGATCGCTTTGAAGGGCCGAAGGTTGGCCGACCACACCAGCTTTTTTATCACAAACTGCGGCCCGACCATGAGGGCAAAGTTCATATCATTCTGGCGGGAATGCCGGATTATGCCACAGGTCCTATTGCCGCCTATCTATCGTTTACACACGATACCCTGCCTTGGTTCGCCAACTGGAAATCCATGATTGCTGGCGATTATGTCACAGGCATTGAACCCGCGAACGCGTGGGTTGAGGGGCGAGCAGCAGAACGCGAGGCTGGACGTCTGCGCTTCCTCGAGCCTTGGGAAGCTGTGGAATATGAAGTGCAGTTTGGCGTATTAGCCGGATTACCAGCCATCAACGAATTTGCCGAGGTGCACAGTCTGCCGCGCGTGAACGCCGATTTATCGTCAGGGAAGGGTTGATATGAGTGGGCCACTAGACGGTGTAGTTATCCTTGATTTCACGCAGCTCTTACAAGGTCCATATGCGACCCAGATGTTGGGCGATATGGGTGCGGAAATCCTCAAAATCGAGCCACCGGGTGGTGACTGGATGCGGAAGTTCGCGCTCAACAATTTATATCTTTCCGGCGAGAGCGTCTCATTTCTAACCTTCAACCGCAATAAACGCAGTGCTTGTATCAACCTCAAGCAGCCCGAGGGCGTGGAAGCCGTCAAGCAGTTAGCAGCGCGAGCAGACGTGGTGATCGAAAATTTTCGCCCCGGTGTGATGGAACGGCTCGGCATCGGTTACGAAGTTCTGGCAGCAATCAATCCACGCCTCATTTTTTGCTCCAGCAGCGGATGGGGGCAAAGTGGACCGTATGTCAGCCGCCCGGGGCAAGATTTGCTGGTGCAAGCCATGACCGGCCTCCCCTTTCTCAATGGTAAGGAGGATGACCCGCCGGTTGGCATCGGATTGGGTATTGCTGACATAGCCTCAGCGCTACACATCGTCTACGGTGTGCTGGCAGCACTCTACAGCCGTGAACGAACCGGCAAAGGGCAGAAGGTCGAGATCAACCTTTACAACTCGCTGCTGACGTTTGTCAATCAAGAACTGTCTACTTATCTGAATGGCGGCGGGCTTCCGCAGCGTGGACGGTCAGGCAATAATCCTGCGCCATACAACGGCGCGCCCTACGGTATGTATCCCACCGCAGACGGCTATATTGCCATCGCCATGAATCCGGTGGGGAAAGTGGCATCTCTTATTGGTCTCAGCGGCTACGATCACCTGACCTCTAATAATGTAATGGATGAGCGTGACAGCATCAACAATGATTTTGCCCAAGCCTTTCGCAAGCAAACAACTGAGGCTTGGCTGACCATATTGCTAGCCGAAGATATATGGTGTTCGCCTGTTTATACGTTTGTGGATGTCGAGCGCGATCCGCAGGTAGCACACAATCACATGATCGTGGAGTATCAACATCCCAAAGCGGGAACGGTTCGCACATTGGGGCTTCCAGTGCAGTTCAGCGCGACTCCCGGTGATATTCGTCGCCCTGCCCCGCTTCTCGGTGAACACACCAACAACATCTTAGCGGAATACGGTGGATACACCCCTGCTGCGCTCGAAACCTTGAGTCAGCAAGGCGTTATCTGTCAGGCATGAAGGAAACAATATGCTCATACAGCTTATAGACAATCTCTATCGCTTGGATACGCCGTTTGGTGGTTTGCCACTGTCGTTGTATGTAATTACAGGCGACCAAACGGTACTAGTTGATTCGGGCATCTCAACCACACCGGAGGAATTTATCTTCCCAGCCATGCAAGCGGCAGGCCTCATACCCGATTTACTGATCTGCACACATGGACATGTCGATCATTTTGGCGGGAATTCGACTTTGCGGCAGCGCTACCCAAACATGAAGATTGCACTGCATGAACATGATGCGCTGTGGGCGGAAGATCACGAACGCCATATGTACGAGATGTATATGTGTATGCCGCGCACATGGCACTACGAGGACGGTGGCAAAGAGTTCCTTGAATTGTGCGGTGAAAACAGCGCTGTTGATTTGTATCTACACGATGGGCAAGAATTAACCTTTGGCGATTTCCACTTCCGTCTGATTCATATGGAAGGCCATAGCCCCGGACACATCACTCTGCATGACGCTAAAAAAGGTGTGGTCATCTGTGGCGATGTGGCACTTGGTTGGGGCGCGCTTGCTCCCGGCGCGCCCAAAATCAGCCCCTACTACTACAATCCTGATTTATATACCCGTGGGATTGAAACCATCTTGGCGCTCAATGGCAGCTTGTACTGCACCGGACACGCCGGTTCGCTCGATCAAGCAGGCATGAAGGAGCTTGGCGAGAAGTCACTAGATTTGGTTCGCTCGATGGCGCGCTGGAGTCATGACGCATTGAGTGAAAGTGAGCCGCGTTCATTGCTGACCATCGGCGCCAAGATACGTGAATCGCTGCCCGGTTACGACATTGGCTTTCACCTGTATGCCTCGACCCAAGCTCACCTAAGCAAGCAGTGTGCGGAAGGAACGGCACGAACCGTAATGATCGACGGCCATAAACATTATCTGCGGGTGTCATAACAATGTACCAAACTATTCGCATTGAACAGCATGGACAAATCGCCATCCTGTACTTCAATCGTCCAGACAAACTGAATGCCATCAATGGCACGGTTTATCACGAATTGGGTGATTACTTGCGCTCGGTTGAAGCGAGCGAGACGAACGTGTTGATCTTTACAGGCGAGGGTCGGGCGTTCGTGGCAGGCGCCGACATTGACGATTATCTCACGATGACATTGGCGGAATTTTCCGCCTTCCAGCGTTTGGGACGCTCGGTGATGGCGCAGATGGAACAGCTTACACGTCCGATTATCGCGGCAGTCAATGGCTTTGCGCTAGGCGGTGGTTTCGAGATTGCGCTGGCTTGTGATGTCATTATCGCGGCGGAGAACGCCAAATTTGGCTTACCCGAAGCCAAGCTCGCATTACTGCCCGGTGGCGGTGGCACACAACGTTTATCCCGTTTGGTCGGGCCGTATATCGCCAAACGCATGATCTTCTCCGGTGAGATGATCGACGCGGCACGGGCTTATGAGTTGCGGATTGCGTCGGAAATAGTGGCAAAGGGTGAGGCAGTCAACGCTGCTGTGGCGCTCGCGGAGAAAATCGTAGCCAATGGGCCGTTAGCCGTGCGCATGGCAAAACGCGTGATTGACGAAGGTCTAGAAGCCTCCTTGCCAACGGCGCTTAGCCTTGAAATGGATTCGACGAGCCATCTATTTGTAACCGATGACAAAGTCGAAGGTATCCAAGCTTTCGTAGAAAAGCGTCCACCCCATTTCAGTGGACGCTAACCAATAGAACAGGACAGTTACACTCTATGATCGAATTGCGTGGAAGCACTTGGGATCATACACGCGGCTACGCGCCAATGCTGGCGACGGCTGAAGAATACGCCGCAAATCATCCCGACGTTCATATTCATTGGGAGCGTCGTACCCTCAGTGATTTCGCCGAGATGTCATTACCGCAGCTAGCGCTAAAATACGACCTCATCGTGCTTGACCATCCTTGGACGGGCGGCTGTGTCGCCAATGGGTCGCTGCTGCCTTTGGATGACTATTTAGAGGCAGCGTTTTTAGCTGATCAAGCGGCCAACAGCGTCGGACCAAGCCATGCCAGCTACAGCTATAACGAACATCAATGGGCACTCGCGATTGATGCCGCCGCGCAGGTCAGCGCTTACCGACCGGATTTGATGGCGTATCTTGATGTTGATGTACCGCAAACGTGGGATGAAGTGATTGCCATAGGGCAGCGACTCAAACGAAAAGGCACTGCACGGGTGACGACACCGCTGCTCTATATCGACTGCTTCCCCTGCTTTTTCACACTGTGCGCCAACGCAGGTGAGCAAGCCTTCACCGATGAGCAAGTGGCTGTCAGCCGTCCGGTGGGGCGGCATGTGCTGGGGATGATGCGGATGCTGATGGAGCTAGGGCATCCGGCAGCTTTAGATTGGAATCCGCCCAAAGTACTGGACGAGATGAGTACCGGTGACGAGATTGCGTATTCACCGCTGATTTTTGGCTACTCGAATTACGCCCGTGCGGGCTACCGTAATCACAACGTTCGCTTTACCAACATACCGCTTGACCTTGATAGTAAACCTCGCGGGGCAATTCTCGGCGGCGCGGGTCTAGCCATTTCAACCAGTTGCAAACACCCACAGCTTGCGGCGGACTACGCGGCTTTTGTTGCCAGCGACGCTGTGCAGCGGGGCATGTACTTCACCAGCGGCGGACAACCCGGTTATCGGGGCGCATGGCAAGATCAAGGTGTGAACGCAGTTGCTAATAACTTCTTCACTGACACATTGGCGACGCTGGATTTAGCTGCGATGCGTCCACGGTATAACGGCTGGATTGCTGTACAGGATGCAGCCTGCCAGATACTACACCAATTCCTCATCAACAACAGTGACCCCGACCGCACCCTCGACGCTCTAGATGCAGCTTACCGCCAGAGTCTCGCCTTAACCCAACAACGAGGACACGTATGAGCGCCTATCAAAATGACCAAGAACTCTTTCAATTGATGAAAGCTGAGTTATTCACGGCTGTGGTCGGCGACATACTGGATGCGGCTGGTAATACACAGCAGTTCCTTCCACCCCAAATTAAGGCGCTCAATCCAGCAATGATGGTTGTGGGACGTGCCATGCCAGTGCTAGAGGCCGATTGTTACGGCGACCAAAACCAGCCATTCGGCTTGATGTTCGAGGCACTAGACGCCCTCAAAACCAATGAGGTTTACATCTGCACAGGGTCTTCGCCGACCTATGCTTTGTGGGGCGAGTTGATGTCCACACGTGCGCTCAAGTTGGGTGCGGCAGGCGCAGTGCTCGACGGTTATTCGCGCGATACACATGGCATTCTTCGGTTGGGGTTTCCAACCTTTTCCTATGGCTCATATGCCCAAGATCAGCGGTTGCGCGGACGCGTGATCGATTACCGCTGCCCGATTCAATTCGGGAATGGTGCAGTGGTACATCCCGGCGACATCGTGTTCGGTGATATTGACGGCGTAGTGATTGTCCCACAGGAGGCCGAAACAGTCGTCATTCAAGCGGCATTGGATAAAGTCAGAGGTGAAAACCGTGTCCGAGCAGCAATTGAGGCAGGTATGTCCACGGTCGAGGCTTTCAGATCATTCGGGATTATGTGAATAATTTTATCATTGAGGATGAACTATGTCTGATAATAACTGGGATTATTTCGCCAACGGCACGATTCACTTAATTTGTTCAAGCCATAACGACATCGCGTGGTTTGATACACCTGCCGCGACGATTGCATGGCGCGACGAACGGTCGATCACACCTGCGCTGGAACGCATGAGGAAGAACGAGACGGTACACTTCTCAATGGAGAACGTGCTGTATCTGCTGGAATATTTGGAGCGGCACCCCGAACGTAGAGATGAGATTCATCAACTGGCATTGGATAAACGATTTGATTGGGGCGCAACCTATAACCAACCTTATGAATCGCTGCTTTCGAGCGAACAGTTGGTTCGTCAAACCTATTTTGGGCGCAAGCTGGTCAAGAAACTGCTTCCGGGCGCGGATGCCCATGTCTATTACAGTCCGGATATTCCCGGTCGCGCCATGCAAATGCCGCAAATCTTAGCAAAATCCGGCATTCCCTATATGCTGATTAGCCGCCACAAACCGAGCTTACAATACTGGTATAGCCCCGACGGGAGCAAGGTATTAAGCTGGTCGATGGGGCATTATGCCGAATTGAAGATGTTCGGACACGCCTTCGACAACACTTTCGACAAAGCCGTTAACCGTATCCAAAGCGATTTGCGAAGTTGGAACAAGGAATATGACCAACGGCAAATCCCTCCACACTTCGCCTACTTATGGAGCGCAGATTACATCCCACCGAAGGACTTCGATGGACTGATCGCCAATTGGAACACCATGCGCCAGAGTGAGACGGCACCGCGTCTCCAGTACTCGACGCCAGAACAATTTTTGGATGCCATCAGCGCGGCACAACCGAACCTCGAAGAACTATGCGGTGAACGGCCCAATTTGTGGCTGTATATTCATGGCCCGACACATCATTACGCTATCTCAGCCAAACGTAAGGCGGGTGTGCTGCTGCCTGCTGCCGAGATGTTCACCACCATTGAAGCCCTGCTTAACAAGAGTTTCGCCAACTATCCGACACATCAGCTCAACCGCATATGGACCAATTCCATTTATGACGATCACGGCTGGGGTGGCAACAATGGGCATATCACCGATCTCGTTTTTCGCGAGAAACTGGAAAGAGCGCGTGATCTGAGCGAGGAATTACTGCGCAAAACCACGACTGCCATTGCGGGCTTCATCCAACCCGGACAAGGTACGCCGATTACTGTGTTCAATGCCCTTTCGTGGCAGCGAACTGATCCTGTTCGTGCGGCAGTCCCCGCGCCGAATATCGGCTTTAAGATTGTGGATGAGGCGGGTAAAGCTGTACCTTTCCAACGCGTATCCCCTACCATCGGCATCGACCTTGAGGTAAATTTCGTGGCGGAAGATGTACCGCCGATTGGCTACCGCACCTATTATCTAGTGAATGATACGAACCCAACAGCCGAAAATACACCTGCTGACGTCAAGATTACCGAGGACAGCTACGAGAATGATTTCTACAGAGTGATGTTAGCACCGGCTGGCATCCAGCGCTTATTTGATAAAGAACTCGGCAAGGAAGTCCTACGAACCGAAAAATTACTCGGCGCGGAAGTGATCATGCTCGATTCGGTTGGCAACGGTGCGGGCGAATTTGGCTCGATTCAGCAACCATCAGCCGCTGGCGATTTCGAACGAGCAGCCTTCTATAACCCCAAGTGGGAGATCAACGAGTCCGGGCCTGTGTACACGGCCTATAAATTCACGCAGCAGTTGCAATATACCTTGCTGGTCGAGCGGATTATTTTCTACCATCACATGAAGCGGATTGACGTTGAAATCTCGTTGTTCAACTTCACCGGCATGAAGAGCCGCGAATATCGCATGATGCTGCCGCTTAAGCTGCCTGAAAACGCGCAAATTGCCTACGAAGTACCGATGGGTGTAGTAGAAGTGGGCAAGAGTGAGATCAAAGGCCGTGCCACGGAAGGGCCAGTTTATAGCGGTTATCCCGATGATGATTCGAACATCCACCAGCGCGGGCCAGCTTATCTCGACATTTGCTCGGAAATTCACCCACGTGAGGTGCAGAACTTCATCAGCGCCATCGGTGAGGATTTTGGTGTGACGATGAGTTCGTCTGTAGCAGTATGTGATTATATTGATCCGTCGCAATCCGCCGCCCCTTACCCAATGCTTCAGCCAATCTTGCTGGCCTCGCGCAAGAGCTGTCACTCAAAAGGCAATTGGTACTTACAGGGTGGCGATCATCATTACCGATTTTCGATTTTCTCGCATGGGCCAGATTGGCGTCAAGGTCGCAGGCCTGCCGTCGCCGCCAATAACGATCTGTACTCGGTTGTGGATGCCGAAACAAAGACTGAGGCCCATCTGCCCGCGACCCATAGTTTTGCCAGTGTGTCAGCGGATAATGTCGTAATTACGGCCATTAAGAAAGGCGAGGATGACGACAGTGTAGTGGTGCGCATGGTCGAGATGGAAGGCGCGGATACAACCGCTGAACTGCGCCTCAACTTCCCGGTACAAGAGGCAGCCCACACAAACCTAATTGAGGAAGAGCCGCAACCCTTGACTCTGCAGGATGACGCCTTACCAGTAACGATTGGGCACCACGCCATCGAGACCTTCAAACTTTTCCTATAACAATACCGTTTGTGAGGGGCGGTGTGTACTTACCCTGCCCTGAACGATGCTGGACATCAAGACTCATCCCATAAGCTTTATAAGCATCATCAAATAAAGACTCGCTTCAAAGCGGGTTTTTGTTGTGCCTAGATTACGACCTATAAGCCGCCTTCTGTTTATGTGCGAATTAAGCACAATTTTGTCAGAGTTATATACCACAGAACCGCGAAACTCTGTTGATTCGATGATGAATATCCACCGGTTATCTCAACGATAGATAAAAGACAGTTCTTTACCCGAATCACTCACTCCACAGATTTTTGTATTCGAAAGATGAATGTT
The DNA here is from genome assembly GCA_044226855.1 of Aggregatilineales bacterium. Classification (GTDB taxonomy): domain Bacteria; phylum Chloroflexota; class Anaerolineae; order Aggregatilineales; family Phototrophicaceae; genus CFX2. The sequence continues at coordinate 22,805 of JBGAGF010000035.1, forward strand.
ATTCGTTTGGAGTGACATTCCCCACTGCTAACTATTCACTTCACCTGATATGCTATATTCAATATTTTGAATATGGAGCAGTGAGATGGAATTATCTTACGAACAGCTTGCGGAGCTTTTCAAAGGTCTCGCGCATCCGACCCGGTTGCAAATTTTAGATTTACTCCGTGAAGGTGAGATGTGTGTTTGTCATATTGAAGCGTCCCTGAACAAGCGACAAGCTTATATTTCTCAGCAGTTGATGACCCTGCGTGAAGCTGGTCTGGTAGACAGTCGCCGCGACGGTTTGCAGGTCTACTACCGTTTGAATGATCCACAAATCAGAGATCTGTTAAACCTCACACTCGGCACAACCCGTCAAACCACTATTCAATGTGTAGAAGGCTGCCCCTGTCCCACCTGCTCCCTTATTGCGATCACACAAATTCAGTAAAAAGGAAAGATCATGTTAAACATCAAAGTTCTGGGTTCCGGTTGCGCAAACTGTAAGCACTTAGAAGCAGAAACCCGCGCCGCATTGGATGAAGCGGGTATCGATTACGATTTATTGAAGGTCACCGACTACGCCGACATTATGGCCTACGGCATCATGAGTACGCCGGGTCTGGTGATCAATGAAAAGGTGGTATCCGCCGGACGTATTCCGAAACGGCAGCAAATTGTCGAATGGGCTAGCCAAGCAGGATAAATTCATTACGGATACAAGGGCCAAAAAGAAAATGACGACCCGTATACAACGGCTTATGCCCTCCCATGATGAGCGCCAATCGTTTTTAATCTTAGCTGTAGTAGCAGTTATCTGGTGGATTGCCTACAACAGCTTGCAGCCGATTGCCGACTTTATCACATTTCAACTGCTCAAGCTCGCTCCGGAAAGTCAAATCGGCAGTTCACTCAATTTCTTCTTCTATGATGTCCCGAAAATTCTGCTGCTGCTTTCGGGGATGATCTTCGTCATTACCACACTGCGAAGTTTTATTACGCCTGAGCAAAGCCGCCGCTGGCTGGGCGGCAGACGCGAAGGCGTAGGCAATACATTAGCGGCCTTGGTCGGCGTAATTACCCCCTTCTGCTCCTGTTCGGCAGTGCCGCTGTTCATTGGATTTGTCGAGTCTGGTGTGCCGCTCGGTGTGACTCTATCGTTCCTTGTGGCAGCACCAATGGTCAATGAAGTCGCGCTCGTCCTGCTTTTTGGTATGTTCGGCTGGCAAGTCGCAGGATTGTATATGGTTTCAGGACTAACAGTCGCGATTGTGGCAGGCATCATCATCGGACGGATGAAAATGGAAAGCTACGTTGAGGAATTCGTCTATCAAATCAAAATCAAAAGCGGCGGGTTATTAGCCCAAGACCATCTTAGTTGGACTGACCGTTTTGAACAGTCGCTCACCAGTACCCGCGAAATCGTGGGTAAGGTCTGGTTGTATGTGGTGATTGGCATCGCCATTGGTGCGTTTATTCACGGTTACGTACCCAATGATTTTCTAGTAGAGATCATGGGCAAAAAAGCATGGTGGTCGGTACCGGTAGCGGTGTTACTGGGTGTGCCACTCTACTCCAACGCAGCCGGTGTCATACCTGTAGTGAGTGTTCTTCTTGAGAAAGACGCAACACTGGGTACGGTGCTGGCGTTCATGATGTCGGTGGTGGCACTCAGTCTGCCAGAAATGATGATCTTGCGTCGTGTACTCAAGCCGCGCCTGATTGCTCTTTACGTCGGCGTGGTGACTATAGGCATTATCTTGATCGGTTATCTGTTTAATCTCGTTCTCTAGCCCTACCCCTTTTCTAATATCAGGAGGTCTATCGCTGCGACCATGCCAATCCCATCTGTCACTCAAAGTAACAATGTTTTCGGACGCTTATCCATTCTGGATCGATTCTTACCGCTATGGATTTTTGCGGCAATGGCGTTGGGAATAGGGTTAGGTAAATTGTTCCCTGCACTCGGCCCCGCCCTCGACTCGGTAAAGCTGGATACAGTATCCCTCCCAATTGCCATCGGGCTGCTATGGATGATGTATCCTGTGCTGGCAAAGGTCAAATATGGAAAAATGCCCGAAGTGGCCGCCAACTGGAAGATGTCAGGCACATCGCTCTTTCTCAATTGGATTGTAGGTCCGGCCTTGATGTTTGTCCTTGCGTGGTTACTCCTGCCCGACCATCCGGAATATCGAACGGGTCTCATATTGGTCGGCTTAGCACGTTGCATTGCGATGGTGCTGATCTGGAATATGCTGGCTTGCGGCGATAGCGAATATGCGGCGGTGCTGGTCGCCATTAATTCGGTCTTTCAAATTGTGATGTATACCGTGTTGGGATATTTCTATTTGACCATCCTTCCGCGGTGGCTCGGTGGACAGACGGTGATACTCAATGTCTCAATGGGTGGTATCGCCAAAAGCGTGTTGATTTTCCTCGGTATACCGCTGGCTGCTGGCTTCTTAACCCGCTTGATCTTGACACGTGTAAAAGGTGAGGAATGGTACGAAACCAAGTTCGTGCCGCGATTGTCACCTACCGCCATCATCGGGCTGCTGTTTACCATTATCATGATGTTCTCACTCAAAGGTGAGGTAATTATCAATCAGCCCTTGGATGTCCTGCGGATTGCCCTTCCGCTGCTGCTTTATTTCATCATCATGTTTACGCTGTCGTTTGGCATATCCTATTTCATGAAATTCCCATACGCGGATACGGCCACCATTTCCTTCACCGCCACAGGGAACAATTTCGAATTGGCAATTGCGGTTGCCATTGGCGTATTTGGATTGGCCTCCGGTCAGGCGTTGGCTACCGTTGTCGGCCCGCTGATCGAAGTTCCGGCGTTGATCAGCCTCGTGTATCTATCACTCTGGTTAGGTCGCCGCCTCTATCCGAACGACCTGTTATGGAAAAGCGTTAACCGCACTAGAATTGAAACAAAGTCACAGACCATGAGTAGATCTGACTGAAAGGCATTTACAGCGACATAAAATTCTGTAACCAAACAAAAACTCGCCGTTGCGCGAGTTTTTGTTGTGTCTAGGTCACGACCTATAAGCCGCCTTATTGGAAGTGACTAATAACTACTTACGACATGGATTATATGCCGCTTGGTGTAGTTTATTGTTGCAAGGTAGCTAAAGTATGTTTTACTTAAATTCAGTTAGCGTAGTCTTAAGATTTTCGATTGCTTCAGGCAGAATTTTTTGCATTGCTTCGATTGTATCAATCCCCATAATCGTATCGTAACTCTCACGACCTATTTTGCGCTGCGCCGATTGACTAAAGATCGGATCAAAATATGGCTTCTCAAGTTCAATTATCCATCTAACGTAATAATATGAATGACTTATCTTTCCCAAGAGTTCAAGATTATCTAGCGAACCCAGCTCGCCGCCTTCAGAAAGAGTGAGCCATATTTCATTTTTTGCGCCGGGGAAATTTATGTATTTCTTCATTTTGGTCTCAATGCCGTCCAACCGTTCTAGAAGAACAGTAAGGTTATGACTCAGCTCGACTTTTAATAAGTTTAGTATTCTCTCTTGTTTTACTTTTCTTTCTTCATTTTTAGCAATGAGTTCGCGCTCGTCTTGCTGTTTCTGTTGATTGCGAGAAATCCAAAATGCAATCGGAACACCAAGGAGGATACCTGATGCAGTTGCCAATAAATTACTCAAAAATCCGGCAAGAAAAAGATCATCTCGAAGGCGCGGTATTGCGCTTAACGACATTGCTAATATGGTTATACAAACAAGCCAGAAAACACTTGTTGCCACGACATCCTGTACTTGTTTCAAGGCTTATCCTCCAAGTTATTAAGAGCCAGATCACTCTGTTAGATGAGCTTGTCTTTATTTCACGGCAGTAAATCCAACAGCTTATCAATTGCTCGCTCCCACCAAGGCGCACGATAGGTTGGCATGCGCGGCAGTACCGGCACAGTAGGCGGGATAACTTCCCGCTTCGGTTGGTTCGGATTCATCGCGTTTAAAGCGTCAATTACCTTTTCATTAGGCAGATAAACCCACTCATATCCGGCCGGGCGCTTGCGACCTTCATAGGTGTGACGCCAGCGCGGGCGCTTCGCAGTCTGAATCCAATAGAGTGCAGTGTAATCACGCCGATTATTTCCATCACATAGATGATTTAGCAGCTTGAGGTAATAGGGAATGAGTCGCGCTGCGTCCAGCTCGTCTGCAATCTGTTCGCGCGTGATCCATCCGGGTAGCTCGTCTGGTTGATCCCATCGTCCTTCGCTGTTATGCCTGCGCCATGCCTTGACCACAGCGACAAACAGCTTCCGCTCCGTGGCTCTCAGTTTCAACCATTCATCATATCGTGCCTTTTGGTAGAGACGGTTGTTTTCTCCCTCATCGAATTCTCTGCGATACGTTGTATACATAGATTCTCCAAATTACTGAAATACCAAAGTGCAGATAGTCACTGTAATGGAGTATTACCCTAGCATTCACCTGACAATAGCATCGAGTATAACTAAATGCTTTTCAAGTTTTATCTCTAGTATATTCGATTTTCACCTAAGTAGAACACGAGTTTCATCACACGAAAGGGGAATTAAACCCAATTACGAGGGCAATGTAATCGAGCGGAATGTTAGGAATTAAGTTGAGCTGTCGTCTGGAAAGTCAAAATTGAAATCTTCGGGCATATCTGAACTTTGCCTATACATGGCTTTCAAATCAATGAGTTTGTCATTCTTTACCCTCTCAAAAATAAACATCATCAATTGAATTAAGTCGCCCCTACGCCATGCTGAAAGCAAGGTTACTTCGTCAAATCCAAACGCATTAGGCATGAAATTGATTCCTTCTTCATTTGGAAAGTCAGTTCTGCCCAAAAGATAGTCTGTAGATACATGAAAAAAATCGGCAATTTTTAATAATGTGCCTGTTGTTGGATCAGTTTTTTCGGCTTCGTATCGAAATACCTGTGCTACACCAATTCCCAATTCATCAGCTAAATCTTGTGCTGATAACTTATTGTTTTCTCTCAGTGCTTTAAGCCGTTCACCGTTAATCAATTTGGCCTCACTTAAATTGAATTGCATGATTCTATCCTATCAAAGTTGATTGACAAAATAGATCATAGTAGTCATAATTTATCTATCATATTTGATTTGAAAGGGTTTTTAAGATGAAACGTGGAATTAGTCGAATTGTGGAAATGCGAGGCAATTTACATGATGTAATCCCACCTATGGTGAACCAATTGGGACAACATCAGGCAGCCCATCAGCTGGGCGTTTCACCGTTCACTATTAACCGTTGGTTACGGCAAAACGGCTACGTCCTAAAACGCCAGTATGTTCGTGAAAGCGAGGAAAAGCGATGATACGCATCATTGAAGCCGCAAATAGCACACTTCCGGCACGTGCAGCATATATCTATCGCCAGCTTGGTTTCAGCGTCATTCCATGTATCGGCAAACAACCCAATGGCATCCGTTGGAATGACTTCCAGCGCTGGAAACCGAGTATAGGTCAGATTGTGACTTGGGAGCGGCAAGGGCGTTTTCAGAATGTCGGTCTCATCTGTGGGCCGGTTTCCAGTAATCTAGTCGTCATAGACCTAGACGGTGTAAATGCTGTTAAGGTCTTTGAAGAACGCTGGCCTGACCTGATTGAGACCTACACTGTGGTATCAGGCAGCGGCAAGGGTAAACACATCTATCTTTACTCGGATAAGCCAATTTCCACAACAAAAGCGATGGCGCTGCCAGATGGGGGAAATATCGAACTCCGTTCCAATGGTCAACTGATTATCGCCCCTCCTTCTATTCATCCTGAAACGGGTAAACACTACCTTATCGACAAACCCCTGCCTATTAAGTCAGTTGACCTATACCCCTGCCGAAAATGGATTGTAGGTCTGGAACGGCAGAAATACATCGTTCCAGCAGACGACCTGAAAAAGCACGATACACGACCAAAGCAAGGCAAACGAGCCATGAGTGTTGCTTATGCTGTGACTGCGCTCCGGGGCGAGTGCAGCGCTGTAAGTCGCCTTGCGCCAAACAGTGAACAGCGGAACAACCGGCTGAATCTGGCGGCCTATAGCTTAGGGCAGCTAGTCGGTGATTTGCTGTTACCCCGCTGGCAAGTTGAGGATGACCTAATGGCGGCTGCGGCGGCCTGTGGACTTCCAGACGGTGAAGCACGACGCACGATTAAGAGCGGCCTAGATGCCGGGATTCAAAATCCGAGGAGCTTGCGGAATGGCTGAAGTTTTCATTGATTCACCTCAACTCGCTCAAAATAGCGAAGTCGAGCAACTGGCGCCAAAGAGACGAAAACCTGATCCAGATGAATTGGCGCAAGAACTGGAGGATAAATGGGCAGATAAATTGTCATATTTCTATGGCGATTGGTGGAAATTGATAAATGGCTGTTGGGAAAAACGACAGCTACCTGAAATCCATGATGCCGCCCGCAAATTCCTCCGTAAATGTAAAGAGGAGAAGTATGATATTCGGGTATCAATGAGCCTTGCCCGTGAAGTGGTCGCTTTAGCGGAAACAGAATTGTTCATGCCGGACCGAAAATTGATGGATTTAGCAGAATTACAACAACCCTACATCAATGTCCAGAACGGCCTTTACAACCTCGAAACACACGAGCTTGAACCCCATCGAGCCGATTTATTTTTTACCAACCAATCCCCAATTGTTTATGACGAACAGGCGGAATGCCCTGTATTCGACAAATTTCTGGAAACATCATTGGTTTCCGAAGATGGCAAACCGGATAAAGAAATGGCAAGGCTGCTGTGTCAAGCGATGGCCTATTCCATGACCGCCAGAACTGATTTGAAAGCGTCTTTCTGGCTAATCGGTCAGCCGAACAGCGGCAAGTCTAAATTGATCGGTTTGCTGAAAGACTTAATGGGATCACTCCACATGACAATTGATTTGAACCAACTGGCAACTAATCGCTTTTTATTGTCGGGAATTGTGGGCAAGCGAATAGTGACATTTACCGAAGCTGCCGTTGGTAGTTTCCTGCCTGATGCGATTTACAAGGCGTTGGTGGGGGGCGGAGATGAAATCTATGCCGACGTAAAAAACAAGCCCGGTATCTCATTTGTACCACTCGCAAAGTTTTGGTGGGCAATGAACGACGCACCTCGAACGAATGACAATTCACTTGCCATTGTTAATCGCTTGCACCCGATCATATTTAATCGTTCAATTCCCGAAAATGAGCAAATCAAAGATTTAGACAAAAGGTTCAGAGCAGAACTGCCCGGAATTTTGAATAGGCTTATGCTCCACTACCGCGGCCTGAAGAACAACAACTGGCAATTCGAACGCCCTGCCGAATCCATGAAGTGGCTAGATGAATACAAGCTGAGGAATGACAAGTATCAGATGTTCATAAATGAGGCGTGTATTTTGCAGCCCGAAGGCAAAATTCAGGGCACGAGGCTATTTGCAGCATATAAGGATTGGGCAATTGAGAATGGTTTCAATGTAGGCGATTCTCGCCCGTTTACCCTTGCCTTAAAACGAATTGGAATCGAATCGCACTTCATTAATGGGCTGATTTGGTGGTACGGGATCGCCCCCAAAATAAATGGGTGGGGATTGTAGTATCGCACTAAAAGCACCAATCGCACCTTTGCCATTGCAGAAGTGCTTACTAAGTGTTCACAAAGTGTTTTTCTCATCAAAGGAAGGGGGTTATTTGAGGGAGAAATAATCCAAAAGTGTTCATAGTGCTGATAGTGTTCATGTTTTCACTTTAGCGCAAAAACAACACATGGCTCGTAAATCGTTCGCAACAGGAGACACAATGAAAATTCTGAAACACATCTTTCGGCAACCGTTCGTAACTGCAACCGGGGCCGCGGCGCTGGTACATTCGACATGGGCGCTTGGAACGCTGTTTGCTGGTCAACAACCCGAAGGCGGTTGGGCGCTGGCAGGTTGGCTCCTACCCGCGCTCTTAATCGCTTTTGCGCTCGATGTAGGGCAAATCGTCACGAGCGCGGAAATTCGTCAAAGCGGCTTGACGTGGACACGGGGCTTCACCTTCGTAGTATTTGCCGGGGCGACCTACTATCTACAATGGTTGTACATTGCTCACCATATGCCAGCGCTGGCGATTGCGGCGGGTGTAAGTGCTGCCGCCCAACCAACAGCTATTTCGATGCGGGATGCTGCTTTGTGGGTAATACCCGCCCTGCTGCCCCTAAGTACCCTGCTGTACACCTTTAGCAGCGGCAAGTCTACTAACACTCAAAAACCATTAGAAGCTGCCGAAACTCTCATCTCAACTGAAATGTTGAAACCTCAAGTATTGGAAGCTGACAAGATGCTGCCTGAGTTGACACCTGAAATTGTGGAGAAAGACGGTCAGTTTGTCGCCAAGTATGGAGAGTGGGAGCGCAGCTATTCAACCCTTGCCAGCGCCCAACGCGGCTTAGGCGGTTACAAGGCTCAAATGAATCGGCAGGCCATTAGTCAAGAGGTTGATTAGTGTTACGAAATCAAACCCAAAAGGAGATTGGACAATGTTTGATGAAATGAATCAGGCCGGGTGCTACGCCAGTGCTGCGAACACTGACGTAGCTAAACTAGTTAGCTCTGGCGAGGAAACTATGTCTAAACACATTCTACCAAAAAGCGGCTTGGAAGGCTTATCCGCATGTTTGGCTTACTGTGAACCAAATTTCCTTCTACAAACAGGCGCATGGTCAATCCCATATGAACATGCAGCAAAAACGGCAAGGTTGAACATATGACAAATATGCTTGACCTACTGTCTTCGTATACTGATTATCTAGTGCATGAACGTCAACTTGCACACGCCACAATGGTTGCTTATGTTAGCGATTTGCACACTCTAGAATCGTTTTTACAGAAACCGCTAGAGTCTATAACCTCTGATGATTTACGGGCATTTATGCGTCACATGAGCAAAGATGGGAAACAAACTACGACTATTCGCCGCAAGATGCACGGATTCACCACGTTTTGGCAATGGCTTCATCTACAGGGGATTGTCGCTAAAGTCATTACCGAGGATTTGCGCCTACCCAAGCGCCCACGGAAAACACCAAATTGGTTGTCTCAAAATGAGTTGCTTCGCTTCCTCAACGCTGAACGGACTGACACTACAGAATTCGCTCAAAAACGAGATAGCATGGCATTCAAAACGCTGGCGTGGTTGGGATTGCGGCGTAGCGAACTGTTAAATTTAAGCGTAGAAGATGTTGACCTCAACAAAGGAATTGTCGTCATACGAAATGGCAAAGGAAGGCGCGATCGGGAAATACCTATTCCTGAAACTCTTATTGCGGAATTCGCCGCCTACCTAGCTGATATAAAGCCAACAACCTATTTGTTCCCAAGCGCGGCGGGCAAGTTCTGGAAACCTAAGTTCTTTAGTGCTGCCTTTCATGATCAACTGAAGGCAGCGGATTTGGAAGGAAAGGGGATTACACCCCACACGCTGCGCCATACGTTTGCTACCCATTTGATTCGTCAAGGAGTACACATCACAACCCTCAAGGAACTGCTAGGACATCAGGATTTGGGCACGACCATGATATATATCCACCATGATCCTGCGACGCTTCGAGAAGCAATGGAGCATCATATCCTCAATAGTTAAAGCTGAATAGGCAACCTCTTTCAGGTTGCCTATTCAATTACGGTTCTACGCCCCCTACGCAAGCAACGCAACCCTCGCAATCGATAATCACAACTATCACTTCCCTTAAATTGCGCATACGTTTATGCCGATAACGCGTTACAGTTGACTCGTGTACGTGACCTTTTGTATAATAATATTAAGGTTTATTATATGGGGGTCAAAGCTATGGCAGCAAAGAAAGCGAATAACACAGTCCCACCGTACATTTCGGGCCGAGAATTCAACTATTTTGTAACTAAACTCGGTGAAGAGATTCCCAACTGTATTGATGAGGCATGGCTAATATCAATTGACGTAACCGCTGGCAACACAGCCCCTCTTTTATCAGCCTTACGATGGTTACGTTTGATTGATACTTGGGGAACGCCTAGTCCAGACAAGTCGTCTCTAAAGCGCTTAGCAAACCCATCTCAGCGGCCAGACGCTTTCAAACAACTACTTGAGACAATTTATCCATATAACGAGATTGTGAAACTATCTAATCTCCATAGGCTAACATTGCAGCAAGCTGTGAATAAGTTCCGAAAAGATTACAATGTCGTCCCGGGAACTGACATGAAATGCGCCCGCTTCTTTTTCTATATGGCAGGCGAAGCGGGTATAAAGTTAGGCGAAACAATTGAGCTTCCACCAGATCGTAGACTCCTTTCGCCGCGAGCAAATAATCCAAAACTCAATGGTCAGCATCAGCTTTCATTTGCTGAAAACTCCAATGAAGATGAAGCCGATGAAGGCGGAATTGATTACGTAGGACACATTGAGAGTATTGCAAAGTTTATTAAAGAATATCCCGATAAACTGACTGCATTACTTCTCAGAAGAGTAAGAGGTTGGCTAGAAGCACAAATTACGGATCAAAACGAGTTGCAGCAGGCTAATGAAGCAACAAGAAAACTTGTCACGAATGCGTCAGAGATTTCCCTTAGTAATCCGCAACTTGCAACTGATGTTGAATTACTTGACGAACTGACAGCTCTACATGATCTCGTTTTCGGAATACGCGCCCATTAATCTGATCAAAAACAAACCCCCATATAAAATGGGGGTTGTTATGCCTAGGCCAACTTCTAAGCCGCCTTCTGTACCCCTTACGGGGTGGCGATCATCTATCTGGCCCATCCGTTACCAGATGGACTCAAGCAGCGCACCCGGTGCTTTTTGCGGGACGGGACGCCCCAATGCACCTGCTCGGCCTTGCTCCCGGTGGGGTTTGCCTAGCCGCCGACATTACTGCCTGCGCCGGTGGTCTCTTACACCACCGTTTCACCCTCACCATTAGCCTCACCAGACTTTCCCCTGTCCGCTTGCTGAGAGGGGATTAGGGGGTGAGGTTAATGGCAATATACCTCTCTGTTGCGCTTTCCATCGGATTGCTCCGCCCGGCTGTTAGCCGGCACCGTACCCTGTGGAGGGCGGACTTTCCTCCCTCTGCCGGAGCAGAGAGCGATCACCCGGTCAACCTAGACACACGCTCATTATAGGGGCTGCACCTCGCCTAGGGAAGAGGCGCACCTCTTCCTATCTCTCTTGTCTCTGCGTCTCAGCGGTTCAACGGCATTTCGTCCTCACGCTTCCCGTGTTGTCGCAATCGCCGCAATCGTCACCAAACCGATGCCGATCACCTCTCGTAACCCCAACGCCTCATGCAGCACAATAAACCCGATAATCGCTGATACCGCCGGTTCGACGCTCGCCAATAGCCCGAACACCCGCGAACTGATGCGCTTCACCGCCGTGAAATCCAGCGCAAATGGAATCACCGACGACAGCAGCGCCACCACCAGCCCCAGCACGATCAACTGCGGCTGAGCCAGCACCTTTGCTGCGCCTGCCCCGCCAAACGGCAGCGCCACTAATGCCGCCATACACATCGACAGCGCCAAAGCCGTATGCCCTTCCATCATCGTGCTCACTCGCTTGGTGAAGATGATGTAGAGTCCCCACGCTACCGCCGTTAAGAACGCCAGCACCACGCCCGTTGGATTCAGTGCCTCATTTGTCAGCGGCGACAGCAGCAGGATACCAATCGCCGCCAGCGCCACCCACACAAAATCCATCAGCTTGCGTGACCCGACCACTGCCACCACCAGCGGCCCTGCGAACGCTATCGCCACCGCCACGCCCAACGGGATCAGATTGATCGCTGCATAAAACAGCAGCATATTACACGCGATCACCGTCCCGTAAATCACCATGTGGATGTACACACGCCGCTCGTATCCCCGCAAACGTGGCTTCCAGATCAACGAGAATATCACCGCCGCCAAAAACGTGCGGATGAATACCACACCTGCTGTGCCCGCGGCATCAAACAGCCCCTTCGCGAACGCCGCGCCGATCTGCACCGAAACAATCCCGAACACCACCAGTGACCACGGCGGCACCCGACCCACCGCCGCGCTGATGGGATTCGTTTTAGGCTGCGCACGTTCAACCATCTCAACCTGTGGGAGCATAGATGTATCTAACTTTCATCCTGAGGAAAACAATCCGCAAATCCTATCCCGTCCCACTGCCTTTCATCAATAACCACCCATCCCGCATTTTCTCGTCTTGCCTTTGCGCTCTGGGCATCTTGGCGGTTCAATTGTCTTTCGATTTGTATTTCATGAGTACCCTCCCTCAGTAGGGTAAGCGTCAGTTGCCAGCCCTTCCCGTTATCCGTACAATGGGCTGTAGTGTCAGGGGATGCTTTACGCCGCCCCACTACATCAGGTATTTATGACAAGTATCCCGAATCAACGTTTTACATTCCCGTCCCGTCTGCAACGGCAAATCAATCAGACATGGCGTGGCCTCTTCGCGCCCGGTGACTGGTTCACCCTGCTCATCGCTTTCGTACTCCTGTTTATGCCCGTCTTGGCGCTCTCGGCAGCAGGCTGGCCGCTCGACCTCCGCACCATCATTCCGGTCACGTTTCTGAGTTTGGCCTTTGGTTTCTTGCTAGCGCGCAGCCAATACAATGAGCTTCTCGCCCTTATTATGAGCGGCGTCTACGGCGTCGCCTTCATCTTCCTCATTGCCTCCATCAATGAACCCGGCGGCTTGATGGAAGGGTTTGGCAGCGTCCTCACCCGCATCTTCCAATGGAGTGTCGCGGCAGCCACAGGCGGTCTAAATCAAGACGACCTCATCTTTACCATGCTGGTTGGTCTGCTCTTCTGGTTTCTCGGCTACAACATCGCGTGGCATCTGTTCCGCGTAGACCGCATCTGGCGTGTGATCCTGCCCCCCGGCTTGATACTCGTCACCAACAGCCTCTACTACAGCGGCGAAGCCAACCTCGATGTCTACCTCATCATCTTCATTTTCTTGTCGCTGCTTCTCGTCGCCCGCTCCAACCTCGATGCCCGCGCATGGGAGTGGTACACCAGCGGCATCCGTGTGCCGCGTTCCTTACGTCAGCAGTTCTTACGGGTTGGCGCAACCTTAGCCCTCATCGCCTTGCTGATCGCAGGTGCGATTCAGGTCAACGACCTTCAAGAACGACTCAACCGTTTCCGTGAATTCATGCAGTCCGAACCGCTGACCCAGCTCAGCGAAATTTGGAATCGCCTCTTCTCCAGCGCCGAAACGCAGGGACCGACCACAAGCGATTATTACGGTGGCGATTCGCTCCAGCTTGGCGGCGCCATCAAACTTGGGGATCAAACCGTCTTTCAAGTACAGGTTCCGCAGGGACGCCGTTTCTATTGGCGCTCTCGTGTGCTCGACATTTATTCCAATGGTCGCTGGTCACCCGGCTCGGATGTCCGCTTGACCGTCCCCGAAGCCCCGCTCGATGTGAAATACGGCGCCGATGAAATCAACGCCCGTTCACCTGTGCAGCAGCGTTTCACGATGGGGCTCAGTGCCTCACGCCTTGTCTATGCTGCACCACAGCCGCAAGCCGTTGACCTCGCCACTCGCGCTGATCTCATGTACATCACCAACGCGCAGGGCGAACGTCAAAGCATGAATATCTCCGTCATCCGTCCGCTTCAGGTGCTCAAACAAAGTGATACTTACACCGTCACCAGCCTGATGACGGACGCCACCGCCAGCCAGTTACGTGCCGCGCCCGGCTCCTATCCCGACTGGTTGATTAAGCTCTATCTCGAAATCCCGCCATCCCTTAGCGACAACACCCGCCGCCTTGCGCAGCAAATTGTTGCCGATGCCAAAGCCACTACACCCTACGACAAAGCCAAAGCGATCGAAGGCTGGCTGCGTACCAACATCGCCTATAACGAAGCCATACCACAGCCCCCTGTTGATCGTGATCCGGTGGAATGGGTACTTTTTGACATCAAGCAGGGCTACTGCAATTACTACGCCTCAGCCATGGTACTCATGCTGCGGACGCTCGGTGTTCCTGCGCGTATGGCTGCCGGATTTGCGCAGGGCACATGGGATGACACCCAGAATGCCTACAACGTCAAAGAACGTGACGCCCACACATGGGTCGAAGTCTACTTCCCCGGTTATGGCTGGATTGAATTCGAGCCGACCGCTGCTCAAGCGCCTTTAAATCGTCAGGACGACACGCCGCAGCCTAACCTGCCGACGCCTACGGCCATTGCCACGTCGACACCGACCGTGACACCGTCGCCTTCGCCTAGCCCGACGCCCAATCCACAGACGCCTCAGCCGCAGATCGCGCCGCAGTTCCCGACCATGACCCCTACACCCTCACCAACGGCCACGCCAGTCATCGTTCCGACCAAACCGCCGCCACCCTTGACGCCCCAGCAGCCCGGTTTCCTCTCCTTGCTGCTCAAAGCGCTAGGCGTTGTGTTTGTCGTATTGGTCGTTCTCTTGCTGTTGATCGCTATTGGAGTGTTCATTTACTGGTGGTGGGAGTGGCGTGGAATGCGTGGCCTCAGCCCTATAACCCGTGCCTATGCCCGTCTGGAACGCTACATCACGCTCATCGGTATCCGCTTCGGCAATCAGCAAACGCCGGATGAGCGTGGACGTCAGGTTTCCCGCCGCTTGCCGCAGGCCGAAGCCCCCGTCAACACCATCACCGGCATGTACACCGCCGAGCGTTACGGTCATCGCGCCAGTTCGGCTAATGAAGCCGCGCTCCAAAAAGAAACCGTCGATGAAGCATGGACCGATACACGCGGTAACATCATCCGCCGCTATCTCAAACGCTTCATCCCCTTCCGCCGCAAAGACTAACGACCTAAACACCTCGTACGATCTTCACTTGTAGGGGCTTGCCGTTAGCAAGCCCTCTGCATTTCTCTTGGCGTTCTTGGCGGTTCAACTTGCTTTTCTCTTGGTTTTCCTCTGCGTCTCTGCGGTTCAATTGCCTTTGCATTTTTACGTAAGGATTACCGCCTCAGAAATCTTCGAGAAGTCCACCAGCAGCTTATTCGGGCAGCCTGTGAACTCGATAATCCCGTTGCGACCCGTTTCATCCTTATCAATCCGCACGGTCCGCAGTTGAATTCCTTGCGGGAACACTGCGAAGAATGTCAGCAGTTGCGCCAATCCCGCCACCGCCTCATGCATTTGCTTCTTCGCGTCATCTTTACCCATATCAATCGCAATCGCCAGCCCGATCGGTGCGCCCGGGATCAACCACGCCCACCATGGAACCGACACATCCACGCTGATCTGTTCGCCAGTCGGCACAAGCACGCCGTCTTCCACCTTCAGCCCGAAGCTCACGTCAATATCCACATCGGGATCAGGGAAGTTATTCACGCTCAAACCCAGCTTCATCTGGAAGCGGATGCGCCCCGGCGAGAAACTTGCCACCAGATTGTTACTCGTATTGCGGAAATAGACGCCATCTGCATTTTCCACACCCACGCGCAGCGGCCCCTCAATCGTCGATCGTGGATTCACGATGCCCGAGCTCAAAGGCTGCACTGTGCGCTGTCCGGTCTTCGCCACTGTGACGTTTCCCAGTTCCACATGAAATCCGGCTGGGCCAGTCACTTTCCACGACAGTGTCGAAGCGCCGAACGGCCCGATACTCGTCGGACTGGCCGTGAAATGATCCAGCTTGACCTGCTCCAATATTTCTAGCGCGTGGTCGATTTGATCGTTTTGGTTATCAGTCGAAGGGGCCATGAGCTTGTTCTCCTCTTGAACAACTATTCGAACGAAGCCGATATTCGAATAATGTCCTTGCCCCCAACACCCTATACAGAAATGATCCCTATGACTTTAGTCCTAAGTCGACTTAGGGTTTAATCGCTTTTCTATTTCATCAGCCAGTCCCAACCACAAACTGATCTCAAGTTTCGCGACTTCTGGATGATTGCGTAGGTGTATTCCCTCCATAACCCCGTCATTCATGAACTTCTGGATCTCAACCGGATTATTTGTTGAAGGTCTTGCAGGCTTTGGGGAAATAGTGTTCATCCGATCACCAATTTCAAACATAAATGTTCTTGAAATCACTTCTATAGCCGATTCAATAGCTTTAGTTGCATCATCCAAGTTAAGGAACCCATATCTTAATTCCGCAATAATAAAGGCCAGTCTTTTAGAATACCGATCTGCGTGGTCGACAGGTATAGGATTTGCTCGCAATCGATCTAGACCGCCTGACGTTGCACATTCCCTTATGAAATGCATTGAATTGTATACCCATTTTTCTACTTGGTGAGCTTGTTCAAAATTGGGTAGATAGTTATCAACAGTTTGGATAGCAATATCGAGTGTTTCCACACTACCAATTGCATTCAATAACCTCATCAATGGCGCGTTCCGTTCCATCCATTTTCCGGCAGGTGCAGATTCACGTAACTTTCGCAAATCATCAAAATTAGAATTCATAATTTCACCAACAAATAACAAAGCCTTACTAGATTCTTCCAATCCTTTGCACGTCGGTCTTAATAGTCACTTATTATATTCTTGGTTTAAACGCACAAACCATCACCAACCCCTTTCCAACTATCTACCAACCCTCACGCCTGTCTCGCTCCCTCAAATCGGTTAACGTCAAACCTGCGAAACAGTTACAAAATGTTCTTCCAAAATGTCACCCTTTACATGCCTCATTCTGCTAAACTGCTTCTATCGATCTCAATTCCACCTTGGAGTTTTAATGTTCAAACTCTCTGTATTATCTTGGCGTCCTTGGCGTCTTTGCGGTTCAAATGTATTTGTCTTTTATTGCAACTATGGCAGCGGCAGTGCACAAATTGCACAGCGGCGGATACAGCCGGCCATCCGCGGCATTTGCGCTATTTCAGCGGCATCAGCCGGGCTTCCCGCCGGACAAAAATGTCAATTCAGCGCCTCGCTCCCTCACATCCGCCTGCCATTTCAGCGGATGTATTGCAAAATCTGCAGCAGTTGCTGTTGGCGAAGCGATTTTTTAAGGGTCTGGTCTTTGGGTCTTTCTCCCCTCTGCCATGAAATGGAGAGGGGTCGGGGGTGAGGATTTTGATTCGCTAACAACTGCAACAACTTTCGTATGTTGTCTTGAGCCAAAAGCCAACCGCTAATCGCCAACAGCCGCTTTGACACAAACGTTCTAACACGATAAAATCGAATGTCCGTTCTTTGTTCAGGGGGGAAATGAATGATCACCGGCCCACATCACATCACCATCCTCGTGCGGGATCAAGAACAAGCGTTGCGTTTTTACGTGGATAAACTCGGCTTTGAGAAAATCGCCGATGTCAGCTTCGGGGCGGGGACGCGCTGGCTGGTTGTCGCCCCCGAAGGCCAATCCCAACCGCATATCGTCCTCAACAAAGCCTTCGATCCAGACATGGAAACCCGCATCGGCAAACTCTCCGGCTGGGTCTTTCACACCGAGGACTGTCAAGCCGCCTATCGCCGCCTCAAATCCAAAGGCGTCAAGTTCACCGAAGAACCCACTTCCCGTGCATGGGGCATTCAGGCCCTCTTCGAAGACCTATACGGCAACCAGTTCGTCCTGCTTCAACCTATTCCCTAGCAGATTCTAGAAAGGCTTTTTGTAGCGTCAGGTCTGTGACCTGACCGCCGCAGATTATCACGCTACAAATATAGGCTGAAAAACCCAACGGTGCCTACATATTTAGTCAATTCTTACGGGTTTTATAGGGACACAGACTGGCGTCTGACTAAATCCACACAACATGACAATCATCACGTTTTAACCATAAACAGGAGCAGGAATCTAAGAGCCGTATAGTTACCCATACGGCCCTTAGCAGAAGGAGGTACTTCGGAAATGAGCAAGTGAATATGATGATCAGATTATACCGCCTGCCCACCAGCTTGCATCGTCGTCAAAGAACCAAAATTTTGCATTTTTCACTGGCTAATATAACTAAATACATGTCAACACACCGCATGTCCATCAATCATTTAGGCTGACAAAACAATAATCGCAAACCACCTTTCAGCCTTTAGGATGATCCCGAAATAACAATTTTGATTGAATATTCCTTAAAGTTACGACTTATACCAGCAGATTTTCCCGGCTCATGTTAGAATATTCTCGCATTTAATAAACATTGCTTTAACCAAGCACAAAGTCTAAAGGAGCCGATATGCGTCGCATAATCGTAATTGTGGCCCTGCTGGCATTTGTTTTCACTGTGACCAGCAGCGTCTTTGCCCAGCAAGCAGCGGGTGAAGTCACACATGTAGTTCAACGGGGCGAAAACCTCTATCGCATTTCACTTAAATATAATGTCTCAATGGCAACCATCGCCCAGCGCAATGGAATCACAAATTACAATTTGATTTTTGTCGGTCAGACTTTGTTTATTCCTGCGGGTGGTACCGTTGTTCCCACAGCCACCCCCAAACCCGGCACGACAGCCGTACCCGCCACGCCTGTTCCCTCGACCGGAACTTATACGGTCAAACGAGGGGATACACTCGGCACCATCGCCAAGAAATTCAACACCACCATTCAGGCCATCGCTGCCCTGAACAAGATCAGCAACCCCAATCTGATCTATGCCGGTCAGGTACTGCAAATCGGCGGTAGCGCCCCGGTGCCTACAGCAGTGCCCGGCGCGACGGCTGTGCCCGGTGCAACCGCTGTACCCGGTACCCCCAGTGTTCCGGTCGCCGGTGGTTTTGAACTCGGTGGTCACGTCTTCAGCTTCTCCTACCCCGCTCAAATGCGCGGTGCAGGAATGACATGGGCCAAGACTCAAATCCGTTGGGACGGTTCAGCTCCTGCCAGCGTCGCCCAAAGCTCAATCGATGCCGCCCGCAGCAAGGGCTTCAAGATCCTGCTGAGCATTGTAGGTAACTCCTCACAGCTCGCTGCTGATCAAAATGGTTACATCCAGCGCTTCGCCAGCTTCCTCGGTGGTGTCGCAGCCCTCAATCCGGATGGTATCGAAGTTTGGAACGAACCGAACATCGACCGCGAATGGCCCGCTGGTAAGATCAGTGGTGGTAGCTATACCCAGATGTTGGCCGCCGCCTACGCAGCCATCAAGAATGCCAATGGGAACGTGCTGGTCGTCAGCGCTGCTCCTGCTCCAACCGGTTTCTTCTCTGGCAAGTGCGCCAGTGGCGGTTGCGATGACAACATCTTCATTCAGCAAATGGCACAGGCAGGTGCAGCCAACTCAATGGATTGCGTCGGCCTCCACTACAATGAAGGTATTCTCTCGCCCAACTCAACCAGCGGTGACCCGCGCGGCAATTCCAGCCACTACACGCGCTATTATCAGTCGATGGTGAACCTCTATAGTGGTGTCTTCCCCAGCAAGCCGCTCTGCTTCACCGAGATTGGTTACCTCTCGCCCGAAGGTCTCGGCCCGCTGCCCAACAGCTTTAGCTGGGCTGCCAACGTGACCGCTCAGGATCAGGCCGTCTGGTTAGCTCAGGCTGTTACCCTCGCCAAGAACAGCCGCCGCGTCCGCTTGTTCATCATTTGGAACGTGGACTCCACCAGCTACGCCGCCGATCCTCAGGCCGGTTATGCCATCATCCGCCCGAACAATACTTGCAACGCCTGCGTCACCTTGGGCGCTGCGATGGGCGTGAAGTAATCCGCAAAACAAAAAGGCGCATCCACTTAGAACCGGATGCGCCTCACAAAAATGGGATGGGGATATACGCGTTATATCCCCGTAAAATGTAGGGCACACGGCTGTGTACCCTCTCCAGATTATTCAGTTGCTTAGCTGTTTGCCGTCCGGAACAACCGCGTTGCCCACAAGATCAGCACCACAGCCATCGCCGCCATCAAACCGAATGACGGGATAACCGATGGGTCAGTGATCGCCCCGTTAAACAAAGCCCGTGTCGCATCCACCACATGGCTGAACGGATTCACACTGGCGATTGTCTTGATCAGCACCGGCGCGAACGTCAGCGGCAGCAAAATCCCCGATAGCAGAAGCAAAGGCTGGGTTAAGAAGTTCAGCATCGACGCCAACCCACCTTCGTCTCGCACCAGCAGCGCCAGCCCATACGACAGTGACGCCATCCCCATGCCGATCAGGGATACCAGCGCGAAAGTCAGAACCAGTCCTGCAATGCCGACCCGCACACCCATCGCGAACGCCACCAATTGAAGCAGCACGACTTGTGCCAGCAGCAGCAAAATATCCACCAGCACGGGTCCCAACAACAATGACACGCGGCTCACAGGCGTCACGCGGAAGCGTTCGACCACGCCGCTCCGCAAATCGTCAATCAACTTAAAGCCCGCAAACGCCGGTCCCAGCATCGCCATCATCGTTAGCAGCCCGGGTGTAAAGGTCTGGATCGCCTTCCCACCCGGCATCATGCCATCCAGCAGTGGAGCGAACAACAGCATGTACAGCAGTGGTTGGAACAACCCCACAATCACCCACACACCGTTCCGCAGTGAGACTTGAAAACTGCGTTTGAATACAAGCCACGTGTCCCGTAGAAATTTAAACATGATCGATTGATCTCCTGTTATGTTTATCGATTGGAATTAATTCGCGCTGGTTTCGCGCAGAGATCGCCCTGTTTGGCGCAGAAACACATCATCCAGTGTCGGTCGCGCCAGCGAAACCTTGCTTACCTGTAACCCTGCGTTATCCATCAACCGTAGAATCGCGGGCAGCGTTTCTTCACCCCGTTCCACATACAGTTGGAACGCTTCTTCACCGTCATGGATTTCACGCACATACGATTGGTTCTTCAACAAGCTAAACGCCCGCTTCTTTTCCCCGTTTTGCGCCACCACGCCCAGTGTCACCACATCACCCGCGATTTGCTGCTTCAGTGAATTCGGTGTCCCTTCGGCCACAATCTTCCCGCCGTCCATGATCGCTAAACGGTCAGCCAAAGCGTCCGCCTCATCTAGATAGTGCGTGGTTAGGAATACGGTTGTCCCATTCTCGCGCAGCTTACGTACTTCTTCCCATAAATGCGCGCGGCTCTGGGGATCAAGTCCGGTTGTCGGCTCATCCAAAAACAACAGTTGCGGTTGGTGTACCATGCCTAGCGCCAAGTCCAATCGCCGTCGCTGCCCGCCCGAATAGGTCTTTGCCGGGCGGTCTGCAAACCCGTCTAATTGCAGCGCCTGTATCAGTTCATTCGCCCGCTTCTCTGCCGCTTGGCGATTAAACCCATAAAGCTGTGCCTGTAATAGTAAGTTTTCCCGCGCGCTGGAATGTTGGTCAGTGCCACCTGCTTGGCTTACATATCCGATCGTCTGCCGGATATTTCCTGCCTCTCGGCGCAAATCATGTCCAACCACCTTAGCCTCGCCGCTCGTCGGCACCAGCAGTGTCGAAAGCATACGTAGCGTTGTGGTCTTACCTGCGCCGTTCGGCCCGAGGAAACCAAAGATTTCCCCTTTTTCAACCGTCATGCTCACACCTTTGACCGCCTCGACTTCTTGCGGCTTGCCCTTACCTTGTCGGCTCTTGAAACTCTTACGCAGATCGTGCGTTTCGATAATATTCATGCTCAACTCCTTGTCACTTCTTGTCGTACTGAACCTACTAACGAATGCTCAACTGGAATTGTTCATTCTGATTCAAGCCGTACTGCTTTTAATGGATATTGATCCCATACCACGTCAATTGTGTTGACATGTCCCGCCTCATCCCGAACAAACGTGAATTCGACTTCACCCTTCGAGCGGGCGAAAAACGTTGTTGTTGACATCGCATTCAGTGTGGCCTTAGGCAGACCTTGCACTTTCATCATCATGTTCTGACCTTCGACACTAAAATTCAGGACTGATTTTCGACCAAAGTAGGTCAGTTCATAGCGCCCTACATAATCAGAAAATATCATCGGATCAACGGCTATAAACGTTCGTTTTGCAGGGAGTTGATACGACTCACCGAGCACAATTGCCGACAAATCTCGCACAATATCCCCATGAGCCGCGCTGCCCAAATTACTCAGCATGATGACCACCGAGTCCTCATGAACAAATCGGCCGATATCGCTTACGTAACCCGGTAAACCACCGGAGTGACCGATGACCTGTCGGTTGAATAGACTCCTGATCTCCCAACCATAACCGTATTCACTGCCATCTTTTTGTGATAGTGGCATCCACATCTGTCGCAATATTTCTTGCGGCAGCAGAATATCGCTGTATAGTGCCCGATCCCATCGGTATAAATCATCAATAGTTGAATAGATCGCCCCTGCTCCATGCATGGTCGTGTCATCAATCAATTCGGCATTCATCAAGTCGTTCCCACCGTCAACATATCCGGTTGCTCGGTGAGGAATAATCGGACGCTCCCAATCCACACCTGAATGACTCATCCCACTTGGCTTGAAAATTCGCTCATGTAGGACATCCGCATAAGGTTTGTTAGTCAACTGCTCAATGATGTAACCAAGTACCGCCCAATTGCTGTTGCTATACCCGAAGTCTGCCCCCGGTTCAAAAATGAGTGCTTCATCGCAAAAGACCTTGAAGAGGTCGGGCAAACAGACTCGCTGCTTCATAATCTTTTCGTATCCCGCCATCACAATATAGTCAGGTATGCCGGATCTATTGCTAAGAAGATGATGGACAGTGATCCGTTCGCCAATAGGATACTCAGGTAGATACTGGTTCAGCCTGTCTTGTAACTTGAGCTTTCCTTCCTCAACCAATTGCATAATCAAGAGAGCAGTAAACGGTTTTGTCATAGACCCGATGCGGAAAACCGTTTCTGGCTTATTCAGAACGCCATGCTCTACATTCGCTAATCCATAACCCTCGCGTAACAGAATTTCATTCCCCTTTGCCACTAATACCGCTCCGCTAAACTTCCTCTGCTCGGTGTAGGTTTTCATCAGCTTATGAAGTTCATGAGTTATGTGTTGTCCAGTCAATCTTCCAATCCATTGGTTTAGCATTTCATTGTCCCTCTTTGTCTAATATACATGCGTACATGTATGTAAAAAGATCAAAAAACGCCACTCGTTATTCTTCCAAATATAATCGCTTTAACATACACATGTGAATGTAAATTGCTCTAAAATTTGTACAGCAGATGTATTATGCTGTTATGCCTCGTATGAAAATATCGGCGATCTCCTCCGCTCGATCTTTAAGCGAGAAAAGATGTTTATCCATCAACCATATCGCCAGAAGTCCGTTTTGCAGGCCAAGTAGGGCAAGTGCTGCATCGCGTGCATTCACATCACTCCGAATTTCGCCCCCGGCTTTGCCTTTTTCCACTAAATCCGCAACAAACTCAACTAGATTATGAGTGCCCTGAATCTTCCGCTGAATACCATCCTCCAATTCCGGCACAATCGCCGTTTTAAAAAGCGTAAGTTCACTAATCGCGCGAAATTCAGGATCAGTTGCGGCAAATTGTAGCGTTGTCATAAGCAGCCTACGCAGCGCGTCCTGCACTGTTGCAGCAGCTTCAACGGCCTCTTGCATCACAGGCGTAAACCGCGCATAAGCTTCACTAATCAATGTGTTGTACAGTTCGGCCTTGCCGTTAAACTGGTTATCCACATTTCCAAAATGATGATAAATCGCTCCGCGCGTCACGCCTGCCTCAGCAGCGATATCTTCTAATCGTGTGTCTGCATAACCTTTGCGGCTAAATACATCCAGTGCTGCTTTGAGCAGCCGTTGGCGCGTGACTTCAGCTTCTTCTTTTGTCCGACGCATAATATCCTCACTTCATATACATACTATCGTGTATGTATATAAATATCAACAACATTTTTCTACCATGTTTTGGGAACTCCAATGTTCGTTGGCATAAATATTATGGTTTCAGTTTATTTTCGGTTAACCCGATAAACGCTTTTCTAACCGCTCATATACCCAACGGAGACTAGTGGTCCCTCAAGATGGTTAGTCCCAACGCCGTGAAACAGTGACCAAATGTTCTTCCAAATGGTAACCCTTCCGGCTCCAACTTATCTTACAATAGTCTTCAGGGAGACCTGTAGGGATTTGCCGGCGGCAAATCCACATCAGGGTTTCCGCCGCACCTTAACATCATGGCATGCCATCATTTTCTGACCGCCGCCGATTCTTCACTGATAAACATTCTGATTCTGAAGAATCCGACGAATGTTCCGAATCAAATGAGGATTTAAATTCCCCTCCCTGTGTTTTGGCTAGGGAGGGGTATCAATTGTTGTAAATGTGATAAAAACCACCGATTCACAATTGCAACAGATGCTGTTGGCGAATCGATTTTTAAGGTTTCAGTCTTTGGGTTTTTCTCCCCTCTGCCATGAAATCTGAGGAGAGGACATGTTTGGAAAAGAGGTTGAAAAAAGAGGAGTTCATCAATCACACTGGTAAGTCACCACAACGAACCAGAGAAGTGAAAGATGAACTACGAACTACTATACCAATGGGAAGAACTTTTAGCCGCTCATTTGCCTGCCTTAAACGGTTGGCAGCGAGCGAATGTCGCGCTCTTCAGTTACGGGATTATGGAAGCCGAAAGTTGTCAACAAGGGGCAGTGGCACGAGCGGTGATTGAGGCAGAACGGGTGGAAAGTACGGCACGTCGTTGGCGACGATTATTGGCCAATCAGGCGTTGCCAGTCGAGTTGGTGTGTGAACAATGGACGCGCTGGGTCTTGGAGCGTTTGGGAACAACGAGCATCACCTTGCTCGTTGATGAGACCAAGTTGCATGACCGGATGGGCGTGATGCTGGTGGGAGTGGCATGGGAAAATCGCTGTATTCCGTTAGTATGGCGGACGTATCAAGCCAACAGTGCGGCAGCCTATCCAGTTGAAGGACAGGTTAAGATGATTGAAGGTTTGTTGAAGCGCGTGAAGCAAAGTTTGAGCCAGCCGCTTGAAGTCTTGGTTTTGGCGGATAGAGGGATTGGCACCTCGCCGGACTTGTGTCGTGCAGTACAGGCGTTAGGTTGGCACTATCTGTTTCGGGTAACTTGTCAAACCAAAGTCGTCACTGATGAAGGCGATTACACTCTCGCGCAACAAGTTCAAGCAGGTGAGATTTGGGGCATGAGTGGACAGGTTTTCAAGAAGCGTGGTCAAATCCCGGCTCATGCCCGTGCTTTGTGGGCAGTGGGCTATGATGAACCTTGGGCTTTGGTGACCAACGATGAACGATTGACGGGACACGAATATGCCCGTCGCAATTGGCAAGAACAGAGTTTTCGCGATCTGAAAAGCGGCGGTTGGCAATGGGGCGACTGTCGAATCCGTCATCCCGACCATTTGTCTCGGCTCTTATTGCTCCTGACACTGGCCTATGGTTGGATGATCGCTCTTGGAAGTCAAGCGGTTTCGGTCGATTATTGCCAACCCCTTCTCCGGCGCAAGGATGGTACTTACCGCCGTCAATGGAGTTTGT
This sequence comes from Aggregatilineales bacterium, assembly GCA_044226855.1. Lineage (GTDB taxonomy): Bacteria > Chloroflexota > Anaerolineae > Aggregatilineales > Phototrophicaceae > CFX2. The sequence goes on from JBGAGF010000035.1 coordinate 48,181, forward strand.
TTAAAGAAGGGCTTCGCTTTTTCGTCGATTACGTGCGCCGTTTTTCCATCTGTCTGGGATTGACTTTCATCCCAGACAAACGCTTCACTTAAAACATGTCCTCTCCTCAGGCCATGAAATGGAGAGGGGGCAGGGGGTGAGGATTTTGATTCGCCAACAACAACTGCAATATTTTCCTCATTTGATGTGCTGACCGTGCCGCCTGTGCCGCTTTTGCTGCTGATTGCGCTTTTGACTCAGTACTCAGCACCCTGCACTATTCTGCCGCCGCCATCGCCGCCGCCATTTTCTAATCGCCACCGCCGCCGGACATATGTTTGGAGCTAACAGCTAATTGCTAACCGCTAAAAGCCAAAACTTCACAGTGAATTTGAAGAAATTTGCGAGTTTTCGGCAGTTCGCTCCCTCAAATTCGCCGTCCGGAGTACCCTTGCAGTTGTGGTTTTTGCAGTTTGCCAATCAATTGAACGGTATAGCCGACCACACAAACCAGATATTCTCATGACGGAGTGCCTGTATTAAGATTGGAGGTAAATCATGGACGTGAGAAAGAAAGCCGAATTTGCCTCAAGTCACTAATCCACAAGATATTCAACTCATCCTCTGGGATATTGATGGCACACTGCTTATGCCAAAAGGTGTGGGTCGAGCAGCCACCCGTCTAGCCATGCTCGAAGTCTTTAAAACCGATGCTGGTCTTGAAACCCATTACTTTGGGGGTAAAACCGACTGGCAAACCCTGCTCGATTTATTACCACCACAGGGTTTTACTGAAGCCTCCATCCAAGAGTTATTACCCACCTATGCCGATTCAGTGGCTCAACACATGAGCCGGATTATTGTGGATTATCCAGTTGAGCAGTGCCCCGGCGCACACGCCTTAGTGACCGAACTGCACAAACGAGGAAGACCCTTACAGGGACTGGTGACAGGCAACACCTATTCAATTGCTCCAATTAAGTTGCGAGCAGGTGGTTTTGATCCGGACTGGTTTGTTGTCGGCGCATACGGAACAGAATCTCCAGACCGTAATGCCCTCCCGCCCTTAGCCGTCGAAAGAGCAGAAAAATTGTTGGGGCAAAAAATCGCTCCAGAACAGGTCATCGTCATCGGGGATACCCCTGCTGATGTGGCTTGTGCAAAGGCAATAGGCGCCGTCTCAGTCGCGGTCAAAACAGGTTATGCAACTTCACATGACGAATTGGTAAATGCCCAACCGGATTATCTTCTCCATGATTTAACGAGCTTCTGGGTGGATGTACTGCCGATCTTTGATCAGGATTTTCCTTCAAATCGGTAATTAAACAAGATGAATAAGGCAGTGAAAATTGCTGCTTGAAATGATGAGAAATGAGTAATTATGGCTATCGTAGTCGTCACAGGTTCAGCAGGTTTAATCGGGAGTGAAACGGTCAAACGTTTTCACGCCGAAGGTTATGATGTCATCGGCATTGATAATGACATGCGCGCTTACTTTTTCGGGAGCGAAGCCAGCACATCATGGAATCGTGAACGCCTGATCAATGAACTGCCACGTTACCAGCATTTTAACTACGACATCCGTGATTTCGCTCAAATCGAACGCGTGTTCATGCGTTACGGCAAAGAGATTGTGCTGGTTGTTCACGCTGCTGCCCAACCCTCGCATGATTGGGCTGCCCGCGAACCGTTTACAGACTTTACCATCAACGCCAACGGCACGCTGAACATGCTCGAGGTGACTCGCAAGTATGCGCCAGAAGCCGTGTTCATCTTCACCAGCACCAATAAAGTGTATGGGGACACTCCCAACACCTTACCCCTTATTGAGCGAGATGAACGTTGGGAAGTCGATCCCGCTCATTCCTTCGCCGAACATGGAATCGACGAAAGCATGAGCATCGACAAGTCCAAGCACAGTTTGTTCGGGGCGAGCAAGGTCGCTGCTGATGTGCTAGTACAGGAATATGGGCGCTACTTTGGCCTCAAAACAGGTTTGTTTCGTGGGGGGTGCTTGACCGGCCCTGCCCATAGTGGTGCCGAGTTACATGGCTTCCTCGCCTTTTTGACTCTCCGTGCCGTGCGCGGCCAGCACTACACAATTTATGGTTATAAGGGTAAGCAGGTACGGGATAACATTCACAGTAAGGATTTGGTCGAGGCTTTCTGGCACTTCTTCCAAAATCCTCGCGTCGGTGAAGTCTATAACATGGGCGGTTCACGCCACTCAAACGTGTCCATGCTCGAAGCCATTCGTATGATCCGTGAAATCGGGGGATATCAACTGGATTACACCCTCACTGACCAGGCTCGCAGCGGGGATCATATTTGGTACATCAGTGATGTGCGCAAGTTCCAAGTCCATTACCCCAATTGGCACTATCACTATGACAGTGAGACTATCCTTCGTGAACTGATTGATCATATCGCTGTGCGAGAAGACGCGGTTTAGGGGTTGCTTTCACTCCCCGTCATTATGAAGTGAGTGCGGTGGAGAAAACGAACTGAAATCATCAATCAATTGATGCCGGATAAAAAGTGCGCTATATCGCGCATTGAATAGGTTACAAATGGTTTTGTTTTGGACATTTAAGCGCATATCATAGGCATCTTCATTGTTGTTCCGGTAGTAGCGCGTTTTGATATCGACCGTTCGAAATTCATATTTTTGATACAAGTTTTGGGCACGTTTATTGCTCACTCGAACTTCAAGCGCCACTTCATCGGCCTCCAGTACGATCCCGCGCCGGATCATGCCTGCCAACAAAATCTCACCCCATCCTCGACCTCTTGCTTGGGGGTGCATCGCAATCGTGCTGATATGCGCCTCACCCGCGATAAACCACATTCCCCCGTAGCCCACGATGCGCCGTTCGACATAGGGATGGATGTTGAGCCAGCGCTGCCAGCGAGTTGCTACCCGCTCTCGACTCCATTCCAGAACAACCATGTAACTCTGATTAGACTTGTTGATTTCGTAATGGTAAGACTTTTCCGACCATGGAATCTCAAACGACAACCTGTCAATCTCCATGACCTGCGGGAGATCGACATTAGTCATATAGCGAAGCACAAGATTAGGTTTCGGGGACATCCTGCGTTTTGATGTAAAAAGGAACGAGCTTTGCTGCATCAAAACTGTTTTCGTCTGCCTTAAAACGCTCCCATGCCTCCTGTGCCAAAAAACCTGCACGTCGCAAACGGAACGCTGCTGGAACAACCGTGACTGGCGTCCCGTTGTCTTTCGCTTGGGCTAGAATTTCACGTCCCGCAGAGGAGATTTCTCCACTGATATGAGCCGGGCCATCAATGCTGGCGAGAAGGGTTTCCCAATCCATAAGCTGGACTTCACCACGAGGAGACCAATGACCTTTACGCCACTGGTAACGCCCGACGATGATACGCTCACGACCCGCTTGGACAACCACGATCAGCCCATCGGCATAATGGGGTTGGGCAGAAGCGATAATATCTAGCGCAGTAATTCCCACCAGAGGCAGATGATGAACTGCGGCCATACCTTTGGCGAGTGAAACACCCACTCGTAATCCGGAATACGAACCCGGCCCGATGCAAACCGCCATCGCTGTTAGATCATCGGTTGTTACACCGGCCCGATCCATAATAGCTTGTAGGGTTGGCGCGAGTTCGACGCTGTGATTGTAGGCGGTGTGCCACGTTTGTTCGGCGAGTAAATTATAGCCATCATAAATCGCAAGGCTCATTAGATGGGTGGCTGTATCAAGTGCAAGCAGCATAATGAACGACTTATTCGCTATCACCCAGCGGGCAGCTAGCGATCCTTATACTCCAAAGACAAATTCACGGAATTTATTAATCAGGTCTTCGTAACGTTTGCCGTCCCCGATCATCGCGAAATTGCGCCGGGTCGGCTCCAGAACACGGATTTCAATCCATAGACGCTGTTTAGGCAGAATACTTACGATGTTTTCCGGCCATTCGAGAATCACCGGGCCGCGCCCGCTGAAGATTTCATCAATACCAATCGAATCCGCATCACTAGGACGTTCAAGACGATAACAATCAATATGATAAAGATGTTGAGAGTCGCTGTCGCGGGTATGATCATGCACCAAGTTGAAGGTTGGACTGGTCAAAGGCGTTTTAGAACCCCAGCCTTTACCGATGCCCCCTGAGAAAACCGTTTTGCCCGCTCCCATATCACCGGATAGGCAAATAATATCACCCGGCATCAGCAAGGAACCCAGCCGTGCGCCAAGCCTTTGGGTTTGTTCCGCACTATGGCTGATTATATCCAATTGACCTGCTTTGAGGATTGGCACAAATGGCTCCCTGACGCGCTGCCCAAACATATTTTAGGATTATACAACGCCCTATCCCATGACAAAAGACCAGCCCTAGCCTATTCAAGTGAACAAAGTGCCCCGTTCAAACCAAAATTAAACGCAAACACAATGTTCTTCAGACTGTAATGCGCCAATTTCCCATTACAATTACAGATATATTTACAAGGACAGGATTATGAAATTATTCTCCGGCGATTGGAGCATTCGACGGCGGCTGGTCCAAATCATTTTAATGATTTCGATCCCAACCATCGCCGTTGTCGCATTAATCGCTCTTAGCTCCTATTCGACCTCGTTACAGCGCGAAACCGAGGATGCATTTGTGAACTCTAATCAGGTGTTCGCAAATGCACTCGATGGTCAACTACAGACAGCGATTGTGACGACCCGAAACTTCGCCGCAGCGCTCGGTGGACAGCCGGTAGCACCGCTTTCGCAAGTGTGGCCAATGGCGAGCAACCTGCTACTTGATAAAAATACGATTGTGCGACGTATCAATGTTTACGGCCTTACGGATAATGGACATCAAACTGTTATTTTTAATCCGTCCTATTCCCCGATGCGGGTCGCATTGGTTCAGCAGCTTATTAATAACGCCGTTCCAGAAGACACATGGTTTATGCAGGCGCTGGCAGAAGGGAAAGAGCGATGGAACACTCAAGCCCTTCCATTTGACACCTCTTCAGTACAACCGGTTGTTTCCTACGCGGTTCCGTATCGCGGCCCCGGAAAAGATTTCACAGGCGTCGTTTGGACAGACATTGCCGAATACACTCTGTCGCGCTTGATGGACAAGACCATCAATATTAAGAACTGGGGTGGTTACAGCCTGTTATTTGATGAGCAGAGCACGCTGGCCGGAAGCCATGATTTTTATACAAGCATGCCCCAAGCAGATACGAGTAAAACACTCTCTTCTTTTCTGTCTAAACCGGAAATCTCCCAACTTTGGGGGGATGCGAGCGTCAATCAGGGAACATTTTATCTTGGTGCAGACCCATTCGAATCGAGTAAGCAGTCGATTGTATTGATCAACCGTTTGCCTCAAACTGGCTGGCGTCTGGTCACAATCTTGCCTTCCTCTGTCCTTCAAAATCCGCTCAACCGCAGCATTATTGAGATGGCAGCGGTTACAGCACTCGGCATGACACTGCTGTCGTGGATCGTGTACTCGTTTGTAACCCGAACGGTGTCCCAACCTCTAGCGGTACTCGGCACCGCCGCACAGCATATCGGAGGTGGGGATTTGCGTTATGGCATCGCCTACCAAGACCATAAGGATGAAATCGGGCGGCTGGCGAACGCCATGGAGGACATGAAGCGCCACTTGTCCTACTCCTACCAGCAGCTTTCCATGTGGAGCCAAACACTGGAAAAACGCGTCGGGCAGCGCACAGAAGAACTCGCCCTTGCCCAAAAAGTGGCACAGGCGAACGCCAACGAACTTCAGGCGGTATATGATGCTTCGTTAGCCGTGGTCAGCGACTATCGATTGGATGCCGTTTTACAGCAGTTGACCCAGAATCTCCTCAGTTTGTTGAACGCGAATTACTGCGCGGTGTGGCTCCTCACCAGCAGCAAGCAGCACCTCCAACTGGTCGCGACAACTGGAAATCCAGTCCAATTGAACAGCATCCTCGGTGTTGATGAGGGGTTGGCGGGCGCAGCTACACGCGAGGCCCGTCTGATCATCGTCGAAGATTACGGTCAATGGCCCCAGCAGGCAAATGAACTGCCGGATCTGGGTGTACAGAAGGGTATGGCCGCTCCGCTTTTGTTTTACAACAAACCGATTGGCACCGTATTGGTCGGGCGAGATGATACAGCTCCCGCGTTCAACAAGGCTGATGAACGGCTACTCCTGCTGTTTGCGAACCTCGTTTCACCGATTGTTCGCAACGCCCAGTTGTATATCCAACGTGAAGCAGCGACCGAAGAAGCTGAACGCGCGAACAGTGTTAAAACTCGCTTCCTTGCCAGTGTAACCCACGAACTCCGTACGCCTTTGAACTTGATCATTAACAATCTCGATTTCATGCGAATTGGGATGTTCGGCAGCGTGACGGAGGAACAGCAGGGTCGGCTTGACCAAACGATCCGTAGTTCCGAACACTTGCTGTCGCTCATCAATGATCTGTTGGATGTAAGTAAGATCGAAGCGGGCGAAATGGAACTGACGATTATCCCAGCAGATTTGCGGCCTGTGCTGGAAGACGCATTAGACTCGGCGGTCATGTTGATTGAGTCCAAAGGCGCACCCATTACGCTTGAGGCTAACATTCCGGATGACCTTCCACTGGTGCCGATGGACGCCCGACGCGTGCGACAAATCCTCACGAATTTACTGACCAACGCTGTCAAATTTACATTGCATGGAAGTGTTTCGCTGAGCCTGTATGTGAGCGACGATATCATTGAACTGTCGGTGACCGATACAGGTATCGGCATCGCTCCCGAAGAATTGAACAAGTTGTTCAGGCCATTTGAACGGGCTGACCGTGCTAAGTCGATGAGTATTGAAGGTACAGGGTTAGGACTTTCCATCTCCCGACATCTGGTGGAAGCGCATGGCGGAAAGTTGATGGTCGAAAGCGAAATCGGGAGAGGAAGCACATTCTCGTTTACGCTGCCTTTAAGGAAATCGTCTTCGAATCGACCTTCAACGCGGCCACTACCGCTGTCCACAAAAGTCGAGTAAGTGCCCAAGAGCGGTGAATAGCTTCACCGCTTTTTGATTCTCAAATTTCTTCACATTCTTCAATTTCACAGTGAAATTGCTCATCGGTCATTAGTCTTAGTCTCCTTTCAAATACAAAGCGCAATGCCGTTTTATGTCGGCGATGTCGTCTTTGTCGTCGCCGACAATCGGGTTTATTTGGCGACAATTCGGCGGTTTGTTCGGCTGAATGCGCTGCAATCGGGAAGTTTACAGTTATCAGCCGTCAGTCTACCGTAGAATACAAAACCCGGCGGTGGTGGCAGTCAGAAAATGGCGGCGGCATTGACATTGGCAGCGTGGTAAATGTTGAAAATATTGCAGTTGTTGCAGTTGTGAATCGGTGTTTCTTGTCACATTTACAACAATTGGTGGTTGTTAAGGTGCGTGGGGCAAGTGTATCTTGCTCCTACGGCCATAATACAATAAGTTTAGAGCAGCATGGTTACCTTTTGGAAGAACATTTGGTAACTCTTGGTGAGGGTTTGTGCTAACTGATTTAAGGGAGCAAGTTAGTTTAATGGGTTGGGCTATGGTTTGAGATCGGTTTATCGGGTTAACCGAAAATAAACCTGAAAAATAATACCCGGTTGTGAGATCTGAGCCTTACAGATCATTTTGTCACGGCTGAGGCGCGAGCCTATTTCAGAATCAACGAAATGCACAATAAGCTACAGGCGATGAGACAAAAGCCATCGAAACAATGCAGGAGGCGTTCATGACGAACCTGCAATCGTCGGGCGTTGAACAGCCAGGCAAAGGTG
>JBGAGF010000005.1:0-393125 GCA_044226855.1 Aggregatilineales bacterium
CTACGCCTAAGATATTCGTTGCATTCAATGCCTAAATCACCTTTCGTTTATAAACGTATTTCACACCGCTATTTAGAGGCATACATTTTTGAAGCGATACTCAATCCGGTACGCCTATGCTAGATGCCTGAAATTGCCTTGGGTTAATGGTTAATAAAGGCTGCATATTTGCCCGTGATGTAGGCTAATCCGCTGCCACATGCGTAATCATCTTTTATAGGTTTTGACCAGAATTCCCAATTCTCTTTTAGCGCTCGAATGATATAACCTGCTGGTTTGGTGCATTCTTGATCTTTTGCATGTTTGATCACCTCTGCTACACGCTTAGTACCATGCTTGTCAATGAGTTCCTTCGCTTTGGGATATCCAATCCCAAAATTTGCGAGTGACACGAGAATTTCTTTTTCTTCTTCTCTTTTACTGTCTACAACAGCAGCAGAATAACTGCTGTGTTGTATAGACTGATAGTTATTATGCTGTCTTGTTTGTGAGTTAGAGTCTGTTATAGATTTGGCGCTTTCAGCCGAATGAATAGGCTCACCTTCACCAAATGAATCACGCTGATTTGGCTCATCGAGTTGGTCTGAATCCGCTTGTTGAGATGGGCTGGTTTGACCATCTTCATTGGGCGTTTCCGTCCACATCCACATTTTGATGCGAAGGGGCATGATTTCTAAAAACTCGGCCAGCCGTTGTATCAACTGATTTTCATCCAATCGATAATGAACGGTGGGTGTGCCGTTAGCTTTCATGATTGTGCGCTCAATGCCAATGATTTCCAGAAATCCTTTACCATGAACGCGTTTGACCTGTGCCTGAGACAAGTTGCACTCGGCATTCCAATCCCGCCATGATTTGTAAACCCATCCACCGATTTTCTTTGCTCTTGGGAACCAATGCAGCAATCGTACCGCCATCAGACCTACATTTTGATCGCCGATGACTTTGGCGATGAGGGCTGAGACCGTTCGGATATCAGGACGATTGAGTTGTCGAACCATATTTTGTCGGCGTGCGAGTAGATCAGGCTGGCGATCAAGTGCGCCAGTCGCAGAGTAGCCATTCATGATTGCCTCCAAGCAAAGCTGAATAGAAGTCAGGTTCAATAAACAGGACTGAAAGGCGTTTATTCAGTTGCAGGGGAGGGAGGATTGTGATACATTGGAATTACCACATTGCCAATGTATCCATCATCCGTCACCCACCTGCACATTTCGTCGGTGGGTTTTGTTTTCTAGGGCGGCGCACGACTTCTTGTTGTCATCTATACACTCCAAATGGTTGACCCGGGTCAACCATTTTTATTGATTAAGATAGGATTCGGCCTCGTCAAGCACTTTTCTCAACATCTGCACCCGTGCTTTAGCAACCGTTTTATCTTTTTCCTGATCAATCAGAGCAAGTGCTAAATGATAGGCATCTGGCAAATGCTTGGGATTCATGAGTCTAGCGAATTGGGTGACTTGCCGAGGCATCGTGCTTTCATTTTGATCTTCTCCTTTTTCAGGGGAACCTTCAATTAATGCTTTGACCTGATTACGGGTTAGCCCAAATTGGACAATCTGTCTGATAACTTCAACATGGTCTTCTGGAGCAAGTTGCAATACATAACGCAGTAGACTTTCCTGCAATTCATGACGATCTGCCATCTCAAGGGCTTCATCCGATAGTCTGAGTAAGGCTTTGAAATGGCGAAATTGGAACTTAGAGAGCCCACCCATAGCCGATAAAATTTCAGCGGCATATTCACGCTTGCCTCTTAAGTCGAGTTCTAATGCTTGGCGATAGAAATCATGAGTTACGGGTCCGTCAGGTATTTCGCAGCCATGCACGTAAAGCAACAGAAGGGCAGCTTGTCGAGCCATCGCAATCGCAGACAGCCCCGTACGAGCAGTGTTCTCTTTGGCCTGTCGAAAGGCGGAAGCTCGTTCGGCAGGAATGATGATGCAGGAGATCATGCCGTCACTCTCGTAGCCAGAGATAAAGTCCCGAAGCAGCCAGGTAGCCCAGTAACGTCGTTCACCCGTTTCAATCCGGTAAAGGCGGGTCACGCCTTGAGTGGCATCGACCACAGTCAGCGGATTGACTTGTCCATCGTCGCGGATAGTCACTGCCAGATCAACGATGTCGCGTACTAACTGTTCTTCGGGCGATAGCATAGGCGCTTCTGCTTCGGTTTCGTCATTCGGATTACCCAGCAAATCCAGAACATTAGTGAAGGGTCGCCCGTTTTGTCGAGCTGCCAGTTGAGCGGTTTGGATGAGTTCCTTCAGGGCTTGGGTCGGTGTCATGCGATTCGTGTGAAAGGCTTGGTAGATGCGCTCAGGTAATACACGACGTGGTTGTACTGGATCAGGTCGCACCATCTCCAGCAGAATCCGCTCTACTCGTAAGCTATTGTCTGTCGCGATGTCGAAGCCGCTGCCACCCAACATGTCAGCCGTGATGGTGTCAAGCAAGCCAGTGTTGGCCTGTCGTTTCTTGCCGTTCATGAGACGCTGGCCTTCTGTCCAGCGATTTCGCGAACCAGCTTGCCAACCATCTGGCATAGGCTTTGCTGGCCGAAGCTTTAGGATCGTAATTGAAGACACTCAGATGGTGATGATGCGAGTAGGATACCGCTTCATTGGCTGGGATGACTCCACAAACGAGCTGACCTAAAACACTGTGCGATTTGAGTTCATCGAGGAGTTGTTTGTGCCCTTTGACACGGGTATCCATTTTGGTGACGAGAATGCCACTGACATGCAGATGCGGATGACGCCAGCCTTCGCGAATTTCATTGATTTTTGAAATGACCGACAACAAACCAATCGTCTCAAGATAGCGCAGTTCGACCGGCACAATGGCATCAGTGGCAGCCAGCAGTCCCATTTCAGTCATCAATGAGAAGGAAGGGCGAGTATCAATCACAATAGCGGCATAATGGTTGGCTATTCGACTGAGCGGTTCAGACAAGCGATACGGCGCACCAGCGACTCCCAGCATCGGCGAGGCGGGCAGCACATGCAGATCATCATCCCAAGTGCTCTGTACAAGGCAATTTGCAAGGACATTTGCGGCTTCTTTCCGATCAGCCATTAGGACAGTGTAAAGACTATTATCTGCACCATAATCATTATGTCCTCTGGTAACGAGTGAGGCATGAGCTTGACTATCGGTAACGACGAGCAGCACACGACAATTAGCAGTGCCGGAGCGCCTAAGCAAACCGACCAAGCCGTAGGCGATATTGGTGGCGGATGTCGACTTGCCGAAACCCCCTTTATGATTGGTGAGAACGAAAACACGAGTCATTTTCCATTTCCTCCACAACACTCAACAAACCGATTAAGAAAATCGCTGAGGCTGGCAAGGACTTCGAAGAGCTGTGCTACACTCTACTTGGGAGTCTTGCTGGACGGATCAGCGAGCCTTCAAGGTGGTATGGGGGAGGGGTAGTGCTCTCCCAATCACCGAAAAGCAAAAGTCATAAAGGGTCTGTGAAGCGTGCGAGTTGCGCACGTTGAGGAAATGCAATAAGTTGGAGAAAATCGAGAGGATTCTCGGCTGAGGGATGTTCGCTTAAAGTCTTGTCCTTCCCGCACAGCCGAGAAAGGCACTTTCGAGTGCTTTTTTCTTGCGTGGCGATGTTCGAATTCTGTCCTCATGTCCACGAGAATAATTAAAACTTAAGGGATAAACAATTCTGCCTCACAGGTATTGAAGACAATTCATCTCTCGTGCATAAATGAACTAAGTCATTATCCGGTTTTGCTTATTTTCTTTCTGAAGATGTTCAATTGCTAGCGGGGTCATACACGGGAAAAAGCGACGATTATTTAGTCGTTTTTTTTCATTTTTCCCCTCAAATCATGTTCAAGTCCCGTTGGGTATGCACAGGGGAAAATCCCATCGTGAAAATCGGATAATTCAAATTATGGGAAAGATGCAGAATTGATTAGGAATATATTTCTATCTGAAACACTTTCCTGCCATAAATTATATCATTTTATGGCGCCATTTTCGGCTCGGTCTCCTCGTTGATTTATATATAATCATATATATTTTCATTGAATGCTGATGAAAAGTAATGTATTTCGACCATATTATCTACGAGCGATCCAATCATATGATTGCAAATAAACCTTCAGATCCCGTCTTTCTTCTTTATGTGTCACCAGATTGATTGAGTTGCTTTGGCAATGTAGTCGCTGGTTCACTTATGGAGGAAGAATATGTTATTAACATATGATTTTGGGTTAAAGAATATGAAGAAAGTGCGATATGACACAACAATTTTTGCGTAATCAGTACATTTGAATTCACTACCTCCGTTCTCAATTGATTGACAGGGTCATATCGAAGTGGTAAATTAATGGTATGATGTCAGACCAAAAAGGTGCAAAATTGAAATCTAGCAATCTTAATCCAGTTAGTCGACCTCCAATTGTTGATGAAATTGTTGAGCAATTGGTTGGTTTTATCCTTAACGAGCATCTCAAACCGGGTGATAAGCTTCCGACCGAACGAGACTTAATAGCGCGCCTCTCTGTTGGCCGTTCAACATTGCGCGAGGCAATCAAAACATTGACTGCTGTCGGCGTATTAGAGGTTAAACAGGGATCAGGTACCTTCGTTGGTAAGGGCGATATGTCTATCTTGGCTAAGCCACTCGCGTGGGGGCTACTTCTGAGCCAGGACAGTGTTGACCACGTGATTGAGGCCCGAAGCGTTATTGAGGTTGCATTAGCAGGTTGGGCCGCAGAGCGAGCAACAGAAGACGAGATTACCTCTATTGGCCAAATTCTTGACAGCCTAGAAGCAAGTCAATCCGATATGGAAACATATGTTGAATATGACCTTGAGTTTCACGTGGCGATTGCGAATGCAGCGCACAATCCGATGTTTCTACAGATACTAAACCTGATCCAGCAGGTGCTGTGGGTCTGGATGAAGGTAACTTATCAAGAGTCTGGGGGACCAGCTGACTCAATGAACTTACATCGCAAAATCTATGATGCGATTCGGTCTCATGATGCAAAAACCGCGCGTGAGCTGATGGAGGCTCATACGTCAGGAGGTCCATTGCGCTCTGCTGCAGCAAAGAAATCCATAAATAACCAAATTACTCAGAGTTTTTTGTCTCTAATAACTTGAGACAAGACAACTCTTTTATTAGAACCCTATTGGAGTATAGATAAATGGAAATCCGACGAATTATCACAATTTCAGAAGATGTGATGGTTGAAGGCGGAAGAAAAGTACCCAGTCCTCTTCGAAAAGTTGCTTTAGCCGCCGTGATTACTAATCCGGCAGTCGGTGAGAAATCCGGCAAAAACCTAGAACAGTTCGTTGCTATGGGCAAACAACTGGGCACAATTCTAGCAAAGGAAGCGATGGCGGTTCTAGGCGGCAGCGAGAAAGTTGTTAGCTACGGAAAAGCCTGCATAGTAGGTACTAACGGTGAGCTAGAACAGGCTGCAATCCTGATACATAAGGAATTCGGGCAGTCGGTCAGGGAAGTAATTGGTGGGGGCAAGGCGGGTATCCCATCGACCAAGAAAGTAGGCGCTGCGGGTGTGAGCATTGATGTACCACTATGTTTCCGCGAAAACTCGGGTCTGGCTACGCATTTTGACAGCATACAAGTATCTGTACCAAATGCGCCTACTGCTGACGAGATAGTCGTAGTTCTTGCGTTCACCAATGCAGGGCGTCCTCATCCTTGGCATGGTTGGAAGTAGGAACATACACTAAGGAAGGATATCTAATAATGTGAACATCTCTTTACCACGGTTTTTGGCTGAAATATCCGAAAACTATGAGTAAGTTCAGAGGGGGATGTCTCAATTGAAAGTGGTGTCTGCAATATTGCACTTACATTTTATACCCGGATCGCGATTGACCGAACCGTAAATTCGTTCGTCAGTCAGAGATATTTATGCAGATCATTGATACACACGTACACGTTTGGACACACGATCCTAAATTTCCGAGGGCTTCTGAGACTGTCAATTTGCCTCCAAATGATGCTTATCCCGAGTCTTTGCTTGATGCCATGACCGGAAACGATGTCGAATGGGCTGTACTGGTCCACCATATCGCTTATGGCTGGGACAATAGCTATGCGTCACACGTTCAAAAGCGTTTTCCATCGAAGTTCATGGCTGTTTGTCGGGTTAATCCCGATGATTTCCGGGCGCCTGATCAACTCAGCTATTGGACCGAAGTACATGGTTTCCGCGGGGTACGGTTAAGCCCCGCCCCAGATAAACATGGCGATTGGTTCACCGAGACATCGATGGTTCCAATCTTTCGGCGCGCAAATGAACTAAATGTGCCTGTACTCATACTGACAAAACCTTCGCGGTTATTCGACCTAATCAGCTTACTTGATAGGGTGCCTGACACTTGTATCGTATTAGATCATATGGCTGATTGCATAAATGGTAATGCCAAGGATCTTGAACAACTCCTTGCCCTCGCAAGATATCCACAGCTTTATCTAAAAATGAGCCATGTTTCAATTAACGCCTCACACGACCAGTCTAAGCATCACAATCGCAATTCTCTGAAGCAAGTTTACGAGACTTATGGTGCATCACGAATTATGTGGGGTAGTGACTGGCCACTCTGTCTTGATAAAACAACTTATCCTCAAGCGATATCGCATGTTCGTGAAGAAATGGACTTCCTCACAACAGAGGATCTGGAATGGATATATAGAAAGACGGCGTTGCGGCTTTGGCCTTTCACTGATGGAAAATAATCAGCAGTCAGAAGGTCAGCTAAATATAAGGTAAAAAGGAACTATTAGCTTCTGCGGCGACTGAGCAACAAGCCATAGATAGAGCAAATACGGCAACTCGTCGGCAAGATACAAATGTTGTCAGGTTATTAGATGAAATCAAAGTGGAATCATGAAACTCTTGGTTACGGTACCATGGCATTATGAACAACTACTTAAAGTCAAAACTACCTATCCACAAGTAGAATTTTGCACTGCCTTGACTGAGCGCGAGGCTCTTGAAACGATCAAGGATGCTGAAGTGGTTTTCGGAGATGTGTCTCGCGAGGTCTTCCTCGCAGCTGAAAATCTGCGCTGGATTCAATGTCATGGTGCAGGCGTCAATAAATTGATTGCGATCCCTGAATTAATCACAAGTGACGTAGCAGTGACCAACACTCGTGGCGCTCACGCAGCTACCATTGCCGAACACTTTTTCGGCACATTATTCAGCCTCACGCGCCAACTCCCAAAACTCAATATAGCTCAGCGGAACCGAGAATGGATTAACTGGTCGCAATGGCCCGAAAAAATAGGCGCGCCACCGATTAGCATTCAGGGATTAACTTTAGGCATTTTCGGCTTAGGCAATATTGGTCGTGCCATTGCTGCACGCGCCCACGCATTTCAGATGGAAGTTATCGCTCTGGATAAGTACGATGTTTCTCGCCCCGAGTATGTTTCTGCATTTTGGCTCATAGATGAACTGCCAGAGCTTCTCAAACGCTCAGACATTGTTGTCGTCACTGTACCCGGCACATCCCAGACCTTTAGAATGATTGGACATAAGGAACTAAACCTGATGAAGCCTACAGCCTACCTTTGCGTGGTATCGAGAGGAGGCGTTGTGGATGAAGATGCCTTAGCTAACATGCTCAAAAATAGCCGGTTAGCCGGGGCTGCTGTAGATGTCGCAGAGATTGAACCTTTACCCGCTCACAGCCCTTTGTGGGATGCTCCAAACTTGATTATTACGCCGCATTGTGCAGGCAAGTCAGAGGCTTCGACTGCAGCTGCAACAGCTATTCTCTCAGAAAATTTGGGACATTATCTTGGTGGACGACCGCTCACGAACCTCGTCGATAAGAAGATGGGTTTCTAAATCTTGGTTGAATATTTGGACGCAAAACACGAAATCTGTTTCAGAGACAGAGTTGAATATTTCAAATAGGGCTTCGCTGGTATGTTTTGCAGGTTATAAACGCGATCAATCATTACGGAGTTAGCGACCATGCACAAGAATAGATTGAGGGAACTATTAAATGAGGGACAGCCAAGTCTAGGGACACGCCTAGAGACTCAATGGCCCACTATGGTTGAGATCATCGGATATACGGGCATGTTCGACTATGTTGAGATTATAGCCGAATATGCTCCCTATAGCCTCTTCTCATTGGATAACGTTGGTCGTGCAATTGACCTATTCGACCATATGACCGGAATGATCAAAGTTGAACAAGAATCACGCTTGCACCTAGCCGCGCGTGCGATTAGTTCCGGAATCCAAAATGTTCTTTTTAGCGATATACGTTCCGTAGCTGACGTTGAGGAATGTGTTCGGGCGGTTCGGGCAGAAACGCCGGAAACAAGAGGGCTTCATGGCGCGCGTCATGGACGCGATGTCAGTGTGTTCCTAGAAGCAGGTTCAACCGCTTTTGTGCAGTCGCTTGAGGACGCTGTTGTAGCCATCATGATTGAAAAGAAAGAGGCGATAGAGAATCTTGAGGATATTCTATCAGTCAACGGTATTGACATGGTACAGTTTGGGCCGGGTGATTATTCCATGAGCATCGGTAAGGCAGGGCAAAAAAACGCCCCTGAGGTCACCGAAGCACACCACCACATGATCAAGACTGCCCTAAAGCTCGGTTTGGCGCCGCGTGCGGAAATTGGGAGTCCAAAAGAAGCCGAGAATTATCTTGCTCTAGGTGTCAGGCATTTTTCTTTGGGCACTGATGTGACCACAATATATAACTGGAGCAAAGAAAACGGGTCACTCTTGCGTGATATTCTCAAAACCGCATAAAAATCCGAGAACAATACTAATGAATCCGGCTGAATTTCATCCGAGTAGCCAAGAACGCTATATACAAGTGACCTTTATTCTCATATGACGGATAATTTTACAGATTTCAATCGCATCTAGCATTGAAGGATAAATACAATCATGCAGATTGATTTGAAAGATAAAACGGTATTAGTCACAGGCGGGAGTGTGGGAATCGGACGGGCAATTGTCCTTGCCTTAGCCAATTGTGGCGCACGTGTGGCTCTGACCTATCTCACCCACCCCAATGCAGGGGAGCAAGTCGCGGAAGAAATTCGCAACGGAGGTGGCGAAGCACGCGCCTACAAGCTTGATGTTACTCACAGCACTGAAGTCCAACAAGTGGTAGATCAAGTAGTCAGAGATTTTGACGCTCCATTGGACATTCTGGTGAATAATGCTGGACACCTTATCGAACGGATGTTGATTAGTGAAATGAGTGACGAACACTGGCATAAAGTAATAAATGTGAATCTGACCAGCGCGTTTTATGTTTCGCGGTCATCGCTTGTTCACATGTCATCATCCGGGGGACGGATCATTTTGATGTCTTCTTTAGCAGGACGAAATGGCGGTGGAATGGGAGCAGTTGCTTATGCCGCAGCGAAAGCTGGTTTAATTGGGATGACCCGTGGATTAGCTAAAGAACTTGCCCCACGTAACATCACTGTAAACGCCCTCGCCCCGGGATTCATAGTGGATACTCCGTTTCATGAAACCTTTACCGGCAAAGACCAATATGAGGGAATTATCAATACTATTCCATTGAAACGTGCCGGAGTTCCACAAGATGTCGCCAATGCCGTTCTGTATTTTGTCTCGGAAATGGGTGCATGGGTGACAGGGCAAGTTTCCGAAATCAATGGCGGTGCATGGTTCGCCTAAATAGTATTTGATTGAGTGATGCCCATCAAGATTATTAGAGGTCACTTTATGCCGCAGGTCGAACCAATCTAGAAGCCACGACTAGAGTTAGAGAATCAAACCTGTTATCTGTGGCATTACCAAATGATTTGTGGATGAAAAATTCTATTTTGAGAACGCCTTAGTTTTTGCAGCAATTATTATCTGTGTTTTTTCGAACACCTAAACTGGGTATGGAACCAACCCCAGCTAAAGCAGCCGACGGGTATCCTCGTATGAAATAGATAGACAATTAGCTATAGATGCAAACAAGGTTATGCTTACACAATTTAGGTTAAATGATGAGGGATTTAAATGGGTGATTTAAAATTTATGTGGCGAATGCCTGCATACCCCACTGAAGGCAGTCATGGAATAGTTTTTGTTAATCAAATTATGTCCGCTTTGGATTATATACAGACACAGGAAGTCTTTAATGGGGCTTTTCTAGACGACCATTTTTTACCTTGGACTGCTGTAGATCATCCCGGAGGTCGCGATTCTCTTTCGAAAGACACGGATATTCTTGAATGCTGGACAACCATCTCGTATCTCGCCGCGGCTTTCCCTAAACTCGGATTCGGTGCGATCGTTCTTTCTCAGTCTTATCGTAATCCCGCACTCGTAGCCAAAATGGGAGCGACATTGCAGCTTCTGACGCAGGGGCGCTTTGTTATGGGACTAGGGACAGGTTGGTATGAAGATGATTATGATGCCTATGGATACGAGTTTCCAAGCAAGCCATCAGATCGTATTGCACAACTAGAAGAGACCATACAAATCGTCCGCTGCATGTGGACGGAGTCGCCGGCTACATTTCAAGGTAATTTTTATCACATTAATTCAGCATTCTGTGAGCCTCGACCTAATCCTATGCCCCCGATTCTCATTGGTGGAGGTGGTGAGAAATTGATGTTAAGACTTGTAGCAAAATACGCGGATTGGTGGAACTACTGCGATACTGCTGGATCCTATGCCCATAAATTAGACATACTGCGGTCCCATTGCGAAGCAATCGGGCGCGACTTCAATCAGATTGTAAAGACTTGGGATGGACTCCAGATTGCAGTTGCTGAAACTGAAGCTGAGGCGAGACGTATCTACGAAGATTCACATTTCAGGCGGCGAGGTAGTATCGTTGGTAACCCTGAGCAAGTCGCAGAACAACTTAGACCCTTCATCAATTTGAATGTCACAGTGTTTTTTCTACGATTTGATGATTTCCCAAGCTTGAATGGCCTCAAGCTCTTCACTGAACGTGTGATCCCGTTGCTTACCTAAGGAGAAGAGCATTGCGGAATACTAATGAGCCAATCCGGAGAAAGTCCATACATGCATTTGAGAACCTAGTAATTCCAGAAGATGCTGTCGGTATCCACTGGTTCGGACAGAGTTCCTTTGCGTTTAAAGATGCGGTGCACACCGTCGTACTCGTCGATCCATATTTTCCGAGGGATCGACCGCTTAAGAAATTCATTCATCCGATATCGCCGCTTGATGAGGAAACACTTAAAGCTGACTACGTTCTGCTCACTCACGATCATGGCGACCATACATGCATAGAATCACTCTTGCGAATCAGAAGCGCATTTCCATCAGTTCGTTATTATGGTCCTGAAGAATGTATAACCAGACTCAGACTTATCGGTTTGCCAGAGGAAGCCCTTGCAACGGTGACTGCCGGTGAAATCAAGCAACTGGGAAGCATAACTGTGAATGTTGTTTGGTCAAAACTGCCTGAAGGTCTTCCAAAAGATGGTATTCCGGTACCCGATGTTACACATCTTGGATATGTGTTGGAGTTTGGATCCGTCCGTGTCTATGTGAGCGGTGACTTATTTCATACTGCAGCAGAGCACGATGAGTTTCTTGAGCCGATCCGTCAATTGAAGCCGGATATCGGACTACTGACTTTCCATCCAACGGAAGAGGAGTTTCCGAATTTTGAAGGATCAGTGGTAATGGCTAAGAAACTCAAACTTAAGGCTGCTGTGCCTGCCCACTACGGTTGTTTTCGAAGTCGAACCTATGATCCTTATGTCTGGGCTTCACTATTTCCGTCAGGTGGACCTAAACCGATTATTATTCCTTATAACGAGTCTATTGTATTTAACATCTGATTGTTTCGGGAATCAGAGCACACAGAAGATGCTATCATCTCGTTTTCGAATTCGCGTCTAGCTGAAAGGATTTTGTTGCCAATAGAAAGGATGTGAACTCTCTCATCTAGTTAACTGTCACCCTATTAACATATACTTGATCTGTCACAGAAACCACGTCAGTAGTCGTCCACCAAGAATGATCAAAATAGCAGGTGTATGCCACAAATAGGAGAAACAGTGTGGAATATCGGAAGTTAGGAAAGAGCGGTTTCAACGTCTCCGTCCTTGGGTTTGGTTGCGGTGGGGTTGGCGGCTTAATGGTGGGAGATGATTTCCCTGCAATGATTCAAGCCGTTGAACGAGCTTTAGAGGCAGGTGTCAACTATTTCGATACTGCTCAACTTTATGGTGGAGGACGCTCAGAAAAGAATCTAGGACGGGTATTGCAGGTTTTAAAGTCGGACGTCGTTGTGGGCACTAAAATCCAGCTTACTCGTGTGGACATGAATCGAATCGAGAATGCAATAATTGAAGCGACTGAGGTCAGCTTGCAGAGATTGCAGATTGATCGGATTTCACTTTTACAGCTTCATAACTCTATTGGTCTTCAGCGCCAACTCGAGAAAAACAGAATCAGTATTACCGATCTAGAGCCAGTAATTCAGGCTTTTCAGAAGCTACAATCAGCAGGAAAGATCCATTCATGGGGCATTAACGGCCTTGGCGAAACTGAAGTACTGCACCAAGCGATAGATCAGAGCGAAACGGCCACTATTCAGGTTTGCTATAACCTTTTAAATCGATCTGCTGGTCAGGTAGTATCAGCCGATTTCCCTTATCAAGATTATCGACAACTCATTAATCATGCCGCTGAAAGGCAGGTAGGGATCATCGCGTTTCGAATTATGGCAGGCGGTGCGTTAACGGGTAGAACTCATCGACATCCCGTCGCAGCAGAAGTAGTTGAGCCCATTGCATCAAATCAAGATTATGAAACTGACATAACGCAATCTCAATCCTTCGAATATCTGGTCAAAGCAGGTTGGGTCGACAATATGCCCGAAGCCGCGATCCGTTTTGCCATAGGTCATTCCGGAATTTCAACTGCCCTCGTTGGTCTGTCGAGCCTAGACCAGCTTGAGCAAGCGGTCGTCGCTGTAGGAAAAGGCGCATTACCCGCAGAAGCCGTCAACCGATTACAGATGGAGTGAGGACGTTTAGATTGAAATATTGCACAGACTCAATTTAGCGCTGAAGGTATTAAATAACCCTGCTCATCTGTCTTCTTTACCTCTGATTGTTGCTTGTTGCGTACCATATTGAAATCACTCGTCTGTTCCTCCTTGACCGTTATAATCGTCGTGATTTGAACCTCTTTCATCTCGACTGTAATTTTGTCCATCCTATCCTCATTATTCTTCTTTCTCTGATGCCCAGTAGCCAGAAGTAATTCGGTTCGAGTTCTCTAACCTGTAATGCCACGCGCTCATGTGGTTGAGTGCATTGCTGACAAAAGCCCTCGAACTGAGTTAAGTCATTTAGAAGTTGTCATAGAAGTTCCGCAAGAGGTCTGACCAATTTATCACTTTTTTATTGACAACATTACGGAACTGCGATATTCTATCTGGTAAGACATCAGACCAATTTTGTTCGTGGAATGTCATCAGCATTAGATTGATGGACATTACCCGAACATCAGTAGTTCAAAGGAGGATTATGGAACAATCGGATTGGTATGACTCAGGGTATGGCGGATACGTACCCTGATTACACGGTCAAGTTGTGAGTGGCTGCGAACTCATTAAGGCCGGGGCAGTTTTTCATATAGGGTATGGTTCGCGACATCTCGCAGCAAGTTACGACCATTTGTCCATTAAGCATCTCTAAGTCAGATACATCATGACGACAATCTTCTTTCATGACCTGAGAGCTAATTAATCTAATTTTTATGATTGGATAAGAGATAATGTCACAAAAAAAGCTTTCCCGCAGAGATTTCCTTCGCCTTTCTGGTGCAGCTACCGCAGGCGCGATGGTTATAGGTGTACCGGCTTTAAAACCGGCAGCAAATGCTTTACCGTTCCTCAAGTCAGCCTATAGTGTGCCTGCCGCCGCTGCGTTTGCCCAGACGGGCAAATATAAAGAGGCTCCAATGCTAGCGGCCCGTGTTGCTGATGGTAAGTTGCCTCCCGTTGACCAACGCCTCCCTGAAGAACCCCGCGTGCGGAAACCCCCGGCAGTTGGCAAGTATGGTGGTGTTATTCATCAGCAGGGTGACCATCAGGGCGGACACTATTTCCTTGACGGTGCTCAACTGGTTTTTCCACAACAGACCAACAACGACGGTACAGTCATTGAACCAGATCTCTGCACCAAGGTAGAGGTATCAGCCGACGTGAAGGAATTCACTTTTTACTTCCGCAAGGGTCTCAAATGGTCAGATGGCACGCCCTTCACCGTAGACGATATTCTGTGGTGGTGGAATGAGGAACAACTTAATACCGATCTATTCCCTCAGGGCCCGTACTCAACGTGGAAGCTGGGCGATAAGCTGGTCGACTTCAGTAAAGTTGACGACTATACCCTCAAGATTACATCTCCTGAGCCGTACCGTCCCATACTGAATATGTCTGCCCACGAACGTATGTCACTGGGTGGTACCTTCGGCGAGCCCGTCAAATATATGAGCCAATTCCATATCAAATTCAACCCTGATGCGGATAAGTTGGCTAAATCACTGGGATTTGACTTCTGGTACCAAGCTTATACTGCCCGTGAATACCATTTGGGACCGTTTGCAGGCAAGCCTCATGTGGGGCCGTGGGTCAAAGTAGAGACTGGCACTTCGCGCGAGGTGTTCGAACGCAATGCTTACTTCCATGAAGTTGATACTGATGGGCAACAACTCCCCTATATCGACTATATGTATTTTGATGTTGTGACCGACGCAACACTGCGTGAGACAGCGGTTCTTGCCGGCCAGATGACGCAATCGGATGTCCGACTGTCGCAGATCGAGGTTGCCAAAGCTAACCAAGAAAAGGGTGATTTCCATATTCTTAACTGGGCAAACTCCAATCCCAGCCAGTGCGTACTATCCTTTAACCTGAACCACAAAGACCCCGTGAAGCGTGAAATTTATAACGATCGCCGCTTCCGTATGGCGATGTCGTATGCAATCAACCGCAACGAAATGAACGACACCCTGTACTTCGGCCTTGCCAAGCCATACCAAGCGATGATTAATCCCAAAGCCAGTTACTTCAAAGACGAATGGCTTACTAAATACGCCGACTTCGATGTCGACAAAGCGAATTCACTGTTGGACGAAATGGGTCTGAAGTGGGATGCTGACCACAAATGGCGCTTGCAATCAGACGGCAAACGTCTGAGCAGTAATTATCTGTTCTACCCTGAATTTACAGTCGAACATCTTGAACTCGTTCGTGGTTATTGGGAAGCCGTTGGTCATGAGTTGATCATAACGGAAGTGGCTCGCGCATTGCGAGACGAACGCGGCCGTGCTGCTGACCACGATGTTACGGGCTGGAACGTCGATCTCGCTGAAGAGATCGCGTGCTACCTGCCGTATGCTACGAAATTCCAACCTAACCTCGAAATGTATTATGCGGTCAACTGGTGGCAGTGGTTTGAAACCAAGGGCAAGGCAGGCGAAGAGCCTCCGAAAGAATGGAAAGATCAGTTCAATAATATGGCTGCTTGGTATGCGGCGCCTACGGAAGCAGAATACAAGCGATTGGCTCAAGAAGTTTGGCAGTTCTTCTCGGATGAGGTTCCACTCATCGGCACAGTTGGCTATCCTCCAATGCCCACGGTGACCAAGAACGGTTTGACGAATGTGCCTGAAGTTGCGAAGAAGGGCTATGGAACACTCCACGCCCAGACATTCTATGTCCAGCAATGGTTCTGGGAAGATCCGACCACCCATGCTGTATAGGCATTTTGCTCCGAAGCACTAAAGGCAGCTATCGCCCATTGTGTTTCCCAACAAGACCTTCACGTGCGGGATTAACCTCTCGCATGTGAAGGCAATAAGTAGACGCAATCGCTCGTAACTATAGCGTATTTTTTGCAGAGAATAGTGATTGGAATATTGTTATTATGGCCTTAACGAGATATATCGCGCGGCGTTTGCTCTACGGTTTCATTGTCCTAATCGCTGTCAGCATCGGATCATTCATCATCATCCAACTTCCCCCGGGTGACTATCTGACCACTTACATCTCGAATATGGAAAAGTATGGTATGCACGTGGATGAGCAAACTGCTGCCGCACTCAGGAGAAGCTACGGTTTGGACGAACCCATTTACATCCAGTATTTCAAATGGGCAGGTAAGGCTTTACAAGGCGATCTCGGAGGATCTTTCCAGTACCAAGCACCTGTTGCAGATTTGATCCGTGATCGTCTGCCATTAACACTGGCCTTATCGCTAGGAAGCATCCTGATTATTTATTTGGTCGCGATACCCATCGGGATTCTTGCTGCCATGCGCCAGTATTCCGTTTGGGATTATACAGCAACCTTCATTGGCTTTATTGGCATGGCGATTCCGGAATTCCTTTTAGCGTTAGTGCTGATGTGGTTTTCATACCGGACTTTCGGTGTGAGCATCGGTGGGCTTTTCTCGCAAGAATTCCAGCATGCGCCGTGGAGTTTCTTAAAAGTCATCGATTTGGTCAAACACCTGATTGTGCCTGTGATTGTCATGTCGGTTGTGGGTACTGCTGGCCTCATTAGGGTCATGCGTGGGGGTCTGCTCGACGAGATTGGAAAACAATACCTTATCACCGCTCGGGCAAAGGGGCTCAAAGAGCGGCGTTTGATCTTAAAGTATGCGGTACGGTCGGCTCTCAACCCAATTATCAGCGCTGGGGCTTGGCTCTTACCAGACAGTTTCTCAGGCGGAACGATTATTGCTATCGTACTCGGTATTCCAACGGTAGGACCTTTGCTCTTAGATGCCCTGCTAGCTCAGGATATGTTTTTGGCATCCAGCATCGTGATGATCATTAGCATCCTCACTATCGTGGGAATCCTAATATCGGACATCGTTTTGGCTCTGGTCGATCCGCGGATTAGATATAGCTAAAGGACCTATTCAAGACTGTCTGTTATTTGGGAACAATTATTCCGGCTGTCGATTCTTTCATTAGGAAATATAAATTATGGTTAGAGTTCCATTATTCAGTGCAACGAAAAGACATAAACTGACAGAGGCAGAAAAACTGTATGCGGCCTCTCAGTGGCAGCTGATGTGGCGAAAGTTCAAAGATCACAAGCTTGCCATGATTGCGCTTTTCACATTAGGTGTTTTATATACAATCGCTTTTCTTGCTCCTTTTCTTGCCCCTTATGATCCGTGGGATAACTCAAGAAATGTATATGCACCACCTATGACCCTGCATTTCATAAATGACGGCAAATTTTCAGGACCATTTGTTTACGGTACCAAAGTACAAGTTGATCCCAGTACGTTTTCGAGAACCTTTACCGAGGACCAAAGCCAAATCTATCCTATTCGTTTCTTTGTCCATGGATCCAAATACAAATGGATGGGGTTGATTGATTCAGATTTGCATCTCTTCGGCATTGACGGTGTAAAGGATGCAAAAGTTTTCTTCTTAGGGGCGGATAGTTTGGGACGCGATTTCCTAACGCGATGCATCTGGGCATCGCAAATCTCGCTCACCATCGGCCTCGTCGGCGTGTTCATCACTTTTGTGATGGGATGCATTATAGGAGGAATATCCGGTTATTACGGCGGCCTCATCGATAACATCCT
Organism: Aggregatilineales bacterium; assembly: GCA_044226855.1. GTDB lineage: Bacteria > Chloroflexota > Anaerolineae > Aggregatilineales > Phototrophicaceae > CFX2. The sequence continues at coordinate 17,627 of JBGAGF010000005.1, forward strand.
GCAACGCTTCATGGAGTTCGTCACTTCTGTGCCTACGCTACCTATGTGGATGGCATTGAGCGCAGCTATCCCGGTGACGTGGCCTCCCGTCCAAGTGTACTTCGTCATTACCGTCATTCTGGCCTTACGAAGCTGGACAGGCTTATCACGTGTTGTACGTTCCAAGCTACTTCAACTGCGCGAAGAAGATTACGTTTTGGCAGCCAAGGTTGCCGGAACCACTGACTGGAAGATTATCCAGAATCACCTTCTACCAAGCTTCGCGAGTGTCCTGATTGTGCATCTGACAATTGCGATCCCAGGCATGATCTTAGGCGAAACGGCACTGAGCTTTCTAGGGCTTGGGTTACGTCCACCAACTGTGAGCTGGGGTGTACTTTTACAGGACGCGCAAAATGTGGGCTCTGTGGCTATCTACACATGGCTCATGGTTCCCGCAATTCTCGTGATAGTGACTGTTCTGGCCTTTAACTTTGTGGGCGATGGATTACGCGATGCTGCCGATCCGTATCATGACTAACTCTACGGAGACTGCTATGTCCGATATATTACTCGAAATTAACAACCTCAAGGTAGGCTTCTCTCTCCGTGAGGGCAAGGTTCAGGCCGTTGATGGCATTAGTTTCCAAATACCACGCGGGCGGGTACTGGGTTTGGTCGGTGAGAGCGGGTGTGGAAAGACCGTTGCTTCCAAGTCCATTATGAGGATAGAACACCCCGCTGTACTCGAAGCTGGTGAGATTTTGTTTCACCGGACACAGGATGAGACCGTGAAAGTTCACGAACTTGATCCGATGGACGATGATATCAGAGCCATCCGTTGGAAAGAAATCTCCATGATTTTTCAGGAGCCAATGACGTCTTTTGGTCCGATGCACACCATTGGCAACCAAATCGAAGAAGCCCTGATGCTTCATCTGCCGCTTAGCCAAGCTATGGCTAGTGAAAAGGCCGTTGAGGCGCTAAAAAGCGTTGGTATGCCAAGACCATCTGTGGTCATGAATCAGTATCCACACCAATTGAGCGGTGGTATGCGGCAACGCGCCATGATCGCGATGGCCTTGTGCTGCCATCCAAGTTTGCTGATTGCCGATGAGCCCACGACTGCGCTTGATGTCACGACTGAGGCCCAAATTCTTGAGCTTTTGAAGGAACGCCAGCAGGCACTTGGCATGTCCATTTTGTATATCACTCATAATCTAGCGGTTATTGCCCAGATTGCTGATGAAATCATAGTTATGTATCTCGGAAAGATCGTGGAACATTCGGATGTTGAGACCTTATTTGAAAGCCCCAAACATCCATACACACGTGCGTTACTAGGATCCATTCCACGGGTAGACCAAGATCCGGAAGGAAGGTTAGTGGCTATCGAAGGGGCTGTGCCTGACCCCTATTCACGGCCCGCGGGATGCCCATTCCACCCGCGATGTCCAGAATATATGAAAGGGATTTGTGATGTGAAGGAACCGCCCACTATATCCCTGTCGGACGGCACGACAGTTAATTGTTTTCTCTATTCAGAAGTTGAGCAGGTGAAGCGTTGATTATGGACAGACATCAAGGCAGTCAAAATCCGCTCTTAGAAGTCAAGAACCTAACCAAGTATTTCCCGATTAAAGGCGGTTTTTTTTCGCGCACGATGGGAACCGTCAAAGCGGTTGACGATGTTAGCTTCTACATTCAGCCCGGAGAAACTCTCGGTTTAGTTGGCGAAAGTGGTTGTGGAAAGACGACTGTTTCGCGCCTAATTCTGCGGCTGTTTGAGCCAACTTCAGGAGAAATTTGGTTTAGAAATCAGGAGAAGGAGCGAACTGACCTTGCAAAATTACCCAATAAGGAGATGAGGTCGCTTCGCAAAAATATCCAGATGATTTTTCAGGATCCGTATGCATCTCTCAATCCACGGATGACTTTATCGCAGATCGTTGGCGAACCGTTAAGTTCAAATAATTTAGCAAAAGGTTCCGAATTGCTGGATCGTGTAGCGGAAGCCCTAAAAATGGTCGGACTGCGACCCGAATACATGAGCCGCTATCCACACGCGTTTAGTGGAGGGCAGCGGCAGCGCGTGGGAATCGCACGGGCTTTGGTGACTCGTCCCCAGCTCATTGTGGCTGATGAGCCTGTTTCAGCGTTGGATGTATCGGTGCAAGCACAGATTCTCAACCTGCTTCGGGATCTGCAAGATCAACTTGATCTGACCTACCTGTTCATCGCGCATGATCTGAGTGTCATCCGCCATATCAGCGATCGTATCGCCGTGATGTATGTTGGCAAACTTGTGGAAAGCGCACGCCGAACGGAATTGTTTTCCAATCCGATGCATCCTTACACCGAGGCATTGATGTCGGCTGTTCCAAAGCCGAATCCCAAAATCAAAACCCAGCGTATTCTCTCTCCCGGTGAGGTAGCCGATCCAGCTAATCCACCCTCAGGCTGCTACTTTCACCCTCGCTGCAGTTATGCACAAGACATTTGTAAGAATACGGCCCCGGAACTACAGGAAGTTAGAACCGATCATTTTGTCGCTTGCCATAGAGCAATTGAACTCTCGCTCCAAGGTATATCGGTGCCAGTAAACAATATAGCAATTATAGATAAATAAACACTTAGTGAGGCAGTAATCATGATACGTGATAATCAAAATAGTTATGAATTATTTCGCGAATCGCCTGTCGCAAACCATTATTCTCGCGCAATTAACGATTACACGCAGCAAGTAATCAATCTAACCCATTTAGGTAGCGCAGCAATTCAGCAGGATGAGGCTTTGCAAGAGCAGCTAACAAATGCTGCCAACCAACTCACTGACATGCTGCGATGGGAGTATCGCTACGACGAGGCAATCAAGCTACAAGAACAACTCATCCAATTCGTCCCTGAAGACACAGAAATGCTCCAAGTAACTGCTGCTATCCTCAAAATCGAGGCAGGTAAGACGCTGGATGGTTTCGCGGAATTACACCAAATCGCAGAGCAAGACCCGAATGGTATCTGGGGATGGATTACTCTCGGCTCCGCCTATCTTTGGGCGGGGCAATTAAAGGAAGCTGAAGTTTATCTACTGAGAGCTGTCAATCTCGAATCTGCGGAAGCGAGCGATCGCGCTGCGGCTTATCAGTATCTTTTCAAGTTATATGGTGTCCAAAAGCGTGTCGAAGAGGCAGTACAGGCTTGGGAACAAGCAACAAGTCTTGATCCACTGCTAGAAGCAACCATCTCAGATTTGTTACGGATGCTCACATACTGGTACCACTATGACACCGCCGAACGCTATTTGCGGCGAGTGCACTCCGATTTAAGTCTTAATTTCTATCAAAACCTAATCAATGTGAAGCGATCTCCCGTGTATCCCCGCAGTTCATGGAATTGGGTTATGAAGTATGACCCCAAAACCTTGCACGAGGGATACGACGAGTTTGCTGAGGCTTGTATACGTTTCGTGAAACCACGGATGGCGCTTGAAGCCCTTGAGCCTCTCATTGATCGAGGCGATTTCAACCGGTGGCGACTCGTGGTAGCAGGATTAGCGTGGGCCCAGGAACGGATGATCGACCGTGCCAAGTGGGCATTGGATCTAGCCGTGCGCGTCGGTGATTTCGAACGTCCACGCGGTACACGCCGTTCAACCGGTGGGAAACGTATCCTCGATGCGGAATCAAGAATTCTTTACGCTGAGATTAATGTGGATTCCGATATTAGGGAGGAGGTGGATCACTATTTTATGCCGGTCGTCGATAACGACTAAATGTTACATGCACAGGCGATAACTGCTATTGATAGACAAAAAATTAATCATTGAACATTGAAAGGTTAAAAACATGGTTGCTCCCTTCAAACTCAGTATTCTCTTTGGTGATGCACCTGATAGACCACCAGAACAAATCGCGCCCGGTTTTGAGATGGCTGAAGTGCCGGGACATCTCTTTACGGTTCCATTCGAAACTGAAGGCGAATGGCAGAAGAATAAGGCAAAGATCGCCTCTTACCATTTACCGCCCGTCAAAGTATCAAGCCACTGGTTTAACAAACTCATGGTCACCGGTCCCGATGTCGACTGGGAACTACTTGATTTGTGGACAAAGCGCATGTTCTCTCGCCTGTCTGAAGTTGGCGTTGAGACAGTAGGTGTTTACGGTGTTTTCTTCCCACTTCCAGACGGTTTCTCAAAGACTAAGGCTACCGATCAGGCTATACGCTACGCCAATTTGATGGCGGATCATGCCAAATCGCTCAAAATGCGGATTGCTCTAGAACCGATGGCTGATCCCCATACGCTGTGGCCGAGCTATCTGGATGGAATTGCCTTCGCCAAAGAAGTAGCACGTCCAGAAGTGCGCGTGATGGCCGATCTGGCTTATCTTCTGAAGCTCAACGAACCGTTTGAAGACATCGCCAAAGAACCAGAATACTGCCTCCACTGCCATATCGCAGGTGAGCATGGACAGCCCGGAATTGGGGATCGCGTTGAAATCCATAAACACCTCTTCCGTGTACTCCGTGACATGAAATACGAAGGTGGTGTTTCCTGTGCCTGTCCATGGGTAAGCAGTGGCAGCGGGCCACTAGACTTTGCTAAAGAGACCGCCAAAACCTTAACGTACTTACAGAACCTTAGAGCTGAAGTATACGCCCAATAATTTCGGATGAAGCATGTTGTTGCTGTCACCAAACTAGAGCAATGGCATTAATGATAAAAGGACATATGATGACTGAACAATTCAAACTTAGTATTATCGTCGGCGATGATCCAACGCGAAATCCAGCAGATGTCGCCAAAGGCTTTGACGAAGCCGAGATTGCAGCAGGACTTCAATTAATTCCCTTTGAAGGAAATGATCAGTGGACAAAGAAGCAGGCGGAGATTGCATCTTGGGGCACCGCGCCAATCAGAATCTCAAGCCACTACCTGGAAGGACTTCCAGGGCAGCGATTGACCGGACCACACGTGGATCCGGAATTACAGAAGTTCTATACCCAGCGCATGTTTGCCCGTTTGGCGGATGTTGGTGTCAAGACAATCGGTATCGGCGCATGGTGTTTCCCAGTCACTGAAGGTTTCTCTAAGACGAAGACTATGGATCAGGCAATCAGTTACTGCAACTTCATTGCCGATCAGGCCGCGGTACATGGCATGGTGATTGCTTTGGAACCTCAGGCATTACTCGATACGCTGTTTCCGCGATACCTTGATGGGATTGCATTTGCCAAAGAAGTCGCGCGGCCAGAAATACGCGTGATGGCTGATCTAGCTTATTTCATTAAGCTTGACCAACCGCTAGAACACATAAATCAGTCTCCGGAATATTGCATGCACTGCCACATCGCGGGTGCCGGTGACGCTCAACCGGGTGTTGGCGACATGCTAGAGATCCATACGAAGCTCTTCCGTATCTTCCGCGATGTTGGTTATACAGGTGCTATATCCTGTGCATGTCCATGGGTGAGCACTGATGGTGGCCCGCTTAATTTTGGGCGTGAGACTGCCAAAGCCTTGCGCTACGTGCAGGATCTACGCAGCAAAGTGTACTCCGAGAAGATTGCTGTCTAAGTGAGATCGTGTTTCGGATCGCCAAACATCAGGTGTTGCTTGTATAAGCAAACCTTTGCTCTGCAAAAGAGAGAAAGAGGGCAACATGCCATTTCCCAAATCATCGAATGGAGACATCAAAGTTGCTGTCGTCACAGGCAGTCATCCATTTGAGGTGCCCGAGTTCACCAATTTCTTCCGAAGCCTTTCGGGGATCGACTGCTATGTGCAGGATCTCGATAATCTTGGCGCAGACATGTCGGATATTCGGCGCGAGTACGACGTTTTGTTGTTCTACAACATGCACAGTCAACCGCCTGCTGATCAGGCCACTCGACGTGCCATTGAGCGCTTGGGAGAGACAAGCCAAGGGATTTTCCTGCTCCATCACGCGATACTCGGCTTTGCCGATTGGCATATCTGGTCTGAAATCGTTGGTATTCAGGATCGGCGCTTCACCTATCATCCCGGTGAAAAGGTGGCAGTCGAAATTGTTGATCCGAATCACCCGATTACCAAAGGATTATCTTCGTGGACCATGCTGGACGAGACATACCGGATGGAAAGCGCCGGCGAAGGAAGCCAAATTCTCTTGGGAACCCATCATCCTAAGAGTTTGAAGACTCTCGGTTGGGTTCGTCAGTACCGAAATTCACCGGTCTTTTGCTATGCCTCAGGTCATGGAAAAGACACATGGGCAGATCCTAATTTCCATACCGTTGTTGAACGCGGTATCAAGTGGCTGGCCGGGAAGCTTTAGCGAAACGCTATATATGTTTTTGGACGAGCCGGTCTGATGTCATGCCGCATCTAAAGCGCATTCCAATTGCGACCAGAGCGGCTCGTTTATGTCAACTTACCTACAGAATGGAAGATGATTTGTTTTCATGAAGCACTATAAAATTCCTCAAACAGATTTGGAAGCATCCCGGATTGCCTATGGCACCTGGCATCTCGGTGGCGGTTGGGACAGTGTACCCCCAACACAAGAAATCAAAGATCGTGCTGATGCATTGATTCATGCCGCCGTCGACCACGGCATTACATTGATTGATTTGGCTGATATTTACACACGTGGTAAATCCGACAAGGTGGTGGGCGAAGTCATTAAGAACGATCCCAGCATTCGCGGCAAAGTGCTGCTACAAGAGAAGTGCGGTATCCGTTTTGGAGATGATCCAAACCCCGGCGATCCCGGTCGGTATGATTTTAGCTATGAGCATATTATTCGCTCGGTGGAAACTTGTCTTGAGCGTTTAAATACTGATTATATCGATTTACTCCTTCTTCACCGTCCAGACCCCCTCGTGAGACCGGAAGAAGTCGCGCGCGCCTTTGACGCGTTACAGAGCAGCGGCAGAGTACGTTACTTCGGCGTAAGCAATCATACAGGATTACAAATCGAACTGCTAAAGAAATATGTCTCACAACCTTTGGTAATTAACCAGCTCGAACTGAATTTACTGCATAACGATCTCATCACGGATGGCATTTATGCCAATAGCCATCAGGCCAAATACACGGGCGCTCGCGACATCCTCGATTATTGCCGTGTGAATGACATTATGGTTCAGGCATGGTCTCCAGTAGCCGGAGGGAGCTTGTTTGCGCCAGCGGATGATGCGCCAAATAACGTCAAAAATACTGCCGCAGAGATTGCACGGCTGGCTGAAAAACACAAGGCAAGCAAAGAAGGTGTTGCATTAGCATGGCTTTTGCATCATCCAGCCCAAATTCAACCGATTGTAGGAACCAAGAACGTCCAAAGGCTAGTTGATAGCGTCTGTGCTGATGACATTGAATTGAGTCGTGAAGAATGGTTTGGATTACTGGCCGCGGCAAATGGTGCAGGCGTTCCTTAACGCCAAAGGTAAGTGCGCCATTTTCTGCCAATTCTGTTAATCACTGCTTAATTGTAGGCAGACCGTACCTGAGTTTTGGATAGCTTACTTGATTGAATATCCAGCGTATACTCACGCCTTGTCTCTATGGTTCATAGGGCGACACTTTGGGAAAAATGTAGAAAACGGCGGACAGGATTAGTTGTGCCCCGAGGAGAAAATATGATGGCAAGTGGTATCCAAAACGCAGGTTATTACGTTTGTTCCATTCTGTTCTGAGGAAATCTTATTGTGTAAATCGTCACACCAAAAGATACGCTGATTGACATTACTCACATGAACCCGTTTGATCGATTTGAAGACGGTCGCCCATGCCTCCCTGATGACCTGATTAACCGTCTCGAAGCAGCCAGTACTTAACTAGCATGGGCATATTACGCAGTCATGGTTATGACTTTCAGTTTGAGGGGAACTGGTTCCAGACTCATCCTGACAAAATACTGGTGGGGCGCCGTGTTACTGCGATGATGCAGCCTCATCGCCCGGATTTTCATAATCTGGTGCAAGAAACCGGTGTGAGCGAGGAGGCAGTTGGCGCACTGGGACATCTGGAATTCAAAACAGAGGAACTGACTGCCATCGAATGCGATTTTGGCGAGCTAACGCCTGAAAGTCTTCATGAGAAAGAGGTGCGGCAAAAATGCCTTTACTCATACGCTGCTGGATTGCTAAGCTTTCGATTGAGCAGCCTGCGTCGGTGGGGAGGTTAAAACTTGAAAGGAAACACTATGAATTGTGAGGGCAAAGTTGCACTCGTCACAGGCGCTGCCGGAAGTGGTCTGGGTCGCAGCATCGCCTTGACTCTGGCACGAGAGGGAGCCCGCGTGATCATCAACTATCGTACCAACCAGGCAAACGCGCAGGCGATTGTCGACCACATTCAAAGTCAGGGCGGGAGCGCGCGAGCGGTGTCGGCAGATATTTTCAGTGCTGGCGGTTGTCGGAACCTAGTTCAGACAACCATAGAGCAGTTCGGATCGATTGACATCTGCGTGATCGGCCCAGGCGGCGGGTGGCATCCTGAGGCGATTGATCAACTCGTGCCAGAGTCTGCCTTGGAAGATCTGCATCATGAAACGGCACCGCTCTTGCATTTGATGCCTCTTGTCGTACCAGGTATGTATGAGCGACAGTGGGGACGCTTGATTGGCATTGCCACCCATCCGGTGAAGCTTTCGCCGGCGTACGCTTACAATGTTGGGAAAGCTGCTCGGATGCAAGCCCTGCTCCTAGCGCAGGATCAGGCCTGGCCGCAAGGGGTGACCGTCAATGTGATTGCGCCTGGCCCTGTCGCCGGCATCTCCAGTCTGGAGGCCGCCATCGAGCAATACCAGCACGGCTCTGCTTGGCAAAATCGGGTGAATTTGTCGCCGCAGGACATTGCGGAAGGGGTCGCTTTCCTATGTTCTGAAGCGGGGCGGTTCATTACAGGATGTGTCCTACCATATCTGTTTCATTCGTAAAGCCGCATCGGTGGTTTGCACTCGGTGGCTGAGTAGAACAACGGCACAGGTAGTCCGTAATCATGGCGAAACTTGACTTGAGCGTTGAGCAGCAAAATTTCACGCATCTCGTAGCAGATCTTGCTTGGTTTGGTTTCGCCTCGGCTGCGACCATGCGTTTTCTTCCCTACTTCGCGATTCGGATGGGAGCGACTCCACTCGAAGTGGGATTGATCACCTCACTTCCCGCTGTCGTGCTGTTCTCAGTTAACTGGCTGAGCGGTTGGTGGCACAGGCATTATAACAATTCGTTACGGGCAATGATCCCACCGACTATTTTGAATCGTCTCGTCTTCTTGCTGCCAGCGTTTGTTCCATTCTTCCCGGCGAAATGGCGCCCTATGTGGATTATCTTGGCCGTAATGATTCCGGCGGTGGGTCAAGGTGTGTCATCTACAGTATTTATTGTCATGATGCGCGAAGCAGTGAAGAAAGAGAATCTAACTCGACTGATGGCACGCCGTAAATTGTGGATGAGCATTGCTATCGGCCTAGGGACGCTCCTTGCTGGATTTGTCTTAGAAATCTTGCCTTTTCCACAGAACTATCAAGTCGTGTTTCTACTGGGTTTTGGTACATCATTGATTAGTTTATGGCATTTGACCCGTATAAAGGTTGAATCGAGAGAACCACCTCCTGGGGTACCGCTGGCAAAATTAGCGGTGCAGCAAGTGTCTAATCCAGACACCCGTTCGGTGATCAATGTCACTTTAATTGCATTTATCTCATTCTACTTTATTGTAGGCGTGATTCCAGTTCATCTGAAATCGTTGGGTGCCAGCGAGGGTTTTATCGCTATTTTCGGTGTAGTTGAACTGTTAGGAGCTGCTCTCTCAACAGTAATGGCAATCAGGTTGACTAAGTTCTTTGGTAATCGCAGGTTGGTGGCTGCATCAGTCATAGCGACTACCGTTGCAGCAATCATTTTTGGTTTGGCAGCTAATGTGTGGGTCACACTTATTGCGGCCGCGTTTACAGGTGCAGCTTGGACACTAGCTGACATCGCGATGTTTGGCTACTTTGCCGAACGTACAAACCCTGAAAACATGGGCGCAACAATGGTCTATAACGAGATGATGTATGTTGGAATTTTCATCGGCCCACTACTCGGTAACGGCCTACTGGAACTTGGCATGAGTACAGTATCTGTCTTGCTGATTGGTGCTGGATTACGGTTGGTCGGTGGCATATTGATACATTGGGGAATCCCTAACAAAAAGGTGTCAAACCGTGCAGATTTTTTGCCGACTGAATAAAAACGAGTGTCATTGGTATTTAAGAGAACCATAGAGGAGTATGAACTTGGCCGGTTTTGGAACGACAGAAATGATGTTGATCTTGGTGCTTGTGATCTTCTTATTTGGTTTGGGCAGGATTTCGCGGCTCGGTAGTGAACTCGGTTCAGCCATCAGTGAGTTTCGCAAAGGAATTAAACATGAAGATAGTGAACAGGTTTCTAACGAGCTAAAAAGCTGAGTTGTATCGGCTCGTGATTAAGTGAGGGTATTCGGAATATACGTTGGTCTATATGCCTAAATGAGCGGAATGCACTAGCTGTTCTTACCTGATTTTATGTAAGTTGCGCGAGGAGTTTTCAATGTCACATGCAAGAATCGAACGTCATGAATATGGAACAACTGAAGACAAAACTGTCGTCGATGAGTATGTCCTAACAAATGCTTCGAGCATGGAAGTCCGGATTATCACGTTTGGCGGGACTATCACATCGATCCGGGTGCCCGATCGTTACGGGAATTTTCAGAACATCATGCTGGGGTTTAATGATCTTCACGGTTACATATCTAACAATGCTTTTTTCAGCTGCATCACAGGACGGTATGCAAATCGTATCGCAGACGGGCGCTTTATGCTGGATGGGACGACCTACACCCTAGCAATCAACAACGGACCAAATCACATTCACGGCGGTGTGGTGGGATTCGACAAGCGTGTCTGGAAGGCTGAAGCGGTATCGAGGGCAAACGAGGTCAGCCTGAAGCTCAAATATTTCAGCCCTGATGGTGAAGAAGGTTATCCTGGCAATTTAGATTGCACAGTTACCTACACCCTGACCGATGCCAACGAGTTGCGGGTTGACTGCGGTGCGGTTACTGATAAGCCAACGGTCGTGAATCTGACTAACCACACCAAATTTAACTTAAGTGGCGATGGTATGGGTAGTGTATCCGGTCACATTATGATGATCAATGCGGATTACTACACGCCCACCGACGCCGCCCAGATTCCCACCGGTGAGCTTGCGCCTGTAGAAGGTACACCCTTCGATTTTCGCAAGCCCAAAGTCATTGGCCCCGGTCAGCGTTCGATGCATCCACAGATCGTGATCTCTAGAGGGTACGATCATAATTGGGTGATTAATCGTCCCTCGCCGGATGATGGAGCGCCTGTTTTGGCTGCGCGCGTTTACGATCCGCTCACCGGGCGAATGTTGGACGTGTTAACCAACGCGCCGGGAATACAGTTTTATGGGGGCAACTTCCTAAACGGAACCACCGCCGGTTCAGGAGGACTATATCGCCAAGGAGATGGCCTCGCACTGGAAGCGGAAGGCTATCCAGACTCGCCGAACAAACCAAATTTCCCATCGGTTGTCCTGCGTCCGGGCGAGACATATCTTTCAACCACAGTCTTCAAATTTGCGACGGATTATCCGGGATAAGAATCCTGTCTCTCGTTTAATGCCAAATGGTTGTGCGACAAAGTCCACGATTTTTATGGAATTCTTTGCCCAACGGTTACTTTGGGAAATAGACACATACTTACCTAAGAACTCGTATCTCTCTTTGGACTGAACATAAAAGGCTATGCTTCCAAAGTCTAGAGCCAGACACAGGTAAGTTCTTAATCAAGCGGTGTTAGTTTTTTCAGATCCTTAAATGCTAACAGCACTTTGATCGGAACCCCATAAAATAAGACAACAGTCTGGGATAAAATGGATGGAAATGGGGTATCAAATGGGGCATCGCGTGAGCAAAGCAATCAAGGAAGAAATCATCCGTAAGGTGGAGGCAGGGGAGCGCGTGGCGGAGCAGTATGCGGTCAGCACGAAAACGATCTATGCCTGGCTGCGACAGGACAGGGGCGAGGGGGTAGTGTCGGTGCTGGATTACAACAAGCTGAAGCGGGAGAACGAAGAACTCAAGAGGCTCATCGGCGAACTGACGCTGGATATGCACCTGCAAAAAAAGTCGAGATAGTCCGTCGTGCCCGGATCAAATCGGTATGCGCTGCCGCGCTGGGGATCAAGCGCAAGAACATTTACCGCTGCTTGAAGCAGCCAGTCAAAGATCAGGCACTGAAACAGGAGATCGAAGCGGTTCACTGGGAGCATCCCGCCTATGGTCATCGACGGGTGGCGCTGCATCTGGGCATCAACCACAAGCGTGCCCAACGGGTGATGGCCCAGTTCAATCAGCGTCCACCCAGACGGCGCATCCTGCACTACAGCACCGTTTCCACGCCCCACCACACCTATCACAATCTGCTCAAGGGCATAAGCGTTACCGGTCCACATCAGGTCTGGTGCAGCGATGTAAGCCGTCTGGTCTATCGTGGCACGATCTGGTATCTGGCAACTATTGAAGATCGGGCTACCCGACAAGTCGTCGCTGCCCGTATCGGCAAGCACCATGACAGCCAGCTTGTGCTGGCAACCCTGAAGCAGGCATTGGCAACCCAACCTCCCCCGACGATCTTCCATTCCGATCAAGGAACCGAATTCATGGCTCAGCGCTGTACTGATTATCTGCAACAGCGAGGCGTTCGCATTTCCGTCAGCGATGTCGCTTCACCCTGGCAGAACGGCCATATTGAATCCTTCTTTGGCCGTTTCAAGCAGGAGTTCGGAGACATCAATCGTTTCGAGACGGCGGGCGAGATGTTGGCCGCAGTTTACCAGCACATGGGCTACTACAATCACCGGCGCATTCACACTGTCCTCAAGATGCCACCCGCTGTTTTTGCTGCTCAAGCTGTCGCAGACACACGTCTTCACATTTTGGGTACTTGACACTTATAGTCATTTAGTGTGTACTAATGTTGGATAAAAGCCGCATATTTCCCAGTGATATAAGCCTTTCCATTCCCGCAAGCATAATCATCTTTTACCGGTTTTGACCAGAATGTCCAGTTTTCTCCGAGCGCCCGCATGATATAGCCTGCTGGATTCTTGCGGTCTTGGTCTTTTGTGTGCTGAATAACCTCAGCGACTCGTTTATGGCCATACTTTTCGATAAGTTGCTTCGCTTTAACGTATTCAACCCCGAAATTTCCGAGTGCCACGAGAATTTCCTTTTTCTCTTCTCTTTCAGTGTCCACAACAGCAGCAGAATAGCTGTTGTGTTGTATATCTTGATCGTTATTATGCTGTCTTGTTTGTAAGTTAGAGTCTGTTATAGATTTGGCGCTTTCAGCCGAATGAATAGGCTCATCTTCGCCAAATGAATCGGGCTGATTTGGCTCATCGAGTTGGTCAGTATCGGCCACATTCATTGGGCTGGATTGACCATCCTCATTGGGTGTTTCTGTCCACATCCACATATTGATGCGAAGGGGCATGATTTCTAAAAATTCGGCTAGTCGCTGCACCAACTGGTTTTCATCCAGTCGATAATGAACGGTGGGTGTGCCGTTGGCTTTCATAATTGTGCGCTCAATCCCAATGACTTCCAAAAAGCCGTTACTGTGTACCCGCTTGACCTGTGATTGGGAAAGGTTGCACTCGGCGTTCCAGTCCCGCCACGATTTGTAAACCCATCCCCCGATTTTCTTAGCTCTTGGGAACCAGTGCATTAACCGAACAGCCATCAGACCAGCATTTTGATCACCGATGACTTTGGCGATGAGGGCTGAGACCGTTCGAATATCCGGGCGATTGAGTTCACGCACCACATTTTGCAGGCGTGCGAGTAGATCAGGCTGGCGATCAAGCGTGCCAGCTGGGTAATAGCCATTCATGAGTGCCTCCAAGCAAAGCTGAATAGAAGTCAGGTTTAAGCAACGGGACTGAAGGGCGGATATTCAGTTGCAGGCGAGGAGGGACTGTGATACATTGGAGTTACCACACTATCAATGTATCCGTAACGTCCGTCACCCACCTGCACAACTTCGTCGGTGGGTTTTGTTTTCTAGGGCGGAGCGCGAATATTTTGCATCGTATTTACCTCTTAAAATGTTGCCACGTGGCAACATTTTTCATCCTACTGAGCGTTTAAATATACTTCTGTCTCATCGATTAACTTACGCAAGTGTTGAAGCCGTAATCGAGCTACAACAGCATCACCTTCCTGTTCTACCAAAGCCAGCGCCAAGTTGTATCCACTGAGTTCGGTCATTGGCCGCATTAACTTCACTAATTGACGGGCTTGGCGCGGTAAGTCATCGTGTGGATTATCCATGTCCTGTTTAGGACTATGAATAAGATCAATGATCTGTTTTGTGGACAGATTTAATTGAATAATCTGTCGTACCATCTCAATCTGATCTTCCGGGGATAATTCAAGCAGTTGACGCAATCGACCTTCATCGAGATTATGGCGATCTGCAACTTCAATTGCCTCGTCACAGAGACGAAGTAACGCTTTGTAACGACTGAACATCGGCGTTCTAATTCCGCCCATTGCGGACAATATTTCCGATGTATATTCGCGTCTGCCTCTCAACGTAAGTTCAAGTGCCTGACGATAGAAATCGTGAGTTACAGGCCCTTCAGGAATTTCACAGCCATGTACATAAAGCAATAGAAGAGCCGCTTGCCGTGCCATTGCAATTGCGGATAATCCAGTGCGGGCGGTGTTTTCTTTCGCCTGTCGAAAGGCTGAGGCACGCTCGGCAGGAATAATGATGCTGGGGATCATGCCGTCGCTCTCATAGCCGGGGATGAAGTCTCGTAACAGCCAAGTTGCCCAATAGCGCCGCTCACCCGTTTCGATCCGATAGAGACGTGTTACCCCTTGTGTCGCATCGACCACCGTGAGTGGATTGACTTGCCCATCGTCACGAATCGTTACGGAGAGATTGATCAGATCACGAACGAGCTGTTCTTCAGGCGATAGTATGGGCACATCCGCTTCGGTTTCGTCATCTGGGCTACCCAGCAAATCTAGGATATTGGTAAAGGGTCGCCCGTTTTGTCTGGCGGCCAGTTGGGCGGTCTGAATGAGTTCCCGCAAGGCTTGGGTGGGTGTCATCCGATTGGCGTGAAAAGCTTGATAAATCCTTTCGGGAAGGACACGTTGTTGTCTGTGGCGATGTCAAAGCCGCTGCCACCTAACATGTCAGCAGTGATCGTATCCAGGAGACCTGTGTTGGCCTGCCGCTTCTTGCCGTTCATGAAACAGCGGCTTTCTGCCCAGCCATCTCGCGAACCAGCTTGCTAACCATCTGGGCATAGGCTTTGCTGGCCGAGGCCTTAGGATCGTAATTAAAGACGCTCAGATGATGGTGGTGGGAATAGGATACGGCTTCATTGGCCGGAATTACTCCACAAACGAGCTGACCCAAAACACTGTGCGATTTGAGTTCGTCGAGGAGTTGTTTATGCCCTTTGACGCGGGTATCCATCTTCGTGACGAGAATGCCGCTGACATGCAAATGTGGGTGCCGCCAGCCTTCACGGATCTCATTGATCTTGGAGATGACCGATAGCAACCCCACTGTTTCAAGATAGCGCGGTTCTACCGGCACAATCGCATCGGTGGCTGCTAATAATCCCATCTCCGTCATCAATGAGAAAGAAGGGCGAGTGTCAATAACAATCGCAGCATAATGATTGGCAATGCGACTGAGCGGTTCAGCAAGTCGATAGGGCGCACCAGCTACGCCCATTAATTCACGTTCAGCCCCTTCCAATATGGATGAAGCGGGCAACACATGCAAGTCATCATCCCATTTGCTTTGCACAAGGCAGTTCGCCAATACATTCGGTGCATCTTTGCGATCCGCCATTAGCACGGTATAGAGGCTGTTGTCAGCGCCATAATCCTTATGTCCGGTAGTGACGAGCGAGGCATGCGCTTGACTGTCAGTGTCTACTAACAACACTCGACAATTAGCAGCACCGGATCGCCTCAGCAGTCCGACTAGCCCATAGGCGATATTGGTGGCGGATGTCGACTTGCCGACACCCCCTTTATGATTGGTGAGTACAAAAACACGAGTCATTTTCATTTCCTCCGCAGCTACATGGACTAAATGTTTTGCATTGGAAATCACCGTTGCTCTCGTCCGTGTTACACTGGCAGATGAGAAGCACTGGTCACTTCCGCAGCGGTGCTTCAAGCGAGGAGGGGAGAGCGGCAAGCCTCTCCCTTGCTCACCGAATAGCTAAACTAAGAAGTCGAGCGAAGTTGTAGGAGTTGTGTGAGCGTAGCCCGCTGAGGAAAACTCAGATTATTCACAAACTGGGGTTGGGTCGTAGCCGAGGAAGGTTCGGATTGGCTCTCTCCAGGCACACACGAAACCACCTTCAAAAATAAGGTGGTTTTTTATTGTCCTCCACATTTAAGCTAGATTTAAGATGAGTTTGAGCCACAATTAATCTCTTCCATCCACCTCAGTGTTATCGTAACAACATGTAACTTTAACAAGAACCGAGATGGAGTATTAAAATGGCACCGGGAATGACCCCCGCTAAAAAATTCGCCCTACGCGCCGCAATGGTATCAGGCAGCACCGTCGCATTGATCGTCGGCGCACAAACGTTAATCACCGTAGACGCGAAATCCGGCAGAACATCTCAACCGACAACCAGCACTGATACAACCTTATCCGACACCCAGCAGGCATGGCAACCCCGACAGTCAGATGACTTCGCAAACTCTGGAGTCAGAGTGATACGCGGCCCAAACGGCCCTATCCTACTTTTCTCTCGGGAGCATGAAGAATCGGAACATGATGATGATTTTTTCAATCAAGAGCAGCAGTTTCAGTCTGACCAGCAGTCGCAGTTGTTCAACTCACAGCAAAGTTTCTCATTTCCCCGTACGCATTCCAGCCGTTAATTTGTAAATCCTCCATTTCTCCCACAGGAAACCACCGCATTGCCGGTGGTTTTCTTTTGTGTACACAAATCCCCTTGCCAAATGAGTTAAGTTGGATTTAAGGTGACTTTGAGACGCCGTTAAAACGTCGGACTCATTTTGGGAATATCCTGAAATCGTAAGTTGAGAGTGTGAAGGAGTTCACAAAATGGCAAACGGAATGACACCCGCAAAACGCTTCGCAGTACGTGCATCAATGGTGGCGGGCAGCACATTAGCATTAATCGTCGGCGCGCAGAGCTTGATCCTGTTGGATACGACGTCCAACACGACAGCCTCAAGCACGACCGCTTCAATCATTAACACGACAACCAGCACAACCGCTGACAGCGGCGCATCAGACATCGCTTCATCGACCATCAGCACCATTCGTTCAGCGACAACCAACACGACCTCGTCAGCCGTCGCGATTGTTCCAACAACACAGGCGGTTCAGCAGCAGGTGACGGTTCCATCGGTACCGACCACGCGCTCAAGTCGCTAAACGGAGATCAGTAACATGCCACGTTATACACTCGCTTTTCGCGCAATGGGCTGTCAGGTCAATATCTGGCTGGAAACCGACCAAGATGGACAGCGCATATTGCAGGACATTCCGGCACAGGTCGAAGTCTACGAGGCCGTGCTCTCACGTTTCCGACCGGAGAGCGAACTGTCACAGTTGAACCAGCGAACCGGCGAGTGGGTTGAGGTCAGTGAAACCTTACTCGCCAATATTCTAGCCGCCAAACAGGGAGCGCGCATTACCAACGGTCTTTATCATCCACTATTACACGATGCACTCATCGCCGCTGGATATGATCGCAGCTTTGAGCAAATGGAGGCGTCCGAAGCGCCCTTCTCCATCCCGCCTGTGACCGACTGGCAAACCATACAGGTGAATATTTCACAGCATATGGTCTGCATTCCCGCGCCGATTGACGTGGGTGGTGTCGCCAAAGGTTGGGCAGCCGAGCAGATCGCCAAGAAACTCTCGGTCTACGGGCCATGCTTGGTTGATATGGGTGGGGATATGGCGGCACGCGGTGAACCTGAAAACGCTGCGGGTTGGCAGGTAGCAGTGGCCGAACCCGGTGGCATTGAAGCCGACATCGTACGTGTCGTCGTTCGTAACGCCAGCATCGTCACCAGCGGCAAGGATTTCCGTCACTGGCAGCGCGGTGGCAAAACTCAGCACCACATCATTGATCCGCGCACCGGCAAGCCGGCTGAAACCGATGTCACCTCAGTCACAGTCATGCATCCTTACGCGCCGACTGCCGAAGTCTATGCCAAAGCCGTCATGCTCTTGGGCAGCCAGCAGGGTCTGGCATGGATTAATCAACAGCCGAATTCATCCGCCTTGGTCGTCTGTGACGATGGATCGGTTTTAGCCACACACGCCTTTGAATTATGTTTCGTTCAGTAATCTCGAATATGTCCCGCTTGAGCAATGGCGGACAAGAATATCCTATAGAGGGGGTCTATCATGGTTAAGGAAGCACGTTGGTGGGATCGTTTATCCTTGGTGTTTAGTCTGATTGTCGTCGGTGTGGCCGCACTGGTCATGATTCAATCGGGCATGTTCACGTCCAGCCTGAGTGCCGACTCACAAATCACATGGCATCTTATCCGCTCGGCAGGCATACTTTCTTATGTGCTGCTGACCATATCCATGCTGTGGGGATTGGCCGTCAGCAGCCGCGCCGTCAATGATTGGTCACCGGGCGTTCTAACAATGCTCATGCACAGCACCATATCATGGCTGGCAGTGGTTCTCGCGATTGGTCACGCCTTACTCTTGATGGTCGATAAGTATTTCTCCTATACCCTTGCCGACGTACTCGTGCCTTTTATCGGGCCTTATCGTCCCCTTGCTGTCGGACTCGGTACGTTATCCGTTTGGGTCATGTTGGCCGTGTCTGCGAGCTTCTGGATCAAAGACCGGCTAGGACATCGCAATTGGTGGTGGCTGCACCTCACCAGCTATGTGACCTTCGGCTTGGCGACCGCGCACGGCCTCTTGGCAGGCACCGACGCCGAACGCCTTGGCATTCGCATCCTGCTGCTGTTGGGTGTCCTGCTGGTCTCTGGCTTCACTGCCTACCGCGTCTATAAAGCCCGTAACAAGCCTGCCAAAAAGGACCGCATTCCCAAGGCCGCTTAATCACTTCACTTTGCACATCAAAAGGGCGTCACTGCCCTTTTTTGATTCTTTCATGAACCTGATGACAAAGTTGGATTCTCGTTGATCTTGGTTCATCTTAGGCAGTAATCGCAAGCAGAAAAGGGGTATATTGATAGTGAAGATTGCTTTCCTACAGATAGGCTTATTTTTCGCTGAGAAACTAAAATGCTAGAAACTCACTGCCGAGTATGCGGTTTAGACCAACTTGTTCCACCCCGAGATGAGAATGATGTGCCTTCGTGGCTGATCTGCGAGTGTTGTGGTACTGAGGCTGGCTATGATGACGCTAATTTAAAGGGTATCAGAAGCAATAGAACAAAATGGTTAGAAAACGGAGCAAAGTGGTTTAGACCTAAGGCTAAACCGGCAGATTGGAACCTTGAAGAGCAACTAAAGCACATCGCCGAGGAATTTCGATAGAAGGGTATGAGGATTGAGGCAAGCCACCGCTTAGTGGGCCAAACTGATCGCTAATTCATCTCTATTCCCAACTGCTTTCTAACCGGATTCAAATTGCACATTTTGAACTTTTGTTCTATAATAGGCAAAGAATTTTCTCTCAAATTATCCTCTCGGAGTGTTGGATTTTGCCTTTCGCTTATCTCTTGAAAAGTACCACTCGCGGCTTCCTCCCTCGCATCCGCCGCAGCGACACCCCAAATTGCACAGCGGTGGCAGCACGGGAGCGATCCGCTGCACTTGCGCCAATTCAGCGGACATAAGCGAGCCTCCCGCCGCCACAAATTGTCAATTCAGCGGTTTCTCGGCAGCTTCCCGCCAGTCATTTCGGCGGAAGTAATGCAAAATCTGCACAAAATGCGAAATTTGCGAATCTGAATTTACGACTTGAAACTTGTATCTTGTGACTCATCCCACCGGAGCCAATGGGATACGCATCGTAAAAGTCGCACCCTTGCCGATGCCTGCACTGCTGGCGCTGATGCTGCCACCGTTCTGCTTAAGCAAGGCATCCACAATCGCCAGCCCTAGCCCATTGCCCGGAATGGATTTGTTGCGGTCGAGGTTGGCCCGGTAGAAACGCTCGAACAAATGCGGGATGGCCTCCGGTGCAAACCCCTCGCCCGTATCGCTCACCGCAAGATACAGGTCGTTCGCTTCAGTGCGCGCCTTCAACCACACCCGTCCACCCGACGGCGTATACTTCACCGCGTTCATGATCAGGTTGTCCAGAACAATCCGCAAATCGGCTGCGCTCAACACAATGTCCGGCAGTGTATCAGGAATCTCAGTTTCAAGGGTCACTCCCGTTTGTGCCGAACGGATACGCCATGACCGTGCCGTGTCATGCAGGAACGCCGCCGTATCGAACGGCTCAAACTTGCTCTGGTGTTTGCCTTCGTCCAGCCGCGCTAATGTCAATAATGCCGTGACCAGATCAGCCATGTGCTGCACTTCATCGGAGGCTTCCGCGAGGTAGTTCTTGCGTTCTTCAGGCGGAATGCCATCATCCGAAAGCGCCTCGATCCGCAGCTTCATGCTCATCAGTGGCGCGCGCAGCTCATGTGCCGCATTACTCACGAAACTTCGCTGGGCGATCAGCAGCGCATGGAGACTGTCCAACATGGTGTTAAACGCGCTAGCAAGCTGCCCGATTTCATCCTGACGATCCATCACAATCCGCTCGTCATGGTTGCCCGCCGTAATCTTTAAGGCGGCCATATGCAGTTGCCGGATCGGACGCGTCAAGGTCTGCCCCACCCACAAACTCGCCACCACGATCAACCCGATGACCGGCAGCAAAACCGCCGCCAGTTGCAGCCAGCGATGGTTAACCTGATCATAGGCGGGCTGCATCGGCACTACGAGCCAGAGAACCGCACGAATGTAATTGTCCCGAAAGCGGATTGGTGCAGCCGAATACAGATAAACTTTTCCATCGTCATCAGTGCGAATGGCCTGAGCCTCGTTCCCTGCGAGCGCCGATTGTATTTCAGGTGTGTCCTCGTCATTCTCAGGGGTATGTTCAGCGGTCGTGGATGAGGCTTGTTGATCAGGATTCGAGACAATCTGCCCCTGTTGGTTGACCACGTAGAACTGCCAATCCGGTTCTGATTGCAGCCGGCGCAGTGCATATTGCGCCAGCGGATTCGAAATCCCGCTGTTGTCCTCATCAGGGTCTTTATGTTCCCCGCCGGAGAGCGTTCCAGTCAGAGTGACGGCTTCAGTTAAGACATCCCGTTTATAAAAATCAAAAGTGGCATTCTGTAGAAGTTGTCCGGCGATAAAAAACAGGGCAAGACCACCCAACGCCGTAATTGTCGTAAAAGTCAGCAAAAGCTGCCGGCTGATGCTCGGTTTAAGCATATTCCGTCTCGACAGGTGCCGCAAAATGATAACCCACCCCGCGTACCGTCTGTAAATAAACCGGATGAGTCGGATCCTCTTCGAGCTTGGTACGCAGCCAGCTCATGTGTACATCCAGCGTCCGTGTATCCCCTAACCAATCAGTGCCCCAAATGCGGTCAAAGAGTTCATCCCGTTTAACCACCCGATCCGCGTTGGTCATCAGCAGCAGGAGAATGTCATATTCCTTCTGGCGCAGTGTGACCAGACCGCCGCCACGTTTAACCTCATGTGTCTGCACATTGACTTCGATCTCACCGCTGCGAATGAGACGTGGCGTGGTCGGCTGAGTCGTCAACTGCACGCGCCTAAGCATGGCTTTGACGTGGGCATGGAGTTCTTGAAACCCGAACGGCTTGACCAAGTAATCGTCCGCGCCTAGGTCCAGCCCTTTGATGCGGTCGGTGCTGTCATCCAGCGCCGTCAACATGATAATCGGCACGGGGCTGTGTTCGCGAATGGCTTTACACACTGTCCAGCCGTCCAGACCCGGCATCATCACGTCCAGCACAATCACGTCCGGGTTTTCAACCAGCGCTTTGCTGAGTCCCGTGTGCCCATCTGACGCCACTGAAACATTGTATCCGGCACGTTCGAAAGATGACCGCAAGGGAGTGGTGAGTTTCGCATCATCATCAATGAGGAGTAGGTGTGGCATAAGGTGTCCGATCATGAATAAGCAACAGCCCTCGAATATGATGAGGGCTGCTGTAGAAATATAAACACATGTTACGATTTATCGAGCCGCTGTCAAACGCGGTTCGTTCGGCTGTGACGTCATGTTTTGGAAGAGAACTCGCAGTGCCAGTACGATGTATGCACCCTCAACCAGTAATGATAGCACGCCAATCGGTTCATACCATGATTGTTCGACTCCAAGACCGGGCAGGCCAACGGTGAGGCTGAGAAGACGCAGCATTATTGCCGCACTGGTCACCAGAAGGCCTAACCCCCAGCCCCATGTCTTTGAACCACGATAGATACCCAAAGCAGCGATCAATGCGGCAATGCCATCCACCACAAACAAAGCACCTACACTCGTCACACTGAAGTAATCAGGCGCGATGGTCAGATGGATAAGTCCGGTCACGACAGCGAGGGCAATCAATGCAGCAAAGCCATTCGCGACGAACATCGCGCCTTTATAGGCTGCCTCACTAAAATCATCCGGAGCAGTTACCAAATGAATAAGCCCCGTGACGATAATGAGGGCAATCGCTGCCCCAACGATGGTCGATGAAATGGTGGATTGTTTAGTTGAGTTCATGTATATTCTCCATTGCTTGTTTCCGACACTTTGAGAATACATTCACAATCAACTAGGCGTTTTAATCGCCTCTCAAATCCACCTTAAATCCATCTTAAATATGCGTTGAGGTTTACTCATAGCGCAGTACGCTGGTCACATGCTCACCGATGGCCGAACGTGCGCTCAAAATGGTCGCCAACCAGCCGATCAAGACCGCCGCCACCAGCAGCGCAATCGCTACCGGGGTCGCGTCCGGCGGAATAATCTGCGAGATGCTGCTGCTAAAGGTCGTCATAATGCTAATGCCTAACGCGCTCAGGCCGATACCGAGCAGGCTGCCGAGCAAGCTCACCAGAGTGTTTTCCAGCAGCATGACGATGAGGACCCGCCGCCCTTTCAAGCCGACAGCTTTCAAGATACCGATCTGTCGACGTCGTTCCAACGTCGCCAGAGCCACCGTATTCGCCATGATGACCGCCGCCGCGCCCAGAGACAACAAACCCACAAGGATCGGAATTGCGCTCATCATATTGATGAACCGACCGATGATGTTATCAATGAAGGTAATGTCAATGGAGTACACCAGCGGGATCGAGTTGAGTGCCAGCAGCACCTTATTCAAGGCTTCAGTCTGCACCTTCACAATTGTGAATGGAACGGAGGTTGTACCGCCGCCAATAACACCATTGGGAATTTGCATCTCGCCGCCCAAGGCACCACCCATGTTAAAGTTGCTGGCATTCGTACCCTGCGTCAAACCGACCACTTCAAAGTCAGTGATTTTGTCGTTGATCTCGACGCCGATATGCGTTCCCACGTGAATATTCAGAGGTTGAAGCCGATCCAAACTTTGCAGCACTGCAACAGTCTTACCGTTGTCAGCCGCAGTCAGGGCGCGGCCAGCGATTAGCACGCCGGATGACATCGTTTCCGCAGTGGTGTCCCGTGCGCCAACACTCAAGCTGTAATCCCCCATCTCGACTGAACCGCGACGTCCGGGGCGACTGGGAACTTGAACCGTATCAGGCGCTTGCACCTGTTGACCATCGACCGTACGGATAACGCCGAAACCGCTCTGGTAGCGTGTGCGTGAGACCACTCCTTCTTGCCTCGAAAGCACATTGTCAATCAAAGGGTTTGAGATATTCGCAGGTAGCACCGCAAAGACCATGACATTACCGCCGAGTTGTTCGCTCAAAGTGAACTGGATCAACTGCCGGATGCCTGCACCGAAGAAAGCAATGCTGCTCAGCGCGAACATGCCCGCTCCTAAGGCCAGCAAAGTCGTCGCGGTACGGGTACGGTGGGTGGTCAAGTTACGTAGCGCCAGACGCAGATCAATACTGCCGAACGCAGGCAGCTTACCGATGATCCAGACGATGATCCACAGCAAGCCGATTAAGATGCCAAGGATCAGCAGCGTGCCGGCCACACCAACGATGCCGACCACAAACGGGTTTGGGGCGTATCCGGACGCCACACTAAAGGCCGGTTGCAGCATCTGCCCCGCAATGAAACCCAGCGCCATCACCACCAGTAATATCATCCCGATGGATTGCAGGCAGCCCAAACGAGGCACGGTGTTTTCGTTGGGACGCAGGATCATCGCAGGACGTACCTTGACCGCGATCAGTACTGGGATGATGCCGAACACTACCGTAATCAACATACCCACAACCGCGCCGAAGCCGATAGCCTGCGGATAGATGCGCCATGTTAACGGTTGTTGAATCAGCATTTGACCATATGCGTTGGCGAGACTGCTCAGCAAGACACCGAAGATTCCGCCTAATAAACTGCCCGCGAAGCCTAGCAGGATAGCTTCCGCCATAAACATCGCCGCGACCTGCCGGCCTTTCAAGCCAAAGGTTTTGAGCGCTGCGATTTCATCGGTACGCCGCCGCATCAAGACCAGCATGGTATTCATGATGCCCACGCCACCGATTAGCAACGCGCCTAAACCGAGCACCACTATGAAGCTGCCGAGGACATCGGCGATTTGCTGATTGTTCTTAATCTCTTCAGGAACCGTTTGTGTCTGATAGTAATGGTCAGTCCGCAGCAAATTATCGAGCTGCTGGCGCGCCTGCTCAATCGCTTCGGGCGAATTATCTTGCAAGACCACAGCTATCGTGGAGGCATCTTTTGGTGCGGGCAGTTTCGCCTTCATCGATTGGTCGAAATAGGCAAAGCCGAAAAACGCGGCAAAGATATTTCGCAGTCCGGCTTCAGTGCTGGTCGGAACAATCCCCCGCACGACAAATTCCTCTTCCGTCCCGCTGACACGTACGGTATCACCCAGCTTGATCCCTTGGTTTTGCGCCATGTTATCGCTGATGACGATCTCGTTCCCACCTTGGAACAACTGACTGATTGGCATTCCCGCCGGTTCAACAGCTCGAATATCATCGGTTGGCGGATAGGTCTTGGGATCAATGAAGTAACTGGTAATGAGTTGTGGCCGCCCCACAGTATTAAAACTCAAACCTGTCACTTGGATATTACCCGCTTGAGTCGAGGCCGAAACTTTGGCGTTGTGCTCCTGCGCCCATGTTTGGATTTTGGCGATGTCGGCTTCAGTGAATCCGCTCTCATCATTTGGATCACCAAAGTTGAAACCACCATCGCCGCCCATATCCAGCGAAATATCTCCATGGAGGCTGGAACGCACGTTGCTGGTCAGCGAATCGCCAATTGCTAACCCCAAGCTGCGCAGCGCCACTACAGTCGCCACCCCTGCGGCAACTGAAAACAGCGCGAAAGTTGACCATCGACGGCTGCGCCACAAATTGCGGAAGGCATACCGTAAGTAGAAGTTGATTTGGGTCATACTGATTCCTGATTTTGTGCAAACGTTGCTATTGTGCCATTACGCAGGACAGACAGGAAGGTTGCTCTAGCTGTAGAAGAAAAGCTGAACTTCGTATCGAACCGACATCAGTCGAGCGGAGTAACACAATGAACATCGACGGCTAAATAGTTGGAGGCCGTATGGCAAAGCATACCTTCATTTTGACAATTACGTTAGTATTCACCTTCTCGATACTGTTCGCAACTCAGATCACGCAACGTCTAGCATCCTTATCGGTTACGCCTACGCCCACTGTAGAAGTCGCAGCGACAATGGATTATGCGCCAACCAATTGTGGTGTGCTAGCAGAGTCGATGGCGATTGCTCCCAATATTCCTCATGCTGTCGGCACATGGCCGATTTGGATCGCCATGCCCAGCGCAGGCAGCGGCTCGAAAGGTGTTCTGTTCGTGCCCAATCAGCACTATCAAACTGATTCGCAGCTTAAGGGCTGGTGGTCAACCAAGGTAGCGTGGTTTATAGCGGATTCGTATCAGGGAGAAGTCCACCTCAGAGCCTTCAACGTGGCGGATAACAGCCCGATGTATTTCGTAGTGGGTGAGAACGAGCTAACCGATCACGCGACACTCAATCCTGAGCATCCGGGCGGATTCGCGGAAGGCACAGGAAATTGGGTGTTCTTCCCATCCAATGTGTGGGTATCCAAAGCAGGTTGTTATCGAGTTGAAGCGGAATGGGATGGCGGTCTCTGGCAGCAAGTGATTGCTGTCGGAAACGTTGAGAACTAAGTTCGTCACCGGAACAGCCATCCCATGAATTGACGTTCTATGAGGCGAGCAGAGAACCGATTCCTTTACCGGCTGCCACAGCAGCAGCGAATAACGATCCAAAGTAGATTGTTGTCGCCAGCAGCGTCAAATAACCCAATATAACGAAGATGCCGTCCCGCTGCAGCATGCCAACGGCTAAGCACAGGATAGCGACCGCAGGCAGCGTGTTGGAAAAAGGAATAAGTCCGAAGGGAGCCATCAACAGCAAAGCACAGCCCACCAACAGAAAGCCATTCATACGGTTAACCGTCGCGCCATGTGTGAGTGCCAGCCAGCGCGGACGTACCAGCTTATCCAATCGGGTGAATAGTTTTGCGCCGCGTTCGAGGGCGGGGACCAAATGCACCCGCTCAATGGTACGGTTCATCAAGCGCCCCGGCAGCCAAGGCACACGGTTGAGGGCCACACCGATGCCAATGAGCGTGATGACGAGGCCGAAAACTGTGCTCACACCGGGAATGGATACAGGTAGCAAAAACGGAATGGTCAGGAACATACAGAAAACCAGTAAACCCTGTTC
The DNA here is from genome assembly GCA_044226855.1 of Aggregatilineales bacterium. Lineage (GTDB taxonomy): Bacteria > Chloroflexota > Anaerolineae > Aggregatilineales > Phototrophicaceae > CFX2. Next base: position 44,565 of record JBGAGF010000005.1, read on the forward strand.
GCCAATCAGTTCCAACAGTTCACGCAGGCTGATATGGTCTTTGGTGATGGCTTTGATCGTGTCACGAAGTGTCTCGCCTAAACTCTTTTCGGGGTTATGTAACGGGACAGGCATGCAGATTTTCCTCCTAGAAATAGAATTGTCGGAAACAAAAAGACCGGGTTTACTCCCGGCCTCTTCTTATACATGCTTTGTTTCGAAATGCCTTAGTTGTTGCCGCTATTAGCTCTTAGCTTCAGCAATAGACGCCTGCTTCTTTTCCTGCTGGCGTTCTTTCCACAGGTGATAAGCGGGTGGCGCAACCGAGACCAGAACGATCAGGACGATAATCGGCAGCAGATACTTGTCAATGTTATCCGGCCCGATAATGGCTGCGAGGAAGTAACCCGCAACGGTCACGCCGACCGCCCAGAAAAAGCCACCGACGACATTAAACATCACAAAGCGCGTGTAGTGCATATCACCGATTCCAGCCACAATCGGGGCAAAAGTACGGACGACAGGCACAAAGCGCGCCAGCACGATCGCCTTGCCACCATGCTTTTCGTAAAATTCCTGCGCCTTAATCAGATTCTTCTTATGGAACAAACGTGAATTCTCGCGCTGGAACAAGCGCCGCCCGACGCGACGACCAAAGGTATAACCGACACTGTCACCAATCACCGCCGCCGCAAAACATCCAACAACTAAAAGGGGAAGCGAGAAAAATGGCTCATTCGCAGGCAGGTTGAGCTTCACCAACAGTTCTTTACCCGCTTCTGACGCCAAAAAGCCCGCCGTGAACAGAAGACTATCACCCGGCAGGAAAAAACCAATCAACAGCCCTGACTCGGCAAAGATTATGCCGAAAATCAGCAAATAGCCGATAATTGGCCCTTTAGAGATGATAAATTCAATCATGTGGTTGTTATCCCCTACTCATAATTCATGTATAGTCTAGCCAGCAATTCAATCACTAAGACCTTGCGAGTGGCTATCAAACAATTACTCATACTATAAACGGGAATTTATTTCAGCAAGACTCAAGTTTTTAGGGGTCAAAGCCACAACTCAAGCTCAATCTCGTCATGAATGGGGATGTTATCCATACCGATTAAGGGGATAGTAGGCTTAAACTCACGCGCCGCATCAATTGCGTTCTGGTACACCGCGACCAGTCGAAATCCACGCCGCTGGTAAAAGCCCATTGCCGAAAGATTGTCATTGCTGGTAATGAGCCAAATCCGCTGGCAGCCTGCCTGAGCAGCCTCATGAACCACAGCGTCAATCAGTGCTGTTCCGACGCCAATTCGCACGATCAAACTGTCTAGCGAGACGATTTCGCACGCCCCATCGTTAATGTGATAGGTCACCAAGCCCACCAGTTGTTCATCCCAGATAGCGATGAACGCAGGCAACGTATCAGCCTCATGGATACGACCACGGCTAATAATTTGCACCGCGCCCCAGTGAGCCTCTAGAAAAGCGGCCACTAAGGGGCGTTCATGTGCTTCAACACGGCGAATCTCGAAGTGAAGCTTGAGCGACAAAGTAACCTGTTGAATTCATTGTTATGTCATAGGTCGCCCATTATACCTAGATATTCAAGTGGCGGCTCATAACAACTTGTTACGAAGAGACGTTCAGCGTCGTCACTCTTTCTCAAACGGAACCCCATCAGCCTTGGGCGGACGGGCCTTACCGATCAATCCTGCCAGCACGATAATCGTTACCAAGTACGGCACCATCTGCAAGAACTGTGCTGGAATGGGCACACCTAAGAACTGGAAACGCTGACCGAGCGCCTCAGAAAAGCCAAACAGCAGGCCGCCAGCCGCCGACCCGAAGGCCGTCCAGTTACCGAAAATCATGGCCGCCAGCGCGATAAATCCACGTCCGGCGGTCAGGTTGTCATCAAAGGTACCATTCGTTTCGAGTGTGAACCATGCCCCTGCCAAGCCAGCGATCATCCCGCTGATAATCACGTTGATCCAGCGGTTGCGAATGACATTGATACCGAGCGTATCAGCAGCGTGTGGATTTTCACCCACCGCCCGCGTCCGTAACCCCCATTGGGTATAGTACAAGACAAGGTGACTGATGATCACCAGAATGATCATGCTGTAAAAGATTGGCTTGCCATTGAACAGTGCAGTCCCGACCACAGGCAAATTGCTCAATCCCGGTATCGGCATCGGCGCTAGAGTGCTGCGGGTAGCCTCAGAGCTAATCAGCACTTCACGGCGCAAGTAGCTGGTCAAACCAATGGCAAGAATGTTGATAACCGTTCCGCTCACAACTTGGTTCGTTTTAAACGTGATCGATAACCATGCGTGGAGCGCCGCCATCAATGCGCCGGCAATTACCGCTGCCCCAACCGAGATCAACTGGGCCAGAGGCAAGTCCATTGCGGTGTTGGTCAGCAAGGTGTAAATCACAAAGCCGATGCATGCGCCGGTCAGCATCATACCTTCAATGGCGATGTTGGTTACGCCAGAACTTTCTGCCCACAAACCCGCCAGCGCCCCCATGATAATCGGCGTTGACAGGCGAAAACTCTCGGTGAACATGACCGTGATATTGGTCTTGCTCCCTGCCGCAATGATCACCAGCATCAGCGGAATCAGCAGCAGCCCGTTGATCAACAGCCAAGGGAATTTGAAGCGCTTCAAAGCAGGCACGGGCAGCAGCGCAAAGACTCCGCCTCCGATATAGAGCAGCGCAACCAGTACAGCAAAGCCCAATGTTGGAACGGGAATACCCTGTAAACCCGTCGCATCAATGGTCAACAATGTAGTGACATCAGGCGCAACGTTTCGCGGTACGGAAATCAATACCCATGCGCCGAGTAAGATAAACAACACCGCAAAAACGCCCATCCGCGTAATCTTGATGCGGTTACGCCAGCTTTCCTCAGCGGTTGTGATCGGGATCAGTGAGGGTGAAGTCGTCGTCATGATTTAGCCTCCCCAGCCCTTGGCAGCGAACAGCGTACGCTCTTTTTCTTCCGCACTTGCCTCGGGCACGCGCCACAGGAAACGAATAATCGCATCTGCCGCGATGAACATAATAATCAATGCTTGAATGATCTTGACCAGATCGATGGAAATTTCAGCACGCGTTTGCATCAAACCGCCACCGGAAATCAACGCGCCCCACAACAAACCGGCGGTAATCATGTTACGAGGATTGTTCCGCGCCAGAAGTGCCACTGCAATAGCGTCGAAGCCGACACCACCGAAGAACCCCGGCGTCATGTTGAAATGTACGCCCGCAATTTCGATGCCGCCTGCCAGACCGGCTAGCGCACCGCTCAGCGCCATCGCCAGCACCGTGTTCCAGCGGACGTTCATACCGGCGTAGCGTGCTGCATCCGGATTTGCGCCTACAGTTCGCAGTTCAAAGCCGGGTGTTGTACGGTCAAGGAACCATTCGGTGAACCAGACCGCCACCACCATTAATACTAGACCGACATGAAGCTGCCCGTTCACGCTCACCCAAGCTAACAGCATGCCCAGCACAAACACCAGAATGCCATAGATGATCGGGCGGATGGCCAGTGTGGGTTTCTCACGGATCGCTTCGCGCTTCTGCCACAAACCCAGCAGCAAGATGAAGATACCGGCCAGCACGAACCAAACAGGCGAAATCGTGTTAAACGTCGGCAGTTTGGCCCCCTCAACCAAATACGGTGTACGCGGCACACTCGCCGTCGTATCGAGCAGAATCACGGGATCTTTGGATTTAATCAGCCAGTCCACTAGATTGATGGCGATGAAATTCAACATAATCGTGTTGATGACTTCATGAGCGCCCGTATAGGCCTTGAGGATGCCGGGGATTGCGCCCCATAACATACCGCCCATAATCCCCATAATGATGCACAGCGCAATGTGCAGCACCGGGGGCAAATTCGCGAACAATGGCGAGAAGCCTACCCATGCCGTCAGGATGCCGCCAGCGTAAAGCTGCCCTTCCGCGCCGATATTAAACAAACCTGCTTTGAAACCCAGTGCCACGGCCAACCCTGCGATCACAAATGGAATCGAGCGCACCAGCATACTTTCCAGTGTGGCCGGATAGAAAATCAACGCCTTATCACCGAGCTTCAGGTAGACCGCGTCAATCTTGTTATCATCACTTGGATCATCGGGGGTCTTATTCTCAGCGAGAATCGTGCCCGTCAACCCCGGTTTGGGATCAACCAGCATTTGATTGTTCGGACGTAGGATGATGTAATTATTCTGGAGTACGGTACCGAGTTCATTAGTCAGACCGTTGTTGACATTCGTATCGGTGAACACTTTACGGTCATACAGCGCCTTGACCATGCGAAGCTGTTCCGCTAGGGCTGGCAAGTTGTTGATGCCCAGTTGTTGTACTGTATCGACCATTGCCACCCAATCGCGTACCTTCGCCATGTCCTGTGTAGCGAGCACTGCGATGTCCTGCGCTGCAGGTGATGTACTGCTCAATTCTTCCTTTGAAAGTACATCGAGCTGTTCCAACCAGCGCTGCATCTTCACAAAGCCATTCTCCTGAATGACCTTAAGCTGCGCTAAAAGATCTGCATCACTGATGTTTTTTGCAGCAGGCACTTTATCGTTAATTTCGGTACGGGCGTCTGCGTCTAGCGTATCAACTGCGGCATATTTCGTGACCAGCGCATTAGCGTCTGCGCGTGGCAGCTTGCCCAAACCTTCTAGCAAGGGCCGCATGCCCAGCAGTTTTTCATCACCAAAGGCAGCAATCTCAGGAATAATACTGCCCAACTCCTTGATTTGATCATCCGTTAGCGATGAATGCCGCTTCAGTTCTTCACCATATCGAGCGACATTCGGCACACCTGCTGCTGCGGTTTCATCCAGCACTCGTGCCGCGATAGTCAGTTTGCGCGGGGTCAGGTCCGGCACATTGGCGGCATATTGTTTGGCTAAATTAAGATCATCGCTGTGAAGCGTATTGCTCAGTGTGACGCCGATTGAACCTTCTAACAAACCGTTGTAGGCCGTGCCGGTCGTGTTTAAGACTTGCCCGACATCCACATGGCCTTGAACCAGCAGCTCGGTGATCAGGATAAACAGCATACTGATAATCAGTGCTGTGATGACCGCGAACAACGGCACCAACGCCGGAGAAATCCGCGCCCACTGCTTCACAAACGCGTTGGGAGTCCTCGAAGCGCGTAAAGTACCTTCAGTCATGAGTTGCTACCTTTTCTGATTTGTCGCGCTTCACACCAGCCATCAGCAAACCAACCGATTCGCGGGTTGCCGCTTCAATCGGAAGCGTGTCAATAATTTTTCCGGCGTACATCACCGCGATCCGGTCAGACAGTGAGAAGATTTCGTCCAGTTCCGTTGAAATCAAGAGCACCGCCATACCAGCATCACGCATCGCCACAATCTGCTTATGAATAAACTCAATCGAACCCACATCTAAACCGCGGGTGGGCTGCGCCGCGACCAGCAGGCGGTTATCACGCGAAAATTCACGGGCGATAATCACCTTCTGCTGGTTACCTCCCGAAAGATTGCCGATGTTCGTATAAATGCTCGGCGTCCGCACGTCGTACTGCTTGACCAGCTTCCGCGCGTTTTCATCTTTCGCCTTTTCGTTTGCCAGAATACCGATGCTAAACGGCCCAATATAGTAGGTTTGCAGTACCATATTGTCTTTGATTGGGAAGGTCGACACCATGCCGTTCTTGCGCCGGTCTTCGGGCACATGAGCCACGCCTGCCTCGGTGACCGCGCGGGGTTTAGAATGGGTTACATCTTTGTATTGGATCAGGACATGACCGCTCTCAATTGTCCGCAGTCCAGTGATCGCTTCGACTAGTTCAGTCTGCCCGTTACCTTGTACTCCTGCGACACCCAGAATTTCGCCACCACGCACATCCAGCGACAAATGATCAACCGCCATCAGCCTACGATCATCTCTTACGCATAAGTCGCGGATCGCCAGCACTTCTTCCCCGATGTGGACGGGACCTTTATCAACTTGCAGCATCACACTTCGCCCGACCATCATCGAGGCCAATGACTCTTCAGTGGAGGTCTTGGGATCGGCGTCACCTACCACTTTGCCCAAACGTAGCACCGTGATCCGGTCGCAGATTTCCAGTACTTCTTTCAGCTTATGTGATATGAAAATAATGCTCACGCCCCGTGAAAGCAGCGTCCGCATAATGCCGAACAAGCCTTCCGTTTCCTGTGGCGTCAACACCGCGCTCGGTTCATCCAAGATCAGGATGTCGCACTTGCGGTAGAGCGCTTTGATGATTTCGACGCGCTGCTGTACACCAACAGGCAAGTCTTGAATGAGAGCATCAGGATCAACATCCAAACCGTACTGCTTCGAGATGTCCAAAATGCGCTGCTTTGCCGCTCGCCGGTTGAGAAATCCGCCAGCACTCAGCGATTCATTGCCCAACATAATGTTATCGGTCACGCTCAGAATTGGTACCAGTTGGAAGTGCTGGTGAACCATGCCGATACCGGCGGCAATCGCATCGTTGGCGTTCCGAATGTGAACAGCCTTTCCATTCACCAGAATCTCGCCTTCATCTGGCGCGTACAGTCCGTAAATCAAGTTCATCAGCGTGGATTTGCCAGCACCATTTTCACCCAGCAAGCCCAGCACTTGACCCTTAAAGAGTTTGATGTCAATGTGATCATTTGCCAGTACGCCGGGGAAGCGCTTCGTCAAGCCACGCACTTCCAAAGCCACTGGAGGCGATTCAGTCATAAAAACCTCAGCGAATAATTTGGTTCACTTACTAAAGTGGTCGAAGTATAACGATAATTCTAAAACTTGGAAACAAGCTTAATCTTTGCACATTCGAGCGACCGGGATCGTGTCAGCAGTGCAAGAGTATGAATGACATTGTTTGTCTCAAGGGCTGTTATTCTATAGAGGGCAGAAACAACCTCTGCTGACGGGAGTCCAAATACTGAACTAGCATTACCCTCACAAAGTTCGCATTAGCTTTGTCATCAATAGAATGAAACTTATAGTGGACAACTCCCTGTCTTGGCCATTCAAGCGCATTTCAGCGGACAAACTGCCACAAATATCATAGGACGCATAGCCCTTGCACTTCTGTTTCAGCCTGATATTCTTGAGGGCAGGATTGAACACGAAAGGATAGTCCCATGACAGAAGATCGCGCCGCTGTACTGACTGCCATTGCTGCCGAAGTTAAGGTCTGTAAAGCCTGCCGCCTCTGGCAAGGCACGACCAACCCTGTACCGGGCGCAGGCGATCCCAATGCCGAAATCATGTTCATCGGCGAAGGTCCCGGCTTCAACGAAGACAAAAAAGGTCTGCCGTTTGTCGGGCGTTCCGGTGACTATCTCGAAAAGATGCTCAAGCTCATCAACCTGAACCGTAATCAGGTGTTTATCACCAACGTCGTCAAGCACCGCCCGCCGGATAACCGTGATCCACTGCCTGACGAAATTATTGCCTGTAAACCTTATTTAGATCGTCAAATCGAAGTAATCAATCCGTTGATTATCGTCACGCTGGGGCGCTTTAGCATGGCACGCTACTTCCCCAACGGCAAAATCACACAAATTCACGGCCACCCGAAATACGAGGACGGACGTGCGTATTATCCCCTCTTTCATCCGGCGGCAGTACTCCGCAATCCGAGTCTCGAACCGCAAATGGAAGCCGACTTTAAACGCATTTTGGAAGTCATTGCCGAGGTCAAAGCGCAGCGGGGAAAATCGACCAAACCGGATAACAAAACCGAACCGCCGCCTTCCGGCCCGCCGAAACAGCTATCGCTTTTCTAAGACTTACGGGAAAACGGCCTGATGAATAATCAGGCTCACATATGACTGATAAATTCAATTAGGCGGTTTAAGTCTTCCTGTGGCGGATGCGGAATAAACGTGTTCCCTATAGGCGAAGTCAACATTTTCTTGACCGTTTCCGTGAGTTCGTCGCTCTCACTCCAGTTAATGGTCATGTAAAGGCGCATCCCATTTTTGAGTTCGATTCGAACCCCGCGATGATAACCCATTTCAGCCTTACCTACGTGGGTCACGAAATGGCTGGGAATAACCGCCGGTTGATACTGGCGTCGCGTCTGTGGGTGTAGAAGCAGTCGATAATTCGTGACCAGCACGTTCACAGGTGGCGTGGTCGGCACCCAGCCTGAAGAACTGCGTCGCAAAATAGCCACATGATAGCGCCCCAATTTGCATTCACCCGGTAGCAGAAGCGCATTTTCATCCCACACAATATATTCCTTCAGCCATGAAATCAGGATACCTAGGGATTATAGCGCCGCTCACCAGCCAAAACGAATCGGTATTTAGTCGGAACGATCCTACTACTTATAGCAATCGCGGGGAAATCCGGGGTTTAACTGGCGAAATCAACATCTTGTCGATGTCACGCACCAGCTTGCTGCCTTGGCTCCAATCCACCAAGAGGTGCAGGCAGCGGTTATCACGCAGACGGATCAAAATGCCGTCGCGTCCTGCCAATGACACATTCCACACCTTCATAATGTCAGAGGGAGAAATGGTTTCGTAATCTTGAGGATAGACACCAAGTTCAGGAAACACCATCAAGCGCTTATTTGTAACAGTCGCTTGAAGCCAAAAGCCGGTACCAATCCATTCATCATTCTTCCATTCAACATATTGGACTTTATAGCACCCGTATTGAAATTCACCCGCTTCAAGAAAACTGCTATTCATGAAAAGTCCTGTATGATGTTAGATTAATGTTACTTTCTTTACGATTAAGGATAACAAAAACGATTATCGTTACTATCCCCAGAAAGTGGGGGGACAGCCTACGATATACATTCGATTGTACTCCGTTTTTTAAATTTGGTAATTTCTTAGTCAGATCGTTACACTTTGCGTAACACAATAGAAGAGGTCTGCTATGGGGCTTGATGCCAGCGTGATGTGTACCTGTTACAAGTTAGCGAAAACAAAACTCTGCCCGTTTCCTGATGATTTTTATATCGATGATGACGGTTTCCCCGCTGTTCGCATGTCCGATACGGATGATGACAGCAAATCGGATGAATTTGACACATGGTTGGCTACCTGCTGCAAACACCCGTACATGGATTACGCCAATATCTATATTGCCGACTGGAATGATTATCGCGCCTTTGTTGACGCGCTAGAACAAATCGGTTGGGATCATTTTCCAACACTCCACAAACAGCTTCCCACGGAAAATCATGGCACGATGTCCGCCGAAGCTGCCGCTCTCGCCCTCCAAGAACTGAACTTTTTTAAGTCGCAGCACGGTATCTCGAAAACCTTCCTCGTCGACTCCAATACCAAAGAAGTCATCCAGTCTACCGCGCAAAGTGAAGAAGGCATGTTTAGCTGGGACGGTCGTACCGGATTGCGTTTAGGTTTTGATGAAAAAGGCTTCTTCATCCGCGACGTTTGGGACTTAAATCGGGAACTCTTCCGGGCAATGCATATTGAACAACAGCAGCTCGAATCGGAAGAACTTGACCGCGCTGATCAATTCGAATTTACCGATCTCGATACAGGCAAAAAGTTTATTTCAGCAACGCCTATTCGTGTCTTCAAGCGGGCTGAGTTCGGCACGACACAGGAATACCCGCGTCACATGCATGTCGAACAGCGCCTTGTAGATACCGATTACTTTGCCTATATTCTGGGGCCGCTCACCCAAATTTTGACCATCTCCGTTGAAACAGGCAACCCAGTCCGTTGGAGTTAGCACCCTATCGAATTCCGGTTAAGGATAAGGTTTTTCCTTTTCCGATCATCATTGAATTTAGAACAATTTTGACCTTTCGCGCGTAGGAGTGAGAAGACAGATCGTACAACACCATCCATGAGTTCGCGGGGAACAATTTGCCATGATGCAGCGCTTTCGTGAACCGGTAAATGGCTTTACACATCTGACGGGTGCTGTTTTATCAGCCGGAGCTTTGTTCTGGCTCATCCTTCTAACATGGGGCAATCCGGTAAAACTGGTGGCCGCTCTGATTTATGGGACGACCATGATTACCCTCTACATCGCCAGCGCCACCTATCATTTATCGCACGGCTCAAAAGAGAAGCTTCTCTGGCTCGAACGTTTCGATCACGCCGCAATCTATGGCTTGATTGCAGGCAGCTACACGCCCTTCTGCCTAACTGTCATTCAAGGCGAATGGCGCTGGATACTGCTCATCATCGTCTGGACATTAGCCCTTGGTGGCGTCATCTACAAACTCTTTTTTCTGACCAAGCCCGGGGTCTTCTCCCTGCTCTATTACATGTTGATGGCTTCGGTCGTACTGATCGCGCCGCCAGCGGTTATCGCCATGATCCCGCCGAATGCCGTTTTGTTTCTAGCCGCCAGTGGTATTGTCTTTGCAATTGGCGCATTGGTGTTCGGCTTCCAAAAGCCTAATCCGCACCCTTTACTTGGACATCACGAACTGTGGCATCTGTTCGTGCTAACCGGCAGCGCCTTACACTTCATCGCTGTGATCTATTGTCTGAGATAACAAGTTGTTTCTCAGCGGGCGATGAGCACGCCCATGTCCTTTGTAATCATGAGCTTGCCATCGTCATTGAATTCAGCCTTCACGAAGGTTTGTAAGGCGCGAATTCGCTCCGCACTGAATTCGACGGGGAACGATAAAATGTAATCCACCAACGGTTTCGGTTCGGTCAGTACAATCGTATCGTCATAGCGATGCAGTTCAATCTGTTCGAAAGCCGCCTCGAGTTGGGTCGTCGCATTTTCGAGTGTATAGCCCTTGACCGAGGCAAATCCGCCAAGATAATCCTCGGGCTGAAAACCAAATCGCGCCATGATCCGGTGCATTTCCTGCAAATGATGTTCACCGTTTGTTGCGGTAAATAGTATGCCACCCGGCTTCAGCACACGGCGCACTTCGGCAATTGCTGTGGGTCGATCCGGCACATGGTAGAGCATGTGGTTTGCAATCACCGCGTCAAACGTGTGGTCTGGGTAGTGAATATCTTGAATATCAATCTCGGCAAATTCAAATGGTCGTGGTATTGGCGCGAAGTTCTTCCGCAGTTCTTCGACCATCCCTGCCGAAAAATCAGAAAGCGCAATCTGCCAACCTGATGGGATACGCCGTCCATTTTTGAGCCACAACCAACCTGCCCCGGCGCCTAATTCAAGGACACGGGCATTTTCTGGCAAATCCTGATACAAATCAAACATCCACTCAAACCACCCGTAAGGATTACTGCTGTAGTCCGCGTGTAAGCGCGCCCGTGCCTGCAAGCGGCTTGAATCTTTATATTGTTCGTTCTTCAAGTATTGGGGATCAGGATTGGTCATTGCGTATCTCCTTTCCAATTTACTTCATCCCTAAAAGTTGATCGTTTGCATTTTAGTCTTCACCGACACACGATACTATAGTGAGCCAAACGACATTCTTGTGAGGAGTAAAAATGAGTTCTTTTATTCAAACTCAACAGCGCGATCACATCTTCGAAATAATTCTGAACCGTCCCGAAAAGCGTAACGCGCTCAACTGGTCAATGATGATGGATCTGGACGCAGCCATGAACGAAGCTGAAAAATCGACCGGCGTTCGAGCGGTGCTCATTCGTGGTGAAGGCAGCGGCTTTTCCGCTGGCATAGATGTGGCGTCTTTTTTCGAGTCGTCTAATCAATTTGGCGAACATTGGCGCGATAATCTTTTTCCACTGACTGCTGCCTATCAAAGTGTAACCAACAAGATTGAGCGGTGCAGTCTTCCAATCATCGCGCTCTTACACGGTTACTGCCTCGGCTTGGGCTTCGAGATTGCTTTAGCCTGCGACTTTCGTATTGCAGCCATCGGCACAAAAATCGGCATGCCGGAAACCCGCTTAGGCATTATTCCCGATGTGGGGGGCACAACCCGCCTGATGCGTTTAGCAGGTGTCGCACGGGCTAAGGAATATATCATGACAGGTAAAAACTTTGATCTAAACGATGCCGAGCGCTGGGGAATTCTCAACGCGGTTATTCCCACCGAGGACTTGATGATCAAAGGGGAATCGTTGGCTGCCGAACTGGCGCAAGCGGCTCCGCTGGCGGTCAGTTATGCCAAGCGTGTCATTGATGGAATGAGTGACACAGAGCGGGGTTTGCAGCTTGAAGCTTGGGCACAGAGCATCTTAATTCGGTCGCAGGATTTTGAGATTGGTGCTCAGGCTATGCTGACCAAACAAACGCCGCAATGGAGCGGAAAATAAAACGGCCATAAAAGCAATAGTTAAATGCGCAGACTTGTTAATATACAGTAGGCGGGTTTATCATTCTGGGCGGTGGGGGGCATTTCGTAAGATGATTTGGAGATAGTTTATGGTCGATCCCAAAAATATACATGAGCCGCCAATTGATCCGTTGGCTGATACCAACCCCTCAATCAGCATCCGGAAAGTGCAATTGGACTCAACAGCCGAAACTGCCCCTTGGCGGCGTACTGCTGGATTACTCAGTTTGATCGCTGCAGCGTTATTAACCCTAGCAACTACAGTCGTCCTGATGCTGCCCAACCAACCCAAGCCTCCAGCACCGACTGCTCTGGCGCCGACCGTCGAAAATTCGATTGGCGCAACCATCATCCCAACCAATACGCTGGTACAGGCAACACCCGTTCCGGTCTTTGTTCCGGCTGGCGCACCCACAATCAGCCCCGACGTCATTCAGGCCATCCTACAGGCACCGCCGCAAAACCTTGATGTGGCTAATCCGTTGATTGTGCAGCGCGACAATTTCAGTCCCTTTACCTTTATCAAACAGGATCGTCCACGCAGCGAAACCATCCAGTATACCGCTGCGGAAGGCGATACGATTTATTCTATTGCCGAGCGTTTCAAACTGACACCGGAGACGATTGCTTGGTCAAATAACCGCCGCTATGCTTTGGTATTACGTCCCGGTGACGTGCTCAATATTCCTCCTACCGATGGTGTTTATTTGCAGGTTGTCGGCACGAAAACCATCAAAGAGTGGGCTGAAGTCTACAAAGTTAGCGATCCTTATACTGTTATTGACTCCGAATATAACAATCTTTCCGGCGCAACGCCTGATACCGTGCCTGCCAGTGGCAGCTATATCTTCATTCCCGGGGGCAAGGGCGAGGACATCACATGGAATCCCGGTGTCACAGTCGATAGCTCAGGCGACACGGCCAAGCAAGGCTTTGTGACAGGATTTGCTCCGGGCGATCCGGGAAGCTGCGGCAATGTTCAGAATCCCGGCGGCGGTTCGGCATGGATTAACCCCTTACCCAACGGTACCTATGTACGTGGCTTCTCATCAATTCACACGGGTATTGACCGTGCAGCGGCTCCCGGTACACCTGTGCGGGCGGCCAACAGCGGTGCGGTTATTTTCTCTGGCTGGAATTCATGGGGTTATGGTAATTTGATCGTGCTGGCGCACGGTCCATTCCTCACCCTTTACGGCCACTTGAGTTCGATTGCAGTACGCTGCGGACAAATGATCCCAGCCGGTTCGGTGATCGGTGGAGTAGGAAGCACCGGTAATTCGTCAGGTCCACACTTACACTTCGAAATTCGTTATGGTCAAGCACCGCAAGATCCATGCGCGACTCTGCCGGATGTGTGCTACTAGAATCGCTTGATTGCCGTATATAAGCCAGTAATAATTGGGGTCTACATGACCCCTTTTATATTTGCCATCAAGTCTTTAAAGAGGTGAAGAATGAGATTGGTTCAACGAGTCTTACTGCTGACCTTATTTCTGCTCATCATCGTTCCAGTGCTTGCTCAAGACGCAACACCAACGCCCGAACCCACACTCGTTAAAGTTGCAGCGTCCGATGGCCTCATGCTGGTTGGAGATTATTACGCTGCACCCGGCGATGGTGATAAGCCTGTGGTTGTGCTCATGCATATGTATCAGAATGTTCGGCAATCATGGAAAGAGTTTGTACCTAAATTATTGGATGCAGGTTACAGCGTGCTCAACGTGGATTTGCGTGGACACGGTGAAACAGGTGGGGTAACCAACTGGCCGTTAGCGGTTACCGATGTGCAAACATGGTTAGATTGGCTTCGGGAGCAACCGGGCATCCGCGATGATGCGGTGTCCATCATCGGAGCCAGTGTCGGCTCAAACTTAGCCTTGATCGGCTGTGCCAACGATAAAGCGTGCGTAACGGCAATTGCCCTCTCCCCCGGTTCGGATTACTTTGGTTTGCGCCCAAAGGATTTCATTGCCGAGGGTTTGAAAGACCGTTCCGCATTAGTCGTCGCTTCGCAAAAAGACAGCGCCAGCGCACAGGGCGTGAAACAGTTTGCGGTGTCGGCCACCGGTGAGCTAGGTGTGCAGTTGTATTCGGGCAGTTTGCACGGCACGAACATATTGAACTCAAAAGTTTTTCGTGAACGCTTAACCAAGATGATGATCAATTGGCTAGACGATCACACGCCCAAATCATAAATTCTCCTTTCGACATGTTACAATAGGTTAAACGGATTGAGGGCGGGCTGAAAGTTCAGACTCGCCCTTTGTTTAATTGAAGCAGACGACCAACATGTTGACAGTAGCCGAGGTTCTGAAATTAGAGCAATTTGCAGGCGCGGAATTGGTTGCAGGCGAGAAAGGCCTTAACAAACCGATTGCATGGGTACACGTCGCCAGCGTTCCGGACGCCCCACGCTGGATGCATGGCGGCGAACTCGTCCTAACCACCGGACACAATATTCCGACTAAAGCTGAAGAACAGCGCCAGTATATTCAGCAAATGGCCGATAAAGGCGTCGCAGGTCTAGTGCTCAGTGTCGGACGTTACATCGACCACGCGCCGGATGACTTACGCCAACTGGCTGACCAGAATGATTTTCCGCTCATCGAAATTTCATACCAGCGGCCTTTTATTGACATGGCAAAGGCTGCCAATGAGCGCATTGCCGAAGAAAACATGGCGATGGTCACGGGCGCGCTCGATATTCAGCAGCGCTTGACACAACTGGTGCTGGATGGTGGCGACTTGAAGCAGTTGGCTTCGCGAATGGCGAACCTGCTCGGTCAGTCCATCAGCATCGAGAATGAACGTTTTGAAATCCTTGCCAGCGCCAACGTCGCAGCAGTCGATGAAGCGCGGCGATTTACCGTCAGCGAAGGCCGCACCGATCCGCGTTTGGTTTCTGCCTTAGAGGAACGCAACATCCTTCCCGAAATCCGCCAAACACTGCGCCCCGTTTATATCCCACAGATGCCAGATGTCGGCCTCGAACTGGAACGTATTCTGGCACCGATTGTCGTACATGGCGATATTTACGGTTACGTGTGGATTATTGCTGATGACCGTCCTTTAACCGATCTGGACAGCATCGCCATCAACATCGGCGCGACGGTGGCCGCCCTGATGATGCTCTACCAAGAGTCCGTTCAAAGCGCGGAAGCCTCGCTCAAAGGCAACTTGCTCTCTCAACTCATCCAGAGCGAATCAGGCCGTGAAGTCATCCTGACCGATCAAGCGCTGCGTTACGGGCTTGATCTTTCGGGCAAATACGTCATGTTGGTTCTCGAAACCGATGAGCGCAACACCCAGCGAATGCTCCAGTTATATCGTCGTGTTAATCGCCTCGCTGGATTGCATGGTTGGCGGGCAGTGGTCGGGCAGTTCGCAGGTGAGGTTGTCGTGCTCACCCAAGCCGATCAAGATGTTCGACAGATGATTGCCCAGATGCAGGATGAGATCAACGGCGGCTTGAGCTTCCGTGTCGGTATAAGCGGGACGCAGCAGGGCGCGGAAAACGTCAGTCCAGCGCATCATCAGTGCCGGGAAGTGCTGCATATTACACGCCGCCTACACAACAACGCCAGCGCCGTATTCTTTGACGATCTCGGCTATATCCACACGTTGTACCGCGCAGGCAAGGACACGCTGGACACCAACCCTTACGTTCCACTGGTGCGGCGTTTGCTCGAAGCTGGCGAAACCGATCTCTTTGAGACGCTTGAAAGCTACCTAGACGCGGGCGGCAACGGCGTTCAAACAGCCGAAACGCTCCACATTCACCGCAGCACGTTGAATTACCGTCTTGACCGCCTCAAAACGCTCTATCAGGTCGATCTCGGTGATCCATTGACGCGCACAAACCTTCAGGTTGCGTTGAAGCTGCTCAGGCTTTTTGAAGTAGAATAAGAATAGCACCATCAGACATAAGGATAAAATCCATGACTGAGAAACCAAATACGAACTTATTCGATTTGCAGCTAAACTTGAAGACCTATAAACAGATTGAAGAACTCGCGCATCGTCGGGGCTACGAATCAGCGAGCGACTATGTCAGGGCGCTCATACTGTCCGATGCATTCGATCTCGGTGAAAGACTTAAAATCGATGACGAGGGAGAACCCACAAAGAACTCGCATCAGGCCGAAAATTGCCATAGCTGATTAATCGTCGCTTGAGAGACTACCCTAAAGCGGCGTGAAAGCCAGTTTAAAATCGCACTGCGTTCAACTCTTTTTCCCGCACCTGCCAATCCGGCATATAGTGGCTCATCATGGCTTTGAAGTCCTTGCCATGATTAAACACCCGCAGATGCACCAGCTCATGTACCACCACATACTCGGCCAGATGCGGCGCAACCCACGTCAGGCGCGTACTCAAGGTGATATTCTCACGGCTGGAACATGATCCCCACTTGCGCGTCATACTGCGGAAGCTTACCCGCTTCGGCTGCAATCCCATCTTCTGTGCCCATTCGCTGACCATCTGAATGATCGCCTCACGGCTGGTCTGTTCAACCGGAATAGGCGGCGGTTCAGTCCCCAGCTTTTGCAGACCGGACTGGATGAACTCCGTCACTTTGGGGTTGTCAGGACGCATCCAGCGAGGAATATAAACCTCGAAGCCGCCGGGAACAGGGCGCATCATCAGGCTGCGGCGATGCTGTCGACGAATCGTGATGTTCAAATCAGGGGGAATGGTCGGGGCAGACGAACCACCCCGACCGATCAGCGTTTTCAACGAGTGACGCGGCTTCATTTCGTGGCAACAGGCTCACTCACGATGTTCAACTGTTCAACGGCGTCCATCACCTGATTGAACTGGTTGAAGTAAAGCTGCTGCTTGGCATCGCTCATGGCAACCGGCGGATTGGGATGGACTTCGACCATCAAACCATCGGCTCCACTAGCCTTGGCGACACGCGCCAGCGGTATGGCAATATCACGACGGCCCGCCGAGTGCGAAATATCCACAACAATCGGAAGATGCGACTCGAGCTTCATGACCGCCACACCACCGATGTCGAGCGTGTTGCGGGTGGCCTTCTCAAACGTACGGATACCGCGCTCGATGAGGATGACGTTCGGGTTACCACTGCTGACGATGTATTCAGCGGCATACAGGAATTCTTCGAGTGTGGCGGATAGACCGCGCTTGAGAATGACGGGCTGACGTACCTGCCCCATCGCCTTGAGCAAGAAGCTGTTCTGCATATTGCGTGCGCCGACCCAGAAAATATCGACGTAATCGGACATCATGGAAATCTGGCTGGCGTCCATGATTTCGCTGGTGATGAACATGCCATACTTGTTGGCGACCTGCCGTGCGATCTTCAGGCCGGGTTCGCCCATACCCTGATAGTCGTAGGGTGACGTACGGGGTTTGAAGACCATCCCGCGCAAAATCTTGACGCCGCGCTTCGCCAAGACCGCAGCGGTTTCATCCATCTGCTCGTAGCTTTCAACAGCGCACGGGCCGCTGATGATCTGGAAGTTGCCATCGCCGATCTTGGTCACGCCGTCAGGCAGCGTAATGATGGTGCGTTCGTCGGCGGTTTTGCGCTGTACCAGAATTTTGGCCTTCGATTCTTTTTCTTCTAGAGCCAGTGACGCACGAAATATTTCTTTAAAAAGGGCTTTGACAGTTTCGTTGCTAAAGGGGCCTTTATTATTTTGTTCGAGGGCGGTCAGCATCTGCGACTCACGTTGTGGGTCATAAAATGAAGTTCCCGCTTGCTGCTGAAGCTTACCGATTTCTGAGGCGAGATTTGCCCGTTTATTGAGGAGTTCGAGAATTTGCAGGTTAATCACATCAACCTGCGCACGCAAGTCCTGTATGCTGCTGTCTGCCATAATATCCTTTTCCAATCGTATTGATACAAATTCGGCGTAATTATACTTCCTACTCAGAAGTGTGACGAGTTTGAGATTTCAAGAGATTACAATACGTTTCAAATATCGCAAATCGCGTTGAATAGAGACAGCAGGCCGCTTATAATCTAACTCTTTCATTTTTTATTAATCAAATTCGCCGAGTAAACGTTGTGACCATAACCATCGTGCTTGATCGTGAGCCGACAGCTGACTTTCAAGCGAAGTGCCTTGAAATCACTTATCAATGGGAAGGCGGCAAACTTCCCTACCCCGAAGCCCGACAACGACTCTCCAACTTAGCTCAAGATGCCAGTATGCGCGGCCATCTCGCCGATCAAGGGCGCGTTGAACAGGTTATCGGGTATATCGAAGTGGTTCGAGGCAACCTCAACGTCAGCATTCACCATTTTGAACGGGCACGGGCTGCCTACAATCAAGTTCAAAACAGCATCCGTGCAGCCATCTGTGATATGAATATTGGCGATTCCTACCGCAACAAAGGGGATTTCAAACGCGCCCTGACGCTTTACGGCAAGGCATTTGACGCTTTCAAAGCCGAGCAGGATATTGAAAACCAAGCCTTTGCCCTGACCTATCGCGGTCAAGCATGGTTCAGCATGGATCGTTTAGACACGGCACAAACAGATTTGGTAGCCGGTTTAGCGCTCGCCGAACAAATTCCACCCGATATAAATGACCGAAGTCTCTTGTTGTGCGAAGTGAATTTGGCGCTTACCCGTCTGTACATCAAACGAGAACGTTTCGGGATGGCGTGGGAATCAGCCATCCGCGCCTATGATACCGCGCTTAAATCCCCCCAAGCTTTTGAAAAAGGGTATTCCAACCGCGCCTTGGCCGAGATCATCAGCGTCTCGCCCGTGCCACCCATGGATAGACGATTTGCTAATGATGCCAACGTCTACTTCCAAGCGGCCAATGACGCCTTCATGGAAATCCATGCGGAAGGTGAAATCGCGCGAACCATGTATGCCCACGCCCTCAGCCTCGCCCGATCCGGACGGAAGATGGCAGCCGCACGCAAACTGCAATTGGCGATGATCATTTTTACCCGTCTCGGCATGATCGATGATGCAGCCCGCGCGGCTGAGATGCAGTTGGAAGTATTGTAAGTCAGCGCCGAACCACTGCCCGACGCTGATTGATCAATCCCGTCATACGAATTTGGGCATGACTTCAGCAGCAAAGCGCTGCAATAAGGTGTGATCGTAAGCGACACGCGGAAACGACATGATGATATAGTCCGCGCCCGCCTCGGCGATTTGCTCCACACGCTCACTGATTTGGGCAACGGTACCGACTAAGACCCCTTTCTTGAAGTCTTCCAAACTGGTTTTGCCCCGGGCTTTGGCAGTCGCTTTTTCAGCGTCTTCCCCGCCATCAAGGATAAAAACGTTCATGCCTGTGCTGCGGGTGATTTCGTTGTAGTCCCGTCCAAGGGCATTGCAATGTTCACGAAGCACGCCTAACTTGTGCCGTATGTCGTCAGGAATTCCACCGCCTACATTACAACCCTGCGCGAACTGCGCCACCAGTTTCAAAGTTACCTTTTCTCCGCCACCCCCTAACCACAGGGGCAAGTGCGGCTTTTGCACACCTTTCGGCTCGTTGATAGCCCCATCAATGGTGTAATACTGACCTTTGAAGGAGGCCTTTTCATGCGTCCACATACGAGTCACAATTTCTACCGCTTCACGGAAAGCACGCATGCGGTTGGGGATGTCAGGGAAGCCATAGCCGTAAGCCCGCCATTCGTGTTCGTACCAGCCCGCGCCCAGACCACAAATTGCGCGACCATGACTCATCACATCCACCGTAGACGCGATTTTCGCCAGCAGCGCCGGATTGCGATAGCCGTTACAAGTCACCATCTGACCGATGCGCACGGTCTTGGTGTCTCGTGCTAACCCTGCAGTAATCGTCCACGCTTCGAAGGTGGTTTCAATTTCAGGGGTCGGCACGGTGTGAAAATGGTCAAACACCCAAATCGAGTCATAGCCAGCGGCCTCGGCGGCGACACCGACTCGCGTCATGGCCTCGTACTGTTCAATCGGGTCGTCAATCTCGACTAAGTCCATACGCCAGCCTTGCGGGACAAACGCGCCAAATTTAATACCCATCAGATAACTCCTTTTATCAATCAATAAATCTTTACACGCAATAGATTGTAACCTCACACCAAGCGAAGTTAAAAAGCACCATTTTGCAATGGCCTAATCGTGGTTTCTGAGAGCGAGAGGAAATCTGGTTATCTGACCTTGCTAAATCGAAGTAAACTTAAAGTGATTAGTTATGCGGCTTGCATACCCATCACTCTGGTGCAGAAAATTAAGTTGTTCAACCAAACGGGGTAATTATATGAAATGAGAGTGAGCGAATTACTTATGAAATACTGGATGATACTAATGACCCTTATTCTATCTGCTCCATTGATTTCATTGAAAGCCGCCAGTACCGGCTCTGAAAGCAAATTTCAAAGTGAAGGATTAAACCTTCAGACAAATCCCCAAATTGCATTTGTAAACCGCGAACAAAATGGGGATAGCTTAATCCTCATTGATCCAACTACGAATGTTCAAAAATTAGTCGCCCAATATCCGGCTTCTCGCATCGTTGGATTACCTGTGTGGTCGCTAGACTGCAAAATTATCTTACTAGACACAATTGACAGTAATAATAAGAAATACATCACACGTGTAAATGTTGATGCCAATCCTAATTCAGAAGAGCCCCAAAATTTTAGCTCAAACCTAACTGCCTATTATCCGAAATGGTCTCCCGATGGAACCAAATTGTTGTTTCAGGCAGTAGATTTTAGTGAAGGCCCGCGTAATCCGGATATCTATACTCTAGATGTGTTCACTGGCGAGGTAACGAACATGACAAATTCGGAACAACCAGATGCTTCCCCTTCTTGGTCACCCGACGGAAAAAAGATAATTTTCTCCTCCAGCCATGATGGGCATTCAGACATTTATCAAGTAGATGCAACTGGTTCAAATATGCAAGTTGTATACGCGGACCCCAATTATGAAAACTATGGTCCTCTGTTTTCGCCTGACGGAAAATCGATTGTTTTCGTTTCGTCCAATAAGGAAATCGGCTTTCTTAAGTTGATTTATGAAGATAAATCATCCATTGATCTATTATCCGAACCTTATGGTACGGCAGCCTCTCACGCTTGGTCGCCTGATGGTCAAAATATTGCTGTCGCTATCACACGTCCCAATGAAAAATCACAACTCAATATTATCGATATGAAAACCCGTACCGTTCGCGAAATTGCTAGCGGTGGAACAAATTCCATTATGTTGTTTTCTTGGTCACCAGATAGCACTCAAATTGTTTTCCAGTCCAATCAGACGGGGAATTTTGAAATCTACACAATCGAATTAAACACAGAAACACTTATCCAGCTAACTAAAAGTGACCAAGCCAATATCTTTCCCTCATGGTCACCAAATTCGTGTCTAAAGCAATAACCATCACACGATCAACTCCCAACCAAGTTCAAACTTGACATTTAGATTTTTTGTTCTAAAATGAGGGTGTAATTCTTTGACGTTTGCTGCATATTACAGGGATTAGATGGCAACTTCTACAAATAGAAAAGTGAAGTATTGCCGCCATCGCCGCCGCCATTTTCTGATCACCACCACCGCCGATTTAAGTGTAAATCTGACTACCGGCTAGAGACTTATTTGGCAATCTTGGCGGCGGCGGTCCCATCTCTACGATTGCAGCGTTTTCAACCGAGTAATCCGCCGAAATTGACAAAAGAGTCTGTCAAAATCGCCAATTTTGCCAAACCAATTGCCAAAAAATATATCACTTGTGGCTTGGAACTTGCCCCTTGTAACTCTAGATGCTTCCCAAAGTGACACCACCATCCACCACAAAAACCTGCCCTGTCGCAAAGGATGAGGCATTTGACGCCAAGTAGAGGGCCATGCCGGAGATGTCATCAGGCTGACCAATCCGTCTGGCGGGAGTACGGCGCAAAATCTCAGTGAGGAGTTCGTCATTCGCCCAGATGGCGCTGGCGAACTTGGTCTGTACCAACCCCGGCGCGATGGCATTAACTTGAATATTTTCGCTGGCCAGTTCCATCGCCAACGTCTGGGTGAGGCTGATAATCGCGGCCTTGGTCATGCTGTAGATGCCCTGCATCCGTCCGGGGCGCAGGCCGTTAATGGAGGCTACATTGATGATCTTGCCCGATCCCTGCGCTTTCATATGCTTGACCACCGCCTGAGTCAGCCACATGTTGCCCATGATGTTAACCTCGATGGTCTTCTGCCACAGGCTGTCTTCGGCTTCTAGGAGTGTGCCAAAGTGTGGATTGGTCGCCGCGTTATTCACGAGGATATCGACCCGACCGAAAGCATCGATGGTTGACTTAACAAGCGCCTGTAATGCGTCTTTCTGGCCGTTGTGGGCGGGCACAGCCAGCGCCGTGCCGCCTTTATCCGAAATCTGTTGGGCTACCGCGTCCAGCCCTTCCTGCTTCCGGCTGCTGATGACGACTTTTGCGCCGGCTTCGACATAGCGTTCGGCAATGGTTTGACCGATCCCACGGGATGCTCCGGTGATAATGGCTACTTTATCCGTCAGATCAAATAAGTTCGTCATCTTTTGGTTCTCCACATAAGGATTTTCTATCAAAGCCCTATTGTGACTGTTACTTTTTCGCACTGCAAATCTGCTAGACTGACAATGAGAATAAGAGGGTTGACCATTTCAATCATTAAATAATTGTGATGCCTGCGGTCAACGAACCGTTATAGAATGATCAGTGAGAGATTTGACTACTCATCTCTGCAGTCAGGTGATGATGCGGTCACGGTAGAGAGGAAAACCTATGCAAGGCTCAGCATTTATTCTTTTTGTGATTTTCGCGCTGGTGCTGCTCGGAATGTATATCTCGATCCGGCGCGCATGGTTCCCACCGGGAGTAACGGCCTCTGTCGGCGTGGTCGCCAGCATGATTGTAATGGTCATGATTTCACTGGCACAAAATAATTTACCCTTGCAAGCGGTGGTTGTCGGTGTCCTGCTGGGCGGTATCTTTAGCGGGGCTACTTTAGCCGCCGCGTGGTATTTTCACTCCCAAGAACTTCGCAGCCGATACGCTGACAGCGAACCGTCCTCACAAGAACAATAATAGACCAGAGATCAGGGCGGCAGTAATCCGCCCTCGCTGCCACTCATCTTAACTGACGGACACACCCAACAAACGCCCGATACCAAAGGTTACGCCTGCGGCAATCAAGCCGAATATGATTTGACGAATCCCCGAATAAATGACGCTGCGTCCGGTCATGAGGGTGATCACTGCCCCAATTAGGAAAAGTCCAACGGCACTGGCGACCAAACTGACGATGATCGCGGTTGTCCCTTCAAAAAAGGCAAAGGGCGCAACCGGCCAAACTGCTCCCAAGGCAAATAGGAAAAATGAGGTCAGACCGGCCTCAAGGGCTGAACCACCTAACTCTTTTGGATCGACACCGAGTTCTTCACGCGAGAGTGTATCCAAAGCACTGCTTTTGTCGGCCATCAGACGAGCGGATAACGACCGCGCTTGATCTTCAGGCAGCCCTTTGGATTGGTAGATAAGCGCCAGCTCTTCCTCTTCTTCATCCGGCACTTGGGAGAGTTCATCGGACTCGATTCGAATTTGACGTTCGTAAAGTTCACGCGAACTCTGCACTGAAATCCATTCGCCGAGCGCCATCGAGATGGCACCTGCCAAAAGTCCGGCCAGTCCTGTCACCAAGATGTTTCGACTGGGAAGATCAGCTCCGGCGACACCCATGACAAGGCTAAGATTGGAGAGTAGGCCATCATTTGCCCCCAAGACAGCCGCACGTAAAGCATTCCCTCCGACGGCTCGATGACGGCCTTCAAAACGCGCCAATAAGCCGCCTTCCATACCCTTGCTCTGTCCGCCCGCTATGGTTTCTAGCAGGCGTTTGTGAGAACGTTCCTCACGCGGCAAGGGTGTGCCTTTGGCTTCGGGCTGCTCGTCATAGGTATGCCCGTCAATCTGCTCCAAGTTGGCTAAGGTCGGCAAAATGAACCCGGCACCGAATCGACGCGCCAGCCACGCTAAAGTGCGCGCACGCCAACCGGGAACGCGCGAGGGGATGGTTTGCCCCAATTGCTTGAGCTTGTCTTCCCAGAAGGCAGCGTGTTTTTCCTCGGCTTCAGCTAAACGAATATACACCTGTGCCAGCGGCGTATCAGTACCTTCCAGATCAGCCAAGGTTCGATATAAAAAAGCGCTGCTAATTTCATCGTCCCAATTTTCGCGATACCGTTTCATGTCCGACATGTTCGCCATCAACGACTCCTTTCGGTCAAGATGTGTTGAGCATAACAAGTCTTGAGCAAAGGTGATAGGCAAATAAAAAAGGAGAGCGACAGTGCTCTCCTTCAAATGTATAAATTGTTGACAACGTTATTTCTTGGGAATGCTAGCTAAAACAGGCAAGCCGACGGATTCGACTTGTTCACGACGGTAAACATAGGGATCAAGATACTCCCACAGAAACGCCAAGGCCATGCCAGCGAGAAGGCCCAACGCCAAACGAAGCAACGGGGCAAAGCGGTTGGCAATGGGCGGTGGCGCAGGTGTAATGACCGGCGCATCAAGGAAGGTAACCTGCGCGGATTGGCCGCCAAGCTGCGGGAAGTAATTCTGGGCTTGGGTCTTCATGACATCCATCGCCGACTGAGTGATGGATGTTAAGGCTTTTTCGTCGGGGTAGCTCAAGATCAGTTGACCAACACTGCGTTTGTTATCCGCGGCGACGCCGAGCGCGGCAGGGTTTAAATCGGCGACCTTTTTGGCGATTTCATCTTCAAAGCTGCTACTGCGAACCCAATCCGTCAGCGCATTCACGGCTAACTCGGAGGCCAACCAGACATCCTGATAATCGCCATCACGCGGGGTGACATTGGAGGCGGATTGGGCAGCGGTGTAGCGCAACGTGACACTAAATCCACCAGCGGAGGTTGAACGCTCACGCAGCCATTGGGGAATGACCACGACCGCTACGATCAATACCGGAATGAGTACCAACCACCAGCGACGGAGTAAAACTCGAAAAAAGAGTATCAGTTCCATGTTGTCAATTGACCTGTTGTTAAGCGAATTGCACGCTGCCTATTTTACACCACCCGACTTGGCTTGTTGAAACGTCTTCCATGCATCATCAACGAAGCTTGTGATTTGTTGATCAAACACCTGCGTATCAAAGCGTAAAGCATGGGCACGAATATCAGCCGAATTGTAACTTAAGGCATCAAAGGACTGCATGACGCCGACCAGACTATCTACAGTCAATTCATTAAAGAGTTCACCTGTCTTACTGGGAATAACAGTGTCGAGCGCGCCGCCGCCACCATAGGCAATCACAGGGCGACCAGCAGCCTCCGCTTGAACGGGCGTGATGCCAAAATCTTCTAGGCCGGGGAAGAGGAAGGCTTTGCAACGAGCCATCAACCCCGGCAAGGCATCATCAGGTACATAGCCGAGAAATTCAACGGTCGGACCAGCCATCGCTTTGAGGCGATCCATGTCGCGCCCTTTGCCACCGATTTTGAGTTTGACACCTAAACGGGTGGCGGCCTGAACAGCGAGATCAATGCGCTTGTAGGGAATGAGGCGCGAGACGATGAGGTAATAATCTTCAACTTGGTTTTCAGGCACGGGTTGAAAGCGGGTGGTATCGACTGGCGGGAAGATGATCACCGAGTCACGGTTGTAATAGGTTTTGATGCGCTGCTGAATATCAGTGGAAATGGCGATGAAATGCTGGACACGCTGCGCAGCGGCATAATCCCAGCGCTTTAGACCAGCGATCAAGGGGCGC
This sequence comes from Aggregatilineales bacterium, assembly GCA_044226855.1. GTDB lineage: Bacteria > Chloroflexota > Anaerolineae > Aggregatilineales > Phototrophicaceae > CFX2. Next base: position 70,565 of record JBGAGF010000005.1, read on the forward strand.
AAAGCTGCGAGAACGGGTTTGCCCAGACCTTCACGGGCGATGTAGCTTTCCAACTGCCAGACGTAGCGAGTCGGCGCGAGGCAGTAGCAGATGTGCAGCGTATTCGCACCATGCTGAAAGCCATGACAAAAGCCGCTTTTGTTGCTAAGCACGACATCATAATCGGATAAGTCTAATTCGCCCCAGCCGAGCGGATAGACTGGCAAATAAGGTTGGTGATGGTTGTGGATTCCGGGCAGTTTGTCGAGCCACAGCGTTCGAATATCCCATTTGCGATAATGGGGTGGCATCAGTTCGGGCGCGTATATGCTGGTATGAAGGGGCGCAGAAGGATAGAGCTTAACCAGTGTATCCAATACGTCTTCAGCACCGCCAATCTGGTTGAGCCAGTCATGAACCAGCGCCAACTTCACGAGGTTGTCTCGACGGCGAGGTGACGCAATGGCGCAAACGACAAGCGGTGTTCGTCACAGGCACCGTGTTGATGCAACGCTTCAGAGTGTTTGGCTGTGCCATAGCCTTTGTGCTGCGCGAAATGATAGGCAGGGAATTTCTCATCCAGTTGACGCATATAGTCATCTCGCCAGACTTTAGCAAGCACACTGGCCGAGGCAATACTGAGAGACAAGGTATCGCCGCGTACGATGCTTTGGTACGGGATGCCCGACGGATCGAGCCATTTGATCGAGTCCAAGAGAAGATAATCGGCTTTGAGTTTAGTCGCGTCCAAAGCACGTTCCATTGCAAGACGAGTCGCAGGCACTATGCCATAGGCGTCAATCTCGGCGCTAGTCGCGCTGCCTATGCCCCATGCGACAGCCGTATCCTTAATCCGTTCGACTAAGCTTTCACGTTGATGGGGAGTCATCTGTTTGCTGTCGCGGACGCCTTCTAATGTGGTGACCAAATCGTGACGGCTATAGGGAAGGCAAACGGCTCCAGCGGCCACCGGCCCTGCCCAAGTGCCACGCCCTACTTCATCCACGCCGATGACGATATTATAACCCGCTGACCAGCAGGCTTCTTCAAATTGTAGGCTAGCGGTTAGGCTGGCGCGTTTTACGTTTTGCATAGATTCCCCAAAACCAATTGCGCCGGATTTGCCAAATCTCCACCAGTAAGTTCAGCGAATCACCTACAATGCGCATCCGGCTGTCGGCATCAAAGTACCATGTAATCGGGACTTGCTTAATCTTGTAGCCCCGCTTCTTGGCAATGAATAATAGTTCAATATCAAAACCGATGCCAATCATCTGCTGGACGCCAAACAGGTCTTCACCCGCAGCACGACTAAACATCTTGAAGCCACATTGAGTGTCTTCAAAGCCGCTGACCGCTGTCAGTTTGATGATGATGTTGTTGACACGTCCGATAAAGTGCCGGATGGCAGGCTCACCGACCCGCTTGGCACCGACGCCTTCGCGGCTGGCGATGATAATATCTGCGCCTTCATTCCAAGGGGGCAGAAATTTAGGCAGGTCTTCAATGTGCATAGAGAGGTCGGCATCACAGATGAACCAGTAGTCGCCCCTCGCGACTAGCATGCCCTCTTTTACGGCCAAGCCTTTGCCGCGAACCGCAGCTTCAATCACACGGACGTAGGGATGGTCTTTGGCGAAGGCCTTCGAGACTTCCACCGTCCGATCCATGCTGCCGTTTTCGACGATAATCACTTCGGCTTCATAAGGCTGCGTTTTGAGAAAGGCATCAATCTGTTCGAGGCTGGGGGGTAAACGAAATTCTTCATTATGCGCCGGAATCACAATCGAAAGCAGCGGCGGTTTTTGTTCGGTCAATTGTCTCGTCGTCCTTACAAAGCTTTGTGTATCACTATGAGGTTATTGGGGCGGCCAGAGCATAGCTTCTAATGCATCGATTGGCACGGTTCGCATCGCCTGAATTTGTCGGCGCTTGTGCCACACCTGTGGCAGCTTCCATATGCCAGCCAACATGCCGCGCAACCGCGCCCGAGCCGCCGCGCCACGCCACGCGCGTAACGCTTCAAATGCTAATTTGAACTGCGCCCGCAGCACCCGTCCACCGTTTTTGCGCCAGAGCGCCGCAGGATAATTTTTGAGGAGCAGAAATATCAGGTTACGCCCGTCATAGTAACTGGCCGTAACGCCACCTCCGGTTGCCGACAAATGATGGTACACGATGGCTTTTGGCGTGTAAAGACAGCGCCAACCAGTGAGCTGGGCACGCCATGCTAAATCCATATCCTCTAAGGAAAAGAAGAAATCGTCATCAAGAATACCGATTTTATCCAGCATGGTTTTACGGTATACGGATGAGCCACCACATGCACTGAAGACATACTCTTCCTGATCAAACTGCCCTGTGTCTTGCTGCCAAACACCACGATTTCCCGCTCGACCATCCAGCGTGAAATAATCGCCTACGGTATGAATATGGTCACGATTGTCAAAGAGCAGCATTTTGCTGGCGACGATGCCGATTTCCGGATGGCGTTCAAAGGCATCGACCACAGCGGCGGCCCAACCGCTATCGACTTCGGTATCGTTGTTCAGCAGGGCAACATAGCTGCCTCTTGCCGCATGGATACCGGCGTTACACGCGCCGGTGAAGCCCCGATTTTCGGATAGTTGAACCAGTTTGACATGCGGATACTGATTTTTGAGGATGTGCTGCGAACCATCAGTCGAAGCATTATCGGCGATAATGACTTCGAGATTGGTGTAGGTTTGACATGCCAGCGCATCAAGGCAAGTGGGTAAAAATCTCACACCGTTCCAGTTTGGTATGATGATCGAGAGGAGTACTGGGTGCTGTGTACAGCGTGCTGAGTTTTCCAATTTAGATGTTTCTTTGTATGCCTGTTTCCATACTACTTCTAGCTACTTTAGTAAGCCTTCTTTGGTGAGGAACTCGTCAACCGCCTCTTGCCAAGGGCGTAACGTGATACCAATGTGCTTTCCAGCCAGATTGGACATGCTGGCATAGGCAGGTGGTACAGAAGCACGAGGCCATTCAGCAGCACTAATTTTCTCAACTGGCGTGTCTTTGTAACCCGCCTTGTCTAAGAAATAGCGAGCAAATTCGTAACGGGAGCATGCGCCTTCGTTTACGAAATGGTAGATGCCATAACGTCCGGTTTCAATAAGTTTGCCGATGGCTTCCGCTAGATCATCATTATAAGTCGGGTTGCCAACCTCGTCCGTGACGACTCGCAGACGCTTGCCCGCCTGTGTCGCGTTTAAAATGGCTTGAATAAAGTTTTTCCCACCGTGCGCAAAGAGCCATGCCGTACGAACAATGTAATGCTTAGGATTCACGTTGACAAGCGCACGTTCTCCTACCCACTTGCTGTAACCATAGGGATTGATGGGATTGGTGACATCATACTCGCGATAAGGGCGGCCACTGACACCATCAAAGACTTCGTTACTGCTGACGTATAGCACAGCCGCACCAACATGAGCCGCCGCAAGGGCAACGTGCTGCGTACCGAAGCCGTTAATCGCGATGGCTTTTTCGGGGTCTTTGGCACAGCCATCGACATCCGTCCATGCAGCGGGATGAATGATGACCTCAGGACTGAGATCGCCGACAAAACTGCGCGTGGCTTGGAAGTCACCAATATCGAGCCGTGACACGTTATCCCCGACAATGTCCGCGCCGGTCACTTCATGACCATTGGCCGCCAGCACAGCCAATAATTTGCTACCTAGACGCCCTGCCGCCCCCGTCACCAATATTTTCATGATTAATGTGTGCTCCAGTAGTCGAAGACTGCCTGTAAATCGGCTTCCCAATTGGCCTTCGGATCAACACTGCCTTCAGTGTCAGCGTGTTCCTCACCTGCAATTCTAAAGTAACCTGCCCCCGGAATGCCACTCTGTTTACCGACAACCACTGCGGGTAGGATAGGTCGCCCTGCATCCCGTTCAATCAACCCAATTTCATCAAGCAACTTTACGATTTGAGGCGAGTGGTAGTGGAGATAAGCAGTCTTGAGGGAAGCGCACAGTTCGGAGTAGGTGATAAGCTGCCCACGCCGGGCCGTTTCCACCATGACTTGACGCATCTCATCGCGCAAAGTGTGACACTGGGCTTCTGCCAAAGGTTTACGTGCCATATTTACTGCTGCATCACAAAGGTTATGCTGTTCGAGTCAATTCGAATGTCAGCAAGATTATAAACCCCACTGCCTACATCTAGGCTAGCGGTTTGAAGCAGTTCATTAGCTTTATTGGCGATTTCCTGTACGCGCTGTCCCAATTGGCCTGATGGGAGCGCATAGAGTGTGCCGCCCATATCGACGCCCATAACATCAAATTGGCGATGGGTCGAATTGAGTTTAAGTGCCACCCCGACGGTTTGCGCTAATCCGAGCTCCGGCACATTGACATCGGCATAAACGATGCCACCATCGGGTTGTAAATCGATACTCACATTTTTATACTGCGGATTAGAGTTTGAACAGAATGTCGTGCGCTGACGGCAGAGATTCATTAAATCACTCTCAGTAAAAGTCACCGCAGCCGCCGAAGCGCCATTTAAAGTGCCCGTTTGGACATTACTTGCAGGCAGTTCCTGCATGCCTGATGATCCCAAATCAACAAGGGCCTGCGAAGGCGAAACCGGATTTTCCAATTGAATAGGAGCTGGATTAGGCTGCCCTGCGAATACCTGAGACGTGCTGCCCTGCGGCTTAAATCCGGCTACGAGTAAGGCGAGACTGGGCGTCCGCAGGAAAATAACGACTGCACCGATCGCTAAAACAACCACAATGATCATCGTGGCTGCTAAACACCCACAAATTCCTAGTGGCACACCTCGGCGTGGTGGACGTCGTACACGCAATTGAACCTCCGCCAATGCTATTTTGCACCCTCAAGCATTGTACACAACAATAAAGTGATTGCAATCGCCCGAAGTCGCAGCGTCTAAACAGTAGGTGTAAGATGATGTGTAAGTTGGAGGTGATGATGAAAAAACTAATCGCAACACTTTGCGTGATCTGGCTTTCAATGGGATTAACTGCCGCACAGGATAGCAACACACAAGGCGCAGAAGGTTTAGGCGACTCTTATTTTCCGCAACTCGGTAATGGAGGCTATGACGCCGAGCATTATACGATTGACCTGAAATGGAACGACATTACTAACCAATTGGATGGATCGGTCACAGTACTCGCAAAAGCCTATAACGATCTACGCCGTTTCAATCTGGATTTCGAGGGGTTCACGATCACCAGTCTGTTGGTGGACGGCAAAGATGCGAAGTATACGCGTGAGGGACGCGAACTCCAAATTACGCCAGCCTCTATGCTCAAGCAGGATGAAACTTTTGAAACAGTCGTCACATACAGCGGTGTTCCGGGTGACGGAGTAAACGATTATTACGATGTGTTTGCACGTGGATGGATGCGTTATCCCAATGGGGTTTACGTCGCAAGTGAACCGGATGGCGCCGCGTACTGGTATCCGGTCAATGACCATCCACTCGATAAGTCTACGTATACGTTCAAAATCACGGTACCCGATGCTTATCAAGTTGCGGCCAATGGACAGCTTCAAGATGTGGTTGATAATCCTGACCCGACCACAACTTTTACATGGGAAACACGGGATGAGATGGCGAGCTATCTGGCTACCGTGAACATCGGCAAGTACACAATCGAAAAATCAGTCGGGCCACATGACTTACCTATCCGGCACTATTTTCCGACTGACCAAGCCGACAGCCTGAACAAAACCTTTGCTGATTTCCCGGATATGATCGCGTTCTACGAAACGGTGTTCGGCACCTATCCGTTTGAGGCCGCAGGCGCCGTAGTCGCCGATACAAGACTGAGTTTTGCGCTGGAAACGCAGACACTCATCCTGTTTGGTAAAGACATTTTCGTCGGCCAGACAGACACCGAAACAGTGATCGCGCATGAACTGGCACATCAATGGTTTGGCGACAGCGTCAGCCTGACCCAATGGAAAGATATCTGGCTCAATGAGGGTTTTGCGACCTATGCCAGTATGTTATGGCTGGAACATCTAGCAGGGCAAAAGGCTCTCGTCCAACAGATGAACGGCTACTACAAAATCATATCGAACCAAGGTAGGGATTTTGTTCCTCCCGGCGCGCCACCCAAGGATGATTTATTCAATGACGGTGTGTATCTGCGGGGGGCGTGGACACTGCATGCTTTACGGCTGAAAGTCGGTGATAAGGTCTTCTTCGACATCATGAAGGCTTATTACGACCGCTTCAAGTACACCAACGCGGCTACGACGGACTTCATCAGCGTGGCCTCCGAGGTCAGCGGACAAGACTTGCAGGAATTCCTCAACCACTGGCTGCTGGATGAAAAAGTTCCTAGGAAGCCTGACCAAACTTTTCTACCGTGAGATTAAAACTAATCCTCACCCCCGCCCCTCTCCATAAAATGGAGAGGGGAGATAGGGCAAACAAACGATAGATTTCGATAAGCCACAATGTATTGGAATAGATGAGAGTTAGGCCATACCAAAACATTGAGCTAAAAGTTCAATCTTGAACGTGGATGACAGGTCGCAAGTAATCTCAGTAGCTATGCGAAGTGGAGACATTTATGCATCCAATACTGAAAAGTTCACTGGCGACTTTTTCTTTTGTGACTTTATTTCTGCTGGCGTTGAGTCCGAGTTATGCTCAGGACGCCAAGCCACTTACCTCCAAGGAGATTGCTACCGTGTTTGCCTATGATCAGAACGCGCCGCTCGACATTCAAGACGTGAGCAGTGAAACACGGGGCGATGTGCTCATCCGTGACATTACGTTCACCAGTCCGGGAACGGAACTGCCGATTAGCGCTTATCTGATCGCGCCTAAGGCCAGCGGGAAAGACTATGCGGGAGTACTTTACGTTCACTGGTATGAGCCAAAGGCTGACACTTCCAACCGCACCCAATTTGTTGATGAAGCGGTGAAATTGGCTGAAAAAGGTACGGTGTCACTGCTGGTTTCTACACTGTGGTCAGACCCGCAGTGGTTCAACGTACGGAAACAGGACGGCGATTATCAGGATGCAATCCATCAGGTTGTCGCGCTGCGAAGGGCACTGGATGTTCTGCTGGCGCAACAGGGTGTCAATCCCAAGCGCATCGCCTATGTGGGGCATGACTTCGGCGCGATGTACGGTTCAGTGATGGCCGCGACGGAAAACCGTGTGCAATCCTATGTGTTGATCGCCGGAACGCCGCGCTTTTACGACTGGTTTGTGTTCAACAATAAACTGGCGGGCGATGCGCTTAGCAATTATCAGGCGCAGATCGGGGCGATTGATCCGATTGAGATGGTTAAGACCGTGAAGAATGCGGCATTCTTCTTCCAGTTTGGTGAGGAAGATGGTTATGTGCCCCGCGAAAAAGCGATTGAGTATTATTTAGCCGCGCCGGAACCCAAGCGGCTCGCCACCTACACGTCTGATCATGATATGGAGCATGACATCATTCAAGTTGACCGGATGGATTGGCTGAGTGAGCGGCTCCAATTGAAATCAGGTTAAGACCACCCCATCAAAGATTCAAAATATTGCAATTGTTGTGAATATTGCAGTTGCAACAACTGGTTTTTGAGGCGGATTTGAGGGAGCGAACCGCTAAATGTTCGCAAATTTCGTCAAATTCTTCAGATTCAGAATAGCGATTGGCGATTGGCTCGAAACAAATGTCCAAAATGTCGTCACAGTCGTCAATGTCGGGAACGGCAGTTTCGGCGGCGGCGGTCAGTCACAGATGTTAAGGTGCGTAGGACGTTGAGCAAGAGGATTTGCCGCTGGCAAGTCCCTGCAGGTCGCCCTAAGAGATAGTTTAAGCGAAATCGATAGGCAAAGGGTTACATTTTGGAAAACCATTTTGTCACTCTTTCGGAGGGTTGGCACTAACTTTAGTAAGCGAGGATTGAGCGCAAACCGTTGGTATATGGTTTAAGAATGGTTTGCCGACAAACTTAAAATAAACCTGTTTCATAAGAGTTTAAATCTGGCTTGACTTCGCCGAGAAACAGCCGCATACAGAGTATGTTTTCACCCTGATTTTTGATAAAATACTCCCCTGTTCAGATAGGGGAGTTTGACCTTGCAATTCATCTATTACTCCGAGAAAACGGTGTCGCAATGTATGCTGGCACTGAACGAACGGCTGCATCAAAAAAGTGGACGATTGGACGGCTGGGTTGAGAAGAACGGCAACTTTTCAATCAGTGTGAGTACAACCGTTTTGCGGCGCTTCACGCGATGGACGCGATTAAGCGGACGGGTGGAAAAAGAAAACGGCGTGACGGTGGTTCGAGGGTATGTGTCCGACGGGGCTGACCCACAGAACCGTTACATTATCTACGGGATTCTGCTGGTTTTAGGGGTGGCCTTAGCGCTGGCAGGCTATCTATTGATTGGGCTGGCGGTGGTCGCAGTTATACTACCGCTCAACATCCCGTTAGAAGGCGACTATATCAACAGCAAGTCTTTGACGGGTGAAGTTCAGCGCACGCTCAAAGCAAAGGCCAGTTTGCCAGCCGCGTTACGAAAATCAACCAAGAAGACAGATAAGAAAGATGGCACACGACCTGCTAGTAGTGGAGGCAGGACGTACCGGTAGGGACATCAAACGCATAGGTTTAGAAGCGAAAAATGAAAAGTCTGAGCCTTTTCGCTAGGAAAATCTATATAGATGATCAGTTGGTCAGGCAAGTGGGCAAGATATGTCTTACCTCTACAAAATCTCCTTATTGTTACGCGATAGAGCAAGTCAGCTAAACTTAGAGCGCACACCGGCGCTCCCTACAGGAATATTTAGAGTTCGAACACCTGCTGCACTTCTGGCCGACTATACTCTGCGCCACCGGTAAACACCTGTAGATTACTGAGCACTTGAACATGACTCTGACCATGCGTATGACCGCAGAGCACGGTTACATTCTTTGCTGGATAATCGCGCATTACTGTGATGAGGGCATCGCCAACGGCTTTCGATGAAAAATGGGGTAACCAATCGGTATCGAGCGGTTGCCCTTCATGCACACAGGACTCGGCAAAGGGTGGAACGTGCGTCATGAAAAAGACATGATCGTAAAGTTCGAGGGCTTTGGGCAGCCATTCCTGAACATAGCAGGCGGCGGAATCCCCTAATTTATTCAGCAGTTCCAAGCGCTGCACTTTCGTCATGCCTACAAAATCACGGATGGCCAGATAATCATTAAGCATCACTTTTGAGCTGGCATAATCGCCATAACGACCATCTGACCAGCCATCATGCCCAATCAACGCAACATTCGGCGCGAGTTGGACAATGCCAGCCTCGTTCAACCAGTGCAGCTTCGGAGAATTACAGGTTATGTCGTGAACGAGAGTATGAACGTCCTCGATGGATGCACCATAGAAATCATGATTACCCAAGACGAAATAAACCGGATATGGCAAATGCGATTCGAGGTGCTTCAAAGTGTATTGAAGGCGCGGCGCTTCGGTGATATCCCCTGAGATGAGCACACAGTCCGGTTCCGAACTGCGAATGAGTTGGTAGAATTTATCGAGTTGGACAGGTCGCAAGAAATTGAGATGGATGTCGGTCAGCCATGCTACTCGCGTCATAGGTTATTTTCGGTTCGCAAGCGTTTGAGAAACGCCTCGCATCCTTTCGTCACTAGATCATAGGTGCGGTCATATTGACCATCGTACCAAGGGTCAGGCACCTCGTCATATGGTACTGTTCCCGCTTTGACCGCATCCGCCAAGAACAAGTCAATCTTGGCTTTACTGTTATTGGCGCGGCGCTGCAGATAGCCCAGATGTCCACGATCCATTGCCAGCAAGTAATCAAAATCGCTGCTATCGGCAGATGTAATTTGACGAGCGGGACGTAAGGCATCATGCTCGATCTTATGTCTACGCAGCACACCGACCGTGCCATTGTGAACGGTATTGCCGACTTCTTCAGAACTAATACCTGCCGAATCAACGGTAATTTTGTCACTCAATCCGGCTCTGGTGACCATATCTTTGAGCACATATTCCGCCATCGGGGAGCGGCAAATATTACCGGTGCAGACCATCAGCACTTTGATCACGCTGTCCTCTTTTCAGAACCTCTTGGGCTGTCAGTGTACGAAGTTTATCACAGGTTTGATGTCACACGAAAAGCGGCTTAGGTACGCTGATGATAGCAAAGACCGACCACTGAAGGCGACCTATACCAAGTATGGGCCAAATCGATTAATTCAGTCAAAATTTGACGAAGCACTAGACTGTAGTTTTCATCCACCGACTCCCGCGCCATTTGAACCGCCGCATCGACCTCTTCGGGTTCCGCTTTGAGGAGCAGTGGCCAAAATTCCTCGGCTACGACATAGGTAGAAGGCGCGAAAGGCTCGGCAGCATCATAACGATCATCCAGACCGCGAATTTCGTCGGTGATGTTGAGGGGAATCCATTCAGGTGAGCCTTTCACGGGCAGATTCGACGAATCGAGACCCATGAAGTCTTCAAAATGCCGCGCCCGTGCCAAGAGCTGCAAGGCGGCAGCCGTATTCGCTACGGATTGGCCGAAGTGAGCAACCAGATAGCAGTTGTAGACGGAAAGAAATAATGTATTGCGTTTGGCAGCAGGCGACTGCGCTTCAGGATACATTTCCGATAGATGATCATCAGAAAGATCGCCCAAGGCGATGTTGGCTGGATCGGTGATGGGCGGATTGCTGCGGCGCGACAACCAAGCAGGTGACCGCTTGAGGCGCGCGAGCCGAGGAATCAAGTCATCAATTCGGAAGGTATCGGGTGATGGGCGAAACGGCGGACGTGTTTCGAGACGGGAAAACGCGGTGACAATTGGCCTTCTACTCCAGATTTCTTGCAACTGGAGTAGATCCACAACGTCCAGACTAATTTGCATCTCAGGCCTCTACAGCCATCGGACGTGCCACGCGAACATTGCGTTCGCCCAGATCAGCGAGCGCGGCAAAGGCATACTCGCGAACATCTTCGCTTTGTTCGACCATCAGCAATTCGATTAAGGGACGAATCGCGCGCGTATCCTGACTCCAGCCCAAGGCACGAGCCACATATTGGCGCACGTAGGCATCCGCATCCTTTAAGCCATCGATGAGGCCGTCGATGGCAGAAGCATCCACGACCCAACAGAGGGCACGGGCGGCGTAACGCCGGACGTACTGATTTTCATCATTGAGGGCGACCAGCAAAGGCTGTACGGCCTCATGTCCGCCGACCCAACCCAAAGCGGTCGCAGCGTGAACCCGTACATCCTTGTCTTCATCCATCAAGAGCGCAATGAGAGGGTCAACAGCCTTTTCGCCAAACTGGATAAATTCCATCACGACGGATTTGCGTACTGTCGGATCAGGATCAACAAGCTGTTCCTGCAACTTGCGGAAATCAGCCGTGTGGCGTGGTATCGAGCCAGCAGTCTGCCCTTCGCTTTGAGCACGCAAGATCAGGGCGCGATTCAGATAATGCTGCGCGTTCTTGTAGTTCTTATCAATAGACAAGATGCGCTGCAGGTCATTAATCACCTGCATGAGGTTGGGATTATCACTCAACATTTCGCGCATACAGCGGAAGTAAAGCTGCTCGATTTCACCAACCAGCGAACGAGGAATATTGCTGCCACGCTTCGGTTTGAACCAGCCAAATATCCGATCCAACAGGATAATGATTAGAATGACTACGACTGACAACTGTAGGGGGTGCGTCACCACATGGTCGGGCCGCAGTAAGGTCGCCGTGACCGCAGCGCCGATACAGAGAATAAACAATACATTTAGCAAACGTCGCATAACCGTCTCCGGCGTTTCAGCTTACACAACAAGATATTTTCAATTAGGCTGTTGGGGTATCAGGATTCTCGGCTGCCTCAACCGTTGCGTCATCCGGCTCATTTAACGACGCTTCAGCCTGTTCGGCGGCATCATGTAAATCTTGCTGAATGTTTTCGATGGTTACGGGCTTTTCCTCAGGCGCACCTGCGAAGGCGTCCGGCGCAGCGGAAGACTCGTGACCGACCATCGTAATCTTACCGTCGATGAAAGCGCCTTCTTCAGTAGTCAACGCCGTGGCACGAATGTCGCCCCAGACGCGGCCTGTCCGCAGCACTTGAACCTTCTTACCGGTTATATTGCCACGTACCGCACCGGCAATTGAAATATTACGGGCGTTGATGTCGGCCTTAATCTTGGCCGTTTCACCGACCAAAATATTGCCGTTGATTTCGAGTGAACCACTGAAGGTTCCGTCGAGACGCACATTGGCGTTGCTCTGGAATGTTCCTTCGAGGACGCTGTTCGGGCCGAGGACAGTATCAAAGCCCACTGCAGGTTGGGGCAACGACGGTTTGGTAATTTGCACCGGCTCGACAGCCGGTGGTGGATTGGTTTCAACTTGACGACGGTTTCCAAAGAATGACATGCAACGACTCCATCTCAACGATTGTGGAGAATATCTTATCTACACTATACAGCCAGTTTCGGCGCGTTTCAACCATACAGATCATGGCAACATTGTGGCTATTTGCACAAATTCATTAACTCTGTATCATTCATATAGGATTACACTACATCAGTAGTATGAAGTTCATTCGATAGAAATTTATAAGTACAGTTTGCACTGATTTATGCCGAAGATACGTCCTGTTATTCCTCTTTTTAGAAATATTGTGTTTCGTTCAACCTAACCGGATCAGAACCAGAGGATACAGCGTTTTCTATGAATGCTTCTCGCCTTGCGGGCATGACCTACGCCAATGAAAAGTCTAATTTCAGTCACCTCGTTTACGATGTCCTCTGGTTCGGACTGGCCTTCCCATCAATAGACCGTTTCCGTGATGTGTATGCGATCCGGCTGGGTGCTGATGCCGGACAGTTGACATGGATTGCATCCTTACCCGCATTGATGCTGCTGGTGATGTCATCGGTGGCTGCGCGTTGGATGAGCCGCTATTCAAACTCGCGTGACTCGATTCGTATACCGGGGATCATCTTCCGGCTAATTTTTCTGCTGCCTGCATTGACAGCCTTTATTCCAGCTAAATATCAAATCGTCTGGCTGATTCTGTCTGTTGTGCTGCCTGCTATCGGGCAAGGTATCTCGTCGGTGGGCTTCGTGGTGATGATGCGTGAGGGCGTGTCGGGCAAATGGATACCGACACTTTCGGGGCGGCGCACCATGACGATGAATATCTCGGTTGCCATCAGCGGCTTGGCAATGGGATTTTGGCTTGAACGCGCACCCTTCCCCATCAGTTACCAGATCATGTTCGTAGTAGCGTTTTTGCTGTCACTGGTGAGTTGGTATCACGTGAACTCGGTGGAGCCAATTCCTGAATTAGTGGCACCAAAACCCCCGCCTTCTAGCCAGCGGGTCAATGCATGGAAGTCCGCGCCATTCCAACTGATAGCGGTCATTTCCGCGATGAGCTTTGTAACGTTCAGCGCTATCCGTCCGTTCATCTCCTTGTATATGGTCAATAGTTTACATGCAGACGAATGGTTCTTGAGCAACTTCGGCTTGGTAGAGCTGGTGGCTGGCGCGTTAATTGCCCTGTTCACGGGCCGAATTATTGACCGGATCGGTAATCGGGCGATGATCGCCATCGGCTTGATCGGCACAGGCATGGCAGCACTGATTATTGCCGCAGCCCAGTCTCTGCCCGTGACACTGGTTTCAGCGGCAGTCGGTGGCGCGTCGTGGACGATCGTGAACATCGGTATATTCTCATTCTTCAGTGAGACAACCCCGACCGAACATAAGGAGGTCTTCACAACTGCTTATCATCAGGTCATCTTTGGCTCGCTGTGTATTGGTCCGATGCTTGGCAATCTCTTGATTTCAATCAATATACCGATTGTCACAGCGTTGTTCATTGGTGCAGGCCTACGGGTTCTGGCTGGCGTCCTGACACAGATGCATCCACGCCAGTGGTTCAGCCGCAGCCCCGAAGTCGCAGCCGCAGCCCAAGACAGCGTTTAAGACGTTTGCTATACCACTTCAAATTATGGGGTTAAGGTCACTTCAGGCGTAACCGTCGGCGCATTTGTCGGTGTAGCAGTCGGCGTCAGCGTGATCGTCGGCGTAGGCGATTCCTTTGGCGTGCGCGTGATGGTCGGTGTCCGTGACGGCGTTAAGGTCGGAACAGGTGTAACGCTCGGCGGCGGTTTTTGCGTGTTAGTCGGCGTAGGAGTCGGATTCTTGGGCGCAATCACGCTCTCGTGCATATAAGCAATATCGACACGACGTGTTTCCGGCTTCCAGTCGATGATGTACCACTCACTATCCGGCGCAGCACGCCCCTCCACACAAATCGGATCATCCATAAAGAATGAGGTCAGAACAGCGCCAGTATCACTCGGAGCCGCACGGACGCGGGCGTTGGGCACGATAACGTAGAAGTGTTCACATGGGGGAAACGGCGTGGTGGTGGGTTTGACAGTTGGGATGCCGGTTTCGATAAAGGCAGCCGTCGCAGTGGAAACAATCGCGGCGTTCTGGGTTGACTCGATGATGCCACGCCCACCGCTGCGCAAGAAACTCTGAACGCCTAACCAGACATAATAAATGCCGAATACCAGCGCGACGCCTACCAGAAAGATTAACCATGCTGGTAAACCATCGCGTCCGCGCCGACCGGTTGGCCTTCTACCCAGAGTCATCCTGCAACCCTATCACCATTTCGTGGGCTTTTGTACCAGTAACGATGCGTGTGTGCCAGTCTATATTTTGATTCGGTGGGCAATCGTCAGGTTATTAAACAACGAGCTTGCGTTTCAATGGCGCAGGAGGCTCTTGATCTGCGCTAACATGCGGACGATGTCAAAGGGCTTGGCGACAAAGCCATCAGCACCGGCCTCGGCAGCCATCGCCATGTTTTCATCGTCATCCATTGCAGTCATCAATAAGACAGGAATGTGACTGGTCTGGGGGGAATTCTTAAGCTGATTGCAGACGGCATAGCCGTTTGGTCCGGGCATATTGACATCCATCAAGATAATGTCCGGCTGCTGCGCGGCAGCCATTTCAAGGGCTTTCGAGCCGCTGTTAGCCAAGATAACCTGATAATGGGCATTCTCCATGTGGGCTTGCAGCAGTTCACGGCTTAGATAATCATCATCCACGATCAAGATTGTCATTGTCGAAAGCCCATCGTTTGTCAAATACAAGCATCAGTATATCAAATTGTATGTCGAACCACGTTTATCGCGCATTAATAATTGCTGCCTACCCTATTCCACGATAGAATAGCTCATCATGACACAACCAACACCAGATGAAACACTACTCGGCTTGCTGATGGCAGAACCCCGGCATGGCTATCAACTTCTTGAGACGTTCCAAGATGAACACGCATTGGGGCGCGTATGGAAGCTGAGCACTAGCCAACTATACGCAGTGCTCAAGCGACTGCAAACCCAAGGCTTCATCACCGGCAAAGATGCCTATTCGGAGGATGCGCCACCGCGAACGGTTTATCAGATTACGAATGCGGGCAAAGCCTATGTGATGGCATGGTTGGAAGAGAAAGAACCTTCTCCCAGTGTCCGCCGTGTACGAGTCGAATATCTCAGCCGATTGTACGTGGCGCAGCTGCTTCACTTGCCTGTTAGAAATATCGCGCACTATCAAAAAGTGGCATGCGAAGAAAAATATCACCAATTGATCGAGCAGCGTGAACTGCCCGTAAACACCATTGGCAGTTTGTCGTTGGAACTCGAAATTGCCCAGCTTGAGGCCATCCTCGGATGGATTACCCAATTGGAACACATCTCTACCTAAGTTAAAGGAAGTCAA
This sequence comes from Aggregatilineales bacterium, assembly GCA_044226855.1. Taxonomy (GTDB): domain Bacteria; phylum Chloroflexota; class Anaerolineae; order Aggregatilineales; family Phototrophicaceae; genus CFX2. The sequence continues at coordinate 86,355 of JBGAGF010000005.1, forward strand.
CATGTCTCGCAGGATTTTTGCCATCGTACTTACCGCAACTTTATTACTCTTATCATTAGCTGGCATCACCCAAGCCCAAAGCACCCAAACCCTTACCGTTTTTGCGGCCTCATCGTTAACGGATGCCTTCAATGAAATTGGCAATAACTTCAAAACCACGCACAGCGGTGTGGATGTGGTTTTCAACTTCGGCAGTTCGGCTACGCTCGCGACTCAATTGACCGAAGGCGCTCCGGCGGACATTTTTGCCAGCGCCAACGCCAAGCAGATGCAGGTCGCTGTTGATGGCAAACGGATCGCAGGCAAGCCGAGGACCTTCGCTAAGAACCGTCTCATCTTGATTGTGCCTGCTGACAATCCAGCGAAAATCGAAACGCTGCATGACGTGGCAAATGCAGGTGTCAAACTGGTGATCGCAGCGCCTAAAGTTCCCGTGCGAGATTATACAGACGCGATGCTCACCAAACTGGTGGCTGATCCGAACTATGGTGACGCGTACAAAACCGCTTTCTTGGCGAATGCCGTGTCTGAAGAGGATAACGTGCGGCAAGTATCAGCCAAAGTTTCACTGGGTGAAGCGGATGCCGGTTTCGTCTATAAGTCGGATGTCACGCCTGATATTGCTGATAGCGTGATAGCCATCCAAATCCCTGACGCCATTAATACACTGGCGACTTATCCGATTGCCACGACGGAAAATGCGGCTGATCCGAAGCTGGCAGGCGAGTTTATTGACTACGTGCTATCGGATGAGGGACAGAACATTCTGGTGAAATGGGGATTCATCTCAATTCAAATTCCAGCGCAACCCGCTACTATTACGCTTCCATCCGATGGGAAGCTGTCAGTTGATGGACAGGTACTCAATCCACTCAGTTTGTCGATTGACGCCATCAAGCAAAACTTTGCTTCACAAACCGCCGATGTGACTTACTTGAACGGTACGGATACGGTCAAAGCTACGTTCAAAGGCGCAAAACTGTGGGACATCCTGAGTGCAGCGCAGCCAAACTTCAACGCTGACGTCAAGAATGACGAACTGAGCACCTTAATCGTCGCAACGGGCAGCGACGGTTACCAAGTGGTGATAGCGTGGGGCGAAATTGACCCCGACTTTGGTAACCAGCCGATCCTTGTGGCCTATGAACAGGACGGAAAACCATTGGAGACTCCGCGTCTGGTCGTTCCTGCTGACGGTCATGGTGGCCGTTATGTCAGCGGTCTAGTCAACCTGAGTCTGCGAGATGTTCCGACTATCGCGAAATAAGGTGATATAATTTCTGTAGGATAGCAGGCACCGGGATCAACTCCGGTGCTTTTTATTGGTATTCAGTGGGGAAGGCTGTTATGCTGCGCATCGAAGGGGCTGTTACTATTATGGTCAACAAGGCCGTATCGGAAGAATAACACCTGTATGCTGCCCCAACCGACACGCAAAACCTCAGTCCCTATTCCAACCAAATTACTGCTCACGGTCATCGCCATGCTTGGGCTGCTGTTCTTGACACTGCCCATTCTGGCGCTGGCCGTTCGTGCTATCCAAACCCGCGCGTGGGAAGAAATGGCGGACAGCAGTCTCGTTCCGGCCGTCGTCCTCAGCCTATTGACCACTGCCGTAACACTGTTCCTGACGATTTTTATTGGAACACCTTTAGCTTATTTTCTCGCCCGCCGCCAATTCCGAGGTAAACGGTTTATCAGCGTACTGGTTGAGCTGCCTGTGGTGCTGCCTCCTGCCGTCGCAGGCTTGGGGCTGCTGGTGGCCTTTGGACGGCGCGGATTGTTTGGCCCGGCGCTCGGAACACTGGGTATCAGCCTTCCATTCAGTACGGCTGCTGTTGTTCTGGCGCAAACCTTTGTCGCTGCCCCTTTTTATATCCGCGCGGCGCAAGTCGCCTTTCAAACAGTCGAACCTGAAATAGAAGCGGCAGGGCGCGTGGACGGCGCAGATGGACTGCTGCTCTTCTGGGAGATCACACTGCCCCTTTCAAGCCGTGCTTTGGGAGCAGGATTGGCGCTGAGTTGGGCACGGTCACTGGGTGAATTTGGCGCGACCATCTTGTTTGCGGGCAGCTTGCAAGGTATCACCCAAACCATGCCCTTGCTGATCTACAAAGAGTTTGAGCGCAATATCAATGCAGCCATCTGGGCAGGTCTGCTGCTCATTATCCTCGCACTCGTCGCTTTGCTGCTCTCCCGCTATCTGAACCAAGCCGACTCTTCATGACTACAAAATCGGAAATTTTAATACTTACACGGCCTACACGGTTGTTTATTTGCGTGTAAGGTCTGCAACGTAGCCTACAGTTGCAACTTATTCATGAAGACCTGAGGCCACTCTATGACTGTTCAGCCTTCCAAGCGAACTTATGCCATAACCCTTTTTCTTATTTTGCTGATTTGTTACGGCTATTTTTTGCCCAAGTGGGCAGACTGGGGCGCGAATTCGCGTGCCGACATGGTGTACGCATTTGGGGATCACGGCAACTTTATCATTGATGATTATCATACCAATACGGGCGACTTAGCCTGTTTTCCCGGGCCATTCAAAGCTGATCCGAACGATGTACTCGGCGGTGACTGCACCGGTCACTTCTACAGCGATAAGTCACTTGGCCCGTCACTCATCGCCTTTCCCGTTTACATCGCCTTTAAGGCGGTAGCCGCGCTGCCCCCTATGCAAAAGCTGATCAACAACGGCAAAGGCATCGGCAGCATGAGCGATACCCTAAACCCTGACGGAAAAGGTATTCGCCCACAGGCGGTTTATGAATATATGGCGCTTGCTGTTATGACCTTTTTTGCAGTAGCCATACCTTCGGCGCTGCTGGGTGTGGTCGTGTTTTTGATGGCAACGCGCTTCACCAAAAAAGACAACTACGCATTCTTGCTGGCACTGGCGTTTGGTTTAGCGACAATGGTCTTTCCCTACAGCGGCGCATTCTACCAACATCAACCGGCAGCCTTCGGCGCGTTTGTCGGGTTCTATCTGTTGTGGCGCATCATCTATGAAAAGGCGAATTTGAACTGTTTGTGGCTGGTGGGTGTTTTGTTCAGCTTCGCCGCCATCAGTGAATACCCGATTATCCCGGCTCTGGGCATCATTTTCCTGTGGGCGCTGTGGCGGATGCCAAACCGCATCGCGCTGTACCGTGTGGTCATTGGTGCCGTTCCGCTGTTCGTCCTGTTCGCCGCCTATAACTATTCGATTTTCCATACGATCCTTCCAGCAGGCTACGAATTTTCGACCAACTGGCAGGGGGAACATCAAACCGGCTTCCTCAGTTTACAACTGCCGTCACTCGACAATCTGGTGCGCGTGTATGGCTTAACCTTCAGCCCTATTCGCGGTATTTTCATCACATCGCCCTTCCTGCTGCTGGCACTTTGGGGCTACTATCTCATGTGGAAGGAACTCAAGGATAAGCGTAGTGCGGTCGTGGCCATCGGCTTATTTGTGGTTTATTTCCTGTTCTATAACTCATCGAGCGTGATGTGGTGGGGCGGCTTCACGATTGGGCCGCGCTATCTGGTCCCGATGCTGCCGTTCTTCGTGCTGCCTATCATCTTCGCCTTCAATCGTCTTCTCACGAAGCGTTGGGGACAACTTCTGGTCGGAGTACTGGTGGCATTCTCAGCATTCAGCATCTGGGCCATGAACATCGCCGGACAGCAGTGGCCGGATGTGGGAACGTCGCCAACAACATTCGCCACTATGACCACCGCTAACACGCTGGTCAACTATTCGCTGCCGCTGCTGCAACAGGGTAATATCGCCCGTAACTATGCTATGGTGCTTGGACTGCCCGGTTACATCAGTTTGATACCGTTGTTCGCACTGCTGCTCATCGTTTATCTAGTCGTCCCACGCTTGCTCACACGCCGCGAGACTCAACATCAGCTTCAGAACCAAGGTCTGAAAAATGCCATCGGAGGTACAGATTGACCACCGCATTTGATTTCAATAATCCACGCAATGCGCGTTGGATTGCTCTTGGACTGTTTATTTTGGCGGTTATTACCCGCCTGCCCTTCCAAAGCGTCTACCTGTATCACGGTGACTCGGTCAATATGGCTTTCGGTATGATTCACTACGATGTTATGAACGGTGCGCCGCAGTTCCCCGGATACATCGTGTATATCATCATCGCAGATTTCTTAAACGGGATTTTCAATGACCCGCAGCGTACCATGTTAGCGATTAGCATTGTCAGCAGCGGACTGGCGGCTGTGGCAATGTTCTGTTTGGGACGCGAGATGTTCAATCCGGTTACCGGCACCATCGCCAGTTTGTTCCTGATCAGCAGTCCGTTGTTCTGGTTCTATGGTGAAATTGCTCTGCCCCACACCTTAGACCTATTTGTCATCACGCTGTCGGCGTGGCTGCTGTATCGCATCATGCTCGGGCATACGCGTTGGCTGTGGCCGACAGTTGTCTTTCTCGGTTTGGTCGGCGGCTTCCGGCAGCAAGATTTGATGTTCCTCGCGCCCATGATTATCTTCGCATGCTACCGAATCGGCATCTGGCGCATCATCGGGGCGCTGGTCTTGGGCGGACTCGTATCGCTAGCGTGGTTCATTCCGTTGATGGCATTAAGCGGTGGCATCCGTGCTTATCTAGATGGATCAGCAGCATTCAGCGCGGACTTTTTCACAACAACATCCGTCCTTAGCGGGGCTGGCGTGTTCGGTCTGAAACGGAACATTGTCGAAAAGCTTGTTCCCTATACGCTTTATGCGTGGTCGCTCGCTTCTCTACCCGCTATTTACTGGTTCACACAAATTCCTTCACAATTTCGTCACTGGCTCGCCAATCGCAAAGTCTGGTTCCTCGTCCTGTGGATTGCTCCTGCACTGGTGTTTTACGCCGTCATCCACATGGGGCAGCAAGGGTTAGTGTTCGTTTTCTTACCAGCATTATTGCTCATCAGCGCACATGGGCTTTATCGTCTTTTTCAGACTCGTCCAACGCTGATGCGGACGACCGCCGCAGTCATCACGCTTTTCGGGGCTGCCGTATTTATTGTCGGGCCGACCAATCCGCTTGGCCCGAACCGCTTCAAAATCCTGACTTACGATACGCTGCGCCAACATGATGACCTGTTGGAAAATCAAATCACCGCAGTGAGGGCCAATTTTGCGCCCGATAATACATTACTTCTATCAGGCAACTGGCGTTTCTTTGAGTTCTATCTACCGGATTACAAGTTGGCACAGTTTTCCCTCGGAGGGAAATATGAAGCCGATGAGGGGCAGCCCAAACACGTCGATTATGTAAATCATCCTGTCAACGCGACTGATCTGGGATTAGCCAGCGGCAAAGATTGGCAAGTTGTCCTCGCAGATGATGGGCTCGAAACCTTCGCGGCCAATCCCAACCTCCTGCAAAAGATATCGCTGCCAAACGGCTTTGTTATGGATTATATGCCCATAAAACCCAACGAAGTTTATGTCACTGATGGCAAGACTTTTACGGCCGGTCAGCAGACAGCCAGTGCAGGATAGGCCGGTTTTCATTCAAAAAGAGAGGCGTCGTGCCTCTCTTTTGATTCCCCGACTATCACACCATTTCTAATCGCCGAATCGTATTGACAATATCTGATGGCACTTTATGCCGCGCCAATGAGTTCAACCAGATGATATTTCCGCTTGGCTGGCACAACACAATTCCACTGAGGTGCTGATACTGCCTCATAAAATCAACAGCATTCTTAAATCCACGGCGGGTAAAGAATTCTTCATTTTTACGCTCTGCGAGCTGCCGTAAAGTACTTGTCGCTTGACTTACATCGGTTTCCAACAGCTCATGTTCAGCAGTCAGCCACAAGATATTGATGATACTCGGTGGCATCTGTCCGGCTTTATCACAAAGCACCGCCATCAACTTGCTAATACGTGCTTCGCTGTCCACGTCGAATTCGGTACTGCGAATGCGCCGAACTTCAACATTAAAAGGCGTGTGCGTTCGAAATGTGACGGTGAAATCAGGCCCACGCTGCTTGAGCGCAGTATATCGTTCGTATTCAAGGGTAAATCGATCTTCGCGCAGGAGCAGCGCCGCCGTTTGGAGTTCAGCACGCAAATCTTTGATGCTGTGCTCATCACGCACGTTCTTCAGTTTTGCACGAATTTTGGTGCTGTGAGTCGTGGCAAATTGACGGTATCGACGGGAATCCCGCACCCATCCTTCAAATTCAGGATAGAATGCGGGTTTTTGGTTGTCAAAAATTGATAGAAGCAAATCGTCAAGGGAGTTCATCCCGGCGGTATTTGAGGCGAACTACGCTTGCGGAATGGCAAATACAAATCGTGCGCCGCCCATTGGCGAGGTCTCATAACGTATCTTGCCACCGTGGGCTATCACCATGCGGTCAACAATCGCCAAGCCTAAACCGGTGCCGTTGGACTTGCCCATCGTAACAAAAGGCTGGAAAAGGGTTGCGCTGATCTTTTCCGGCACACCCGGCCCGTCATCTTCGACCACAAAGCGAATCATGTTACCGACTGGCTCAACTCGCACCTCGACTTGGCTGCCACCCTGCGTCTCAATCGCATCAACCGAGTTATTCACAAGATTTTGGAAGACACGTACAAAACGCTGCGCATCAACATTGATCAAAGTCTCACGGGCTTTGTCATAACTGATAATAATTTTCGTATCCCGCGCTAATCCCGGCGGATTAAGCAGATCGGCCACATAGGTCATGAATTTCTCGACGGTTGTGAGGGACTTATTCACACCCGCATCACCGGAGGTGTAATCCAACACTTCCTGAGCCATCGCCGAAAAGACTTGAATATACTTGATGATCTGTCCGGCAAATTCATGGCGTTCTTCATGAGAAAGATCCGGTTCCTGTAACAGACCCGCGTAGCCCATGACATTCGAAAGCGGCTTGCGCATGTCATGAATCAAGCTGCCAACGGTCTGCCCAACGATGCTTAAGCGCTCGTTCTGGCTCAGCTTATCTTTTGTCGCCTGAAGTTCATTGAGGGTCTTTTCCAGCTCCTCTTTTTCGTGTGCCAGCTTGGCGACCAAACGCGCTACATAGATAAAGAGTGCCGTGTTTTGCGTGAGCGTTGTGAGCAGGTTAATGTCACTGGCTTGGAAGCGCTTGTCATCCGTTTCGTAGAGTAGTACTAACGATCCCAGCAGTTCGTCATTAAAGCGCAGCGGTGCACAGATGACTTTGTCAGACTCAAACAACTGGGCATGATCGTAAGCGTAGAGTGTGCTCAAAGCCAGTTCACGCAGCCGTCCGCCCCAAAAATCGCTCGTGCTCTTGTTACCAAAATGGCTGATGGGCACAATACTCGACTTTTCTGAATCCCACAGATAAATAACGCCCGCATCGGCTTGGACAATGCGGTTGGTTTCCATCAGTACAAACTGGACAATTTCTTCCTGACCAACACCCTGAGCAAATTTAGTACCCAACTCGTAGATGAGGTTCAATTCATCGTAGCGAGAAAGCACCTCGTCGGCCATTTCATCACGGCGCTGTGATTCTTGGGCAATGTTCGATAATGAGACTGCGAAAAAAGCCAGCGCCCGTTGAAGCGTTGGATCGGCCTGTTCGACGTACAGCGCAATTGAACCAGCCGGTTGATTATTGATATAAAAAATCTCACGGCACTCCGGCAGCCTGTCATCAATCTGCGGCCCATAAACTAAGGCATCATTAGCATCAAAAACAGCAATGATATTATCGAGACCAAAGATGGCTTCAAATTTATCAACCAGATTACGTAAAACATTGGGCGACAGATTCAGATTCATCACGGCTTTTATCGCGGTTGATTGCATAATTTGCTCAGCATAATTGAAAGATGATTGAAAACAGGTGAAATGATATGGTTCTATATTTCACGATTATAATAGAGAAGTGAAATACTAGAAACTACAATCCCCAAATTTCGCTCAGTTGGTTCATCAGCCGCGCCGGATTAAATGGCTTCGTCATAAAATCATTTGCGCCAATGGCTTCCGCCCGCTGCCGATCATTGCTGTTACCACGCGCAGTCAAAATCACCACATACGGGCTGTAATTGCTAATTCGCCGCACGCGCTGGCAAACATCGTAACCGTTCAGCTTGGGCAGCAATACATCCAATAGGATCAGTCCCGGACGTTCTTCGTTCGCCATCCGCACTGCTTCTTCCCCATCTTCGGCCAATAAGACTTCGAGTCCATCTACTCGCATCCGCTGAAGAATGTGAGTCAGTAAAACTCGCGTCATATCTTCATCGTCAACGATTAGAACTTTTTTCAGATTATTCTGTTGTTCCATCACGCTCTCATCAGGACTTCACTATAATCAACTTAGTTATAGTATAAGCCCGCTTTGAAAATTTGACGCAAAAAAATATTTGTTACTTCATAGACATACCGTCAAAAAGGTAAAGATGTTACAAAAATCGTAATGAATGGTCTATGAACATGTAACACAGCCTCATGATCATGCATCAATCATGAGGCTGCTATTAACTTAAATGAGTAATTCGTGAGACTGAAGCGATTACATGTTGCCGATAACGGCAGTCGCGAATTCGCTAGTCTTCACTTCCTTTGCGCCTTCCATCTGGCGGGCAAAGTCATACGTGACAACCTTTTGGTCAAGCGTCTTTTCGTAAGCGGATGTGACCAAGTCGGCAGCTTCTTGCCAGCCGATGTGTTCCAACATCATCACGCCGCTGAACAGCAGTGATCCGGGATTAACCTTGTCCAAATTGGTGTACTTGGGTGCGGTACCGTGGGTCGCTTCGAACAGCGCGACTTGATCACCGATGTTGGCACCGGGGGCGATACCCACACCACCGACTTCGGCTGCAATCGCATCGCTCAGATAGTCACCGTTCAGGTTTGGGGTCGCCAACACATCGAATTCGCTGGGACGCAGCAGCATCTTCTGGAAGCTGATATCAGCGATGGTGTCTTGGATCAGGATCTTGCCTTCCGGCACTTTGCCGCCATGATTCTTTTCGACTTCCGCCCATGAAATGGTTTCATTCGGGAATTCTTGGGCAGCGACTTCATAGCCCCATTTCATGAATGCGCCTTCTGTAAACTTCTGGATGTTGCCTTTGTGAACCAGCGTTACACTCTTGCGTTTATGGTCAATTGCGTATTGGATGGCGGCACGTATCAGGCGTTTGCTGCCGAAGGCGCTAATCGGCTTGATACCCAAACCGGCGTCTTCAAAGAAATTGGCGCCGAGTTCTTCGCGCAGGAACTTCGCCAGCTTCTTGTTGGCTTCGCTGCCTGCTTCGTATTCGATACCGGCATACACGTCTTCCGTGTTCTCACGGAAAATGACGACATCGACCTCTTCAGGGTGCTTCACAGGGCTGGGCACACCACGATACCAGCGCACCGGACGGACGCAGCTGTACAGGTCAAGCACCTGACGCAGCGTCACGTTGAGGCTGCGGAAACCACCACCCACGGGTGTGGTCAACGGCCCCTTGATGCCCACGAGATACTCGCGCAGCGCGTCAAAAGTTTCTTCCGGCATGTAATTGCCGTCATAAACACCTGCAGCTTTTTCACCGCAGTAAATTTCCATCCAAGCGACTTTGCGCTTGCCACCGTAGCTTTTCTCGATGGCCGCATCCCAAATGCGCTTGCTGGCGGTCATAATGTCATAGCCAATGCCGTCGCCCTCAATAAACATCAAAATCGGGTTGTCGGGCACATTCAGCTTGCCATTCTCAACGGTAATTTTCTGGCCTTCCTGCGGGACGACGATCTTGTCGAATGCCATAAGTCTAAAAACTCCTTAACCTGACCCTATAGTAAGTAACAACAGGGAAATTATACGCACATCACGCCATTTCATCTATCGCCATTTTTCCAAACGTCGAACTGGTGCTACACTACATCTTCGCTAATCACCTACGAACGCTGGTTTGGCAGCGTCGCATTGCAGAGTGGAGCAAATCGAGTATGGCCCCGATCATTCAAGTTGCGATTGGTATCTTATTCGTATTTAGCGTATTAAGTCTGCTCGTCACACAAATGAACACCTTCATCGGTAACCTGCTCAACTGGCGGGCGAAAAACCTCAAAGAAGGGGTGGTACTGCTCATTGGTGACAAGGAATTACAGGCCAAGGTTTTGGCGCATCCGCTCATCCAGTTGGTGGACGCTCGTCTGCACTCCTTAACTTTGGCCGAACCCGTACCTTCTGATGATCCCAATAAAGGCATGGCGCCCAATTACGATGACATCATCAACGCGCCGACCACCAAAGTAACCAACATTGAACCCAGCACCTTTGTTGAAGCGCTGATTAGTATTCTTTCGTCCCAAGGCGGCACGGCCATCTTTGATCTGGTTCAACAAGGCATCGATGCCCTGCCCAATGATGACCTCAAAATTCGCTTGCGCCAGCAGCTTCGTGATTTGAAGAGCTTTAGCGACACAGACACCTCACAATTACGCGAAACCATTCTTAAAATTGAGGATCCTGACCAACGCAATCTGCTCTCCTATGCCCTTGAAAGTGCTGAAGATGCGCTGGGGCAGCTATCCGTCAAATCGGGGCAGATGATCCCGCTCTTGGAAGGGGTTAACCGGATTGGTGATCGGCTCTTCCGCGACGCCGTGAAGACCATTTTGACAACCGCGCAAAGCCTTGACGACGCTCGTACCAAATTGGAATGTTGGTTCAACGATGGCATGAGCCGAACCAGCGAACTCTACAAGCGTAAAATCGCCTACGTGTCGTTAATCGTGGGCTTCGTACTCGCAGCAGTGCTCAATGTCGACACTATGCAGCTGGCAAAGTCATTGTGGAATGACCAGAGCTTGCGGCAGTCCGTCGCCGCGGTTGCGCAAACTGCCGTCCAACAAAATACGCTGGCAATCCCGACCGCCGTTCCCCCATCATCAACGACGCCGAACGCAGGCGAACCATCAGCCGCCGCGACACCCAATCCTGATGCCAAAACCGCTACCATCGACTCCGCCATCGCTTTGCAGCAGACGCTGAACGATCTGCTCTCGTTGAACCTGCCGATTGGTTGGGAATACGTCAACGTCAATGAGCAACTCCGTCAGGAATGTGTGACCTCTTTTGGCACGGCGACGGTCAGTGATGATGAGATTAATTCATGCGTTCAAAACAGCATCCAAACCCAAATTGACAGTGGCCTCGGTGACCCGCGCGACAACTCACGCAACTTCTGGACCTTGTTGCCCGGCAGCGGCAACTGGCTGGCAAATTTCATCTGGAAGATTATTGGGCTGTTGGTCACCGCGATTGCGGCCGCGCAAGGCGCACCTTTCTGGTTCGACTTGCTGCGCCGCTTAACCGGAGGCAGCAGCGGACAATCCGCGCCGAGCATCAATGTGTCCCCGCCAGTCGTCAACGTCGCAGCACCGCCTGCGCCAGTCATCAACCTGACGAATGCCGTACCCCAGCCACCGCCCGCTGAAACGGTCTACCGTAATCCTGACATCCTGATGCCGGACGATACCAACGTCGGCTAATCGAGAATCCAAATGGGGGCTGTTTCGCCCCCTTTGATTTTAAGAGATTTATCGCTATTGATAGCTAATCAATCGCCTTTTGTCCGAGTTCACTGCCCATCTTAAGCAGCGCATCTCGCATATCGGCGGTGCGGGCTTCGGCATAGATCCGCAGTACAGGTTCGGTCCCGCTGGGGCGAATCAACAGCCAGCTGTGATCAGTCAGATAGAACTTCACACCGTCGAGTGTGTCCACTTTGATGATACTTTCGCCGCCGACCTGCTTGGGTGCAGAGTCTACAAGCATCTTGACCATCTGCTTCTTGGGCACTTGATGCGCCAACCGCACATCAATCCGGTCGTAGAGCGCAGGACCAAACGTCGTCTGCAAATCCGCCACGATTTCATGCAATGGTGCGCGCTTTTCGGCCATTACTTCCAGCAGCAGCAGTCCCATCAGAATGCCGTCGCCTTCGGGTATGTGACCGCGCACACTGATGCCACCACTTTCTTCGCCGCCAATCAGCACATCTTTTTTATCCATCAAGTCAGCAATATGGTTAAAACCAACTGGCGTTTCGTGCAGCGTTAAGCCATACTTCTCACAAATACTGTCGATCATGAGTGTCGTCGAAACCGTCTTCACCACTTCGCCGCGCTGCCCTTTGCCTTCAAGAAGCTGTCGCAGCGTCAAAGCGAAAACGGTATGCGGGTCAATGAAGTTGCCTAAGGCATCAATCGCACCAATGCGGTCAGCATCGCCATCGGTCGCCAAGCCGACATTTGCCTGTGTACGCTGTACCGCTGCCACCAAATCTTTGAGATAACGAGCAATCGGTTCAGGGTGAATGCCGCCAAAGCCGGGGTTCAAGGTATCGCGAATCGAAGTCACCGTACAGCGTGAACGGGAGAGGATGCTGGGGAATGCGCCGCGCCCTGCCCCCCACATGGCATCCGCCACGATGTTGAGTTCCGCCGCGGATATTTTGTCGAGGTCAACCAGTGTCGCCAGATGTTCATAGTATGACCATGAAGGATCAAACGTGCGGATCAGGTCTTTATCAACCGCCTTTTGATAATCCATTAGGTTGGGGCCGCGCGCTTCCCGTTCCATGACCAACAGCGCTTCTTCAACTTGGGCACAATCTTCGGCCACCGCACTTCCGCCATAAGCCGCCTTGAGCTTGAAGCCGTTATAACGGGGCGGGTTATGACTGGCGGTGATGACGATGCCGGCGTTCGCACCCTTAGCCTTCACGTTATAGGAAACGGCGGGCGTCGGAGCATCGGTGCGGGTGAGCCACGCCACGATGCCGTTTCCAGCCATGACTCGCGCCGCTTCAGTGGCAAAACGATCTGACAGAAATCGGGTGTCGTAGCCAATGACCACTTCCGGCGGATTCTTGCCTGTATGATTAGAGTTCACCCAATCGGCAACCGCTTGCGAAATCAACCGTAAATTCTCAAACGTAAATGTATCGGCAATAACAGCTCGCCAACCATCTGTCCCAAACCGAATCATTAGTTAATAATCCTTGTTAGTTGAAGAAAAGTGGGTTTATTGTACACAAGTTTTAATGTGGCTGGAACGACACCCTATCCTATATACAAATAAAAGAGGCTGCCTCGTGGAGGCAACCTCTTCATCGTGATTAATTTTTGAAGTTAGCCCCGGTTATCCATGCACATCCAGACCAGCCTTCGACATCACGTCCGCAATCTTCTCATCAGTCAGATTGATTTCGTTAAATATGCTGTAAGGCAGATTATGTTTCTTGACATAATCCGGCATATTCTTGAGCGTTGCGCGCACATCGTCTGGCTTCAGTTGATCCAACCGGATACCTGCCGATTGAATGGTATCCCGAATTGGGGCGATGTCCTGACCATGCAGCGCCGCCGCAATCAAAATGCCGGGACCAACCAAATCAGCATAAGGCACGCCGTATCCGCTAGCCGTCTTGCCTTCAATGGCATACGAGAAATACTGCTCGCTACCTTCTTGCGGACGATTGTGGTTGAGTTGACCTGTAAGAGCCACTTCGGTACACATCAGGTCAAGCAAGTTACGCAGCGACTCGATTTTGCCCTGCCCGACGCCTTGCGCGATCTTGAAAGCCTGCTGTGCAATGCCCGCAGCCAAACCCGCCGCCCAAGGTTGGAATCGTGTTTCCTGCGTGGTCTTATTGCGCTCGGCTGCATAACGCCAGTCGAGCAAGCCAGTGACGATACTCAGTAATTCGCAGATGCCCGTTCCACGCAAGTTGGCCGGAGCCGCGCTGATAATGTCCCAATCGATGATGACCGACTCAGCAGGACCCGTTGTCACATAATGAACCGTGCCGTTTTCGCGTACCGCAACCAGCGCAGTGAAAAAACCGTCAACGCTGAGCGCAGTCGGCACGGTCACGACCGGCAGCTTATGCACCCAACCGATGTATTTGGCACAGTCTGATACTAAGCCGCCACCAACAGCATAAATCACCTCAACTTGTGGCGGTAAATCTGCCGCTAACGATTTAAAGAAATCGTGGTCAGCCTTGTGCGGTTCTGCTTGGATCACCAGCGGCAAATTGAGATACTTCCCCGCAACATCCCACGAATTTCCGCCCGTCAACAAGGCAGTCGGACGGGTTTCAGTCACCGATTTCAAATCACGAATTTCAATCCGTGGTAAATGCCAAATTGTTTCCATGTGGCGCTCCATGCGGAATAGATAAGGTCAGAACTACTCATACTATAGACTGAAATGCCTTATTTTTCCAACCGCTCTCCGCATAAAGCTTGTAAGATATTAACAAACCGCTCTGCCGTGCTGTAACTCAGGGTAGCTTCTTCAATGACTCATGCTTGGCCGCTATTGCGGGGCTTGTCGGAATGCTTTCCATCAGCCAAAATAACACCATATTTCAAGCCACACCGCCATTCCGGGAGTATTGTTGATATGGACTCGCCATTACCGAGTAACCAAGAGCTTTTGGACTTTAGCGCCAGTGTCCCTTGGCAAGAGATCGAAGCCCAAAAGCGTAAGTTCAACCAAGCGTTAACCGATATTGCTGCTTTTGATTACAATCAAGCGCTGCCGTTAGAGCAGTTATCAGAAGCGATTGGTGCGCCGGTTTCAACTTATTACGACCCCGCTGATACCCGTGCAGCAAACGTTGTTCTGGCGGAAGTGAACGGCGTCAAACATGTATTAGGCTCGGCCGTGAGTTCACGCTATCGTGGCAAGAAAACCTTCCCACAGTCGATTGTTCCCTACAACTTCAATCCCAGCGTCAACCATACCAATCTCCATGAAACCGATGATCCCACCACCAAGATGCGTTACCTTGGCGCGGAAATCGAGTTGGGTATCGTACACAACAACGGGGATTATCCTTCAGAAGAAGACATGCAGCGTTATATGCAGGTCTATCGCGGGCATGCCCAAAAGTTGGGCTTCACCCCGCAGATTGACCGTGAAGCCGGACAGTATCAAGTTGAAACCCATCTCTCACCGGTGCTCGGCTATCACAAAACCCGTGCATCGCTCGGCGGCATCCTCAAAGTGCTCACCATGTCCAGCGAAGAAACAGGCATGATGACGGCGATCATGGCGGCTTATCCGTTTGATTCGGATTTCAAGCTGACCGAAGACCCGAAAGTTCAAACCGCCGTTGATCTGATGCAGGAAGTGAACGGCTTCTTCCCGGAATATGCCGAGCGGCTGCATCAAGCCCATGCCCGTTATCATGTCAATCCGGCGACTGATAACTATGTCCAGATGTTCCGCAATCAAGGCTGCCATATTCACCTCGACCTTGCCGGACGCTGTGAGGCGTTGGGCTTGCTGGCCTTCTACACCATGCTGCGCAGCGCGTCAGCCGTGGCTAATGCCGCCGTACTCAAAGGTTCGCCCTTTGTCAACGGCACACTTGATCCTGAACTGCTCTGCACCCGTGAATATCTTCGCAGTGTAACAGCAACCGGACGCTATCTCGAACTCCCCACCAGCCCACACCTCACCAAGAGTGGCCTCGAACGCTACAGTACACTCCTGCGTTCCGAGCGTGTCAATTCACCAGCCCGCGCCATGCTCTTTGATGATGGTCTTGGTCAGATGATTTCCGTAATGCACAACCCCATCGGGCGCATTCGTCCTGACCTATCCACCAGCAAGCGCATCTGCACGCTAGAAAGCACAGGAATGCCCGCGTCGGTCAGTGCTTCGCGCATGGCCTCGGTACTGATTGACTTCGAATACAGCCACATCATCATCGAAGATTACTTCCGCAAGTATGGCTGCAACCTCGAACACATGCATGAAAATAAACTCATGTGGTCAATCCTTGGCCCTCTGGACACCAAAACCTTTATTGGCTGCCAAGATGAGTCGGATCGCCATTGCACGGATGCACTCGTGACCACCGCCACCGGCGACCGCATGACACTGGTTGATTTCTACGAGATGAAGCGCCGCTTCATGCACAAAGCGCTCTACGATATTGATGTCGACATTCCACCGCGTGATATCGATGACGTTTATCAAAGCTTGGCTCGGATGCTCGAACCGCCGCATGGTCACACCGCCCAGACCGTCAAGCAGTTTATTGCTGATCCTAAGCTCCGGAGTACCGGCAATTGGGGGCAGATCCTCAAGAATGCCTTCATTGAACTTGGCGGCTCACCGGGTGAACATCGTCCTGACTTGGTGCTCAAGATCGTTCACCAGATGCATGATGCTTTGCGCATGCGCTACATCGAATCCTAAGCAACTTTCTACATCGGGCGACATAGATAGTCGCCCGATGTATCCTCTATCAGCCTCATCAAGCATTAAGCTTCACAAACCCCTGCTTCGCCTATAATGTCATGGGCAGAGAGTTTAGGGCATGTTGGAAAGCACTTCGAAACCGCTGAAGGAAATTGTGGTATAATGTTTTCGAATGGAAATATTGGCATTTGCCCCGAAAATTACTTCGTTTATTACAAGACCTGTTTGAATTATTAAGCGGTTACGCTACCAATTTGAAAAGAAAGGAACTGACCGAACGCTGACAGGTTGCGTCCGGTTGATTGCCCTATATGGCTAAACAACCAAAACTCAGAATTATCCCCCTCGGCGGTCTGGGGGAAATCGGCAAAAACATGACCGTTTTCGAACTTGGAAACGACGCCCTTATTCTTGATACCGGAATTATGTTTCCAGCCAATGACATGCTTGGCATTGACTATATTATCCCCGACTTTAAATACCTGACCGAGCGCAAAGATCTTAAAATTCATGGCATTCTTTATACGCACGGTCACGAAGATCATGTTGGCGCGGCTCAGCATGTCGTCCAAGCCTTTCCCAAAGTTCCAGTTTGGGCAACGCCGCTCACCGCTGGCCTTATCAACGTCAAACTGGCCGAAGCCGGGCTCGATAAAAGCACGACTATGCACGTCTTTCAAGCGGGCGACATACTGCGAATCGGCCCCTTTGTCGTGGAAAGCTTCCACGTCTGCCACAGTATTCCCGACTGTGTCGGCTTTGGCATCAATACGCCATACGGCCTTGTCGTCCACAGCGGTGACTATAAATTCGACAATACGCCTGTCGATGGCAAGAAGCCGGACTACGCCAAATTAGCCGAGTTCTCCAAGCGCGGCGTGCTGCTACTGATGGGTGACAGCACCAATGCAGATCAACCGGGTTGGACTCCTTCTGAGAGTGTGATTGATAACGCCTTTGATCAAGTGTTCCGCAACGCCAAAGGCCGCATCATGGTTGCCACCTTCGCCTCGCTGATTTCGCGCTTCCATCAAGTGGCGGTTGCAGCCGAACGTTATGGACGCAAAATTGCCGTCGCCGGACACAGCATGTCCAACAACATCAAGATGGCGCGTGATTTAGGCATCCTCAACGTCCGCGACGATATGTTTATGGACATCAATCGCATTAATCAGGTGCAGGATAGCAAGGTCGTCATATTGGTTACAGGCGCTCAAGGTGAACCATCGTCTGTGCTCAGCCGCCTCGCGACCGGACGCCACCGCCAATTGGACGTCAAACCCGGTGACACCATTGTGTTGTCGTCGCACACCATTCCGGGTAATGAGGAATCGGTCAACCGCACCATTAATCGCCTCTTCCAGCGTGGCGCAGATGTCATATATGATCCCATCGCGCAGGTTCATGTCTCCGGTCATGCCCGACAGGAAGAAATGCGTTTGCTCATCAACCTGACTCATCCTCAATATTTCATGCCGGTACACGGTGAACTGCGTCATCTGCGTTCCCATGCCAAGCTGGCCATGTCCTGTGGCATTTCGCATGAAAACATCTTTGTCGTCGAGAATGGCTACGTCATCGAGGCCGACAAGAACGGCTTGCGGACAACCGAGCGCGTTCCCGGTGGTTATGTCTTCGTGGATGGTGGTGGCGTGGGCGATATTGGCCCAGCCGTCATCCGTGACCGTGAAATTCTCGCCCGTGACGGCTTCATGATGGTCGTGGTTACCGTTGACCAGAAGAGCGGTGAACTGATCGCTGATCCTGAAATTATCTCACGTGGATTTGTCTATCTCAAAGACTCCAGCGAACTCATCAGCACGGTTAAAGCCACTGTCAACGATGTCCTTCTGCACTCACAAAACGGCAACCGTCGAGACAAACTCAACGACACCCTCGGGCGCGTCCTTTACAACGAAACCCGCCGCCGCCCCATGATCTTCACTGTCATCAACGAACGCTAACATGAAAACCATACAGGAAAGGATTTAAAGTCCTTTCCTGTATGCGTTAGGTCAACGCAATGTTGGCTCTTTAGAATGCCGTATGAAATTTTTCGTTGGCAATCTATGGTCTTGCGAACGGACCTTGCATCCCCATCTGAGGATTAACATGCAGCAACAATCGAGCAAAATGAGTTGGATTTTTGCGATTATCGTATTTATCGCAGCGGTTGTGGTATACGGACTTTCAGTGACCTCAACCTATTCCGGAGATGATCTGCAATACTCGTCCCAAATTCAGAGTCATCTGACAGGCGATGTTCTTTATCATCCGACCGGTGGTCAGGAGTATCTGCCGGGTGTCGACAAGCTGCCTGTGAAACCTCTGCCCATTAACCCGCGCTACCTGTTCGAGTGGCCGACCTCGCTTCTCAGCGGGACAATCTTCCAAGCACTGGGATGGACAGGCACGGTCATCACACCTATTCAGACCCTTCGTATTCTGGTGGGTGCATTAGGTCTGGTACTTTTCTTTCTGAGCATGGTTCGCCTTGTGGACAATCTTCCGATTAGCCTGCTTGTAACAGCAGGGTTGGGTCTAACTGTCTCCTATTGGACTTACAGTATCCATATGGATCAAAGCATCAATATGGTGACCATCCTCTGTCTTGCCCTCTACATCTTTGTCCGCCAAAGCCAAACAGGGTTTACGCGCATCGGCCTCTTGTTCCTAATAATCACCTTGGCGTTCGCCTCGTTTTACAATTTCACGGCCTCGGTCAGCGCCGTAGCTTTTGGCGTTGGGATTGCCATCTTCTCCAAACAAACCACCTTTTTGGCGCGTTTTCAGAAATTGGTCATGTTTGGCATCGCCTACGTCGTGATTGTTGCTGTAGTCATAGCCGGAACCATCGCCGTAACGCTCTCGCCAGCGACTGTGGTCGACCCTGCGTTCTGGCGAAGTGCCACCTTTGGCGGTAAACCGGAGTATCTCATTAACCCCATTCCGGATGCCATTCGTGGGGCAATCGCTTTAAGCAAGTCGCAGGTTTTATATCCCGGAGCCTATGGCTCATTAAGTGACTTCTTCGAAACAGCCTCAACCACCAATCGCGTACTACTCTTAGGCTACTATGGCATCGTTCTTATCCTGATGGCGCTGCCCTTCATTCTGGTGATCGTGCGCCTTAACCAGTTGGGAACTAAGGGCAAGGTCGCACTATTCCTGATTGTGTGGCTAGCAGCACACACTCTCTTCAACTGGTTCTGGGATCCCGGCTTTAATAAGTATTGGCTCGTGCCGTTGATCTGCTGCTGGGGGATTGCGGCCATTGCCCTCGACCATATCCGCGCCACCTTGACTCGCTACTATCGTCCCACATTTGGAGCAGTGATCGCCTTCATCGCCGTCTGCTTCGTCCTGAACCTGACAACGCAATTCCTGCCTGACAGCCGTCCACAGGACAACAATTGGCTGACAATCGCCAATCACATGAAGACCGACTCCCAACCGAATGATCTGTTCCTCTCGCCCGGTCATCCGATGGATTTCTACATCTCGTTTTTTAGCCGACGGGATATTCTGGACGCGGCGCTCATATCCTATGACACGGGAGACAATCAGACCGCGCTAGACAGTGCCTTCGGTTCACACATCGCAGCTCATCTTGCCGATCAGGGAAAGGTCTATGTCTACGGGTTGGAAACACTCACCGAAGATCAAAAGGCTGCTTTCCAGAAATTGATCGGTAATGGCACCTTGACCGAAAAATGGAACTATCCCGGCACCACCATCTACGAATGGACACCCGCCAGCTAGGATAATAGGTTAAGATATTCAGTTCGTCGGAGGGGTTTGCTGGCAGCAAGCCCCTCATCATTTATCCCCTCTGTCAATCTTCGCTCTTCTTGCGTCTTGAAACTTGTTAATTGCAACTGCCCCCTACCCATTGGTCCAGTACCCCACTCCCCACAAGTGGAATGCCTTTGCCCGCCTTCTGTGCGATGATAACGTCATCAGTTCAATCAATCGCGTTGTGCTAAAAGCTAATCGCCAATAGCCAATCGCTAATCAAGGAGCTTCAAATGGCCGACGTACTCCAAACCTTATCCGACTCAATGGCTGGCGCAGTCGAAACCGCTGGCAAGAGCACGGTTACCGTTGCCGCCCGCCGCCGGATGCCTGCCAGTGGCGTCATCTGGTCAGCCGATGGCATCATCGTCACCTCGCATCATGTCGTTGAGATTGAAGATAACATTCGCATTGGTCTGCCCGATGGCAAGTCCGTGAATGCTGTCCTCGTTGGACGTGACCCGCGTTCCGATATCGCCGTTCTTCGCGCTGATGTTGGTGGCCTGACTACGCCCACTTGGGTCGCTTCGGATGCCGTTCGTGTGGGGCATCTGGCACTCGCGGTCGGTCGCCCCGGTGATGACCTTCAAGCCACGCTCGGCGTCATCAGCGCCCTCATGCATAACAAGAATGAAAACAAGTTCTTCGCCCAAACTGACGTCGTCATGTATCCCGGCTTTTCTGGCGGCCCGCTCGTCAGCGCCAGCGGCGACATCATCGGCATTAACTCGTCGGGACTGATGCGCGGTGTCAGCCTGACGATCCAGACCTCGACCATCCAATATGTGGTCGAAAACCTGCTTAAGCACGGCAAGATGCGTCGCGGCTATCTGGGCGTCGGTGTTCAGCCCGCCCGTCTATCCGAAACGCTGGCGGCCTCGCTTGGACAGAAATCCGGTGCATTGATCGTCTCAGTCGAAACGGGCAGCCCCGCCGAAAAAGCCGGCCTCTTCATGGGTGATACCATCGTCGCCCTCGGCAGCAGTTCAGTTGAAGACATGGAAGGCTTGTTGGGCGCGCTCAGTACCACGCCAATCGGCGCAGTCGTTACAGCCAAAATCGTGCGCGGCGGCCAAGTCCATGAAATTCCTGTCACCATCGGCGAACGCACCTAATAACACAATAGCAACGTCGCAAGAAAGTTAGCTGACTCTCTTTTTTCCCTCTCCATGCAATGGAGAGGGATTAAGGGTGAGGATGCATTTAGTCTAAGGACGCACTCCCATGATAGACCTCATTCAAGAACTCAACGATGCCCTCGCCAACCGCATCGACCACGTCCATGAAAGTCTCGTCCAGATCAGTAACGGGCGGGGCGCAGGTGCGGGCACGATCTGGCACAGCGACGGCTTAATTATCACCAATGCCCATGTCATTCATGGACATCAAGGCCTGAACGTCACCCTTAGTGACGGTCGAAAGTTTCCCGCTTCCGTCATCGCCGCTGATGACCGCCTCGACCTTGCTGCCCTATCCATCAATGCCAATGACTTGCCCACCATCGAACTAGGCGACTCACACCTGCTCAAAGCCGGACAGTGGGTCACGGCAGTCGGGCATCCGTGGGGTGTACAGGGCGCAGTCACTTCTGGCGTCGTGATCGGCGTCGGTGATCAGCTCCCTGAAATGGGACAGATGCAGCCCGGTCGCGAATGGATTGCTCTCAGCCTCCACATGCGCCCCGGACACTCCGGCGGCCCCGTCGTCGATTCAACAGGCAAGCTGGTCGGCATCAACACCATGATCACCGGCCCTGATGTCGGTTTTGCCATCCCCGTACATGTGGTCAAAACGTTCCTCAAAGACGCCATCGGTGCTCGTGCCGCAGCCGCCATCTAATTTAACTGCATCATAACTTTGTAGGGGTTTGTCGCTGGCAAACCCCTTTCTCGTTTATCCCCTCACCTGTCCATATGGACAGTCTGTGGTTTCAGGTGTAAGAATCCATATAAAGAAACCATCAAAATTGGTGTCTTGTAGCCGTGACTGACAACCCTTATTATTTCTCACCTGTAACTGTTTATCGGAGACTTATTGATGACCAGCGTCATATCGACTCTGCGCGGCAGCTTTTCGCCGCTTCGCTTCCCTAATTTCCGCATTTATCTCAGCGGACAGGCCGTTTCGCTGATTGGTACATGGTTGCAAGTGACCGCTCAAGCTTGGCTGGTCTGGACTCTCACCGGTTCTGAAGAAGCCAGCGGTATTGTTGCCATGCTCGGTGCCTTGCCTTTTCTGGTATTCGGCCCTTGGGCGGGTGTCATCGCCGAACGCACCGACCGCCGCAAGCTGCTCATCGGTACGCAGGTCGCCGCCATGCTCTTAGCCTTCGCCCTCGCCATTCTGGTACAGACTCAGTTGGTTCAACTCTGGCATGTTTATCTTCTCAGTTTCTTACTAGGCATCGTTAATGCCCTTGATGTACCAACCCAACAGACCTTTCTCGGTGACCTTTCCGGCACCAGTGAATTACGCAAAGCCGTGAATCTGAACGCTATGATTTTGCAGGTCAGCCGCATGATTGGCCCCGCCATCGCTGGACTAGCAGTCGCGCGTCTGGGTATCGCGCCCGCCTTTTGGGTCAATGGCCTGAGCTTTTTGGCAGTCATCGCCAGCCTCGCCGCTCTCAAATCCACACAGGTACGGACAGAGCAAAAAAAGGCGCAGCCCTTACGCGATCTGGTTGAAGCCCTGCGCTATATCAAGACACAGCCCCGCATCCAAGACTTATTTATATTCGCCACGCTCGCCGTACTGTTGGTCATCTCGATTATCGCCAGCCAGCTTCCCGCTGTAGCCGACAAACTCCTTAACGGCAACGCCGAAACCTTGGGTGCCTTGCAAGCGGCATCAGGAGCCGGTGCCTTGATCGCCGTGCTCATCGTCATGCCAATTTTCCAATCCCTTCGGCGCAGCGGCATTGCCTTGAGCGTCGCCGCGATCTGGATGGGCATTTGGCTGCTGGTTTTCTCGGCATCACGTTCACTGCCACTGTCTGCGCTGGCATTGTTCTTCGGCAGCATGGGCGCGCCCACCGTCATCGCTACCTCGCTCGGCTTGGTACAGTTTATGACCCCTGCGGCGATGCGTGCCCGCGTCCTCAGCTTATTCACCATGATCAGCTTTGGACTGCAAACGTTTGCCGTGCTGATTGTCGGCTTTCTAGCACAGCGTTTAGGCGTTGCCACAGCCGTTGAGATTAACGGCATCGTTCTCATTTCGTCCGCGGTGATCATGCTGGTGTTCCGTACGGAAATGCGCCGCTGGGAAATGACTCATACTCAGCCCACAACCTCGCCAGCTGCCGTTTCCGAACTGATCTAGCCGTAGTATCCACATCAAGGGGTTTGTCGCTGGCAAACCTCTGTAATAAATCATCCTCTTGGTCTATACCGATCTTTGTTTTTTCAGTTTCAATAGACATAAAACAATGGATTTGCGATGAATCATACTGATCATGTCAACCTCATCCACGCGGGCGTTCCCACTTCGGGCGGCGTTTGGGCGGATTTCGGCGCAGGCAGCGGCGCATTTACCTTGGCCCTCGCCGAATGCATGGGTGCGTCCGGCACCATCCATGCCATCGACCGCGATGAATCAGCCCTGCGTCAAAACCAGCAGGCACTAATTGCCCGATTTCCCAATATCGTCGGTCATTACTTGGTCGCCGATTTCACACAGCCGCTTCCAGTACCTGAACTCGATGGGCTAGTCATCGCCAACGCCCTGCATTTCCACCGTCGCAAAGAGCCAATCCTGACCCAGTTGATGAGCTACCTCAAACCCGGTGGCCGCTTCATCGTCGTCGAATACAACACCGAACACGCCAACCAGTGGGTTCCCTATCCCTTTACCTATACCATTTGGGAAGGTCTGGCCGCATATGCTGGCCTCATCAACACCCAACAGCTTGCTGCTCGCCCCAGTCGATTCCTCCATGAAATCTACAGCGCCGTTAGTTTCAAGCCTTAATATCGCCATTAAACTATTTTTCTTGATAGAATAGACTGCTAGTATATTCACATAAAGGGCGCTTTATGGATGACGGATTAGACACGCTTAGAGAACAAGGGATTCAAAACATTAGTGATGGGCTATACATTAAGAGCAAAATAATCCCTTTAGCCTACTCTGATGAGCACTGGCATATCGTAGTTGCACAAACCCACATGTCAGTTGAGTTGATCTTAAAAGGATTGATTCGCGTCACGGGCCAGGAGACCAGAAAGTCAGGAAAAGATCGTCATGATCTCAAGCCACTTCTAACTGAGTTCACTCGCCGTTTAGAAACTGATTCTGATGCGATACCTCAATTGCATTTATGGTTGCATAAGAATAGTAATTTTTATGGCTTGGAACTGTTTTACGATAAGTCAAATAATACACTTTATGAATATGTATTCAAGTATGTCGCAGGCATATATACGATGTTAAGTACATCGGGCGTAGATATTTCAGTAGCTAGAAATGCTAACTATATTCTTCAGAAGAACGGTTGGGAACTCAAACTGTATCGTAATGGCAACTTAATTACACATCATACGGATGCGAGTATTTTATCAATACAAAATACAAATTATGTTGGCGCGAGTTTTCTACCAATAGACTCGGAAACAATTAGGAAACTGAGAAAACCTCTCGCGACATTTGAAAAGCTAGATCATAAGAGTGCAAATTATGCAGAAATAAGTATAAACAAAGAACATGCTCGAAAACGAATAGATGATCTTGATCAACTCGTTGAAGCATTGAAACCCTTTATAAACCTTATAGAGCAAGACTAACAATCATTGTAAAAATCAGGACTTTCTCCTTGACTTTTCTGCACACATGTTCTATAATCAGGTTTCAATCGAACAGAAATTCAAGAGTCAGAGTCGGCGGTTGTAAGCAGTTTGGTTTAAGTGTTTTTATTGCGTTCCTGTTTAATAAGTGGGCATTATTGATACGGCGAGTCACTCCCGTACATCCGCTGCGGCCATATGCACAATTGGCACGCGGCGGACGCGACCGGGAAATCCGCTGGATTTGCGGCATTTCAGCGGCATTAGCCGATCTACCCGCCAGCCATTTCGGCGGAATATCTGCAAAATATGCAAAAGTTTCGCATTTTGTGCATATTCAGCCTCAATCGGGTCTTTTGTTTTAGCAAATTACGATCAACTATCAACTTATAACTACTTGGGCTGCATTCGTACCGCGCCGTCCAGCCGGATGACTTCCCCGTTCAAGTAAGGATGTTCGATGATATTCTGCGCCAACTGCGCGTATTCTTCTGGTTTTCCTAACCGGCTTGGAAACGGAATCTGCCTGGCTAACGACGCCTGCACTTCCGGTGTCATCGAACCGGCCATCGGCGTCTCGAATATGCCCGGCGCAATCGTCATCACCCGTACACCCACCCGCGCCAGATCCCGTGCGATTGGGAGTGTCATCCCCACGATTCCACCCTTAGACGCCGAGTAAGCCGCCTGCCCGATCTGTCCATCAAAGGCCGCTACCGAAGCCGTATTGATAATCACGCCTCGC
Source organism: Aggregatilineales bacterium (assembly GCA_044226855.1). Taxonomy (GTDB): domain Bacteria; phylum Chloroflexota; class Anaerolineae; order Aggregatilineales; family Phototrophicaceae; genus CFX2. The sequence continues at coordinate 111,908 of JBGAGF010000005.1, forward strand.
TCGCCATCGGTGTTCGGCGTATTCTGGCTCATCCGTGCCGCTGCCAACCGAATCACGTTGAATGTCCCGATCAGATTAATCTTGATCACCGACTCAAACAAATCCAGTGGATGTGGCCCTTCTTTTCCCACCGTCCGGGATGCCCACGCCACACCCGCGCAGTTCACGACCACGTTCAGCCCACCGAACGCTTCCTGCGCTGTCTCAATCGCCGCCTGCACGTCACTTTCACTGCTCACGTCCGCCTGAGCGAAACGCACCTTCTCACCCAGTTCCCGCGCCAGCGCCTTACCCCGCGCCTCATCACGGTCAAGGATAGTCACACTCATGCCTTTATCTGTAAATCGCCGGACGCAGGCTTCCCCTAACCCCGAAGCGCCCCCTGTCACCAGAGCCACCGCCCCGTTAATGTCCATGTTCATCACCCTTTCTCAAATAAATCTTTTTAACTCCGCCCTTAGAAATGCTCTATCTCCGAACTCAGTACTCATAACTCAGTACTGGCTAAGCTTTCCCCAACTCATCCACGCTAAAATCCAGCGCGATCAGATACGAGTCGTCGATCCCCAACAGGCGCATATTGGTGGAACGCCCATGATCATCTTGTTCCTCATACAGTCGGCTTTCGTCCAAGCTGGCCTGCATTCCATGATGTGCCAGCACGCGCACCATCCGTTCTGCCCCCGGCTTAGGCATCGTCCCCAGCACGCCGCTTCCACCGGTCAACAAATCCACCAACGGCTGCGTCCGGTTAATATCCTTAGCCAGTTCACGCCAAGGCCCAAACGTGCTCAGGTAGGCTTGATTAATATCCAACACCAGCTCGTTCACATCATCTGGCTCCCCTTCAAACTGAATAGTCGCTCTCGGCGCGTTGTAGTGGAGCAGTACCGGATGTTCATCAGCGATAAACAGGTTACCGAACACCCCCAGACTCACCCGATGCTCCACCACGCCAAGTGCGCGGATGACGTACTGGTTGCGGGGCCGCAGCCCTTGTACCTGCGCGTCAAACATTGCTGTCTGAACAATCAGTTGGAGTTCCTGTGGTACGCCGCCCATCTGGATTGCCAGAAAAATCCCGTACTGCTGGTCACCCTGTAACTCTTCGAGAAGCTTCCCGCGTTTGTCTTCAAAGTCCATGTTTTCTCTCTGTATTCTCTGTGGTGAGTAAGTGATTAGGGTCTCAGCCGCTTACTTGTCCATTCCACTGGTGGATAACCGACACTCTTTAGTTCCGCGATCACCGCCTCCACATCAAATGGAACTCGCCGCAGGTCAACCTCCACCTGTCCGTTTTCGAACGTAAATAGACCCCATCCCGCTTGCCCCTTCACATCCATCGGCGCTCCGACGCTGCCCACGTTGATTGCCCGCCAGCTGCCCAACTTGCGATCCATTTGTACATGCGTGTGCCCGCCTACCCCTAACCATCCCTCACGGTCAAGGAAGAAATCTGTCGCCTCGGACTCCGGTGTATCGGGAAAGAGGACGGTTTCGTCGTTTCCCGGTATGGCGTGATAACCGATGACATAACCATACCCATCAATTTTCTTACTCAATTCTTGCCCGTTGATCTTCTTGAGGAATTCATAATCTTCAAAGCTTAGTTGATCAAGTCCCCATAAAAGTCCATCATTCAGATTGCGTAACTCCGCTTTCGACTTTTGCAGAGCTTCGTCATTCTCCACGAACGGAAATCGTGGTCGCTCACCCGTCACCAGATACCGATCTGTATTTCCGCCAATGACCTTGAACTTCTTGCCTTCATCCGCCTCAGCCAGCGCCTTCACACGCCGGATGCACTCTGCCGGACGCGGCCCGAATGCCGCCAGATCACCCAAGCACCACGTCACATCGATGCCACCGACCTGCTCCATGTCCTTCAAAACCGCTTCAAACGCGGTCAAATTCCCATGTATATCCGAAAGTATCGCTAATCGCATAATCGTTTTCTCCAAACCTGTTACGTTTGTGGTTCAGCACTCACTCTTAATCTTGTAACTGATAACTATTAACGAACAACTCAAATAGTAACACGCGCTGTCTCATCTATCACTACAAATCCTTAGCGCTTGGTGATTGGTAGTAGATAACACTTCTCGCCTATGGTATCGTATTTTTACTCGCTTTAATTCTAGCAAAGGGGAACCTATGGCAATCCGCAAAGCAGAAGCAGTTTGGAACGGTACACTCAAAGAAGGCTCCGGCACATTTAAAGGTGGCAGTGGCGCACTCGCGGGCGGCTACACCTACAAAACCCGTTTTGAAGAAGATAAAAGCCAGACTAATCCGGAAGAATTGATCGGCGCGGCCCATGCAGGCTGCTATGCGATGTTCCTGTCGGCCCAACTCACAGGCGCAAACTTCCCGCCCGAAAGCGTCAAAGCCACTGCCGAAATCGACTTCGGACGTGACGACAAGGGACCACTGATCAATGGCATCACCCTCAATGTCGAGGCCAAGGTACCCGGCGTCAGCCAACAGCAGTTCGACGAACTCGCGCAGAAATCCAAAGAAGGCTGCCCGATTTCCCGTGCCCTTGCCAGCGTTCCGATAACCCTGAACGCCAAGCTCGTCAGCTAAAACTTCACGTTTCCACAGGGGTTTGCTCCGGTAAACCCCTCTTCTCTCTTTTTCTCTGTGTCTCTGTGGTTAAAAACTGAATTTCTTCAAAATCTGATCCACTGCACCCACATATCCACCACCGAACAAGCGCACATGCACCAATAACGGATACAGGTTGTAAATATCCCGCCGTTCCTCGAAGAAGCCCGCCGCAATCGGCCTCAGTTGATGATAGCGGCTGAAAAACGGCTGTCCGAACGTGCCGAACAGGGTGCTAAAAGCCAACTCAATTTCGGGATGCGCATAATAAATTGCCGGATCAATAAAGCCTGTAATCCGCCCATCCTGTGCCAGAATGTTAGTCGTCCACATATCGCCATGGATCAACGACGGATATTCCGGCTCAATCAGCCACTTATCCAACTGTCCAGCAAACCGCTCAACACGCTCCAATACATGCACCGGCAGCCTGCCCACCCGCGCCGCCTCGTGCGCCATAAACAGCAGCCGCTGCTCCCGAAAGTAGGGTATCCATTGGTCATAAGTCGGGTTTGGCTGGTGCAGTCCACCAATCAGCGTATTTCGCTCTAGGCCGAACGATTTGCCCCGCACATTATGGAGATCAGCCACCAGTTCCGCCGCGTGTTCCTGCGCTCCGGCATCCAATTCGCTGTCCCCTTCGATGTACTCCATTAGCAGCAAGGTATCCGCGCTGTGATACACCTCCGGCACAGGCAAACGGCTGTGCTCCCGTAAATAGCGCAGCATATACCCTTCCGTTGCCAGTGTCGCTCCTGTTCCATCGGCCAACTTTGCTACAATTGTGCGCCCATCCTCAAGTTCAACCCGATACACTTCGCCAATGCACCCGCCTGAAAGTGGCGATATACGGAGCGGATCACTAGTCAAAATATCCGTAATTTGTCCGGCTAAAATATCAATCATGAGCATTCTCACAAAAACAGAGAGGCGCTCGGTAGCGCCTCTTCTCAAACTTTGAGTTCTTTGTGCCTTAGTGGTACATCCGTCTTTACTTCAATTCCAGTGAGTGACTTTCGATCAAGCCTTGCGCCTTGGCAATGAAGTCCGCCAGCGGAATTGCGCCCAAGTCCTCATCAGTCCGCAGACGAACACTGACGGCATTGGCTTCGATGTCCTTGTCACCAACGATCAACATGAACGGAATGTGCTTCTCACGCGCCTCGCGGATCTTGCCACCCATGCGGGACTTGCCCTTGTCAATCTCGACACGTATTCCGGCCTTCTTCAGTTGTTTGGCGACGTTCTCCGCATATTCCACATGGCGATCTGCCACCGGAATCAGCATCGCTTGCACCGGAGCCAGCCACACGGGGAATGCTCCCGCGAAGTGCTCGATCAGAATACCGACGAAGCGTTCCATGCTGCCAAACGGCGCACGGTGGATCATCACCGGACGTGGACGACTGTTGTCATCCGCCACATATTCCAATTCAAAGCGTGCAGGCAAGTTGTAATCGACCTGTACTGTACCCAACTGCCACTCGCGCTTGAGCACATCACGCACGATGAAGTCCAACTTCGGTCCATAGAAAGCCGCTTCGCCGGCTTCAACCGTATATGGCAGCTTCAGATCATCACAGGCTTGGATGATGGCGTTCGTGGCGTTTTCCCACAGTTCGTCATCCCCTACATACTTGTCGCTCTCCGGATCACGCGTGCCAACCCGTGCACGGAAGTCCGAAAGCCCCAGTGAGTTGAAAATGTTCTGGATCAGGCTAACGACCTTCTTGAACTCTTCCAGCAGTTGATTCGGCGCGACAAACAGGTGGGCATCATCTACTGTGAAGCCGCGCACCCGCGTCAGACCGTTCAATTCACCCGACTGTTCATAGCGATAAACCGTGCCGAACTCCGCCAAACGCAGAGGTAAATCACGATACGAGCGCATCTCACTCTTGTAGATCATGATGTGATGCGGGCAGTTCATCGGCTTGAGCAGGAACTTTTCCTCATCCACGTCAATCGGCGTGTATTGGCTGTCCTTGTAGTAAGGATAGTGACCAGATGTCTCATACAGCTTGATGTTACCGATATGCGGCGTCACGACTGGCAAATACCCGTTCTCGATCTGGGCATCGCGCAGCCAGCGTTCCAGCGTGTCACGCAGAATCGCACCGTAGGGTTTCCACAGTGGCAGGCCCTTACCGACCAGCGGGCTAATCGTGAACAGACCGAGCTTCTCGCCGATAATACGGTGATCGCGCTTCTTGGCCTCTTCCAACAAGTCGAGATACCCCTTAAGCTGTTCCGGTGTCTCCCACGCCGTACCGTAAATACGTGTGAGCTGCTCGCGGTTCTCATCGCCACGCCAATAAGCACCTGCCACCGGCTTAAACGTGATGCTGATGGCGTCGGGGTTGATTTCCTTCGTATTCTTGACGTGCGGGCCGCGACACAAATCCGTGAACGTATCCTGCGTATAGAATGTCATCTTCTCGGCAGGCGAAGCGATCTCGTTTCCGTTTTCGTCCACACGACCATTCACTAGATCGTTGATGAGTTCCGTCTTGTACTTTTGGTTCTTGAAGAATTTCAAGGCCTCCTCCGGTGTGACTGCCTTGACCGAGAAATCATAGCCGCCCTTGATGATCTCCTTCATCCGGTTTTCGACCCATTTCAGATCTTCTTCTGTGGGTGGACGAGGCAGACCGAAATCATAGTAAAAGCCATCTTCAATGGGCGGACCGATGGCGATTTGTGCATCCGGAAAACGCTCCAGCATCGCTTCGGCCATAATGTGAGCCGACGAATGCCGGATGCGGTATAGCTGACTATTGACGTACTCTTGCTTGGACATATTTGCTCCTCAATTTTGCGCTGATAGCGGCGAGTGCTATTTCGTCTACACTCAGCCGGATAATTTACCATTCGAGATGTGGTTATTGATCCTCTGCCCTATGGTTCAGACCTTACGGTGGCTTGGCAATTGCAATTTCGATAACCAAATAAAAACGCCAGACGGATGGTCTGGCGTATTATAAACGGCTTGGGGTAAGTTCGTCAGGTGTTTTCCCGTTATTTACCCATCCACCACCAGTACATCCGAAATTACAACCGCGGCCACCTCAGTAGTGGCGCGTTTGCCAGCAGTCGTAGTTCGAGTTGTCTCGTCTTCAGTCACCAACGTAAATACACTCTCGAAGATGTCGAGCGCAACCAGATTATCAATCGTATCCTCAATCGTGTCGCGTTCAAGGTTGTCGACGACCACATGCGGCGTTTCCAGAATGGCATAACGAACAGGCAGCGTATCCGGGAACTGCTTGCTCACCGTCAAGCTCAGTTCCATCTGCCGTTGCAGGTAGGGAATGGTGATAAAAACAGACGTGTAGATTTTGTTGTTTTCCATCTCGACAATCACGTCACAGGAGTCTGATTCGCCAGCGTCATTACTGTGCATTTCGATCCATACGTGTTTAGGCATCTCAATCATAATAAGTCACCTGAGGGCTATTAACTACTCGTTCAACATAAAGAGCAATATTGATCGGTATGTTTGTAATTTTTATCACAACTCGTTGACAGCATATGACAAATGAAGGTCGTTTGTCAAGCACTACCAAAGGGTCTTAATACATGCATGTTGAAACGCTTCAATTAGGGAAACAGAGGTAAAATATGAAGCAAAATTGAAGGAACAAATTGATATGTGATCTAACAATTTGCGAGTAAGTCGCCTATCAATATCAAGCCGCGATTAGGCCTACTCCCTGACCAATCAACCGCAGCCCAAATAGAACCATTATGATCAACGTCAGCAAATAAATGGCCTGTGTTACGCGCTCATCAATTCGCCGGAGCCGGTCAAAGACCAAAATATACAGCGTCAGTATGCCAATGAAGGTGCCATAAAACCCAATTAGGAACGCAAGTCCCATCCATATCGATTGATTAAGTCCTTGAATAAGCAGCGGCCCATTAATGGTCGTCCAAAAAATATAAGGGCCGGGGCTGACCCAAGCCATCACCGCGCCTTGGAGCAGCGTGCGTACCGGACTGATACCATCCGAGGCTGCTGCTTCAGGTTTGAACGAAGCCTTCCCTGACCGGAACAGCTTCCACGAACCATAGGCGATCCACAAGAGATACAAACCACCAATGAACTGGATAACTTTGATGAGTTCAGGCGGAAACTGCTTGAGGATAACCAGTACAACCAAGATAATCGGCACATCGGTGACGAGCGGCGTGAGCGCCAGAATAATACTTTTGCGCCAGCCCTGTGCCAGCGTCCGACCGATGAGAAAACTGGTAAACGGCCCCGGTTGAGCACCTGCCGCAAAGGCAATGCTCAAACCCTGCGAAACAAAATAAAACATGACTGAACTTTCAGGTTAAAAGAAAAGAAGTTTTCCTTATCGAGCTGCTATTATAACAGGGGAATCGAACCGGGCTTTTCTTCCACGTATTCTTCTTCTTTGCCCCGCTGACGGAAACGCCGAATCGGTTTGATAATCAAGCGCATCCCTTGTTTGCCTGCCCAACGCCCGATAGCACTCAGTTGGCGCAGTCCGGCTTCCATCGCGCCGCCCTCGTCATAGCCAAAGCGATAGGTGAGGAAGTAAGGGTTGTCCTTCAGGTATGCCAAGGCCGCATCGCTAGCATCCGCCAACTTTACCGGATCATGTTCTTTATCCAAGGCTTGCAACGCTTGTACTGGCAGCTTCAAGTTACGGGAAAACACATCCAGCAGCAGCGGTCTATGAAAGAACTTCGCCAGCATTTCAGGTCGGCTGATTTGGAGTTCCGGAGGCAGTTCAACCGCTTGACCATCGGGTAGTTCTACGCGCAGTTGCAGTTCAAAACGCTCATCGACAATACGCCGCCAGCGCTTTTTGTCGGCCTCAGGGATTAAGGCATCCACGCGTGACATGATATAGCTGGCCGCGTCCTCAAGAGCCACCTTACGAGGTTTATCGGTCGCATCAGGGTCAATAGCAGGGATCATTTGACCGATGTTCATGGTGACTTCGGGACGCTTGAGTTTGGCCGCTGCGGCCAACGCTCCATCAATACCGCCGAAGCCAATTGGCACAAGCGGCGCACCCGATTGATAACTCAGCCACGAAACACCCGTCTTACTTTTCTTGCCGCTCGCTTCCCAAATACCACCTTCAGGGAAAATACCAACTACCCCGCCCTGCTTGAGCACTTCAAGAGCCGCAGTCAGCGCACCACGATCCATCTCTCCACGTCGAATGGGAATGTATCCCCACGTGTGAACAGCCCAACCATAGCGCGGGTCAAACGGAATATCTCCATTGCCGAGCAATTCTACCTGCATAGGCGCGCACAGCACCATCATCGCGGCCTCGAGCATGGCAACATGATTACCCACGAGAATAACCGGCCCTTTGCGCGGCATGTTCTCGTACCCGCTGACCCGCACACGCGTCAATAAGCGGAGCAAGCCGTAGCCGAGAAAGCGCAAGATAAAACGCCACACCACGCGCCGTGGATAGCGGATGGAACGTGATTCAGAAGCCATATAGGAGTTAGTCTACCTGTTTCGTAATGCTGATGTCCGATGTATACGCTACAAATGGCGTGTTCGTCGCACTGCCAACCACATCTAAATCGACATACATGCCGCCGGCCACCGCAATATCATCGGGATTTGGCCCGAGTTGGAACGCCTGTACCTTGATGCGTGCCTTGTTGAGTGTACCTGCGGTAATGGTAAAGCTCTTGGAAACGGCATCATTCTCGACATCCAGTGACGCTTCCTGTGGACGCGACGGTTCGGCGTTGACCAGCGACACCCGAAGCACGACTTCAGCCGCATCATCGAGTGAATGCTCATTCCCGGCTGGATGAAATCCGACGTGGAAAGTTGCAGCGACACCGGATTGTAATGTCTTGGGGACGACCACCACCATTTTGCGCGACACTTTTTCTTCAACCGGAGCTTGGCGCTTCGTCCTGTCGGCAGGGAACGCCTCATCGTACTCAGCCAGTTCGTCAACCGCGTCCATACCACTTTCGCTCAAGCGATAGGCTTGGTCACCGTCCATCTGGAGATAACCTTTGGTTACTAAGCGGCGAATGACCTTGCCAAAGGTACGGTCACTCAGCCCGACTTCATCAGTGATCTTCATGGCATGGGCAACAGGATCGTTCAGCTTGCCGAAGTAACGAAGAACGTCGAGTGCTTCGGGCGGAAGTGCTTTGAGGTGGAACGGTAAGTCCATAAACCTATCCTGATTTGAAATATTAAAACAACGGAATAATTTCAGTATAGCGCAGATTAGTCTTCAGACAACTTGAGTTCTGTTGTCCATACATCGACTACTCCATTGAGAATTTCGGACTATCGACCGGACTACAGCAAGACAACCCGCGCTTTTCCTTGGCGTGGAGGGGTCACATGACGTGTATCGACCACTAACTTGGCGTGGTCAAGCACATGCTGATAATCAAAGCGACTGTGATCGGTTGTAATGACCACACAGTCTGCTCCGTCGAGCAAGGCATCGCTGTACTCGACATTGTGCATCATTGAGCCGTCTTCAAGCTGTAACTGGCTGACGAACGGATCATGGTAGGAGAGCGCCGCACCCTTTTCTTTGAGCAGCTTCAGCACATCTAGCGCGGGGCTTTCGCGCATGTCATCAATGTCACGCTTGTAGGCCACGCCGAGCACCACGATTTTCGAGCCACGAACGGCCTTGCCATCGTCGTTGAGCGCATCCGTGATTTTGTTCATCACGTATTCGGGCATGTAAGCATTCATCTCGCTGGCAAGCTGGATGTAACGCGAATTGTAGTGCAGCGACTTCATCTTCCAACTGAGGTAGAGCGGGTCAACCGGAATGCAGTGTCCACCAACGCCGGGGCCGGGATAAAAGGGCATGAAGCCAAAGGGCTTGCTGGTTGCGGCTTGAATAACTTCCCAGACATCGATACGCAACATGTTACACATGATAGCCATTTCGTTGGCGAGACCGATGTTGACTGCGCGGAAAGTGTTTTCCAACAGCTTAACCATCTCAGCCGTCTTGGGCGACGAAACAGGCACGATGGTATCAACAGCGGCTTTGTATAGCGCAACCGTGACCTCGGTGCATTCGGGCGTCACACCACCAATAACCTTGGGCGTGTTGCGCAGGTGAAAACGCGGGTTACCGGGGTCAATGCGCTCCGGGGAAAAGGCCACGAAAACATTCTCACCGACCTTGAAGCTGTTATGTGCGAGACGAGGGAGAATGGTTTCCTCGGCTGCACCGGGATAAGCTGTACTTTCGAGAACAATCAACATGCCATAGTGACAAATCTTGGCTATCGACTCAACCGCGTCAATCACAAACGACATGTCAGGTTCTTTGATGTGGTTGAGGGGTGTAGGTACACAAATGCTGACCGTATCCACGTCACGCAAGTCTTCGTAGCGGGTCGTGGCACAGAGCTTCCCGCTTTTCACGAGCGGCTGCACGCGTTCCGAGGGAATATCAATGATGTAACTTTCCCCATGGTTGATGCTCTCGACCTTTTCAGCCGAGATATCCAGCCCGATGACATTAAATCCCGCTTCGGCAAACTCGACTGCTAACGGAAGCCCGACATAACCTAATCCGATGATACTGACACGAGCGCTGCGATTATTCAGGCGGTCGAGCAGTTGTTGTTGAATACTCATGCGATCTACTTTTCACTAGGGTCACAAATGGGGTGCATTATAATCGTCCGCGCCTAAGCCCTCAAGCGTCCACTGTAAATAAAGCGCCCGACACAATAGGTCGGGCACTTTTGCAGCGATGTATTCGGTTACTGAAGCACGTTTATTACATCGGTGAACCGTTGGTCAGCGGCGTGGACGGCTGCGGCGTGGGCATATGGAATGGGAAGCCGTTGTTGTCATCACCCTGACCAAAGCTGAAAGGAAGCATGTCGGACATCGGCATTTGGTCGAGCGTCACGTCGATTTGGCTGGTCTTGCCATCACGAATAACGTCCAGCTTGACGCTGTCACCGGGCTTGTGGTTCGCCAGCAGATCACGCAGGGTATGTTCGGCGTTGACCTCACTGCCATCAACCGATTTGACGACATCGTTAATCTTCAAACCGGCCTTCTCGGCAGGCGATTGAGGCATGATCTGTGTAACCAGCGCGCCGACGGTTTCGGTCACATTGTGCTGCTTGGCGACCGAGGCATCAAGGGTCACGAATTGGACGCCCAAGCGCGTGCCACCGCCCATCATATCGAAGGGCATATTGAAGAACGGTTCATTACCCCCACCCATTCCGAAGCCACCCATCCCCAACTGCATCAATGCTCTAGCCGAAACCTTGATCTCCTGATCTTTACCATTACGGGTGACGGTCAGGGTAATATCACTTGAGCCTGATTTCATTACGTAGCCCATGAGGCTGGCAGGATCATAAGCGGTGCCGTCGAACTTGGTGATCTTATCACCTTCGCGAAGACCTGCTTTATACAGTTCGCTATCCTGCGGCAGCGCACTGATGGTCCACGACTTTTCATTACCGTCGTAGGTAATTCCCATGCCGCTTTGCATCGGGTTGATGCTCACAGCGGGGGCAGCGGCCAAGGTGGCCTTCACGGTTACGGACTTGCCATCGCGGGTGACTTCAACCGTCACTTCATCGCCGACCTCGTGGGTCTGGACGGCAGCGCTGGCGGATTGCGCATCCTTCACGGCGGTGTCCCCGATCTTGGTCAGAATGTCGCCGACCTTGAGGCCAGCTTTCTCGGCGGGTGATCCCGCGACAACTTCACGAACGACCGGACCGTCTGTGCCATCTTCGAGTTGGACACCGAGTATCGGGCGATTCGAAACATTTGGCGTGTTTGGCTGGTTGGGCTGAGATGGTGGTTGAATATTGACCGAACTGCCCGCCGCTAAGGTGGCGTTGACGGTTACCGTCTTGCCATCGCGGGTGACTTCGATGGCGACTTCATCACCCACTTTGTGGGACTGAACGGCGGTACTGGCGGATTGCGCATCCTTCACGGCGCTATCACCAATCTTAGTCAGCACATCGCCGACCTTGAGGCCAGCCTTTTCAGCAGGCGATCCCGCAGCAACGACACGAATGGTCGGGCCATTGTCGGTATTTTCGATCTGAATACCCAACACCGGACGATTGGATGGTACAGGGGTCGTGGCGGGCGGCGGGTTGGATGTGGTCGGACGGGCGGCCAATGTGACTTTCACATCCATTGACGCGGTTCCACGGGTGAGCGTGACGGTAATTTCATCACCGACTTTATGGGTGCCGATGACTTCGCCGATGGTGGAAGAGGTCACTGACTTGCCATCAACAGCGGTAATGACATCATCAACTTTGATACCGGCTTTCTCGGCGGGGCTGTTGGCCTCCACCTGATCGACTTTGACGCCTTTATCGGTAGAGGTCACCCCTACACCGAGAAATGGTTTGGCACTGTTATCCTGTGCCGCTACGAAGCCGAATGCCGACGCGGCCAGCGCCAAAATCAGCAGCACGACAACTGAACGAACACCGAGACGATTCCTAAACATGTTTTTGATTTCCTCCCAGAGTATCCTTTTGGATAAGCGACTTTATCATCTTGCTTATCATCGCCTTCAAAATAGGCTCGTCGGCTGAGGAATTGCTGAAATCAAGGTAAGCGGCGTCTGAAAAATAGATTGGCAGACTATGAAGCAGTCGAGTTTCTGTTCCTGTTGTGTTCGGTTTTCATAGGCGTTTAGCAGTTAGCGATTGGCTTTTAGCTCTATATCCCATTACTTTTTTAGCGAAAATGGCGAAACGATTAGCAAAATAGAGCTGATATTTGGCAAAGTTGGCACGTTTCGGTGGATGGCTCGGCTGGTTTTGCGGCAATCGGCTGGTGGAATGTCCGACGCCAAGATTGCCAAATCCCAAGTCGTTAGTCATCAGTCTCCAGTCGCCAGACAAATACAGGATTCGGCGGTGGTGGCCGTCAGAAAATGGCGGCGGCATGCCAAAATGTTAAGGTGCGTTGGGTTTACCAAGGGCAGGATTTGCCAACGGCAAATCCCTACAGCAGATCCTATTGTTCATTGTATCGGAAGTACAATGAGAATGGGTTACCATTTGGAAGAACATTTTGTAACTGTTTCGCGGGGTCAGCGCTAACCCTTTTGAGGGAGTGGGAAGCCTAAAAAGGTTGTCGGATGGTTAGAAGTCGGTAGGTGATGGTTTGTGCGTTTAAACCTAAGTCATAATAATTCCAATACCTTTGAACCGCCAAGACACAAAGAACGCCAAGATTAAGGCGGAGAGAATTATGAGAATAACAAACAAGTATTTCCGGGGTCTTGCCGTTCTGTTCTGCATCATTGTCATCATAATCATTATTTATGCCTTTTCCATCCAAACGGGGCCAATTTAACCATTTTCACTTTTCGATCTTTCAAGAAATGTTGGCTAATCGTCGTCCGTAGGCGTTATGAAGATAAGGCCGTAAATATTGGTGCGAGAGTTTTGGTATAGAATGGCGGTACTAGAGAAAGATGTATTTCCAACTATGCCTGAAAGTTTATACGAATTAGCGGGTGGCGCGGAAGGATGCCAGCGGATTGCCAGCATTTTTTACGGCTACATGTTTGATGATCCGTTGATGCTGCCCTTGTTCAAAGACCTAAGTGAAGATCATGTCGGACGGATGGGGCTGTGGCTGGGTGAGTATTTCGGTGGGCCGAGTGAACACAGTAAACAGCGTGGCGGTTTTTACACGATGGTGGCTGTACATCAGCCGTTGAGTATCAGCGATGCGCAGCGCGACCGGTGGATCAATTACATGATGGCGGCCTGTGAAGAAGCAGGAATGCCAGAGGCGGTGATCGAGTATTTCACGCCGTTCATTTATTCGGGAGCGTTGGCAGCACAGCGGAATTCACGGCGGGGCGGGTGAAACCTCAGCCACACATTTGCAGAAGTGCTCGTTATTTGGGAGTGAAAGCGGGAGGGTCAAAGACCCTCCCCTACGAAGACAAAAAAATATAGAAGCGGCGATAAGGTTTTGAGTCGAGGTCGGTTAGGATTTGTCGTCGCCGTTCTTGTTGCCTTTGAGACGGTTTGCCAAGAAACCACCCATGAGACCGTTCATCATATTGCCCGCAAAGGATGCGCCACTGACTTCCTCGCGGCCATCGTCCCACTTGCCATTGGCGCGGCGATTAATCCACGCGTTGTAATCATCTGCGGCCTGCCCCAAAGCAGCTTCTAGAGCATCGCGGTCGTTCTGGGCGAGGACGTTGCGCAACCCCTGCAAAGTGCTGATGAGTTCGTCGGTGCGGCGAACCAGAACGTCACGGTTCTCAAGCAGCAGATCACGCAGGTCGTCGGGATGGGTATCAAACAAGTGATGAGTCAGGCGGCCAAAAGCGGGATTGGTCACACGCTGGACATCCGACCATCCAGACGCTTGACTCGCCATGTAGAAGCTGGCGAGGCCGAGTAAGGCAGGCAGTCCTTCGGTCAAGGCGATGATGCCATCATGTTCGGCAGGGTCATAGAAGTGCGGGGTCGCGCCGAGGATGCTGGCGAAATCAGTCGCCAGTTCGACAGCTTCTTTGGCACTGCTGGGCGTGGGCATGACCAACATGCTGCCTTTGTCAAAAAGATCGGCGGTCGCATGGAGGGTATCATCCAAACCATCATGAAGATACTTGGGGTTGATGATGGGCGTCATGCCGACCATGTGGGACTCTTTGCCGAGGTATTTGCCTGCCCATTCCAATGACTGCTGTTTGAGCAGAGACATATCGAGCACGACCGCGCCCGGGCGGAGTTCAGCGGCGATGACTTTATAAGCATCCTGAATTTCGGCAAGAGGCAGCGCCAAGACCACAATATCGCGCTTGGATGCTGCGGTGAACAGGTCACGTTCGACTTTCTCCAAGCCAACCTTGGCCGCATCTTCGCGCACTCCTGTCCGCAAATCCGCGCCGGTAACTTCGAAGACATGGCGCGCCTCTTTGCGTTCGTTGTACCGCTTGAGCGCCAGCGCGACCGATGTTCCGATCCGACCTAATCCGAGTACTGCTACTGATACATTTGCCATATGACACTCAACCCTATAAGCCTCAATTTACGCGTATTTCTTACATTCATTGTTATCGTCAGGTCGCGTCGCATGAGGCTAAAGCCATCATGCTACCCACCAGACAAGCGCACTAAAGGCGCTCCAATTAAGCCTCACCCCCTCTCCATTTTATGGCATAGGGGAGCGAAGACACGCCGATTCCCGAATTAATCGGGTCATAGCCAAACGGACAAGGCATACCTTGTCCCTACTATCCATCAATTCTGGTCATCGGCCTGCTGCAAGCGCTTGAGCCATGCGATGGGCGCGGGCGCAGGGGATGTTTCATGTTTATTGGCGTGATGTTCCGCCAGCCAACAAGCGACCTCGGATGCGCCTGCCGCGCGCATGAGTTCGGCACTCCATTTGGGATGCTGCTCGTAAACTACAAACGGACGCCGCCAGAGGTTCAACGGATCACCCTTGCTCCACCGATAATAGGTGTCCGGCACAATAGCACGGACAATGACCGCCCACGTTTTCTGCCACACATTGATGTGATAACGAGACTTGCCGACGTCATGCAGCAAGGCTACGACGGCTAAATCGGACGGCGTATCGCCCTGCGCCAATACATCGCAAAGGACGGCCAAGCTGTGCAACTGCTCTCCCCGATCCATCTGGCGAAAGAGCGCCATCAATGAGGGGGATAGGTACTGTTCGGCCAGCGACCAATCGACATCCTGTGAAAAGGCGAACAGCGCCCGAAGTCCCTGCTGCAAACGGTAAGCCACTGGCACCGAGGTCATAGACGCTATAAACCAACCAATATGCGAAAGATCGCACTTGCGGGCTGTCCGATTAGTATGCCCAGTATGTTGAACTGACCGCCGATGAAACTCAACAAAATCAAGAGCATGAAGACATACTGGCTGTTCATCTGGTTTGCCTGCCACCACCGTGCTTGATCCGGGGGCAGAAGCGAATACATCATACTCCAACCATCCAGCGGGAAAAGCGGGATGATGTTAAACAGCGCCAAAATGAGGTTCAGCGCAACAATTTGATAGAGAACTTGGCTGAGAATGGAGTCCGAAAATAGGAGCTGGATATTTAAGCGATAGGGAATGCAAAACACAGCCGCGATTAACAGATTCGAAATGGGTCCGGCTGCAACTGCGGCCAAGTAGCCCCATCGCGGATTACGCATCCGATAGGGATTAATGGGTGCGGACCCCAAGAAACCGAAGCCGATGAGCACACCCATCAAGAAGCCGATGGGGTTGATATGGACTAATGGATTTAGAGTCAGACGCCCTTGATTAGCGCCTGTGTTGTCACCCATACGATAGGCAATATACACGTGAGCAAACTCGTGTATCGTCATACCGATCAACAATGCAATTGCGCGAGCGAGTAAATGAATAGGGTCGAGATCCAAGAGTAGCTCCACTTCTGCAAATCATCATTCCGTACCAGTATAGCACAGGGAGCGCCTCAGCTATAGATGAGTGTCCTTGCAACAATAGTGCAACACCATACGTAAATTGGGGTTGTATGTGTTATCATCGAATTACTTTGAACGAAGGCTCTATAGGCGAAATGCACAATGTAATGTTTACCCGAGGTAGCCATCTATAGAAAAGTGTTTTGTTTTGTGTTCAACAGCAGCAGTACATCATTTACCGTTTGTCTATTATGGTCAAACATCGACGCTCATTTCCGCTG
This sequence comes from Aggregatilineales bacterium, assembly GCA_044226855.1. Classification (GTDB taxonomy): domain Bacteria; phylum Chloroflexota; class Anaerolineae; order Aggregatilineales; family Phototrophicaceae; genus CFX2. Next base: position 128,241 of record JBGAGF010000005.1, read on the forward strand.
CAAAAATGAATAGTCGTCATCGTCGCTAACATCGAAACGCGAATTAACGAGGAATTTGAATGAAACGTATTCTCATTTTATTTTCGGATACGGGTGGAGGCCATCGAGCCGCAGCCGAGGCTATCCGCGACGCCCTTCTCATCCGCCACCCAAATGAAGTCAGCATCGATATGGTGGATGTCTTCCGCGCTTACTCCCCTTTCCCCTTTAAGTACATGCCTGAAATGTATCCGTGGATTGTCAACCGTAGCAAAACGGGATGGGGTGTAGGCTATAAGCTGACCAATACCCGCAGTAACGCCAAGATCATCCAGCAGGGCATGTACGTTAGCATGGAAAAAAGTATCCTGCGGATGCTGCGCGAGCATCCGGCAGATATGATCGTATCTGTCCATTCGCTGCTGACGCGCTCGACGATGCAGGGGTTAATGCAGTTCGAGAAGCGCCCACCTTTTATGGTGGTGGTCACAGATTTGGTTACGACGCACATGTTCTGGTATGACAAGACGGTTGATCGCTGCCTCGTACCCACCGAACCCGCTTATGAACGGGGTTTGGAATGCGGCCTGACGTCCGACCAAATGCGCGTCACGGGGCTTCCGGTGCATCCTAACTTCGCTGCACGGCTGACGGATAAGGCGTCGGCGCGCAAGGAACTGGGATGGGACGCGAATTTACCGGCAGTGCTGCTGGTCGGTGGTGGCGAAGGCATGGGTGCCCTGTATGAGACGGCACGCGCCATTGACGATATGAGGCTCAAGTGCCAATTGATTGTCATTGCGGGACGGAATACGATCCTGAAGCACAAATTGGAAACGGATCGCTGGCATCAACCCACGCACGTTTATCCGTTCGTGACGAATATGCCGGTGCTGATGGCTGCCGCAGATATTCTGGTGAGCAAAGCGGGGCCAGCCACGATCAGCGAAGCCTGCATCGCGGGTTTGCCTGTGATTCTGTACGATGCCATTCCGGGGCAAGAAACCGGAAATGTTGATTATGTGGTGGAAAATGATGCGGGGTTATACGCCCCTAGCCCATCAGAAGCCTCAGAAGCCGTCGCCAAGTGGCTGGCTGAAGGGCCGGAAGGCCTGAAGCGCCATTCGGAGCGCGCCAAGCGGCTGGGTCGTCCGAACGCCGTATGGGAAATCGCGGATGAGGTTTGGGAGCAGGCGCAAAAGCCGCTGATTCCGACCAACCGGCGTAACAACTTATTTATTGATTTCTCACGTCGTGTACCGATGCGGACCAAACGCTTCTAACACGCGGCTAATTGTAATTTGCTTTATAATGATGGGGGAGTGTAGTGTTTCACTCCCCTTTTTGATTATACAAGATGGAGATTCGCAATGCGTATTAAACGTTCCATTCTTTGGATGGTTGCGCTTATGCTGCTGATCGTTGGTTCGATCTCGACAGCCACCGCGCAGGATTCGAACATTCCGCCTGCAAAAATTATCAATGATGAAGGCGGCCCCGTGTCGGTCACCGGCAGCGTAAACTATACCAACGGGTTCTTCACGCTCGGTGTTGACGAACCCTTGATTATTCTTGAAGACGAGGCAGGTTTTGTTGACCGCAATCGCGGGTACACCATCCCTGAGAAATCGCAGGTTCTCGGAAAGATTACCTCAGACTTTTTCACCTCGCCGTTTACCTACAGCCTCGATCTTCCGGTTGAGCCGTCAGGAAGCCTGCGCGATGTTGACCAGAACAACACCAAAGATAGCGGCGTGATGGTTTACGCCATCGCTTACTGGAACAACATTTGGGGCGATCCCTTCCTTGAGAAGCGTGACCTGTTCGGTGGTGGTTGGTCAGGGGCTTATGCCTCGTTCCGTATTGACCCCGATCCATCGGCAAAAGCGGAGGTCGTTGGGGGCAAGTATATTGTTTATGCACCTGATGACAATCAGGGCTTCCCGTCTGGATTCGGTGATGACAAAAAGCTGTTCACCAAAGATGATCCAATTGTCCTGCTGCCCAAGGGTTACACCATTGTGGACATGGACACCAATCCCTTCACCTTTGACCGCACCCGCAATCCGGTCATTGACCTAATCGAAGGCGAAGGCTCGGCGCAGGATGACTTTTCGGCCCTGAGCTATACCAAAGCCTTTGATAAGATGATCGAGATGTTCAGCAAGAAATATGCCTATACCGAGCTGAAGAAAATTGACTGGGCCGCAAAGAAAGCCGAATTCATGCCACGCATGGAAGAAGCCGAAAAGAACAATGACTCTGCGGCTTATCAACGTGTCCTGCGTGACTTTATCTGGTCGATCCCCGATGGTCACTTGAGCGCACCGGTTGACGGTCAGGAATTCCAAGACGCCATCAGCGGTGGTATGGGTTTGGCTATCCGCGAACTGGATGACAAGCGCGTCATCGTCAACTACTTGCTAGACGGTGGCCCGGCCGAAGCCGCAGGGATTAAGCTGAAGGCGGAAATTGTTTCCATCAACGGCACGCCGATTGATAAAGCAGTCAGCGACACAGTGCCGTGGTCATCACCTTTTAGCAGCGAACACGTCCGCCGTTTGCAGCAGCTGCGTTATGTGCTGCGCTTCCCGCTGGACACCGATGTGACCATCGAATATAAGAACCCCGGCGACACTGAAACCAAGACTGCGAAACTCAAGACGGTTGATGAACGTCAGAGCTTGAGCTTCTCCTCATTCGCCAGAGGCACAACTGGTTTCGAACTGCCAGTTGAATACCATCTGCTGGACAGCGGTTATGTCTATGCGAAAATCACGAGCTTCGCCGACAGTTCGCGTCTGACCGTCCAACTGTGGGAACGCATGATCAGCACCATGAACCAAGCCCAGATTCCGGGACTGATTATTGATATGCGCCAGAACGGTGGCGGCAGCGGATTCCTCGCTGACCAAATGGCCGCTTACTTCTTCAATGAAGAGTTAGAAGTCGGCAATTCCGCCAGCTACGATGAGTCGCTGGACAAGTTCTACGCAGACCCCAACCTCGAAACCAAGTATATTCTGCCGCCTGAGAATATGCGCTATAACGGCAAGATCGCTGTGCTGGTGGGGCCAAGCTGCAGCAGTGCCTGCGAATTCTTCAGCTACGACATGACGCTGCAAGACCGCGCCGCAATCGTCGGCCAGTATCCAACCGGTGGTCTGGGTGGTGGTCAGGCGACTTACGCCATGCCAGATGGTGTCCAACTTCAGTATTCCATCGGTCGTAATGAAGATGCCAAGGGCAACATTATCATCGAGGGTACCGGCGTCGTCCCGACAGTCAAGGTTCCTGTGGACGAAGAAACCCTGTTCGCAGCGGGCGATCCGGTTCTGGATGCGGCAGTCGCTTATCTGGACAAGGCTGTACAGTAATCAGAAAACATCTGATGCATCCCCTATCTCCCCAACCCTCTTTCCCCATTTCATGGAGAAAGAGGGAGCAAGGAACCCACGAAGGGCATAAGCCAATTTCTATGACTGGTGTCATTTGAGGTTTCAGGCAGTGTTCACTGTATAAGAAGACTGAGGACTTGTCGCAAGGCATGTCCTCAGTTTTATTTTGTGCAACCTCAACACCAATTTTCTTGCCGTGCAAGGTTTTCTTCTGTACTATGACTTCACATGTCGTATCTATTTATCCCTCTGGAGGTCTAGCGATTTATGAAAGCAGTCATTCTCGCAGCCGGCAAAGCCACGCGGCTGCGTCCTGTTACGCTCACCATGCCCAAGGCGCTGGTTCCGGTCGCCAATAAGACACTGATCGGCTATGCCTTCGATGTACTGAAAGCGGCGGGATTCCTCGATATTGGTATCGTGGTCAACGAGTTGGACTCCCCAATTCCACAGACGCTGGGGGATGGCGCAGCGCTGGGGATTCGCCTGAGCTACATCGTACAGGCCGAGCAAAAAGGGTTAGCCCATGCCATCGGGCTGTGCAGGGATTTCGTCGGCGATGACCCGTTCTGTGTTTTCCTTGGGGACAACATTTTTCAGGACAAGATGGCTCCCCTATTTGAAAACTTCATGACCTCCGGCGCGGAGTCGGCGATTGCGCTAGGCGAAGTGTCTGACCCGACCCGCTTCGGCATCGCGGAGCTGAACCCGGATGGTTCCATTGCACGCGTGGTGGAAAAGCCCAAGGAACCGAAGTCCAATCTGGCGATTTCGGGGGTGTATTTGTTCCGTCCCAGCATCTTCGACGCCATCAGCCGGATTACGCCCTCATGGCGCAATGAACTCGAAATCACCGATGCGATTCAACGACTAGTTGATGACGGACACCGTGTGGATTCGTACAAGATCAAGGGCTGGTGGGTGGACGCAGGCAAGCCGGATTCAATTGTTCTGGCAAACCAACTGGTGCTGGAAGAACTGCCCTATACGCCCGCGAACGAGGACAAAACACAGATCATCGGCAACTCGACAGTCACCCACCGTGTCATCCTCGGCAAGAACAGCCAAGTGATCGACAGCGTGATTCGTGGGCCGGTGATCATTGGCGACAACGTCACCCTCAAGAACTGCTATGTTGGGCCGTATACCGCTCTGGGTGACAACGTCACGATTGAAAACAGCGAGATCGAAGCCAGCATCGTCATGAAGAACTGCACCATCCGTAACATTAACGGGCGCATCGACTCCAGCTTATTGGCCGATAACGCCCAATTGTTGAGCGCGAGCCACATGCCCGCCACGCACCGCTTCGTGCTGGCCGAAAACAGCTACGTGCAACTTTAACCCCTCAAGCTTGTTTTATATGCCATAGGGAAAAGGGCGTCCTTTTCCCTAGAATGAACCTCTTTCCTAGGAGCAAATTTTATGACACCACGCGTACAGACGTTGAAAACCGCTCTTGCTGAAAGCCGCCAATATTTGAACCACGTACTGGATCAAGTGGGTGATCGCTGGGATACACCGGTTTATTCGGATGGCGCGGCGTGGACGGTGAGGCAACTGGCTATTCACTTGATGATCAGTGACAAAGGCCAAACCAGCACGGTCATGGGAATCGCACGCGGCGAAAATCCCGTTCCAGCAGACTTCGATCTGGAACGCTATAACCGCCGCTCAGTGGAAAAGCGTGCGGACGCCAGCATTGAGGACGTGCGGGCTTCATTGGCGAATAGTTTTGCCGAACGGGAGCAGTGGTTGGATACGCTGGATGATACCGCTCTCGACCGTGAAGGCCGTCATGGTTCGGGGCGCATTTTGAGCGTCGCCCAAATCCTACAAGTCATGGCTGACCACGAGCGCGATCATGCCAATGACATCGCGAAGGTGTTGAATATTCAATAATCGGCACGTTTGTAAAGCGTTTCAGTTTGGTTTGCTCATACAAACTTTCCGATTTACCGTCGCTAACCCCATTACCCATTTAGCCGAAGCCAAACAAACTTTAAAGTTTGAATAGGGTTAATAAGCGGCCTCACTGTAATAATCTGTAAGGCTAAATAGGCTCATAAAAGCTCATTTCCCGTAATGTTGCCTGATATAAGCCTGTTTAATGGCAAATTCAAAGGTTAGAACGGTTTCCGCTAACTAAAATTTCAACAAATCGCAGATACGCTCACGAATATCAGCCATCTGTGGAATAACCCCTTCCATCAAGGCTGTGCTAAAAGGCACCGGAACACTTGGTGCTCCCATACGTTCAATTGGTGCATCCAGATAAACAAAGGCTTCTTTGGCAATGGTCGCCGCAATCTCCGCACCAAAGCCGCTGACCAAGATTTCCTCATGGACGATCAAGCACTTGCCCGTTTTCTGAACCGACGACAAGACACACTCTTTATCCCAAGGGGCTAAGGTTCGCAGGTCGATGATTTCAACGGAGGCTTCGACTTCAGCAGCCGCTTGTTCGCAGCGTTCAACCATCCCGCCCCATGTGACGACGGTTAGATCACTGCCCTCTTTGACAACGTTGGCCCGTCCAAAAGGCAGCACGTAATCATCACCCGGATAAGGCCGCCGTGCCCAACTGGCATCCAACATGGCACGGTGTTCCAAGAAGATCACCGGATCATTACCACGCATAGCAGCCCGCAGCAAGCCCACCGCATCTTCGGCATTGGATGGCACGGCCACTTTCCAACCCGGTTGATGCACATAAGTCGCTTCGCTGGTCACGCTGTGCCAAGGATCGCCAATACGCCGGTAGCCGCCTGCCATACGGATGACCATCGGTGCAGCAAAGCGGTTATTCGTCCGCCAACGAATCGTCCCGCAGTTGTTGATGTGCTCGGTAGCAGGGTCAGCATATTTGCGGTACTGAATTTCAGGAACCGGCATCAATCCGGCATAGGCCATGCCCACCGCCCGCCCGATAATGCCTTCTTCGGATAGGCTGGTATCAAAGACTCGCCTTTCGCCGTGTGTCGCTTGCAAGCCTAAAGTCGCCGCATGGACACCGCCTTTCATGCCCACGTCTTCGCCAAAGACGACACAGCGTGGATTAACATGCAGTTCGACATCCAAGGTACGCCGAATGGCTTCCAGCATATTCAAGCGTCGTGGATCAGGCGGATTGGGTGTCGAACTGCCTGCTGGCAGTTGAATGCCGTCAGCGGCTAAGCCACCGATCAACTGCGGTTCGCCCTCGACAGCAAAGACACGGTTGGTCACGGAATGCGGTTCGGCAAAGGGATGAGACATGGCGGCTTCTTTAGCGGCCTGCAATTCGCCTTTGACGGCCTGCTGTAAACCGCTCCATTCGTCCTCAGTCATCAGTGCAGGGACAAGATAGTTCTTTAGCGCTGGAATCGGATCGCGTTCCCACTCGGCGGCGACCGTTTCCGGCGGTTTGTAAGCTTGATTATCGACACTGGAATGGCCTGAAAGACGGGGTACGGTTAGTCGCAATAAAGCGGCTCCCCTGCCCGCACGAACATGGTCAACAGCAGCGATGACCAATTCGGCGGTTTCTTGGGGATTGGTACCGCTGCCATCCCATATGGCGAGATTTTTGAATGACGCTAAATTCGCGGCAATATTAGCGCCCGGCGTTTGGGTAGGCGACTGTACCGAGATGGCGTAACCGTTGTCCTCGACCATGAACAAAACGGGCAGTTCCAGTGTCGTAGCAATGGTCAAGGCTGACCAAAAACCGTTGCTGGCGACGGCACCATCGCCGCTGAAGATAACCGCCATACTGTCCGCCAGTTCGGTATCTCCAAGCTGCTCCACGCGGTAGCGAATAGCCTGCGCCCAACCGACGGCTGGCGTAAACTGTGCGCCGACATCGGCGGCCATCGGCAGAATGGTCGCCCGTTGACGACGTGGCAGGTTGAAGACCACGCCAATATCCCGACCGTCATTGAAACCGCCTGCCCGCGCCATATCGGAAGCCAGCGCTTCTTCGATAGTCAAGCCACTACCAAAAACAAAGGGTCTTGAACGATAATAAGCGCTGGCCGCGTCAAAAGGCTGTGTCATCAATTGGCTGAGGAGTACCTGACCGAGTTCGTGGCCTCGTGCAGAAAATTGGTAATTGATATACCCTTGTGGAACCAGTTCTTGCTCTTCGAGTTCATCAACAGCACGCGAGGTCAATACAAGCCGTGCGACTTCATACCAATCGAAAGCAGGGTGTAATGCGCTCAAATTATTTTTCTCCACAACATGAATGCCAGTCATCAATGATCATCTTTAACATCCCGAATGTACTCATACTTTAAACCCTTTTCAACATCCCGCTCTTAGGTAGAAAGCCTTGAGCGGAAAATTTCGTACATTTTAATCGAATTGGCAAAGGATCATTCATGGAACACAAATTACAAGAACTCAAAACCCGTTTGATGGAAATCAACGACCTGAACAGCGCGGCGGCACTGCTCTCATGGGACCAATCGACGTATATGCCACCGGGAGGCGCAGAAGCTCGTGGCCGTCAAATGGCCACTTTAGGACGATTGGCACAAGAAAAACTGGTTGATCCAGCGATTGGCAAGCTGCTGGATGATCTGCGTCCCTATGAAGAAAGCCTGCCCTACGACTCGGATGACGCCAGCCTGATCCGCGTGTCCCGCCGTACCTTTGAGCAGGCCGTGAATATTCCACCGTCCTTTGTGGCCGAGTTTACCAATCATAATGCGCTGTCGTACCAAGCGTGGACGGAAGCACGTCCGGCTAATGACTTCAATCGTGTGCGTCCACTGATGGAAAAGACACTGGATTACAGCCGCAAGATGGCCGAGTTCTTCCCCGGTTATTCGCATATCGCTGATCCGCTGATTAACTTCGCGGATTACGGCATGAAAGCCCGTGAGGTCAGCGCGATTTTCGCCCAACTGCGCAAAGAGTTGGTGCCGATTGTCAAAGCCATCACCAGCCAAGCGCCGGCCGACGACTCGTGCCTGAAGCAGTTCTATCCGCAGCAAAAGCAGCTTGACTTCGGCCTGAAGGTGATCAAAAAGTACGGCTATGACTTCAATCGTGGACGGCAAGACCTGACACATCACCCATTTATGACCAAGTTCTCGCTAGGTGATATTCGCATTACCACACGCGTTCGAGAGAATGACTTGGGAGATGCGCTGTTCAGCACGCTGCACGAGTCCGGCCACGCCATGTATGAAATGGGCATCAACCAAGCCTATGAAGGAACGCCCTTAGCTGGCGGCACGTCGTCCGGCGTTCATGAGAGCCAATCACGCCTGTGGGAGAATATCGTGGGGCGCAGCCGCGGCTTCTGGGAACACTTCTATCCACAGCTTCAGGCAGAATTCCCTGAGCAACTGGGCAAAGTGTCGCTGGATACGTTCTACCGTGCCATCAACATCGTCCAACGATCACTCATACGCACCGACGCCGATGAGGTGACCTATAACCTGCACGTCATGATCCGCTTCGACCTCGAAATGCAGATGCTGGATGGGTCGCTCTCAATCCGTGATTTGCCGGAAGTATGGCACGAGCGCTACGAAAATGACCTCGGGGTCACGGCTCCCAGTGATCAAGACGGCGTTCTACAGGATGTCCACTGGTACGCCTTTACCATTGGCGGTGTGTTCCAAGGGTATACACTGGGCAATATCCTCAGCGGCTTATATTACCAGAGCGCTCTGCAAGCACATCCTGAAATCATCGGCGAAATCGCACAGGGCAAGTTCGACACGCTCCACAACTGGCTGCGCACCAACATTTACCAGCACGGCAGCAAGTTCACGGCGGCTGAACTGACCGAACGGGTGACGGGCGGCCCACTGAGGATTGAGCCGTACATTCAATATCTGAAGACCAAGTACGGGGAACTGTATAAGCTGGACTAAGCTGAACGGGAGCACATAGGTACTTCTCTACCTACAAAAAGGGCATGATCGTGTGATCATGCCCTTTTATTTTGGGTTTTTGTGCGTGGTTTAGCCCGACTTGGGCGGGATCACCAGTTCCTGACCGGGATCGATGCGGTTGGGGTTGGAGATATTGTTGGCCTTCTGTATGGCATCGGCTGTCACACCGAATTTCAGGCCGATGGTGTAAAGTGTATCACCGCGTTTGACGACATAGGTTTGGCTGCCGCTGGGTAAGGCAGTAGGCGGAACGCTCGACGTGGATGTCGGCTGCGTTACCGTATTGTCAGTGGTACCAGCGCTTCCAGTACCCTTGCAGCCGGGGATTTTCAGGACATCGCCGGGTTGAATAATTGTTCCGGTTACCTGCTGGTTGGCCTGCTGTAACTGCGCAACGGTAATGCCGTATTTTACTGCAATGCGGTAGAGCGTATCACCGGACTGGACGGTATGCGAACATCCATCGCCAGAGGAGTCCACGCTTGAGAAGGCCGTCGGTGTAATCAATCCTGAGGGAGTCGAGGTAGCCTGAACGTTGTTGGTGGCGGCCTGAACCGGAACCTGTGTCACCGGCCCTAACGGCCCTGATGGCGTGATAAATTGTCCGTCAGTAGGCGTGCCCTGTAGTTCAGAGCCTTGTCCGGATTGATCTGTTTGTCCACCCGCATCAACAAGGGATGAAGGCGTATCGGTGGCCTGCGGCGCTATGGTTGCTGAAATGATGGTCAAGGCAACAGGTGGATTACCGCCATTGTCGGTGCTGGTATTCGAAGTATCTGGCACGGTGCCTATGGTCGGCGTATTTAAGACTTGGCCGCCCGTTCCATTATCGCTAGTGTCTGCTTGTGTTGGTAACGGATTTGTTGTCGGCGGAACACTCGCCGCTTGATTGGTGACTATCGGTTCCTGTAAGGCAGTGCCTGCCTGTTGGAAACAACCTGTTAATGCGAAAGCCAGAGGAACGATGCACAGCACAAATCGGTTTCGGAGACGCATACTGCATAACTTTCGTTTCATATTCGTTATATGTCCCTTCACAGCATACTACAAAGCATTAATCTAAGCAAAGTCTCAATTGAATTTAGAGTGGTCGAGGGCTACAGTATAGATAGACATGACAATTAAACATTCAGCAATTGCGAAAAGGTAGTGCCTGTGGCTTCTGAGGCAAAAAAGATCATTCTAGTCATTGACGACGAACCCGCCGTACAGGAGGTCATCCGGCTGATTCTCGAACGGTGGGGTTACCAGTTGATCCCGGCATTGAACGTGGCGACAGCGGTCGAAAAATTGCGTCAGAAACCACTGCCTGATCTGGTCTTGCTTGATATGATGTTACCGGATGTGGATGGGCTGGAACTGCTGCGTCAAATGCGTGAAACCAAGGTGTTTGACAACCTCCCAATTATCATTGTGTCCGCGCTCGCCGACGCCGATCAAATCCGCAAAGGCTTGGAAATGGGCGCAGATCGTTACATCACCAAACCCGCCATGAGCCACAATCTGCTCAAGACTGTGCAAGAAGTCCTCAAGACCGGACGTCGTACCGCTCCCAGTTAAGGCCGCTGTAGTTCGTATACTCCAAATGGATACTGATCATAGGTTTTAGTCACTCTGAAATTCGCGTCTCGCAGCGCGATTAACCAATCGGTCGCGTCGGCCCAAGCAGGTACGACAAAATAACGTGGCGCAGGATCCATCTGTAATAAGGCATCGCTCGCTAAAGCTTGCGGAGTGGGGTAATAAACCCGCCGCTTATCTGACCACGTGCCCATGTAATAACCAAGTTCCCATCCCAACCAGTGATCATAGACAATCGCGCCGAGCCGCTGGCTGTTGAGGTAATCCGCCACCTGCTCGATGCCGTTGTGCTTGCCGCGATCTCCACCGATGGGCAGTTGATCTTGGCTGGATGTCCATGCGGTGGGCAAACAGACGGTCAGCAGTAACAGGACGACCAACGTATGCATGATGCTGCTGCGACCCTCAAGCAATCGTGTTAATCCTCGCGCGACCAGCAGCACTAGCGGCGGCGAGATCAGCAGCAAATAGCGATCATAGATGTTGATGGCGACCAACCAGTGAAATAGAAGATAGATGAATACATAGGCGGCTAAGGCGACATCGATCCATACGTCAACTGATATGGATGCTCGGAGCCGTCTGAACAATCCCACCAGCGCGACAATACACAGCACAACCGTCACCAGACCGGCGCCGAACAGATACTGTCCATAATGCCACCATTCGGTCAAGCGGGGCAGCAGTTCATCGAGGCGAGCCAACCGTCCCGGATCATTATTGACGGTTGCCAGCGTCCACATGCTGGTCACTTGATTACGCGCACCGTCCCATACAAAAAGCAGCGCGACGCCGATGACGATGGGCAACATGAACCGGATAAGCTTCGCTATCGACATTTTGCGTTGATTTTGTCGCTCACAAAGCCAACCCACTGCCATCACGAGGGGCAGATAAAGCGCGGCCTGCTGCTTACACCAGAAGCCCAGCGCCAACCACACACCCGCCCAGAACCAACGCCGTCGGCTTGCCATCCACATCGCGATGACGACGCAAAGCAGCATCAATCCATCAGTAAAAGCAGTCGCACCGAAGGCAATGGCTAAGGGGGATAAACCGAATAGTAGGGACACGATATATCGTGTCTGTTGATCGCCTCGATAAAGCCCCTTCGCCAGCGCAACCATGACCACGATTGACAGCATACAAATGAACACGCCAGTCACACGGGCGGCGAATTCACCAGAGCGGTTGTCGAGCGTCAAGACACCGTCGGGCAGCGGGCGAATGCCATAGGCGGTCAGGGCTAGGGCGTTGACATAAATGGTCAGCGGCGGCTTATCGAGTGAGCCGTGCAGCAGCCAATCGCCCTGCACAGCCGCTTGACGGGCAAAGGTCATGAACAGGGCTTCGTCGGGATGAAAGCGCACATCCTGCCCCAGCGCGTGAAAGCGGAAGACTGCCGCCAGCAGGAGCAAACCGATACTGAGCCAAAGGCGCTTATTGACCAAAGCGTTCCCGCAAATAGTCGAGCGCAACACGGTCAATCAGATCGGTATTGCCTTCAAAGTTCCAACGTTCTTCCAGATTTTCATTGCTGACCAGTGACCAAAAGGCCTGCTTACTGGCCGAATCCCACGTGCCGCTGACGTCCTGCTTCAGATAACCTTGTCCCTGTAACCAATGCTGAATTTCACCCGCAATGACTGGCGTAATCGGGGTTAAATCTTCTGGCTTTGGTCGCCCGAAAAATAAGTGGTGTGTGGTGACCAATTTCTGTAACTTTTTGATCGGTTCGGGATCGTCATCGATACGGCAATCCAGATAATGATGATTATCCCCACCATAACCGCCGTTAATCTTCTTGACCAGAACACCCGCCCCCTGCTTGCCGCGCCGATCACCACCTGCCTTATCACCTGCTAAGAGCGCAGCCACCAGACGATCCGCCAGTTCACCAGACGCGGCTTTATAGGCCTCGGCCATCGCCGCGACCACCTGCTGCCCCGCCAGAATATTCCCCTGACAGCTAAAGCCTTCGCCGACGAGATGGCCTGCCCAATCAAAGCACCGTGTTCCCGTATGGGCGGCCGTACCCCCATTGCGGTCGACAATGCCAACTTGACGATCCTCACGCTTAGGGTCATCAGCGAGCAGTGCTTCGAGCGTCTCGGCGGCACTCTTGCCCTGTGCCAGCATCGCTAAGCCATCCGGACCAAAATCAATTTTGCAGTAGGCCTGTGTGGCAACTGCACCAGCATTAGCCTGTGCCCAATTGACGACACCGCCCACGCCTAAGAATTTACTTGCAACCCCTACCCCCCACGACTGTTCCGCCGGGTCATACGCCACAATTGAAAATGTCATCGTCGCCCTCTCACTCCCACTTCAGCGAATGTTATAATCACATGCTTGTTATTCACGATCATACCGACAGCCGGACGACCACGCCAGCAGACCTTTACGAAAGCGAGCCAACCGCATGAACTTCTCCGACATCAAAGCCGTCGTCAGTGATATGGATGGTGTTCTGTGGCGGGGTGATGAACCACTGCCGGGAATGCTCGATCTCTTTGCGAAGATTCGCTCACAAGGGATGCCGTTTGTGCTGGCGACCAACAACAGTATGAAAGCCCCATCGGATTATGTAACGAAGCTGGCGAAATTGGGCGTAGACGGTGTCCGCGAGGAACAAATCGTCACTTCGAGCACGACGACCGTGAGCTACATGCAAAACACTTATCCAGCAGGCTCCGGCGTGCATGTCCTCGGCGGCGATGGCCTGCGGCGTGTGCTGACCAGCGGCGGATTTACGCTGGACGACAAAACACCGAAAGCGGTGGTCGTCGGGCTGGATACGCAGCTCAGCTACGACAAACTGAAGCGGGCTGCACTGCTCATTCGGGCGGGCGCGGCCTTTATTGCGACCAATCAAGATGACACTATTCCCACGCCGGAAGGGCTGGCTCCCGGTGCAGGCAGCATCGTGGCGGCCTTGAAAGCCTCAACAGGTCAGCAGCCGCTGGTCATGGGCAAACCGGATGCGCCGATGTTCCAAGCGGCACTGCGGCTAACAGGCACCACTCCGGCTCAAACCTTGATGATCGGTGACCGACTGAACACCGATATTACCGGCGCGTCACTGCTCGGATTCAAGACGGCACTGGTCTTGACGGGTGTCTCCACCCGTGCGGAAGCGGAAATCAACAGCATCAAACCGGACGGTATTTATGCCGATCTTGTTGAGTTATTGAATGGCTGGAACTAATCTGTTCCTTGACTGTTCAAGTGCAGCTTGACACAAACCGAAGTCGCTTCGAGATCGGCACGGCGCTGGTCACTAAGGTAGGGATACATACGCTTGACCAAATCGGTGAGCGACATCTGCTCGCTGGTGAAGGGCTCGGCGTGAGCAGTCACCGGTTTGCCTTTGAGGCGCAGTTGAACCTCCGCGCCACCGATGAGATTACGCCACCATTTGCGATCTTTCTGGGTGAAGATCATTAAGTCATCACCTTCACGCTTGTATTCCAAGGGCGTGGTATACACTTTGCCGCTCTTACGTCCGGTAACGCTAATGAGCAGGATATTGTTACTGGCGAAAAGGTGCAGTGGGGAGGCCAGAAGCGGTTTCATCACCAGATTTGCGAGTTGGTTAAGCAGTCTTCGCAGCATGAGTTTTCTCCTGAACACTTCCACTATAGCCATTCGGCCCCCCACTCGTTAGTTATAAAAACCATTCAAATGGGTGATTTTCTTCCGCGTCTGCCATCTGTTAAAATGGTGCTCGATTTATTTTATTCTTTGAGGAGTGAATATCGTGGAATATACTCACATGGGACGCTCCGGTTTAAAGGTGAGCCGTCTGTGTCTCGGTACAATGAACTTTGGCCCGGAAACCACCGAAGCCGACAGCTTTCCAGTCATGGATAAAGCGATTGACCTAGGTATCAACTTTTTTGATACCGCCAATGTTTATGGTTGGAAAAAAGGTGAAGGTATCACTGAGCAAATCGTCGGACGCTGGTTCGCGCAAGGTGGCAACCGCCGCGAGAAGACCGTCCTCGCCACCAAGGTCTACGGCGATATGGGCGATTGGCCGAATGAAAGCAAACTGTCGGCGCTGCACATCAAGCGCGCTTGTGAAGCCAGCCTGACGCGGCTGCAAACCGATTACATCGACCTGTACCAGATGCACCATATTGACCGCGCAACACCTTGGGAAGAAATCTGGCAGGCGATGGAACAACTGGTGCGCGAAGGTAAAGTCCTCTACGTCGGCAGCAGCAACTTCGCTGGCTGGCACATTGCCCAAGCCAATGAAATCGCCAAGAGCCGTCATTTCATGGGGCTGATCTCTGAGCAGAGCCTCTACAACTTGGCCGCGCGTACCGTCGAATTGGAAGTCATTCCAGCCTGCGAAAGCTATGGTTTAGGGATCATTCCTTGGAGTCCGTTAGCGGGTGGTATGCTCGGTGGTACAAAAGACGCCGGACAGCGCCGCAGCCGTGGGGGTACAGCCGAGGAAATGAAGAAGCATGCTGACCAACTGGCAGCCTATGAAACCTTCTGCGATGAAATTGGTGAAAAGCCTGCCGATGTGGCGCTGGCATGGCTGCTGCACAATCCGGTTGTGACCGCGCCGATCATCGGGCCGCGTACGATGGAGCAGTTTACGGGCAGCCTGCGTTCGTTGGAGATCAAGTTCAGCGATGAACAGATCAAGAAACTCGACGAAATTTGGCCGGGACCGGGTGGCGCTGCGCCGGAAGCCTACGCTTGGTAAGGTTATCACAAGGGGTAGGGATAACCTGCCCCTTTCCACACTGTCTATGAACCACTTTACACTCAGCCGCCGCCGCTTTCTCAAACTCATGACTGCGGCTGTGCTTATCCCGCTGCAGCAGCCATCCGGCCCCAATGATTGGGATCAAGAAACGGAACTGGCCAAGAGCATCCGCGAACATCTGGAAGGCACATTCGCGGGACACGAGATGGCCCTCGATTTCCGGCGGATTAATGCCCAGAACAACCAAGAATTCAGAATCACCATTCAGCCGGATAAATTGTATCCAGTGGCAAGCTGTTTCAAGGCGTGGATTGCGCTGTATTATTACCTGAACACGCCGAAAGAAGGCTGGAAAGACACACAGGGGACGCCCCTTTACAGCACGGTGGTATTCAGCAACAACACCGAGGCTGGAACGGTTCTAGTGGACGTGGCACAGCGAACCGGTGGGAACGGCAATCCAATTGAGAAGTTCAACAACTTCTTGATGCGCAGCGTGGGCATGAACAACGGCATGCACAGTTGGGATTGGCCGGGGAGTCCAACGGTCGGCTTTACGGATGAACGGTTTGCGCCAACCTTCAACCGGAGCATGATCTATAAGGGCGAAAGCTTTCTGGTCGATAACCTGTTCACGGTGACTGATTTAGCTCATGGCTATGATGTGCTGCAGCGGGGACAGGCCTTTGCCCGTTGGGACGCCATGCACAACGCGATTATGGCGACCGACGCCCTGCTGAGTATTCCGGCCAGCGACTACTTATCGCCGCTGGAATATGTGTTTAAGCAGGGCTATATGGGCAAGGATGGCATCTTACCGGAAACCGATTTGCCCAAAGGTTTAGGCCGTGTGATTGACGATGCGGGTGTGGTGACGGTCGGTGATGCGCATTACATCATCGCTTTCATGTCGATGGGTGAAGGCGAGAGTGTGGTGCGAGATATTCTGGGCGATATTGCCGCTATGATCGAGGTGTATGAGCGAGGCCGTCCGAGTATCGCAACGCCGTTTTACAACGGGTAAACCTGCCTGATTAACAGGCGATAACAGGCAAGCTTAAGAAAATCATTGCGGCAGTTCCTCACTCAAACTTCCCTGCGGCGTTATGGGCTTGGCGGATGGGTTCGGGTAGGCGGTATTTGGGTGTGCAGCGCATCACCAGATCAAGCGAGGTCGGCAAATCAGCCAGATTCCCCGGTGAGATATAAACGGGCTTCACGCCCTGCCGCGTCCGCAGCACCGCCCCGATCACATCCCCTTTGTGATGCACCAGACTCCACGCACCACGCTCTTGGGCTGGTTCATCATACGTGCCCAAGAAATAGGTCTTGCCGCAGCCAATGGTCGGTTTTTGAAGCCACACGCCCATATGGCTGGCGATTCCGATGTGACGCGGGTGCATGATGCCCATGCCATCAAAGATGAACACATCTGGCTCATTTTTGAGATTTTGAAACGCTTCTTCCAGAACCGGCCCTTCGCGATAACTAAGCAAACCGGGGATGTAAGGAAATGGGGTTGGACGCTTGGTCAAGACGGTTTCAATCACTTCCAGTTCAGGGTACTGCAGGATGACGACCGCCGCCTGCGAGACGTTGTCCTTGACGCTGACATCCACACCCGCGACCAACTTCACAGAGCCAATATCGATTGGCCTATCGCTAACGACTTCCGCTGCCAACGTTTTTTGCAGTTCAATCGCTTCGTGTGGGCTAACGTTCCAATCATGGCGATGATGAATTTGCATAGTTTACTTCAACATGTCTTGTACTGCTTTTCCGATAGCAAAAAAATCAGGTAAAGGATCTTTCCATAACGTTGGGATATGGATTAGCAATCCGGGAAGAAGAGGCGTTTGGTAATTGCCATTTTCATCAAGCGGTTGCGGCATATACATACCATCAGTGTTTAAGCGATAGAAAAGCGATTCACGCCGCAATGGGTCGAATATCCAGTATTCTTGAACTCCACCCTTTTCATATTCAACAAATTTATTACCCCGATCCACTTCTTCGGTTCCGGGTGAAGTAATTTCAATGACTATGTCCGCTGGGCCATCCATAAAAGTAGGTGTCAGCCGACCACTATTCGTCTTAAGAATAACCTGAATATCAGGTTGTCGTTTGGGTAAATCGGATAGTGTACTCATCACGAAAGGGTCTTGACGAATTTCACCGATTGGATTGAGAGCAAAATAGGCTTCAAAAAGCAAAGCACCGTAGCGAACAAGTTTGTCATGACGTTCGTGGATAGGTGACATCTTGATTACATACCCATCGACCAGTTCGCAGTGTTGGCCTGCAAAACGCTCAAGATATTCTTCAAAGGAAACTCCTGTAGCAAGAATTTCGCCTGTGTGGGGTTTAATGACGTAATTCAATGCCATTATTTCACCTCATTCAACGTTCACAAGCACATTATACCCTAAACAAAAACGCCGGATCGTTTCCAATCCGGCGTCTTGTATAACTTGATTATCGAGTGAAACCCGACTTATTCAATCGTGTCTCCGGCGAGGCTGAGCAAGCCCGTGCCCATCTTGGGCATCCGAGCCTTTTCCTCATCCTTACCGAATTTGATGACTTCGCCGGTGTCCGAAATCGCTTCGACCGCCAAGCCGAGGCTTTGCAGTTCCTTGACCAACACACGGAAGCTGGTCGGGATACCCGGTTCTTCAATCGGTTCACCCTTCACAATCGCTTCGTAGGTCTTAACGCGCCCCTGCACATCGTCAGACTTGACGGTGAGCATTTCTTGGAGCGTGTAGGCCGCGCCGTAAGCTTCCAGTGCCCACACTTCCATTTCACCGAAGCGCTGACCACCGAACTGTGCCTTACCACCCAACGGCTGCTGCGTGACCAAGCTGTATGGGCCAGTCGAGCGGGCATGGACTTTGTCTTCGACCAAGTGCGCCAGCTTCAACATGTGGATCATACCTACCGTCACTGGACGATCAAACTTTTCACCCGTACGGCCATCATATAGGGTGTGCTTGCCATAGATCGGCACCGGCTTACCGGTCTCGAACATCGTTTGGTTCGCAATCTGCTTCAAGGTCTTTTCGTCAGCATCCGCCGGAATTTGCACTTCGGGATTAGCCCACAAACTCCACTCGCGGAGGGCGACCAACAGGGCATAATCGTCATGCTTCTGGCGCTCTGGCATAGTCAGATCAGTCGTATCGAACAGCAGCGCCGTTTCAGGATCGTAGCCCTTTTCACGCAGCCACTCGGCCAGCACGGCACGGCGCGCATAAACCTCATCCGTTCGCAGTTGATCGGCGTCATAAAGGCCGTTTTCGCCCAACCAGCTGTGGATGTAGAGGCGGCGAACTTCGTTGTCATCTTCGAAGTCGTCCGGGTTGTGTTCAAACCCGTTCAGCCATTCCCATGCACGGTCGGTAATTTCCTTCCATGCGCGGTCAATCATCCACGCGCGGCCCAGTTCAGCCTGAATTTCCGCTTCCTTAGCACCATCGAATACCGGAGTAATCGCACGGAAGCCCAGACGGTCTGCCGCCCAACCCAAGTGAATTTCCAGCACTTGGCCGATATTCATACGACCGGGAACGCCGAGCGGGTTCAGGATGATTTCAACCGTGCGTCCGTCCGAGAGATAGGGCATATCCTCGACCGGAACAATCTTGGAGATAACACCCTTGTTACCGTGACGGCCTGCCATCTTGTCACCGACCGTCAGCTTGCGCTTCTGGGCAACACCGACGCGGACCATTTTCTCCACACCCGCCGGAAGGTCAGGATGCTCGTCACGGGTGAAGGTCTTCACATCGACGACCTTACCCTTCTCGCCGTGCGGAAGACGCAGCGATGAGTCTTTCACTTCACGAGCCTGCTCACCGAAAATGGCGCGCAATAGTTTTTCTTCAGGGCTGAGTTCTTTTTCGCCCTTGGGGGTGATCTTACCGACCAGAATATCGTTCGGGCCGACTTCCGCACCCACGCGGACAATACCGAATTCATCCAAGTCCTTCAGGGCATCTTCACCGACATTCGGAATGTCGTAGGTGATTTCTTCAGGCCCCAGCTTGGTATCGCGGGCTTCAAGTTCGTGCTTCTCAATGTGGATGCTGGTGAACTTGTCGTTACGCAGCATTTCCTCGTTGATGAGCAGCGCGTCTTCGTAGTTACCACCGCCCCATGAAAGGAAGGCACCCAACACATCGTGACCGAGCGCCAGATGACCGTGATCGGTCGATGAGCTGTCGGCGATCACATCGCCCTTCTTGACATACTGGCCCTTGTACACCACAGGCCGCTGGTCAATGCAGGTCGATTGGTTGGAACGGTTGAACTTACGCAGACGGTAAATGTGTTCGCCACCGGTCTCCTCGCGGAGAATGATGCGGTCACCCTGTACGCTGATCACTTCACCATTACGGTCCGATACCAAAACCTGACCGCTGTCATAAGCGGCTTGGCTTTCCATACCGGTGCTGACAATCGGCACATCGGGCTTGAGAAGCGGCACTGCTTGGCGCTGCATGTTCGAACCCATCAGGGCGCGGTTGGCATCGTCATGTTCCAAGAACGGAATGAGCGCCGCGCTGATACCCACGATTTGACGGGGTGCAACGTCCATGTAGTCAATCCGGCGTGATGACATCAGCAGGAACTTCTGGTTGAAGCGCGCTGAAACGCGTTCATTAGCGAACTGGTTCAGTTCGTCCAAGGGTGAGTTGGCCTGCGCCACAATGAAGTGATCTTCATTATCCGCCGAGAGATAAACGTTTTCCTTGCTGACGAAAGGCATCACCGGTACTTTTTCGATGCCAGCCTTTTGCAGCTTCTTGGCAATATCCGCATCGATGATGTCACCGTCGGAAGCAATAATCTTGCCACCTTCAGTTTCCACGTCTTCACGCAGGGTACGACCGAGCAGATTCGGATCATCAGGTGCAAGGAACTTAATTACCAGACGATAAGGAGTCTCGACAAAGCCATACTCGTTGACACGGGCATAGCTCGCCAGACGACCGATCAAACCGATGTTCGGACCTTCAGGCGTCTCGATCGGGCAAATACGTCCATAGTGGCTGTGATGCACGTCACGGACATCGAAGCCGGCGCGTTCACGGCGGAGACCACCGGGGCCAAGAGCCGATAGCGTGCGCTTGTGCGTCAGTTCGGCCAGCGGATTGGTCTGTTCCATGAACTGTGATAGCTGCGATGAACCAAAGAATTCGCGGATGGCTGCAACCACCGGACGGATATTGACCAAGGTCACAGGCGACAGGTTATCCGACTCGCGGATGGACATACGTTCCTTGACGACACGTTCGGTACGCCGCAGACCAACGCGCAGCTTATTCTGGATCAGCTCGCCGACGGTCTTGACGCGGCGGTTGCCCAAGTGGTCGATGTCATCTTTACCGGCCTGACCATTGTTGATCATGATCATGCGCTCGACCAACTTGACAATATCAGACTTGGTCACGGTACGGATGCGGCGCGGAATTTGATTGTCCAAACTCAAGCGCTGATTCAGCTTGTAACGTCCGACACGCTCAAGATCATAACGGCGCTGGTCGAAAAGCTGGCTCACCAGATATTCGCGGGCATTGTCCAGCGTAGGCGGATCACCGGGGCGCATACGGCGGTAGAATTCCAGCAGCGCAGCTTCGGCAACCGTCTGTTCCTTCTTGAGTTCCCAGACCGGCTCCATCTTGAGCGTTGCCGCCAGATATTGATGGTCAGGGTTGGTATCCACATTGGCATACAGGGACAGCAGTTCTTCGTCACTGCCGGTCTTAATCGGTGACCAATCCGCAGGCATGCCATCATCGACAGCCGCCAGAGCACGCAGCAAAATGGTGACCGGAATAGTACGCTTGCGGTTGAACTTGATGGTCAAATAGTCGGTCTTACGGGTTTCGAACTCCATCCAAGCGCCGCGATCCGGAATGAGCTTGGAATTGGAGAGCAAACGACCTGTCGTACGATCTTCTTCCGCATCAAAGTACACACCAGGCGAGCGGATCAACTGGCTGACGACCACACGCTCCGTACCATTGATGATGAAGGTGCCCTTGTCCGTCATGAGTGGGAAGTCACCCATGAAGATGTCCGAGATGAGCACTTCGTCGCCGGCTTCGCGGTTGACCAAGGCCACCCGTAAATACAGCGGCGCAGAGTAGGACATATCGCGTTCGAGACAGATTTCTTGGCTGTATTTGGGTTCTTCAAACCAGTACTTCAAACCAAGTTCTTGCGACTCGCGGCTAGTGCCGGGTAAATACAGCTTCAGGTTGTGGTTAAAACTCTCAATCGGGCTGATTTCGTCAAACAGTTCCGCCAGACCATTTTCTTGGAACCATTTGAACGACTGGAGTTGCACCTCGATTAACGACGGCAGCGCCTGCACATCAGCCGTGCGGGCATAGTTCTTAACGTTCTTAAGTCGGTCCAATGTACCACTCCTTATTCCAACCACTTCTTGAGGTCACAGAGAATCAAAATGTTCCGTTATGGAACCTATGTTAAACGAGCTGTTAGGGGTTCAAACATTTTCACCGCTGACTTCTGCTTAAACGGTAAAATGCGTCAAAATTGAAAATAGCGTGAATGAGAATTGTATGGAATTACAAGAGGATTGTCAATACATTGTGACGCCATTTTATGAGAAGTTTACCCAAATTTTGTGTTCTATAATCTCGGCGAGAGCTCTATTCTTAACACTACGAACAAACCTTAATACTATCTTCTACAAGCACCTCGCACCTTAACACTTATGCACCGCGTTCAATCCGTACACTGCCATCATGCAGACCACGGCGCACCTCATCCGTATCAAGGTCAATGATGCCCCTACCCGCTACAGAAATCGTCTTGCGATCGACATTTACCACATACCCATGCGCCAGTATCCGTTCGTTCTGATAAATCTTCACCACTTCACCGACGCGTGGCATCCGGTTTTCTTGAAGGCGTCGCATCAAACTCATTTCAAATCCTCAACCACCTGAATTACTTTCTATTCGATGAATCCTTGGGCTAGATCGCTTCGTAACTCTTGCCCCACAGCAGCGTACTGTCAGCCACAATCGACTGTGTGCCCACAATCAAGATCGTACCGTCGCTCCCGACCTGCGCTTGAGCCTGCTCTACGGCCTCAGCCAATGGCTTGATATAGCGCACATCCTTGTTATAGGCACGCGCGGCGGCCAGCGCCTCGTCTTCCGTCAGCCAATGCAAACTGGGATTACGCTCGGTATCCGTCAAAATCACCGATTGGCTCACCGCACCCAACGCCGCATAAACGCCTTGATAATCTTTGTCCTTCGGGACAGCAATAATCGAAACGACAGGCGGCTTCAAATGGTCGCGTACGCTTTCCACCAATGAATTGGCAGACTCAGCGTTGATCGCGCCATCTAAGAATACGGTTGGTTGATCCTGCAGCTTCTGGCAGCGCCCCGGCCACGTCACATCCGAAAGTCCTGCGCGAATGGCCGTAATATATTCATCTGACCCGTGATGTACACCGCGAAGCCGTCCATGCATGTTGCCCGCCGCGATCACCGCCAGCGTCGCATTCGCAATTTGATACTGCCCCATCAGTGACAAGGTCGCCACCCCGTAACGCCCCAAGTCAATACGAATCCCGTCCTCATCTGGCCCGACATAAATCGCCATATCACGCTCGGCAATCCAGTTGAATTCTGCTCCAAGGTGATCGGCTTCGGTTTGCAGCACGTTCAGCACTTCTAAAGCCTGTGGCACGCTGTAGGCATAGCTGTAGGGCTTGATGATCCCCGACTTATGCCAAGCTATCCGTTCCAGCGTCGGCCCTAGATAATCCGGATGCTCCAGCATGATCGGCGTGAATAGGGAAAGTTTATTCGGTACAACCGAAATATCATCATAACGTCCGCCGCGTCCGACTTCCAAAACAGCGGCCTTCACATTGTTTTCATCAAACCAGCGCAGCGCAATCGCCAGAAAAATCCCCTGTGGGCTGAAGTACTTCTGATCGCCGAGCGTCGCTTCTATGGCGTCAATCTCCGGCGCGAAGGAGTCCAGCAAGCGCAAGAAATCCGGCTCAGGGATGGCTTTCCCATCCACCCGAATGCGTTCGCGCCAGCTTACCAGATGAGGACTGGTAATCGTACCGACGTGATGCCCCAAGTGTTGCAGCAGCTTGGAGGTAATCACCGTCGTTGAGCCTTTGCCCTTGCTACCCGTGACCACCGCATATTCTCTCGGCGTGTCCAACAGGTTATGCACCATCAACAAGCGCCGCGTTGGCCCCACATCCCGCGTTTGCTCATCAAAGCCGCGCTGATGGCCACGCAGCTTCCGCATCGACCGGAAAATATAGGTTACAGCTTCTGCTTCATTCTGAAATCGCATCAATAACCGACTTTCGGAATATAATCATGCTGAATCAGACTTAATTCTGCGGGTTTTTACTATTTATGCCATACCGTATTTTGATGTTTCTTGTCTGCATGACATTACTCACGTTTTCGAATATACAGGCGCAAGACAATCCGCGCATCGCCGTAACATGGGTCGAAAACGGTGATGTGTACGTGTGGCGAACCGCAGACGCCACCCCAACCCGTTACACGTCAGGCAAAGCCTTACAACCGGTATTGTCATCTGACGGTCAATATATCGCCTTCTCTTCGCCTGCGCCAAGCAGTTTATGGCTCATCACGCCCGGCACCCCAAACCCAATTGAAGTTGTACCGAATAAGGTGCTCGCATCCTCAGACACCCAGTATTTGCATATCGGCAGTTTGCAGCGCGGAGCCAACACCACCTTTTACTTCAACACCTATCTTCAGCCTTCCCGAATCACCTTGCAAACCGGCGATCTCTGGATGATAGATGCCTCAGCCAAATCCTATAAACAGATTTTGCCGTCAGGACAGGCCGGAAGCTTTAGTGTCAGTCAAGATAGCCAGCACATCGCGATCATCCAATCAGGCGCTTACAATACGGTGGATGGCAAAATCAGTCTGGTTGACCCAAAAGGCGAAAACCGCTTGGATGCCCTGAGTTTTCCCGCAGTCAGCACTGCCTCCGATTATGACTTTTACCCGCAAATGAATTGGTTACAGAGTAGTTCTGGCCTAAATGTCGCCATCCCCGACAAAGACCTTGTCTATCATGATGACACAGCCCTGACATCGTTGTGGCAGATCAGCAGTGATGGGACGAAAACCCAGCGAGGTACGGTACAGGCCAGCTTCTTCGGACTTCCACAGTGGTCGTCTGACGGAAAGTATCTCGCCTATCTCCGCCATAAAGGCGATATCACCACCAATCAGTTCGAACTGGTCATTGCAAGCGGCGATGGGAGCGGTCCGGTAGTCTACGCTTCTGGCAGCGCGGGGAACATCGGTCTTCCACAATGGCTGCCTGATGGTGACCAATTCATCTATGGGCAGGGCGAACCCGGTGATCACTGGTTGGGCCAAATCGGTCACCCTCCACAGCAGCTTCCCGCAAAACTCTTCTCACCGCGCTTTGTTGATGCCAACACCTATGTTTTTGCGACCGCTTCAGGCGACGTTTTTGATCTGCGCTATGCCCATTTAGGCGAAACGTCATCAACCCTCATCGCCACCGTCCACAATACGGTTCCAGTTTTCGATGCCGTT
Source organism: Aggregatilineales bacterium (assembly GCA_044226855.1). Classification (GTDB taxonomy): domain Bacteria; phylum Chloroflexota; class Anaerolineae; order Aggregatilineales; family Phototrophicaceae; genus CFX2. The sequence continues at coordinate 153,451 of JBGAGF010000005.1, forward strand.
GTGCTTCCTTAGTCATCCCACCAGTCGAACCCTTCCGGTAGGTTATCCATCCCCGGCGCACGACTACCGTCTTCCAACATGGGCGGAGCGAATGATCGTGCAGGCAGCCGCCCTGCCGCCACAGAAGGCTTTACGCGTAAGGCAGTAAGTGGAGCCTGTTCACGCAAGCTGCGCAGTTGACCGTTCATGGCAATTAGAATAGAGCCTAGCCCCATGAACGCGGATAGGGCACTCACGATGATGCCAACTGCTGGCAGCGACACAATAATGGAGAACAGCACGACGCCCACCACCAAACTGATGTAAGCGATACGCTGACTGCCGTCATCCCCAATCGCCGCCCGTACGATGATCCTGCCTATGAGCAAGGCAACGATTGCCCGGCTGACAAAAATGGCTGTGAAATAGAAGACACTCGCGCCACCGCCCCAAGCACCAATGAGCGTTCCGCTGAACAGAAAAACAAACAAACCGTCGAGCTGAAGCAAAATCAGAGGCACGATGAGGACCAACACAATCAGGATCAACATAACAATGGTGATCGGGAACGAGACGATAAAGGCCAGCAGGCCCATACCGGTGCTCGGTAAGGTCCGGCTTTGCAGTGCACGCAGCGGCACTTGGAATTGGCGCGGCACCAACGTCAGCGCCACCAATCCGATCAGCAGCAGGATTACAAATTCATGGAACGCCGCATTAAACAGGATTTGCGCGGCATTTTGTTTCTCATTCTGAATCATCTGACTCAAATCCGCTTGGGCGGCGACTTGTGTAAACACCGTGTCACCCGTCACCTTCCCCGTAATCAGCCCCGGTGTAACAGCTGAATATTTGAGATGTCCACCGATACTTCCTTTGTCGCTCACCGTCAAGCCGGGATTCACCAGCTCGACATCCCACCCGAACGGCACAATCAGCGTTTGCACTTGGGAAACGCCCATCGACTGTGAATCGCCCACCTGCGCATCTACGTCGCTGCCTACCTCATTATTGACGATCAGCGCCGATCCCCAGAAGCTAACCTCACTGCCCACCGTGCCATTAAGCACCAGTTGGTAGCCCGCCGCCGTGATGTTTCCGGGTATGGATGTACCGGCGTCAACCGTCGTGCTCAAACTTAAACTCATCAAATCAGAGGTTGTTTCGCCCAGTTTGGCCGTTGGCATAAGCCGCAGCACCGCACCCGCGAAGTGCACATCGTGTCCAATTTCGCCGGAGATTTCAAGCTGTCCGGACAGCATATACACGTCACCTGTGACTTTGCCGGTAATTTTGGCCTCGGTCGCCGCCCCCAAGACATCCCCATTTACCGTGCCCTTAATTTGCAGCGTCCGACACAGCGCGAAGAGATTGCCTTGGATAGTCTCGTTGGTATCCACCAGACATTGGTCGCCCTGCCGTATATCACGTGCCCATGCTTGGCCCCGGCCAACCAGCAGCAAAATACTTAAGAAAATAAAACCCAACACCAATCGTCGCATGAACAGACTCCTTCACTGCCACGATTGTACGAGCATTAATAGCTGGTTGCCAATTTCTAGTTCGTCTGCCACAATTATGCAAACCATTTATATGCGAAATCGAAGCCCTATGTTGCCTGAATCTGAGCCGCACGAAAATGGCCTATCAGATGAGAATTTGAATGCGCCGGAACCCGAAACCGAACATTCGGTATTTCCGCGCACAATTCGCCTGAGTCTCCAAATCCTCCCCAATGGAACGCGTTCTCTCAAGTTCCCACAAAATTCACGGATCTTGGTCGGACGCGCCGACGATGAAGAAACCGCCAACGATCTCATGTTGGAGCTTTCCCAATACGGCGGTGAGAGTAATGGTGTTTCACGCCGTCACGCTTCAATCCATGATCAAGACGGCATGGTCTACGTCACCGACCTCGACAGCACCAATGGTACACGCATCAATGGCCTTCCACTGGTCACCAACCAGCCCTACCGCCTGCGTGAAGGGGATGAAATCCAGTTCGGCAACCTCACCCTCATCATCACGCATCTCATCCGTTCAGATGGTCCATGACTATAAGAAGTTGATCGTCATCGCACCTGATTATACTGTTCAGATCCGTATTTTTTGTGGATCAAGTTCTGCTTTTCGCCTCAAAATCACACTTCCAAACTTGTCGCTTGCGACAAATTACCCACGAGGTTATAGTGATGTGAGGCTCATTTTATGGCTTCCTATATCGTGAATATAGCCATTACCAACGGATGACTTCTCAGGCATGTATCGTAGTTTTACAGATCGCGTCTTCGGCGGGGTTTGCGGTGGATTAGCGGCCATCATTCCCCTTAACGTCTGGTGGTTCCGCGTTGCCTTCGCCGTCCTAACGCTTGTCACATTAGGCGCCTTTGCAGCGCTCTATTTGCTTTTCTGGTGGATTATCCCCCAAGAATCCTTGGCCGTACGTCAATCAGGCGGTTCAGGGCGCTTACTGTTCGTGATCATATTGACCATCCTCACACTTGTGGGCTGGATCGCCTCGATCACCGGTAATTTCCAGAGTCCTTCAGGTCAAAATCTGTTTGCACCGATCCTGCTGTTGGTGCTGGCCATCGGATTCTTTCTCAGGCAGGTGCGCGGATGAGAGTACCTCGTCGGACAAATTTACTTTTTGGGCTGGTGGCACTGGTCACCGCTACCGTGTTTCTACTGAATGCCTTGGGCGCTATTCCACCCGGCATCGCTGACTTGATTAATCGGGCTTGGCCGGTGCTGCTGGTGCTCATCGGCCTTGGTATTCTACTGCGGGATCGGGTTCGCTTTGGTGGATTGATTACCCTTGTGATCAGCGGTTTGCTGGTCGGTGGCATGGCAACCGCCGCCTTCTCCAGCCGCGCGACCGGTCAGCGTTCGGATTACACCGCGCCCATCGACCAACCGATTGCGGCAGGCATTAACCTCATCCGCGTCAGCGTTCAAACCCTCAGCACCGATGTTGAAATCGTTCGTTCACTGGATGCCACCGCCATCAAAGGCGAATTCGTCGGCAGCAGCGAGAGTCTGCTTCAATCGACCTATACCGAAGGCGATGACAACACCGCAAACCTGAACATCTCGGAAACGCAGCCAAATCAGTTCCCACTCTTAGATAAGATGGGACGTGGCCGCTTCCGCTTGGAACTGCCTGCCAATATTGGACTGGATGTGGATTTCAAAGGGGGCGACGGAACCCTCAGCCTGAACATGAGCGGGCTGTCCATTGAGCGTCTCAACATGGATTTAGCCAAAGGAAACGCGCTGGTCACGCTGCCTGCTTACCAACCGCTCAGCGCGCAGGGTGAGGCTTCGCTTGGTACATTTGTCGTGCGTAACGGCGATATTACGGTCTTCGTTCCACAGACGGTTGGGGCACGTTTTACTCTCAATCGTGCGGGCAGCGGTCTTGATCCCAAGTTCAACAGCGTCGATTACAACTACCTTGTCGGCGATATTCTCGAAGCCCGCAACTTCGACTCGGCACAGATCAAACTCCGTTATGCCATCACCGCGCCGCGCGGCCAAATCAGCGTCGAACCCTCCGCCACTCAATAGGAATTGAAGCACTAGCAATGACACTGCTCATTCAAGACAACGCAACCGTATTGTTTCAGGGTGACAGCATCACCGACTCAGGCCGCCTTCGCCATGACTCCGCTAGTTTGGGTGATGGCTACGCTTTAATCACGACCGCGTGGTTTTCATCGCTCTATCCTGAAAAGCATGTGACGTTTCTCAATCGCGGTGTCGGTGGTGATCGTGTCATAAACCTGCTTCAGCGCTGGAACGAGGACTGCATCGCCTTAAAGCCCAATTGGCTTTCCATCCTCATTGGCGTCAACGATATGTGGCGGCGCTACGACAGCAATGATCCGACCTCCACCGAACAATTCGAGGGCAACTACCGCCGCCTGCTTGACCAGACTGTAAAGCAGTTGAACCCCAAGCTCATCCTCTGCGAGCCATTCATGCTGCCCGTCAACCAAGCCCAGAAAACATGGCTTGAAGACCTTGATCCGAAGATCGTAGTCGTGCGCAAACTCGCCAGCGACTACAAAACCATCCTCGTGCCGCTGGATACCGTTTTTGCCCAAGCCGTTCAACAGCGCGAAGCCGCATATTGGCTGCCCGATGGCGTCCACACCTCGCCTGCTGGTGCCGCCCTCATTGCCCAATCTTGGCTCAAGGCTGTAGGCCATATCTAATTTTCTTAGATCTAATACCAGTGATAGATAACGTGGCTTTGGTTTAAGGTTACGTTATGTTGCTTGCATAGCGCTCCGTTCTCGCTTACACTTATCCCAAACGAAACATCCAAATATCCCAATTGGCGCAAAGAGTAAGCTCATGCCTTGGCGCGTACATCTCACCAATCAAGCCATCCAAAGTTTAAATATCCTTCCCGGCAAACAAACCCTGCTTGCCGCGTGGACTCAGCGAGACCGCGCCACTTACTTCGACCTCGAAACCGGCATCGAACTCGGTGAACATCAGCATAAAGCGGTTAGCCGCCAGAGCGATAAATGGGCGGAGTTCATTGGGAGTCTGGTTGCGCCCAACGGTGCTTATTTGCCCTTCGTCCGTACCGCTCAAGCCACGCTCTTTACGACCAGTGACGGCAAACTGCGTCTCTACTGGATGACAGGCGATGAACTTCTCTTAGAGTTGGACGGCAAAGAAGTCAAACTCGAACTGAAGACCAAAACCAATCTCGTCGCCCTAGCGCTGGATGGCTTGTTGGGTGTCATCGCCGCGCTGGATTCCAAGGGCAAACTCCAACTGTTTCAGCAGCACATCAGCGTCGGCAGTTTTGATCTCAAGTTGAATGTGGATGACGATGCGCAGTTCTCGTTAGCCATTGCCAATGGCGGATCAGCGGTCTTTGTCTCTGATGGGCACGAAATCGTTTTGACCGATACCAGCGGCAAAGTCAAAAAACGTCAATCAGTGCATTACTTCATTGGGCGCATGGTCTGTTCACCGGACGGCAAACGCGTCGTCACCAGTGATCCCGAAACCGGCGTAATCCGTATCTATAGTGGTGATGAGCTTCAACCGACCCATCAGCGTCACGCCCTCGACTTGCTCCAAGACGCCGCCCAACTCCAGTTGATTGCCGATCTTCCGCCATTCAATGCGGCTCCCGGTGCGCTAGCCATTGATGACAAAGGCAACCTCGCCTTCAACATCTCCGGCGTAGTCTGTGCCACCACTCTCAAGCAGCTTGCCGCGCTTCCCCGCCCGCAGCCGCTGTTGTAGTCGGTAAAGTCGCCGGTCGTCAACAGTTAATTCTGTTGGAGGGTGGCTATGAGAGTCGCAAGCATACGTCGAACTTCAACCAAAGCCTGCTGCAAAGAATCAAAGGTTGCAGAGAATATTAACTCTAAGTTACGCGCGACAATGCTTTCCTACTCACATGCAGTTTTTTGCTGCCGACTGGTAGCTAACTTGTAACTTGCCCCTACAAGTTATCCGCCAATATCCTTCTCCGCCAGCGCCCGCTGCGGGAACACAAACCGATCCAGCGATCGTGTTCCATTGCTCAGCGAGCGTCGATTCGCCCGCTCAAAGTCATTATGGAGATCACGCACCAGCGTCGCCTGCGCCACCGAAGGTTCCAGCATAAACATCGCCAGCGTCACCGCGAACTCGCCCAGCGCCAGCACCAACCACTGACCGCCGCCCATTTCCTTGCGCGCCAAACCAATCTTGGGACGCTTGCTCATGCTCCACAGCGACTTCAGCACCGCACTGATCTGATCCATATTGGCCTGCTGCTTGCCGCCCATCATCAACGGAGTCGGAATGTTGTGCTGATACACCAGATAGTATCCGAGTCGCGCTTCAAAATGCTGCCGGAGGAAGGAGGTATGCCCCGGCGCGGCGGCCTGCTTCCATGCCGCGTTCTCCGGATTGCGCTTCAACAAGGTCTCAATAATGGTGCGCTGCTCGCTGTAGCGCCCGTAGATCGCGTTGAACTGCGCCCGATTGATCTTGCCCTCGCCGAACTCATTAGCGACGACTTCCATCTTCCGCCGCAGAAGTTCGAGTGCCGCCTGAGGATTTTCAGGCATCGTATCAGGAGGCGCATTGTCGGCATCCGCCATCGCCTTCTCGGTCGAAAGTTGCGCAGCCTTGGCGATCAAACCACTCCGCACAGGAGCAGGCCGTGTGACATCTTCGCTTTCGGGATGCACCGGACGGATCGGCGAGCGCAGTAGACTGTTTTCATCAACAGCCTTCTCAGGTTGGGGTGAAATTGGCTTATCGGCTTGGTCGGTCACGGCAACATCCGCTTTAATGTTACAAAATTCTCACACATTGTAGTATACACCGAACATCAAATCACATTCCATAAATGCGCTATAATCATCCCAATTTCAAACATTTTTCATGCCGAATGACCCTGATAAACCGTTATTTCAACGGCAGCAAATCCAAGAATCAAACAGGTAAAACACCTAAATGCCAAATTTCCAGCATTGTGGACTCTACTTCACACCCGATCATATTCAAGCAGCTCATGAACATTCCAAGCGCGAACCCTTCCAAACAGCATGGGAATTTCTCAATCACTGGCAGGGGCAGAATCCGCTTGACTCACTGATAATTGATGCCTTCCGTTACCGGCTTGCCAACGAAAGGGCTGCAGGCCAACAGGTGGTTAGTACCCTACAATCCGGCTTCGGATTGGATATTACGGCATACTCAGTTTACTTCGATGCCCTTGCCACTGCCGTGACGCTTTCACAGGTCGCCGAACTGATTCGAAATGAGCCTGATTTTCAGCGCAGTGCATGGTTAGGGGATTACACCTACCTTGTGGATCAATTACAGCGTCCGCCCGAAGGCAGCACTGTTGTGGATTACATCTGGCTTGGCTTTCTCAATCTGGTTTCAGGTATCGTCCTCGACGCCGAAGATCGTTTTGAAGCTGGCTGTGAAGTTTTCCGCCAGACCGTCAACCAGATCCGACCTGAAGGCTACCTGCCTGCCGCCGTCGACGGTGGTGATGAAGCCAGCTTCCAGCGCGAACTCCTATCCGTCGGAGCGCTCGTCTGTATGGCCGAGGCCGCCAACCACGCCGGGGTTGATCTGTGGAATTACAGCTTTCGCGGCATCTCCGTGACCACCGCTGCCGCCTACGTCACTTACTACTATTACTATCCCGATCAGTGGCGCTGGGGCAAAATCGCCGACGAGCCGACCAAAGCACTCGTCAAGCAGTATGGCAGCTTCCTTGAAATCGTCAATCAGCGTGCCCGTCCGCGTGACATCAAACTCTTGCTAGACGAACAGCGTCCGCTCTTCAATCACGCACTCGGTGGACTCACGACCTTAACCCACGCCCTTCCGGCGAAAGAACGACATGGACTGTTTGGATAATCATTCACACCAAGGCAAATTTGAACCATGAACCAACCTTCACTCCCCTCTCGCGCGGAAGTCGTCATCATCGGCGGCGGTGTCATGGGGGCCAGTACCGCCTATCATCTCGCCAAACGCGGCGTCCGTGATGTCGTCCTGCTGGAAAAAGAGGCATTCTTCGGACAGGGCTCCACCGGACGCTGTGCGGGAGGCATCCGCCACCAGTTCTCGACCAGCATCAACATCGAACTCTCGCTCAAAAGCCTCGCCATGCTCCAAAACTTCGAGCAGGAAACCGGTCAGGCCATCGACATCAAAATGTGCGGCTATCTCTTCCTGCTCTCCACGCCCGCCCAGATGCAGCAGTTCGAGCAGAATGTCGCCCTGCAAAACAGTCACGGCGTCATGTCCCAACTGATGACTCCTGAACAAATCGCCAAGCGTGTTCCTCTGCTTAATCTCGACGGTATCATCGGCGGCAGCTATTATGGAGGCGACGGCATCGCTGATCCGTCCGGCGTCGTCAACGGCTATATCACCGCCGCCCGTGAGCATAGTGCGCAGGCCTTCAACGGCGTCGAAGTCACCGGCATCGATCTCCAAGCCGGAGCGATTAGCGCCGTCCGTACCAATCAGGGCACCATCCAAACCGCCACCATTGTCAATGCCGCGGGACCTTGGGCGGCTCCCATTGCAGCCATGGCAGGCGTCGATTTGCCCGTCCATCCCGAACGCCAGCAAATCCTCGTCACCACGCCCATGCCCGATATTCCCGCCGACTTCCCCTTCATCATCGACTTCGGCCAGCGCCTCTACTTCCATCGCGAAGGAGCAGGCTTGCTCACAGGCATGAGCGTCGTGGGTGAACCGCCGACTTTCGAGCAAACCGTCGATCCTGATTGGACACTTCAGCACATGGACAAAGCGATGGAACGCCTGCCCATCATGGAAACGGCGGGTAAGCTCACCGAATGGGCGGGTCTCTACGAAGTCACACCCGACGCCCATCCCATCATCGGCCCCATCGCCTCTGTGCGCGGCTTCTATGCGGTCACCGGATTCAGTGGACACGGCTTCATGCACGGCCCGATTGCCGGACTGCTCGTCGCTGAACAAATCCTCGACGGCGCAGCCCACACCATCGACATCACCGCCCTTCGCGCCGAACGCTTCGCCGAAGGCCAACTCATCAAGGAGTTCAACGTCGTGTAATGACTGGAAAACTCTGTATTAAACTTGGCGTTCTTGGCGTCTTTGCGAAGCCTCCCCGTGGGATGGCGGTTCAATCAGTCAGGGTGTTTTATGCTCCCCGAATATCTGCTCCCGCTTAACGGGGTCGACATCCGCAACCCCGTTTTCCACCATCTGTGGCTGCATCAACGCCTGATCAACAGCAAGGGTGCACTGCGACACTTCAACCGCATCGCGCTCATCGGCATTCCAGCGGTCATCTTCACATGGTGGTTTATTGAACGCGCCAATCTCAATTTCGGCGCCGTCCAGCCAGATTTGACCATTCGCCTCGCCAACCTTGTTTTGCTGCTGGCCTTGGTCTTCATGCTCATCACCAGCTTCTATTCCATTCCAACCGTGCTCGGCCTTTTTCACAGACACTTCAACCCCGGCTATTGGGAAGCGCTGCGCCTCACGCCACAGTACGACAGCACCATCCTCATGTCCCACGATGCCATCGCTCAACTGCGCCTCTGGCCGTTCACCATTCTGGAAGTCGCCTTACGCTCGGCCTTCGTGCTGATCTTATCCCTGAATATCTTCTACAGTCTCTATCTGACCTCTGCCGATAAACTCGCCTATTTCGCCCAGTCTTTGCTCAGCCTGTCGTTCTGGCTGGTCTGGGGCGCGCTGTTCATCGCCTTCGGCTTCATCATCGAACCCATCATCCGTGCCCGTCTGATCGTCGCCCTGCACATGATCATCGCCATCCGTGTGCGCTATGCTCCGCTAACCGTCCTCACGGGTTTCTTGGAACTGCTGCTCATCCACAGCTTGCAGGTCATCCTCATCATCTGCATCTATGCCATGATCAATGCTCTCGCCCGTCCTGAAGTCGGTGGCGTCATGGCGACCTTCTGTCTGGTACCGCTCATTATGGTGGCGGTCATCCTCTTCGGGGTGCTCTACCGCAGCCTGCGCCGCTTCGCCCTTTTTTTCGCCTACAAATCCGCCTTCAAGCAGGATTGAATAATCGTTAGTTAATCGCTCAGCGTTCAAATTGGGCAATAGTGGTTTCATAAGCCCTTGTGTTCAATTCTTCGGGCGACAATTCCACTAAATTGGGAGAAAAGACTTCAACTGCCCAAGGACCACTGTATCCCATATCAAGAAAAGTTTTGATGAAACCATTGATGTCGAATTCACCTTCTCCACAGAACTTTCGTGCACCGGATGGATCGTAATGGGGACTATCCGGCAAAGCACCGTCATTTAATTCCACATTAAACACATACTGCAAAGGAACATGGCTCACCTCTTCATAAGTCATGCCCAGATTTACGACATGAACGATATCGAAAATCAAGCCGCCGTTCTTAGCTCCTGCGCCCTCAACTAATGTGAGTGCATCAGGCAAATTATGAATGACTGAAGATGCCATGAATTCAAACCCAATCTTCGCGCCATAATCCTCAGCTTCTTTGCATAAGGCTGCAAATGCCTCAATTAGATGTGGCATCGGGCATGGTGAGTTATAAAAATCCCCAATCTTGACATGTTTGGCATCCAGCACGGCTGAGGCTTCGAGCAACCTTCTCTTGCGGTTGTCCGATTCACCCTTTCGTGCGCCCTCTAGAAACCAATCGGTTAGGAATTCCAACTCAACATATTGGATGCCATTATCTTCCAAGATCAGTCTCATATCTTTGAGCGTTCGGCTGAAAAGAATATGTTCTAAATCAGTGTGCCAGATACCAATACCCTTAAATCCTGATTTGGCCGCTGCTTCCACCCGCCTTCGAAAATCAAACCGGCTGATCTCCGCCACGCCGGGATAAATCCCCGCACTCGTCCAGTACAAGTTCATTAAATCTACGCTGGTGTTCATGTGAAGTTCACGCTTTGCTTCTATTTTGTGAGAGTAATAGGAATGCTCTTGTTGCTTACCCTACTACAGTTTTATCACACTGACTTCATGTGAGCTTCAAACCCAGACCCTACTGACCATCCAACTGCTCGTATTTCGTCCGATCTTTCGTGATCAACACATAGATTTCGTAGTGCTGATTTTCGCTTTGATAGACCCTTGTGGGTTGGTCAAGCGGCACCTCCGTTGTCCCGTGATCCGGATAATTGTTGGATAAAATCGTATCGGGGCCAAACAAGGGGCAGTCAGAAATACCCGTTCCCGCCACATGCAGTTCGGAGCTATTCGGAACCGTCATCGTCTTTTCGTATTCGATGCAGTACCAGCCGTAAGGCGCGGTAATTTCCAGCTTGTTCAGGTCGCGTTCACCCGTTGAAAAGGCAGCCTTGCCGACCCTCACCAGCAGATTGCTCGATAACACAAAACCAATTGCAGCAGCGATCACAATAACAGCGAGGCCAGTGACTACAAGGGGAGGGCGTTTCATAAATATGTCCTTATTCGGGGTTTGATCAACATCTGCGCTTTCATCTAACGTAGCATACCCTCGCCGTAAAAAGCGTTAATCTGCGCCACAACCCGCGCCCATGGGCTTCCACTTTTTCGTCCCCAAACCTCATTCCAACCAATTCTAACCTTCTTAACAATCCCGCTCCCCTATTCGGTTAGAAAACTCGTCCCGAAAGAGTTACATTTTGGTAACCCATTCGCCTCCCTTTTCCCTTAAAATAGAACCATCGCTGTCTTATCTTGGCGGTTAGAATGTATTTCTCTTCTTCCTCTGCGTCTCTGCGGTTCAAATGTCTTAGTGGCAAAAGGTTGGGTATGTCAATCTTGGCGTCAGACATATCCCCCACAATTCCAGCAGTTTTACCCGAGCAAGCCGCCGAATCGCCAAACTTTTCGCCAAAATCGCCAATTAAATGTGGCGAAAATGTCAAAAAAACGCCGTATGCGCCTGTGCCATTCAATTGTCTTTCTCTTCTTTCTTTGTGTCGTTGGGGTGAAAAAGGTTTTGCATTTTGAACAGCGGCAGTGCACAAATGGCACAGCGGCGGCATCCTCCCACAAATCCGCTGCAAATGCGCCAATTCGGCGGCATCAGCCGAGCCTCCCGCCGCCACAAAATGTCAATTCAGCGCCTCGCTCCCTCACTTCCGCCAGCCATTTCAGCGGATGTATTGCAAAATCTGCACAAACTGCGAATTTTGCGAATCCAGACTTTCTGGGTATTCAGCTAAGAGCCAACCGCGAATAGCTAATCGCCTATCCGCTGGTTAAAATGGATCAAAACTCTTTAACCCCAATGGATCACTACCATGCCCACTTTTAACGCGGTCACACCTGAACTCATCGCCCAACTCACGACTATTCTCGGAGCGGACTCGGTCAGCACCGCCCGCGCCGATATTGACCTCCATGCCAAAGACCAATCCCAGCACCACGCCGTCCCGCCCGAAGTCGTCATCTGGCCGACCGATGCCCAGCAGGTCGCCGATGTCCTCAAACTCGCCAACGAGCACCACATTCCGGTCACCCCTTGGGGCGTCGGAACCGGTTTGGAGGGCAACTCGATTCCCGTGAAAAAGGGCATCCTCATGTCCTTCGAGCGCATGGCTAAGATCGTCGAAGTCCATGCCGACGATTTTCAAGTCACCGTTCAACCCGGCATAGGTCACAAAGACCTCAACGCCCAGCTTGCCCGCTACGGCCTCTTCTTCCCTCCCGACCCCGGCGCAAACGCCACCGTCGGAGGCATGCTCGCTAACAACGCCGCTGGAATCCGCACCGTCAAATATGGTGCAAGTAAAGATAACGTCCTGCGCATGCAGGTCGCCCTTGCCGATGGCCGCCTCATTCACGTCGGGTCGCGCTCGGTGAAGCAGTCCGCCGGATATGACCTCCTTCACCTCTTCGTCGGGAGTGAAGGCACGCTCGGCGTCATCACCGAAGCCACACTCAAACTGGTTCCCATCCCGCAGTTTATGAGCGCCGCCATCGCCACCTTCCCCTCCATCCAATCGGCTGTCGAAACCGTCGTCGCTGTGCGTGGCAGTGGTCTTGATCCGGCTGCCCTTGAGCTTATCGACGCCACCCACACCAAGATGCTCCGTGAAGCCGAAGGCGTTGACCTCATTGATGCGCCCACCCTCTTCATGGAATTCCATGCCGCTCAAGAGTCCGGTCTCCAAGCCGGCCTTGAAATGGTCAAGGAAATCTGTGATGAAATGGGCGCGACCAGCTTCCGCTCCACCACCGACGCCACCGAACGCAAAAAGCTCTGGCATGCCCGTCACGCCAGCTACGAAATCATGGTGCGCTCACATCCTGATAAAACCTTCTTCATCAACGATGTTGCCGTACCCATCAGCGCCTACCCCGAACTCATCGCCTATGTCGAACAACTTCGTGACCAGCGCCACATCACCTGCTACATGATCGGTCACGCCGGAGACGGAAACATCCACGTTGAATTCCCTTTCAGTGGTGATGCCGAATACCAGAACGCGCTGGAAACCAACGGTCTGATCGTCCTCAAAGCCATCGAACTTGGAGGCACAGCCACTGGTGAACATGGTGTCGGTATCGGGAAAGCCAAATACATGCCCAATGAGCATGGAGACGGCCTCGAGGTCATGCGCACCATTAAACAAACCCTCGACCCCAACGGCATTCTCAATCCCGGTAAAATTTTTATCGAAACCGAGCACGAAGCCCTTGAAGTCGAAACTTAAAACGATATCGTGATTTCCGTAGGGGCGGGATTTTTCCCGCCCGCCAGAACATCAAATCTCCGGATGTTTCGCCACCAGCCGCTTCAAGGCCAGCCTCCGCCACGCCTTATAAAACAGGTCGCGAACCTCGTCCTCATCCACCTTCGCCAACCGCACCAGCACATAATCAAACGGCACATAATGGTCAGTAATGTGGTACTTCTCCGGTTCCAGTTGGATTAACAAATCGCGCTCCACAATCGCCGACTTCATAATCAAAATATCGCCCTTATCCCCAAGACATCCCATGAACTTCTTCCCCACATGGAACGATGGACTGCCGTGTGTGATGCCCTCGCGCACTTCGGGTAATGCCAGCGCGATTTCTCGCACTTGGTCAAAGCTCACACCTTGCGTTCCGCTCATAAGCCCTCCGCAATATGAACATTTATTCTACTCACAGTATAACAAAAAAGGGCGAAACTGCTACCAGCCCGCCCTTCTCTTGTAACTTGTCGCTTGTATCTACTCGATATGATGCCCGTTATGGTTACCACTCATCACCGGAACCGCCTGCATCCGGCTGTTTTCCATCGCCCGAACCGTCGCGCTGAGTTCCTTGTGTCGTGCTGCCACCAGCGCGTTCACCAAACGGGTCTGCATCGTCAACGCCTCAGTCAACGAGTCCATCTTCCGGTGCAAGTCCGCAATTTCAACTTCGCTCTTCAAATTCACCTGATAATCGTTCTGTGCAACCGCCCGATCTTTAGCTGCCTGCCGGTTTTGAGACATCAAAATGACTGGTGCCTGCAACGCCGCCAGAGTACTGAGCGCGAGGTTGAGCAGAATAAACGGGAAAGGATCAAAAGCACGACTGCCTAAGAAAGCATTGATGCCAATCCACACGGCCATCAACATACAGAAACCAATAATAAAGCGCCAGCTACCCGCTTGTGCCGAAATCTTATCGGCCATGCGGTCACCGAACGATGCCTGTTCTTCCATCTCTTCGTACACGTCATCCGTAACAATGCGTGGACGCAGGTCATTGATCAGGCGTTGGGCTTCCGGGCTGAGTAAGCTCTTGAGTTCTTCGATCTCATCAATGAGTTCTTGAACGTGCTCGTCCGGATCGGTAAGTGGAGTGGCTCCGATGCGGTTCAGTAAAAGATCATTGTACATAATGTCCTCCAAACAGATACGGTATAGACATAACCCAGTAGGCCATACCTATCCCCAAACGTTATACGATTGTAAGTTTGGAACTGTCACGCTTATCCCACGAAGCTGCGGGACGGCGATAACGCTTTAGGCGCTACCCCGGTGACACATCTGTGCGGAGGGGATCGCTACCGTTGGGCATTACCGCCGCTGGCTAAGTGCGGCTGTTCCTTGTGACTACTGCCCTCGATCATTTGATCCTTCTATACAAACATTGACAGATTTGTCAGGTCAAAAATCTTACCCGACAACTTAGATAATACGCCGTATTTGATTTTTGTAAACCCCTCAATACAAGACCATTGAGAAATTTGACACAAATTTCACACCGCATCCATACAAATATAAAGGCGGGTATTAAAATCCCGCCCTTATCAGAGGCGACGGCCGGATTTGAACCGGCGCATCAGGCTTTTGCAGAGCCTTGCCTTACCACTTGGCCACGTCGCCATGAAAGTCGAATTATAATGGCTGACGAAATCGCAATCAACCCTGAACCTCAACCAGTCAACTCGATCTAAGTAACAATCTCTCTGCCTAGCGCGCAAGCCCAAAAGACGCCATAATATTCCCTATGACAAACGACGAACAAAACCTGACCCCAAATCTAGAACCCTCATCATTTGGCTTTGAACAAAATGATGATGATTTGCGCTATGCGCCTCCAATTGATGAGCCTGCTGCATCTGCGCCCGAAGTGCCTGAAGCAGAAGCTATCGATTCAGCCACTCTTGTCGAAACACTGGTAGAAACAAGTCCGGCTGTCGAAGAACCATCCGTTGAAGTAGCCAGTGACTCGCTTCCAGTCAATGTCACAGATGGCCTCGACATTGAAGCCGCCCTCGCTGCCGTCTCCACCCTCAGCGATGTGATCGCCGAGCAAGAAGCCGCTGAACATGCGCGTGTTGCCCGCATCGAAGCCGAAGAACAGGCCAAGATCGAACGTCAAGCCCGCATGGAAAACCCGGAACGTTTCTTTCCAGTTCCGCCCATGGCCACCCTCAAACGGGGGCAGCTCGCCGCCATTATTCCCGGCTTATGGCTGGTCGGCGTTGGCGCATGGCTGACCTTTACTATGGCGACCACTAAAGCATCACCCGACACCAACTTGGTCATTCTGGTAATCGCTCTTGGCTTGGGGCTGTCACTCTTAGCCCGCTGGATGGCTTCGCATCGTTGGGCAAGTGGCTCGTTCTTTTTCGGTCTATTAAGCATCTTGTTCGGTGGGCTGTATTTCTATCTCAGCCAGCCAAATAGCCCCGGCCTCGCCAACGGATGGCCCTTGTTCATCGCGATAATCGGCTTTGCCATGCTGCTTACCCGTATTCTCTCGCCATTGGCTCAGTCGCGCTTGGTCTTTCCAGCCATCGTCCTTCTCGTAGCCGGACTCGCTGGCACTGTCATCACGATGGGCTTATTGCCCACCAATCTGAGCGTCATGGCCGCTTCACTGTGGCCGGTTGCCATCGTCATCATCGTATTGATCTGGGTATTCCCATTGGTATTCAGGCAGCGTCAGTAGTGCGTATCGCCATCGATGCCAGCCGCTGTACCATTCCGCGTGTCACTGGCACTGAACACTATGCCATCCAACTGATACAGGCGCTAATCCGTCTCAATACGGCTCACCATCTCACACTCTACTTCCGCGACCAACCCCGTCCTGATTTATTTCCGTCATCACCATTAGTCGATTATCGAGTCATCCCGTTCCGCCGGATATGGACACATCTGCGTTTCGCGGTAGCGCTCTGGCAGGATAAACCGGATGTAACCTTTGTCCCTGCCCACACCCTGCCCTTTTTCTTTCCGGGTCGCGCCATCGCCACCGTTCATGATCTTGGTTTCAAATACTTCCCGCAAGCCCATCCCACATCACAGCGGCTTTATCTCGATTGGACAACGCGCTACAGTGCCAGCCGCGCCAATCTGATCTTAGCCGACAGCCAGGCCACTGCCGATGATCTCCAGAAGTTTTACGTTACGTTGTCATCCAAAATCCGTGTGGTCTACCCCGGCGTCGATAAACCATTCATCAGTGATATTCAATCGGTTCGGCGCAAATACAACTTACCAAATCGGTACTTCTTATTCATCGGCACACTTCAGCCCCGCAAAAATATCGCCCGGCTCATCCAAGCCTATGACCTGTGGCGCCAGCAGCATCCGACTGACTCGACGGCGCTGGTCTTGGCAGGCGGTCAAGGTTGGCTGTATGATCCGGCATGGACAGCCGGTGTTGAAGGTATTCATCTCACAGGCTATATTGATGATGCTGACAAAGGGGCACTTTACGCTGGAGCCTTAGCGCTCGTATTTCCGTCACTGTATGAAGGGTTCGGATTTCCGGTGCTGGAAGCCATGTATTGTGGAACACCTGTCATCGCCAGCAGCACATCCAGCCTGCCCGAACTGGTTGGGAATGCAGGCTTACTGGTTGATCCGCTAAACATTGAAGCCATTGCCGCAGCGATGAGCCAGCTTTCAGCCAATGAAAACTTGCGCCAATCATTACATCAGCGTGGCGCGCAACAGGTTCAGAAATTCACATGGGCTACCGCCGCCCGACAACTTCTTGATGCCTTGGAAACCTTATGAAACAACTACCTGTTGATTTTAAGCTGACTGCCAAAAGCCAATCGCCAAATGCCTAACCGCTATCTCATCGTCCAACTTGCCGATATTGGCGACCTCATTGTCTCGACACCCGCCTTAGCCGCCCTCCGCGAAGCACGCCCTGATGCCCATATCACCCTGCTCACGACGTCTCATGCCGCACCTGTTATTGCAGACACCAATCTGGTCGATGAAGTCCTCACCTTCGACAAAAAACATTTTAACGGGTCAAAAGCTTTTTTCCAGCCCGCTAACCTGCGCCGCGTCTTTGCCTTGCGAAAAGGCCACTACGATGCAGTCATCTTTTTTCACCACTTCACACTCAAGCTCGGCACACCCAAATTCGCGCTGATTGCATGGGCGTCCGGCGCAAAACACGTTATCGGCCTCGACAATGGCAATGGCTGGTTTCTCACCCAACGCCTGCCTGATGGAGGTTTTGGCGCGCGACATCAGGCGCAGTATTGGCTCGATTTGGTCGCCCTGATGGGCGCATCTCCCGAACCCCGCCCTTCGACAATCGCCATTTCCAAAGACTTACCCGCTGGCATCACACCCAAAACTAGTACACAGCACTCAGTACCCCGTACCATTATTCTCCACCCCGGCAGTGGAGGGTACAGCCTCGCCCGCCGTTGGGATGCAGCCCAATTTGCTGCCCTCGCCGATGCCTTGCAAGAAAAGTACAACGCGCAAATCGTTCTCGTTGGCGGCCCAAACGATGGTGCGGATTCCGTCAAAGCTCCGATGAAAACCACACCGCTTGACCTCACCGGAAGAACCACGCTGGCAGAACTAGCTGGCGTTATCCAATCCGCAGACCTATATGTTGGTGCGGATAGCGGTGTCATGCACCTCGCCGCCTCAGTCGGCACAGCAGTCGTCGCCATCTTCGGCCCAAGTAATCCTGACGCATGGTCGCCTTGGACACCCACCAGCAAATCCATCGTCGTTCGCAGCGCCCCCGAATGCAGCCCTTGCAGCTACGTCGGCCACGACATCGGCCTCCGCGAAGGCTGCCCCGCCCGAACCTGTATGCGAATGGTCACAGTCAATCATGTACTGGATGCCGTCCAACAAATCCTCAACCAAGACTTCGTCGGAACACGCCAATATATTCCGTCTTTAATCCCGCAATCAAAGGTATCGGCCACTCACGAAGCGAAACGCTGGAATAACACCATTCGAATCCTTGGACTTCCGGTGGCGTCGATTACCTATCCGCAGTGGCTCGACCTGATCGGTGAATGGATTGCTTCCCCTCGCCTTGACGCGAATGCGGAGAGGTTAGGGGTGAGGGTTCTCCCACGCCACGTCTGCACCATTAACCCCGAATTCATCATGATTGCCCGTCAGGACATTAACTTCCACAACATTCTCTCCCGTGCTGATCTGTGTGTTCCGGATGGCGTCGGTCTGTTATGGGCGGCCAAACATCTCGGTCATCCCCTGCCCGAAAGGGTCACAGGATCAGATGGCGTCCCCAAAATCGCCGAAAGTGCCGCTCAAAAAGGCTGGAAGCTCTACTTTCTCGGCGCGGCACCCGGTGTGGCCGATCAAGCCGCTAACATCCTTCGCCAGCAGCATCCCAATCTCCAAATTGTCGGCATTTATAGTGGAAGCCCTGCACCCGACCAAGAAGATGCAATTGTCGAAAAAGTCAACGCCAGCGAAGCCGATATTCTCTTTGTGGCCTATGGTGCGCCCGAACAGGATAAGTGGATTGCACGTAACCTACCGCGTCTACAGGTCAAAATGGCAATGGGTGTCGGCGGTTCATTTGATTTCATCGCCGGAATTATTCCACGCGCCCCTCTCTGGATGCGCCGTTCAGGATTAGAATGGTTGTATCGGCTTTACCTGCAACCGTGGCGCATCCGCCGTATGCTGCGCCTGCCGCGCTTCGTGCTGGCGGTACTGCTCAAAGGTGAACATGGCTAATCTCAAACACTGCATTCCTCAACTCGCCGGACAGCGTGTTCTGGTCATCGGTGACCTTATTCTGGATGAATATCTCACGGGAAACACCACGCGCCTCAGCCGTGAAGCGCCGATTCCCGTGCTGGAATTCGAGTCCCGCCAGCTTATTCCCGGTGGCGCAGCCAATCCCGCCGCTAATATCGTCGCGCTCGGCAGTACTGCTATTCAAATCGGCGTCATTGGCTCGGATACCAATGCCACCAACATTCGCCAAGTCTTACAAGCACGGGGCATTGAAACCGACCATCTCATCACCGACTCGTCCCGCCCCACGACTGTCAAGACCCGCATCATGGCACACATGGGCTTGCGCTTCCCGCAGCAGGTCGCCCGATTGGATACCCTCTCCCGCGAACCGATCAGCCCCGCTATCGAGCGCAAGGTACGCGCCGCCATTGATGAGCAAATCACGCAGGTCAAAGCCGTCCTTTTGTCAGACTATCACACCGGCTTACTCACGCCCTCGCTGGTGGAAACCGTACACCATCTTGGGACTCAAGCTAATATCCTGCTCACGGCTGATGCTCAGGGAAAACTGGAGAAATACAAAGGTTTTGGGGTTGTCAAATGTAACGCAGATGAAGCGCGGGATTATCTGCGACGTCCGCTGCAATCCAATGACGATTTCGCGCAGGCTGCTCAAGAACTCTGCCAATCGCTGCATTTGACGCATGGCATGGTCATCACACGCGGCGCGGATGGTGCAACCGTCGGCGCGGCATCCGGTGAGGTCACACATTGTCCCGCGCCTGCTGTTACTGATGTTTATGATACGGTTGGCGCAGGCGATACCACCATCGCTGTCCTTACCTTGGCGGTTGCTGCTGGCATTCCCCTATCCGATTCAACTGTACTCGCCAACTATGCCAGTGGCCTAGTGGTGCGCCGTGTCGGCAACTATACTCCCAGCCCCGACGAACTCGCTTGGGCCTTTGACAACTGGCACGACCACTAACCACCGATTTGCCGCACGTTGCGAATGACGATGTCGTCAAACTGTACCCACAACGGCTGACCAACCGCCCCTAACACAGCACCGACGTGTCCACGCTTAAACGTCCCGTCACGTGCTTCAGCGATGAACACACCGTTCACCGTAAAACTCAAATAATCCCCTAAGCAAATAGCTTCAATCGCATTAACTCCGTCATCCTGCTTGACCGCGCCGCTCGGCTGCCACTTCGCCAGTTGAATGGGATCAGGTGTGTCCGCGACAGCCTTCAATATTGCGAACTGTCCAGCGCTGGAAACCACGAAGTAATAGCCGTTGCCATCTTGATCTGCTCGGCACATCACCCCAAAGCCATTGCCCTTGCTGCCGCGTGTCTGCTTTAAGCTGGCTTTGATGCTGATGTCGCCATATTCCGGTTGATTGAGCGACCAGATATAACCTCGATCACCAATCACCGAACCAGTTAATGTGCCATCGGTCACACCGAAAAATGCCGCGTCATCTGCGAGCCGAAACTTATCCCAACTGCTTTGTGGGGTATCAAAATGGTATTCGGCCTCAATATCGCCAAAGCCGATTAAAGGCGTGCGAACCGTATCTTGTAGTCCAGCGCAGCCGGTTAATAAAAGAAGGAGTAGGGATATTCTTGCGAGGGGTCTAAACATTGAGGCTGCCTTTCGTTTTCCGTCAGCAGCCTCAGTATAGTCGAATTACTCCGGTCTCCAATCAGACCATGAGATCATTTTTATGACTTAACAGCAACCTTGTCCAAATCCTTGGCGGTGGCAGTCGCCCAATCCGTAATCTTGTCCCAAGCGCGGAAATCGCCGTCAAAGTTGGTCGGCCATGCATGACCATCATAACGGGCGGCCAATGACCAGCGTTCATTCCAATCCACCGCTTGCAAATCCAGCTTGCCGGCGAAAGCGGTACGGTCACGAACGTTCAACCGGTGAGTAAGTTCCGGTTCCATATAGAAGTCCATCACATGGGACATACCATATTCTTCCAAGACACGAATGCAGGTCACCCAAAGATAAACCGGTTTGTCTGCTAATTGCGCTTCAAATGCGCGGACGAAAGTCTTTAGTTCAGGCAGCCATGTTCCCGAATGGACGGCTGTTCCCAGAAGAAATGCATCAAATCCGTCGGCCTGCGTTAAGGTCTTTACATCTGCGACCTTTACCTCATGACCTTGCTTAGCGAGTACATCACCAATCCGCTGTGCAACTTCGGCTGTCGAGCCGTGCACAGTTGCATATCCGACCAATACTTTCATTTTGCTCTCCAGACAGCTAATATGTTTCTCAGTTGTAGTCTATGATTGGTTCCTCTTGGATAACAGTTATAGTCTGCACCTGATTTTGTGATAAAAAGCACATTCATCATAAATGTTAGTAACCAAGAATATTCTAGTCTGATTGCTAGTTGCTGTTGATCCAATTAAAGCGCTATAATGATTTTGATACCCGCACAATCGCTGAATATTGGTTGAAAGGTTCACCAAACCTTATGATAGAAGTTATTATTGATAGCATCCGGGTCAGTTTAATGTCACAACATCGGGTAGTGGTCTTAAAGGATGCCAACAACGAACGCTATCTGCCGATTTGGATCGGCCCCTGTGAAGCAGAAGCCATCACGGTCAAGCTCCAAGATATGCCTACGCCCCGTCCCTTAACGCACGATTTACTGCGTTCAGTGATTCGTGAAATGGGCGGCAAGATTGCTCACATTCTCATTAGCGATTTGCGCCAAGAAGTTTACTATGCTCGCATTGTCATTGAAGTTGCCGGCGAGCAAATTGAAATCGACTCCCGTCCCAGCGACGCAATTGCCCTCGCGGTACGGGCTGCTGTGCCGGTCTTCGTGAACGAATCGGTCATGGATAAGGCTGCCCGCGAACCGGATGAAGATATTGAGAAAGAATCAGCCAGCGAGTCTGGCGGCGACGAAAAGCCTGACGACAAGCGACTGAGCGCCTTCGCTGATTTTGTCGACACACTCGACTTGGATGATCTCGACGACCGCGACGAATAAGTCCCATTTCCCGGCGTAGGCCGGTCATAGCCTATTTTAAGCAAAGCGGTGCGCCGTCTATACGAATACGCGCCGCTTTTCATCTGTGCTGCCTAGAAAACTATGAACGATCCAATCTCGAACTGGGGAAATCTACAAACCCCATACAGTCAAGAAGCTGAAGAAGCCACGATTGGTGCCATTCTCGTCAATCCGGTGACCTATTTCGCTGTCGCAGCCTTCCTCAGGGCCGAGGATTTTTTTATTCTCCGCCACCGTTATATCTGGGAAGGTCTCACGCGTTTGCACGAACGCGGAGAACCGATTGATTATTTAACTGTCACCCAAGAACTGAAAGATACCGGTCGCCTCACGGAAATTGGTGGGCCAGCCTACCTCACCCAACTCATTAACTCCACGCCTACCTCGGTTCATGCCGAAGTCTATGGCCGCTTGGTTGAACGTGCTTCTGTCCGTCGCCGCCTCATGGCTGCCTCAGATGAAATCAAATCCCTCGCGCTTAACGAGGAATTGACCGTCGAACAGGTCATTGCGAATGCCGAGTCTCGACTTTTTGACGTTACTGAACGTCAAATGTCCAAGGAACTCATCCCCATGCGGGAAGCGGTCAGTGATTATTTTGACCGCATCGAATACCTGATGGCCAACCGCAATCAGCCCTTGGGCGTCCCCTCCGGCTTCAAAGACTTGGACAAACTGCTGGGCGGTTTCCAGAAATCCGACCTCATCATCTTCGCAGGGAGGCCTGGAATGGGGAAAACTTCCTTCATGTTGTCAGCCGCCCTCAATATGGCGCGTCTCAACCAGCGTATTGCCATTTTTAGTATGGAAATGGGTGTCGAACAAATCGTTCAACGTTTAATCTCGATGGAATCCGCCATTAATAGTCAGAGCTTGCGCCTCGGTCAGCTCAACCAGCAGGAGTGGGCACGGTTCGTTCATGCAGCGGGCAATCTCAGCAAATTCCCGATTTACATTGATGACAGCGCCGCCCTCAATCCGCTTGAACTCCGTACCAAGTGCTTGCGAATGCAGCGCGAACACGGCCTTGATCTGGTGGTCGTCGATTATTTGCAATTGATGAACGCTGGCGGCAGTTATGAAAACAACCGCGTGCAGGAAGTCAGCTACATCAGCCGCAACATGAAGGAATTAGCACGCGAATTCAACGTGCCTATTCTCTCTGCCGCTCAGCTTTCCCGCGCCGTCGAACAGCGTCAGGACAAGCGCCCACAGCTTTCGGATTTGAGAGAATCCGGGAGTCTGGAGCAGGACGCTGACATCGTGATGTTCCTCTACCGCGATGAGATGTACAATGAAGCCACCGAGTTCCCGAATCAGGCCGACATCATTGTGTCCAAGCATCGTAATGGCCCGACCGGAACCATTTCGCTGTTCTTTGAAAAGACCTTAACTAAATTTATGAACGCGGCTGAGCGCAGCGTAGATTTGAGCCACATTTGATGAAGATTTTCGCGGGCTTTCCGGATAACAGTAAACTAAGCGCGACCGCTTTTCCAGCGACGTTCTTCACAGAATTGCTGCCTATAATTGATGATCTCGCTGAACTGAAGGTGGTCTTGTTTTCGTTTTGGGCGCTCAATCAAAAGGAAGGCGAGTTCCGCTATTTGCTGCGCGACGAATACGACAATGCCGTCTTACTCGACGGCCTCAAAACCGTCAAGCCGGACGCCGATCCCCAAGCCACGCTCGAAAATGCCTTGGCACTGGCGGTTGCCCGCTGTGTTCTCCTCTGTGCGCCGGTCATTTTACCCGACAGTGAAATTGAAATCTTCTGTGTTAACACCCATAAAGGACGCATCGCCATCAGTCAAGTTCAGGCCGGAGAGTACAAACAGGGGATCAATGGCCGCCCGATTGAAATTCTCCCCGAACGGCCGAACATCTACAAGGTGTACGAAGATCATATCGGGCCGCTGACACCACTAATTGCAGATGCCCTGAAGGACGCAGAAAAAACCTACCCGAACGAATGGGTATTTGAGGCGATTGACCGCGCCGCAAAGATGAATAAACGAAACTGGCGTTATATCGAAGCCATCTTGAAACGCTGGCAAAGTGAGGGTCGTAACGATGACTATGTTGGACGACTGGATGAAGAGGATGGGAAACGATATGTTTCCGGAAAATACGCCAACTTCATCGAACATTGAACCGGACAACAACAGCTGCCGCATCTGCGGTCAAGAATCACAATGTGAAAATCTCGGCGTCATCCGTTACGACGTCCCTGTCGGCGATCCACGCTTCGGTAAATTATTCCGTTGTCCCAACAACCCCATTGAGGCCGATACCGAACGGCATCAGCGTCTGCGCCGGATCAGCAATCTGGATGCCTACGCCGACAAAAACTTCTACAACTTTGTAGTCGAGCAGCCCACTTTAAAACAAGCCGAGCGACAGTCCCTTGATGTCGCATTGACGATTGCAGCCCGCTACGCTGAAACCCCTGAGGGCTGGCTGCTTCTGGAAGGCACCTATGGCTGTGGTAAGACTCATCTTGCGGCTGCTGTTGGCAATGAACGTTTGCAGCGTGGCGAAATGGTCTTATTCATCACCGTGCCTGATTTACTGGACCACCTTCGGGGGGCATACGCGCCTAGTTCTGAAGTCACCTACGACGAAACCTTCGAGCGCATTCGCAACGCAACCTTGCTCATTCTGGATGATCTCGGTGCCGAAAGCCCTAGCCCTTGGGCCAAGGAGAAACTGTTCCAACTGCTGAATCATCGGTATGCGCGCCGCCTACCGACCGTCATCACCACCAACGTTGATTTAGATATGCTCGACCCGCGCATTCGCAGTCGCCTCTTGGATAGTGAACTCACCAAACGCGGCAAAATCCTCGCGCCGGACTACCGCACCTATGCCCGCAGCCAGAGCGACCAGCTTTCCAGTCTAGCCACCTACGCGGACATGACCTTTGAAACCTTTGATCCCTATACCAATCTGAATAATGAGCAGCTTCAGAATATCCGGCGTGCGGCGGAAAAAGCCTTCGAATATGCCAAATCGCCTCAAGACTGGCTCGTCATCATCGGCCCCAACGCCACCGGAAAAACCCATCTTGCGGCGGCCATCGCCAATTATCGCCAGCAGCAGGGTGCCGACGTCGTCTTTGTCACTGTGCCTGAACTGCTCGATCATCTTCGTGTAACCTTTAATCCCAACGCCACCACGTCATTCGACCAGCGTTTTCAAATGGTGCGTAACACGCCGCTTTTAGTCTTGGACGACCTCAGTACCGAAGGCTCGCCATGGGCTAAAGAAAAACTCTTTCAAATTCTGGATTATCGCTACGTATCCCGCCGTCCAACGGTCATCACCACCGACAAGATGCTGGAAAACTTCGATCCACGTATCCGCACCCGCCTGATGGATGTCCGCCGCTGCACTATATTCGCACTCAAAGTGCCTGATTATCCGTCCCGGCTTAACCCGCCACGCAAATCATGAGAACCACCTCAGTGTCATCCCTCACCATCGCGCCCTATCAACGTCGTCACCTGCAGCCGGTGCGGGATATGCTCTTTCACAGTTCCTATGTGCATACCCATCTCGATTGGGTCGATACCGATCAATGGCTGGAGTCAAGCGACAATTTGACCCTCCTCGCGTGGCAGCAGGGTCGTCTGGTTGGTCTTCTAGGCTTATCTTCCCCGCTCAACGGCAGTTCATGGATACGATTGGCCGCGGTTTCCGATCACGTGGATATTGAGAAGATAATGTGTAGCTTGTGGAACGAATTCACACCTAGGCTACGCCAGTTCAATGTGCAGATCATTGGCTTATTGGTCATCAGTGATTGGATCGCCCGCTATGCGCCTGCCATGGGCTTTCAATATGGCGAAGAAATCATCACCTTGGCACGCTCCAGCCATGAAATTCCAGCAGCGCTGCCCAACCATCCACGCATCCGTGTGGCCGAAATGCGCGATATTCCGCAGTTGGCCACGCTCGATCAAACCGCTTTCGCACCCCCATGGCAAATGTCGTTGCATGACTTACGCCAAGCCTACCGCATCGCCTCCAGTTGTACCGTTGCTGAAAAAGATGACCGCATTTTGGGTTTTCAGATTTCGACGTTCTTTTTCGATGGCGCACATCTCGCTCGGCTAGCCGTCCATCCCAGCGCACAGGGACAGGGTGTTGGCGGTGCCCTGCTTGGTAATCTCTTGGAACGCTATTTGCGGCGCGGCATTCATATCATGACGGTCAATACACAGGAATCGAACCATCAGTCGCGTCATCTTTATCAACGCTTTGGATTCACACCCAACGGTTATGATTTACCTTACTGGTTTACGCGTCTATAAACTCGGTTGATGAACATCGCACAACATATCGCTGTACACATAAGGATGGCTGAAAATGACCGTCATTTACCATGATGAACATGCTGATCCAGCTTACTTAACCGGTAAGCTAATTGCCGTCATTGGCTATGGTCAATTCGGTCGTCCCGTAGCCTTGAACCTGCGTGACAGCGGCGTAAATCTCATGATTGGCGCGCTCAACGATGCCAGCGGTCAAACCGCCGTCAGTGATGGCATGAACGTCGGTACCATTCCCGAAGCCGTGCAGCAAAGCGACATCCTGTTCATGCTCCTGCCGGACGAAATCATGCCGTCCATTTACTTGGAGCAGATTTCACCGCATCTTCGTCGTGGACAAACCCTCATTTTCAGCAGCGCTTATACCGTCATGTTTCGCTACATCGAACCGCCCCCCTTTGTCGATGTTGGCCTCATCGCCGCCCGCATTCCCGGAGCCGCTGTCCACGAACTCCACCTATCCGGTCAGGGTTTTCAGAGTTTTGTCGCCGTCGGACAAGATGCCAGCGGCCAGAGTTGGAGTACCATCCTTGCCGTAGCTCAAGCCTTTGGCGCGCTCCGTCAGGGCGGCATTGAAGTCAGCTTTGAGCAGGAAACCGAACTTGACCTCTTTGTCCATCAAGCCATCCTTCCCGTTCTACATAACTTGCTCACCACCGCCGCAAATTTATTGTTATCGCGCGGCTATCCGCCGGAAGCCGTTTTCACCGAACTGTATCTATCAGGCGAATTGGCGTTTTATCTCAAGCAAGCCTCGCAATATGGCTTACTCAACACCCTGAATCTCGCACCACGCATCAACCAGTACGGCACAACCAGCCGCATCGACCGTTTTGACGAACTCAAACTCCAGCGGCTCATGGAAGATACGCTCAAGGATATTCATTCAGGTGAGTTTGCCCGCGAATGGACTAAAGAAGTCAACGACAACTATCGGCGCTTGCGAGCGTTCCTGAAATTGCAGGAGAATCTCGAACTCTGGGAACTCGAGCAGCAAACACTAGAATTGCTGGGACGCGATACCGAAACGGATAGTGAAAGCTAAGACGTTATAAGCGTCTTTTTAAAATGAGAATAGCAAACGACGTGGTTATTTGTAGGGCTGAGGCGTGCCTCAGCCGGATGACCAAACAATTTATGCGACAACCCAATCAATAAAGCCTAAACATTTTCTCTCGTAATGTCGTCATTCTGGCGCTAGAATTTCAATATGCCTACACCATTTACCCACCTCGAAACCGCCCAACGGCTGCTCACAGACCAGCAGGTACCGCCTGCAATTCGGGAGGCGATAGCCCTCGAAAAACCGGCTTTTCTGTTGGGCAACGTCGCCGCAGACGCCCGTACCAATGGTGACTTAACCCGCGAGTCAACCCACTTCTACAGTTACGATAGAGGCATCACCGAACATCCTTGGCGCGTGATGACTAAGCAAAATCCCGGCTTATTTCATCCCGCTAGTCTCGCTCATAAAGCCTTCGTCGCTGGCTATGTAGCGCACCTTACCATTGACGAAACATGGTCGCTGGAAATGCTCGGCCCGAACTTTGCTAATCGCGATTGGGGCAGCAATCACTTCCGATTTTTGATGCTGCACATGCTGCTGATTTCGATGGACGAACGCGATTATCACGCCCTACTACCTTGGCAGTCGCCGACCTTAGCCGCCGCCATACCGGGTCATTGGCTGCCCTTCATGAACGACCGTATTCTCATCGATTGGCGCGACTTTATCAGCAGTCAAATCCCACCCGTGGGACATAGCCTCACGCTTGAAGTGTTGGGTAAACGTATTAACAAAACCCCCGCCGAACTCCGCGCCACGCTCGATTCGCCGCAGCTTGAAAACGACCTCTGGGCCAACATCACCCACCAAACGCTAGCCAAAGTCGAAAACTCTATGTATCGTCAAGCCCGCGAGCAAATGTGCATCTATTGGGACGAGGCAACCATCACCAGTTAGGTTTGTAAACTCGAACCAAACGCTCTTTACATCCACAAACATTTGTTCTACAATTGAGTTAGTAGTGGTTGCATAATGCAGCGCTTCACCCACAATAAATCTGTATTTACCTTAGGGGAGGGTCTGTGACCCTTCCGCCTGTCCCTAGCGATCTATCACCTAACCATTGGCGATCACCATCAAGGCTGCACATGGAGATTAATCTACAAAAATTAGGCCACACATTTTCTCAAAAACCGCTGCTTGTCGGTGGCAAAGCAATGGAACATTACGGATTGAGAAAAGCAGGCAGCGATATCGATTTTATCGTTTCGGAAGAGGATATCGTTGCACTAATTAAAAAATATCCAGACAGAGTCAAAGATTTATGGGGTGATTTGGGTGTTTGCCCGTTTGAATTTGAGATTTGGAAAACAATTTGTCTATTCGGCTACGATGATTTAAAAGAAGGCGCACTTAATGCCGGAGAATTTTTAATCATTTCACTCGACAAACTACTGTTTATGAAAACCTTGGGGATTAAAAAAGAGAAGTATTTGAGGGATGTTGAACTCATTACTGAGCATATCCTCAATGAAAAATACAAAGCCTTTAATGGAGTAAAAGAACGCAACAAAGAAATGTTATCTGAAGTACAAAACATCACCTACATTGAAAAAACCGGCCCAGAATTGTAGGTAATTTTCCATCTCTATGATGAGCTACTAGAAGAGATTAGGTAATAAGAATTAAACATTGCATCCACCATTGAACACAATCCCACCAATGACACTCTTTTTCCTTCTCTTTCTTTGTGCCTTTGTGGTGAAAACGTATTGGAATTGCAACTAAAACAGCGGCAGTGCACAAATTGCACGGCGGTGGCATTACGGGAGCGATCCGCTGCAAATGCGCCAATTCAGCGGACGTGAGCGACCTTCCCGCCGACATAAAATATCAATTCAGCGCCGCGCTCCCTCACAGCCGCCAGACAATTCGGCGGATGGTGTGCACAAAATGCGAAATATGCGAATCAAGTGCATTTTGAGTAACAAGTTGGCTTCTGTCACCCAACTCGCCACAAGCGCACCGTGTTATCACCACTCCCAGTCGCCAACTGTGAGCCGTCCGGACTAAACGCCAACGTCAGTACTGGCTTCTCATGTTCCGAAATCGTATGCACCAGTTCCCCGCTCGTCACGTCCCAAAACTTAATCGTGAGGTCACGCCCTGAACTCACCAGCATTGTCCCATCAGCCGAAAAAGTAACCGCATCTGCTCCGCCCTCATGTGCCGCCAGTCTCAGAATTTTGCTACCCCGCTCCACATCCCATAACCTGACGTTCGCATCCCGGCTCGCCGAAGCGATTACCTTTCCATCCGCCCGCACTGCCAGACTCCGCACCCAGCCCTCATGCTGGAAAACCTTTTGGCATGTCCCCTCACCATCCCAAACACGAATGGTTGAATCCCATCCTGCCGTTGCTAACAGGTCACCCCAACAGTAAACCGCGCTGGTAATCTCATCCTTGTGCCCTTCCAGCACATGTAGTTGCTGACCGCTCTCCACATCCCAAATCCGCACTGTTTTGTCCCCACCTGCCGAGGCCAACCTCTGCTCATCCTTGCTAAACGTAACTGCGTTCACCGCGTCTCGGTGACCACGCAAAATCTGATGCTGCCCACCCGCCCGCAAATTCCAGAGCCTCACAGAGGTATCCGCCCCTGCCGACGCCAATAACGTACCATCCGCATTCACTGCGATACTTTTCACCGGCCCATCATGCCCTTCCAATTTCCCCATCACTTGTAAATTATCAGCACTATGGAAGGTAATACCCTCTCCACTCGCCACAGCTAACGCCCGCCCGTTCGGTGACCACACCACATCCCGTACCCAACCCCGCCGGATCCGTGCCACCTCATGCAGTTGGTTCACCGTCTCTAAACGAATCTTCATATTTGGCCTTTTACGTCTCGCCCATCCATGCCTATAATCTTACCCTATGATACACATCGGCTTGAACGCACATCTGCTTTCCGGCAAGGCGAGTTATCGCTCGGCTGGAATTCATGGTTACATTTACCACACCCTCGCCAACTTATCTGCCGTTGCGCCGGAAAATTGGCGTTTCACCGCCATGGTCGGCGCAGCCAACCAACTCAACCTGAACGGTCTCTCTATGCGCCGTTCAGCATGGGATACCGATTCGCCTCTGCGACGTATCATATGGGAACAATCTATCCAGCCGTTTCAGTTGAATGACTTCGACCTCTATCACGGATTAGCTTTCGTCTCGCCCCTCCTACTGACCAAACCGAGCATCATCACCGTCTATGACCTGAGCTTTCTCCACTATCCACAGGTGCTTTCGACCTCGCGCCGCCTGTACTTGCGCCTATTCACCGCCCTATCCTGCCGTCGCGCCAAACGGGTCATCGCTATTTCTCAAAGCACCGCTCGAGATGTACACGCGTCGTTCGGTATCCCGCTCGAAAAAATCGACGTCGCCCCACCCGGTTACGATGCATCCATTTATAAACCTATACCGGCTGACGAGATCGCTGCCTTTCGCGCCCGTCGCAATTTACCGGAACGCTTCTGGCTGTTTCTCGGCACACTCGAGCCGCGCAAAAACCTGCCGATGCTGCTCCAAGCCTACGCTGCCTTACCAGATAACCAACGCCTCCCCCTGATCCTCGCGGGTGGCAAAGGCTGGGACTATCAAGCCATCTTCGAAGCCATTGATCAGTACAAATTGAAAAACTGGGTTCAATTACCCGGCTATCTCCCTGTCGAGGAACTTCCTCTCTGGTACAATAGTGCCGAAGTGTTTCTCTATCCGTCTGTCTTCGAGGGGTTTGGCATTCCAGTACTCGAGGCGATGGCTTGCGGAACACCCGTCATCATTTCCAACGCCTCGTCGCTGCCGGAAGTCGCGGGTAGTGCCGGTCTATCGCTGCCACCGCACGCCGTAGATCAGTGGACGGAAGCGCTCCGCCGCGTTTATAGTGACTCAAATTGGCGCGAGCAAGTTGTTGAGCAGGGGTTTATCGAGGCCAAGCGTTATAGCTGGCAGGGAACCGCCATCGAAACGGTTCGCAGTTACCAGCAAGCGCTCCAAGCCCAATAGGTGGTAATATATTACCCGGCGAAATGAGTTCATGTTCAATTTTGTCCCGAAGCATATATTTAGAGAGCTATGAGCAGCAGTAACGTTATTCCGCCTAAGAAAAACCTTTATATGCCTCCGGGCTTCTATCCGGTATTGGACGTTGTGCTCGTATTTGCTTCCTTTGCCATTGCCTACTACATGCGCTACGGTCTCCAGCTAATCCGTCCGGTCTTTGACCCGAACCAAGCGCCGTTCCAACCTTACCTGCCCTATACCGCCATCTTCGCCGCTATGCTCTATATCAACTATCGTGCCAGCGGCCTCTACAAGAGCAATCGCGGACGCTCTTATTGGGATGAACTCTACGCGGTCATCAATGGCGTCACCAACTCGACCGTCGTGCTCCTTGGCCTTTATTTCGTATTTCAGCCGCTCGTCTTTAGCCGCCTCATGGCGCTTTACGCTGCCATTATTAGCATCATCCTTTTGGCATCGGTTCGTGCCCTCCGCCGTATCGTCCGCGCTTACCTGCGTACCAAAGGCTACGGCATACAGCGCACGTTAATTATCGGCGCGGGTGATGTCTCAATGGCGGTCATGCGCATCATGCTTGCCCGTAAAGAACTTGGCTATCTACCAATCGGTTATGTCGATGATGATCCAACCCGTGCCAGCACCGACTTGGGACGCGTACGAGGATTAGGTGGACTCAAAAATCTCGGAAAGACCATCCAGAACAACGGAATTGATACCGCTATTATCACCCTGCCGTGGAGTGAACACGACCGGATTATTGACCTGATTCAGGTCTGCCGCCGCGCCAAAGTGGAAGTCCGTGTCGTGCCGGATTTATTCCAGCTCAACATGCGTCAGGTGCAGGTCGAAAACTTGGATGGCATCCCACTGCTCGGTGTCACAGGCGATGCTGTCTTGCTCGGTCACCAACGCCTGCTCAAGCGCCTAATCGATGTGGGAGTTATCGTACTGGTCTCGCCCATCTGGATGGTGCTGTTCCTGTTAGTCGCGCTTGCCATCCGGCTCGAAAGTGAAGGTCCCATCCTTTACACCCAAAAACGCATTGGCCTAAACGGTAAAGAATTCGATATTTTGAAATTCCGCAGCATGGTCGTCAATGCTGACGAAATGCGCGCCCAGCTCGTCAAAGAATCGGGCGAAGACCCCCGACATCCCAAGATCAAAAATGATCCGCGCATCACCACCGTAGGTCGCTTTATCCGCGCCACCAGCTTGGATGAACTCCCCAACATCATCAATGTCCTGCGCGGACAAATGAGCTTGGTTGGCCCACGCCCGCCCACCCCTGATGAAGTTCTGCTGTACGAGCCTTGGCACATGCAGCGCCTTCAAACCCTCCCCGGTCTCACCGGACTCTGGCAGGTCAATGGCCGCAGTGATGTACCTTTCGATGAAATGTGCCTGCTCGATATTTACTACATCGAGAATTGGTCAGTCGGCATGGACGCCCAAATTCTGATGATGACGGTTCCCCGTGTCTTGCTCCGGCACGGCGCTTATTAACCCATGTCCAAGCTCAAATCTTCTACCGCTGTTCTCTTTCGCTTTCTACTGACCAGAAGAAAATCGCTTCTCGTATTGGCGTCCCTCAGTACAATGCTTGTCCTCGTTCTCTTTACGTCACTGCGCGTCTACAGCGCCGAACGAGCCAAGAATCTCATCTACACCGTGGATACTGCCCCTGACTATCCCGTCGCCATTGTTTTCGGCGCATGGGCTGACCCTACTGGCAAGCCAAGCGCCGTACTGGCAGATCGCGTTAAAACTGCAGCCAACCTCTATCAAGCCGGAAAAGTGAAAGTCCTCTTACTGACGGGCGATAATCACACCAACTCCTACAATGAACCGGAAGCCATGCGCCAGTATGCCCTGTCTTTAGGCGTTCCCGATTCCGCCCTCGTGCTCGATTACGCGGGTTTTCGCACCTATGACAGTTGCTACCGTGCGCGCGACATTTTTAAAGTCAACAAAGCGATTCTTGTCACGCAGGCCTTCCATTTGGATCGCGCTTTGCTCACCTGCAACAGTCTCGGCATCGAGTCAATCGGCGTGGCTGCCGACACGTTTCGCCCTGAAGGCTATTCCCGTTCCATGCTCATCGTGAGCGAAGTACGCGAACTACCTTCCACCACTTTCGCTCTACTCGATCTCATGCTTGGCAGAAGGCCAACCTTCCTCGGTGAGCCGCTGCCGATATTCCCCAATGACTAGACTCGCAACTGGCGAGTTACCACTACTTTCTGATGCCATACTTATCTAAACGATGCTACACTGTGATTAATGTCACAAAGTAGATTGAGGCCTTCATGGTCACAGCCATTTATGATGGATACTGCGTCATCTGCAACCAAACCCGCCGCACAGTCACAGCCCTTGATTGGTTACATCGCGTCGAATTCCTCAATATTCACGAGTGGAACGAAGTCAATCGCCGTTATCCAACGCTCGATTACGAAACGGCAATGGGGCAAATGCACCTTGTCATGCCCGATGGTCAGCTTGTCGACGGATTCCCCGCCGTACGCAGGATGATGCGTGAACTACCGCTGGGATTTCCCATTTGGCTCATCCTTCAACTCCCCGGCATGGACTGGCTCGGCGATAAAGTGTATAAATTCATTGCCCGTAACCGCTACCGCATCAACCGCTTCTTCGGGATGCCGGTCTGCGAAAACGGAAGCTGCAAAATTCACACCTAAATCATTTATCGAGTTAAACCTTGCCCGAAACCACCCTCACCCAAATCACCGACCACGTTTATTGGATGTCGTCGGGCAAGCCTGATCGTCCATCTCTCTGTGCCGTCGTGGGCACAAACCGAACGTTGATGCTGGATGCGGCTGCCTCTGCCGCTCACGCTCGGCTCTTTTTGGACGCGTTAACCGCTTCCAGTGTGCCACATCCTGATTATGTCGCGCTAACCCACTGGCATTGGGATCATATTTTCGGTGCAGCCGAACTGGGCGTTCCCGTCATCGCTCACAGCCTAACCACTGATGAGATCAAAGTACAAGCCAGCTATGACTGGACAGACTCTGCTGTCGACGCGCGTGTCGCTTCCGGTAAAGAGATCGCCTTCTGTGCCGACAACATCAAACTTGAACTGCCTGAACCCCGTGATATTCACCTCATTCAACCCGACATTGTTTACAGCGATTCACTCGACATCCATCCCGGTGGCGTAGAGGTTCATCTTCAGCATGTCGGTGGTGATCATGCGGCGGATTCCTGCGTCATGTATATCAAACCCGACCGTGTACTTTTCTTAGGCGACTGTCTTTACGACGCGATATATACACCTGTCCGCCACTACACCACACAGCGCGTTTTCTCGTTGCTCGATACAATCTTGAGCTTCGACGCCGAATACTACATTGAAGGTCACACGCCCAACGTGATGTCGCGCACTGAACTGCTTACCATTGTGGATAAAATGCGTCTTGTGGGGAAAACAGTGGATCAAATTGGAGCGGAAGATACACTCGGTTTCATCCAGACCTTCATCGCCGGTCACAAATTGGTCAATTCAGTCCAATAGCGGCAGCAGCGAGTCGCAGTCAGCCTGAATCAAATACTCCAGCAAGCCGCAGGCTTCTTCCACTTGGTTTTCACCCATCAGCAAAACCAGTTTTTCATAGAGCAGCAGTCGTGCTTCGTGGCTGTGGAGGCCGCGGGGCGCACGCATTTGCCGCACAATTTCGAGCAAATAAATTCGGTTATGCAGGCTTTCGAGGATTTCAACCGTCTGTGCCTTGCCAGAAAGTGTTCCAATTAAACTGTGGAACTCAAAAATTGCCTCGCTGGATTCTTCCAATTCCCCTTCCAGCATATCTTTTCGTGCAGTCTGGATAATTCGTGTCAGTTGGCTCAAGTCTTTACGGCTGGCGCTCTTAATCACCCACTTCAGCGCCAAGCATTCGACCGCTTGCCACAGCGCAAACAGTTCAGTCACTTCATCGCGCGTGAATGACCGCACGTACACGCCGTGCCGCGCATGCTTGACCACCCACCCCGCAGTTTCCAGCAGTCTGAGTGCGTCCCGTACAGTGTTCTGGCTGACGTTGAGCTTAGCCGCCAATGACAGTTCGACCAACCGCTGTCCGCTCACATATGCCCCTGCACGTATCGCCTGCCGGATTTGCTCGGCAACCGTTTCAGCCCGCGTCGCGCTCACTTCGCCGGTGTATTCATGTCGCGTACTCGTCATACACGCCTACCGCAAATAATGATCTTTACTGAAAAAAGCTTACTGATTAATTCAAGAAGTCTATTTAGGAATCCAGCTTGCCGACTGTCCACCCTGATTGGTCACCTGCACAATATTCGATCCGTCAGCATTCATGATGAACACCTCATCGCGTCCGGTCGATGCTGCTACCGTCGTGAACGAGATATACTGACCATCAGGGCTGTAATCCGCACCCCACTCCAAACCAACACCGTCATAAACAATATGAGCATTACTACCATCCGCGTCCATAACCGCCAGCGCCGATAGACCCAGTGCCTGCCGGTCGCCGATTCCAGCCGTCAGGAACAAAATCTGCTTTCCGTCTGGACTGTAGCAGGGCGAACGGTCACGCGTGTCATTATTAGTCATTAACGTGTAATCTTGACTGCTCAAAATGTAACGCCCGATTTCCCACTTGCCGCTGTCACGCGGTGTCCCTGTCGTAAAAACCAGACTCTTCATTTCGGGGTTATAACGGGGATGGCTGTTCCGCTGTGAATTACTAAAGAGCATTTGCAACCCACTGCCATCTGGCTGCATTGAATAGATGTCGAACGTGCCATCGTTCCGCGTATCCGACGAGAAGATAATCTGCGTACCATCCGGAGACCAACTCGGCACATTGTCCAAAACCGTATTATTGGTCAGTTGCCGCACGTTGTTCCCATCGATGTCCATCGCATAAATATCAAAGTCCCCGTCACGGTCAGATTGGAACACAATCGTCTTGCCATCCGGCGAAACGGCGGGATAATCATCGACCTTCTCACCGGTGGTCAATCGGGTTTCCTGCCCCGTCAACAGATCCATCTTATACACATCGTAGTTGTCGTTCCGGTTATCAAAATAAACCAGCCCGCCGCCAATCGCTTGTATGGTGGCGCTTACGCCCTCTGTCGAACGCACTCCAACCGGAGCAACAGTGGGTGTGCCCTCTTGCAGCGTCTCTTTGGGGATCAGATTATCTCTGGCCGCCGCGCTGGTCGGATCAAGCGTTGGGATAATGCCGCCTTGGTCCTCTCCTGAACCATCCCGTGTAGATGGGCCTTGCACTTGAGCCGTCGGCGAAGCGTTAGCCCGCTGATTAATGTTGCTGATCACTATCGTCACGATCAGCACCACTAACGCCAGCAGTCCACACCCGATCACGCCGCCCAGTGCAGCGCTCATCCAAACGTTCCCCGGTTTCTTTCTCCGCCTGACCGGAGGCGTATACCCCTGTGAATAACCGCCCGTTGTCGGCACAGGTGTCATCTGTGGAACCAGCGGCGCACCATACGCGGGCTGAAGCGGCATCGCGGTCACCATTTGTTGTGGAGGCGGCGAGGGTGTGGCTGGTTCAGGCGCAGTCGGACGCTGAAACCCCGGCTGCGTATCGTGCATACTCATAACCGGCTTGTTCAAAGCCCGCTTGAGCGCTTCCGACAGGGCAACCGCGTTCGGGAAACGTTCCTCACGTTTCTTCCGCAGTGCTTTGAAAATCACTTCTTCAATCGCAAATGACAAACTCGGATTCAATGATCGCGGTGAGGGTGGTGGTGCGGTGACTTGCAGCACCGCGATTCCGTACGGCGTATCGCTCTCAAACGGTCGGCGTCCGGTCACCAGCTCGAATAACATCACACCCAGCGCGTAAATGTCGCTCCGTCCATCGAGCGGCAGCCCCTGTGCCTGCTCTGGACTCATGTAGCTCGGCGTACCGACCACCCCTTGCGTCGTAATGCCCGAATGCACCGGATCACCCAGCACACGCGCAATTCCGAAGTCCGTCAGATAAGCGCCGCCGTCATCATCCAGCAGCACATTACTCGGCTTCAAATCACGGTGCAGCACTTGCTTACTATGGGCATAATCCAACGCAGGTGCAATCTGCTCGATAATCCCTGCCACTGTTTCCAGTTCAATCGGCCCATTCTTCAGCAAATCATCAACCGACCCGCCCGACATATACCGCATCACGATATATGGCAGGCCATTGTATTCTCCGTAATCATGAACCGGAACAATGTTGCGATGTTCCAGCTTCGAAACTATCGCCACTTCCTGATTAAACCGTTGAATGTAAGTGTCATCACTCACGTACTGCTCTGGCAGCACCTTGACAGCGACCGTCCGGTTCATGGACACCTGATGAGCACGATAAACGGTTGCCATACCGCCTCTGCCGATCAAGTCCTGAACTTCATAGCCGCCGATTGTTTTGCCGATCAAATCATCTGCCATAGCGTTTCCTCATTGCGGGTAGGCGCACCCTCTAGGTGATTATACGGCATACTCACACCCGAAAACAAACGTGGATTACACCGGAACTACCTCAGGCTATAATCGATCCACAACAACCTCATAGTAACAAAAGACGACATTCCCACATGAGTCTTCTCGTATTTCTGAACATCGGCTGGCGGCGTTGGCGCACGCATGGTATTTTGGCCGTTCTCACCATCATCGGCTGCTACCTCGCCCATCTCTACGCCCCTTATGCTGATCTTACCTATGACCTAACCTATGGTTGTGGTTATGCTACCGTCATATTGATCGGTTATTCGCTCGCCATCGGCCCCTACAAACTGCTGTACCAGCGCAAAAATCCAGTTAATCTCGATCTGCGCCGTGACGTTGGCATCTGGGCAGGCATCACCGGCTGTATCCATGTCGTCTGCGCCATCCTCATGACCACACGCGAAAACATCATATTCTTGTTTCTCCGCCCCATACCTGAAGGCATCGGCTATAATTTGCTGCTGACTCCGGCTGGCATCAGCAACAACATCGGACTTGTCGCGACGGTGGTTCTGATCCTATTACTGGTGCTCTCAAACGATTACGCCCTCACAAAGCTCAAAGGCAAACGCTGGAAGTTCCTTCAGCGTTTCAATTATGGTTTAGCCATTCTCGCATTTATACACACCGTTCTCT
Source organism: Aggregatilineales bacterium (assembly GCA_044226855.1). Classification (GTDB taxonomy): domain Bacteria; phylum Chloroflexota; class Anaerolineae; order Aggregatilineales; family Phototrophicaceae; genus CFX2. Next base: position 192,032 of record JBGAGF010000005.1, read on the forward strand.
ATCAATGGCTTGATAATCGCTCCCGCGCCTTCATGATTTTCACCTTCGCGTTCGCCGTCATATTGCTATGTGTCCAAGCTGCCGGATTCCTCGTCTATTCCGTACGCCGCACGAAAACCCATTCCAGACTACAATGAAAATTAAGCTTTGCGTTTCAACTTTTGCCTTCGATTAATAATGAGGAGTTAAAGTATGAATCCAGCAGATGTCTTAAAGTACGGTCATACCTTCGTCACGCGCACGCTCGATGGCCTGCCTTATTCGGAGTGGGAAACAGGCGGAGTTTGTGGCGTCTGGTCAGTTAAGGACATCATTGGTCACCTCGCCTTCTACGAACATCTGCTCACCGAAGTACTCTCGCCCTTTGCCAACCTGAATATCGAAGCCAAACTTCTGCCGCAAATGGCAAGCCCCACCATCAACGATTTGCAAGCTTCTTTACGCAAAAGCTTGACAGCGCAGCAAGTATTCGCTGAATATGGAAATACCTTTACCTACAATTTCGAACAGATTGTTCCGAAAGTGCCAAAGGATATTTGGTCACGAGTTGGCACGTTGCCTTGGTACGGCGCGGAGTATTCGCTCGATGACTATATTGTTTACAGCTTTTACGGGCATAAACGCGAACATTGTGGTGAAATCAACGTTTTCAAAGATAAACTGAAATCAGCTTAACGTTCTGAATCGTCAGCAAATTGGTTTTTGTAGGGAAGCACTCCTGTGTTGTTCCCTTGAAAATGCGCCGCGAAAAGGTTTATTCGTTTTTTATTAATCGGGGGATGTATGGGCGGATCGAACTTTGTTTTGAAATGGCCTTCAGACTCAGCGAAAGTTTCAGTGCCGTATGACGCCATTACCGGTGTCGTCAAAATCGTGGCGGCGGCTGGCGCGGTCATCAAAGCCGCTGCCGATGGACAAGTTACAACTGTCACCGCAGATCGTATTGAAATCGCTTCGGGTACCTATCTCGTCGTTTACAGCAACTTACGCAAAGTGACACCCACCGTCGGCCAATCCGTAAAAGCCGGTGACTCGCTCGGCGAATCAGCAGGGCCAGATATCAGCCTCGCCGTTCGTCAAACCATCGATCCCACGCCATTACTGCCAACTACGCCAATACCTGCACCTGCACCTGCACCTGCACCTACGCCCGGCGCACCCAAAGACAAGCTCTATCTCTCGCCCACACAAAACAGCGTCCGCGTGCGCGAAAAACCCGTCGATGGCAATCCACTCACAACTGTCAATACCACCGACGTCTTGGAAGTCATCGAACCCATTGATGCTGCCCGCAAGAAGATCGGTGTCACTGGCGAGTGGATTAACGTCAAGACTCAAACAGGTCTCACGGGTTTTAGTGCAGCACAATTCTTTCAAGAATACACCGGCCCCTTCCCGATCCCTGCTCCCGTCCCTGCTTTGACCAGTATCACCGGCATGAACCTCGATATGAACAACCCGCTTGGGCATCCCAACCGATGTAAATGCTGCGTTTAACCGCATGCGTCCTTTCCTCCAGCCTTACGTCAACGCCGGCATTAAAGTGCTCATGGTTTTCACGCATCAGCTCTACGGTGAAGGCGCAGGTTATAACTGGCCAACAATGGATACGGACCGCTGGAACGAGTTCATTCCCAAGTACGCCAGTTTCGCCAAACAGGCTGCCGCTTTGTTTGCGGGAACAGGCTTAATCCAAGCCTATCAAATCTGGAATGAGCAAGATACACCTCCCGCGATTGCGCGTGCCGCCGTGCCCATTCCGGCCAAAGATTACGGCAATATGCTCACCCAAACTATTCGCGCCATTCACAGCGTAGACTCCAAGACTCCCATTATCACGGGCGGACATACGGGCGGGCCGGATTCAGGCAGCGCTTATGCAAGGGCTACACTGGCCGCCATGCCTGCCGATGTCCGTCCGGATGGTATCGCTTCTCATCCCTACGGGCGCGGTGTAAACGGACATAAGTTCAGCAATTTTGGCCCGCTAGAAGAAGAAATTCGCAAATACAGCGCGGTCATGCCCGGTAGACCCGTATGGTTCACCGAATGGGGCGTTCTTGACCGTCAAGGCGATAACAGCATCATTGCCGATGTCACCAGCTACGCTACGGGGTTCATGAACATCATCAAGACCCAATTCCCCAGCCAAGTCGCCGCCGCCATCTGGTACGCATGGGCTGATGGCATGGATAACGGCTACGGTCTAGTTGCTTCCAACGACCAACCCAAGCAGCCGCTATACCAGAAGTTCGTCACCTTATAGCGACGGATATTCTGGCGATACGAAATAAATAGACCTCTTACCAAACAAATTGGTATTGAGGTCTAAATAAGCAATGAACGCTCTACAGCTTACAATAGTGTCAGGTTCTAAGCTTCGCACCGAGACCATTGCAGCGAGACGTCTTTACACCGTATCGGACGGCTTGTGCCCTGCAAGAATTTGATGCACCTCTTGATTGGTCTTCTTGAGCAGTTCCTGAACAGCCTTGATCTGCTCCGGTGAACCATAACGGCCAGCTTGCATTAAACTGTCGAGGAGTGCCATCGCACTGTGTCGAAGGTCAGCACGAGTTTCCCAATTCGGTTCGACACCCCGCCTAAAAGATCGTTCGTCGCCAGTTTCCTGCTGATGCTGCTCAAGTATGGCTTCACCTGCCGGAGTGATTTTGTAAGTCCGTTTTCCGTCCACCGTCTCACTAATCAAGCTGCCTTCATCCTCTAGCAGTTGAAGTGTGGGATAGATGGTGCCCGGGCTGGGACGGTAGAACCCGCCGTAGCGTTCTTCCAGCACCTTGATCAGTTCGTAGCCATGACGCGGCTGTTCCTTGATAAGTTCCAACAGAATGAACTTAATGTCGCCCCGTCGGTGACGTTTGCGTCCGCCTTCTCCGAAATCATGGCCGAAAGGTCCCCGACCGCGCATCTTGTTCGCAAAATGCTTCCGTTTATGCCGGTGACCATCCATGTCAAACTCGTGATCATGATCATCCCGATTGAAGAACTCTTGAAATTTAAACATTGTGCCTCCACAGTTAACGATATATCGTTATTTACTTACAAGATACATCGATAACGATATATCGTCAATAGGTCGCTACCTCTTCTAATACAGTTTATAGAGAGCAACAGTATCCCATTTGACCTTACATTTCTGTAACACAATTACCGACTGCTCTCGCAGTTTTCCGTAAGCACTTAAAATCCGGTTGATAAAGCGCGTGGTTATCTCATGATTTTGATTTTGCGGCTACAATAGAAACACTTTTCTTGTCGACTCTGGAGGAAGATCAATGACGACGACTCCACCCATCTCCCATGCACTCGTATTACCGGATCTCGACTTCCTAAACTGGCTCAAAGCGACCGATGCGTATACCAAAGCCTTCCCGCGTGTCGTAATTGTACGTTCTCCTGCGGGCAACGACCTCAACCGTTATCGAAACGTCACCGCTGTACAAGCGCCGGGTGTCTGGGTCAATAATGATGCCCTTACCCACATTCGGCGCGTCTATCCCATGGTCGTGCGGGTTGATGTCATCCGCGCGGCCACACCGAATGATCTCGCAACCGTCCTCCAGCAGCGCATTACTCTTAACGACCGCTATGGTGAAAAGCTAACACCCGGCAATATCAACGACCGTTTTACCCTTGAATGGCCGTCGGATGCCCGTCCTGCTCGCATTACACGCGGCTTCAATGAAGTCAGTGCCGTTGACAACAGAGCCAACGATGGTCTCAACATTTACGCTCCTCTCGGCACTCCAATTAGGGCCTCAGCCGCCGGACTGGTCAGCAGCGTTGTACGCATACCCAAGGCATTGGGTTACGGTCAGTACGTTCAGATAACGACCACCATTAGTGGGCTAACCTATGTTGTCACCTACGCCTACCTGAATAACATTCGCGTCGTCATCGGCCAGAGTGTGAAAGCGGGTGATGTAATCGGCGAATCCGGTGGGGATGGAATAAAAGTCGTGGTTCAGCAGCCGGGCAAAGGCCAAAGTGGCTATTTGCTGCCGGACGTCGTTGACCCGACCATGATGATTTACTGGCAGGGTTTGCTGCTCAAAATCACTGTCACAGGACTCCGCATCCGTGAGCGTCCCGGTACCGATTTCAAAGTGGTGGGTCAGTTAACCCCATTTGACCGCATCGAAACGCTGGAACCGCATGGCCGAACCCTTCTCAAAGTCGGCAAAGAAACCGAGTGGATCAAAATTCGGTCGCCGCAAACGGTTGAAGGTTATTCGTCAGCCCAATATCTCATCGCCGATGAAACGGGTGGTCTGAACGCCTTAAACATGACCGGCATCAACCTCGACATTCTTCATGCACTGGGCAAACCAGCCGCTAGCCGTCTTAAAGGGACAGGCTTTGTACGTTTTGCGTACGCTGTATCCATGAACCGGGGTTCAACCGACTTGGATGCGGCCTATAACCTATATGCGCCTTATATCAAAGCTTACTCTGATGCGGGCTTAAAGGTCATCCTTGTCCTAACCCATCAAACCTATGGTGAGGGAGCAGGCTATGTCTGGCCGCAAATGGACACCGGAAAATGGCGCGAGTTCACACCCAAGTTTGTCGATTTTGCACGGCGGATTGCAGCCCGTTTTGCTCCAACCGGATGGGTGACCGCTTATCAAATTTGGAATGAACAAGATACACCGATGAACATCGCTTCAGCGGCGGTGCCCATGCAGCCATCCGATTACGCCTATCTGCTGTCGCAAACCATTACGGCTATTCGCAGTGTCGATGCCAAAGTCCAGATCATCACTGGTGGTCACGTCGGTGGTCCATTCCAAGGCGCGAATTATGCCCGTGCGACCATAGCAGCCATGCCGAGTAATGTCCGGCCAGATGCCATTGCCTGCCATTCTTATGGGCGTGGGCCAGTCGGCAACAAGTACAGTCCCTTTGGCAGCATTGACGATGATGTCGATGCCTACAGCAAAATCATGCAAGGGGCACAGGTCTGGATTACCGAGTGGGGCGTGCTGGATCGTCCTAATGACCCACCGAACGATGTGGCCGATTACGCAGTCGGCTTCATCAGCCGCTTGAAAACACTGTATTCCGGCAAGGTGGCTTGCTGTGTCTGGTACGGTTGGGCAGATTCTATGCACAATGGCTACGGTTTAGTCAACCAGAGCGACCAGCCGAAGCAGCCGTTCTACAGTCGTTTCTTAGGAGCATAGGTAAACTACCTGTTATGGCTCATAACAGGTAACATGAAGGAAAACATTACTTAACTAAAGGCCAAAATCAGGCTGTCGATTGCTTGAAATGGCCTTTTATTTTGATAAGGACTAATCAATGTCGAACACAAAGCAGCAGCAAATCCAAGAATTAATCGCGGCTCGTGACGAGTTATGGAGTCTTTTAGATAAACTGGATGAAGATACGGTCATTTATCCCGGTTGGAAAAAGCGTGAGTTTTTCACCCACGTCGCCGGATGGGAAGCGATGGTCTTTGAGATCATTCATCGCTATCTATCGCATCTGCCGCAGAAAGACTATCACTATGTCGATGTGGACACGTGCAATGCCCATTACGTTGCTGTACGCCAGAGTCTAACTCTTGAGGATGCCAAGCTCGAATGCGAGATCAACCGCTTTGCGATCATAACGCTGCTCGAAAAGTTTGAGGACTTTAACCAGAAGATCCTATTACCTTGGGGAGAAAATACGATAACCGAATTTCTTGAAGGTGCAGTAGAACACGAACGTTCTCACGCCAGTGATATTGCTAAACTCTAGTGAGGATGAGATTGTCGTGCGGTTCATCCTGCACGACAATCCCTATGACTTAAATCTTCTCATCATCAGGAGTCAGCCAATAGGTGCTGCCGGCTCGTTCACGGCGCAGGAAACCGAAATCGACCAGATAGCGGCGTAGTGTGGCGTAATCCTCGTTCGCCTCGCCCAAGATGGTGTTAACCTGCTTCTCGGTATATTGCGTACCCGGTTGAAATTTGGTTGCCAACCAGCGCAAAATGATCATCCACTTGGCGGGTTTGCTCGGCAGATTGGGCAGCCGCCCGTTCACCACATAATCGCGCAGCACTTTCTTATCCGACTCGCTCCAATCCAGCGCCTCAACCCACGAGTTGTCAGATTGCACCTTCTCGGTTTTGGTAGGCTGCTTCTCGATCTCGTTAATGTACGCCTTAAACGTTTCCAGCCGCTTCGCATTCAGGCTGTAAAAGCGTTGATTGCCTTCCATCCGCAGCCGCAGCAGCCCCGCACCGTGCAGCTTACTCACATGATGCGAAACTGTCGGCTCGGTCAAATCAAAGATTCCGGCCATCTCACTAACGGTATACGCCCGTTCACTCATCAAGCCGATCATCTTCAGTCGATTTTCATCCGCAACTGTCTTCAGCAGTTGCAGCATATCACCATATTGCCCCGTATCCATTTCGATTCCTTTCTAATTAGATCAATATCTAATTAGAAGTATATCTAAATTACATTAAGAGTCAAGCAACAAAAAGAGGCGCACCCATTGGGATACGCCTCTTCTCTACTAACTATGAACTGTCAACTATTAACTAAAACACCAGCTTCGCTATGCCCAAGATGCCCTGCTTCCAAGGTACACGATGCGAGACCCCCGACTGTCCTTCGAACTTGGACAGATTGTCCTTATACCATTGATAGTTACGGATCAACGCCTGCTTGTTGGAATACTTTGGCTTATAGCCCAGCACTTTTTCGGCCTTCTCAATCGAGACGAACGAGTCCTTGCTGGCCGTTTCATACACCCACTTGTACAGCGGCGAAATCTTCATGGCCTCTAGAATACGCAGAGTCATAATCGCGGGACCGGCGGGCAGTCCGGTGATCTTCTTGCCAAATCCGGCATAATCCAGCACCGCTTGATAATCCTCTTTCATCGTCGTGAATTCCTTCGCGCCGATGTTAAAGGTGTCATTGACGGTATTCTTATCCAGCGTGCAGGCCAAGTAGATCGCATCGCACAGGTCTTCCACATCCAGCAGTTGGTAGCGGTTGTTGCCGCTGCCCAACATCGGGAAGCCATGACCATCCTTCGCCCAGTCATAAAACAGCGCGAACACGCCCAAGCGCTCCGGCCCGATGAATGACTTGGGACGAATCACCGGAACGCACATGCCCTTCTTACGGTATTCGAAGCACACTTCTTCCGCTTGAATCTTAGCCTTACCATAGGGGCCGACGCCATCCAGCTTATCGGTTTCCAGCAGCGGATGATGATCCGGAATGCCGTACACCGCCGTCGATGACACATGCACGAACCGCTCAGCGCCTGCCTTGAATGCCGAGTCGATCACATTACGTGTACCCTGTACATCCGTCGACATGATGTCTTCTTCGCTGTACAAGGGCAGCGCCGCCGCCGTATGGATGACAATGTTGATGCCTTGCATCGCCTTATCGACAGCCGCGCGGTCTCGGATATCACCCGTTATTTCGGTGATCTGGCTCTTTTCAGGATAATCAAATGGGGCAATATCCAGCGAAGTCACTTTATGCCCGCGTGCCAACAAGTAGCGGGCGAGGTTAATGCCTAAAAAGCCTGCACCGCCCGTGATCAAATACGATTTCTGTTCAGCCATTCCTATGCACTCCAATCCTATTCGAGAAAATCGAGGCTTTGTTTCTTCGGTTGCTCTTTAAGGCGCAGCTCAATCTTCGCACCCAAACAAGCCGGACACAAACAGCCTTTATCATCTGACTCATCTACGGCTATTATACGGGGCAAATTGAAGCACCAACATTGTGATTGTCCCGCCGCCACATCGCAGCTAAAGGCCGAGCCACACTGCGGACACTTCTTTGCTTCCGCATCAATTGTTGGTTGATTTGAGTCCGCCATAGCCGAGTCTTTCACTAGTAGCTTGTCAGTCGAGTAGCATCAAACCTTTCAGGTTAATGCCGCTTCCTCCCTCAAGTGAGCTTCAACCGCCTTAAGATAAACTCACCAAACAAACTGTTCGCCCACGCGAACCACGAGCGGGTAAACTGCGCCGGATCGTCAGGCTGGAAGCTCTCGTGCATGAAGTTAGTACCACCCGTCGTCGAGAGAAGCATTTGAATCAAACGGTCTTGTTCGACTGTATCGCTGGTGGTCAGTCCTTGCATGATTAAACCAATATGCCAGACATAACCTTTTGGAGTATGTGGACTGCCAATACCCTGCGCGTACTGTCCTTTATAGAAATAGGGATTCTCCGAACTCAACACAAATGCGCGGGTATTCTGGTAAAGTGGCGTCTCGGCGGCACAGTATCCCAAGTACGGAATCGACAGCAGGCTCGGCACATTCGCATCGTCCATCAGGTTATAGTTGCCGTAGCCGTCCGTCTCATAAGCATACATCCGCCCCAAACGCGGATGCTGCACGATGCCATACGTCTCAATTCCAAATTGGATCTCACCACGCAGTTTATCCGCCGCCGTCGCCAGCGCCTCATCCTGATACTGTTCCCGTGCAAATTTGCTCAGATGCCCCAAAACGACGACCGCGAACATATTCGCTGGAACCAGATACCCGAACTTGCAGGCGTCATCGCTTGGCCTGAATCCAGACCACACCATGCCCGTATAGTTCGTGCGTGTCCCGCGTCCATTCATAGGCAGCGTGTCGGACTGCGGGCCAATCCGGTTGAAGCGGTATGGTGACAATTGGTCATGCTGCTGCTCAGTCTGCATCGTCGCCACGATCACTTGTAGCATCGTATGAACAGTCTCATTAAAAATGCTGGTGTCATGCGTGGTTTCCACGTAATCATTCAGCAGTTGAACCGGATAGCACAGCGAATCCAGTTCGTACTTCCGCTCCCATATCCACGCGTTCGTCTCCGTCTGGTCATCTTGATGCCCATGTCCGTTGGCCTCTTGATTAAAGGCATTGGCATACGGGTCAATCAGCAGATATTTCGCCTGCCGCCGGATCATACCAGCGATCACTCGCCGGATACCCTCGTCCTCAGCCGCCAGCGGCATATAAGGCCGTATCTGTGCCGTCGAGTCGCGCAGCCACATCGCCGGGATGTCACCGGTAATCACAAAGGTTGTGCCATCATCAAGGAGTTGAACAGTGGTTTGGAGCGTGTTGAGGTAACACTGTCGGAATATCGGGATCAGCTTCGGCTCATAGGTTTCCAGCGCTTTTTCAGCGGCCTCAACCAGCCGCAGCACGGCGCTTTGAGAAGGGATAATCAAGTTTTCCATTTGACGTTTCAGTTTTGTTGTGTAGAGCGAATTGGAGGCTATGCTAAACGTCCTAAACCAATAAGTCAATTCAGGCTGATGACTTCTTATTCTTTCCCCGATAGGTCGCCGTCAGCGCGTGGCAGTTCGGGCACAGCAACCGCAAATTCTCAAGGCGGTTATCGTAGCGATCACCATTAATATGATCTATTTCTAAAGGGATTTTATTGTTTAGCCATGTATCGAGTCCACATGACATACACCGATGCTCGAAAATACCCTCTCGGATCAACCTTTTACGAAGGCTATGGGTATTAGTATATGTCGAATCGCGGACTAATATTTTATCCAACGATAGCTGCCTTACAAATGGATTTTCTTTTCCCCGCAACCACGCTGCTCCAGTAAAATGCGAAGTATCGAGATTAAGCGCTTTGATTCTTCGCTTTACTAAATCGTAGTTGCCACCCGCAGCACGCAAGTTGAGTTTTCTCAGAACTTCTGCCAGTGAAAATGAGCTAGCAATAGCCTCCTTTAGATCATCATCACTATACCTGCGTTCTCTTTCTTTAAAGGCCGGTACGATTAATTTCCGAGGTCGTAACTGAGGCGATACAATGTCGGTTGGTTTTGGAGTTTCCCCGTTCATAACAGCATCTAAATTGTCAACTGAGCCGTAGCGATAAATGCAATCACGAACAGTCTCGCGAGGCATATTTAGGGCAATACCAATACTTTTTTTGCTCATCCCCTGTTCCCAAAGTTCCAGTATTCGCTTGAGTTCAGGATAACTCCGCATCACATCCTCCAAATAAAAAAGCTGTTATTTGAAGCATAGTTTGTCCGGCGAGAGAACCAATGTTTGTCCAAAAATAACCAAAGTAAATGTTAAAAACGCATTCAAATATACTGTTTTCCGAGACCGTTGAACCATAGTGTGTCCGTTATTCAGAAAACGAAGCATAATGTGTCCGTTATTTTTTCCCTCATTTTTGGCATTATTGACTGAAGCGTGACTTAAAATATGGGAAATTGCGTATTTGAAGGAGGCTAGTAAACCTTATATCGTTTATAGCCTAACTCTGCCATCGTATTATGATATGCCTCACGGACTAACGGCTCTTTAAATAAGGCAGGTACAATTTTACTCACTTGCTTATAGCTCGGATACTTACCCTGTGAGTGTATATCCGTAGTTACTTGGCGGATTCGTTCACAATATTGATCTAGGCGAGCTTTTTTTCGTGCTGCTTGATATTGACGATGACGTTCAGAAATTATACTGCACTGCTCCGGTAGATGATTGGACAGAAATGAATGATCGTAGCCAAGTCGCTGTGAGACTTTAGCCATAGATGGGGGTGGCATTTCTTCATTGGCAATTACTGTCTCTAGCATTTCTCTTGTTGCCGCTTCATCAAACTTATAATGTTTCTTCTTTAAAAGCCTAACATTACCATCATTGCTTGGCTTGAAACGCTTTAAGATAAGACTTGAAATATCCTCAGTGAGAATTTGAAGTGGTCTAATGTCAACTACCTCAGATAACCGTAAAAGGGTGCTTAACTGAGGTAATTGCGTACCATCTCGTATTTCGTAAATAGACTTGTGGTGCATTTTTAAAACGTCTGCAAGCGCCTTAGCATTTCCATCTAACGATTCATCAATAAATCTCTTTACCAATAAACTGATATTGGCCTTATGCGGAGTAAACAAAAGACTAGATGACGATGCAGCAATCATTTCGCCAATACTGGCATTGATTATTTGTTGGCTTTTCAAGATACCATAGTCAACAGGCTGTTTTTGGTCGGCGGAGCCTAGCCAACGATTACAGTACGGACAAAAGCCTACTGCCCCATTTGAACTAAGTGCAGAAAATGATTTTTGACAATCACTAAAAGGACATTGGGTTTCAAGCAAACATTTGTGATAGGGACAAACCGTAATAGCCTCAATCGTCCAACGAAGTGGCGTATAGACAGCTTGTCCATTCTTAAGCCATTCTTCATAGCACTTGGGACACCACGCCATCACTCGTCGCAGTAAGCCACGATAGGGTAAAACGTCGCTATACGCAAGTAAAGTAAGATATTGCAAATCTTGCCTACCTGTCAGTTCATTTAAAGCAGTTACCCATTCTTCAGTAAGCGAATTGAGGCCGTTTAGCGAACTTGAAGTTTTCCACCAGCTACTCCCCACACTGTCATGCACATGCTTTCCATCACTAAATAGATATGGCTTGTTAAGATTCGGGAAAATCTCTCTAGTCACTAAAGTATGTAATGTAACAGCATGAGATTCAGCCAAACGAGTGCAATAGCTCGTAAAACACTCAACATCTTCTGAACCCGCACCCAATAGGTCTAAGTTGAATAAACGACTGTGTTCCATTTAAATTAAATGCAATTTCCCTTTCAATTCAGAACTTATAACCTAATTCATCTACCGCTGATCGCCACGCCTCAATTATCTTAGGGTATGACAGCCTATGTTCTGCACCCGCAAGTTTCGCCACCAAATATCGTCTAGGCTCACGACCTTGGGCATGAAGGTCCATAACAACTCTTTTAATGTTTGAACAAAGTTCGTCAATTTGTTGCGTACTCGTTTCGGATTTATGTGCTTGGCATCGGCTAGCAATTTTCCTTAGATCAGGGAAGTGTTTGTACATGAAAGAAGAAATCATATGTAAATTTTCTATGATCTGAGTCGCTGAAATAAAAGTCGGTTCACTATGCCTTAAAACCTCTTCCAAGCCATACTGAATAGATATCTTTAATTCATCAGCCTTCAAGGCTTTATACTCCTCGCAATTAGCGATGATTTGTTTAGTTTCCTCTGGAAACTTACGACGAAATGTTGTTTTACTGTACTTCAGCTTTTCGGCAATTTGGATAACCGTCAACGGAGGATAATATGTCATGTATTCAGTTAATCTGCTTTCCAGCGATTCTGGAATGTATGAGGGTTGGAATGACTTGGATTTCTTCAATGGCTTTATAGAAAATTTGGGTTCTGCTATCTTTAGAACTCTTCCAGTAAGAACCAAATTTGCCAAATCAACTCCGGCAAAATAGGCAATATTCAATAGACCCCCTAAAGACAGCTTGGTTCCATAATGAAACAAATTAGTCATTGATCCGTCAACAACATGTACTCCTTTAGCAAACGTTGTGACTTTGCCATCCGCAAGGTTATCAATACAAGTACCTAAACCTCTCAAAAGATGTGAATAATCTATCGGCTCATCCATTACTGAAAAGTTAGCGATGAGTTGACCACAAGCCACTGCATCAAAACGCATCCTTTCCCAATCTAAAGTTTCATCATCGCTTCTAACATCATCAGGCATTGCACGGTGTATATTTCCAAGCCAGAGTTTGCATTTTGGGCAAAAACCGGGAAGGTAATCCTTCGCAAGACGGTTAAAAATGCTACGGCAATGTGGACACGCTTCCGTTAACAAACGATTATGAACACTACACATTTTTACAGGTCTTAGCGACCAAACTAAATAATCGTGAACTTTCTCATTCCGATCATACTGTTCCTGATAGCAGTCTTCACAAAAGAAATGGGTTGGGCGAGTCAGGTCAGTTGCCCCAACTACATTCTTCAGCGGCAAAAATGTTGTCGCCCGAAGGTTTTTTGTTTGCGTAAGCTGTTCTAGGACATCCACAATTATGGAAGTTGAATCATAGATGCCATTTGATGCTTTAGTAAAAGCCTTGATATATCCTGAAAGGCTAGTAGTGGCATAGAATTTTTGCGGCAGCGTGTCAGTATATTGCTTTATCAGTGAAAACAGGTGTAATACATAAATGTTATGTTCCGCAGCGAGATGGGCAATGCAAGAAGTCAGAGCGCACATTTGTGGCGTTCCAACGCCTTTCATCACTATTGGAAACAAAATACTTGGCTTTGGCGCTGGAAGCGGCATAAAGTCCCATATTTCCAGTAAGTGATTTGCGCTGATTGTCATTTCACACCTACCCTGTCGCGTTTCGGGTTGCGTTGACCAGGTTTATTGTTCCTACGAGAATTAGTCCTTTTCTCAGGTTTCGCAGGATGTGAGGGGTTTTCTTTTTTGTCATCAAATCTCGCTTCATCATCCCGAATCATTGTCTCTATACTGTCTAATTCCCATTGAGTCATTTCACCTTCTTCCCAATGTTTTGGAAGAAGAGTATCACTTCCGTCGTTAAGTGCATTTTCCAGAGCCATCGTTAAGCGATCTTTGAGAATACCGATACATCCTAGTGATTGCTCAAAAAAATACTTTGTATGTTTTTCCAGTTCCGCCTTCTTTTGCACTGGCAACCGATCTTCAACCCAGCGCAAGGTTGATATAAAGTCCTTCTTGTCTTTTACAATTTCACTACGATATCGTCCCAGATGAATTATACGTGTCCGTCTAGCGAGTTCAGGACTCCCGCCTACTAAGGGCAACATATCATAAGTCCCGAAGAGTACGTGCGTTATGTGTCTTGAGATACCATTCCTTTCCATCACTTCGCTATATCCTTTTATTGCGTCTATTTGATCTTTGAATCTTTGATTGACAGTGACTTTTGTCAGCAACTGGGCATCATCTACCCAGAAAGCTATGGGTTGTCTTTGCAATAAAGCTGTTTCCAAAGATTTATGGTAATCCCATTGGGTCTTGGCTCTCCGAAATACCATGTTTCCTGTCGCCGGATCAACTGATTTTTGTGTTTCAAAACTCACCTTATGCTCTATCAACGGTTCATATAGAGCAATCAGTGCCGGAAAGGAATAATCATTTCGCCAGTTGAATTTACTTGGATCACTCAAGCTCAAAGCTATTCCTGCTACCGGAATATGGCTTTTATTATCGTGGGATTGCTGACACCACTTCTCCAAAATTGATTTGCACATATCCTTGCGGAGGGTCGTTTTTCCTGCTCCAGTTGGCCCAACAACCATTACAATAGAAGTTGGCCCTGAACTATCAACCATCCTCATTAGACTCTTTTTCGCTTCCACAATTTTCGGGTGGGCTACAAAGCGCTGTTTGAAATATTCTAAACGTCCGACTACAGACCACTCTAGATAACCCTCCGGCAACTTACTAGGAAAAGAAGGACGAGAAACAGTCATTTATAAATCCTCCAGTTCAGTAAGATCATCATAGCTTTCGGTTTTTGATGATTGGTTGTCAACATTTTCATTGGTGAAAAATGTATCTGTGGAATGATAAATTGACTCAGGTTCAACACCATAAATATCAGGCTCATTTAACGGAGTTACGTCTTGATTGATCGCCGCCCTAATTCCCTTCTCTTCGGCATTTTTAATGGCTATAAGCTCCCGTGCTTCACTATCTGTTGAGGCTAAGAATCTTGCAAAGTTGCTGAGTCGGTTCGGATAATTGTGATTATGGTCGCTCCGCTGCTCTCTCATTTCTTGGGCAGCGAATTGGATATATTTCTCCGACTTTCCCTTTAAAATTGCAGTATGAACTGACACGCACTGAACCCACCGACCATTGATATTTGCGAGAACATAACTGACATCATTGGGATCATACCGAACCTCAACCGAAGTTCCTTCAATTTCAGGGTCTCTCATTAGATTTGACCAATAATCAATGTAGTTGACCCTCACTCCTGAACCCGGTTGCACCTTAGCTGTACTCTTTGCAGTCGTGAACATGGTCATCTGTTTGAATTGATCGTCATATGGAATGAGCTTGTTTGTCCTCAAGCCGGAGGAAGCAAGACTAGCTGTGTATGCTTCATTTGGACTCAACCCTAATGCTGGATGGTCAGTGGCGTTATACAAATCTACCCATTCCCATAAGCGATAATACAAACGCTCTATACTCCAAACTGCATGAGCCTTTGGGTTGACGGATTTGGTTACTTGGCGAACATTCTTAGTAAGTTGAGAATTTCCCGTTAAGCCGTGTATGAAGGGGTAGCCACCCCATCATTAGTACCAAACAAAACTAGAGAGAGTGAACCCGATAATAGGCCGCTGGCGTCAGACCAGCGAGCGCATCATGCGGTCGATCATGGTTGTAAATCTGTATCCATTGCTCAGTGATGTGCCTGACCTCCTCCAAAGTGCGAAACAAGTAAAAATCGAGGACATCTTCACGGTAGGTACGATTGAAGCGTTCAATATAGGCGTTCTGATCCGGCCTCCCCGGTCGAATAAAGTCGAGCCAGACATGATGCAACTCAGCCCAACTCGCTAGAGTCGCTGAAATGAATTCCGGACCATTATCGACGCGAATCCGCTGTGGATAACCCCGCCATTGTGCCAACTGCTCCAATGTACGAACCACCCGTTTAGCCGGTAGGGATGTATCCACCACAATGGCTAATGCCTCGCGGTTGAAATCATCTAAGATGTTCAAGGTGCGAATTTTGCGTCCATCCAACAAAGCATCACTCATGAAATCCATCGACCAGCACACATTGATGGTTTGAGGCGTACTGAGTGCTTCAGGGAAACGTTTCGGCAACCGCTTGCGCCGCGTCATCCGCAAATTGAGCTTCATGGCGCGATAAACACGATACACCCGCTTATGATTCCAGTCGTATCCTTGGTTCCGTAACCAGGCATATAACTTACTAAATCCCCAACGCGCATAACGCTCCGATACCTGCTTGAGCACGGTGATAAGAGCCTCATCGTCTCTTGGGCGTGCTGAATAGCGTCGAACGCTGCGACTTAACCCCACCACTTGACAGGCTCGCCGCTCGCTGATGGCGTATTCGCTCATCACTTCATTCACTAGGCTGCGCCTTCTCTCGGCGCTCATAGCTTTTTTTCGATGATGTCTTTCAGGATCTGGTGATCCAGACTCAACTCAGCATACATGCGTTTCAGACGTGCGTTTTCCTGTTCTAAGTCGCGTAGGCGTTTGACATCCGATGCTTCCATACCGCCATATTTGGATTTCCAGTTGTAGAACGTCGCTTGGCTTATGCCATGTTCACGACAAATATCGGCAGTCTTCATCCCCGCTTCCTGCTGTTTCAGGATGCCAATAATCTGACTTTCACTGAACCGTCCTGTTTTCATTGCAGTTCTCCTGACTAGCTCTAAATATACTGGAAAACTCCAATTTTGTTTGGCTCTAATTTTAGGGATGCTTACCCTTCAACCATCAACGTTTGAGGATTGTGCTTATATGGGACGGATGCAACCAGATATGTTTGAGGGGATGTTCTAATATAGATTGTTGGGTTCAAGCAGCGATAAGCGGGTTGAGCCATACAATCTTTAGGTCTTGTGGATTGCTACCTCAAAGTATGAGGCGGGAGAAATTGCTCCATCAAAGCATCAAGCGAAATATCGGCATGTGCTTGTTGGAGGCGATCAATTTCGGCATCTATCTCCATGAATCGCGGGTATGGAACATCGCGAATCGCGTTTATGAAGTATCTACCCGAAGGTGTAGTAGCCCAACACTCAATATCTTGGGGGTCACACTCATTTATTTCCTCCAAGTCATCCTCATGGAACTTCAGATGCCATTCACATGTCCAATATTCCACACCAGGGACTTCAGGGAACTCTGGATCAGGAAGACTGTCAAGAGGAACGCGGGTCACATCAATGACGTATGTACCTTTAGCAGTCTTTGCCAAGCAGATCATATCTGAAGGGCTATAGTTATCTAAAGCTACCCTATCATCGTCAAGGAAGCGCAGCCACCATTCGCCTGTCCATTGATGTCCATCTTTATCTCCGCCCTGCAATCTGTGTTCAGTGTTCATGTTTTGCTCCGATGTATAGATTAAGCAGGTCACAATTATAGCAGAATCCAGGGAGAAATCTAGACCAGGCGTTCTTTTCCGATCTATTATTCGGAAGAGTGGATTGTTATGTCACAAGCCACAAAATGAGGCAAAGATCAGGTAAACCTTTGCCTCATTTGGACTTACTGACATGGTGTCAGCAATGGTCATATGTGTGAATTAGGGGATGCAGTTGCTCTGTGACAAAGTGTATCGCGGTTACTTGTAGGCATCCTGAATTGCTTGGATGTTTTGCTCGCGAATCTGGCCTCGTTGGACTTCAGCGATAATCAGAACAGCAAAAATGAGTCCAAACGCGATTAGCAAAAATATTTGTAAGCGCGTTGGTTTCTTTCTTGCCTTTCCAGTTGTAGGCTTAGTGGATTTATCAACTTTATCTTGTGGCGCAATCGCATCCAGCTTATTCAACCATTTGGCAGCAGTCGGATGGTCAATCGTTTTGAGGATCGTTCTTGCCTCGTCGTAGCGTTTTTCGTCAATCAACTCTTTAGCTGCCTCAAACTTCGCTTTTGACATAACGGGCTACCCTTTTTGCTGATTATCGGGCGTTGGTGATTGTGGACGCGGTGGAATGTTTGGTGGAGTTTTCTGTTTATTTGGATCGCTGACTGTGTTGGCACTTGTAGTTTGTTGACGCTCAAGTTGGGTAATACGTTCACCCAATACCTGCACAGCCACGTACCTTTGCTTGGACGCATTGACCAGTCGGCTTACGTCTTCAACTATCCAACGCCACCGAATCTCATTCCATGTCATAGCGCCATCACTAATAAGTTCTACTGCCCTATAGATGAGATGTTTGACACGCCTGATGTCATCTCCGCCGAAGTAAGTCCCATAAAAAATGATTTCTTCAGCCTCAATATACCCTAAGCCCGGATATTCACTTCTTAGTTTTTCAGGCGTTGGTCTATCCGGTTCCAGAGGCTCATCAATTTTCCAACCAAAATCTTCTTCACTCATCGCAGAACTCCTTTGTGGATTGATAAATAAGCAGAATCAGGCTTATTTCCGCCACTCCGTTGCAAGGCTGCGATGATTTATTGGGCGGCTTCATTGTTTTGTTGGAACATATTAATCATAGCCTTTAATTGCTTTTCTGCAACTCAAATCGCAAAGGACAATTATCCGAATTGCCTTAAGTTCTGTGCTTTCTGGTAGCAGAGGCGCAAGCATGAACAAGAGAACAATAAGGCTCAATACTTCCAAAATCATTGAGTTGAGAACCAAAAGGCAATGGGAGCAAAAAGACCTTGCCCAACAAGCAGAGGTGGCTACGTCGGTCATATCTCGGCTTGAGCAGGGACTACAGGCAGATTTCAAAATCTCAGTTGTTGCTGCGGTTGCTAGAGCATTAGAGGTATCTGTAGATAGCTTACTTGCCGAGCCATATCAGCCAGACACAGGAGAAATTGTCGTAGAACTAAGTGAACTTATGGTTGAACTGAGTCATCAGCCAAAATCCATCCAGCGGCAAGCTGCCGGGATTCTAAAAGGCTATCTATCAACTTTACAATCTGAATAATCCGTTATAGCTTTAAAGCTGGCAGATTACCCGCTTGCTCACATAACACATTGGTTACATCGCCTTCACGCTGCAATTTTCCCTTCACCCATAGTAATGGCGCGTGACGCAACACATACTTGAACTTCCGGTATACACTTGGACGCACAATCACGTTTATCATGCCGTCCTTGTCTTCAAGCGTGATGAAGTGATAGCCCTTGGCGGTGGGAGGTGCTTGGTGCATCACCGATGCCCCTGCGACCCGCACGAGATTTCCGTCCTTCTGCGTATTGATGGCTTGGCTTCCCAACATCCGGCGCTTCTGCATCCAATCCAGATAAAAGCTCATGATGTGTTCTCCAGTGGTGAGTCCCATGATTTGGGTCTCCATCATGAGAAGCTCACTATCCGATAACGGCGAAAGTTTGACTTCGCTCTGCGGGAAAATCAAACCCAAACCCCCGTCATAGTTGCCAATTTTGCCTAACTCCATAATGAGCTTACGGCGATCCGTATCCCATCCATCAAAAGCACCTACTGAAATCAGGTTTTCAGTTATTTGTCGTGGCAGCTTCACACGCCTAGAGAAGTCAGCCAAATCACGGAATGAGCCATTTTGTTGAGCCGCTACAATCTTGGCGGCAGTCTTATCACCCATCCCTTTTACAGAGCGAAACCCGATCCGCAAAGCATTTTCTTCCACACTACACCTCCCAGCGGCGCTCAGATGAGCATCTACCCGTTTAATCGGGATGCCATGTCGTCGCAAATCATTGGCAATAACCGCAGGTGTCCAAAACCCCATCGGCTGCGCGTTGAGGAGTGCTGCACCGAGTTGAGCAGGCCAATAATGTTTAAGCCATGCACTCTGATAAACCAGCACGGCGAAGGCTGCCGCATGGCTTTTCGGGAATGAATACCCCCCAAAGGCTTTTAGGCTGTCAAAGATCTGTTCAGCAATCTCTACTGGCACATCCTTTTGCACCGCGCCATCCATAAAGCTCTCGCGTAGTTTTTCCACGTCCTTGTCAGGCCGCTTGCCGCCTAATGCGCGTCTCAGCAATTCGCCCTGCCCAGCCGTAAAGCCTGCCAAATCACGGGCAACCTTAATCACCTGCTCCTGAAAGAGGATAATTCCCAATGTTTCTTCAAGCGCTGACTCCAGCAACGGATGGGGATAGCTTACCGTTTCCACCCCAGCACGGCGGCGCAAATAGGGGTGAACCATATTCCCCTGCACCGGGCCGGGCCGGATCAGAGAAATGCTCACAATCAAGTCATTGTAGAGTTGGGGTTTCAACCGGGGAAGGGTTTGGGCTTGGGCGCGGCTCTCTACTTGAAATACACCAATCGTATCCCCTTTTGTCATCATCTGGAAAAGGTTTGGGTCATCAAAAGCTAACTGCGAAAGTTCAGGGCGTTCTCCTGTTTCTTGCTCAACAAGTGTGACCGCTTCGCCAATAGCGGACAACATGCGAAGTCCCAAGATGTCAATTTTGACAATCCCTGCTGTCTCCAACATATCTTTGTCCCACTGCACCACAACCCGATTTGGCATGGTAGCAGGCTCAGTGGGAAGCCGTTCATAAAGGGGAGAGCCTGAAATAATCATGCCACCGTTATGTATCCCTAAATGGCGCGGCAAATCCCGTATTTGTTCACAGAGGTTCGCCAGCCGTTCAATTTGAGCCGATGTGACGGGGATCGTCTCATCACGGTCACTTGCTAGGGCAACATCCCCCAAGATGTTTTCTGGGATGCCCAATGACTTTCCCACATCTTTGATGGCTAAGCGTCGCTTGTAGGTGACGAAGGTAGCAGCCATCGCCGTATGCGCTGCACCATACTTTTTGTAGACATACTGGATGACCTCCTCACGACGGTTGGCTTGGAAGTCTATATCAATGTCGGGGACACTGACCCGTTCTTCAGACAAGAAACGTTCAAACACGAGATTATGCTTCAGCGGATCAACGGGGCTGATCCCTAACAAGAACGATACCAATGAATTCGCCGCTGATCCCCTGCCCTGACACAATATGCCTTTCTCACGGGCGAAGCGCACAATATCTGCAACGATGAGGAAATAGTTGGATAAGCCACTTTGCTTAATCACCCGCAATTCGTGCTGCATCAGGAGGATCGCTTTTGGCATGTCGCTCCGTGTCATGCTGCCTAAAGCGTTCTCACACAAATATCGCAGATGGTTATCAGCCGACTGCTGCGTTTCGGTCTGATATGCAGGCAAATCCTGTAAACCGTACTTGAGTTCAAAATGGCAGCGCTCGGCTATTGTCAGGGTATTGGTTAGGGCATCGGGGATGTCAGCAAAGAGCCGTAACATCTCTTTGGGCGATTTCAGGTAATACTGGTCATTCGGCAAACGAAGTCGGCGACTGTCTTCAATCGTTTTATTATGACAGATACACGTCATGATGTCTTGCAGAGGTTGCTTATCAGGGGTCACGTAATGAACGTTATTGGTGGCGACGTATCCAATCTTGAGGTACTCCGCCAACGTTACAGCATTGCGGATGAAGGCATTTTCATAGGGAAGTAGATGGTTCTGAAGCTCAATCCAGAAATTACCCTGACCGAACCAGCCTAAATAGAGTTTGGCAATGCTCAACGCATCGTTGTAGCGTTTCTGCCGTATCGCCTGCCCAATCTCACCTTGCCGATAGCCCGATAAGGCAATAAGCCCATGCGTATGCGTTTCTAACTCACGGATTGGAAGGGCTGCATAGCCTTTCTTCGCATTGTGGCGAGCGATTGAAATGAGATAACACAGGTTGCGCCAACCTGCTTCATTTTCCACGAGTAAGGTCAGGCGATAACCGCCCTCTAGTATCATGTCGCAGCCGATGATGGACTGGATACCCACCTTCTGAGCCGCTTGGATAAACGGAATAACGCCATATACGGCTGTGTCGTCGGCTATGGCTATTGCCTGAAGTTTGGCTTCAACGGCGTGACGAACAAGGTCTTTTGGTGTGTCTGTCGCCCGAAGCAAACTGAAACAGGTCTTTGCTTTGAGTTCTGCATAGGGCAGCATCAATCAAAAACCCACTGGATGAACCACTGTTGAGTAACACGGTTGAGGAAAATAATAAGGGCAATGCCCGTCTCGGTGATAATCCAGTAGTAATCCCTTTTCTCCCATTGTTCTGCCCAAGGATCGGATACAACCCACTGCTCTCTAATTTCTAAGATCGGCTGTTTACCTGAAAACCAATCCCACTGCACAGAATGAGGGCATCCCACCTGATCCGTTTGGACAAGGATCGGATAGCCCTTCTGCCAGAAGTAGGTCATGCCACGTCCGCCTTCTCAAAAGAATAGCGGCGCTCCGGTAGCCAATGGTCGGTTTCAAGCGGGATCATCTGATAGAAGCTGTCATCGCCGAACCGCGCTGTCAGATTTTCTAAGAGATCAGAGAGGTGGTTCTGGCTGAGTGTAGGCGTACCAAATAGGTCAAGCTGCCGCGTCACCTCATTTTCTAGCTCAGATAGCGTTACATCAACTTCAACGACACCTACCGATAATTCAATTGAGGTGAGCAATCGCATCAAGGTTCTACTGATGAGCTTGGCATTGGCTGTCGCCTCCCGCAGAACACACTCGGCTTTCATTGTTTTGCCATCGTCCAACAAGAGTTGCAAGCTAACTTTCTTCGTAATCATATTGCGGCTTTTGAGGCGTTCGGATGCTTCATCGCCGATGATCTGAAACAGCCTATCCAGCACCGTTTGATCTTCTACTGCTCCATCCAACAGTTTATGGATGTTTTCTTTTGGTTTTAGCGCACGTACAGTAACAACCCTTGTATCTTTCCCTTGCGCGAGTTGGTGCAGGAAAAGACCTTCTTTATCAAACTGGTTCAGGACAACATCTTTAGGGAGTAACGCGAATGCTCCCACCGTATGTATGCCAAGCAGGTATAAACGGCGGCTCATATCCTTCTTGAGTGGCAGCAAGCTCACAGGCAGGCGGAATAAAAACTGCCTTTCAAATCCCAAACGAATCAGCTTCGGCGAATCAGGCGTTGCGAACCGCACGGCAGCGGCGGCTGTAAATTTACCCCTCGCCAACCCCATACAAGTCGTTATCCCAAACTGTGTCAGCAACGATTGATGCAATTGTTCGGCAAGGCTTAGCGCATCTGTCCGCTTGAGCTTACCTAGATCAAGGTAATAGATTGCCCCAGATGGATACGCAGGCGTGGTCGGCTTTTTTTTAGGCGGCTTCCAGAAGCCGGGGTTGAGTTCTATTTTACTGGTAAAGTCCATTAGGGCATCGCCGATGGCTTCAGTAGCTTCAAGGTACGGTTTAGCTTGAAGCGGCAAAAACACAGCATTCGGGCAAAGTGTTTGGGCTTTGTTCCTGCCCATTCCTGCACGAACGCCAAGCTGGACAGCCGAAAACGACGCAGCCTGAACTTTTCCCGTTATAGTCGTCAGGATAATAGGCTTTCTATCATGGTCAGGGTCTTTGTGCTGGATGTGTGACACAAGATCAGGGATGAGCAGGCAAGCGATCATGGTTCTCCCTCCGTCATTTTGTCGTCAAACACGATCCGAAGGGGAACTTTGCGTCCTTCATTTCCCCCCTTATGTTTGAGGACTGTTACCACCGTTTGGTAGCCTTGTATTTGTCCATCTGCCATCAACCAGCGCTCAAATGCGGTATACAGTCTGAGGGCAGCATATTGGCTCACAGACGAATGACTGGGAGAGGCCAGCGTCAATAAGACAACAGCGCAGCGAGACTGTGTCAGTATAGGTGCAACACGATTCATAACTTGGCCTAATAGGGCTTGTTGTTGAGATGAAATGCGGGGAAGGCTGTTGAAGATGACCATCCCCGGTATGCCAGTCGCTACAATGTCATATAGGAGTTCAACTAGGGTATCAAACTCATCGCGGATAAGCATAATCTCGGCTAAATTGACCCCGTAATGCGTAGCAGAGTCAGGGTCAAAAGCAGAAGCCAAATCCAAATAGACAACCCCATCGCCTGCTTTTTGAGCCGATGTTGCCAGTGTAAGTGCCAAAGTCGTCATTCCTGATGTGGGTTTGCCCACAATCTCAGTTAAGCCGCCACGAACCACACCTCCGCCGAGAAGCGTATCCAAGGCTGAAAAACCTGTAGATAGCAGTTCTCGCGATTGGGCTGCGCTGGCCTTTTTGATCGCGTTTGTCCCCCATTTTTTCTGGATGGCAGCGATAGCCATTTGGAGATTTTGCTGCTTGGAGGTGTTCACACAAAAACCTGTAATAAGAGATGTAAGCCACAGTTAGAATTTTGTTATGCGTCAAACAGTCTAGCACAAAAGTTCAGACAAAGGGTGGCTATATCTTTTCAAAACGGTATGAACTTGGTTAGGATTCGGGTAGAACTTCAGTTCGTGGAATATAAATTCTAAATATACAATGAATATTTCTGTATGTCCCCCCATTCTCTGGGGGATACCTACCTACTCAATACCTGCATAATGTAACTCATCGCTATGTTTGTTTCACTTCAGAAAGGGTTTTGATCTGTGAAGGAGTCTACTAAAGATTGGGTACGTAACATTGTGACGATGGGGTATGGGGTTTTTGTGTTGAATTTACCCCGCATCATGCCCCAAATTGTACCTAATGAAATATCACTAACAGTTGTACAAGTAATTGGCGGTGTAGCACTTGGACAAGGGTTCATTAACATCATCAGTAGTTTGTTCGGCATAGATAGCAACAGAAGCGTATTGAACAAATTAGATAAGCAAGATGCTCACATTCAAGCCTTAGAGGATAAGTTGACCGCTGCTAATACTCTACTACAGCAGCTTATAGATAAGGCTAATCATCCCACGATTAATGTCTTACCACCAATAAACAATCCAGCAAACATACCTACCTCTTCCAAGCAAACTATGACGATTCACGACGGTCATTAAAGCAAAGCAAACTAACCTAGCGAGCAACTATTCTCTACCGTAGACAGCTTCATGACGCTCACGTTCATATTCGCGTCGTCGTTCAGATTCGCACGTCTCTTTGCCTACCTGTCCAATTTGGCGAATTTGTTCATCAGAATGGGAAGTCAACTTGTCAAACTCGGCTACCCATCCAGCCCATTTAGACGACAAATTACCTTCCCAAGTCATGACACCTCTTGGAAAACAGGTTGCAGATACAACAGTTTGAGCGACATAGCCACACGTCACTGCCATTTTCGCCTGCTCTATCCAAACAGCGTCAATCTTCTTACCCAACGGGCTTAGGTGATATTCTTTTAGTCTTGTATCTCTCAGAACTTCAGCATACAGTTCCATATTGTCGTCAACTAGGCGACAAACTATATTGTCACATAGCCCATACTTTGTTGGGACAATAGCAAGAAGTTCTTGGCGTTGTTGATAGTTCAATACTTCAATTGCGGCTGGAATAGCTCGGTCAAATTTGTAAGTAAGAAACTCTGTATCTTTCAATCGTTGTTTCAACCAATAGAAAGCAAGTTGATGTTCAACCCTAAATATCTCACTCAACATAAAATCATCGTCAAGCTGGTAAAGGATCACTTGCTCCCAAGCCTCACGAAAAGATTCACGCACAACCGTTTTAGGTTCGTGATACCATTCCCCCCAAGCAGCCATACTTGCTATTGACTTATCTGGATGCTTCAACAAGCTCAAGAGAATAGAATCTGATATTACCCCCCTAATCCCCCCAAAGCGTACAAAATTACCAAATCCACTTAAATTTGCGATAGCTTCAGTCAAGAGGTCTTGGGGCATGTCAGGTGTGGTTAGAGCAATCTCAATGACTGCTCCCTTAAGGTGGGGATGCGATAAACAGCTAAACGCTAATTCTGTAGCAGTTTGCCCATTTAAGATAAACGCCCGTCGTAAAAATGGGGAAATATCGTCGGCAAATAACCCCGCTTCAATAAGCGCTTTTGCCCATTCAATAGGTAATGAAGTGAGCTCGGCAATTTGCCTACATAAGACAGTTGTCATTCGGGGAAATCTAATTTCACCTTCGGAAGCCTGCTTCTCAATCGTTAAAATCCGAGCAGCAATCTCAGAAGGAGTATCTTTAACCCAATCGTTTGCTAGGTTCTTGGCGGCTAAAACTTGCTGGTTTGAAGACTCCTCAATATTTTCAAAGTCTTCTTCGGGATACAAAATTGAGAAATCTGGCTCAAGCAAAACAGGGTCTTCTAATTTCAGATACTTTGTCAGGTCATAAATACGGCGTTTGATCCCCGAATGAATTTGAGGATATTGGAGCATATCATGAGCGATTTTCCGAGCGATAGCTTGTAATGTTTCAATCGTTTCAGCAGGAGGATTTTGCCCGTGAATAGGAAACGACCAACCATGAAGCAATTCAAAAAATGGTTTCCAGTTCAATAGTTGATGCCGCTGGACGACATCCCAAACATGCTTCCACAAGCCTGATAATTCCTGTAATTCATTCGGCGTGAGATAACCATAGTATAAGTGCGCTCCCCATCCACTTCCCGGTTCAGCGATAAGAAGTTGAAAGTTTGGTGATACTGCCATACATAGGGCGCGACATGCCACCTCTGCTTGTTTTTCTTCAATCCACCAATTTTGAACTGCTTCAAAAAGCGCTCGTCTATTGAGAATAGCTGCCTTTTCTCCTGCAAAAGTGCCTTTTATCCAATCATCAATTAAACGCAAGGGATGCTCGGTATTTGAGTTTAGGGGACGGTCATCTCCAATTGCTAGACTTAATAGCATAGGGATTGCAATATCGGGAACTCTCATGAGAGCTTGAGGAGCAACAAATGGAAGTTTTTCAGGATGCTTTTCAAGTACCCACTTAGCTTGTTGCTTCCCTAACCATGTATAGTCTCGCCACAGTTCCGGCTTATAACGGGGTTCAGTCGCATCCAAAACTTTCTGTATAAGTTCATCCTCAACAGAACCTCTACGTCCCTTTGCTCCAATTAAGACGGCTGCTGTCTCAGCCAAATCAGGTACATCACCAAGCAAGTTGGTATAAGCCAAGGAAAAAGCACCAGAGAAAAAAACATCGCGTACCAACGCATGACGTAATGCAGCGGGACGAACCGACAACCGTTGTTGCCCTACTTCAGCGACCACACCACCAGCCGCAAGATTAACTACCACGTCCCGTATTTCAACATTCGTCATTCCTAGCTCGTGGGCAACCACTTCCTTCATCATCCCTGCATTACCGCCTAAAGCGAAGGATGCTAAAATCTCTTTAGTATGCCGTTCAACCTGATTCACGTAGAAGTTTAATATGGAGTTTGCCAGAGCCTCAGCAGAGATAATCTGTTCAACTCCCCCCAGAACACATAGATTAGCCAGTGTGACAGCCAATCCAGGACGACCTTCGGCTTGATTAACCAACTCTTGTACGAGCCAAGTCACACCTTGAATACCCGCAGCACTAATGACCTTTACAATCTCGTCACGGGTTAATAATTCCAATGACTGAACCTGTGCAAGAGGTAAATGGAGCGCATCCATCAACCGGGCTTTATCACCTTCCCAGCACGTCGCAAGAATACTAAATTCTGCCTGAAGTTCCGATCTTAGGTGACGAAGAGTGTGCAGGAACTCTATATTAGTTTGAGCATCGTCAACAATAATGACTTCCGGTTCTTGTGTCCGAATAGCAGCGGCAATTTC
Source organism: Aggregatilineales bacterium (assembly GCA_044226855.1). Lineage (GTDB taxonomy): Bacteria > Chloroflexota > Anaerolineae > Aggregatilineales > Phototrophicaceae > CFX2. Next base: position 219,219 of record JBGAGF010000005.1, read on the forward strand.
CTGTTCATTGCGGCTGATTGCGAACAACCCCTTCCCGTCTTGAGCAAACTTGTAGAGCAGGAAGGTTTTACCAGAACCCGGTTGTCCCACTAACAGGCGATCTCCGGTGGTATTGCAGAGCCAAGCATAATCTTTCTCACGTCCAACCATTTCATGGTCTATGAGTGGACGTTGTGAACGCGGAATGACGGACAGTGCAGACGGTCTGCCTGTGAGGTTGAGCAGTTCTAAACACCAATCCGCATCACGATACAGCAGCCGGGCTATAGCGGATTGATCGTAAATCTGTATCAGTGTAAAACCATGCTTTGCAGCCTTTTGTCGTAGATTCAATTTTTTACGCGGAGTCATACTCTGGCTGGTTGCCACGATAACTTTCCGGCGCTTACCCCCATCTTCAATATAGCGCTTCAAGTTTCGTTCTAGGTTGCCGATAACATTCAGGCTAGTCGTCGTGACAAGAGGAAAAGGCTCACCTTCTCCATCAGCGACCGCACCATCCATACCAGAATCGCTACCGCCCCGCATCGGAACTAAGGTGGGGTAGATAGTCTGTAGCAAATCTGCGGCACATCGTTCAAAATCGTCGGGATCAAGCTGTCCACTGAGGCGTTGTACAATTTGGTTGTAAAATGGGTCGCGTTTCACAAGCCCCCCTATATCATCAAGTTACACCGTATTGAATATCATCCTATATTATTGTGAGATATACGTATGAGAGCCGAATCTGATATTGGAGGTGATGAATAATGACAATAATCTACGTGATTGGCCCTTCAGGAGCAGGAAAAAGTAGCCTTTGCAGAGCATTAGCAGAAGCCAACACATCGCTAACTTATGTTGATCTTGATGACGCTATTAAAAAAAGGTCAGGTCTTGCTCACGTTAGCTTAGTGCTTACAACGCAGGGAAGCTATAAATTTTGGCTCTATTCCCTAGCAATCTTCAATGATCTAAATCGCAAAATCCCCAAACTAGATTATTTGGTTGACGTAGGCGCAGGATCACTAGAAGCCCCCGAAAGCAGGACATATTTTAAGGAGCATAATCAACAAGTTTTATGCGTCTGGGGAACACCTGAGGCCGTGTGGGAGCGCAAGTATAAGCAGCAAGGCTGGACTGTAGAGCGCCTAATGGAGATTGAATATGCCCCTAAACGCACCGAGTTATATGACGCTATACCCTATCGGATAGATACGTCCAACCAATTGATAGACGACGAATTGATACAGTGTCAGCAGACCTTACTCAATATGAAGAGTAATCTATAGCTTTGCGTTTCATTCCACCTCTGCCACTTATCCTCTACAAAGTATCGTGTGGAGACTTGTCACAAACTGTTTGCGAGTAATGCAAGTTAAAAGGGATTGGGATAAAGAAGTTAGAAAAGAAACTCAGCAATCAAAAAAATAACGTGGATTTGCAGCTTTACAATAATTTAGTTAATTAGGAAGTATAGTTTGTCCACTGTGTTTTGGAAGCATAGTCTGTCCAAAACGGACAAACTATGCTTCAAATAACAAAAGCGCCCGTTTGAGCGCTTATTAGTTGTGGGGCTGGTGGGATTCGAACCCACATGGGAGTACACCCAACTGATTTTAAGTCAGTCATGTCGGCCAGTTGCATCACAGCCCCTAATTTATTAGTGCATAGTTTCCACCAATAAATCAATATAAATAGTGTATCAAGTTAGTCTTTGACCGTCAACGGCGTTTTGCGTCCGAGCGCCTTTTGGATTAAACACCGTTATAATTGTTGCAAAAAGTTACGTTATGACTTGAGGGTCTCCCAGAGCTTATTGCAATATATACCTACTGTACGACATTTTTGTCAAAACGTCAAGTGGTTTCTAAGGTTAATCATGCTCCAAGCAGATCGTTTGCGTAATCTCCGCCTAAAACATAACCATACATATGCATCTCTTGCCAAAGTGCTCGATCTAAATATGCGGCAAATTGTCCGTTATGAAGCTGCTGAATCTGACCCCTCCAGCGATGTCGTCACGCGGATGGCCGATGTCTTCAACGTATCCGCTGACTACTTGCTCGGTCGCACCGACGACCCCACCCCACCAGCCCACACTTCTGACCTTAATTCTACAGAACAAGCCATCCTCGCTGCCCTCCGCCGCGATGATCCTCTCGCAGCCATTAAACTCATTGTCCAAACCCTAGACAAACCAGACTCGAACTTGACACCGTAGACCTTTTGTTCTACCATAATTTTATGTCAAACTCCCTCATTCTTTCTCCTAACCTCACTTCTCTCTGCGGTTCAATTGCATTTCGCTTTGCATATTCAGCAGCTCACTCCCTACATTCCGCTGCGACAGTGCACAAATGGCACAGCGGTGGCATTACAGGAGCCATCCGCCGAAACAGCGTCATTTCGGTGGTATTAGCCGAGAGTCCCGCGGCATCAAAATACCAATTCAGCGCCTCGCTCCCTTAAAGCCGCCAGACAATTCGGCGGATATATTGCACAAATTGCAAATCACCTTTCGACCCGATTGACGTGCCTACCCACAACGAGTATACTGACCTTACATACGCCCGTAACTCAGAGGCAGAGTCTCCGCGTCCTAAGCGGGTGGTCGTAGGTTCGAATCCTATCGGGCGTAATTTCGAACGCGCATTTCAAGCGCGTTTTTGTTTGTCTGAGCAGTTCGTGAAAATCTGAACACACCCCTTCTTTTGTGGTAAAATGTCCTCATTCAACCACAGAGTTCAACATGTCATAGGCTGTTTGAGGAGCGTTTTATGCATAGCGTATTCATCCTAGCGCATGGTTCGCTCGGCGAATGGGATGAGTTGATTTTCCTCAGCATCGCCGCTATTTTCCTCATCATGATGGGCATCGCTTGGGTGCGCAGTCGTGTCACCACCCCTGAAGCGCTCGAAGAACCAACAGAAACCTCGACCGAACCCTCAACGACTACTGACGAGCGTTTCCCCCTTGAGAAATGACTAAATCACGCCGTTATTCGCTGCGCTTCATCGCTGTCCTAGCCCTGTTTGCGTTAACCAACGTACTCAGCCTGAGTCCGGTTTCCGCACATGGCTACCTGCTCCGTTCCATCCCTGAAGATCGCGCAGTACTGGAACGCGCCCCAGCCCGCCTACAATATTGGTTCAGTGAGGGTTTAGAATCCCGCTTCACTACCCTAACCGTCCGTAATCAAAAAGGCGAAGCGGTCGCTACAGGCCAAGTCTCAACGGATAACAACGCACTACTCACCGCCCGACTTCCCCGTAACCTCCCCGATGGCGCTTATATCGTGGATATGCGGATCGCCTTCGCCAGTGATGGCCATGTCGTCGCACAAAGCACGGTCTTCTTCGTGGGCAAAGAGGTCAATGGAGTCAACGGGAAAGCTGCGGCCAATCAAGCCAATCCACTCGAAGTCATCTGGCGCACTATCACCCTCAGTTCAACCATGCTGCTAATGGGCGTTTGTTTCCTATACAGCACTATCCTCGTGCCGGCATGGGGCAGTAAAACCTATCGCGCCGGTTTACTCCCGCCCCGTGTCATGCAGACACTCAACCGCATCATGCTCATTGGTCTAGCTGTTGCATTCATCGGAAACATCCTCGCTATCCTCCAACAAACCATGGCCTTTTTTGATGCCGATGCGGGTCAGGTCATTAGCCAAGGCCTATGGAGTGTAGTCCGCGTCGGCACCCGCTTTGGGGATTTGTGGTCGGCGCGAATGCTGCTACTCATTCTGGTCAGCATCTTATTTGGCCTCAGCCTCTATTTCCGTTCCGACCAACCCGAAACGGTACGCCCCTTCTGGATAGCCAATAGTTGGGCGCTGCTTCTATTGATTGGCACGTTCAGCGCTGGAAGTCACGCTGCCGGTTCGATCATTTGGCCTTGGGTCGCCACCATCAACGATTGGCTTCATGCCATTGGTGTGGGTTTATGGATTGGTGGTTTGGCTGCCTTAGCCCTCATCTTGCCGACCGCCCTCACCCCTTATCAAGGGGATCAGCGCAGGCAAGCGCTCTTGGCTGTCATGAAACGCTTTTCACACCTTGCGACTGCTTGCGTCGTGCTCGTCACCGCAACCGGAATCTACAGTGCCGCGACTTGGATATATTCGCCGAGTGACATCACAAGTACACCCTTCGGTAATGCACTCGTCCTCAAATTGCTTCTCATCGCTGGCCTGCTGCTGATCGCACTCGTCCATCACCTGGCGCTCAATCCCCTGCGTTACGCACGCTGGGAAGCCATCACTAACCGCGTCCGCAGCTTCATACCAAGCCTTCAGTTGGAAACCGTCATGGCGTTCGCCGTCTTGGCTAGCGTCGGCTTACTCAGTGCAACACCTGTCCCGGTGCCCTATTTCATTCAAGAAAGTGTAACTTCCCCAACCGCCACTCAACAAATCGGCGATCTATCCTTGACATTGACCATCACACCCGGTGGTCCCGGCGTCAACACCTACGACACCCTCGTCACGCGTAATAGTCAGCCCATCGACGGCCTGAAAATTCGCCTGCAAATGGTAAATCCTCAGCGCGACCAGCGTGGTAATTGGGAAGTAGCTGAAAATGCCGAAAACGGGCTGTATATCGCTTCAGGAGCCGAAATAGATCGTGCCGGTCCGTGGTGGTCCCTGATCGACCTGACGCTCCCCGACGGTTCTATCCAGCGCGTCGCTTTTAACTGGAACATCACCAATGATGCCGCCGTTCAACAGTCTCAACCGCCGCGCCTTCAGCAATTTATCGCCCTCGCAGTCGTACTATTCGCCGTACGTTGGGTGCTGTATCCCTCTGCGCTCTGGGTCTATCATCGCCTTGATCTCAGCCCGTCGAGTGTCACCATAGCCCTCGCTGCCATAGTTGGGCTGATTGTTGTGACGATCATCGGCGTGATCATTATCCAGAATACTCAAGAGCAGTATGAAGCCACGCTAAACCCACCGCCTCAAGTTGTAAACGAGACTCTACCTGACCAAGCCTCGCTTGATCGTGGCAAAACGCTTTACACTTCTGAATGCCCCAATTGGCAAAAGGCTGATCAATCCCGAATATTGGAACGGCTGCCCCGTACCCGTGATGACCAACTTTTCATTGCGACGGCTCAAAGCTGGCAAATCTTCCCGGCCTGCGACTCAAATCTTAGCACTGCCCAACGCTGGGACATCGTCAATTTCATACGTACACTTCAAAGGTAGTAGAAAGACACCTCATGATTACGCTCACCTATGATCCCCAAGACTCGGCTCTGGCGAACCACATCACGCAGGATTTGAAAGCCCAAGGTTTTTCAATGTGTGACACGTTGGCTCCCGGCAAAGGAAACATTCTTGTTGCTTTGGCCTCACCTGCCGGCAACAAAAATCCCGCCGTCCAAGATGTAATTGCTCAGGCATTTGATAACAGCCAGCACGTGGTCATGGTCAACGCGCAGGCTGCCCCAGTGCCTAAGTTCATCAACCACCTCAAAGCCTTTGACTTTGTGAATGGTTATCCACTGACAGCATTAGTGGAACAACTCAAATTCTTAGCTTCCCCTGAAGCTGGCGTACCCCTTAAGGTGCTTACACCCAAAGCACGCACCAAAAACCGAGGCAGCGGCCTCTGGCTAACGATAATTGTACTGATTGCTTTTATTTGGGGGCTAGTACTGGTAGGCGTGTTCCGTCAACAGGCACCGGTCGAGGAATACAATTCAATCGAGACCGAAGTGGCTGTGACCATAGCAAACATCGTTCAGAAGAATCTCCCCCGCAGCACTGAAGAAGCCATTAACTTCCCGGCGACGGTCGCCGCAGTGACTACCGCCCAGCGTCCGATTTTGATCGCGACTGCAACCGCTCTCGTTGCCCCAAAACCGACGAAATCGGGTTTCTCCTACGGCGGAGGATAAGTTCAGAGTCGAAAATTTCGAATACTAGGGAAAACAAAAAAGGACGGATAACCGTCCTTTTTCGATGTTGAGTGGTGTGAGAATTACAGGTTCTTGACGAGGTTCGAGAAAATGTTGCCGATAGCCGGGCCAAGCAGGGCGAGAATGACGATAACGACAACGGCGACCAGAACCAAGATCAACGCATATTCGACCAAACCTTGGCCTTCTTCACGGGGCATGTACAGCATGATAAGAACTCCTAAAGATTTTGATAATTGGGTGGATAAAATGACCACTTACATTCATCATATGGATAAATTGATTCTACGTCAATCAAGTTATACAAAATTTACAAATTCTCAACTATTCCAGTACAAAGAAAAACACCTGATTTGTAAATTTCAGGTGTTCTGTCTACTCAATTGCAATCTAGGATCGAAACGCCAGCAGTCCTAAACGGATTGTGTCACACGCTGATAACCGGTTGCGCCGCCCGGCCCCGGATTTTGATAAGCCTCTTTCTGAGCATTACCTTGTCCATCAACACAACGCACAGTAATCGTATGTGACCCTTGCGTGAACGGCCAATCATAGCGCCAGATTACCCATGTCAATTCGGATAAAGGCTTGCGGAGCTTCGCTTCCACCCACTCGCCATCGTCGATCTTGAGTTCCACTTTTGAAATCCCACGACTACCAGCATGAGCCATACCCCCAATCGGGATAAGCTTGGCACTATCTTGCCCCGTGACGACTTGATTGACGGCGACCGTATCAATCACTGATGTCGCTTCCATGATGGCGTCTTTGTCCCACCCACGGCGCACCCACCAGCCTTCTTGCCAGCTATCCACAGCTTCAATGGTCGTAATCCACTTGGGCTGCTTCATTCCAAAGTGATTAGGAATATAAATACGCAGTGGGAAACCGTGCTCAATCGCCAGCGGTAGTCCATCCCACTCGTAAGCCAACATAACACGTTCATCCTTATTGATCGTTTCAATGTCGATGAACTCATCGAAGTTGTCCGCTGCGGTGATTTTCAAGTGCGTTGCATTGGGCTTCAAATGCATATCGGCCACGAGCTGCTTCAGGCTAAGGCCCGTCCAACGGGTCGTACTCGTGAGTTCACCCGCTAAAGGATTCGAGATACATGCCAATGTGACGAATTCGCTAATCGGCTGATACTTGGACTTAAGTTCAGCCAACGTCATTTCAAAGGGTTTATCCACCAGACCGCCGATGGACAGCTTCCATTCATCCTCCGAAATACGTGGGGGAATGGTGTTAATGTCGATGCGATAGTGTTCGCCAACAGGGGTCAGTTCCGGTCTGGTTCCGGGCGCAGGGATGAGCGGATCACCATCATTGGGCAGTTTATTGGTCGCCGACCAAGGTTGTAGGGCAGTTGTCCCCGTTGTAGTTGTGGATACAACCTCGGTTGTGGGCGTCGAGCGACGGAGTACAGAGCCTAAACCTGCCCCCACTAATGTTATCGCCGCAGTCGTCCCCCCCAAACGGACGAGGAATTGGCGCCGGTTAATGGCCTCAATCGAAGCGGCATCCGGCAAATCAGTAACGCTCACAGCAGTAAGCTTGGTATAAACCCAACCCAATAGCAGTCCCCAGACCATAAATCCAAGCAATATCCATAAGGCATTTATAAACTCAGATTGAGTGGAGTTAATGTCAACCGCCGCACTAATCAGCATCACAGGTACGCCGACAATTAAACCCGCAATGAGTCCGGCAAGCGGTATTTGGGACATTTTGACATGCGGCAGCAGTTGATAAAGTATGACCGTAACTACGACACCGGTCGCGAACATACCGAGAATCGCCATTGACTGCTCGGCTGTTTTGGCCGCGCCATCCAAATTACCGATCTTGAGGGCAGTAATAATCTGTACCATCGTTTCGATACCAAACCGGATCAACCCGCCGGGGGCAACACGGCTGACCCAATCAAACACGTCAAAGGGCACAAAAACTGTGCCTATGAGTTGCTGTACCAAATAAAAAACGGCGATCAATGCCGCAGTCAATCCTGCCCCTACAAGTATCCCTGTCCCTATTGTCGGCTTACGTATTTTATCCATGATGTCCCCACTCAATTTTTACTATCCGAAGTCTAGTCTTATATCCTTACCAATCCATTACGACAACTTTTGTGATTTGGATTTTTCACCCGGCTGCGCATACAATAGAGCACTATGACCTCGCTACATTGATGTAGCCTTAGTAGGACATTCACTCATGATTATCGTCGATGCCCACGAGGATATTGCTTACAACGCGCTGTGTTATGGACGCGACTATCGCCGGAGCGCACTGGAAACACGCCGCCTCGAAACCGATCCAGCTATGCTGGCACATCGAGGTACCGCCACCATCGGTTTGCCGGATGCTTTACTTGGGCGGGTCGCGCTAGTTTTCTCGACAATCTTTGTTGCACCTGACGATGGTGAATCCAATAAGCCGTGGTCAAACTTTAGCTACAAAACCGCTCAAGAGGCGAATAAACTCGGTATGGATCAGTTGGACTACTATAGCCGAATTGCGGATGAAAGCGACAAAATCCAAATTATCAAAACCAGTGCTGATCTGGACGCTGTTCTCAAAACATGGGCGGATGACAAAACGGTCGCGGATCATAAGCAGGGATTGGTGTTATTGATGGAAAATGCCGATCCGATCCTTGAACCGCGCCAATTCGAAGAGTGGTATGAACGAGGCTTGCGGATTGTAGGGCCAGCGTGGGCAGCTTCGCGTTACGCAGGCGGTACAGGTCATCCGGGACCGCTGACCAAACTGGGCTACGAGCTTCTGGATGTCATGGCCAATTTTCATGCCATTCTTGACCTCTCGCACCTTGCTGAACAAGCTTGCTTACAAGCGCTTGATCATTACGATGGTACGATCATCGCCAGCCACACCAACCCGCGTAAATTCCGTGATACCGATCGTCATTTTGCGGATACGACGATCCGCAAACTTGTCGAACGTGATGGCGTGATGGGCATTGTTCTATATAATCGCTTCTTGAGTGACGACTGGACAAGTGGTGACCCGAAGTCCAAAATCCCATTAACACGGGTCATCGATGCCATTGACTATGTTTGCCAGATTGCGGGCAGTGCCGCACACGTGGGAATTGGTACCGATTTTGATGGCGGTTTCGGACAGGAAAGTATTCCGGAAGATTTGGATACCGTGACTGACCTACTCAAGATTGCAGATGCGCTCAAAGTACGGGGTTATTCCGCTACCGACATTAAGGCGGTGATGGGCGGCAACATGATTCGCAAACTGCGTCAAGCACTTCCCGCAAGTTAGGCCGCCACTATGCCACGTATCGCACAGTTCGGTATCGCCCTTGGCGCATTGGGAACCGTTCTCACTTTCATGGGGCTGTTCCCCGGTGTCACTGGATTAACGCCCGCCAAGGGCATTGGTATCGTTCAAATTTTCACGGTACTGCTCGGCTTTTCATTGTTGATTCTTGGTGCTCTCATCTACGTCAAGTTCACTTTCTACTTTGGTCATCCGGCAAATCTTGCCCAACAAATCGGCATCCGCTTGGCGTTGACAGGTCTCGTTTTTGCGGTCATGTCCGGAACGGCAGACATTGTGGGCTTCGGCTCACACGGCAGTAATACCGCTAGTGAACCACTGTTTGGTATGTTACAGGCGGTTGGAATCATCGGAAGCTTCATTATTGCTGCATTCGGCGTTCTGATCTATGCGATAATGGGGAATTTCGACGATGAATGAGTCCGAAAATGAGTTAAAGATTAATAATTAAATTGTAATCACTCAACATTTATTTAGCTGAATTTTGAACCACTCGGGTCGGAAATTAGAATTTCTCAGCGTTTAACCTCGTATAAATTTTCTTGGTAAATCCCACATGAGTCTCAGTATACGTTTTGCACAGCTATTGATAAAGTCAATAAAGAGCTAATTTGCATATCCAGTTTGGAGGAGATTATGCGTAAGTTAATCTTCATTTTGTTGGCAGCTATGCTTATGGTTTTGGCTGCCATGCCAGCGACCGCCGCTGATGGTGTCATACATGTCCGGGTGGCTCATCTGTCGCCGGATACGCCTGCTGTTGATATTTTTGTCAACGGTGCCCCAAGTGCCATAAAAGGCTTGGAGTACAAGACAGTCACGGATTGGATTGAGCTTCCGCCTGCTAGCTATACGTTATCAGCCTTGCCCAAGGGCGGCATTCGTTCCGGAGTATTCGATTTGAAAGCCGATACTTGGGTCACTGTTGCGGCCATTGGTTCACTAAAGAACAACACATTGAAGTTGGTTGCAATCGAAGAAGATCATAGTGCAATTACCAAAGGACGCGCGCGCCTAACGGTATTCCACGCCATTGAAGATGCCCCGGCCGTCGACGTGCGCTCAGGCGATTTCGTGATTATTCCAAAGCTGGCATTCCCCGGAACTCAGGGAACCGCAGCCAAGAAAAATGATGGTGTCTACACTCTGAATGTAAAAGCAGGCACATATGATATTACCGTCGTGCCTGCGGGTGCGAAAACGCCAGTTGTACTCTCATTACCGGGTACCGAGTTCAAAGAGAATACAGACTATTTCGTCGCTGCTGTCGGTACACTAGACAAACCGGAAGTAGTTCTCGCTACCACTGATCAGAGCTAGTCATCCGAAATGCATGATAGGATTGAGGTCGGCCGTAGTGCCGACCTTTTATTTAGGATTGTCCACAACCACCGGCATGAGATGGGGATCAGTCGGGGCATCAGGACGCTGTGGAGGCGCTATTACAGACGGGGTAAACATTTCCGTCAACAACTGTAACAAGTCATTTTCGAGGCGTTTTTGAAAAGCCTTTAAATCTTCGCCGGGTTTTTGTCCATAAAGAGTATAGGTATAGGTTTCATACATCCACTTTCCCTGCACCATCATTTCAGGCTCCCAACGATCTATCTGTGCCCACTGACCATACTGCCGACGGTAGAGTTCAAACCAGATTCGCACTTCGCCGTGACGCGCACGCAGCCGGATATCAATGGCTAATGGCAGCATTGCCGTACGGTCGTTCACTTTCTTCCGTACTTCACGGCTCAGGGTTCGTGCGACCGGATTAAGCTGGCGTGTCAGTTGGTCAGCATTAAGTTTTTCATGCTTTCGCGCAATCCAGGCAAGTCGATTGACGATATTTTTGCTCGGCGTTATTTGGCTGCGGTTGACCCTGCCATACATGTCATATTGGCTCATTCGTACGGCAACAATATGCCAACCGGAAAGATATTGATCATCGACACCAGTTGGGAGTTTGCGAACCTGCACACTTCCTTCAGTTCCAGCTTGAGCCAGCGAACCATTTTGAGCAACGCCCTGCCATTGCTGTCGTCGTCCTGTAAGCGTATTAGGATCGGCGGGTAAATAATTGGCATACGAAGGCTGCCACCCGCTGAAATCCGGCTTACGTGCTAAAAGCAATCGCAAAATAACCCAAATGATCAGCGCAAGTACCAGCACAACCACAACTAAACCAATCGCAAGTGCTTTCTGTTCCGGCTTAGAAAGATCAAGATTTAGGGTATGCAGTATCTGTTGAACCGTATCGTTACTGCTAGGTGTCGGTTCTGAAGTAGGTTCACTGGTCACTTCAGATTGTGGGGTCACTTGAGGCTGAGGCAAAGTTGCCGGAAGTGTGATGACAATTCGGGCAAAGTTATCTTGCACACTTGCCGAACCAGCAGGTTCAATGTCACCTACTCCAACGACGGCACGGAATGACTCAACACTTCCGGGAGCAAAGCGCTCATTCGAAAAATTTATGACCACTGTATAGCGACCATTCGAAACCAGTGCCGGGACGGTAGCGGTCGCGATTTGCTCCCCAGTCTCGATCAAATTAAGGATAGCACTTGACGATTTCTTTGAATCGCCACCCGAATTCACAACGTCAAATGTAACGGTTGTCTGGCTGTTATCATCGCTAAAACTGTAATGAATAAGCTGAATAGAATAATCTGGCGCTACGTCCTGCATCACCGCAAGAAATACCCCTGCGAATACCCCTAAGAATAATAGTGTTTTCCGCACCATAGGATTATTCAACCTTGGAAAAGGCGGTCGTGCCGTCTGCGTCGTAATTTGTAATGGCATAACTATAGGTTGAAATGGTCATCTTTCCAAGTCGATTAGCCACCGCTTAGTGACCTTAAAGCTGACGCAGTCAGTTAACACTGTTAAAAGATACTGTCCGCACTTTGGAACTTGGCATCCGAAATAACCGGGACTCCAAGAGATCGAATATGCAAACCTGTTTACATCGGCCAATGAGTAAACAGGAGCATAATCATGCCGGGTCCATACCCACCATATCCTCCGCCTCCGAGCCTGTAATTTGTTGACGGAGAGGAAATACAAACGGCACATATAAGCATGTGCCGTTTGTATTTATAGAACAAGCATTGTCGTCTTAATTTCTAGGGCAAAAGCCGACCAACAACCTCTTCATACTGAAGTTTCATAAAGTCGCGCATTTTAGGATCAGCAATTTCCATCGCACACTGCAATCCATCCTGTACGTAAAATTTCGCCAGTTCCTTATTCTCTGCGCTCAGTTCTAGGTCGGCAAGCCCAATGAATATATTAGCCTGTTCGTAATTGTTTTGGAGTTCTTGCCAGTGCTTCAGCGCCGATTGTAGATACTGACGTGCCTGTGAAAATTCCCTCAACCTTGACAGCGCTAATCCCAGTCCATGCTGCGCGACGACAACATACTGCGGTGTATTGGTATTCGTGGCCTCATTCAGCGACTGCCGGAACCAACTGGAAGCGCTCTCATACTCTTCGAGTTGAAAGTAAATCGTGGCCTGTTGATAAGCAAGTAATGCGTACTGCCACACTTCGTCTGTGCGGGATAACACATCACGAGCAAGTTCCAGATGGGAAATGGCGTTATTTAGAAAACGTTTATCCTCTTTTATTTGAGCAATATGAATATATACACTAGCCAACGTGTAGGCGGTTCGCCCAATACCTGAATTGTTATTGACTGATTTCCAGTAGGCTAAAGCGGTTTGACCATACCCTAAGGCAGAGGCTGTATCCATTTTTCGCGCATAGGCAGGCGCTAAAGCATCATAGAAGTCCGCTTGCAAAGCACGATCTTCTATGAGTTTAACCGTCTCCAACGCCTGTTGAACAAGTGTTTGAGTGAGATTCTGCTTCAGATCAAACCACTCCAACTTAAACAAACCTGTATAAACAGCCACCTTCATATCATTAATATTGCCAGTTTCAGAGCGATCAAGGGCGGTTGAAAACGCCTTACGAGCCGCCTCATGTTTTCCCACTTTGAGATAAGCCTCACCCATCCAGCGGAAGACTGTCGTCTGCAAGTCGTTATCGCGAATGTCTTGCGCCATGAGCAAAGCATCTCGCAGTAACGGGGGCCAAGCTTCGGTATGAGAAAGAGTCAAGGCGAAATAAGAGAAAACAGTCGTCAACAGTTCAAATGACTCACGAAACGTTGGTTCCCAACTTAGCCCATGCTCAAGAACAGAAAGCAGATTGCTTTCGTAAGGGACCAGCCAACTCAACGGTTCGTTCCTGTTTTGGATATAACGCAGCCAATCCTTTGCACTTTCAGTTGATATTTTGAAATCCATTTGGAGGAACCTTCTTACTGCAACCCAACTGGAGAGTCAGACAAATTGTAACAAGTTGTTATGCAAAACCAAAAAACCAACACTGCTGCTGGCCTTCCTGTTTCGATTGAAGAGCACTGCGGTTTACAACTTTCGCGCAATGCCTATTTGATTAACCCCCATTGACAGGGGAGTCCACGTGGTACGAGTAACAACCTGTGCTAAAGCAGGAACGCCAAACATCCCGAACTGAATGATCTTCGGAATAATGGGCAAATATGGCACGTCCCACAAGCCATCGCCAAAGTGCTTCAGCATTTTGAAGCCATTTTGCTCGCACCATGTCCGCCACTGCTGAGGTGGATGAACATTAATATGGGTTTTGTCCTTACCGATTGCATCATTGTCGCGGTCTTTAAAGCGACGCAAACTGTAATCGGGGTGCGGAGTGGCAAACAGCCATAATCCACCGGGTTTGAGAATACGGTTAACCTGCTGAATCGTATGCTCAGGGTTCGGCAAATGCTCAACCAGATGCAAAGCCACAACCACACTGAAAGAATTGCTTTCAAAGGCACTGAGATCATCTGCGCTCATCTGAAAGGCTTCCGCTTTCGGTGCATTAAGATGTGTTTGCTCGATGCTGTAGTCAATGAGATCGATACCCACACAGTGAAAATCGTCCTGAAGCAGTCCCAGCAAATGACCTAAGCCACAGCCCATTTCCATTAATTTGCGTTGCGGTTGGTTCGGTTCTTGAGGCAGCGCATAGCGCCGGACAAGCGCCGCATAGTAACGGCGAGCGAACCAATACATGCTGTATTTTCCCAAACCACGATCCGCGTAATTCCACTTTTCGAAATATTCGCGGGTATAGTGTTCGGTTGGTGCCCCGGATGGTGTCGTCATGGCAGCACCGGCTTTATGGGATCAGCGATCAAGTCAAACAGTTCAAATTGCATTTCAGGCAATGTCAATACTCCGTAGGTATGCGATGTAACACGCGTACTGTGAAAAGTGTAGAGCGAACCGGGATTGATAACACAGCCATTCGCGACTTTGATGAACATCGGTACATGGGTGTGTCCAACAATGAGAACGTCAGCGTCGAGCGATTGGAGCATCATATTGAGCAGTGTGTTGGAAACATGATCGCGATACAAGCCCCAGATGTTATTACCGGGCTTTCCATGACACATGAACACATTGTAACCATCATAGCGCTTCTGCCAATTGATGGGCAAATCTTCTAGAAAGTCGGCATTAGACTGTTCAAACCCGTACGCCCATTCATCATGGTTACCTTTTACCGTCGGGATATTGCGCTCCCGAATGCGTTCAACGACCTTTTCCTGCTCCGGGCCTCGCCCCACTAAATCCCCGGCACAGAGGATTTCATCAACATGGTGATAGTTATCCAGCCGATCTAAAGCGGTTTGGAGTGCGGCATAATCTCCGTGAACGTCCGCAATGAGTCCAAGTTTCATCCTTCAACCCTAAAATAGACAGAATATGGGAATATTATAGTGTATGAATCTTAAAATGACCGCCCTTTCTCATGTGAAAAATCTTAGAATCACAACAGGGGTATTCGAGACATAGGTTTGTTTTTATCATTTTTCAGCTAAGATCATTAACCGTATAATCATTTCTGAAATTGGATTTCGATGAAGTCATTCTCGACATTCTTATTAATCGGCCTCACTGCTCTGTTGGCTGGTAACACAGAGCTTAGTATGGCGCAATCGGCGTTACTGCCGTGCGAACAGCGTCCAACTCTGATTGACCCACCTTGGGTAAACGCCACTTATTATTGTGCCGAATTGGTTATCCATGATGAGAGCGGCGGGGAAATGGGCTTCACCTCATTGGCTGCTGCGCCCGATGGAACACTCTACGCCACACGCCCTTTATCAGGAGAAGTACTGCAACTCGAAGATACTAATTCTGATGGCTTACCCGACACGCCTCATGTGGTGGCACAAGGACTAACTTTGCCCAACGGTTTGGCTGTCCACAACGGAACACTTTATATTTCCGGTGGCGCGCATATCTATAAATTAGCCGACGAAAAAGTCGAAACGCTGGTCAGTGATTTGCCGACTGGAGCGGGCTTCTGGACAGGTGGGGTCGCAGTTGGTACAGACCAGCGCCTTTATGTTGGAATTGGTGCAGAATGCGATGCTTGCGAACAGATGCAGCAGGATCGCGGGACAATATTGAGCTTTGCGCTCGATGGCAGTGATCGGCAAGTCGTCGCGACCGGATTACGGCAGCCGAACGACTTGGCTTTCCGTGACACTGTTTTGTGGACGCTGGATACGGCACGAGATGATCTCGACTACACGACGAATTATGACGAACTCAACCGTGTCACTGTTGGAGCCGATTTTGGTTGGCCCTATTGTATCGGCAAAGAAAATAAAACTGACACGTTATATCCGAAAGCTGATTGTAGCAAAGTCACAGCGCCAAGCCTCACCTTCCCGACGCATAGCAATCCGCTGGGTATTGTGGTCTATTCGGGCGATGCATTTCCCCATTTAAAAGGTCAATTGCTGCTCACAATGGGCGGCATGACAGGTCAATCCTACCTG
Organism: Aggregatilineales bacterium; assembly: GCA_044226855.1. Taxonomy (GTDB): domain Bacteria; phylum Chloroflexota; class Anaerolineae; order Aggregatilineales; family Phototrophicaceae; genus CFX2. The sequence goes on from JBGAGF010000005.1 coordinate 235,324, forward strand.
AATGGTTACACACTGGTGACCATCGGATTTGATGCCAACGGCAATCCCCAAGAACCGCACATTATCCTGCCAGAAATACCGAGTGGCAGTGAGCAGTGGAGCACGACGAACCTACAAAAAATGCACTTTCAGGCCAGTGGTTTTTGGCAGCACCATCCATACGATGTAACGACCAGCCGTGAAGGGTGGATATACGTCAGTCTCGGTGGAGGAACCATCTGGGCGCTGCGACCACGATAATTAACCTCCGCTAAAAGAGAGTGTCCATTTGAATCCAATTATGCTATTATCGCCTATAAGCACACTCAATAAACTGAAGAAGCCGCATGACACAAATTCTGCTCATCCGACACGCTGTAAACGACTTTGTTAAGACTGGTAAGTTGGCTGGTTGGACACCCGGTGTTCATCTGAATGAAGAAGGCCAAGCACAGGCCGCAGCCCTAGGAAAACGATTAGCGGACACCCCCATTGATGTTTTATATGCCAGCCCGCTGGAACGTACGATGGAAACAGCGGAAGCCATCCGGCAGCATCATCCAAACCTTACCATCCAGCAAATCATCGAACTGGGCGAGGTGCGATATGGCGATTGGGAAGGCATGGAGATTAACAAGCTGACCGGACGGAAGATGTGGCAGGTGGTTCAGCAGTACCCATCGAGAGCAGAGTTTCCAAATGGAGAAACGATGCGCGGCGTCCAGACACGAGCGGTGAACGCAGTCGAGGCATTGGTAAGCGCGCACCCGCGTGAAACCGTAGCAGTCGTCACCCACGCCGATATCATCAAGATGGTACTTGCGCATTATTTGGGTATGCATTTAGATGAGTTTCAGCGCATTGTCATTACACCTGCTTCTATCAGCGTGCTCTCGCTGGGATTTGGCCGACCTTACGTCGGAACCATGAACGATATGGCGCACATCATACAACTGGAGCAAGAACGGAAGCAGGCCAAGCAGGCCGAAAAACTGGCCTAAGCAGTATCCTGTATTCTATGAGCCTGATTTATTAGTGAAAGATAGGCTATGCCGGGCAAAGAAATCGAACTCAATCCAGTAGACTTTATCACTATAGGCACCATTGGGCCGCGTGGTCAACGGATTTTCCATCTCCAAAGTGGACAGGGCAGACAACTGGTATCCCTGATTATCGAGAAAGAACAAGCACGCGCACTCAGTGAAGCGATTCGGGAAATGTTAGAAGACCTTGAGAAACGCAATCCGGAAAATGTCTTCAAGGATGTTAATCTAAGTAGTGTAGACATGGATCTCCGCGAACCCATCGAGCCCGTTTTTAGAGTGGCACAAATGGGTTTAGGTTATGATGAAGACCATGATCTGGTGGTGCTGGTCGCTCAAGAATTGGTTTCAACCAATGACTTGGAAGAATTGAGCGAAGCCGAACCGGGTGTGGTCAAACTGTGGTGCAAGCGGGATCAGATGGCATTGTTGTGTGAGCAAGCTCTGGAAGTCGTGAATTCCGGGCGTGCTGACCCCAAACAAAATGGTCGGTTAGTCTATTACTGGTCGTAAAGTATGGACACAAACTCAAATGACCCTGAATCGCAGGGGCTAACAAGCCACGAAGTCGTTGAAATCTTGCAAAACGGCAGCATCGAGTCCGAGCACGGCATGATGCGCTGGAGTTCCAATTACACTTTTCTGTTGTCGATCAACCATAACAGCCATAGTGTGATGGCTGTTTACAAGCCGCAAAAAGGCGAGCGTCCTCTGTGGGATTTTCCCGACGGGATGTTGTGCAAACGCGAGTTGGCATCCTTCCTGACTTCCGAGCAGTTAGGATGGCAGATCGTACCACCGACCGTCTTACGGCAAGGTCCGCATGGGTTGGGTTCAATGCAGTTTTTCATCGAGCACGATCCTGAACTGAATTACTTCGAGTTTGATGACGACAAGATGGCGCAGATGCGGACAATCTGTGCCTTTGACGTTCTGGTGAATAACGCGGACCGTAAAGGTGGACACTGCCTCGTCGATAGCCAAGGTCACGTTTGGGGAATTGACCATGGCATCACGTTTAACAGCAGTCCCAAACTGCGAACAGTGGTATGGGAATTCGCTGGCGAGCCGATTGAGGACAATCTGCTAACCGATATTGATCGCTTATGTGAACAGGTTGATAACCAGAAAACGCCTTATCGCCAAGCCTTAAATGACTTGATCACTGAACGCGAAATTCACGCCTTTCAGCATCGCATCCAAAGTTTGCTCAAAACACGGAAATACCCACAACCGGGACCGGGTGGGCCGAATTATCCTTGGCCGCCTGTATAATTGAAACAGTAACATCTCGCTGCGTACAACTGGTTCGTTTAAGTGATTTGACCACCCAATTAACATCATTTTAAATTGGGCTTGGACGATGCTAAACACTTACGAGCCATTGTTTATCCGCTCATTTATTTAACGGAGGATAGGATGCTACGTAAAATTGGTTTGGTGCTGGTTTTGCTGGGGGTTGTAGCAGTTTTTAGTTCAGTCGCTTTTGCCCAAGATGATGTTTTCCGGCTGACGATCATGCATACCAACGATGTGCATGGTGCCTATGGGCCATATGACGGCAAGGCAGATGCAACCACCGACGGCGGTGCGGCACGCCAGATGACGGTGATCAACCAGATTCGCGCTGAGGGCGGCAACACTATTTTGGTCGATGGTGGTGATCGCTTCACCGGAACATTGTTCCATCAACAGTGGCGCGGACTAGAAGCCTCACGCATCATGAACGCCATGAAGTATGACGCAATGACGGTCGGCAACCACGAGTTCGATAATGGTTATGATACGCTCGTGAAATTCGTGGACGAACTGAAGTTCCCTATTATCACCTCGGATGTGACGTTTGGCCCCGAACTCAAAGATAAAATTAAGCCCTATACCATTTTAGAAGTTGGCGGACAAAAGATCGGTGTGATTGGCCTGACACCTCCCGACTCGGCAACGCTGTCCTCACCCGGCCCTTCGGTCAGCTTCACTGACGATCTGGTGGGCACGGTGCAGCCGATTGTCGATGACTTGACCAAGCAAGGCATCAACAAGGTTATGCTCTTGACCCATATCGGTCTGGTGGTCGATGAAGAACTCGCCAGCAAACTGAATAATGTAGATTTGATTGTCGGTGGCCACAGCCATACCCTGTTGAGTAACGCGTACACAGGAGCCGAAGGCAAATATCCAGTTGTTGTTAAAGATAAGGACGACAAAAACGTCTATATCGTACAGGCCGGAAGCAGCCTGAAGTACATGGGGCGGCTGAACGTTGTGTGGGATAAGGACGGCGTGGTGACAAGCGCCAGCGGTGACACTATTTTCCTCTCGCGTTATATCCAACCTGATCCGGACATGGCGAAGATTGTTGATGAACTGCGCGTTCCGATTTCCACACTGACCAAGCAGGTCATCGGTCAAACCGGTGCGTTCTTGGTCGGTGACCGCAAAGTATGCCGTGTTCAGGAATGCAATCTCGGTAATCTGATTACCGATGCAATGCGCGCTTATTCGAAAGCTCAAATCGCGATTAACAACGGTGGTGGCATCCGCTCGAATGTACCGGTGGACGGTACGGTTCCTGAGGATTTGAAGCTGAAAGAAGTCCTCGATGTGACCGAAGGCGACATCCTGACAGTGCTCCCATTCGGCAACGTGGTTGCGACCTTCGAACTTAAAGGCTCGGATGTGATCGCAGCACTGGAAAACGGTGTGTCGCAGGTCGAGCAAGGTGCTGGACGCTTCCCACAGGTTTCGGGCATCCGGTTTAGCTGGGACGGCAGCAAAGAAGCAGGGAAGCGGATTGTGAGCGTCGATGTGTTGGGGGCAGACGGCACTTACAGCCCGATTGATCCCGATGCGACCTATACCGTAGCCAGCAATGACTTTATGCGCTTGGGCGGTGACGGCTACGCGGTATTCAAGGACAGCGCCATTAACGCTTATGACGGTGGCAGTCCGTTGGATGTGGTGGTAGCTGACTACATCAAGGCCAACAGTCCCGTTAATCCACAGGTTGAAGGCAGAATCACGCGCGTCGACACGCCGTAAACTGCAATCCATACACCTTAGTTTGAAAAGCCGGGTGCAATCGCATCCGGTTTTTATTTCACCAAACGACGCTTTCAGTTACAATGAAGATGTCATCAGCGCTAAATGGGGAGTAGCAAGACGTGGCAAGCGATCAAGGAAAAGAACTGCGTAAACAGGGTATTGCAGCAGCCAAAGCAGGACAAGTTGATCAGGCACGGCAACTGCTCCAGCAGTCGTTACGGATCGACCCCAAAAACGAAGCGTCATGGTTGTGGCTGGTGAGCCTTGCCAAAGACCAGCGCGAGAAGATGTTTTATCTACACCGTCTGCTCGAAATTAACCCCGACAATGACATGGGATTGCAAGCGCTGAAGTCTTTAGGGATGACGCGTGAACAACTGACTTCCCAAGTGACTTCCCTACCCTCAAGGCCGGATAACCGGGCCACGTTAGCCGCATCAGCGCAGACCCCGGGCATTCCGATACCAGACGCCCAGCGCATCACCCAACTTCAAGACGAAGTTGATGCGATGATACAGGAGTATCTGGCAAGCCGGGAAACTCCACCAACCATTCAGTGGGTGCAAAAGACAAAGGGACGCGCGGGCGAACGCGATATTTGGGGACTGCGCGGCGTCATCGCGGGAGGCGTAGCGGCAAGTGTGGTCGTGCTCCTGATTGTGGGCTATATCATTGTTTGGAATACACCTGCCCTACGCGGGATTGTCTTCGTCCCAACGCCGACCCTCACATTTACACCAAGACCACCGACGGCAACCGCCACGGCAACACCGGGTGATACCCCGACGCCTTCAGCAACGCCCAAACTCACGCTGACACCCAGCGCGACGGTGCCACCGCAAATCCCCAATGGAAACATTGCCCCACCACTACCAACGAAAGTTTTCCCGCCAGCATTCGCGAAAGGCGTACAGGGCGCAATTGTCCTGATGGATCACGGACGGTATGAAGAAGCCTTACCGACCCTGATGGTTGAAATTACAAGCGTGGCAAACAGCTTTGATCCGGCACCCTATTATTACACGGCGCTGACCTTGATCGGACAGAAGAAGTACAGCGACGCCAAGCAGATCATGTTGGACGCGAGAGGGCGACTGACCGACACAACCGACGCTGATACCAAGGCAGTGGTCAATGGAACCTTGGGGTATGCAAATTATTTGATGGCGAAGGCCGCGATTGAGGATGGTAAGGCGAGCGATTCGAGCCCCTTGCTAGCAGCAGCCGAGGAAGCAGCAGCTTTAGCGATTAGCAATTCAGCGCGCTTTGACCTGTCGTATCTGACGCAGGCGGGCAGCGCGAGGCTGACCAAAAACTATGAAAAGGCGCTCAAAGCACTCGACCAAGGTTTAGCGGTGCCTGAACTGACGACAGATGTAAAGCTACTGGTGGAAAAAGGCGAAATCTACTTCGAACAGAAGCTGTACGATAAAGCCGATTACCAAGCGTTCTTAGCTCTGTATATTGATCCGAGCACGGAGAGCGCACTCAAACTCCGCATCAAGTCAGCCGTGGCGCAGGATAAAGCAGGCTTAGCAGTCCTATACTCACAGGCCTACTTGTATTATTACCCCGGCAGCGTGGATGGGTACATCAGTTTGGCGCAGGCAAGAATGGCTGAAGGCAAGAAAGATCTAGCCCTTCAAGCGTTCTCACAGGCACTAACCGGTGGGGATAACGCAGACGTGTTGATGGCACGGGCAGAACTGTACTTGAATAGAAACGACTACAAGCTGGCGCAGGCTGATTTGAGCAAGGCGTATAACCTGACCAAGGATGACAAGATACGGGCGCAGCGCATGGAAGCGGCCTACGAGGCGGGCGATACCAGCACGGCGCAGCGGGATGCCGAGGCATTGCTCGGAACCAACGTTGTACCGGACGCAGAAATCAAGTTGATTCAGGCACGGGTTCTGATTGACAAGGCGAAGGCCACCGACAAGAAAGCTTACCAAGATGCGTCGGATTTGTTAAAGGATGCGATTGGTGAGATTCCAGCTAACTTACGAGAGATTGCCCAAGAGTATCAGGCGAAGGCAGCCTATGCGTTGGGGCAGTATGATGACGCGCTCACGGCGATTGAAGGTGCGCTAGCACAGGGCGAAACAGGGACACGGCATTATCTAAACGGGTTGATTTTGGAAGCGCAGGGCAAGCGAGACGCGGCGATCCGTGAGTATGATTGGCTGGTGACATGGAGTACGATTTATGACTATCCGTTCATCAAGGATGTGCAAACACGGTTGGATAAGTTGAAACCCTAGCGCGTCGGTAGTCTGTAGTCGATAATCTCTAGACTGAGAAGGCCATCTGTAAGCAGGTGGTCTTTTTATTTCGAAAACGAGAAGTAATTCGCAAAATTCGCAGGTTTTGCATATTTTGCACGTTTATCCGCCGAAATGGCGGGCGGAAGTGAGGGAGCGCGGCGCTGAATTGACATTTTGTGTCGGCGGGAAGCTCGGCTGATGCCACCGAATTGTCACAGGTTCGGCGGATGGCTCGCTGAATGCCACCGCTGTGCCATTTGTGCCATACCGCTGCTTAAAATGCGAAATCATTTTTACCACAAAGGCACAAAGAGAGAGAAGAAAAACGGGGGGCATTGAGCACTTTACGCCTCAGGTTATAGGGAAGGTTTCGAAGCAAAAAGGGATTAATCCCTAAGATTATTATACGAACAAATGAGCTGATTTGCAAGTTATAAGTTGGTTTGAATTGAGGGAAAAAGGGGTTAGATAGGCGGGGTGTAGGCGGCGAGTTTTTCGAGAAAAGTTTCAACAACGGTGTCGGGCTGACGGTAGCACTGGTCAGCGGGGAAGCGCAGGACGAGTAAGCCGTATTCGGTGAAGCGGGCATCCCGCCACTGGTCGGCTTCGGTGGAGTGTTGATGATGCGGACCATCGACTTCGAGAATGCCCCACTTGCCCTGATACTGGATGAGGAAATCGACCTCACGGGTTTGACGGTGGGATTCGGTATCGAGGCGAATCTTGGGATCGGCAAGGAACATTATGCCTTTGTGATCCAGCGCTTTGGCGATTTTCACTTCGCTGTGGGAACGCAGGGTGAGGCCATGCCATGCGATAGAACGGTATTCGGGCTGCGGATTGGGCTGGCGCTTCTTGTTGGGCTTGGTCTTCGGGCGCGGCGTCTGTTTGATCTGATTGCGAGTTAAGATGCGGATGAGGCGGTGGGCACGCTGCTGCTGATAGGCGAAATAGAGCAGAAGGAGAATGATGAAGGCCAGCAGCAGGGGTGTTGATCGGGCAGCGAGGCCGGGGGTGATGTTCAATAGATCGAGGATGGTGATGAGCACGGCGATCACGGCGACAACAACCATCACGCGACGTATCCACCAGCCCCATTTCAATAAACGCAATTTTTGCCTCTTTAAATCATTGAAAAACCATCGCCAAGCGCATAAAGAGAGAAGAGTGCGCCAAGGTGATGGGAGAGCATTTTACATGCGAGGGAATGAGGGGGATAGGGGATAAAGCAGAAACCGAAATCCTCACCCCTGCCCCTCTCCATTTCATGGCAGAAGGGAATTCAGAGGAGATCCGATTTTCAAAAATTCGCCCCCCAAAACAGCAATTGGGAGGGACTTTTTATTCAGGGTCGAAGCGCGTGCCGAGGGCGGCAGGCGGATCGGAACGCAGGAAGTTACGGGCGAATTTCTGCAGCGGACGCGGCAGCACCATCATAAGGCGTTCAATCGCGCCGCTGCTGACCAGCAAGAGCGTGACGATCATCAGCACCCAAGGGATGGCGTTCAAGATGACCACCGGAATACTCAGTGTAGACGAGCGCTGAGCAACGGTAGCAAAGGCACGAAGCGCAGCAAAGAGATATGCACCGAGCGCAACGCGGAAAGGATGCCAGCCGCCAAAGATGACGATGGCAAGGGCAATCCAGCCATCACCGGCCATACTTGGGGGTGTTGTCCAACCGGCTTTGACGCTTAGAGAATACGAGGCTCCGGCGATGCCAACTAACGCGCCACCGACCGCCACATAGATATAACGCAGACGGTTGACTTTGGTGCCACGAGCATAGGCAGTGGTGGGGCGTTCACCGACGGCACGAAGGGCTAAACCCTGACGGGTGCGGAACAGCCAGTACCAGACTCCAATAATCAGAATATAGCTGAAATAAACGAGAAGCGTTTGCTTGAAGAAAATCGAGCCGATCAGCGGGATGTCCTGCAAGAATGGGATGGGCGCTCTGAGAATTTGCGGGCCGGGCTGACGGGCGATGGGGTCACCAAGAAATTGAGCGAGGTCAGAACCGAGCAAGGTCAGGACGAAGCCAATCGCCACCTGATCCTGCTTCAGTTCAATACCGGCTAAGGCGATAATCAAGGCAATGAGCGCACCCACCAGCATAGCGACCAGCAAACCGATGATGGCGGACAGCGGAACGTTCGTCATGACCATGACGTTCTTGATGCCGAGATTGTTATCCGCAAACAATGCCGCGCCAAAACCCGCCATCGCCGAAAGAATGATGCTGCCATCAAGCGAGAGATTGACGACACCCACCCGTTCGGAAATGGTTTCACCGATGCTGGCGATGACCAGCGGTGTGGCGTTGGCGATGATACTGCTGAGGATATTGAGCGTTTCTTCGTTCATTCGGTGATATCTCCGACAATGCGCTGATTCTCGACAGTGGCGGTGATCGAGGTCGGTTTGGAGTGATCTCGCTTTTGCCGCTGATCCTGGACCGGAACCCAGAGCACGCGCATCGAGATCAGCAGAACAACGAGCAGCGCGAGAAAGCCTATGCCGCCGGAAACCAGTGGTCGCAAATTGCCAAAGGTGAACAGGACGCGGTAAGAGCCGGCAATCCCCGCGATAAGGCCGCAGACGATGAAGGCGCTGAGGGTGCTGCGTCCGGTAGGCACGCCAAGCAGCAAGGCGGAACGAGAATTCTTGCCAGTAGCTTTGAGCTGCAACCCCCAACGGGTGCCGCGCAGGGCTATCCAGATGGTGACAATCACGATGATGACGATGATGAAGGCCAACAGACTGACGTTCAATTCGGGCGAGATGGGCGGCAGGATGGCATCGGCAGAGAACGACGGCGTCCCGCGTGAGTTCCCACCGGCTGTGCCGCGCCAAGGGCCAGTAATGAGCGTAATCGCGATGACGTTGGCAATGGCATTGAGGGCAACACCGCCGAAGATTTCATGGACGCCGAGATAGACCTTCAAGACGCCAACGAGCGCCGCCCAAAGTCCACCGCCGAGCATCGCCATGAGGATTTCAATTGGAACGAGGAAGGGTGCAGGGATTTGCCAGTTGAGGGCGACACCTGACGCAAACAACGCGCCGACCAAAATTTGGCCCTCGACGCCGATGTTCCACAGACCAGCCGTGAAAGTGACGATCAGGCCAATGCTGGCGAGGGTCAGCGGAATCCAGAAGTTGATGACGTTGCTAACCGAGGCCAAATCGGCAAAGGCTCCGCCCCAGAGTTTTTCGACGACTTTGAGAGGATTGGCGCCGACGAGGAGGATTAGGAGACCAGTCACAAGGAGCGAAACGAGGATGGGACCAACTGTGAAAGCAAGGCGTACGGGCAAAGATTGATTCTTCATGCGGGCTGTACCTCAAAGTGCCCACCGATGAGACGACCGATTTCATCAATGGTGGTGCGGTTGGCATCTGGAATTTCGAAGATGCGCCCCGCGTAGAAGACCAGAATACGGTCACTGTAGGCAACCAGTTCATCCAGATCCGGCGAACTGAAGAGGATGGCCGCGCCGCGATCCCGCCGTTCGAGGAGCTGCTGCCAAATCCAGCGGGCGGAGTCGACATCAAGGCCGCGCGTCGGCTGTTCAAGGGCGAGCAGCACCGGCGAATTGGGCATGAGCGCCATGAGTACACGCTGTTGATTACCGCCGGACAGCGTTTCGATCATGCTTTCGGGGCGCCCACGCACGTCATAGAGCTTGATCTGCGATTCGCAGTGCTTACGGGCGGATGTCCAGTTGATGAAGGCGCTGGATTCAGTTGCCAGCGCGATGTGTTCAGTGAGAGTCAGGCCGCCGACCAAGCCCTCTTCGAGGCGTCCTGCCGCGCCAAAAGCAACTCCGTTGTTGAGGAAGGCGCGGTAAGACTGTCCGGTGAGGTCTTGATTTTTGAGGCGGACACGACCCCGCGCGGCTTTTTGCAGTCCGACACAGGCACGGAGCAGGAGTTCCTGTCCGCTGCCATCCAATCCCGCGAGGCCAATGATCTCCCCTGCCTTAATGCGCAAATTGACATCATCGACGTTGACGCGGTGTCCATGCAGGTGGAGATGGTCAAGTACGAGGGCATCCGGCGCGGCGGTGAGATCAAGCTGTTTACGAGTATGCGGGGCGAGTTCTTGGCCAAACATTAACGCCACAAGCTGTGCGTTCGTGGCAGGCATTTTGCGCGTGCCGACCAAGCGTCCTGCCCGCAAAACAGCAACTTCGTTACACAGGGCGATGACATCTTCGAGTTTGTGCGATACCAGCAGAACCGACAGGCCATCTTCTTTAGTCAGGTGACGAAGGGCATCGAACAGGATTTGCTTCTGTTCGGCGGAGATGCCCGTAGTGGGTTCGTCGAGAATCAGCATTTTGACGCCCAGCGTGAGGAGCCGGACGATCTCCATCTGCTGACGCTGGCCGATACTCAGTTGAGCGATGGGCATATCCGGTTCAAGCTCGAAGCCAAAGCGCTGACTGATTTGCTTGAGCGCACGGGCAGCGGTTTTGCGCGGCAGGAAGAAGCCATCGCCGCTGCCGTAAATAAAGTTTTCCAAAACGGTGAAGGCCGGCACATCCAGCGGGTCTTGCTGGAGCATGCCAATGCCGTTGCGGATGGCGGCCTGCGGGCCGGTATAGGCCACCGGACGGTTATCAATCCAGATTTCGCCACTATCGACGGGCTGAAATCCCGACAGGATTTTCATCAGCGTGGATTTGCCCGCGCCGTTTTCGCCGAGGATGCCGACGATACGACCACCTTCGAAGGTCAGGTTAATGTCGTTGTTGGCATGAACAGGGCCGAAGCGCTTGTGGATGTGGCGAAGACTGACTTGCATTGTTTAAGCCTTGTGGATTTGAATGCGCGTCATTTTAACAATGCATGAGAGATGGCGCAAAGTATGAAAGGTTACGAAAAATGTCAGGAGGGTTCACGACAAAGTGTACAAACGGAGACAAAAGCAAAGATTAACCGCCAAGACACCAAGAACGCCGAGGAAATACAGAGGGGGTTAGAGTTCGTGGGCGAGCCAGCGGGCAAGGATACGCTGGGCGGGAAGGAAAGCCAGTTCAGGAATATTGTCACGCGTAAACCATGCAGCATCTTGGGCATCATCAGCGGCTTGGAGTGTGCCGCCAACAATCGAGGCGGCGTAGGCGATGACGACATCGGCAAGGCCACCGTCAGAGGGGGTGTGGAAAACATCCAGCAGGCGGTCGATATGTACGTCGAGGCCGGTTTCTTCCATGACTTCACGGCGGGCGGCTTCGGCAGGGTCTTCATCCCATTCCATAAAACCGGCAGGCGTGACCCACAGCCCTTTCTTGGGATCATTGGCACGCTGAACCAGCAGCACTTGATCGCCCTGTGTGATTAGAGCGAGGACAGCCACCGCAGGCGAGAAAAAGACGACGTGCCCGCAGGCTGTGCATACCGGACGCGGGATGCCAAAGCGCGGCTGAAGTTCGGTAGATGCACCGCACATCGGGCAGAAGTTGGCTTCACGCTTCCGGCTCATAAACGACTGCGCCTGCGGATGACGGTAGAGATGACTGCGATGAGCAGGAAGATCACGCCCAATACAACCAAGATCAGCGGCAGTACATCCGGCGCAGACTCCAACGGTTGGGCTGCCTGCCGCGATGCGGTGGGCGCTGGCGTATCCGTATCGGTTGGCTGAGGCGTATCGGTCAGCGTGGCAGTGGACGTTAATGTAAGCGTTGGCAGTGCCGTATCGGTTGGCACGACTGTGGCCGTCATCGGTAACTGAGTCGCAGCAAAGGCTGATGAGGTGTTGGCTTCCCCACCTGTGGCATCGCCTTGATCGAATGGTGACGGTGCGGCAGCTCCTACGGCTCCGGCGGCGGAACTGGGCGCGGCGTATTGGTCATAGAAGGCCGTTTCAGTCGCGTCCTCGGTACGCTGCTGTCCGAAGAGGAAGCCAGCGGTCGGCGCAATTGTCGGGTTGATGGCTAGGCTTCCCGGTGACTGAGCCGTGTCGGGTTCTGTGAGTGGTGGGGCGGCGGGAAAGGCCGATGGCAAAGCCGTCGATGTTGGAATGGCTACCGCATCATTGGCCGTGATACCACCCGAAGGAACCGGGCTGTTGCTGGATGTTTCGGTAATGGCGTTTTCGTTTTGTAGGGATTCTTCTGTCGGCGTCAGGAAGGCCGCTTTATCCAAGGTGGTGGCGGCGATGGTCGATGTGACACGGAGCGCTAACTGCGCTTCTTGGCTGGTAGACGCGGCAGGCGCTTGCGCGTTATTTCTGCCCGCGAAGAGATAGGCACCCAGCGCGAACAGGATAATGGCGGCGGCAGATGACAGCGCGGTAAAAGCGGCACTGGTGAAAAAGAAGGTTGATCGGCGGGCATAACGCGCGTCCAGCGTAAAGTCACGCGGGGCTTTGAGGGTCGGCAGGTTGTTAAGCAGCGTGACGGTTGCACGCAGTTCATCGAGTTCGCTGCGGAGTTCAGGTTCCGCTTGCAGGCGCAGTTCTAACGCGGTGCGCTCGGATTCGCTGAGCGCATCGTCGATATAAGCAGAGAGAAGGTCGTAGTCCAAATCGGTTAGCATGGTTAAGTAAGAATACCGTTAATTCACGTCACCTTTAAGACGATATATGGATGGCAAAAGTTCCTGAACGTTTCCTAAGCAATTGCGGACGCCTGCGCGGGCACGGCTGAGACGGGATTTAACGGTGCCAAGCGTCGCACCAGTGATGTCTGTAATTTCTTGATAGCTCAGCCCTTCGACATCGCTGAGGACGAGGACAGCACGTTGGTCGGTTTGCAGTTCACCGATACATTCTTGGATCGCACGGGCAAGCTCGGCCTGCTGTGCAGCTTGTTCGGGCGTGGCGGTGTCGGCGGGGAGCGGCGGGCCATCATCAGCGTCCGCGCCGGGGAGGTCTTCGATACCGGTAACGGGACGGCGTTTGAGGCGGCGCAGTTCATCGTAACAGGTATTGGTGGCAATGCGGAACAACCATGCGCGGAAGCTGCCGCCGCGATAGGTATCCAAACGGCGGTAGGCGGCGATGAAGGCATCCTGTGCGGCATCGGCAGCACTCTCTGATTCGCCGAGGATACGATAGGCTAACGAATAGACCCGATCCTGATAATGAAGGACGAGGGTATTGAAGGCGGTCATGTTCCCGCGCAGAGCTGCCGTTATGAGCGCAGATTCATTTTGGAGTTCGCTCACCATTGACAATCCGTGTCCGAAAATTTAACATATAGCGCATTGACTACAAAGCGCAAAAACACGCCTAAATAGTCATAAAAACACATCTGCCGATGTGGTGAAACTGGCAAACACTACACACTCAAAATGTGTCGCTCTTACGGGCTTGTGGGTTCGACTCCCACCATCGGCACACTCAAACAGTCCATCAGGGCTGTTTTTGTTTTCTAGGCAGGATGTTAATCGTTCCCCGAAGGAAAATCAACGGCAGAAGAAAATACAGTTGAACCGCAGAGGCGCAGAGAATAATCCGCTGGATGCAAACGGACTACTGCACCGAAGTCGTCGCTTGAGCGGTCAAATCGGTGTTGAGCGACCAGTTGCCAGCGAGATCAACCGCCCATGCTGCGAAGTCATAACGATGGCCGGATTGTCCGGTGTATTGGCCCTGTGCAGCCGATGTTTCCAGCCACGGTTGCCATTTGCCACTGTCAACACGTACCCAGATGAGATAGTGATCAATGCCGGAGTCGTCGCTGCCTGACCACGAAACGCTAAAGGTGGCGGGGCTGATGACAGGCAGAGGTGCCATGTTGGTTGATGGCGGCGTGCCATCCTGTGCAGGGTCAACAGTTGGACGCGGCGGTGGCGTCGACATCAACGAACCGGGTGTAAGGGTCAGCGGCACCTCGGTAATCAGCTTGGCAGGATTGATTTTCTCCACCAGTATCAACGGCGCACCCGCAATGCCGGATAGTTCTCCGGCGGGCAAACCGGGGAGGTTATCGGTCGTCAAAGGCTGCAAACTGATGGTGTATTTGTCATCGGTCGGGGTCAGCGCGTAGTCCTGATTGCCAATGTCATACAGTTCAGCTTGATCCCCCAGCGCGGGCACATCCAGTTTCAGTTCGGACACGGTGCGATTCCACATGATAAGAATGCGCTCGCCAGTCGAGGGACGGTCAAAGGAAACCACCGTCGAACCATCCTGCGCTTCAATGTGAGGATTAGTAAAGGGAATTTGACCGAAGAGTTGGGCTAAGCGATAGAAAGCCGCAGCAACCGGACGCGGCGATCCGGGCAAAGGATGCTGGCTGAAACAGGCTTCTCCCCGTTCGTTGCGATAGAGGCCAAAGGCATCTCCGGCGCAGACAAATCCATTGACACAGAGTTGGCCGTTGTGCGGCGGAAAGTTGGTGCCTCCCGGTTGGTTGCCGCAGTCGTCATACAACTGGTGATAAAAGACGACTTCCGCGCCAGATGCCCATGCTAGCACGGTGCTGGCGACCCAAAAGTTAGCCTGCTGCTGCATGGTGGCGCGATACTGACGTTCCGAAGGGTTATTGGCTGTCCAGACCGGACCGGGGTAGTCGTCCCAAACCGGAACACCGCTTTCATTGAGCCACACCGGACGGCTTAAACCACGATTCGCCAGTTCGGTTTCAATACGGTTGACCACCAATCCACTGCGGCGGGCATAGGTGTAATTGTGAACAGCGACCTGATCCATGTACCAGTTGAACGTCTGGCGCAGCGGATCAGAGGCATAGATCGCTAGCACTTTCGCCAACCAATCATCTTGGTCAGGGTTGCCGTAAGCCAGACCGCCGAACATCACTCTGGCAGCAGGGTCAGCCTGATGGACAATGAGATAGGTCACTTTGAGAAGTCGGGCATACTGATCGACACCGGCTGACCAGAACATCGGTAAGTCAGGTTCATTCCACGCTTCCCAGACGCTGACTCCTGTACCGGCTGCCCACCGCTGGGTCGCGGCCAGCAAGCCGCCGGGTTTATAACGCGTCACCGCCGCATAGACGAAGGATGCCCAAGGATTAGCCGGATTAGGCTGCTTACCGGGCGCGGGAATATCACTGCCATCGCTGAACGCGGCGTTGTTCAGGCCTTGGATGCCCCCACCCTGCGCGTAAAACGCCGGACGGCCCAAGAGAATGGCATTGATGGAAAGACCGTGCTGAACATCTTGACTCACCAAACGGTCATAACCTGACCAGTCAAAGGTGTTAGGGGCGACTTCGACACGATCCCAATAGAGCGGCCAGCGATTCCACGCCGCACCGAGCAGCAGTTGTGCGAACAGAACAGTCGAGGCTTGAAGCACAAGGATTAAGCTGATTGATAAACCACAACGCAAACAATAGAGCAACAAGCGATGGCGCATATCAACAGCAATTCACCCAAAAGATGTCGTTTATTGAACCGCTACGGCAACCGGAAAGCGGAGATGGAACGCCGTGCCCTTCCCCAATTCGCTTTCGACGCGGATGCTCCCATTATGGTTCTTCACGATACGCTTGACAATTGCCAAGCCTAAACCGGTGCCTTTGCTGTTGATCATCCGTGCGTTTTCAGCCCGATAGAAGTTGTCAAAAATTTGCTCGGTATCCTGCGATTTCATGCCGATGCCGGTATCCGCAAACACACATTCGACCTGATTTTCAACCAGTCGGGTGGTGATGGAAATCATCCCGCCCGTTGGCGTGTAGTTAATGGCGTTTTCTACCAGATTGACAAAGGCTCGATCCAGTTCATCAATATCGGCTGTGATTATCGGCAAATCCGGCTGCAAATCGAGCTTCAGCGTCAAGTTCTTGTTCTCGTAGGAGGGGCGGAACAGTTCGCCGATTTTGTGGAGCAGGAGATTGATGTTGGCGGGGTGCGCAACGACAGGCGGTGCATATTCGAGACGCGAGATGGTAAGAATGTCTTGAATTTGCTTATCGAGCAGCAGCGTTTGCTCTTTGATCAGGTTGAGTTTGTCTTTCTGCTTGACCGGATCGTTAATCCGCTGAAGCAGATAGAGGCTGTTATTGATAATGGCAAGCGGCGTCTTAAAATCATGCGAGACGGTATTGATAAATTCCGTAAGTGCGCTGACACGCTCCTTCTCCATGATGAGTTCCATCGCCTGTTCATCAGCCCGCTTGAGTGTGTCTTCGATGGACTTGCGACCGGTTATGTCTTGCGTGACGCCTGCTACGCCTGCGATATCCCCATTTTGATTGTAATAGGGCTGTCCTAGTGTATGGATCCAATGTACGCCGTCATTTTTGTCGATGATACGATATTCCGCTTCGTAGAGATGTCCGCGTTCCGCCATGTTCCGAATAGCGTTCAATACAAGTGACTGATCAGCAGGATGAATATTGCTCATGAAATCGATGTAAGAGGATCTGGCAGGCATTGCGCCATTCGCGTAAAAGCCATTTCCAGAAATATCGCCCGTCTGGAAATCCCAATCCCAAGAGCGCATTTGGGCAGCATCGAGCGCTAGCTGTAGGCGGTTCTCTTTCTCAGCCAGTATTTGTTGAGTTTGCTTTTGAACAAATAACTGTCCCAAAATTGCGCCGTACAAGCGCATAATTTCAAGCTGGAAGTCTTGCAATGGCTGTTGATTTAGGAGGTTATCCGCAGCAATCCAACCGACGATATTGTCCCCATGGGAGACTGCGGCAAATATATTCCAGCCCTGCCCGACAACGACATTTCGATCCCTAAGCACGGTATCAACGCGAAAATAGACATGACCGCTCGACGTAAAGCGTTGAAAATCCTTCATCCAATTGACAAGGGAGACGGATATGTTTAAGTCACGCACATCCGCCAAGCTACCCTGTGGATCAATACCGTAGGTACCCTGAAGAATTTCACTGTCATCCGTGAACAGAAACCAGCCAATCCGGTCAAAACCCAGTTTTTCATGACCAAGCACGATGGCTTGGCGGTACAGTTCATCCAAGCTGGTGACATTGGCTAGTTGCAGGCTAATTTCATGCAGCGCTTTGAGTTTGTCTTGAAACTGCTTGGCGGTGTGGTCACTGGCACGGAGCGCAGCTTCAATGTGCTGACGTTCGATAATTTCATGTTCGAGGTCATGGTTGCGTTCTCGTAAGTCGTCCTCGCTGGATCGCACCCGCTTGAGGGCATTCGTCAGACTGCTATTGGTAATACTAAACAGCGTGGCCGTAATCAGAAAAAATAAGCAATCCGCGGTGAAGTGCAAGATCTGCGAGCTGGGGCGTGCTTCGATAAAAGTGATTGGCACTGTGAGACCTCGAGCCAGTAACCCGATGCCCACTACACTAGACAGAGCGGCCAATATGAAGCTCACCCTGCCCCCAAGTAAGAACCCAGCCAGCAGAATAGGGACAATATAAGCCGTAAAGGCTGCATCATAGATGCCATCTGAAGTCGGTGCAAAATTGGCGAGCGTGATAACCAGCCAGATGCCAGCAATAAAAACAATGGTTGCGAAGTTGGTTTGCCCCCGCCGGGCTGCCACATTAATCGCAACCGATAACACAACCATGCCCGCCCCATAAACCATTACATCGAAGCGAAAAAGGAGAAGTGCCAAAAGACCGGTATAGAGTACTGCAATGAGCACGATGGCTATCGTGATCCAATTGAGTAAACGGGTCGTACGGTTGGTGCCATTGTCAGGAATCTCTAAGCGGGAAATCAATCGCTTCAGTGGTAGAAACATAGCCTCAGTTCCGAGCCGTCAAGATTACAACTACAACACAAATATTTCTAATTTTAGTAGAATAATTAAAAAATCAAGCATTATTCACTCAAAATTCCCGAAACATTAATTATTTAAAGAAAACGACTCCCTTTCGACATTCCGATGGGCTGTAAGATTGCCCCCAATTCCTTAATTAGACCGCGATTTCACCCTTCCACTATAGCACGTCCTCAGCAAAACAAACGTTGGGGTTTAAGCAACTTGGTTACATGTTGGTATACCATTCGCATACCTTTTGCGTTCCATCGGTATCTCGCCTAAACTGATCTAGAAGATGGTAGTGGTTCAGTAGGAGCAGGCATGATGATCAAGCGAGTAGTGATGGCATTGTTATTCATGGGATTGGTGATGGTCACCTCGCGACCAGCTCATGCTCAGGCTGGCACAGGTGATTGGACGGCCAAGCTGTACGATCCGGCCACCGGAACCGTCGATACCATTAACAGCAGCGGTCAAGTCGCGGATACCTTCACCCTGCCCTTAGCCGCCGGATTTGACCACTATCCGAATAAAGTCGCTGTCGACAACAGCGGAACGCTCTTTGCCTACGTCGCCTATAACAGCAGCACCTTTCAAGGCGTGGTGATCGTCAGCCAGCGCGAGCGACTCCTCACCCGTTTCAATCTGCCCCTAACGATTGCCACCAGCCTCGAATACATCGCTGACGATTCGATCTTTAGTGATGATAACAATCGGGTCGCAGTCGGCTACAGTCTAGACGGTGGTGGCTGGGGCATCGTGGTGCTCAATCTGGTGACTGGCGCGGTGGATTACAGCATACGTTCCGATTTGCCGACTGTGGCAGCGCTCGGCATCGCGAGCACTCCCGGCCTGACTCCGGTGATCCGGCAGTTCAGCCTGCAAACCGTGACATTCAATCTGGTTTTGAGTGGCGGTGAGGCGGGCAGCGCCTTGAAGGCCTACGACTGGAAGCTCGATAGCAACGATCTGACGCTTAATCCGGTGTATACCAGCCTCGACAGTGACCGGCTGGCAAACTCCAACGAAGTGCTGATGGTGGCAGAGGATGACCGTTTGCAGAACCAGAAAACCGCCTTTCCGGTTTATCAGGCCAACAGCATTCAGGTGTATCAAGCCCTGACCGGTGCACGATTCCCATTTTTCAATGTGCCGGATGCCACGCTGCAAACGCCGCGTTTTATCCAGAACGGCGAGCGCATTCTGGTCGATACGGCGACGGCGGACGGGCGCTACGCATGGACGGTCGTCGAGCGTAACGGTGCTGTATTCGGAACGCTGCCGACGGCAATCACGATTACTGAGGCGAAAGGCGTAGCCGACGGCTTTATTTATACGACTGACACTTTCGCACCGGGCGCATGGACACTGGTCTATGTCGATACACGCAGTGGACTCAACGCGGGCATTCCGGTTTGGACGAGTGCCGCAAATGCCCAACCGCTGATCATCTGGGCAGGCAATACGACCATCAGCGCACAGGCCGCATCCGTGAGTTACACCGCATGGGCGCAGCTCGCCGATCCAGTCTATGCACCGGGGAGCACACCGATCATCGCCCCTGCCCCCGACCAACCGCTGCTGGTCAGCCCGCAGGACATTGCGACGCCCGAAGGCACACGCACCTTTGACTCGGTGTTGATCGCGGGAGGATTGGCAGTGGTTCATACGACGGATGGCGACCAACTCAACGTTCGCACCGGCGCAGGCACCAACTATCAGATCATCGCCAAATTAGGAGATGGCGCACGGGTCACGCTGATCGAAGGCCCGCGTAAAGCCGATGGATACGTGTGGTGGCACATCCGCACTGAGAGCGGCATCGCCGGATGGGTCGTGGACAGCGTCAAGGACGGCGATAAACAGTTGCAAACCCTGCTGCCTGCTTAGGTCAATTATTCAGATTGCTGAAAGGTGTAATCCGGCTCGATTGCGATGGCAGTGCGAAAATAACCGGATTAACAGATTAAATTCGCCCAAATTCTGCAACGATAGTCAACCGATTCTCTTGCAATATTTGAGGGATTCTATCGAACGTTTTTCTTGCAATTGACAATATGTGATACTCTTCAACACATTCGTTGAATGGATTGAAAATATCCTTCCAATTTTCATGAGTGAATCAAATATTATGCCCGATTGGAAACCTCCTTCTGGTAATGAGTGGATTCCCGCAACATCTATTAAAAGATACAATCGCTGGTTAGGTCTAAATTATTTGGAATTAATTCGGGAAACTGAATATATGCTATCTATAGGGTCTGCTAGTCAAAAACTTGATGACAGGTTCGATTTGCTTGAACGCTGGATTCGAAGGCGATTAAGAATATGGAGTGGTGGTGATCTCAGTGAATTTGTTGTAATAAATCCGAAAATAATGACGGGGGCGTGGAGAACAGATTATTATTTGCAAGAGATTTTTCACATCGTTTGCAATGATCCTGTTATTCGGAACTATTTAATGCAGATGGTAGATTATCCTACAATTGAACAAATCGCGCGGATCTCAAATTTTCTGCGCGAACATCCATCTATGAAAAAAATACGCTTCACTCATAGAGGTGTTTGGGGACCAATGGCAACTTTAATTTACCGAATGGGTTTAGAGAAGATTTTGACCTGTAAAAAGGATGAAGCAGTTCTGTAAATACGCCGTTACAAGACCTGTATAACAGACGACAACGGCGCTTGTCGTCACCCATTTTAGCAAACGTTTCTTTTGCAATTTATGTTTGCATTTCAAGGATTATTCAATATGAGCGATTGGCAACCACCTTCTAATGATACTTGGTATAACGCGACTGATATTAAAGAGGTATCCCAGTTATTGAGTTTGACCAATATGGATCTCTTGAATAAAACAGAATGGCTACTTGCACCTAAATCAAGTGGTGATTCGATAGATGACATAGGAGATTATATTGAACGTCTGATACGGAAATGGTTACGCTCACGGAGCGGCGGTGATCTCAGTGAATTTACTATTATCAATCCTCATATAAGAACCGAGAAAGAAAAAACTGATCTCTATCTTGATGAAATTTTCCACATCGTCTGTAACGATCAAACTATTCATGACTATTTGAGACAATTAATCGAATTACCCCCAACAGAGCAAGTCCTGCGAATTGCAGTATTCTTAGATAAGCATCCTAAAATGAAGAAATCTCGATATAGTCGTCGAGGCGCAACTTACGCGATTGCCACTGTACTATTCCAAATTGGTTTGGAAAATTTTTCGACTTGTGAAAAATCATGACCTAAATTGCGGATAAAGTCAGGTGTGGTCATTAGTGATTTACCATTTAGTAACGTCAATTTCTCGCAAATTTGAGATACTTCCCAAAATAACTCCTGATAACCCCGCTTTACACGATTTATTCGTAAATAGGTTTATTTTCGGTTAACCCAACAAACCTTTTACCAACCATTACTCAAC
This sequence comes from Aggregatilineales bacterium, assembly GCA_044226855.1. Classification (GTDB taxonomy): domain Bacteria; phylum Chloroflexota; class Anaerolineae; order Aggregatilineales; family Phototrophicaceae; genus CFX2. Next base: position 256,783 of record JBGAGF010000005.1, read on the forward strand.
CCACGGCGCTTCCCTGCTCCCTCATTTTGGTTAGCGCCAACTCTCGCAAACAGTTACCAAATGGTCTTCCAAAAAGTAACCCGTTCGCTCATCAATTCTCGTACAATGACATCAGGACGCACTGTAGGGATTTGCTGGTGGCAAATCCTACGCCAAATCAAATCATCACGCGCCTTAACATCTGACCGACCGCCGCCATCGCCGCCGCCATTTATTTTCACCGTCGCCACCGCCATTTGCGACATCGGATGCGCTCGGAATTTGTAGTTTTTGCAGTATTTAAAGCGAATGACCGGTGACTGCCATATGGCAATCTTGGCGGCAGACATTCCCATTGCCAATTGTGGCGACTTCAGCCAAGCCACCCGCCGAAATTGTCACAAAAACCGTTCCGTATCTGGCGAATTTGCCATAAATTGCCAAAACGTCGCCATATAACTGTTTATGTATGGGGATTTGACTCTAACTATCGCGCCCTCCATTTATCCTCAGGAATGCCCGCCTGCATATTTTCCCAGCGGGCCAGCGTGAACAGGAAGTCCGACAGGCGGTTGAGATAGTTCACCACATGGTCGCCAATCGGTTCTTGCGCTTGCAGGTCAACCACAATCCGCTCGGCACGGCGGCAGATCGTGCGCGCGACATGGATATTAGCAGCGGCCAGCGAACCACCCGGCAAAATGAAGTTCTTCAGTTCGGGCAGTTCCTCGGTCATCTCGTCAATCGATTGTTCCAGCCATTCCACCGTCTCGGCGTCCATCCGAACTACCCAATCGGCTTTGGCATCCAGCGGTGTAGCCAAATCCGCGCCGAGGTTAAATAGCTGGCGCTGTACCCGTGTAATCCACGTATCGGTTCGGGGATGCGGATGATGAGCACGAGCCACGCCCAACACCGAATTCAGTTCGTCAATTGTCCCATACGCTTCGACTCGCAGGTGATTTTTGAGAACGCGTCCACCGGAAAAGAGGCTGGTTGTGCCATCATCACCTGTTTTGGTGTATATTTTCATGTATCCGTCACCACATTCCACATTGCAAACTAAGAACGTCTGTGCTAAAATAAGTATCCATATCCGTTATTAATCATAACAGGAAAAAACCAAAGTGGCAGAAACAGAATTGAACGAACTGGAAACTGAAGCTGGCGTTGCTGCAGAAGAAAACGCGCCCAAAGAAAAGCGCGGTAAAAAAGGTCTGACGAAAAAGAAAGAAAAAACCGAAGATTTTTCGACAGGTTCAGGTGACGAATCCGGGCGCATGAAGGCGCTCGAAGCCACACTGGCCGATCTGACCAAGCGGTTTGGCGATGGAACCGTCGTGCGCTTGGGTGATGCCAGCCACATGGCGGTTGAAGTCATTCCCACTGGTTCACTCACCGTTGATATTGCGACCGGCGTGGGCGGTGTTCCGCGCGGACGTATTACCGAGATTTATGGACCGGAATCCAGCGGTAAAACCACCTTGTGTTTGCACGTCATTTGTCAGGCGCAGCGGCGCGGCGGGTTATGCGCCTTTGTCGATATGGAACACGCGCTGGATCCGACTTATGCGGAGCGTATTGGTGTCAACGTGGACACGCTCTATATTTCACAGCCGGACACAGGCGAACAAGCGTTGGAAATCACCGAGTCGCTGGTGCGCTCAGGTGCGCTGGACGTGGTGGTTGTCGACAGCGTGGCGGCACTCGTTCCCCGCGCTGAAATCGAAGGTGAAATGGGCGACTCGCACGTCGGTTTGCAAGCCCGTTTGATGAGCCAAGCGCTGCGCAAGCTCGGTGGCGCGATCAAACAGTCCAACGTGACAGTGATGTTCACCAATCAGCTCCGTGAAAAAGTCGGTGTTATGTTCGGGTCGCCGGAAACCACATCCGGTGGACGCGCGCTCAAGTTCTACGCCAGCATGCGCTTGGACATCCGCCGTATCCAGAGCATCAAGCATGGTGAAGATACCATTGGTAACCGGACAAAGGTGCGCGTGACCAAGAATAAGGTGGCTGCCCCCTTCCGCGAAGCCGAATTCGACATCATGTTCTTCGAAGGTGGTATCAGCAAGGTCGGCGAGATCATCGACCTCGGTGTAGAACTGGCTATCATCGAGAAGCGCGGCGCGTTCTTCCGATACAACGACGGGCTGCTCGGTCAAGGGCGTGAGTCGGCCAAGCAGTTCTTGTTAGCAAACACTGCGGTTGCTGATGAGATCGAGGATGCTATCCGAGCACACTTCAATTTGCCGCCTGTTGTGGGCCGTTAAAGCTGATCATTTCCAGCTTAAAAGTCTTGTGAAACGCAGAGTGACCATGCTCTGCGTTTTTGTTTCGAGCCGCGCCCTTGTTCGATTGACAAGTTTCGCAATCCCGATTATTCTTTTTCAGAACATAATTTCCACTTCATGCATTATTCCTGAGGGACAATTCGATGAGCGAACATGGATATGACGAGCAGCGCAAAACCAAAATGGATGAACTCCTGCTGGTCATGCCGGGTGTCAAAGCCAGCAAAGCATTCGGCTATCCTGCCTACAAAATTAACGGCAAGATTTTTGCGTTCGTGGGCAGTAAGGGCGTAGCCATCAAATTACCGGCATCGCGGGTCAAAGAATTAATCGATGATCAGGCTATGAAACCGTTTGAAGTGGCAGAAGGCAATGTCTGGAAGGAATGGCTTTCAATCCACCGGGATGATGCCACGGATTATGAGCAGGACGTCGGATTATTTGAAGAGTCGGTTGAGTTTTTGTTGAGTTAAATAAGCAAGCGTGGACGTTTGCGAGTAAAATAACTTTTGATCAGGGAGGAGATGACCAGTGAACGACCATGCCGAGTACTACGACGAAGGTGAAGAAGCCATCGAAGCGTACTGTGTGCGCTGTAAAGAAACCATCGAGATTGAAAATCCAGTAGCCGTTTGGACGCGCCGGGGATTACCGGCCACAAAAGGTGAATGCCCGGACTGTGGTGGAACGGTTTTCCGCATGGGGCGTACAGCGCTGCACAGTAGCGAATCCCGTCCCGCAGCCGTACAGGTAGCCAGCAATACCCGCACCAAACTGGCGCAGGATACAGCCTACATCAACTTCACCGAAGCCGACGCGGAACTCGCCGAGCAGTTGGCCGACGATTTGCAAAAAGCAGGTATCGCCACGTGGCTGCACGAGAATGCCAGCAGTGATGTACATTGGGCGGGCGGTGTCCATCCAGCCTTGAGCGAGTGTTCGCGCATGGTCTATGTGCTCTCGCCACAGGCTTTGTACAGCGATAGTGTGGAAGCGGCGTGGAAATTCTTCAAGAGCAAAGGCAAGCGAATCGTCATTGCCCAACTGGCTCCTGTTGATCCACCGGACGCTATCCGACGCAGCCCACGATTTGATATGACCAAGGATTATCGAAGCGCCTTCCGGCAGATGATTCAGGCATTGAGTCAATAGGCTTACGATTGTGGAAATAAAAAGAGGCGGGTGTTTTTCCCGCCTCTTTTGGTTTGAACGAATCGAGCTCTAACCGTTTCCAGCAGGTGAAGCCGATGGAGAAGCAGCCTGTAAGCGGTCACGCGCTTCTATGGCAGGGGTAAAGTTCGGATCAATTTGAACAGCCTGCTGGTAGTTCGAGAGTGCCCGGTCTAGGTCGCCCATCCCTTCGCGGGCAACACCGGCATAATAGTAGGTCTCTTCGATGTATTGGGACGTGCCCGGCTCTTTAAGCTGAACATGTACTAAATCCAGTACATCCTGATAACGGCCCACTGCATTGTAGGCTTCGTAAGGACCGAATTGATACCAGAGCATGCGCCAAGGCAGGTTGAGTTCACGAGCTTTATCATAGGCCGCAGCCGCATACTCAAAGGCCTTTGGTTGATAGGCAGTCGGATTCAAATCCGCTAATTGAACGTAGTTCGTACCCATATTGAACCACGCAAACTTGTCACCTGCATTTGCAAGCGCCCGCTGACGATTGAGTTCTAAGGCGTTAAGCGCATTCTGAGTCGGATCAGCATTGTTCCCCAACAAGGTCATGAGTTCATTTTCACGGTCAATGTTATAGAGGACAATATAGGTGTCGTTGAAGTGTTCCCAAAATTCATTGATGTGGTCATATGAATACTGTTTGTTGGGGCCAAGATAGCTGTCGTAACTGGTGATGTTTTGAGAGCCATCATCGTAACCAACCATCAACAGATAATGCCCCATCCAGCCAAGGCGATCCGGTTCAGGGTCGTAACCTGCCTCGATAATGATGGGGAAGTTATTAGAAAGCAACACCTTAATGGTGTTCAGATCCCCACCACTGCGCGTGATGGCACGAACTGAACTCCCCAGTTGAGTATTGACGTATTTAACCATTTGCCAAGGACTGACATTACCATCTTCCGAAGTCGGTTTGAGCCAACTGGCAGCGGGGTCTTGATTGGCCGCGAAACCAAAATAGGTTAGCCCCATCGTCAGGGTCGCAGGACCACAGTTATTCCAATGTTGAGGGATATGGGTAATGCCCGTCAACTTGTAATTCGGAGGTAGGACAGGTGCGTTCTGAGCATAAGCTGCGGCCACCGGCAGGCAGGCCAACAGCACAAATATCATTGATAACATGCGTTTGAGAGACATGGTTTCACTTCCGAAACTATTGCGCGATTAAAAAGCATTATAACATTCGGAAGCTTTTTTGTATCGGCGGTATATATACGCTTACCTGACGTCAGCCATACAAAGCTTGCGTAAATTAAGGGTAAATTTCGCGACCAACGTTGGCGATTTAACGATGAATGGCCTATACTCTAGCCGTCCTATATTTCAATTTGTTCACTGCACTTACTGACGTCAGGGATTTTGTTATGCCAGACTCGTTAATCGGCAAAAAAATAGGGGAGTTTGTAATCGAAGAGCGATTGGGACAGGGCGCTATGGCTACTGTTTACAAGGCTTTCGAGGCGTCGATTAACCGGCATGTGGCATTGAAAGTCATCAAGCTAGACGAAACCCAGCAAGAAGAATTCAGACAGCGTTTCGCCCGGGAAGCTGAAGTCATCGCTAAGCTGGAACACATTCATATCCTGCCCATCTATGCGTATGGCATCAATGATGAGATCGCTTATTTAGCCATGCGCTGGCTGCGCGGCGGTTCACTGAGTGAGATGCTTAAGCGTGGAAGTGTTCCACTCGAACGGACAGCCAATATATTTCATCAGGTCGCACAGGGATTAGCCTTCGCCCACAGTAAGGGCATCATTCACCGTGATTTAAAGCCCAGCAACATCATGATGGATGATGCGGGGAATGCTTATCTGACAGACTTTGGTCTGGCGAAACTGACGGAGAGCTCCGGCGAAATTACCCGCAGTGGAACGATTGTCGGGACACCGGCCTACATGTCACCGGAACAGTTGAGAGGTGAACCGCTCGATCACCGTTCAGACATTTATAGTCTAGGGGTTATCCTCTATAATATGGTGGCAGGTCGACTGCCATTCGACACGTCAACCAGCGACTTGGTTTCGATTATTTATCAGCATCTGGAAAAAGCGCCTACTCCACCGCGCGAGTTTAATCCCAATACGCCACCTGCGGTTGAAGAGGTCATCCTCAAAGCGCTGCAAAAAGATCGCAAAGATCGGTATAACAGTGCAACTGAAATGGCACGAGCACTGAATATCGCAGTTGGGTTGCCCGCAGGCAGTTCTACTGATTTACAGCCGATTAAGCCGCTTCAAATTTACAACACTCAAGAAGTTACGCTGCACTCGATCAACCAACTTGCTAAACGGCCGTGGGTGCTTCCAACAATCGCCACTGCCCTTCTAATCTGTATAGTGATTATCGGAATACTGATTACTCAAAACAACAATGCCATCGCAGCCCAACAACTGGCAGCATTTGCCACGCAAACGGCAAACGCCGTCCCGATGCCAAAAGCAATTGCCACGATCTTAACGGGCAAGAGCATTATGTCAACGGATATCACCCCTACCAAAGAGCAAATTGCGTCCGCAGCTAAAGGGATTGGCCCAACTGGATTTATCGCTTATATCGCTTGCAATCAAGACAGTGAATTCCATGCGGGTATGGCACGCGAACTGGGCGACATCGCAAAACGTTACGGGATGGAGTATAAGGTTTACGACAGCCAAACGGATAGTTACCGTGAGGTTACGCTTTTTGAGAAAGCACGGGCTGAGGGCGCGGCAGCGATGATTGTTTGCCCATTGGATGTTAAGCTGCTCACGGCGAGCATCAAATCCGCACGAGAAGCAGACATTCCGGTAGTGTTTCAAGCCAACGATGTGCCCAATTCAGGGGGCTTGATGGTTGGCGGTGACAATTATTTGCTGGGATTGGAGCCGGGACGATTTGCGGGTAAAGTCGTTCGCGATGAAATGAACGGTCAGGCAAACGTGATTATCCTCGATTATCCGGATCGGGCCGATATCGTGATGCGTGCGAATGGCCTCGAAGATGGGCTCAAGGAATTTGCGCCTCAGGCAAAAGTCATCGGAAGGTATTTGGGCGCGACGCGGGAATTCGGCAAGGCATCGGTTGAAAAGCTAATAAAGGATGGGGTGAAATTCAATTTCATTTTGAGCATCAATGATGCGGGTTCATTCGGTGCGATTGACGCGATGGTTGCCGCCGGAATTGCCCCAACTGATGTCACCATCGTGAGCGTTGATGCGGAAGCACTTGCACGCGAATACATCCGCAAAGGATACTTCATTCGAGGGTCTGTTGAATCGTCACGCGTACAACTTGCAGAAGCCCTGATGAACGCTACCGTTCAAATGTTGAATGGTGGCGCCATTGCAGAAAATATCGTTGTGCCACCCAAGCAAATTGTGACGAAAGAAACGTTGGAGCAAGAGCCGACAGCGACGCCTTAGGAAACTGGTTTGACTTTGATCAATTCAGCCAGATTATGCCCGACAATGCGATATTCACTGCCGACTTTGAGTTGAATTGGGCCGTTGAAAGGCGCGAGGTGAATCACTTCCAGATGTTTGCCGGGAACAAGTCCGAGGGCAGCAAGGTATTCAAGGCGATCTGATTCACGCGTCCGAACTCGCGTAATTTCTAAATCCACGTTAATCGCAGCAGTCGAAAGCAATTCATCATTCTGTTCGGGCAATCTACCATCAGGCAGCGGAATAGGTTCGCCATGCGGACAATGTGTGGGTTCCTGCGCCATGTGATACATACGCTCGAGCAGCACTTCACTTAAACCCTGACTCATACGCTCGGCTTCTTCGTGAATTTGATGCCAGCCAAAACCCATTACATTGACAAGAAATGCTTCAACAATACGATGATTGCGTAACTGCTTGAGCGCCTCTTGGCGTCCAGTATCGGTTAGACGAATACCTTGATAAGGCTCATGTTCTAGAAGACCATTTTCTCGCAGGCGCGTTACCATGCGATTAACGGCTGGTGGGCTAACGTCGAGCAAATCAGCAAGGGCAGAAGTGCCTATATAACTGGTGGGATCGTCGGCCCGGTCAGCAAGGCGATATATCTCAGCGAGATAATCGCGCATCGTTCGACTGAGATCATTTGACAAAAGTGACTCTAAATCACCAGCCATGTTCAAGCCTGTTGATCAAACGTTCCGGCATACCAAAGCCACGCATCCGCTTTTGTACCGCCGCAATATCATAGGGAATGCGACGATGCTCCCACGTGTTAGTTTCGACATCGAGGATCGCATAAGCGGCATCCGGATTCTGATCGCGCGGCTGGCCGACGCTGCCGGGATTAATGATCTGGCGATGACCATTTAGCTGACGAATTTTGCGATAAGTAGGCGGAATAGCAGCCGTATCGCCATCTTCGCTTACTAATTCATAAATAATCGGTTGATGAGTGTGCCCAACCAAACAGTAAGGCGTTTCAAAATGAGGGAAGTTAAGGGTCGCGATCAAGGGTTCAAGAATGTACTCCCAAACCGGCTCACGTGGGCTGCCATGTGCGAGAGTATAATTGCCAATTACAAAGGTGGTCGGCAAAGCATCGAGATACTCGATATTATCTTTGGTGAGAGTTTCGCGAGTCCAGTTGACTGCTACACGAGCATCCGGATTAAAAGTGCGAATATCTAAGCGTCCCAATGCTGCCCAGTCGTGGTTCCCGGCCAGACAAAGATGCGGTAAAGTGCGTAGCAACTCCACACATTCATTGGGGTCTGGCCCATATCCAACAACGTCACCCAAGCACCAGACATATTCCCATTGGTCTTTAGCATCTGCAAGAACCGTTTTAAAGGCGGTGAGGTTGGCATGAATATCGGAAATAATGAGAATTCGCATGGTTAAACCTAGAATAGAGACACAATCTACACCATTTGCATATTACCATGCTTTAGGGTGGTGTGCGAGTTTAAATCTCTTAATGCTGTTGAGAAAGTTACAGAAAATTCAGTTCAGATTTACTCACTTTATAAAATTCTTTTGGTTAGGTTGTTTGCTGGCATCGGGATGTATCCGTTTGGAGCGAATTAGCACGGAAACGCCTTCACCGATAGTCCCACCAACAGTACAAGCAACCGCTGCAATTCAGGCCGCGGATACGCCTGATTACGGATGGAAAGATGTCAGTTATTTGATGGCAGATGTGTGTTTCGAAGCCATCGCCGATATCACGGGGAAGGTCATCACGATCCGAGATGCAAATGAGTTGGAAGTGTTTTATAACCGGATTGACCGCAGTCAAACATGCGAAGAACCGATTAAGCATATATCATATCCATTTAACAATGGGGAAACACTTGTCGGGTTATGGAATGCTGGAGTCGGCTGTGGCGCACACCATACGGTGCAAAGTGTTCAACGAGATGACGCACTACGACAAGAAACGATACAATTACAGTTTGTAATCGAAGGGGATTGTCCGTATGAGCTCTTACAGGGATTCTGGATTGCCATACCACAATCCTCAGGATTCAATATCCAAGTTGTGGTTCAAGCACCGTCATAATTAACCGTTAGGGTTGTGAAAGTCTATCAAGGTAACTTAAGTCGCAGCGAAGCGTAAGAAATTGTCCTAGAGGCGGTATGGATCAACGAGACGAAAATGTTCTGGTCACCCTGACTGAACGATATGCCCCATCACTCCTTTCTATGTGGGATCGGCGCGGCACATTTGATGACCGTTTGCCCCGTCTGGCACGTGGATTAGCCAGCTATAACATTCTGGTACTGATGGCTGACGAACCCTACTCACTGCAAAACATTCACCAGAATATGGGAACACTCATCCAAGAATGGGCTAACCATTACGCAGAATTTTACCGGCGTCTCTGCCAAGACTTGTTCCCTTCCTTTAATCAGGTCAGCGTCCATGGAACGGATAACCGGTGGCCGATTATCGTCTACTTGCAGGGAACAGCTACGCCCGTTATCCAACGGATGGCTGGATTTATCGCGCCTTACATTGTAGAAAGGCAATTTAGTCCAACCATTTCAGAGGTCGAACTGATGGGCCTGATGGACATGGTTTTGGATGAGTTGGAAGCAGGCAATCTTCCGCGTGATGCATATAAGCAACTTCGAAACGATTGTATTGAAATCATAAAGCAAATGCTGGAAACGCCAGTGCAACAACTACCTGTGACAGAGTTCGACCGCGAGATTTTTAGTGACAGCCGCCGCTTCGTTCCCATTCACGTTGAGCCGCCACCGACCATCCCTGAAACACCGCCCAGCAAACTTCCTTCGATTACGCCACCTGCTCCGCCTATCCGGCAGGCTGACACGGAACAACTAATGCCAACAGATATTATGCCAACTGCACCCAAGCCAAGTGATGATCCTCCAGCAACCCAAGTGCAACCGAAAGACAATGGTGTATTCTCATTGGTGAACACTTTCGCTGGGCTGCGACGAGACAAAGATAGTAGTAAAAAGCCAAGACCGCCCGTCCCACCATTGCCCAACACGGATACGAAGGAATAAGCTTTTACCCTCCATAGCATCGTTATGCATGATTGTTTACGCGCGGGAATTCACTAGCGGCAGTATAATGCAACTATTGAATAGCCCCTGATAAGGAGTTTGAACTGTGCGTCGAGCGAATTTTGTGTTGTTTGCTATTGGATTATTACTGGCGCTTCCAATGATGCTAGTCGCACAGGATAATCCCCCGACACCTGAACCCCCTGTGGCGGCACCGGTTTCACCAATTGAACCGAATGCATTGGCCCTTCTGATAGATGAGCGAGCTGACTTGGATATGTTGGCGTCACAAAATATGGGCGCTGACCGTCCTATAGGATGGACAGGCAGTGGCGATGCTACCAATATTCAATTGCCCATTCTAATTCGCCTTGATCTCGAACTGCTGGCAGCACAACTCCTTGGACAAGATCAACGACCAGCAGGATGGTTTGGCGCTGTTCCCAGCACCCCCTACGCGATTGCAAGGGATATCCGGCATGATTTGGAACTTTTGGCTGACCAAGTCAATCCACCCAGCGTACGGCCTCCGGGATGGAAAGGCGCTGACCCGGTCATTCGATGTGATCGCAGTGTGCAGACATTGATTTTTGTTCTAGAACGCACGGCGGGCTACAAATTGAGTGTTGACCCCTTAGCACGCGACTTTTGCAGAATGGCAGAGCTTCAGGCGACCGCTTATGCGGAATCCAACTTACTACCGAATGCAAAGGTATCACATAGCGGTGGTCAAAGTGCCGTTGGTGGCGCAGTACAGATTAACAGTCCTTATGCGGTCGCATTCCTTGATCGTTTTGGACGCCGTCCAACTGGAACCATCCCTGTTGGCGAAGCAATTACGCCTGTGGCGCGGAGCTACACTCAGTTTTCAAAGATGATGCTGGTAAGAGGTAATGGCTTCGAGGTCTTCATTGATTTCAGTGCCTCGACTGTAAGTGAGAATCAGTTTTCGGCATTACCTGACATCAATAGCTCAAGCGTACAAACGACTTGTACGGCTGCTTGGTGCAAGAGCGTACCGTAACTGAGCATCTATGAAGCGCTTATTCGTGGCGATCGATTTTCCTGAGGCGATCAAAGCACAATTGAAGCCACTGTGTTCTGATCTGCCGGGTGCAAAATGGGTTAATGAACATCAGATGCACCTAACGCTGCGGTTTATTGGTGACACGGATAAGCAACAAGAAGAAGCGATTCAAACGGGGTTAGCGGACATTCGCTCGACCCCGTTTCGTATGTCGTTACAGGGTGTTGGTCAATTCCCACCGAAGGGTAAACCGCGTGTTATCTGGATTGGAGTTCATGCAGAAGCGGCTCTCAATCAACTTCAAGCAAAGGTTGAACAGACCATCCGCAGATGTGGTTTTGTAGAAGCCGACCATCCCTTTTCGCCGCACATCACCCTAGCCCGATTTCGAGAAGCGCCATCCAGAGAACTGGTTGAGCGTTATTTCGAACGCCATCAACATATCAAAACAGAAGTATTCCCGGTTGATTGGTTCGTGTTGTACTCCAGCCAGCTTACGCCAAGCGGTTCCATTTATACTCGAGAAAGCTTATATCGTCTCGGCTAATCATTAAGACCAGCAGGCTATCCCCTAACAATTGGGTGGTTTAGCGCCATATATTCCCCGCTTATACTGAAACTAATACTCCAAACCAGCTTAGTTAACTAACAACGAGGTCTAGCATATGCTGCTCACTCAGGTTTCGACAAATGGTCACCCGTCATCATCAACACATGACCGCACTCCGGCGACCATTATCCAAGAGATGACCGATACTCTGCGCAGCGCAGTCGTTATTGACGAACTTAAACTCAAACTGATGCTGGCAGCATTGATTGCTAAGGGACATATCTTGCTGGAAGATGTGCCGGGGATCGGGAAGACGTTGGTGGCAAAAGCGCTAGCCAGAACGATCCACGCCTCATTTAAGCGCATTCAATGTACACCGGATTTGTTACCGGGAGACATCACAGGTGGCGCGATCTATAACCAGCGGGAACAGAAGTTTGAGTTTGTAGAAGGGCCAATCTTCGGCAACATTGTGTTGGTAGACGAAATCAACCGTGCGTCGCCGCGTACCCAATCCAGCCTGCTTGAAAGTATGGCCGAAGGACAGGTGACCAGCGATGGAGCAACCCATGCCTTACCCGAACCTTTCTTCATTATAGCCACGCAAAATCCGGTCGAAATGGCTGGGACATTTCCGTTACCTGAAGCACAGCTTGACCGGTTCATTGTGGCCATGAATCTAGGCTATCCAAGCTACGAGGAAGAAATCGGTATTTTGGAACGTGAGGAACATGCCAATCCACTTGACAGCATTGAGCCTGTGGTTCAACTCGACGATATTATCCGGCTGCAAGAAACGGCTAAAGCAGTGAATGTGGTACGTCCCCTGAAAGAATATATCGTGCAAATCGCGGTAGCAACGCGCACTCACAATGACGTGGTAGTCGGTGTTAGTCCACGCGGCGGGGCAGCTTTACAGCGCTGTGTACAGGCGTTGGCCCTCATTCATGGGCGAACGTTCGCAACGCCAGACGACATTAAAATGGCAGCTCCGGCAGTGCTGGCACATCGATTGCTGACGCGTGACAGGCGTCCCGAAACGGCTCAAACGGTAATTGAGCAAGTACTAGGGGAAAGACGCGTGCCAGTGGAGTAGTCAATCGTCCCGAATTTCATTTAGGAATGGCTGTCTAATTCTTCGAGTTCAAACTATGCCGACTTCACGTGCTTATAGTTTTATCGCGGCATCACTAATCATCTATTTGTTTGGCAACCAGACGCAGGTTGGATGGCTGTATGTGGTATCGGCTTTGCTGCTGGGCGTCGTGGTGGCTGCATGGTGGTTGAGTCGAGGAAGTCTCCAAGGGCTTACAGGGAAACGGCGTGTTGGGGATCTATCGGAAGTTGACCTGTATGAAGGTGACGAGGTCAATGTCATCCTTCAGATCAACAAAGTCAAAGGGCCGACGAGTTCACTGGTACGCGTCGAGGAAGTGTGTCCACTGGCTGCGCCGGACAGCCCACAACAGCGTACACAGCTTTTCATTCCGGCACTGTCACATGGGGAGGCGGTAGAGTTTACTTATTCCGTGACGCTTGACCGTCGTGGATTGCATACTTTCCCCAAATTAGGGACGGAGTCACGAGCACCATTTGGCTTCTTTAAACGTAATGTGCAACTCGATATTCCTACGCGGACACTCGTGTATCCGGAAGTGCGACCATTAAAGCGATTGGAACTGCTTGACCGCCAACTTACGGCACAGGTCGCACGGCCACGCGCAGGAGTCGGCTACGAGGTGATGGGGGTGCGGCCCTATCGAGTAGGCGACTCACCACGCCATATCCATTGGCGGTCAGTGGCACGGACAGCCACCCTCATCAGTAAAGAATTCGCGGATGAAGCCCAACCCGGACTGACGTTGGTTCTTGATCTCTTTAATCACCCCTACCCTGCAACGGAAAGTAAACATACACCCTTTGAGTGGGCTGTCAAAGCAGCAGCCAGTATCGGAGACTATGCACAGCGCAGAGGCTACAGCTTGTATCTCATCAGTGATGATGATGTTATGGCTGCGCCACAAGGCTTGGTTGGTGAGATGGCACTCCTACAATATCTGGCACGGGTACAGCCGATGGGCAAGCGCAAATTGAGCCATGTTATCGGCGGACAGATGACACAACAATTCGCAGCGGTAATCCTTCCTTATCCTGATAAACAAGCTGTGAAAGCGTTGGTCGAACTGCGACAGCAAGGGATTGAAGTTCTAGCGGTGATTCTGGACGGCGAAAGTTTCCCAGCAGCCGGCATGGCATCAGGTTCGATAGTGGGACAACTACGAGCGGCAGAGGTAATGGTGCGGGAAGTGAAGTTCGGCGATGATTGGGCGGGGCAAATTCAGTGACCAGTAACAAGTTGCAAGTAGCAAGCAAATTCGGTCTAAATCGCATTTTCCGACTCGGCGCGTGGACACTAGCGATCATTGCTGTGATTGCGTTCATGGTGAAGACGCAGTTCTGGATATTCGGTGTCGCGGTTTTGGGGTTGGCCTATCTAGTGCCTCGTCTGCGTAAACGTAACAGCCGACTTTTTGAAGCCGAGTCATCCCCAAGACTACGACAAATTGCTTTTGGGGCACAGGCTGCTAGCATTCTCGCGCTGGCATGGCCGACAAAATTGTGGGTAGTGGCAATTATTAGCATTATCGTTTTGGCATTTGGGCATCGAACAGCCTACCGGATGCGCGATAAGAGACCCAAATGGCTCCGACTGGTTACTTTCATTGGACTCCATGTGGTGTTCGCATGGATGTTCGTGGGATTGTTCGGCGGTCAGTCCTATCCACAAGCACAAGTCGCGATGCTTGCAATGGCAGTGGTGAGCTTTGAATTGTACCAACGGCTCAACCTGTATTCGGGCATGGGCATCGGGCTGATTAATCTGTATGTCGCAGCCACATTGAGCCGTGATTTAACCTTCGCGATGTTCTTGCTGATATTCTTGGGATTAATGCTGACTTTCTTGTGGCACGCAGATGTAGAAGATGGACTGAAAGATAATCCGATTGTGTTGAAGCCGGTCACAAAGCAGACTAAAAAGCCTCGGTCCATTGGAAGGGTGTGGGGGCGATTTGCGATTTTGGCTTCGCTTTGCGTGGTAGGGGTTTTCATTTTCACGCCGCGATTTGCTGGTTATCCAATTGTGCCTCCCTTCTCGATTCAGATGCCGGTCAATAAACCACCGTCTGCACAAGTGATTAATCCAGCTATTCCCCTGTTCAAAGCGGAAGGTGCTTACAGCGATACCAATCAGAGCGAAGAGTACTATGCGGGCTTTGACCAGCAACTTGACCTGAGCTACCGAGGCCGGTTGAGCGATGCAATCATGATGTATGTGCAAAGTCCAGCGTGGAGCTATTGGCGGGGCTATGCTTTTGATCATTATGATGGGCGAAATTGGAGTGAGTCCAATGACGCGCTCCTTCCATTTTATGCAGGAAGAAGCGGTCGTTTTGTATTGGACAAGTCGGTTGAGAAGCCAACCTTTGTACAGACATTTTACGTTGTGCATGATATGCCGAATATTTTGTGGGCTGGGGGAACACCTGTCACCGTGTTTTTTCCATCCCGAGAAATCGCATTGGATGTGACTGGCGGGATCAAAGTTGGGTCAGCCCTTCAAGCGGGAAGTGTCTATTCGATTGAATCGACTAGCCAAGAGTTTACTCCTGACACTTTACGTCAAGCATCAGGTGATATCCCTGACTGGATAAATTCACGCTATTACCAGCTACCAGAGAGTGTAACTGAACGAACACGCGAACTTGCGACGAAAATTACAGAGGGTAAAACGACCACATACGATAAGGTCATTGCTATCCGCGACTATGTAATGGCTACCTATCCATATGATTATTTTCCACCCCCACAAGCGCCGAATACCGACGCAGTTGATCAGTTCTTGTTTGTAGACAAGCGCGGGGTGTGCGAACACTTCACGAGCGCAATGGTGGTGTTATTGCGAGCAGTGGGAATTCCAGCACGATTCGTCGTCGGTTATGGGAGCGGAACCTATAACGCGATTACAGGCTATTATGAAGTTCACGCGAATGATGCTCATGCATGGGTTGAAGTGTATTTTCCGGGCGTGGAGTGGGTTCCATTTGACCCAACACCGGGATGGACAGGCGATCCGCAAACTGGTGGCGTAAAACGCTGGGTATTTAGTGATTTGATGGCAGGGGTCGAGCTTCCCAGCATCCCATTCGGCGAAATGTTCAAAGCAAGTGTGTCTGTGATTGGCACGATTATCCGCCCACTCATGTTTATTTTGGCAATGCTCGTGATCGGTTTTGTGATGTGGTTCGGATGGCGACGCTGGAAACGATGGACATTCACCGGCTATTCGGCAGGTTTGATCCATAAGGATAAGGCGCGGCGTCAGATTTTCGCGGCCTACCGGAAAGCCCAGAGACAGCTCAAATCGTATCGCAGTCCCACTCAAACGGTTGGCGAACATGCGAAAACAACGCCCGAACTCGACGAACTGACCGCGCTTGTGAACATTGCAGCGTACCGACCAGAAACACCCGACGCGAACATGGTTGAGCTTGCAAAGCGATTTCATACACAAAACTAGATTAGTAAATGTTTCAACGAATTGTGGTTATTGGGAACAGCGCAACCGGTAAAACAACGCTAGCGCATGAACTGGCAGCGATATTGAGGTGTCCACATATTGAACGTGATGCGCTCCAATGGGAAGCGGATTGGCAATGTGCGCCAGATGAGGTGTTTCGAACGAGGGTCTTACAAGCCGTCAGCGGCGAGCGATGGGTAGCTGATGGTAACTTTAGCCGAGTACGGGACATCATGTGGGTTCGAGCAGATACGTTGATATGGTTGGACTACCCATTGTGGTTCATTCTGTGGCGCTTAACTCGACGAAGCTGGCAGCGAGTCAAACAACAAGAAAATCTATGGAATGGTAATCGTGAAAGTTGGAAGCATCTGCTGGGTCCAGATGGCGTTTACATGTGGACCCTAAAGGCTCATTTTCGGCATCGGCGTGAATATCCTATACTTCTCCAAGAACAGCGATTTAAACATTTGACAGTCATTCGTTTACGTTCAGCCCAAGCAACACAAATATGGGCCAGTGACTTTAAAGTGGGATTGGCATCAGCAAAGGATTCTTGAAATGGGTTTTTATCAGGGCATAGGCTTTCAAGATATAACCAGCACTCCAGAGGATTTATTCATTTTGAATCCTTTTTACCAACGGATGGTCACTGGAAGGCGAAATTATCGATACCTATGGAGCCGATTTGGTTGTGCCAGTGTTTTCCTGACCTTTTTTGTGATTCTTATGGTCGGATTGGCACTGCCCAAATTTATCAATGAGGTCCGCCTCATGACGATGAAAACAGCTTTGGCAGAGGCAAAACTTATCAACCAGCGTGTTTCACACGGAAAAAGTACCAGTTATTACGAAACCTATGAGTTTAATGTAAAAGGTCAAATCTACAGGCGGGAAGAAAACGTTAGCAGAGACGAGTACAACCAAAGATCGATTGGCTCATTTGTGCAGGTAACATACGCTGTAGATGATCCCAGCACATCACACCTCGGTGGGGCGGGATTACGTTTAGGCTCGGTCATTTTCATACCCATTTTGTTGGGAATTATGGCCATCGTAGGGCTTGTAACATGGCTTGAAGGACGAGCCACCCGACTACGAGTGAAACGGCTGAGACGCGAAGGACAACTCATCTTTGGCCAACTCAAAAGTAGTACGAGTAAACTTGTTACGCGTGGCTCCGGGAAAAATAGACGCACGGATTATGACGTGACTATTTACTGTCAGTTTATTAATCCCAACGGGAAGCGTATCGACACCCAAGCGACCTTTCCACGAAACGATTTGAAGAAAAAAGAACTTCAAACCCAAGGAACCATCGCCGTTTTATACGGGAGTGATACGGATTACATTGTGTTGTAATCTTTACCGTTCTTTGATGCTTGCGCTCCGGTTTTTGACCCTTTCTTGCTTGATAGACTCCTACAATTAGGTCGGTTTGATTTGACCTGATTGTGAGGCAGACATGAAACCCAGTACAGCAATGATCCTCCTGCTAGCGGCTATCGCAGTGTTGGCAGCAGTTGTGATATGGACATCCCAATATGTGACGATTACCCTGAAACACGGTGGCACACGGGAAGAAAGCGTCGATAAAACAGGTGAAACATTCGTTAACATCCTCTTGAATATTCCGGTAGGGAACCTCAGCGTGACCGGAAATTCTCAGCATCTATTGGATGGTAAGTTCAAATATGAACAAGGGCAATGGGATGCCCAAATCGCGTACGTGGTGAGCAACGGGCTGGGAACATTGAGTGTAATCCAGCCTAACACAAATGGAAGCCCATCTAGTCCAGTTGGTTATGATTATGCTGTCCAACTCAGCAACAGCGTCCCAATGTCACTAGACGTTGATCGTGTTAGCGGAGATACGAATATGGTACTAGACGGATTACAACTCAGCACCATCAATGAGAATCTCGGAAACGGGAGTAACACAATCACTCTGCGCGGTGAGCAGAAAACGCTTTCCAGCATTCTGATGAACGGTGGAACGGGTAACGATAAACTGGACATGAATTGCACCTGTGACAGCCTGACTAATCTTGTTGCAGGGTTAGGAGCGGAGGACGATCACGTGACACTTGACGGCTCTTATCCACAGTTGACCAGCATTAACATTGACGGCAGTACCGGAAACGACAGTGTGACTTTGAACGGCAGTTACCCAGCGATTAGCACATTGACCCTGAACTTGGGTAAAGGTGATGACTCGATCACCCTAGGGGGCAATATGCCTGACCTGAACACGTTGGTGATGAACGTCGGCGCGGGCAACGACACAGTGAACCTTGACGCCCCGTGGAAACAGGATTTAAGCGCAACAATCATCTCTGAGTCGGACAGCACCCGGTTGAAACTCCCTAAAGACATCGGCGTCATCGTGCAGGTGATCGGTAAGTCGGTCGATGTGGACGCGGGCAACCTCACCCAACAAGATAATGGCTATGTGAACGCGGCCTATGGAAAGAGCAAAGTCACCTTGCATCTCACGTTGAATACCAGTGCGACAGAGACGGTGAAAATCACAGTCGAATAAGTGCAGATCAACTTCAAGCATTTGTGCTTAAGATTACATCAGTGCTGGAATAGGTAAATCAGGACTGAGAGCGTGATGGGTGAAAGCAAGGTGCTGACCATAATGAGGTTGAGTGCCAAGTCACGCTCCAGATTGAACTCGGTCGTGAAGATAATGGTGAGAACAGCCGTTGGCATGCTGGCCTGCACCACAAAGGCTGTGAGCGCAGGGCCAGTGATCCCCAACAGGAAACCAAGTCCAAGAGCGATAAATGGTGATAGCAGGAGACGAATTACTACTCCGGTTGTCACCAATCGGAACTGTCCAAAGGTGCCGAACTGACCGAGCTCCAAGCCGAGCAGCACCAACATGAGCGGTAAGGCGGCGTTTCCCAGCGAGTCGATGGAACGGGTGATGACCAGTGGCAGGGCGATGTTAAAGTGGGTCACCGTTAAGGCGATGACCAGCGACCAGACCGCAGGTGTACGAAAGACACTGCCTAAGCTTTTGGAGAGCGACTGATGTCCATTGGAGGCGATAAACGTCCCTAAGGAATAGTTGGTGGCGATGTTGGCAATAAATACAATAATGGCGCGGCTAAAGACCTCTTGATTGAAGGCAAAGCCCACCAACGACAAGCCAAAATTACCAGCATTTAAACAGAAACTCCCGATCATCAAGTTGGCGCGTTCAGTCGGCGACGCGCCCTGCAGCGAGGCCGCAGTGAAGGCAATAAGCGCAACAGTCAACTGAAAAAGAATCGTTCCAATAAAGATACGCAGAAATTCATCCCCTGCAATCTGACTCTTTAAGATTTGACTAAAGACGAGCGAAGGTGAAAAGACGTTAAAAAGCAGGACGCTAACTGTCCGTGATTCCACATGAAAACGACGTTTTATAAAAAAACCCACGCCTGCGATCAGTAGAATTGGGAGCAGGTTGTCAGCAAAGATACGAATAAGGTCAGCCATGATCCTACACAGGTTAAACCTTCCAAGATGTGGAAGGCTATCAAAATAAGGCGGGAGGGATAAATCAGCCCCCTAACCCCAACCCACATCAGCACGTTCACAGACTCACTTCACTGTTAGACCATAGTAACAGGGCAAGGGAGAAATACGGACGCACAGCCGTGCGCCCCTACAAGGCAAATAATGTTTATTTCGGTAAGAGACGCTTAGGGATTTTGCAGATCATGGTGTAGGCTGGGTCGAACATGTTACCGAGTTCGTACTCAACCACGAAACCCATGAGCAAGTTGGCTTCGGCGGCGGAATAACCATAACGCTGCTGCAACCATATGAGCATTTCGGTGGTGGCGTTCTGGACACACTGATCGAGCGGGCGGGCATTACCTGCTGTGAAAATGTACTCAGTGTTTTCGCCGCGCGGCCAACCGGATTTTACGCCTTTGAGCAATTCGACGGTGAACTGGACATCAAAGGAGATTTCGATGCCGGTACCGGACATCTCGCCATCGCCTTGCAGGGCGTGACCATCCCCAAGATGAAAGAGAGCGCCGGGTTGGAAGACCGGGAAATAAACGGTCGTACCCTGAACAAAGCCGTTGTAATCCATGTTGCCGCCGTGTTCAGCGGAGGTAGCAGTGGAAATGGCCTGTTTATCAGCAGGGGCGACACCAAAACAGCCGAGCATGGGATTGATGGGCAGGGTGAAGTTTCCGAGCTTGCCCATCGGTTCACGCAGGGAGGCGGTACCAGACTGGGCATCGACATCCCAGTAAACGAGTTCATCGCGAGATGGGAGGGACGGAACGGCAGAGGGATCAACCACGTTTTGAGCAAGGCCGGGGCGTCCCCAACCCATTGCGCGGCTCGGCGTAAGACGGTCGAGGTGAACTACGAGCGTATCACCGGGCTCAGCGCCGTCAATGTAGAACGGGCCGGTCATGGGATTGGGGCCCTCTGTGACCTTTTGCTCGTTCTCGTCCTGCCCCCTCGCATCAACGGTGGTGGTGATGACAGTATCCCCGGGGGCGATGTACAGGACGGGCGGGTGTGAGCCGATGGTGTTGTGATAGTGGTCGGGTGTAAAGGTGTGGGTGGGCATTTTAGTCCTCAGTTTACAGTCAAAATACAAAAGCATGTGTCAATTTATTGGCGAAGTTGGCCGTTTTTTGGCAAATTTGCTCGATTTACGGCCTCTTTTCATGGCGATTCGGCGGAAGGCCCGGCTGTGATCGCGGCAAAGTTGGCGAAGGGGGTGCTGCCGCCATAATTGCCAAATCATACCCCTAACCCCAACCCTTCCCCCGTAGTAACAGTGGAAGGGAGTCCAAAAGTCGCCAGTCATCACCTTTAAATACTGCCACAAGGACCCCGTTGGCCGCAAAAACCACAAATTCCAAGCGCTTTCACACTAATGCAATTGGCGGTGGTAGCGGATTGAAAATGGCGGCGGCGATGGCGGCAATATGCGAGTGCTGAGTTCCGAGTACTGAGTCCAAACCATTGAGCGCTCGTTATCATTCTGAGTTTCCAGATTCATTCAATTTGGCAGCAAAAGGAGCAACCAGACATAGCATAACATATCTTTAGGGGGAACGGGTTACATTTTGGTCGCTTTTTCGCAGGGAAGTTACCAACTATTTTGAGGGAGCAGGAAGGTTAAACGGGTTGGAGGATGGTTGGGATTGGGTTTAAGAGTGTTCAAGCACCTAGTCCCAACTCGGTATTGTGAGAATATTGCCTGCCCAATCCATACATAACATGCGGACAGCCGTATTATGTAACAAGTGTATGTTTCCTCCACCAACTTGTTCAAAAACAGTATGGTCAAGCTCGACATCTAAATATGCTTCTCGTATCCGATCATCAACAATGTTCTGCCTAAATGATGCATTCAGCATCGCTTCCCGATCACCAATTGATAAAGTCTTTGACCGCGCAATTCCTATGATTGGACGATAATCCACATTCCACATGTTGCTGTCTAAGAAAATCTGATATGGCGGTGTCGAAAAATCAATTAGGAGAAACGGCCAATTATTCGTATCCCAAGCAGATGTTAGAAACAAATTGGGGTAAAGGCTAAGACAATGAACAATATCCCATTCAATAACAGCTAGCGTGAAATTATTGGGTTTTGTCACCAAACTATACCATAGTGAATCGTGAAGATTATATTTTTTAAAAAACTTTGGAAGAGTCGCATGCTGCGCTTTATCCCAACGTAAATCCGCATTTAATAAACCGTGAGCTAGCCAATCCGGATAATCTTGCCTGACCATATGAATAGCCCCTACAACACACTACAAGCAGAATAAAAATAAAAGTAACTCCAATAGGATAACACAATTGGCTGTCTGTACCGCATGAGGCTAAAGCCATCATGCTACCTATGAGACAAGTCTGCTAAAGCGACTTCAAAAAACAATTCGTGCACGTAATAAAGGTCTAAAATCTGGCTAGTTCATAACGGTTTTATATGGCTCTAAAATATGATTTAGTGTGTCAAATTGGGTAAAATATATACCTCGTAAGATGAGTTCGATGAGGTTGCAAGATTGCTATGTCTGAAGGGGCAAAAATAACATACGGCGGCGAAGAAATTATGCGGATAGATCCAATAGAACATGTGCGGAAACGTCCGGGGATGTATATTGGCGGTAGAGATCAACGCGCATTGCATCACCTCATTTATGAGATTGTCGACCATTCCATTGAACTGTCTTTTGCCGGTCTATGCGACCATACTTGGATCACGCTGCGGAACAAAAATGAGGTTTACATCCGCGATAATGGGCCGGAAATCTCAGTCGATACAGACAAGGTAACAGGACTGCCTCTGTTAGAAAGTTTCATGACACGCGTTGGCGTATCAAACGAACGAGTACATGGATTCCCCGAAACGCGATATACAGGTTTGCACTCGACAGGTTTATGGGTAGTTAATGCTCTTTGCGCAGCACTATCTATTGAAAGTGCCTACAATGGGTATTTGTGGAAACAGGAATACAACAAAGGTATCCCCCAAACAAAAGTAACGCAAGTAAGAGCGCTCGAACCCAATGAACCTCTAGGAATGGCAATCACATTTCGGCCTGACTTCACGATTTTTGAAGCAGTCGATTTTGATTACGAAGTTCTTGTCAATCGACTTAGGGAAACCGCGTATTTGGCAAGTAGGATAAACATTAGCATTTTTGATGAACGCACATCTCCTAAGCTCAAGACTGAATTTCGATTTCCAAACGGTATGGCTGATGTCGTTCGCGATTGCAACATCGGTCAAGTTGTTCTTCATGAGATTATTTATTATCGAGGAACATACGTGATGGATAGGGATAATCGGCAGGAAGAAATCGAGGTCGAACTCGCGCTCCAATTTACGAACTCAAATGAGACCGTTATCAAGTCATATGTGAATACTTGGCGTATGGATGGTGGGACACAAATTCAGGGTTTGCAATCGGCATTAGTGGGTGTCATTAACGCAAAAGCAACAAACCAAACTGACGAACCCTTCACTTGGGAGGAGATTAAAATGGGTTTGACGGTTGGACTTAATGTCAAAATGGATAATCCAAGTATCGCAAGCCAAATACACATTGTATTGATCAATCCGGTAGCCTATACAGCAGTTGAAGAAGTCGTTTATCGAGGGGTGAATGATGAAAATCTCGATACAATTCTCGAGAAATGCAAAGCGAATCGAGTGGCTTTGAAAAGTAAATCGCCATGAAGAAGACGCAGCGGGGCAAGCAGACGGTTTGCCCCACCTTTTCAGCTTAAGTTACAGCGCGACAGTCAATCATCTTTACCGTAGTTGGAATACATGCGACCGTCACGTCCACGATTGGGATCCGCAGCAGACGCTGCGACAACGGGTACAGCAACGACTGGCGCT
This sequence comes from Aggregatilineales bacterium, assembly GCA_044226855.1. Lineage (GTDB taxonomy): Bacteria > Chloroflexota > Anaerolineae > Aggregatilineales > Phototrophicaceae > CFX2. Next base: position 280,257 of record JBGAGF010000005.1, read on the forward strand.
TCACGGCGCATCAGCTTGCGAATAAGGCTATGCTTATCCTGTGAAGAAATGTAGTACAGAGACGCCAGAATGACGGCAATCGCCAAGAGTCCGACATTGCGCGTTTCATCGCCCGTCATGGGCTGGACGCTGGCTTGCAGGCGTGTATCGGCACCGGCGACATACTTTACGTTACTGCCCTTGGAAACCGAGAAGGTCGTTACACCCACCGGCTGATTAAAGGCCCACAACTGGTTAGTGGTCGAACCTACCGTCTGTTTGACCGACGTTCCAGCAACACCATCGGTCTTGCTGAACACAACAAAGGAACCGTATCCATTACCAACTAACTGAACCGGAATGGCATCCTTTGTGGAATTGGTGATGGTTACAGCACCCTGACCGACCGGGAAATTCAAACCCAAACCTGAATAGGTAAGCGGACGAACGGAATTCATCGCCAGTACAACCGTAACTACGATTACGACTGCGGCAAGAACTGTCTTGACATTGAGCTTCATAACCTTTTCCCTTCAACAAATAAAGTGACACACAACCGGTTCATACGCTGAAATGGTTCGAACTTCGGATATTCGAAACAATGGACGCTGACGGTGAGTTTTTCGCTGTTGGACATGGATAGACAAGCTAACTCAAAAAAACACGCTACCGATAGTGAAGCGAAAGTCTTCCAAGCACGAGACACGCTCGCTGGTGGTTATAAGTCTTTTGGGCGATGTTTGATGAGCGAGAATTGCCTGCAGAACGCTTAGACTAGAGCGCTCTTGCACGGGCGGCACCAAACTTTTCGTCAAAAACGGGGAGTCTATGGTTGGTAGACGGAGATCGGGAACTGGCGGTACATCCCTTTTTGTTAGTGAGAGTATAACTCGTCAGCCCAATAAATGCGAAAATCGTGTCAACGGGGAGGGAATAAGGGTAAGGGGCAAGCGAGTGGCTTGCCCCGAGATCGTAACTAGACGGTGGCGTGGTGGGCTTGGAGGCTGCGAACGCGGAGAGGTTTATTTCGCAGCGAACGGATGCCTTGAACAGCGGCCATCGCACCGGTTAAGGTGGTGATGATGGGTACGCCATAGGCAATGGCCGTGCCACGCAAGAGTGAGCCGTCCTCATGGGCTTGACCGCCACGCGGGGTGTTGATGATGAGGGCGATGTCACCTGCACGGACGGAATCAACAATGTTGGGCGAGCCATCACTGACTTTCTTGACGGTGGTGACAGGCAGTCCAGCCGATGAGAGCGCGGCGGCTGTACCTGCGGTGGCAGTCAGCGTAAAGCCGAGTTGATGCAAATCACGGGCGATTTTGAGGGCAGCCGCTTTGTCGTTGTCGTTGACGCTAATAAAGACCGTGCCGGACTGTGGCAGCGGTGAATTAGCTGCCATTTGCGATTTGACATAGGCATGGCCGAAGGTCGAGGCATGCCCCATGACCTCACCAGTCGAGCGCATTTCGGGGCTGAGGCGAGCATCAACGCCGGGGAATTTCTGGAAGGGTAAGACGACTTCCTTGATGAAGTTGCCCTCGACAATCGGCTCGGCGAGAAAGTTCAAGTCGGTGAGGGTTTTTCCTGCGGCAATCTGAGCGGCATAACGCGCGAGAGGCACGCCTGTGGCCTTGCTGACAAAGGGCAGCGTCCGGCTGGCACGCGGATTGACTTCGAGAACGTAAACGACTTCATCGCGAATGGCGAATTGAATATTGAACGCGCCTTTGACGTTCAAGGCGAGGCCGATGCGCTCGGTGTATTCGCGGATGATTTCGAGGTGATAGCGGGTGATCTTGTAGGGCGGGAGGACACAGGCCGAGTCACCGCTGTGAATCCCAGCTTCCTCGATTTGCTCCATGATGCCGCCGATGGTGACGGTTTGGCCGTCGCAAAGGGCGTCAACATCGACTTCGAAGGCGTCATCCAAGAAGCGGTCGATGAGCACCGGATGACCATTCCATTCGATGTTGGTGTTGATCCAGTTGAGCAGCGCGGCGTCATCAAAGACGATTTCCATACCACGCCCGCCGAGGACATAGCTGGGGCGAATGAGCACAGGATAGCCGATTTGATTGGCGACCGCGAGGGCTTCATCACGTGTGAGGGCTGTGCCACCATCGGGCTGCGGGATTTCAAGCTCCTGCATAAGCGCGTTGAAGTGCTTGCGATCTTCAGCCAAGTTGATGGTGTCGTAGGATGTACCCCAAATGGGCGCACCAGCTTCGCTTAGAGCACGGGCGAGATTGAGGGGGGTCTGTCCACCGAACTGAACGAGAATACCATCGGGCTTTTCGGCGTCAATGATGTTGAGAACATCCTCAACGGTGAGCGGTTCGAAGTAGAGACGGTCAGCGGTGTCATAGTCAGTGCTGACGGTTTCGGGGTTGCAGTTGACCATGATGGTTTCGTAGCCGAGGTCTTTGAGGGCGAAACAGGCATGAACGCAGCAGTAGTCAAACTCGATGCCCTGCCCGATGCGGTTGGGTCCGCCACCGAGGACAATGACTTTCTTGCGGTCGGTCGGCTCGGACTCGTCGCCTTCTTCGTAGGTGCTGTAGAGATAGGGCGTATGAGCTTCGAACTCGGCAGCGCAGGTATCCACCCGGTAATAGGAAGGCACAACGCCGAGCGATTTGCGGTAGCTGCGGACTTGAGTTTCGGGCAAACCGAGCAGTTGGGCAAGGTGAGCGTCACTATAGCCATAGCGCTTGAGTTTGAGGAAGTCGGCGGCGTCTAATACCCCTTCCCCTGACCCCTTCCCCGCAAGCGAGGCAGGGGGAATTGTGAGGCCTTTGTCGAGGATTTTGTGCTGGATAGCGATGATGTCGCCCATCTGACGGACGAACCACGGATCGAAGCCAGTGGTCTTGCTGACTTCTTCGAGCGGCATACCATTGAACAGCGCAGAGGCAGTCTGGAAGAGGCGCTGGGCAGTGGGCACCTTGAGCATTTCGGGCGTGGCTTCACCCAATTTGCTGCCGAAGCCCATGATGCCAATATCGAGGGCACGGATGCCTTTCTGGAGCGCTTCGGGGAAGGTGCGGCCAATCGCCATGACTTCGCCAACGGCTTTCATCTGTGGACCGAGGACGCGATCTACCCCTTTGAACTTCTCAAAGTTCCAGCGCGGGATTTTGACGACGACATAATCCAGTGAGGGTTCAAAGCTGGCAGGCGTGACGCGGGTAATGTCATTGGGGATTTCATCGAGGGAGAAGCCGACTGCCAGCAGCGCAGCGATCTTGGCAATCGGGAAGCCGGTGGCTTTGCTGGCGAGGGCTGAGGAACGCGAAACACGCGGGTTCATCTCGATGACGTAGACTTCACCATCCTCAGGGCTGACGGCGAACTGGACATTGGCACCGCCGGTCGCGAGGCCGACTTTATCCAACACGGCTTTGGACATGTCACGGAGGCGCTGCATTTCCTTATCGGTGAGGGTTTGGACGGGCGCGACGGTAATACTGTCGCCGGTATGGACGCCCATCGGGTCGAGGTTTTCGATGGAGCAGACGACGACAAAATTGCCACGCGCGTCCCGCATGACTTCAAGTTCGTACTCTTTCCAGCCAAGGAGGCTCATGTCGATGAGCACTTGCCCTACTGGACTGAGCTTAATACCACGCTCGGCGATGGTTCGGAGTTCCGCTTCGCTGTAGGCGACACCGCCACCTGATCCGCCGAGGGTAAAGGATGGGCGCACGAGTACTGGATAACCGAGTTTGCTAGCAGCGCTGACGGCGGCATCCACAGAAGCGACGACTTCGCTAGGCGGGGATTTGAGGCCGATTTCGGTCATGGCGTCTTTGAAGAGCTGGCGATCTTCAGCAAGTTGGATACTGTCAAAAGACGCACCGATGAGTTCAATGTTGTACTTTTTGAGGATGCCCAACTCATGCAGCGCGAGGGCGAGGTTGAGCGCAGTTTGTCCGCCGACAGTGGGCAGGATGGCATCGGGTTTTTCCTGCTCGATGATACGCTCACAGAGTTCGGGGGTGAGCGGCTCGACATAGGTGGCGTCGGCAAACTCCGGGTCGGTCATGATGGTGGCGGGGTTGGAGTTGACAAGGACGATGCGGTAACCTTCGCGGCGGAGCACTTTACAGGCTTGCACGCCTGAATAATCGAATTCGCAGCCCTGGCCGATGACTATGGGGCCAGAGCCGATGACCATAATGGTGTGGATGTCGGTTCGTTTGGGCATGTGGTTTCCTAGCTACAAGTTACAAGAGACAAGTTGCAAGTCTGAATGACGATCTTAGTAACGAAATCAAGAAAAACTAGATAAAGTGATCAATAGCAAACTTCTGCGATTTTTGTAGAAGCAGATTCAGCTTTTCCAACAACCAAATTCGTCTTGATTCAGTTGTATTTTGATCAAATTCAAATTTAGGCATTCGCTTCCATTGAGGGGCTTGACGCTTCAAACCACTATTAACGGTTTGTAAAGTAATTAATCGTGTAGTTGACGCGCGGTGTGCCAGAATGTTTCTGACATTCAACCATTCGGTATATTGCGTGTCGGCTCCTTTGCAACTCTTATCCTTACTTGAGATACTGACTCCGACAAGTCTAGCAAGTTCTTGACTAATTTCATCATTTGGAAAAAGTTCTTGATACTTTTTAGATGTTTCACAAGGCTTTACTTTCCGTTCATCCTCATCACTTAAGAGTGGAAAATCAAGGGGTTGCAACATTCTACCAAGAGCAAACAAAGCAAAACAAAAACTTTCGATTACTGATAGTCCAGAGACAAAGAAACTAAACAATTCACGTTCTTGGATATAACGACTTTCCGAATCTTGTTGCGCCGTTATTGCTTCAGTAAACATGTGACTATGATCGGTACAAGCGCGAAAACGATAGCAAACACCATTCCAAGAAGCTGCAAATTTTCCCCATGCATCAATATCCAATGATGATTTTGCACTCACTATATCGTTGACACGATCATATGACTGATGATCAAAATCATTCGGCATCAACAGCCCGTTCACATTTATTGGATTTGACATTTTGCGCGCTTAATATTTAGCCGATGAACGGAAAGGCATGGATAGTATGTCAGAATTTATTCTATCAAATGTTGCTAACCATCCCTATCGTCAGAAGTGACGAGCAACAGATAGGATGGAGTTGGGCAAAGCGCTACGTCGCCGATTTCAGTTGCAGATGAGCGTATTCGAGCGCGTCTTCCATGGTAGCAAAGATGGGAATGGGTGTGCCGCCCATCTGCTTTACAAAGTCGGCGTACATGCGAGCGAACTGATTTTGACCGACAAAGATGCCGTGTACGCGCGGATCAATTGACGAGGCGGGAAGCCCACCGCGAACGGCTTTGACGATGTTTATCAGATCGACAAAGCCGATTTTGGCGGTACGAATGTCGGCGATACGATAGACATCGCCTTCAAAATTCGCAAAGATGGCTGCTGTTTCCACGAATACCTTGCGCACGGTTTCAACATCCAAGTGACCATCGAAGGTGACGATGACCACCGGTTCATCAGGTACGGGTTCGATTTTAACAGGCATGTGTCTCCCCCATTCGACTGTTTTACGAGCGCTTTTGATCCAATTCGATATATTCCAGTGCTTCTTCGAGCGTTTTGAAAAAAGGAATATTGGTGATACCAAACTCTTCCTGTTTCAAAAAGTCGGCATACATCCGAGCATATTGATTGTTGCCCACAAATACCCCTTTAATCTTAGGATCGGCAGATGAACCTACTGTATTTACACGAATAGCTTTAATGACATTCACAACATCGGCGAAACTGCCTTCACTCTTGCGAACATCCGAGATACGGTAGACGATACCGTCAATCGACGCGGCAATGGTGGCACTTTGACTAAACGCTGATTTGACAGTTTCCACATCCATATGACTTTCATAGGTCAAAATGATCACAGGCTTATCGGGCAACTTTTCAACTTTAACGGGCATAACTACACCCTTCTTTCTAAGACTCTACCGAATGTTTCAAGCGATCTTTTGCTTATCCAGTTCGACGAAATGCAGCGCATCTTCCATAGTATGAAAAATCGGGATGGGCGCCGCGCCAAGCTGTTTAAGCGCATCCGTATAGAAATGTATCAGTTGATTTTGGCCGACAAAAATAACCTGAAATTTGGTATCGGTCGCGTTGCCCTGTACATTGGCACGACTGGCTTTAATGATCTTCACAATCTCAACAAAGTTGCTGTCGGCGTTATTCACGTCCGCGATCCGATAGACAGTCCCTTCAATTTGGGCAGCGAGAGCCGCACTTTGGATAAAGGCTGATTTAACCGTTTCGAGATCGAGAAATCCCTCATAGTGCAGAATAATAACCGGCTTATCGGGAACGCGTTCCACAGTTACGGGCATGAGTAACTCCTTATGAAAAGTGGCTGCTAAATGTTGAGGTTAAAATCAGGCGCACCCCATAACATTACGACAACCCAATATTATTTACTCATTTTATACCGTAGCTATCAACCTTATTCCTTGCCAATACTTAATTATTGGAAATCTTAACTCTATCCAACAAATAGCTGCTCAACACTTTCACGAAACACTTCGGTATGACGATCAATATCGGCAGCGGTTGTTTGTGGGGCGATGAGTGCCATGTTGTGAAAGGGCGTCAGCAAAATACCGCGATTCAAGGCGGCGAGATGCATGTAGTGATCTAGATCATCATCGGTTGCGGCAACGGCTTCGCCACCATTTTGAGGCGCATTTTGGCAGAACCAATACTCGGCGCGGCAGCCTAACTGCGTGACATGCCAAGGCAGTTGATACTTATCAATCACGGACTGCACGCCTGCTGTCCAACGCTCAGCTAAGGGGATGGTCTGATCGTAGGCCTCTTGCGTGAGTACCTGCTCTAGGGTCGCGCGAATAGCCGCTACTGATAAGGCGTTGCCTGCCAAGGTGCCACCAATGCCGCCAGTATCGGCATGCTGGATGCTCATGTTGGCGCTGATGCGCGCGGCGAAATCGGCACTGAAGCCATAGACGGCAGCAGGCACTCCACCCGCAATCGGCTTACCGATGGTCAATATATCCGGCTGAAGATTGTGAGCCGCCGTATAACCGCCGGGGCCAGTGCAAATCGTATGGGTTTCATCGATTATAAGCAGCGTTCCTGTGCGGCGCGTGATTTCGCGGAGCGCGTCATGAAAACTGGGCTGTGGATGAATGATGCCAATGTTGGTCATGACCGGCTCAGCTAAGACGCAGGCGACATCGCCAACTTCAAGAGCCGCTTCCAAAGCGGGAATGTCGTTAAATTCAACGACACGCGTGGTAAAAGCGGGGTCAATTGATGGGCCGACATTGCCACGACGCGGAACAGCAATGCCACCCTGCAAGGTGACAAAGGTTTCATCAACCGTGCCGTGATAACACCAGTTAAAAACCAGTACGCGGCTGCGTCCAGTGATCTGTCGAGCAAGGCGAATGGCAAATCGGTTGGCATCGGTCGCAGTCAGGGCAAGCTGCCAATATGGCAAGCCAAAGCGACGTTCGAGTTCACGTCCGACCCAGAGCAAGTCCTCGGTCGGAAGCATATAGGTGATGCCCCGCGCGGACTGTTTGGCAATCGCATCCAACGTAGCCTGCGGTGCATGTCCAGTCATGGCTCCTGTATCACCGAGGCAGAGATCTAAATACTCGTGCCCATCGACATCGGTAAAATGTGCACCCGAAGCATGATCGACAAAGACTGGAAAAGCCCCTGCCCACTTGACCATCCAATGCATGGGAACGCCGGAGAGCCAGTTGGAGCTGGCTTCTTGAAACAACTTCTGCGAACGCGGATGTTCTTTGATGAAACGCTGCTTTTCGGCAGCCAAACACGATTTCAGACGAGCATGATCAATCGCGGTGACAATGTTCTCTTCCCCTTGAGTGGATGAAATTATTCACGGCCACAACATGCTGTGGCCCTACAAAATTTTCTAATCAGACGGTTGTTACTGAAGATTTGACACGACCTACAAACTCGTCAAATAGATAGAGCGAGTCATGAGGGCCGGGGGCTGCTTCGGGATGGTACTGAACACTGAAGACACCCAAGCCCACATGACGCAGTCCTTCAACTGTGTTGTCGTTGAGGTTGATGTGGGTAATTTCCGCGCCGGAGAGATTGCTATCCGGTGTCACCGCGAAGCCGTGATTGTGGCTGCTAATTTCGACTACACCTGTAAGCAGGTTCTTCACCGGTTGATTGCCGCCGCGATGTCCGAAGCGCATCTTTTCGGTTGTACCACCGAGCGCAAGGCCGATAATTTGGTGTCCGAGGCAGATGCCGAAAACCGGCAGCTTGCCAAGCAAATCTTTGACGTTCTGGATAGCATAGGTCACGGCGGCAGGATCGCCGGGGCCATTGCTGAGGAATACGCCTGCCGGATTCATGGCAAGGACTTCGGCGGCAGTGGTATGAGATGGAACAACGGTCACCCGCAAACCACGGTCGGTCATCATACGAAGGATGTTGCGCTTAATACCGAAATCATAGGCAACGATCAGCGGGCCAACAGGGTCATAGTGATGGTCACGATACCACTGCGGGTCGCTGCGTTCATCCCAATTGTAGGGTTCAGCGCAGGTGACATCATCGACCAGATTCCAACCGGACATATCCGGTGATTGACGGGCAATCTCGACCAACTTTTGCGGATCGTTGGCTGCTTCGCCATGCGCAATGGCCGCGCGCATGACGCCAACGCTGCGAATGTGACGAACGAGCGCACGAGTCGCCACATCGGATATGCCAATAATGCCGTGGGTCTTGAGGTAGGTGTCGAGGTCACCCTGCTCACGCCAATTGCTGACGACCGGACTAAGGGAACGAACGATAAAGCCTGACACCCAAATGCGTTCTGATTCGGGATCGTGCAGATTGATTCCTGTGTTGCCGACATGCGAAACCGTCATGGTGACGATTTGCTTGTGGTAGGAGGGGTCGGTCAGGATTTCCTGATAGCCCGTCATAGAGGTGTTGAAGACTAACTCCCCCGTCTGTATGCCTTCAGCACCAAAACCCGTTCCCTTAAAAATCCGCCCGTCTTCGAGCGCGAGACATCCAATCATTTTCACCACCCAAAATACTTAGCTAACCACAGAGACACAGAGAAGAAAGAGAATTAAGAACGATAGTCGCCGTTAATCGAGACGTAATCGTGGCTGAGGTCGCATGTCCAGACTGTGGCTGAACCGGTTCCCATGCCAAGATCAAGCAAAATGCTGACTGACGACTCCTTGAAAATCATGGAGGCTTGTTCTTCGCCATAACCGGAAGGCATACCGTTGGTAAAGAGCAGCAGTGAACCTAAATTAAAATCCTCGGTTTCGCCGGGGGTAATCCACAATCTGACCAAGTTGGGATCAATCGTTACGCCTGCCCTGCCCGCCGCCGCGACAATACGCCCCCAATTGGCATCATTACCGAAGAATGCGGTTTTGACCAGTGGCGAAGTGGCAATGGTATTCGCGATTTGATGGGCAGCTTCGGGTGAAGACGCACCGCGCACGGTGAGGGTGATGAACTTGGTAACACCTTCACCATCGCGGACGATGTCCTGCGCCAGTTTGCGACAGACGGCGGTCAGCGCTTCGTGGAAAGCTGTAAAGTCATCAGGCGATTGCAGGGTCACGCCGCTGACACCATTTGCTAAGAGCAGCAGCGTGTCATTGGTACTCATATCGCCGTCAACGACAACACGGTTAAAGCTGACTTCGGCGGCGGATTGGAGCAGCCCTTTGGCGGTATCGATTGGCAGCGCTACATCAGTGACGACGACACTGAGCATGGTCGCCATATTGGGGGCAATCATACCCGCACCTTTGGAGATGCCAGCGATATGGTAGCGCGCTCCATTCGAAGTGGTGACCTCAACGTATGCCATCTTAGGGCGCGTGTCGGTGGTCATGATGCCAGCAGCCGCCGCGGGCCAATCTTTACCGAGCGAGGCGGCAGCTAGATCGATACCCTGCGCGATCTTATCCATTGGAAGCTGCGTGCCGATGACACCTGTTGACATCACCAACACTTCATCCGGCGCATGACCGATTTTGGCGGCGGTGAGACGCGCCATCTCATGGGCATTGGCCAGCCCATGATCACCGGTACAGGCATTGGCGCATCGGGTATTGATGGCAACCGCAAAGACGTGATCTTTGTTGTTATGCAGCACTTCCATGTCATACAAAACAGGCGCAGCTTTCATGTAATTGGTCGTGAACACGCCTGCGGCAATACAGGGGGCATCACTGACGATGAGCGCCATATCCAGCGCACCATTTTTCTTTAGCCCAGCGTGAACGCCTGCCACACGAAAACCGGGCACATAGTCGATAGAGGATTGGACTTCGGTCACTGAGAAAATCCTTTAATAAATGAACCACAGAGACACAGAGAAAACGCAAGCGAGGGTTTGCCGACAGCAACCCCGTACCACACTAGGTGGTTGAGAAAATGGTGGTGAGTTTCTCCACAAGGTTATCAACGTTTGACTTTTCGATGATCAGCGGCGGGATTAAACGAATGACATTGGTTCCAGCGTTGACCAAGAGCAAACCCTGTTCGTAGCCTTTGTCGATGATGTTGCTGACATCAATGGTCAATTCGAGAGCGACCATCAAGCCTTTGCCACGCACTTCTTTGATGATGGGACTGTTGATCTCGGAGAGACGATCCACGAGATAGTCGCCGACTTCGTTGACATGTGTGAGAAATTCGGGTTCACTGATGCGCTGCAAAACGTGTTTGGCAACGCTGGTCACAAGCGGGCCACCACCGAAGGTCGTGCCGTGCTCACCGGCATGCATGGCACTGGCAACTGCGTTGGTCATCAAAATGGCACCAATGGGAAGGCCACCCGCTAAAGGCTTGGCGAGAGTCATGATGTCGGGGGTAACACCGCTCCATTCATGCGCCCAGAGCTTGCCGGTACGTCCCAAACCACACTGGACTTCATCGAAAATGAGAACAGCCCCGTGTTCGTTACACAAGTCGCGCAGACCATGTAGGAATTCAGGCGTAGCGATGTTTATACCACCTTCGCCTTGAATGGGTTCGACAATGACGCCAGCAGTCTTTTCACCAATGGCAGCTTTAGCACTTTCGAGATTGTTGAATTCAGCGAGGACAGCACCCGGCATGAGGGGCATGAAGGCTTTCTGGTACTTCTCTTTGGGGGTCAAGGCAACCGCGCCCATCGTGCGACCATGGAAGGCTCCGGTGAAGCAGACGATTTCGGTTTTGCCGTGTAAGCCCTTTTCGTATTGCACTTTACGGGCAAACTTGACCGCGCCCTCATTGGCTTCCGCACCAGTGTTGCTGAAAAACACACGGTCGGCAAAAGATTTTTCGACCAGCAGGTTCGCCAATTCGATCTGAGGGGCGGTGTAATAGAGGTTGCTGGTGTGAATTAAGCCCATCGAGGCAGCTTGAATGGCTTGGGTCAGGCGAGCATCGTTATAGCCTAGGGCGTTGACTGCGATGCCTGCAACCCAATCTTGATAGGGTTTACCTTCACTATCGAACAAGGTCGAGCCTTCGCCATGTACGAGTACGAAAGGCGGACGCTTATAGGTTTGGACAATATGATCATTCTCATCATGAATGAGTTGTTCAGTCATGGTTGGTGTCGTCGCTGCGGGCATGAGTTGTTTTATCTCCAGTCTATAATTCACAGATGATAGAACCGATCAGAGTCTCAAGTGGTGGATGTTTGCGAGCGCCGGATATATTCATTCCAGCCAAGCTTTTCTTCGATCCATAGATCAGACAATTTATAGCTTTCCAACCAACCGCTTTCAATTTCGTAGGCAAGGATGGCACGTAACCATCCATAAATTCGCATTGCTGCTTCCGGAACGATCTTGCCTGAGTCCAGTACATGCCGCACCAATTTCTGGCTATAACTTGAGTCCCGTGCGAGCGCGTTATACATCAGATGGTGCAGTTCGTGACAGTTGGGGCATAACTGTACAGTGACTGCGTTCTCGCCATGTGTGGCAATGTCCCACAAGTGATGGCGCTGCGAAATCGGATAACCACAGGCCGAGCAAGCTGTCATCCGCTCTTTATCAGTGGCACGGCGGCGGCGCATGAGCTTGCGATACTTGTGCGCCTGATAGAAGTCCAGCCAGTGTTCAATTACTTCACGGCGTTCGGCAGGGTCTTCTTTGTCTGCAAGCGCTTCATCAAAGGCGGTGATGATTTTCTCCGCCAAGCGTTCCCGGTAAATATAACGCACGAGGGCGTGAAGCTCCTCGATACGCTGCTGTTCGTTAGGCATAACTTCACCTCTAGCGGCTCGTTTACGAACGCACAAACAGCGTCATGTTTGTGTACTGTATTTTACATCACGACATATAGGCTATAACACCTTCTTCATGAGCGGCGACATCCAGATAAAAGTCGCGCAGGCGAGCAAAGGTATACCAGAGTTCAGCGAAGATTTTGTCCTTGCCAAGGAGCGCAATACTCTCATAAACACCTAAGCGAATCATGGCCTGTACATCGTAGTGTTCGGCGAGATGCTCCGGCTTAATCTGGTTGAGATGGTAGCAGGTGGTTTGAAGTTCACTATGTGGCAGGAAAAAAATCGCTGTGTTGTTAAATTTAATTCCCTGCAATTCATCTCCGCCGACAATGGATCCCAGTAATGACCGACAAAGCAGTTGCGCTTGGCAAGGTCAGGATTCTCACGTATGAGATTGAGCAGTTCCGAGCCAAAATCTGCACCTGCGGGGGTCGCAGTCGGCTGCGTTTCCAGACGCGGCGGCCAGACGGGTGCCGGTTGTGAAGGTGGCTGTTCGGATGCAAGGAAAGCGAACATCGATCCGGTATGAGTGGTCTTTGCCGGCTCAGGCGGTGGAATCCATTTCCAACTTTCCGGCACAGCTTGGTAGCGCATCTCAAGAGCCATGATTAGTGCTCCATCATTTTGAAAACCAGACTAAAGTATCACCGGCTTGAGCGGCTTGAATGCTGCCTTGCTGAAGCTGATGTTCAAGGCGGTTAAGCCCTGCTTGATAGTCATTATCGGAGATCAACCTTAACATGGAATAGCCTTTGGTTTTGACTAAGGTGAGAAAGGCTTCATCCAAGATCATCGGCTTGCCTTCATTCTGCAATTCCGATTTCAGGAATGTCAGATTTTGGGCTGTCGCAGCCGATATGATCTGGGGAATATCCGGATAACGCGCCTTATCAACGGATGCTGTGGCCGGGAAAAAACTGGTGATGGGGCGCTTATCAATTTGACTATGCGATTGGGTGACGATACAGACTTTTGCACTTGGCTTCAAAATGCGAATCACCTCAGCGAACATGATGTCGATATGCGAAATGTGATGGATGACATCGGTCATATAAACGAGGTCAAAGGTACTGGCTTCAAATGGTAAATGCTCAGCGTCGGATTGTAGAATAACCAAGTTCGGATTTTTCTGACGCGCTTTGGTGAGCATTCCTTCGGACGGTTCGACGCCGAAGACATGGGCGTGAGTTAGCCGTTGAAGCAGATTGGCATAGTTGCCCGTGCCACAGCCAATATCCAAGACAAAAGACGATTCAGTGACGTCGGCCTCACGCGCGAGATATGCCACCAAATCGAGGTCGGCTTGGCGAACATTGTCATAGGTTGTGCTGATTTGGTCGTAGTTCAACATAGTTCAATCACAGTCGTTAAGATTCCGATTTTGGATACGGCGTACCGTGTCTCTACATCAAGTGCAATTCATCACAGACGGATCACATTTTCCTGTTAGTGTAAAAAATGCAATAAGCGCAAACAACACCAAAACCAAGATCAACCACAGTAATGGGAACACTATCTTGAAACCTGATTTGCTGATCCCAGTATCATTTTCATCACTTGGCAAAGGTTGTACCTCCACCGGATGCCAAGCCTTTCAAGTTGGTAATAACCGCGCTGTGAACACCGGTATCAAGGGCATGGAGTGCGGTTTTGACTTTGGGAATCATGCCACCAAAGATGGTACCGTTTTCGATTAGCTGTTGGGTTTGTTCGGGCGAGAGTGTGGGCACGACCTTGTTATCGACCAGAACACCTTCGACGTTGGTGAGAAAGACTACGCGGTTGGCGTTGATGGCTGCGGCTAGAGCTCCGGCGACATGATCAGCATTGACGTTGAAGTTGGTTTCTTCTCCAAGAGAGACCGGTGAGATCACGGGCGTGATGCCTTTATCGAGAAGATCGAGGACGACTTCACCGCGTACTGAGACGACTTCTCCCGTAAAACCCATATCATGACCTGCGACCTGCATCTGACGGGCACGAACAAGGCCACGATCCACTCCGGATAGACCGAGCGCGTCCAGTCCGGCATTCAGCAGGCAGCGAACAAGGCGCTTATTGACCGAACCGGACATGACCATCTCGGCGATTTTGAGGGAGTCTAGATCAGTGATACGAACGCCATCCAGATAGCGCGGTTCAATGCCCATGACTTTTTGCATGGCGGTGATTTCGGCACCACCACCGTGAACGACAACGGTTGGTGTATTCAGCGACTTGATGGCGGCTGCGAATTCGGCTAAATAGGCGGGGTCATCCAGTTCGTGACCGCTGACTTTGACTAAAACAGGATTAAGCACAATTTACTCCTAGAGATTAAAGCCATTCTTTGTTCACTACAACATATATCTTCCACGTTTGGGGATTGGTCGTATCAGCAAAAACCCACTGGTCTGTATATACAACGCTAGGGTCACTTGTGCTTTGCGCATATCCTCCAAGATAATCTCCTGTGAGAATCCATCCCTGCTTTTGCATGAAATACAGAGATGTATCACTGAACGAACTTTTTGGCGTCAATTTTTCGACTAGTGTGGCACTTAAAAAACCGTCTATGTCCTTACTTTGCATGTCAAACTTCACCCAAATGGTACAACCGGCTTTACGATTAACTCCATTCGTATGAAATTCGATATTGCCAGCCGACCGAGGAAACTTCAGATACGCCCTACGCTCCACATCAGCATTAGTAGGAAAAGGTGTCCCAAGGCATATAACGTTCGAGTTGCCCCACACGAGTGAAAAACTGCCAACACACATCGCAACGACAAACAGCAGTGTGAATAAACAAGTTATGGGAAACCAAGGTATTTTGCGATCTTTGTGCTTATCCTTCA
Source organism: Aggregatilineales bacterium (assembly GCA_044226855.1). Taxonomy (GTDB): domain Bacteria; phylum Chloroflexota; class Anaerolineae; order Aggregatilineales; family Phototrophicaceae; genus CFX2. The sequence goes on from JBGAGF010000005.1 coordinate 295,403, forward strand.
TGGGTTAGTTATTCCTTAGCCTGAAGAAATTAGCATAATTGCTAGAAGTGCTGCGATGATACCGAAAATTTGGATACGGGTCAGGCGTTCTTTAAGGAAGAGCCACGCCAAGGATACGGTCATGGCCGGATAGAGCGATGAAACGACTGCTGCTATATCCAAGCGTCCAGCGCGCGACGCCAGCATGAAAAAGATATTCCCCGTGACATCCAGAACTCCGGCCAGCACAACACTGGTTAAGTGACGCGCATCGCGTGGTCGCCATTCGAGACGAGCAGTGCGCGTAATCAATAAGAGAACCGAAGATGATACGGCACGAGCGGCGACCTGCGGCCAAAACACAGCTGTTGATTCGACACGATGAATGAGCAGGAGGAATCCACCGAAGCCCAAACCGCCCAAAAGCGCTAGGAGCAATGTTCTCCGTTCTGGCAGACGACCATCGGAATAGGACACCATGATGAGACTAACGAGTCCAACAGCAAAACCGAGCAGTTGGATGGCCGGGGGTAAGCCGCTTGAAGCGATGCCCACAATCAGGGGAATGGAGGTTGCCAGCACAGCGACCATCGGCGCGGCGATGCCCATGCGTCCGTAGCTCAACGCCTGATAAAAGGAAACAAGGCCAACAATACCTGCCAGACCCGCTAATCCGCCCCAAACGAAATCGGTGGTTGGCGGAATAGGTTCGCGTGTCAGCACAGCCAATGCAATGAGCAGTAATAAGCTGAGAAAATGAGCTACTGCTACTACGGCAACCGCAGGCAGTCGACGTGTGGCAAGACCGCCGTTAAAGTCGGCGGTTCCCCACGACATGGATGCCAGCAGGCCAAAGGCTATCACTGCGATTTCAGGCGAGAGTACCATTCAAAGACCATCCAAGAAAGCTTAACCGCCAAGACGCCAAGGTCGCCAAGATTAGAGAAGGCCTGTGGTTTCGGGCCAACCGTACATGAGATTGAGACATTGAACCGCTTGACCGGATGCGCCTTTGCGCAGGTTATCGGTAACGCTAGTGATGAGCAGGTAACGATCCGTGACAGGCGTCACACTGATGGCCGCGCCATTGGTACGAACGACGTGCTTAAGACTGGCGAGTTGACCGGCGGGCAAGACTTTGACCAGAGGCTCGGAGCCATAGGTTTCTTCGTAGAGCGCCTGTGCATCTTGAGCCGAATATTCCGGTTTGAGGGTCACATAAATGCTGGCGAGAAGGCCACGATCAACAGGCAGCAAGTGGGGCGTGAAGATCAACAAACCCGCATTCGGGTTGAGCTTGTGCATCTCCTGTTCAATCTCGCCTGTGTGACGGTGAACACGTCCGGCATTGTACGGGTAGAAGTTGCCGTAGACTTCAACAAAGTGGAGATTTGGTTTGGGTTCGCGTCCTGCACCGGAAGCACCTGATTTGGCATCCACAATGATCGGCGCACCTTCGAGCAGCCAATCATTACGGAGAACGGGGGCAACTCCGAGCAAGGTAGTCGTGGGATAGCAACCGGGAGCGGCGACGAGATCAGCGCCTTTGAGTTTTTCACGATTGAATTCGGGAAGACCATAGGGCGCGGGCAGCAGTTCAGGGTTAGGATGGGTGCCGCCATACCATTTGGAATAGACTTCAGGCGTATCAAGACGAAGGTCTGCCGAAAGATCCACGACTTTTTTGCCAGCAGCGCGGGCTTTGGCGGCCATCGGCGCAGAGGCCTTGTGCGGCAGGCCGAGAACAACCGCATCAACGGCTGACAGGTCAGCCTGATCCGGCGGGACATAACTCAGGTTCGTAAAAGGAATCGGCTGTCCAGCATAAGTGTTACTGGTGCCGAAGCCTAGCTCGACATTCGGATGCCTAGCGAGGATTTCCACAGCATCCTGTCCGGCATAACCGGAAGCGCCGTACACACCGACTTTGATTTTCTCAGACATTGTTGCTCCTTCAAGGTGTTGGCTTATGAATTTCCCAACAAAATATCGCTACAATCCCATAAAACAAAACCCCCCAACCTCAGTTGTGAGGTCAGGGGGAGTTTTTGCAATCTGGTTCGCGTTTCAACGTCGCATCAGTACCAGCACAAAATTCCCTGCAAGACCTCATTGGTCTGCGGGCGACGGCTGCGACGACGCAGTGTTGTGCCAATACTCATCATGATCAAATCCACTTAAAAAGACAATAACGGAAAGTTTAAGCAATCTACCCGCAAAAGTCAACAGAACATCGTAAGAATTACTCAGAGTCAGCGCATCCATTTGATTCCCCGGCATATAGGTGATTCAAGATGATGCATACCATTGAGACTAGATAAGGCCAAGTAAGACCGCAAAAAGGTGTCGCATGATAGAATGCGATTAAGGAGACAACAGGATAATTTATGTGGCAAGCCGAGATTCGGAAGAACGTTCGTTTTAATTTTACCGTCAATGTACTAGACGCTGTTTTTTATGGCGTCGGGGTACTGGGATTAGCCTCATTTGTGACGGTGATTCCACTATTTTTAAACAGCCTACATGCGTCAACGGTATTGATCGGTTTGATCACTTCGTTTCATGCGATTGGCTGGCAGCTCCCTCAGCTTTTCACGGCTAAACGTGTAGCGAAAATGCGGCAATACAAACCGTTTGTTTTGTGGATGACGTTCCACGAACGCTGGCCGTTTATTGGGCTGATGCTGGTTGCGATGTCCATACCTCTATTGGGTGATCAGCTCGCCTTAGCATTGACGTTAATTTTGCTCATCATTTATGCACTGGGCAGCGGGCTAGCCGCTAACGCATGGCAAAGTATGATCGCCAAGGTGATGCCTAAAAACCGCATCGGCACTTTTTACGGCACACAATCCGGACTAGCCAATCTGACCGCAGCGGCTGGCGCAGTGGCCGCTGGCTATATCTTGAAGAACATGCCCTACCCCCAAGGTTATGTGGTGTGCTTCCTTGTCACAAGCATCACTGTGTTCATCTCGATGGGGTTTTTGGCTGTTACACGTGAACCTCACCACGATCATGAAATCGATGAAGCACCTACTCAGTCCGCCGTCGCGGTTGATTATGGCTGGCGAAAGATGTGGGGGATTTTACGTGAGGATGTAAACTTCCGCTGGTTCTTAACCGCGCGAACATTGGCTCAATTTGCGAACGTAGCACTGGGCTTTTATACGATTTATGCCGTCAAACATTTTGGCATGGACGAGCAGACTGCCGGTATTTTGACCGGTGTTCTACTGCTGTCGAAGACAGTCGCCAGTCCGTTGTTAGGATGGATCGGCGACCGTTGGGGACATCGCACAGTGCTGGTCTGCGGCGCACTGATGATGAGTTTCTGTGCAGGACTGGCCGTAACCGCACCGGAAATTGGTTGGTTCTATGTAATTTATGCCCTCGCAGGGCTGGCGGATGCCTCCATGTGGACAGTCGCAATGGCATTCACACAGGCTTTCGGTGTCGGAAGCCACAAACCCCTATATATCGGTTTGGCCAATACCTTAACCGCACCGTTCGCACTGCTTGCGCCCTTTATCGGTGGCGCACTGGCCGACAGTGTCGGTTTTGGCGCAACGTTTACCGTATCGATTGTGGCCGGTCTGCTGGCAGCGTGGGTGTTTTATTACAGTGTTCGCGATCCTGAGGCATCACGGCGCAAGGCGGTATTCAACCAACCAGTCACGGCAGCCGAATAACTGATCAATACCTCTGTACCGAACCACATATCACTATTTTCGAAGCCCGTTGGTCGACCATCAACGGGCTTTGCGTTTAACAACTTCTCATTTTAGACGTAATTTATCTGCAACAAGCCATTTTGTATTCTTTCATTTGTAGTGTTTAATGTCATAAGCATATTTTGGATGATTTGTTTATTCAAACCATCTGCGGAAAACCAATTTATTCAATTGCAAGATCGTTCATTAATTCTGTAATGATGCAATCAAAGAAAGCATTTAGGAGGGGATTATGACGAAAAAGTATCGCTTGTTAGTCGGAGCTTTGATTATGAGCTTATTAACTTTGATAGGCGGATTGCTTGTAGTACAGGCCGCAGGCGATTGTGATGGCACTACCGGCAATGATGTTATTAACTGCATGACCAATCCTGTCACGCCCGATGATCAAATTGACGGTGAGTTAGGCAATGACAACATCACACAGGGTGCAGGAGTCACAACTTCATTTATTGATGCAGACGGTCAAGATGGCAGCACTGGTGATAACGCAGGTTCAGGGAACGGTGGCAATGACACGATTGTCAACAATGGAACCGTAACCGTTTCAATTAGCGGCGATTATGTTTCCGGTATTCCCGGTGACGATTCGATAACCAATAATGGTATAACGGGTGACATACTCGGCGACGAAACACAGGATAATACCGTCAAGAATGGTAATGACACGATTGTCAATAACGGCACTGTTACAGGTTCAATTCGCGGCGACGGCAATTCGGCTATCACCCTTGAAGGTGGCCGGGGTGGTGACGATGCGATTGTCAATAACGGCACCATCGGAAAAGACATTGTCGCGGATTCCGGCGCTTCAGGCATCGGGGGCAATGACAGCATCACTAATAATGGCACCGTCAATGGCAATATTGATGCGGGTGACGGCAATGACATAGTCACTATCGGTGATGGAGCAACCGTTGGTGGAATAATTGATGGCTATACGGGTACAGACACGCTCCAATTCAAGTTCAACGATCCCGCAGCAGGTGCAGCGGCAGCAACCCTATTGGCTGGCCTGTCTCCTACAGGTGGTACGGCGACCTTTGGTGGACACACCTATACGTGGACCAATTTTGAGCAGTTGCAAGCCCTGTTTACCGCAGCAGCAGGTGGTGGCGGTGGTACAGGCGGCGGTGGCAGCACGGGTGGTGGACAGCCAATAACCGTTACGGTACGCGTCAATGGCGGCCAAATCAAAGATGGACGAGTCAATGGTTATGATCTGGGTGCGCCCTTCGCCGTGTACTGTGTACCTAATGAATCCGTACAAGTCATTGACATCAGCAAAGATGGAAACAATGCGCTCGCCATTAGCGTGAAGTTTGACTTGATTAATACGGAAATCGCCAAAGCTAAGGCTTCTGCACAATCGGTGAGCATCGGCAGTGGTTTAGGGGATTTCTTAGCCGCAGAGGCCGATGGTTCGCTCGTCGCATCAGGGCCAACGCTGGATGGCAGCAAGACCTACACTTTCCGTTTCCAGTCTGATTGCACCTACATTGCAAATGGCATCGAAAGCTAAGTTCCATTCCGTCAGTTAGGCAGAACAGAAACGCCGCCAGAATAATCTGTCGGCGTTTTGATTTCGGGATTTATGGGGGAATGGGAATCTCTTGTGAAGGCGGCCCCATCATACCGTTCTGATCAATGGTTGAAATGACTAAACTGGTCACAATCTCCGGATGAAAACCATCCCATTCGACACTATTCGTGTTCCAAGGAAACTCTTGATTAATAATGAGGGAACCGGGATTACGAAGACCAATCTTATAGCCTGATGCGCCGGGGATTGGTTCCCAGACCAAGGTTCGTTTGTTTCCTTCGCCCGGTCTGAAGGTGATGTTATTGGGTGGTGGCAAGCCATCTGCCAGAACCGTGATTGCAGCTAATATGGACTGGGTCATACGACGTAAGTAAGTTGCCTGAATATCACCAATCACATCTTGGGGAGTATGTTGGCGACCACGGTCTTCTAGCGACTCGATGAAGCGAATGGCAGGGAAACCCGCTTCACTAAACGACATATGATCGCCATAGCGTCCAAAACGATCTTCCGAATCCTGCAATTCGATAATCATGTTTGGCGTCATGGTGAAGTCGATCCAATAGACGGCACGAGCGAGCTGGCGGGACGGTGAACTTTCCGGCCCAGCCGAAAAGATACGCAGATGGTTATCACTAATTTCACCATTCGCACCCGTGCTGCTGCCAATGATGTCCATATTAAACATATAGTTGAAGGGGATATTTCGGTACTGGTTGACAAAGGCTTTACTGCCCATGCGGCCCACTTCTTCGGCGCCAAAAGCAACAAAGAGAATGGTCGCACGATGTGGGCGCTGGGCTAATATGCTCGCCATTTCGATTAGCGCCGCCATACCTGATGCGTCGTCGTTTGCACCGGGAGCCGGATAAGACGGATCATTTGGATCAATAGAAATACTGTCATAGTGTGCGCCGACAACGATGATGCCACCACCTGTCGCAGTGCCGGAAAGCGTGCCGATGACATTTCGTTGAGTAGTGGTTACACCAGCCCAGTTCAGCGTAAACGGTTGGTCAACGACCACGAAACGCCCAGCCGACTTCGCCGCAATAGCATCAAACTGCCCACGAACGTAACGATAAGCGGCATTCACGCCGGAGTTGGGCAAGTCCGGTGAATTGACATGTCGGGTACCGAGATTCTGCAAGGTGGTGATATGAATAAAAAGATGATCCGTATCGACTTGATCGAGGAGTGCGTCCATCGCAGCCTTAGCCGTTTTGGGATTGGCTTGAGCACCGCTGCTTTGATCAGGTGATTGCGGGGTCTGGATCGGTGGTACAGCCGTTTCATAACCAATAGTAGGCAAAGGTGTATCGGTTACACGCGGTACCAAGGTCGGTGGTTCATTATTGTTCGCCAAATTGCAGGCAGCAGCCAACATCATGACGACGGCAAAAAGTATCGCCAAGGATACGAAAGATTTAGGCTTCATACAGCCGATTTTACCACAGCGTATCGAGAAACTTCGTTAAGCGAATGCAAAGCGCGGGTCAAACGTATCACTGTATTTATATGACGAATGATATGCAAGATGGTTTGTATATACCATGATGTTCACTATAATGATTCCGAATGCATTATTACAAGAAAGGGCTGCACTTGCCGCATTTGCGGTGTGAGAGCATAATAAAGACTTGCCCATTATTACATGATTTTATTCGCCGCCAAGCATTGAAGGAAAAGCTGTTTTGACCAGTCTGAAGATAATTACTGCCACATTCGGCCTGCTCCTACTTGCGGGATGTGGCGGTTCACCTGCTGCAACGCAAAATCCAACAACACTCCCCACATCCACCCTTGATACGGCACCTCAATCCACAGCAGTCGGTGAATTACCGACGAATGAGGCAGGGGTAAAATTGGTGGCAAAAGTAAATGGAGAAGGCATCACCGAACCGGAGTTTGAACGTGCCTTGGCGCGAAAACAGCAAGAGGTAGAGGCAGCTTCACCCGATGCGTTGAGAAGCGATGTCATCAATCAGTTGATTGAAGAACGTTTGATTATTCAAGGCGCAATTGCGCAGAATACCACCGTAACAGATGCCGAGGTGCAGACTGAACTTCAAGCACAAATTCAGCAAGCGGGTGGTGATACAGGCTGGGCAGAATGGCTTAAGACAAATAATTATACGGCGGAGGAGTTTCCACACATCTTACGCACTTCTCTGATCTCAAATAAAGTGCGCGACACCTTAACGGCTGATCTGGAAGGTAATATTAAACAGGTTCATGCCCGACACATTCTGCTGCGAACTGAAAGCGACGCCAAAGACATTCTGACCAAAATCAGCAATGGAGAAGATTTTGCATCGCTCGCCGCCCAATATTCGCAGGATGAGACCACGCGAGAACGCGGTGGGGACCTCGGTTGGTTCACAGCGGATGAGCTATTAACACCGAAATTGGCGCAAGCCGCGTTTAGTTTGCAGGCAGGACAAATTGCGGGACCTGTGGCAACCGAATTAGGGTATCATGTGATACAGGTGTTGGAGATCGCTGATCGTCCAGTTGAACCGGAACGTCGGGTCTATATCGCACAAACCCGATTCGATAATTGGTTGAAGCCCCTTTATGATAAGGCGGTCATCGAACGTTATGGCGGGTAAAATTCATTTCGATATATAACTAATAAAGAGAGATGATGTCATGGGACAAAACCGGATTTACAATCTGATTAGTATCATCTTTTTGATTTTGTCCTTACTGACTATTATTTGGGTTATCATGCGGTTCTTGGGACCGGCAGTCGCTTAAGGATGGGGGTTTAGCATGGGAGAAGGCAAGGGAACCATTTACAACGTCATCAGTTTGGTCTTTCTGGTATTGACCATCCTGACGATTGTCTTCGTCATCATGCGGTTGGCTGGCCCGCCTGCTGAAAAACAAGAGGCAGCGATGGTTCTCCCAACAGCAGTGATCCTGCCATCGCTGACGCCTAGTCCAATACCCACTACAGGGCTTCCGCCGACGTTTACGTTCACGCCAACGGATACCTTGACTCCGACCAACACGCTGTCGCCAACGCCGATACCACCATCCGCAACGGTATCACCCACTATTACGGATACGCCAGCGCCAACCGATACTCCGACCATTACCTCTACACCGTCGGTTAGCCCAACGCCACTACCAACCGAAACACCAACGGGGCCAACACCTACCCTCGCGCCAACGCAGAATCCCTATCTGTTTGAACTACGACAGGGACAAGTAATTCTGACCCAAAACTTCGCGAATACGGCTGGCTGCGCGTGGCAGGGGTTGGGTGGACAAGTCTTCAATACTGAAGGCACACCCTTAAATGGCCTGAAGATACACGTGTTTGGGACAAACTTTGACCGCACTGTAGACAGCGGCAGCAATTCGTTGTATGGACCGGGTGGATGGGAAGTGCCGGTTGACAACAAGATCAACGGCCAAACCTACTACGTGGAATTACTGAGTCCCGGCGGCACGGTGGTATCTGCTCGCATACAAGTCAGTTTCCCATCGGACTGCGCTCGCAATGTCGCGTTGGTCAACTTTATCCAAACACGCGCCAAATAACGTATGAGTGACGAACAGACATCAGGTGGGATACGGCGTTTTGGGCGCAAGGATCGCAAGAAGTCGCTTGATCCTCGCGGCCCACTGTTCCCACCTGAAGAATTGACGTCGGAACCCCCTCTAGTTGATGAAATCCGAGAGGCAGAGGTCGAAACGCCAGTTGAAGAAAGCACGGGAGAGCCACCTGCTGAGGTTATCGCAGAACCGATCACCAAAGCACCGCTGCCGCCCAAGAAAGCACCAACGGCACGTCCTGTTAGAACTCCGCCAACAGGAAAGCAAATCCTCGCAAATCTGTTGACGATTGTGTTTTTATTGGGCACAGTGGGGGTCGGGGCGCTGATCGTGACGATTGCCCAAAATCCGTATACACCACTGAATCCGTTTCCGCCCTTCACACCTCTGCCAATTGTGATTACGGCAACGTTTCTACCACCTACGGCGCTCCCTACAGGAACCATCGAGCCAACGGCGACCTTTACTCCGGTAGCAGTTGAAGTTGGTGGTACACCACAAACCAGCTTTAGTTTTATACTGGCACATGAACAGCCTGTCTATGCGCCGAACGCCAATGAAAAAGGTTGTAATTGGTCAAGCATCGCGGGAACTGTGACGGACAAGCAGGGACAAGCACTGGATGGATACCGCGTTCGTGTGAGTGGAAACGGCATTAACGAAACGGTGTTTAGTGGAGCAGCGATAACATTCGGTTCCGGCGGATTTGAGTTATTTCTAAATGGAACTCCGCAGGCACAGACCTATACCGTGCAGCTACTTGATCCCAACAGCCAACCTCTATCTCCACCGTACAGCGTGACTACTCAAGCAAGCTGTGATCAAAATGTCGCAGTGCTGCAATTCATTCAGCAGTAGCATCCATTTGTTTGTATACCGGTAAATAGATTATGAATGCCGTTCCCTTGCCGACCTGACTTCTCACGCTAATTTGGCCTTCGTGCAAATCAACAATTTCCTTGACGATACTCAATCCCAGTCCAGTGCCGGGTATGCTGCTCTGACCTGCGCGTTCGCCACGATAAAAGCGGGTGAACAGGTGAGGAATATCATTTTCGCTAATGCCCATTCCTGTATCTGTGACTTCCAATGATACATGGTTATGAGGGCTGTCAAAGGCTGTTTCAACGGTGATGCTTCCGTTGGCCGTGTAGTTAATGGCATTAGCGACCAGATTGGTGACCACCTGTGCCAGTTGATTGAACTCCCCTTTTATTTCCGGTATGGAATTACTGCGAAAAGTCAGATCAAGACCAGCAATTTCGGCACGGGGTTGAAGCGCATTCAACACCTGCTTCACAACATCATTGAGATCAACCGCGCCGAAAACCATTCTATCGTGACTCATTTCAAGGCGTGTTAAATCAAGGGTGGCATTCACGAAATTAGTCAAGCGTTCAAGCTGCTCTTTAAGTGCCAGCAGATATGCCGGATGCTTTTCGGGTGGGCTGTGCTGAAGCAAATAGACTCGGGTGCTCAAAACCGTTAGTGGTGTCCGCAATTCGTGCGTTACATCGGATATAAACTTGGTCTTGAGGCGATCCAATTCGGTCAGGCGCTCATTGGCAGATTCCAATTCCAGTGTTCGTTCTCTAACACGCTGCTCAAGAGTGGCAGTCAATTTTTGAATTTCGGCTTCGGCGAGCTTACGTGCATTGATGTCTTCAACAATTGCAATGATTTGTGTGTCACCTGAACCGGGGAACATGGATACATTGAGCCGAACCCAGAAATAGTCACCGTTCTTGCGCTTATGCCGTTTTTCAAGTTGATAATACTTGTATTCTCCACTTAACAATTTTCGATATTCACTAAAGGTTGGTTCCATATCATCGGGATGCGTAATCTCTGAAAATGTCATTTTCCGAAGCTCAGCCTGAGAGTAACCGATCAAAACTTCAAAAGCCGGATTTACAGAGACAAAGAAGCCATTTTTATCCGTCACAACAATCCCAACCGTTGCCCCAGCAAAGATGGACCGAAAACGGGCTTCGCTGGCTTGAAGCTTGGCTTCCGCGCGTTTCAAAACACAGAGATGTCCTAACATGTTGCCAAACAGCGCGAGAATTTCGAGTTGGTGCGGTTGAGCAGGCTTCCTCGAGAAGTAATTATCGATGGATAACGCACCGATTATTTGTTCCCCATCGATCAGATGTCCCATCGCCTGCCAGCCATAACCGACGGGTTGCGAATATTGATTAAAAAGTGGGCTTTCGGGACTATAGAAAATTTTCTTATTCTGAATTTCGACCATATCCGTTAATTGCGGCAAGACCGTAGCAGAAGGAGCGCGAACATCCCGTTCATCACGAATTGTTCCATCTTCAGCCGTACCGAAGGTGCCCACGGTATAGTTTGGATCATCGAGATCGACCAACCATAAGCCGAGGCGGTCAAAATGTAATCGACTTCTCCCGAGTACAACCGCGCGGTAACAAAACTCATCAAACGAATCGATTCGAGCAAGTTCGACGGTGATATCTTGAAGTGCTTTTAGTTGTTCCAAAAATTCATGCGATGTCTCTTCACTCTTTTGAAGCGCCGCTTGTGCCCTGACACGATCTGTAATATCAACATTGATTCCCATGATGCCAAGCTTGGTGTTTTTGTCGACTATAGGCGTTGTGATGGCATAAAAGTGGCGCTCTTCACCTTCGAAAATATAGCTGACATCTCTTTTCAATGTTTCGCCAGCAACCACGAGGGCATTGCTCTTTCGCCACTGATCACGAATTTCAGGGGATACATCCATGTCCTCGATGGTTGTCCCCAAGAGTTTTCCGCGTAAGCGAACCGATTCGGGTGTCTGAAATATGCAACGTCCATCTGAGTCGCGCACCCACAGATCGAACGGGACATTGTTAAAAATGGTCTGTAGAAGAGCTTCATTTCGGCGAAGTGCCGCTTCGATCTTCTTCTGTTCCGTCAAATTGGTGATGGACGTGATGATGCCGGTTGTCTGACTGCCATCTCGGCGGAGAGAACCATTCACAAGTACATCTATCGGTTCTTTGCCCTCACGCACAAAACGGGTCTCATAGGTCGTGCGAAAATCCGAGGTCATACGCAGAGCACTATTGGTCACAATGGCGCGATCATCCTGTGATAAAACGGTTTTGGGGATTTTCCCAATTAACTCTTGTGGCGTATGCCCGATCATTTCCGCATAAGCAGGATTCACATATTCAAAACGGCCATCGAGATCGGTTACGGCAACACCCTGAGCCATCGCATTGATAATTTGAGCGATATAATCCCGTTCCCGCGCCAATTCACGTTCAATCCGCTGACGACCGGTAATGGCGACTGCCAAGACCATTGTGCAAATGGTGATTAAGGTGACAAAGCTCCAGAGGTAAATCAATTCCTGATGGATATCCGCATAAGAAACAACATTGAGCTGCTGGGATACACCACCAATCGCAATCAAGGCACTTATGAAGCTAATGGAGGCAACACCCCTCATCCCAAAACGGAAGGCTGCCCAGAGAATAAATGGGATGACCAAATACGCGAGCGGATAGCCCGACGTACTCCAGATATTGCGTTGAAAAATGAGGTAACTTGTAAAAACCACACCGAAACTCAATAATGCAAATTCCAGCCATCTGAGCAGATTTTTACTCAGTTTGTGATCGTTCCACCACAAAAGAATCAGTGGCGTTAAGACTAGAATGCCTAAGGTGTCTCCCATCATCCATTCAAGCCAAAGATACGGAATATTGGATAATGCTGTCGTTTGGCTGATGGATAAGCTAACGACACCGATTGTAGAGGAAACCAAACCGCTAACAATTACACCTGCTATGGCAAAGATCAAGACGTCGGCGATACGATCAAAGTTGAGATGGATCGGAAAAACGCGATGCAAGAGATAAGTTGCCAGCAAAATACTGAGCGTATTCCCTAACGAAATAAGGAACACGGCTAGCAGAGGTATACCTGTGGTGATATTGACTAGAAACGCCCCAAGCATCACTCCCGGCCAAAGCTGCATTCCACCTAAGAGTAAGGCTGCGAGGGCAACTGCCGACGCGCCCCAGACCAACGTTACATTTTCGTGGAGGATAGCGAATTGAAATCCGAAGAGACCCGCACCGAGATAAGCCAGCGCTAGAGAAAGCACTAAGAGTGGATAAACAAACACACGTCTCTGGCCTTGAACGTGGCTTATCATCTGCTTAGTAAATCGCGATAATATAGCCCCATTCATGGTTTGTCCTTGGATAGCATAGAAAGCATAATTTTAAACTACGGTGTTATCCTACTGGTCACACAATTGTATTACGATTTGAAGCTGGCAAGATTGAGAGGTCAAGCGACATGGTTATAATGATGGCATTGTGCCTATGATTGTGAACAGGAGCGGTATGTAATGCCTGAATTTGTTCCGGGAATTAAGCTCAGCGAAGCCTTTTACAGGGAGGCAGTCCGCCCAATCGTGGACACCCATTTCCCGAATTTGCTCTACAGCGCAGCGCTGGTCGGCAGCGGATCGGAAGTGCTAGGGTTTGATACACCTATGTCGAGCGATCACCACTGGGGGCCGCGTGTCATGTTGTTTTTAGTAGAGGCGGACTATGCGCAATATAAACAAACTGTTCATAATGTCCTAGCGAATGAACTGCCATTTTCATTTCAGGGCTACTCGACCCATTTCGGTCAACCCAATCCAGAAGATCACGGCGTTCAACTTCTACAAGAGACCACCAGCAGGCCAATCAACCACCGCGTCGAAATTATGACTGTCGGTCAGTTTCTCAAAGCGTCCCTCAATATTGAGCATGGTCAACCAATTGATGCGATTGATTGGTTGACCTTCCCTTCGCAGCGGTTACGATCCTTAACGGCAGGGGCGGTGTACCACGATGACATTGATTTAGAGGCTGTACGTCAGCAGTTCCGCTATTATCCACCGGACGTTTGGTTATACATGCTAGCAGCGGGTTGGACACGCATTTCGCAAGAGGAAGCATTCGTCGGGCGAACCGGTTCTATCGGAGATGAGCTTGGTTCGCAGGTGATTGCGGCACGATTGGTTCGGGATATGATGCGATTGTGCTTCTTGATGGAAAAACAGTATGCGCCCTATCCGAAATGGTTCGGAACGGCATTTTGCAAACTGGCTTGCGCCGAACCTCTCACATCAATTCTCCGGCAGGTGATGTTAGCTGAGTCGTGGCAAGAACGCGAACACAGCCTATCACAAGCCTACGAAGCGCTGGCCGACATGCATAATGGATTGGGCATAACAGAACCGCTCCCTAGCAAAGTATCAAACTATTTTGGAAGACCCTTCAAAGTCATTCATGGCGATTGGTTCGCGCAAGCAATTAACGCGCAAATTCAAGACGAGACTATAAAAAAGATCCCAGTAAACATCGGTTCAATTGACCAATTTTCGGACTCAACGGACTTAATTGAACATGTTGAACTGCGCAAACGGCTCAAGGCTTTGTACGGAGTTGAATAAATCAACATTAAGGGTAACGATTACCAGAGGAGGCGATACATAAGCCATGAGCGACCCGCAAACTCAACAAGAGATTGTCGTACAACTGGCGACTATTCAACAAGGCGTTACCAATGACATCGCGCGGATGACGGACGAGCAATTTAATGATGGAACCATTGAGGCGTGGTCAGCAGCAGGATATCTCAAGCATTTACTGCTCAGCATCAAGCCGATTGTGAAAGCAATGGGCTTTCCAACAGACCGACTGCAATCTCAATTCGGGGTATCCGAGCTTGGGTCACGAAGCTACGTCGACGTCGTGAACATGTACCAAAAACGCTTGGAGGAGGGTATCCGAGCGGAAGATTATGATAAAGTTGTACCCATTTTCTATCGTTTTCCAGAAGGCACGACCGATCAACGGGGTTATCTGGTGCAAAGTTGGACTGAGACGAATCAGCGATTGATTGATGTGACTAACCGTTGGAACGAAACCGAATTGGATAAGCTGCAACTCCCCCATCCAGCAATCGGGATGATCACTTTGAGAGAAATGATGTTCTTCACGATATTCCATAATACGCTCCACTGGCATGATATCCGACATGCGGGAGGGCTATGAGCGTTCGGCAAATGGCGAAAGTTGCCTCCAAAATGAACCACTTTTTAGTCGTGCTATTAGCCGCCACGCTTCTACTGATTGCCCCCTATGCAGTGGAGGCCCAAAGCGGTACTTGCGGTGTCGTCGATGCGATTGATTATCCGATTCCGCCTGAGACGCTGGTCAGGGGTTATGATGATTTCGGGTTATTTCGCAAAGCGTTTGGAGGCAACCATACGGGGGTCGACATTGCCTTTGACCACTGGGGCGATCCGGTTACAGCGGCGGCGCGAGGGTTGGTGACTTATTCCAATCCCTTGGGATGGGATACCGAAAAAGGCGTGGTCATCCTTTCACATGATTTTCCGGATGGGAGCCGCGCTTACAGCTTATATGGACATGTGGAAGAAACAGATGCGATTTCACTGCCGCCCGTTGGAACCTGTGTTGAGCGTGGACAAGTTATTGCCGCAGTGGGATGGCCATCACGGGGACGACCTCACTTACACTTCGAGTTCCGCAGTATCTTGCCACGCGACGGTGGCCCCGGTTATGTGAGCAATAATCCGCTGGACGATGGATGGTTCAACCCGCTTAACTTTGTGGCAACATGGCGAGCACAACTGAATCCTGCATTTGTGAAGACCATCTCCTTTGATTCTGTCGCGAGCTTACCGCCAACACAAACGGATAACGGAGCCTACCTTATCGCTAGTGGGTCTCTGATCAGCGCGCTGATGCCCCCCGACCAACCTCTTTGGCAAATCCAAACGGACAGCGCGATTGATGGGTTGACTGCCCTTTCAGGTGATCGAGTAGTGGCACACAGCAGCAGTGGACAAACCGTAACCTTAAATGGTGGACGCTACGGTGCAGTGTGGACGGTGGCAAGCGCTAACACCCCTTTTGTGACATTGGGTGAACGACTCATTTTCTTGATGCAAGACGGAAGCGTAAATGAATATGATGCGGCAGGTACACTGATCTGGACATTACCGAACCGCGGACAAGTGGTTTATTTCGGGGGAAACGGCAGCGAGGTAGCAGTCGCGACCCAAAATGAGAGCGGCATCACATGGCAGACTTTAAATGCTGAAGGGCAAGGGCCAAAGGCGGTCACACTCAACAATATTCCGCTGGTCACGGTCGAGGCTGATGGGACATGGCTGGTTTTGGATGGCCAAGAGGTGAAGCGCATTGCGGCTGGGGAGAGTCGGACAGTGGCTACATTGTCTGTAGAAGCAGGGCGAGCGGCACAACTTGCTAGCGACACTGTTGGAAACATCTATATCTACATGGATGATGGTGATCATACTGTGACGGCTATCGGCAGCGACGGTGAAACGAAATGGACCGTGCAGTATCCGAATGAGGTTCGAGGCGATCCACCCCGAATAGCCGCAGGCAACGGATGTCTCTTCTATACGCTGGACACAGATGGCACCTTCAACGTGTTTAGTGGATCAGATGGGAGCTTGGTCAACCAGATCGGGTTATACGCCGGAGGTAGACGGCAGACTAATCCCCATGCCCGACTGCTCAAAGTGGACGCAGCGGAACAGGTCTATGTCGCCAGCGGGTTCTTAACGCTGATCGTGTTTGATGGGACTAAGTTGGGTGGGGATCAGAAGAATTGCTTGGCGGGATGATATCCCCTAAGCAACTCTTTTTCCCTATAGGATTACGGGAAAGCACTCTATTTTGAGACGAAACTTTGGTTTGATTGGCTCTTTGGTTAAAGGAAAAAACGATGCGAATTGAAGCGGATTTTGAGTGCGGGAACGCGATTGTGGACAAAATCGCCGATACAGAGGCGTATCTATCTATTAGGCCAGATAGCAATGCCAAGTATTTCGAGTGGTTTTATTTTCGGGTCACTGGTGAGGCGGGAGTACTGCGGACATTTCATCTGACGAACGCTCATGCAGCCAGCTATCCGCAGGCGTGGAACGGCTATCGTGCGCTGGCTTCGTACAACGGGACCGACTGGTTCCGGGTGCAAACTCAATATGTTGATGGGGTGCTCAGCATTAAACATCAAGCGGCGCAAACAACAACGGAGTATGCCTTTTTTGTGCCCTATTTTGAGGCGCAGCGGGAGAAACTGCTTGAAGACTGCGCTAAGGTTGGCGAACGACGTACACTGCTCACAACTGAACGCGGACGCAAGATTGATATGATCCGGTTCGGGAGTGAATCACCGAGCAAAAAGGTGTGGATTTACTCTCGGCATCACGCGGGCGAGCCGATGGCGGAATACTGCATTGAGGGGATTATGCGGCGATTGGCCGATGCGCAAGACCCGACGGTTCAACGGCTGTTTGCGGCAGGCATTGCGTTTTACTGTGTGCCGAACATTAATCCGGATGGGACAGCACTGGGCAATCTACGCGCGAACGCAGGTGGAATCGACCTCAACCGCGACTGGAAGCAGAATGTCGAACCCAAGTCGATTGAGGTTGCAGGCTTACTGAAAGTATTAGAAAGCGAAGGCGTTGACTTCTTCCTCGATTTGCACGGTGATGAGGAACATCAATATGTGTGGTTGGTACAGCCGCATCCTGATCTGGTGACAGCGGAGAATGCACCGACGCAGGAATATCTTGAGGCTTATGTACGTGACCACTACGCCGAATACGGACCGGATCCAAAAGGCGATAGTCCATCACCTGTTGATTCGGGCATGGCGGTTGATTATGTGGCATGGAAGTTCAAGTGCCCGAGTTTGATCGTGGAACTGCCTTTCAAAGATACGATTGGAGCGAACAGTACAATTGACAGTTTGCAGGTGGCAGGCTGCGTGGCCTTCGGTCGGGACTGTGTGGATATGATCGCGGAAGCTATACTTGGTCGGAAGAATTAAGACTGAGCGAGAAATAGCCGTAAGGTACTATGCTCACGTAAATGGCAAGTTCGAGTATAGTGAAATTAATTATCTCTGACAAACAAAGGCTATTTCTATGAATATTGCTGTGATGCGCGAACCACGCCGTGTAAACACAATTAGGCCGGGGTTGGTCTTTTTAGTAGTCGCTTTCTTGATTATTCTGCTCATGCTGGCGGTAGCATTTATTGGGCCAAACGCTGAGTTAGGCCGCTGGGTCAATCCGGCTGCACCACCGGCGCAATTGGCTGTGTTCCAAGCCGCGCCCGCATCACCGCTATTGGTATGGACGGCTAAGGGAGCCGCACCGGGTAAACAAACGGCTGGCGAACCGGGTCAACTGGCGTACGTCAACAGCAGCGGCACAGCCGACACTGTACTTGAACTGCCTCAGGGTACATCACGGGTAGAGTCGTGCGGCGATACCGCCACCTCACCCGACCATCGGCTGTATGCGTTTTATGTGGGACAAGATAATGGCAGCCTGTACGTGATACGCGGAAGCGATAAGCCGGTCAAAATTGGGGACATACAAGCGCTGAGCTGCTTGGGAGCTGGTACATTCCAATATGCCCCCGGCAGCAACCGTTTCGGTTACATCTCTTATGAGGGTGATGCGGCTAAGAGCGAATTCGCGGACGGTTTCCTACACGTCATTAACTCCAGCGACTTCACCGAACTTTATAAATACGAGAACGTCACGGCATTCGATTTGACGGATAACGGCGCGGCTTTCATTAGTTTCTTCACCAACGATAAGAATGAGGCTGATGAAGCGGCTGTCATCTGGTGGAACGGCAGCGCTCAACAAGAAGTCGCCACATTGAAACCCGCGAGCGAAGACTGCCGGTTCACGAGCGCAGCAATATCAGTACTGCCGGACGGTAAGTTTACCGTTGTGTTAGGGCACCGGTGCAAGAAGGGTGATACCACCACCAATTGGCAACTCTATTCGATCAATCCTACGGACAAGAGCGCAACACTAGCAGCTAACGCATCCCAGAAGGGCGCGTTCGCAGCCTATACCCGCAGCAATGCGATTTATCTGTCACCGGATGGCAAGCAGGCTGTGTTCATGGTTCCTGATGGCGTGACGGCAAATACGGTCGGTGTGAAGCGTGTCAATCTGACTGACCTTTCGATTGCGGATGTGGTCGATAAAGAAGTTGTGGTGCCCACCCTGAGTGGCAGCGCGAATGCCAATCCGCGCGTATCACCGGATGGTAAATGGCTGGCAGCGGTTGTGACTACACCGAACGCAGCCAACAACATCACGATTTGGAGTCTGACTGATCCCACGGCGGCACCCATTGTGTTGAGCGCAGGGAGCAAGGGTGACGTCGTATCGAGCATGGAATTCACACCAAACAGCAGCCAACTGTTAGCAATTGTCGGTGGTAATGATAAGGCGAACAATTCGCTGGTGGCGATTGAGGTTGCCAGCGGACGGGACTCACGAATTACACGCGGCCATTTTGGAAAGGGCCTGACCATCTCGGCAGACGGGACACAGGCAGCTCTGCTCGACTGGCAAATCCCTGAAGACACCAAGCAGCAACCGTACTTGAATCTGGTCGGCGTCAATCTGGCTGATGGAGCGACGACCACACTGTTTACGGGCGCGGATATTGTCGATGGTAAGACGACCAACCAGCGGTTTGCATTCCCGATGGCATTCGTCGGGGAAGCTCCGGCTGGAGCGGCGGGATAAAATATCACCCCCTTCCCCGTCCCCGTAAACAAGGGGGAGACAATCATTGGTAAGGGCAGCTCCAGTTTGTACCGGGGCTGTTTTTATTCCACAATGTGGGAACTATCGAAGCGAAAGCGGCGTCTTTGGTGAAGTACTCAAGCGGGTTAAGGAGACGATTTATGAAGCGAATGCGATGGCTGTGGGTAATGGTGGTCGGGTTGGTGGGTGTAATCATTGTGCCGGGAGTGGCGGCCTGTGGTGGGTTGTTCTGCCAGAACACGCCGGTCGACCAGCAAGCGGAACGCATTATTTTTACGGTGAATAAAAACGATACGATTACGGCTTATGTACAGATTAATTATACGGGTTCCGCTCCGGATTTTAGCTGGGTTGTACCTGTGCCCAGCGTTCCTAAAGTGGACGTAGCGGAGATCGCCAGTTTTGATGAACTGAGCCGATTGACCGCACCGATTTTCATTCCCCCACTGATGCCAAGCTGTGCACCGATACCTGTTCCAGCGATGGCGATGGCCGATTCGGCGGGGAGCGGAGGTGTTCAGGTGTTGGCTTCGGGGACGGCTGGGCCTTATGCCTACGATGTGGTGACGAGTCCAGAACCCAACGAACTGATTACGTGGCTCCGCAAGAATAAGTACCGCATCACCGAGGAAATGGAACCGTTGATTAAGGTATATACGGACGAGGGATTGATTTTCCTCGCGATGAAGCTGCGACCTGAACAGGGGGCACAGGACATTCAGCCAGTGGTGATGACCTATAAGGGTGAACATCCGATGATTCCACTCCGGCTGACCGCAGTAGCAGCCAACCCGAACATGAACGTGATTACGTGGATCTTGGGCGACAAGCAGGCGATTCCGACAAACTATGCCCACCCGACGATTGATAACCAAAACATCCGGTACAGCTTCGGGAACAGCGACGGGACGAATTATTTACAGGTGGTTGACCAGACTGTGGATTTGTATCACGGGCGGGCGTTCATCACCGAGTATGCGGGGTCGAGCCAAACACTGGCAGCGACGGCTAACGATAAACTGGTGAAACAGCTTCTGACCGATTATCCGTATGTCACGCGGGTGTTCGGGCGGATTTCACCCGAGGAAATGACAGTTGACCCGACGTTCAAGCTGGTGGATGCGCCGGATGTTTCGAATGTGCACGACCTTTCCAAGATGGATGATAAGACGTTCTGGGCGTGTCCGGACACGGATCAGACGATCAAGGTGGAGTATGATCCGAAGGTGGTGCCGGAGGGGTTTAAGTAGGACACAGCGGTTGGCTTTTAGCCCATTCAAAATGCAAATTGTGCAGCGAAAACTGCACAATTTGCACGAAATCCGCTGAAATGACTGGCGGGAGCGAGGGAGCAAGGCGCTGAATCGACAATTTGTGTCGGCGGGTGGCCCGGCTGATGCCGCTGAAATGGCGCAATTGCAGCGGATGGCCCCCGTATGTCCGCCGCGGCGCAAATGGCAGTGACGTCGTGGTGGATGTGAGGGAGTGAGCCGCCGAAACTGCAAAAAGGCAAATGCAATACGTTTGAACCGCCAAGACGCAGAGAGCGCCAAGATTATTCCAAGAGTTTGAAATGGAGTTTATCACAAGCACAGTATAGCACAAAAATTCTTACGCAATGGTATGAGTTTACAAACCTTTGCAGGGTGTAACACATCGGACACGGCGTGCCGTGTCCCTACAATATGCAGTGGATGTTGTTATGTAGGCATCAATTTTGGGAGTGGGAGCGGCTGTAGAAGCGGGCTTCGCTGCGGATGAAGTCAACCGTGGCGGTGATGGTCGGGTCGGGGGCGGTATCGGATGGCACGTCGAAGATGGATTTGGTGTTGAGGGTGGGCGCACCTGTTAGGAAGGAAATCTGTGCCATGCCGATTTGTCCAGCACGGACATCGGCGAGATGGAGGGTGGCGGCGGTGAGGTGGGTGGTGGGTGCGGGCGTGAGGTTGATGGAAAGGCGAGTGACAATGTTAGTGGGTTTATTCGCCTCCTCACCCCCCACGTTCGCTAAGTCGCTCACAGCCCTCTCCACTGCGTAGAGAGGGGGGACAGAAGGCGGGAGGGTCACAGCCCCTCCCCTACGAACTGTTAGGAGCAGGTCGTCCTGTTGAAAGTCATTTTCGGCGTCGATCAAAGCCATCCCGAGCAGGTTATCACGCAGGCGAATGCGGGATTCGGGGGTGAGCGAACCGGAGATATTGGCGGCTTGAAAGCCCATTGCATCAAGCGCAATGAGGGTGGAGCGGCCATCGGTGGCCTTACAGTGCCAGACATCGGGGGTACAGGCATGACCGAGATCGAGAAATAAGACTCGCGGCGTCTGGGGCTGCACAGCGCAGAGCATGACGTCGGATTCATCGATGGGTAGGGATTTTAGATAGCGCAAAAAGGTATACAGGCGCGGTAGCAGATCAAGGTCACCGTTGAGGTTGGAGGTGTAAAGGATGTGAAGCGGATTGGACATTAGAACACCTGAAAACAAAATACCATTTTAACCGCAAAGAACGCAGAGATTAATCCAGAGAGTTTATCACCGGTTTTTCCATTCGGGTTTGCGCTTTTCGATGAAGGCTTTCATCCCCTCAGATTTGTCCTCGGTGCCAAAGAGCAGGTAGAAGTTGCGTTTTTCATAACTGAGACCTTCGGTAAGGCCGAGTTCTTCGGCCTTGTTGACGGCATCCTTGATGAGCTTGATGGCTGGAGCGGACATAGTGGCGATCTTCTCGGCGATTTTGATGGCTTCGGCGAGATAGGATTCAAGCGCATAGACGTGATTAACGAGGCCATATTGTAGGGCTTCTTGAGCGGTCAGTTTGCGGTCTGCCAAGGTGATTTCCATGGCAAGGGCTTTGCCAACGGCGCGGGTAAGGCGCTGGGTTCCACCTGCACCGGGCATGATACCGATGCCTATTTCGGGCTGTCCAAACTTGGCCGTTTCAGAGGCGATTATCATGTCACACATCATGGCCATTTCGCAGCCCCCACCGAGTGCCCAACCGGACACAGCA
The DNA here is from genome assembly GCA_044226855.1 of Aggregatilineales bacterium. GTDB lineage: Bacteria > Chloroflexota > Anaerolineae > Aggregatilineales > Phototrophicaceae > CFX2. The sequence goes on from JBGAGF010000005.1 coordinate 317,906, forward strand.
GCAATAATAGGTTTACGGATACGGGTCAGGCGCACCCAATCGGTAAAATCTTTTCCGGCAAACATGGTCACGGCGTCGATATTTTCCATCTGCTTGATGTCTGCTCCAGCAGCAAAGGCTTTGTCGCTGCCTGTGACCACAATGCATTTGATGGATTCATCGGCGTCATAGGCTTCCATCGCATCAAAGATTTCGCCTGTAAGTTGGCTGTTGAGGGCATTGAGCGCCTGCGGACGATTGAGACGGATTAATCCCACGCCAGCGGCTGGTGATTCAACAATAATTGTTTCATAAGCCATTTTTCTTATCTCCCGTTTATGTGAAATTTATATCCACTCAATATAATCAGTCTAAAATACCTAACAAATATTAGGTAGGTAACATGAAGACCGAGTCTGAAGTTGCAATTTCTGCGCGCGATCGGGTGCTGTACACCGCTGAAAAGCTGTTTAGCGAACGCGGATATGCAGCAGTTACGCTACGTGATATTGCGAACACGCTGAACATCAAACAAGCCTCTTTATACTACCATGCGCCGGGGGGTAAAGAGGAACTGTTTGTGCAAGTCACCGAACGCGGATTGGAGCGGCATCGACAGGGTTTGGAAACGGCGATTGCACAGGCAGGCGGTTCGCTGCGGGAGCAACTGCGGGCGGCGGCACGGTGGCTGCTATCCCAGCCGAGCATCAACTACGGGCGGATGCTGCAATCGGATATGCCTGCGATCAGTGAAAAGGAAGCTGAAAAGCTGCGCGTTCATGCGTTTATGGCGTTGATCGCGCCGCTGCAAAAGGTTTTCCAAGAGGCTATGCCGCCTGAGTCGGTGGCGGCGAGTAAGACCGTGCATCTGGCGGGGGCATTTCTGGCAATTGTTGAGGGATTACAAAATTTACCGGAACACTTCTTGAGCGATGAGCCGAAAGAGGCGATGGCCGATTTTCTGATTGATACGTGGCTGGACGGATTACAAGTCGCTAGTTCCAAGTGACAAGCTGCAAGTATGGCAAGACCGAAGAGAAAGCCAAAAGTCTTGACAGACGGCGAAAAAGTCAAATAGCAAAGGCTTACCCCACCCTAACCCTCCACAAGCGATGGAGGGAATCAAAATTTAGCTGTATAGGGTTCACAATATCAGTGATGGGTGCGCGATTGGCATGGTTTATCGTAAATTGAAGTGATGAGGGAAGGATTGTAAGGTAATGGCGACGATGAACACGACAGTGAAAAAGGCGGAGCAACCGCGAACAGATACGCGGGCGATGTGGGCAGGGATTATTTTTGCGGCGGTGTTTACAGGGATTATTTATCTGCTGGGGCCATCGTTGGACGGAGTGAGGGCGACACTGCTGCCGGATCAAGGGCCAAGCTGGTATTACTGGAAGCTGCCGAACCCAACATTCGCAACACATTTGAGTGTGTGGGGATTGTATCTGGCGCATCAGATTTCACTATGGGGGTTGATCTGGTACGCGCAGACACGGGTTAAGAAGTATACGAACGGGCTGCATCCAGTGAATATCGCGGCGCTGGGGGTCAACGCGCTGTTTGTCGTGCTGCATTTGATCCAGACGCACATCTGGTATGACGGATTGGCGCAAGACGTCTCGATTTTCTCGTCCCAAGGATCAGTGATCTTGATGCTGATCTGGATCATGTTGATGGAGAACAACCGACGCGGCGTGCTGGCAGGCAAGAAGCTGCCCATTGGCAAGCGGGTGATGCAATTCGCGCGGAAGTATCATGGATACGTGTTCGCGTGGGCGATTACCTATACGTTCTGGTATCACCCGATGGAAACCACAAACGGTCACCTGATGGGGTTCTTCTACACATTCTTGCTGCTGCTACAAGGCAGCTTGTTCCTGACGCGAATCCATGTGAATAAGTGGTGGACGCTGGCACAGGAGATCATCGTACTGGCACACGGCACAATTGTGGCGATTGTTCAGGGCAATAACCTGTGGCCGATGTTCTTCTTCGGTTTCCTCGGTGTGTTCATTCTGGTCCAGATGCATGGGCTGGGACTGCCGAGACGTATCAAATGGCTGCTGTTCGGCGGATATGCGATTGCTGCGGCGATCGTTTACATCCAACCGGAGCGCGGGGTGAGTAAGTTGTGGCAGCTGGTGGCGATCCCGAGCATTTACTACATTGTGATGATTGCTCTAGCGCTGATTATCGCAATTGGCATCTGGGCATATGACCGGATTTGGGGCAAAGGGGCAGCGAACCCAACCCCGATAGGAGCAGGAGATTAATTATGGGCATTTTACAAGGCAAAGTGGCTGTCATCACTGGCAGCAGTCGTGGGCTGGGCTACGCGATCGCGGAGACTTATGCGCGAGAGGGCGCAAGCGTAGTGCTGGCCGCACGAACGAAAAAAGCTGTCGATGAAGCAGTAAAAGAACTACAGGCCAAAGGCTATCAAGCAACGGGCATAGCCTGCGATGTGGGAGATTATGATCAGGTCAAGGCACTGGCTGACCATGCCGTGAATACATTCGGCAAGATCGACATCTGGGTGAATAACGCAGGTGTAGCAGGAGTCTATGGGCCGACGGCGCATATTCCTCGAGAGCGAATTGAGAGCGTCATCCGAACCAATATCAATGGGACGTATTATGGTTCGATTGTGGCGCTGGAACAGTTCTTACCCCGAAAGAGTGGCAAGTTGATTAATTTGCTGGGGCGGGGGGATGATAAGCCGGTGAAGTATCAGAACGCTTATGCACCGAGCAAGTTCTGGGTGAGAAGCTTCACCATGGGACTGGCCGAGGAATATAAGGAAGATGGTATTGGTATCTATGCCTTTAATCCGGGGCTGGTGGATACCGATATGCTGCGGCATGTGGACTCGCTGGCCGGTTACGAGAAGAAGCTGAAACCGTTGAGCACGGTGATCCGGTTGTGGGGCAATCCACCGGAAGTGCCAGCGGAACGGGCGCTGTGGTTGGCATCCCCCGCTACGGACGGCAAGACGGGAATCATGACGAGCGTGCTGGGTCGGAAGCAGGTTTTCGGTGGGCTGCTACGCGAGGTGGGACGCAGACTGAGCCGCGCCGCGATGCCGGATACGACCTTGAATATCACGACAGTACAGCCGACGATGCCACTGCCACCCGCGAAATAAGGATTTGACCAAACAGACACGGTGTATGCTATGCCGTGTCCCTACCGCATAGGCAAAGATTACAACACACATCACTTAGCATATGCTCATGACAGAATGAGTTATGCCTGAGTGATATTGCATGATGGAAACCGCGACAAACCGAACACAAACGGTGGTAGGACTGATCTACTAACGCATATCCATATTTACAGCCTACAACATTACTATTCTCTCATACCCCTATTGTCATAAGCGCCGGACAATCAGACACGTCTGTGAAAAACGTAAAGAGGAGGTTACCGGCTTATGAAAAGACAATGGGGCTTAATCTTATTGTTAGCTCTCTTCGGGGTGATAACCACAGTTTATGCATCCCCCTATCGACAGACGGTGAGTGCACCGAATCCAAGCGACTACAAGCTGACTCAGGTGGCGAGCGGGCTGACCAAACCTGTGTATTTTACGCACTCCGGCGACAATACAGGACGACAGTTTATCGTTGAACAGAGTGGAAAGATCAAGGTCTGGCAGAATGGTGCCGTTTTGCCAACGCCGTTTCTGGACGTGAGCAGTTTGATTACGACGACTGGCTCCGAGCAAGGGTTGTTGGGGCTGGCATTCTCACCAAACTTCGCGCAGAACGGGCAGTTCTTCATCAACTACACGAATACACAGGGCGATACGATTGTGGCACGGTATACGGTGTCGGCTAGCAATCCGAACGTCGCTAATCCAGCCAGCGCGACCCAAGTGTTGTTCGTTGACCAGCCCTACTCCAACCACAACGGCGGCAACATGAACTTCGGTAAGGATGGGCTGCTGTACGTGGGCATGGGCGACGGTGGCTCGGGTGGTGATCCACAGAACAACGCGCAAAGTCCAAACTCGCTGTTGGGCAAGATGCTGCGGATTGATGTCATCAATCCGAATTTTCCTTTACAAGTCTGGGCGCTGGGCGTGCGCAATCCGTGGCGATGGAGCTTTGACCGTCTGACAGGCGATTTCTACATGGGCGATGTCGGGCAGGACATGTATGAGGAAGTGGACTTCTGGCCTGCAAACGGCGCAGTGGGTGCAAATTATGGCTGGAATATTTATGAAGGATTCCATAACTACAAAGCCGGTTCGATCCCGGGCGCGATACCACCAATCGCCGAATATGATCACAGCCAAGGCTGTTCGATCACCGGTGGGTATGTGTATCGGGGAACAAAGATGCCCGCGCTGCAGGGATACTATCTGTATGCGGATTACTGCAACGGCAATATGTGGACGGCCTTCCGCAGCAACAATATATGGCAGGCGGTTCGGTTCCTGACGCCGGGATTTTCGGTTAGCTCGTTTGGTGAGGATCAGGCGGGAGAATTGTATGTGACCGATTACAGCGGCAAGGTCTGGCGGATTGATCCGGTTGCGGCGCAGGTCACGAATACACCTGTACCGACCAACACTCCAGTTACACCGAGCGCGACACCTGTGACGCCATCGGCCACGCCGGTGACACCGACAGAGACGGCGGTCATTCCAACCGAAACGCCAGTGACACCATCGGCCACGCCAGTGACACCGACTGAAACGGCAGTCGTTCCTACGGAGACGGCGGTATCACCTACCGAAACGGCAGTCGTACCAACGATGACAGTCGAACAGCCAACACAGACGGTTGAAGCACCAACGGCAACTTTGACACCAACGCAGCCTACAACGAATGATCCAACGCTGCGCGTGGATGTGGTTCCTCCGGCGGCGGACATCGGACAAGGCGTGTTGGCACAAATCAATTTGCTGAATGTTGCGGATATATACGGTTTGCAGCTCACGTGCCAAGTTAATCCATCCGTGCTGACTGGCGCGGGACTGCTGAAAGGTGACGGATTCAACGACAGTAACAGCTTTGTGATCGATCAAGGGTATCAAGCAGACGGCAGTTGGACGATTGCTACCAGCCGATTGGCGCCCAATCCGGCGATCAGCGGCAACATACTGGCAATGACACTGGGCTACAGCGTAGTCGGCGCAGGCACCAGTGGAGTCGAATGCGTGGCGTTGGCGGTGGACGCGAACGGAAACGAACTGCCAATCACCGTCATTAACAGTTCGTTTACGGGTAACGGACCTGTGGTCACGGAAGAACCGACCGCAACGGCTACCACTCCAGTTGAGCCAACGGTTGAACCCACACAAACCCTTGAACCGACACTGACAGAAACGCCGACGGTCGAGCCGACCGTTACTGTGATGCCCACCGAAACGACGGTTCCGACCACGGGCAGTGTCAGCGGTGCAGCCGTTTATCAAGGCAGCAAAGATGCGACTGGTATTACGGTGCAACTGCTGGCAAGTGATGGTTCAGTGGTGAACGAACAGCCTGTAACAGGCGACGGGCAGTTCAGCTTCAGCAATGTTGCGGCAGGGAGCTACGTGGTTTCCGCTAGCGGTGCCGGTTACCTGACCACGACCTACAATGTGACCGTGACCGATGACCCGCAAGGCGTGAATGTGGGAACTCTGACGCTGAAGGCAGGCGACATCGACGGTAACGGGACGGTTGATCTAGCAGACGCAGGCTTCATTGGTGCGAACTTCAACCAACCTGTTCCACCTGCACCGGAAGCGGCTGATCTGAACCACGACGGGAAGATCGATGTTCGTGATCTGGTCTTGTTGGGCGCGAACTTCGGAATGACGGGGCCGGTCGTACAGCCATAAGGCATATACCCCCTCACCCCAAACCCCTCTCCCCCAAAACACAAGGGAGAGGGGCCTCAAAACATGTATCGATAAGTGAAAGCTATTAAGGTTAGGGGCTCGCCGAGAGGTAGGCCTCTTTTCATTTGTGCAGTAGCAGGCGTAGGGGAGATCAATTACCATTGAGGCATTTGATCAGACTATGTAAGGAAGAACACAATGATTGATCGTCCGGCGATGATCCGAACTGACGAAAGCAATGCGTTTGCCCATGATACGATGCTGCGGCGGCTGCCGACAAATATTCGTGAAGTGGCGAAGCTAAACCCTGATTACCCACCATTTATCCTCGACAGTTTGGAGCGGTTGGCAGTTGAAGTTGAAACCGACCAACCCATCGGCGGTTATAATCCGTTTGATCCGGATGCGGATGTGTGGGAAGCCACACTGAAAGAACATGCAGGACACACATGGCTGCATACGGATTGGTTTTTCTCGGAGATTGCGGCTTACCGGCGGCTGATTGAGACGGTGCGGTGGTGGGAAACAGGAAGGGACCCGTTTGCGCCGCAAAAGAAGAAAGAGATGAGCAGCGAAGCGTTGTGGGCGCTGCTGGATAAAGCATTAGAACTGCGAGCAACACCAATTGAAGAACGGCTGCAAGCACTGGTGCATTCGGATTTGTGGGGCAACCGGATTGACTTGAGCTTCGGCTCATCAATGGCACATGGAAACACAGGCAGCCATGAGGACTTGCTGGTGGATGACAGTACAGCAGTGGTTAAACATTTGATGCAGCAGTCGGGTGATGTGCATTTCATCGCAGACAACACCGGAACTGAATTGGCGGTTGATCTGGCATTGACGGATGCGCTATTTGATAAAGGCATGCAACGGGTAATTTTCCACCTCAAAATTCATCCGACATTCGTAAGTGACACGATTGTGCTGGATATGCTGACCATGCTGGAAGCGATGCGTTCGGACAAGCACGGCAAGGCGATCAATGAACTCGGCGGACGGCTGCGAGCAGCGTTGCAGGATGGGCGGCTGCGGTTGGCACCGGGAGCGTTCTGGAACAGTCCGTATGTGCTGCGGGAGATGCCAGAGCGGATGTACGAAGCGTTCAAGAGCGCGGCGCTGGTGATTATTAAAGGGGATTTGAATTACCGGCGAATGGTGGAAGACCGAGAGTGGGCAGCGGATACCTCGTTTGCAGATGTGACCTCATACTTTCCAGCACCATTGTTGGCGCTGCGAACGATGAAAAGTGACTCGGTGGTGGGGTTGGCCAGCGGATTAGCCGAACAGTTAGATGGTGAGGATGCGCGTTGGCGGGTGAACGGCAAGCGAGGCGTGATTCAGTTCAAAGCGTGAAATACAAAGACGAATTGAACCGCAGAGGCGCAGAGAAGAATACAAAGAGAGAAGAGATGACGACGTTAGAGATTGCGGTGACATCGGTTGACGATGCGCTTCAGGCAGAGGCAGGTGGGGCGGACAGTGTTGAGCTTTCATATGATTTGTCGGTGGGCGGACTGACACCGGATTATGGAGTTATGCAGGCGGTACGAGAGGCTATCCCGATTCCGATGTATGTGATTTTGAGGCCACATGCTGATAGCTTTGGGTACAGTGAAACACAAATCAATGGGATGATGGCGAATATTGATGTGATGCAGCGGGTGGGCGTGACGGGTGTGGTGTTCGGAGCTGTGGATGAGACGAATGCAATTGATGTGGTTTTGATGAAGCGAATTGTTGAGGCTAGTCAACCATTACCGGTAACACTGCACCGAGCATTGGATGGGAGTCGAGAACCGGAAGAGGCGTTAAAGGCCTTAGCGGGGATTGTGCCAAGAGTGTTGACATCAGGGCCAGCGGCAACAGCATGGGAGGGGCGCGAAGGGTTGAAGCAGTGGATTGAACGGTTTGGCGAGCAGTATACCTTCGTAAGTTCAGGCAGTTTGACACAGGACCAACTGCCGGATTATGTCCGGTATGTGAAACCGGATACGGTACATTTGGGGAGTGCGGCGAGGTCAAACGGCTTAGTGGATGCCGAAAAAGTACGGCAGTTGAAGGCGATTGTCATTAATGGAACATAGGATTTTTTACCACGAAGGCACAAAGAAAGATAAGGAAATACGGGTTCAACCGAAGACTTCTATGACATAGCGTCACTTCCGGCAACGAAAGACATATTTGAACCATTGAGATGCAGAGAATAAAGAGAAAACAGGAGACCACTTATGTCTCCTGTTTTTATTTGGCAAAGCGCAAAAAAGCGAGGTTCTGAAGCGCAAACATTACAAATTGGATAGAAACTCTAAACTTGGAAGTGGGGATTTGTCGATAAGGCGGTTTGTACAAACATAAAGTCTCATGTGGCAAATGACAATTTGGCCTATTCTGACTGTTACTACAATCGCTCAACAATTCCATATTGTCTGTGGAGGCCATGCTCATGAAAGAATACGCACCCGCAGAAATTCGTTTAGCACGATTCTTGAGAATCACCGCGCTGGTTTGCTTCCTGTTGTATCTATACGGTTTGACAGGCGCTTATCAAGGCGCGAGTACGACGACATGGATTGAACCGCCGCTGGTTTCGAACGCGGTTGCCAGTTTATCGCTGCTGGGGATTCTGGCGTGGTTTGCTTCTGGCGATATACGGCGCTGGCGTACGATGATCCATGTGCTGATTTTGGGCTTCGCGCTGGCGGCAGTCGGGTTGATCCTCGTCGCCCCTAGCCCGAAGGCAGCGGGCCAAACAACCGTGCTGGTGGCCGGTATTGCTTTCGCGCTGTTCTTCGGCGGTATGAACTTCTGGTTGGTACATGAAGCTCCGGTTGTTGATGACCGATGGACACCTTGGATGCCGAATAAACCTCAAACGGGATGGGAAAAGTTCGGGCAAATTGTGTTTGTGGTGGCAGGGATTTTCTCCATCGTGGCGGGGGCAGCACACTTTGTGTTGTACTACACCGGGCCATCTGTACTCGTGGATTTCTTCCGGCAGCCGATTATGGTCACGGGGTCAGCCGTAAAAGTCGCCATGCTAGGGGTCGTGCTGCTGATCGCAGCACGGGATACACGGCGCTATGGGGACTATGTGAATGTGTTTATCCTCGGCAACATCTTTTCGCTGATTGCGGTGATCATCACGCACTTGGGTATTAATCATTACGGTGTGGTGGCGTATCCGGCGCTGGGAACGGACAACCGAGCCATGATGCTGGGCGCGCTGGCAGTTGATATTGTCGCAATCACAGCGTTCATCCTGCTGAAGATCAAAATGGACGGCACCATTCTCGACCACACGCGGTTCTTCGGGCCGCTGCACTTCCGAGCGTTAGAAGCCGTATCCGAAACATTGATCGACGGCGAAAAAGAAGTGGTCGAACCTGAGCAGATTGTGCTGCGAACCGACGATTACCTCGCATCATTCCCTTCCAAACGGTTGTGGTTGGCAAAACTGTCAATATTGGGATTGGCAACAATGCCGCTGCTTTCACTGATGCCGCCAATTAATTACCTCAGCCCCGAACTGCGGCGGTGGTTTATCAATAAACACTTCAAAAAAGACATTGTTCAGAAAAAAGGCATTTATGCGGTGCTGGGTGCGCTGAAGCTGGATCGCATTAGCGACATTATCGAAGGCATGATGCGATTCAACATGCAGCTTACGTTTATCGGTTATTACAGTAATCCGGCGGTGCAGCAAGCGATTGGATACACAAGATTTTCGAAGCGACCAGAGGGCAAAGGCGCAAAACCCATCCGGCGATATCCGTCACTGAACGTGATTACGCCGCAACTGCTGCGGCAGAACGGCATTGACCGGCTGAGCGCCGACGTGGTGATTATCGGATCGGGCGCGGCAGGGGGCACACTGGCGGAACAACTGGCGGCACAAGGGCGTGAGGTGTTGATTATCGAGAAAGGGCCGTACGTCCCGCAAGATAACTTTAGTGAAGATGAAGTGGATATGATCAGCCGTTTATACAGCGACGGGGCACTGCAAATCTCACAATCGCTGCGGTTCACAGTGCTGCAAGGAAGCTGCGTGGGTGGCACGACGGTGGTTAATAACGCGGTCTGTTTTGATACACCGGATGACGTGTTGGAACGGTGGAATGATCCGCAGGGGAATAACGCGGGTATCGATGTGAGCGTGTACAAGCTGGCACAGCAAGCGGTGCGCGAGCGGATGCAGATCAAGTCGATTAAGGACTCGAGCGGGACGAGAAGTTGGGAAGATGTGCTGAACCCCGGTGATAAGAAGATTGGCGGTGGGGTGGATGCCTACCGTGCCAGTAACGTCGGAGGGCTGACCTATGACGTCATCGAGGCCAATATCACGGACTGCTTAGGGTGCGGCTACTGCAACATTGGCTGCAAGTATGGGCGGAAACTCTCGATGTTGGATGAAGTGCTGCCGAAGGTGCAGCAAGAGCATCCTGACACATTCCGAATTGTGTCCGAGGCAGAAGTCAAGAAACTGAACACGCAAGGCGGCAAAGTGACGAGCATAGTATGCCAACTGCGCGATGGGCGAGAACTGACGATTGACCATCCGAATACGGTGATCTTAAGCGCGGGCACGATTGCCTCAAGCTGGTTAATGATGCAGAGCGGGATTGGCGCGGGACAACTGCCGATTGGTAAGTATCTATGCTTCAACATGGGCAGTCCGCTGCACGGGTTGTGGGAAGATGACATCAACAGCTTTGCCGGATTGCAGATCGGGCATTACATCAAGCCAGAGGGTAAGTCAGGGTTTGTGTACGAGACATGGTACAACCCGCCTGTGGCGCAAGCTTTAGCCATGCCGGGATGGTTGGATACGCATTACCAAAACATGCAGAACTATGCCAAGATGGCGGGTGTCGGGGTGCTAATCGGGACGGAGAGCAACGCTTCATTATCCTCTGCCCTATTCCTGCCGGGTGTGCCGGACATTGTCTACAGCCCAACCGAGGGCGACATGAACAAGCTGGTGGATGCGCTGGTGCTGCTGGGACAGATTATGTTTCGCGGTGGGGCGCAGGCGCTTTACGCATCGACGCGGCATTACCGTCCCTATGAGGGGGCGCGAGGCGTGTATTCCGCAGAACAGTTTGACGCGTTCACAGCGGATTTACGGAAGCTGGTCAAGGATGAGCGCGACATTTTATTGGGGACGGGCCATCCACAAGGCGGCAACCGTATCAGTAAGAATCGCGGAACGGGCGGTGTAAACGGTGGGGTTATCAGTCCGGAGTTCAAGGTGTGGGGTTATGACAACCTGTATGTGTGTGATGCTAGCGTGCATCCAACAGCGACGACGGTCAATCCACAACTGACGGTGATGACGATGGCGCGGTATGCATCGCAGCTCATACATTAAGACACCTAAAGGCATTGAACCGCAGAGACGCCAAGGAAAGGCAAAGAAGAAATGAATGAGATACTGGGTGCGGGGAACAGTTTGGCGAATTACCTGCTGGTGCTGGTGGCCGTGTATGGAGCGCTGTTCGTAGTGATGCGTTACGGTCATGCGACGGTTGAGCCGGCATTCCGTAAGACGTTCGTGTGGTTGTATTTCGTATACGCGATCTCGGTGTTCATCGCCAATTACTTGCTGTACCGCGCGGGGGTAATGAGTTTCTTACCGTGGTTGAACAACTTTTTCCACACGTTTATCTGGATCGGGTTGTGCCTCAATTTCTGCTACGCAGGTTCATATAACCGACCGCTGTGGGAGCAGTTCGTGTTCTTTTTCATTTTCAGCTACGTGGTCAAGCTGGCGGAGCATCAAATTTTAGGCACATGGGAACATCCAAATTTCTTCGGCATTCCCGGCAACATGGCCTATATGCTGGGATGGAGCTTGGTGGATGGGATGACACCTGTAGCCAACGCGATTGGCATCCGCATTGTGGCGCGGTTTGTGGATGGGCTGGTCGTGCCGGAGCCGAAAGTCATTTAACAAATGGGCTATGCAGCCGTTCGTCAAGCGAGGCTGGCAAATTCGGCGGGGGTTTGGGCAAGGAAGGCATCGACTTGGGCGTCATCATCAAACCAATCGACCAGCGAACGACCGGTAGCGCCGACTAAGGTGCGGTCAATAAAACGGGCAGTGACACTCGTGCCAATCACGAGCCAACCGCGTAGTTTCTTGTTGCTTTGAGGGCCAAAAAGTGCGCCGCTGAGAGTCGCCGTAACGGGAAATTTAGGATCAGAGCGAATATCGACAATGACAAACATCGGTAATACAGACGCATTGAGGATTTCATTAACCTGCTTGAAGGCCAGCATGACCTCTTCGCGGGCGGGGTACTTGGTCCAGATCATTTTAACGGCAATGGGGGAAACGGCGGTTACAGTGAGAATGGTGAGTACTCCAAAATTACAGATTTGAAAGCAACATTACAAATATTACTTTAGTGTAATTTTGCGACTTGTGCCAAGAAGATTTCATGAATTTTGGCGATATTGCGTAAAAATTATCCCTATAGAAATGGATATACAAATCAAAGAGGCTAGTGATAGCCTCTTTGATTTGTCGCACAGACATTTAGAGGGGCTTGGCAAGGAAGTCTTTAACATCGGTCTTGAGCTTGGCGAGTGACTTGATGTCGAGGTAGAGCATATGCCCTGCTTCGTAGTCAGCCGTGTGGATGTTGCCACGTAAGGAGGGGTCAATATCCATGTGCGCGAGGGTGTATTGTGCGGCGAAGTGCGGCGTGGCGAGATCGTAATAGCCCATCGCGACAAACACTTTGAGATAGGGATTCTTTGCGAGGGCAACGCGTAAGGCTTCGCTGGTATCTGCATATTTACCGCGATCCCATTCCCAGCCTTCGTTCACGGCAAAGCTCAAGGTTTCATAGGCAAGATCAGTTTCGTAACCGAGTTCGCGGCGAGCGTAGTCGTTCATCATGGCGGTATATGGCGGCGTAATGGCCGTAAAGGATGGATCGAATTCCGGAAACTCGGTGACCGCAAGCGCATCCAAACCGGTGAAGCGGCTGTCCAAACGTCCAACCGTACGGCGCTGATCCCGCAGGAGTTCTTTGCAGAAACGCATGATGTGGATACGCAAATTGCTCTGGTCGATGAAGGTTGAGGTTAAGCCAGTGAGATGGGCTAAACGATCAAGGATTGCTTGCTTTTCCTCTTGGCTGAGGCGATCCCCACGCATGAGCGCCGATGTGTATTCCGTTTCGGCATATAGTTCGACTTCACCCAGCACTTCACGCAAGGGGCGACGCTGAATGGCCGGGGGCAGCATCTTGTGATACCACGCGGTAGCGGCATAGGTGGGCAAGAACAGCACATAGGGCAGATCATTGCCTCGATCAAAGTCGGCAGTTTGAAAGTTCAGAATGGTTGAGATGAGGATGATGCCATTGAAGGCAATGCCCTTCTCGATGAGATGTCCGGCCAAGCCAGCCGCGCGGGTCGTGCCATAGCTTTCGCCACACAAGAACAAGGGTGACGACCAACGGCTGTAACGGGTGAGATATAGGCGGATGAATTCACCAACTGATTCAAGATCGCCTTTGACATTCCAGTATTTCTTATTCAAGTCGGGCTTGGCGGCACGGCTAAAGCCTGTGCCCACGGGATCAATAAACACCAAATCGGTTTGTTCCAGCCAAGTATGCTCATTATCAACGAGTTGATAAGGCGGCGCGGGCATCCAGCCTTCATCCTGCATTTTGACCCGTTTAGGGCCGAGCGCTCCGAGGTGTAACCAGACCGAGGCTGAACCGGGGCCACCGTTAAATACAAAGGTCAGCGGACGTTTGCGATCCGCGTCGCCATGCCCTAAGGTGTAGGCCGTGAAAAACAACTGCGCCTCAATTTCCTCAACCTCATTTTTGAGGGGCATCCGTCCGGTAACAGTAGTGTATTTTAAGGTGCGGCGTCCTAACTTTAGTTCTTGTTGACGAGCAATCGGGGCGACCTCGACCTGCGGCACAGACTTTGGCGCATCGGCAGCGGGTTTTGAATCGGACGGTGACGTGTCCATATAACCTCATTTGGGAATCTATCACAAAAGATAATGAAGAGGATTATAACGCAGGGGAATTTAAAGCTTGCATACTATTATATGCCATCCCGGCACAAAGCTCCTACCGCCTTTTGTACAGTGGGAAATTCATTCCAAAACTGTATCATTTCGCTGCTCAGGGAGATGTAACAGGCAAATCAAAAGTAAGGCTCTTTTGAGGGTTCACAAAATATCACAAGCTGCTATGATGGTTCGCCCACTTCACCAGTTTAAAGGAGTTGGGAGTAGCTTTCAGAACAGAAGTGCTATATAATAGTAAGAATCAATTCGTGATAAGAAAGAGGGGCAAGTGGTCGCACAACGAAGCGAATTTACGGTATCCAATGCCTATGTGTACAACCGTTCCAACCCCATCCGCTGGATATTTTCACACATTCTGCGGTACAAGTTGTTCTTCTTCTTAACTGTTGGCTTGTATTTCACATCGTGGATCGCGAATGCATATTCCCGCATCCTCATCGGACAGGCGGCTGGTGAAATTATCGCGCCCACTGCGGCTGATGGTTTGCTGAAAATTTCACTGGGTATATTGTTCGTCCTCCTGCTGACCAGTTTCTCCGACCTGACCGGAAGCCTGCTGATCGAGACGATTGCACAACGGCTAACACGCGACTCACGAGAAGAGTTGTACATCAGCCTCTTAGGTAAAAGTCAGACCTTCCATGACCGTCAGCGCGTCGGTGACATTATGGCACGTGCGACGGACGACATGAACCAGATGAACTTCATGATTAATCCGGGTGTGCTGTTCATCTCGCAGACAGTGATGGGGTTGAGTATTCCTGTGATCTGGATCGCGACCATTCGTTGGGAACTGCTGCTGGTGCCGATCATTTTCATCCTGATGTATATCGTGATTGTGCGTTCGTACTCAAGGCGACTGAACCCGGTGGTTGATCACCAACGAGAAGCCTTCGGCGTGCTGAACGCGGGTTTGGAGGAAACGATTTCCGGCATTGAGGTGGTGAAAGCCAGCGCACAAGAGACCTTTGAGCGGGGCAAGTTCCGCAAGAACGCGCGCAGCTTCCGCAATTACTATGCCGAGCAGGGACGCGTTGAAGCGACTTACGTGCCGACACTGGTCTATGCGTTCGCGTTAGGTTTGGCGTTCTTACACTGCCTCATGCTCTACCAACAAGGCCGGTTGAGCATCCCCGAAATCATCGCGGTGATGGGTTTGTGGGGTACGCTGCGCTTCCCAATCTTCGTTTCGATCTTCTCGTTCTCACTGGTGCAGTTGGGCATCGCCAGCGCCAAACGGGTGCTGATGATTATTAACACTGAGTCGGAAATGGACGAAAACGCAGATGGATACTCGCAACCGATGAAGGGTGACATCGTTTTCGACAATGTCAGCTTCGGTTATGAGGATGGCTCTGTACTTGAGAACATTTCTTTCCACGTCAAGCAAGGTGAGACGATCGCGATTGTCGGGCAAACGGGTTCGGGCAAGAGCACACTGACCGAACTGATCAACCGAACCTACAGCGCAACCAGTGGACGTATATTGATCGACGGCGTTGATGTGAACGACTGGAACCTGACGGCGCTACGTTCACAAATCTCAAAGATTGAGCAGGACGTGTTCCTGTTTTCACGGTCACTTGCTGAAAATATCGCGTTCGGTGCACCGGACACGCCGCGCGAACAAATCGAAGAGGCGGCCAAGGAAGCACAGGCCCATAATTTCATTATGTCGTTCCCTGAAGGTTATGAGACGGAAATCGGTGAACGGGGTGTAACGCTTTCCGGTGGGCAGCGGCAGCGCATCGCCTTGGCGCGGGCATTCCTGAGCAATCCTCGTATTTTGATTTTGGACGACTCGACCAGCGCCATCGACAGCGCGACAGAAGATGAAATCCAAAAGGCGATTATGCGAGCGCAGGAAGGCCGCACCACCCTACTGATCACGCACCGGTTGTCGCAAATCCGGTGGGCTGACCATATTTTGCTCCTTGAAGGCGGCAAACTGATCGCCGGCGGCAAGCATGAAGAACTGCTGCGGACATCGGACCAATATCGCCGCATCTTCGCCCGTTATGACGCCGCGCTGCCTCCGGTTGTTGAAGCCGCGCCATCTGTTTAGTCACATCAAACTGTTCACATCATTCCGGGAGGAATTGTTTTATGGGCTTCATTATGGATGGTCTCGACGCCGAGGCGTATGATCGTAGTTATCGTGATCGGGATCTCATTAAGCGTATTGTCAGATATTTCAGGCCACAAGCCAAGCAAATGGCCATAATTTCGACAGTGATTGTACTGAACTCGCTGGTTAATACCGGGTTACCGATCTTTATCTCAAGCGGGTTGGATGGGCTGAAGACTGATTCATCCAGCATCACACTGGTTAAGTTAATGATCGGGATTGTGGTGTTGGGTGTACTGGCGTGGATTTTCAACGCGGTGCGGCAGTGGCTTTCAGCATCGGCTATTGGTAACGTGACTCTGCAACTGCGTGAGGATGCGTTCGACGCGGTGGTGAAGCGTGACCTGTCGTTCTATGACAACTATTCTTCGGGTAAAGTGGTCAGCCGCGTGACCTCGGATACCCAAGCCTTCTCACAGGTGGTGGCGCTGGTGACGGACCTCGCCAGTCAAATTCTGCTGGTCATTTTGCTGATCGGTTATCTATTCACGGTCAATGTGCAGCTTACGCTGATCACACTGGCGCTAGCGCCATTCATTGTGGCGACGGCGCTCGGATTCCGTAAGATCGCGCGTGAGACGGTGACCCAATCACGGCGTATTAATGCAGTGGTTGGCTCCCACATCCAAGAGACGGTCAGCGGTATCAGCATCGCCAAAGCGTTCCGGCAAGAGCGAACTGTTTACAAAGAGTTCCTTGATGTCAACGCACAGTCCTACAAGGTGAACTTACGAACGGGCTATACCTTTAGCAGCATCTTCCCGATCTTGAATTTACTGGCAGGTGTGGGCACGGCTGCGTTGGTGTACTTCGGCGGTGTCCAGTCGCAAAAGGGTTCACTGACGCCCGGTGAATGGTATCTATTCATTCAGGGGTTGGGACTGTTCTGGTTCCCACTGACGAGCATCGCTTCGTTCTGGAGTCAGTTCCAGCAAGGTCTGGCGGCAGGCGAGCGAGTGTTCGGGTTGATCGATGCCGAAGCAAAGGTCATCCAGACGGATAACAAGCCTGTTGGCGATCTTAAAGGTGAAATCCGGTTCGAGCATATGGACTTCCGCTATACCGACGATGTGCCTGTCCTCAAAGACTTCTCGCTGACCATCAAAGCAGGCGAGACGTTAGCGCTTGTCGGGCATACCGGTTCGGGTAAATCGAGCATCGGTAAGCTGATCGCGCGGTTCTATGAGTACCAAGATGGCAAACTGCTGATCGATGGACAGGATATCCGGACCTTCGATTTGAGCAGCTACCGCGCGAAGCTGGGCGTGGTGACCCAAACACCGTTCCTGTTCGACGGTACGATTATGGATAACATCCGCTACGGTAAGTCAGACGCGACGGATGAAGAAGTGCAGCGAGCGGCTGAACACGTCGGCCAAGGCGACTGGATACGCACACTGCCCAACGGACTCCAAACACAAGTCGGTGAACGCGGCGGCAGTCTGTCGATGGGACAACGGCAGTTGGTATCGCTGGCGCGGGTGCTATTACAAAACCCGTCGATCTTCATTTTAGATGAAGCGACCGCTAGCATCGATCCACTGACTGAAACCCTCATTCAGGAAGGGTTGGATACGGTGTTAGAGAACCGTACCTCGATTGTCATCGCACACCGCCTCTCGACAATCAAGAACGCTGACCGCATCATCGTGCTGCGTGAAGGGGTAATCATCGAGGAAGGTACACACGATACCCTGCTCAAACAAGGTGGGCATTATGCGGAATTGTATAACACTTACTTCCGACACCAGTCGTTGGAGTACATCGAGAACGTTAAAACGGTGCTGAAGCCAGCGTAACTGCATACGAATAAGATTGATAAAAGGAGCTATGCGAACTGCATGGCTCTTTTTAATTCATAAGAACACGACATGCAAAATAATGATATTTCACTTACTTCTCACCTGCAATTCTATTTGACTGAAACAGCTTTTTGAATAAGGTTTCAGAAAGCCGCAACCCTTCTTCGGTTAGAAGAACCGACTTATTCTTATCACGGGGGTTTTCAATTAGTCCCTTTTCATATAGTCGGTTCATTGCATCCCAGTCAAAACCTTTCCAAGCACGGTTATAATCGTGAAGGGTCAAGTAGAGTAATGCCAAAACAGCGTCATCGACTTTATTTTGATCGTATTCCATATCCATTTTCCTTCTGAACTCAACCAAAAGAATTTTATGACTAAAATTGGTCATTTGTCATCTGATAGACAAACCAAACTCATAAACAACTTCTGATTGACATCTTCATTACTTCTGAACAAGCTCGTGTTACATTTGATTCGGGCTTTGTGAGCCTATGTGAGAAAATAGCCGCATATTAATGAGCATAAGAAAGATGGCAGATTATGAAAACCATCCTAATCGTTGATGATAAAGCTAGTGTCCAACGGCTGATTGCCGATTATCTGACCGCCAACGGCTTCCGCACCGTGACGGCCAACAATGGACGCGAGGCGTTGTATGTGGCGCGGCACGAAAAGCCTGATCTGGTGCTGCTGGATATTATGATGCCCGAGATGGATGGCTACGAGTTTCTGCGACTGTTCCGCAAGGAGCGGAATACACCGGTGATCATGCTGACGGCCAAGATGGAAGAAACCGATAAGGTGGTCGGGCTGGAACTGGGCGCGGATGATTACGTCACGAAGCCGTTTGGCATGGCGGAACTGGTGGCACGGGTACGGGCTGTCATGCGACGTGTTTATGAAGAAGCGCCGTCAGCGGATGTGCTGCGCGTCGGAAACGTGGTGCTGGACAAGAAAACCCACATGGTCACACTGGATAACCGGAAGGTGGAATTAACGCCTTCGGAATTCGATTTATTGGCGATTATGATGGCTGATCCGGGACAAGTTTTTTCACGCGGAGATTTATTAGACAAACTCAAGGGGAATGCCTTTGAAAATGTCGAGCGCACAGTCGATGTCCACGTTCGCAATCTCCGCGCCAAACTCGAACCCGATCCGGCAAATCCCCAATATGTGTTGACGGTGTTCGGCGTGGGCTACCGCTTCAATCCGGAAGTGGATGAAACACCATGACCATCCGTTCGCTCACGTTTAAATGGATCGCCATTCTGCTGGTAACCAGCTTGGTAGGTGTGGTGCTGGTGGGTTTGTTCGCTTACAGGACGACTGTGAGCGGCTATGACCAACTGCGAGTGGATCAAGCGCGCACCAGTTTCGTCAGTGATGTCACCACCTACTATCAAGAAAAGAATAGTTGGGATGGGGTTAATGAATGGATGCGCACGAACTACAGCGGACATGGGCCGCAGTTGTTCGCACTGGCAAACACTGAAGGTATGGTTGTTGCGGAGGGTGGGCCTTTTCATATGGGTCAACAAATATCCTCCCAACAACTGAGCGACAATACGGCGATTACCGTCAATGGAACGCAGGTTGGGACCGCCCTATTGGCAGCACCTCCACCCAATCTTGATCCGCGTGAGCAAAATTATATTAACAACACCAACCAAGCCTTGCTGATCGGCGCAATTGGCGCAGGAGCAGTCGGGATGTTGATTGGCATCTTGCTATCCCGGCAGTTTTTGCGTCCGCTGACGGAACTCACCAGCGCAATTCGTGCGATGAAACAGGGTAATCTAAACCAGCAGGTGCAGGTTCGTACACGAGACGAACTGGGTGATCTTGCCGAAACCTTCAACCAGATGAGCGCCGAGATCCACCGTGTGAACCAGCAGCGAAAGCAAATGACGGCGGATATTGCCCATGATTTACGAACACCGCTGATGGTGATCACCGGATACTTGGAAGCGCTGAAAGACGGGACACTTGAACCAACTCCGGAACGCTTCGATGCGATGAACCAAGAAGCGTTGCAACTCAAACGATTGGTCGAAGACTTACGGACCCTCTCATTAGCTGACGCAGGCGAACTCAAGTTGGTTCTGCAAAGTATCCAACCGAGCGAACTGCTGGCACAGGTCAAACAATCTTTTGGGCCGCTGGCTGACGAACACAAGATAGCACTGAAGGTTGATGTTCAGCAGGGACTTCCAAACGTGAGAATTGATCCTGAGCGGATGGTACAGGTACTGGCAAATCTGGTGACCAATGCGCTGCGGTACACACCAACCGGGGGAACGGTTACGCTACAGGCACAGCAGAGCAAGGACAATATTCAGTTGGCGGTTAAAGACACCGGAGCCGGCATCCCCGCTGACAAGTTGCCTAATATTTTCGAGCGGTTTTACCGGATTGAGGAATCCCGTTATCAAGAATCAGGCGAGTCTGGTTTGGGATTGGCGATTGCCAAGTCGATTGTGGAAGCGCATCGTGGAACTATATCCGCGGAAAGCACGTTGGGCGTGGGCACCTCAGTGATCATCACGCTGCAACCTGCACTGACATAACAAGACCGCGACAACTTCTATGATCGCGGTCTGATGATACGAGCTTCATGCGTTACGAACCACTGAGACTCTAGGCTGATACTGCATAGGCGACAAAGCCGAGGTTCAAGGCTACAGTTTCGCCCACGTTCGCAACAAACGGGACGCTGGGAATAGAGAGGCTAAAGTCAGAGCGATGAAGCGTGAGTTGGGTTGTTCCAATTAATTGATCCTGTGATTTCAATGAAGCGGTGACATCAAAAGTCACCTCTTTAGTTACTCCGGCGATGGTCAGATTACCGGTCACCTTGAAGGTGAGTTTATCCCCTAGTTTGACACTATCCGGCAGAGCACTGATATTGGTGGGCTGGTAGATGATGTACTGGTTGGCGTCGGACTCCGATTGGAGAACGAAACGAACCACGGCGTTATCCCGGCGAGTATCATCACTGGTAAAGGTGCGGGCATTGATACGGATTTCCCCTAACTGCGATTGAGACGGATCGCTCAGGTTGACGAGAATATCGCCAGCGATTTGAGAGGTTGTACCGACAACGGTTTTATCTACTCCATTGAGGACTTCTTGGATAGTGTAGGTGACCTTTGAGTCGGCTTGAGAAATGCGATAAACGACCTCAGAATTGGTGGTTTCACCGGTGGTTAAGACTTGGGCGGTGTCTTGGATGGCTTCTGTGGGGGCGGCGACTCCACGCGTGAGATACAGGAAGGTAGCGATACTGACGACAGCCACAAGAGCCGTGAGCACGGTACCAATTCTGAGCGTTCGTAACATGATGCTTCCTCTTCAACTTCTGATCAGCCTTTATGTGCTTACTGTATCAGGCAGATATTTAGAAGCTGTTTAGAAGCTGTTCACATTTTTCCAAATTTGAAGAGACGAACGGAGCGAGAATATTATGACTATAAAATATTCGCAAAATTCGCAACTTTTGCACAATTTGCATATTTATCCGCCGAAATGGCGGGCGGGAGTGAAGGAGCGAGGCGCTGAATTGACATTTTGGGTCGGCGGATGTGAGGGAGTGTGGCGCTGAATTGGCGCATTTGCAGCGGATTGCTCCCGTATTGCCACCGCTGTGCAATTTATGCACTGCCGCTGCTTAACTAATCGCCAAGAAAGCCAAGAAGGGAGAGAGCGCAAAGGGTTTATGGTGGGATAATATCTCTAGATCATAGCACAAAAGTTCGCACCGAGCAAGGTGATTTGGTTCGAATATTCCAACCTAAAATATGAAAGAAATATCGGCTGAGGCACGCCTCCGCTCTACAAATGTCTACCCCGCCATGCGATATAGCAATACGCCAGCAATTAAGGAAGCCCTTATTTGGAGAGCGTATTGGGGTCGAAGGCGTCACGCAGGGCATCGCCAACTGTGTTGAGCGCTAAGACTAAGAGCGTAATGGTCATGCCGGGGAAGAAGGAAATCCACCATGCATTGCGGAGGTAAGCCCTACCCTCGGAGAGCATCGCTCCCCATTCGGGTGTGGGAGGACGCACGCCTAGACCGAGGAAGCTCAGACTCGCGCCGGTAATGATGGCATCCGAGACGCCGAGGGTGGTGATGACAATCAACGAGCCGAGAATGTTGGGCAGGATGTGATAGAACATGATGCGGGAGGGTAAGGCACCAATGCAGCGAGCCGCTAAAACATAGTCTCGCTGGAAGAGGGAAAGGGTTTGTCCACGCGTTAAACGGGCATAAGTCGGCAGCGAAAAGAGAGCGATGGCGACAATGACATTGATAATATTTGAACCGAGCAGACCGACCAACCAGATAATCAGAATTAGACCGGGGAACGCCAAAATCAAATCCATGATGCGCATGATGAGGTTATCGACTTTGCCGCCAAAAAATCCCGCCATTAAGCCCAAAGGTATGCCAAGACAAGCGGCTAAGGTGATCGAGAAAAAGCCGACCTGTAAGGAAATCTGCCCTCCATAAAGTATGCGAGACATAACATCACGGCCCAGC
Organism: Aggregatilineales bacterium; assembly: GCA_044226855.1. Taxonomy (GTDB): domain Bacteria; phylum Chloroflexota; class Anaerolineae; order Aggregatilineales; family Phototrophicaceae; genus CFX2. The sequence continues at coordinate 340,268 of JBGAGF010000005.1, forward strand.
GAATCAGTACCGAGAATATATTCGGCTGAAGGCGCATGGAGACGATCTTTGGAGTTGCGTCCGATGGGGTCATAAGACGTGAGGTGGGGAGCGAGAAAGGCAGACAGCACTATGATGACGATGATGACCAAGGCCACAAGCGCGACGCGATGGCGCAGAAATTCCTGAAGTGAGCGGGTGTAGGGCGTGTCCCGTTTGAAGGAGGCTTTATCCACTAATGTGACGACATTCGATGACGGGGTCACTTCGGCTTGGTCGAGAATGGGGTTATCTGAATTAGTCATAGCGAATTCGCGGATCGACATACACGTAGATGATGTCGGTGATTAAATTGACAAAAACAAAGGCAACGGCGACTAACAATACTGTACCTTGAATCATGGGATAGTCGCGACCCACAATGGCTTCAATGGCGAGACGACCAACTCCGGGTAAGCCGAAGATATTCTCGGTGATGACCGCGCCACCCAACAAGCCACCGATTGACAACCCGACGACTGTAACCACCGGAATGAGGGTGTTCTTCAGGGCATGGCGAAAGATGACTGTCTTTTCGGAAAGTCCTTTGGAGCGGGCCGTTTGAATAAAGGGCGCACCGAGCATCTCGACCATGTTGGTACGGGTGAGACGAGCTATTAATGCGGACTGTCCAATCCCCAAGGTCGTCACAGGTAGAATAAAATGCTGCCATGTGGACGAGCCTTGAACGGGTAAAACCCGCAACCCAACGGCGAAAATGAGAATGAGCACCAAGCCCATCCAGAAGCTGGGAATGGAATAGAAGAAGACGATCACCACAATGCTGACACTATCAATCCATGTACCGCGCTTGACGGCCGTTAGAATGCCGATACCAAGGCCGATGAGCGTACCCACCGTTACACTGAGTACCGTCAAGGTGATGGTAAAAGGAAAGGCTTTGATGATAACGCCAAACACGGGTTCGCCGAACTGAACTGAACGTCCGAGGTCGCCACGCACGGCATTGGTCAAGTAGATGACGAGCTGTTCGGGCACAGGACGATCCAAGCCCATGTTTTTGCGAATCTGCTCGATCAGTTCAGGCGAGGCGCGATCCCCTGCCAGCAGCGCTGCCGGATCGCCGGGAATGGCGACGCGGAGCATGACAAAAACAAGGACGGAAATCACCAGCACCAGCACGAGTGCGATCAGAGTACGGCGAAGGATGTATTGACCCATGCATCTATCCCTTCACGGATAGTCTTTGGCAATCTGTGGAACAGCGGTTATGGAAGGAAATCATATCCCTAACCCACGAGCATTCAAATCCTCACCCCTTACCCCCCTCTCCATTTCATGGCAGAGGGAGGACAAGAGGGAACCAGACGGGAGCACACATCGGTGCTCCACTACGGAATGCATGCTTGAAGGCAGGCTGCTTGATGATGCAAACCCTACCCCAAGCACAATTACGGCTTACTTGTCGAAGTAGGCATCCCAATATTGGAAGGCCAAGTCCGGTGTAATGACCCAATCATGGAGTTCGTTGCGGACGCCGGTCAACGCGGGCGGGGTCACAAGGAAGATCCACGGGGATTGGTCGATGACGTACTGGCTGAGTTCGGTGATGGTCTTGTAGCGCGTGTCTTGGTTGAGGTCGGTATCGGCCTTCTCCAAGAGCGCGGTCAGCTCATCGGTCGAGAACCATGTACGGTTGCTGCCACCCTTGCGTGACGGGTGGAAGAAGTAGGTCAAGATGCTGGGATCGGAGTAACCGTAGTTCAGCAGGAACAAGTCATGCTTGGCGGTGGTGGTCAGGTCGATGAGGGCGCTGCGTTCCATCGGATCGAGCTTGGTGGGAATGCCAACGGCACGCCACTCGGCATCGATGATTTGAGCGAGGCGGGTGAATTCGTCACCATTGCCGAAGGCCAGAGGAACAGACCATTCCTTGCCATCAGGGGTTTCGCGCAGACCATCGCCATTGGTGTCTTTGTAACCCAGTTCGTCGAGCATGGCCTTGGCCTTGTCGGGGTCATAGTGATATGACTTGGCGTCGAGGTCAGGGTTGTGTCCCCAAATGGTGGGCGGCAGCGGCTGGTAGAGCGGCTCGGCCAAGCCATCATAACCGGAGTTGTTCACTTCGTCACGGTCGGTAGCATAAGCGAAGGCCTGACGGAGTTTCTGATTGTCCCACGGGGCTTTCGAGGTATTGAACCCAACATAGCGGATTTCGTTGAGTTTGGCTTTGTTGACAGTGATATCGGCATTGGCTTCGACATCCGCCAAGTTCTGGGTGGGAACACCCGCAACGGTCACTTCGCCAGTTTCCAAAGCTGAAAGGATAGTCTGATCTTCTTCAAGGAACAAGATTTGCATCTCATCGAGGTAGACCGGGCCGGCATTCTTGGTCAAGCCTTTGGGTGCCCATTTGAAGTCGGGATTCTTTTCCAGCAAGATGTAGTTATTGGTGTTGAGTTCCTTTAGTTTGAAGGGACCAGCGCCAACCGGATGCAGACCGAAGTTTTCCTTGCCTTCTTTTTCATAGGCGGTGGGCGAAACAATTTCCAAGCCTGAAAGGGTGTAGAACAATGGCGCATAGGACGACGCCAAGTTCAGCTTGACGGTGTAATCATCAACCACGTCGACACTGGTGAGCAAGTCGATCAAGTCCGCGCCTTGAGCTGCGCCGGTATCTTTGTTGGCATATTTTTCCAAGTTCCACTTGATGGCCTTAGCATCAACGGGAGTACCATCGGTAAAGGTGGCATTCTGAATCAATTTGATGGTCAGAGCCTTGCCATCAGCAGCAGTTTCCCAAGTATCCGCCAAGAAACCCGTGTAGCTTAGGTCAGGAGCACGGGTATAGAGGGTGGCGAAGATGGCATAATGCGGCCAGCTATGCCACGCAGTGACGAACGGATCGAGCGAGGTGTTGGATTGGGCATCGGCCACAACCAGACGACCGCCCTTATTGCTGTTGTCCTGAGCGGCGACACCGAGTACGGTCGAGAGCAAAACGGTCAAGAGCATTACGACTACGACGAGCGAAAGTTTCCGTTTGGAGTGCATAACCCTTCCCTTTCATAACACAGTGACATAAGAATTCATTGTGACATTGTGCTGCTGTTTATCTCGCCAATAGCCATCCTTTCGCTTTGCACTAATTTGATCCTCACCCCGGCCCCTCTCCATTTCATAGAGAGGGGAGAAAAGACCAAAGCCATTCCTTATTTTCCGGTGTTTTCGATATGTACTCTATTCCTCTTGACTGGTGAGTATACCGATTTTGTAGAAGTTGTCAGCAAATCGACAACCAATAACCCTGATTAACCGTGAAAGTGATCGTAAACCAAGCGGCCGACTTTGCCGATAGCCGACTCGACTTCGTAAACGCGCTGATAGCGTTCCTGCGGTTTGTTCCAGACGGCTTGATCGTTCCATGAGGTGAACACGGTGATAATGGCGTGGCTGTTTTCGTTGATGGTCATGACGCCGGCGTCATTAAAGAAGCCGCCAATAGTGCCTGTTTTGTGAGCAAACTCGACGCCCGCAGGCAAGAAGCGCGGCAGACGCTGATTCAACTGCTGCTTGTACATGATGGCCATCAGTTCGTCTTTGATGTTCCCATCGACGATCTCGCCCTTGAACAGCTTGTAGATTAGGGTGGACATGGCTTTGGCAGTGCTGACGTCGTTATCCGGCCCGCGACTAAAGGTGACGCCATCACGCACGATATCATTGTGGTCCGACCATTCATCAATGACTTCAAGAGGTTGGTTCTGGATTTCCGGCGGGAACAAGCCTTTGAGCAAGGTCTTGCAATCCATCTTGAGGTAGATGTCGTTCAGGCCAAGCTCATGCATGAAGCTTTCGATCACCAATGGGCCGCCAAGCAGCGCCACATTCATATCGGTGGCGGTATTGTCACTAATGATAATCATCAGGGTGAGCAGGTCGCGAAAGGTCGGCGAAACTCCGGCTTCAAAGAACGGGAGGATGCCGCTGCCCGCGCTCTTGTCTTCGTCCCTTAACGGAATGCGATCATCGAGCTTGAGCTTGCCTTCTTGAAGCTGTTTCCCCGCAGTCGCAAGTACAGGAATTTTGAAGACACTGGCCATGGGATAGGAGACATCACCGTTGACGTCGATTTGTTCGCCCGATTCGACATGCCAGACGAAAACACCGGCTTCCATATCCGCCACTTTGATGGCTGCTTGAATGTCATCTTTGAGTGCCACGAAATACCTCTTTAAGTGAATAACTCGAATACGTGCTGATTGGTTCAACCGGCCATCGGGTCGGCGACAATGGGATACTTATGGGTATCGGCATATTTATAGGGAATGTTCTTGAAGTCCGGCTGCACCGCTCCGGTCGCGGAGATGTAGAGGACTTCGGCAGCGATGGGCGAGAACCGTCCGTAAAAGTGCTGCGTCGATTTGACGATGACGAGCCGACGCTTAGTGACATCAATGCCCAGATTGGTGAAAAGTTCAGGGCTGAAGACCTGCGTGCGCAGCGAGATCAGGGCGATGTCGATGCCGTTGACACGCAGCGCGGCGGTATTGCCCAAAGGATAATCGACACGGGCATCATCGGGTCCAAAGTATTGAATGGCGTCCTCGGCAATGGCTGTCACTTCGACGTGCAAATCCAGCGGATCACCGGACATCGGTCCCATCTTGCCACCGATGCGCATATCGAGTTTGGCACCGACACCAGCATCCATCGCGACGGAAACGGCAATGGGATCCCAGAAGCCACCGATGGCGACATTCTCTATTTTGCGTTCGAGCAAGCGGCGCAGCACAAAAGTGGAGTCGCTGGGCGCGCCACCGCCGGAATTATCGGAGACATCAGCCAGCACGATGGGCGATTTGTCCAGCGCCAAGGCTTCATCCAAGGCGGCGTCGATGGTCAGGTAGCGGGGATAGACGCGATCACGCATGTCGTAGAGTTCACGGCCAAGCTGCTCGGCTAATTGGGCGGCTTGGGCAGGGTTGTTGTCGGTGACGACCAGCGTCTTCGCGCCCAAATCGGGCACGTCACCCCACGGGAAGCAGTGCGCTAATGAGACTGACAGCACACCGTCCTTGCCTTCCAAGGCTTTCATCTTGGCGACATAGCTTTTCATCGGTTCGGCGGTGGGATAAAAGAGGCCGATCATGCGGCAGTCGAAGACACCCATTGTCGGATGAATTTTGCCCTGCGCGGCGTCCGCAGTGAGGTTGAAGAGTTCGACGGCGCGTTCGGCAGTATCGGTGTGGGGATACTCTTTGTAGGTGATGATGATGGAGGCGTTTTCGACCATTTTGGTGGTGATGTGGCAGTGTAGATCGAGTTCGACGCCAATCGGGATGTTCGGGCCGACGATTTGACGGACTGCCGCGATCAAGTCACCCTCACAGTCGTCGTAGCCATCGGCGACCATCGCACCATGCAGGTCGAGGAGTACGGCATCGACGGGCAGCGAAGCCTTCAAATCAGCCACGATTTCATCACGGAACTTTTCGTAGGTCTTGCGTAAGGTGATGCCTGCGGGTTCGGCGTTGGCGATGATGCTTTCTGCTACTTCCCAGCCTCGCGCGGTCGCTAATTTACGAAAGAGGGCGACGGTCGAGTCGCGGTAGGGTGGATAGGTGCTGTAGTCGCCATGCCGCGACACGAAGAAATTTTTGTCACTGGTCGGCATCGGCGAAAAAGTATTGGTTTCTGTCGCCAAACAAGCTGTAAAAAACTTCACTCAAATCCCCCTATTCGAATAAGCTATTTTGAATGTCCGGTCCAACCCGGTCCACGAACCACCTGCCCCGGAAGCGCACCTGTGTGTTCACCGTCTTTGAGCACCTGCGTTCCGTTGACGAAGACATGCACCATGCCGGTTGAGAACTGCTGCGGCTGTTCGAAGGTGGCGTAATCCTGCACTTTTGCGGGATCAAAGACGACGACATCAGCGAAGTAACCTTCTTTGAGCGAGCCGCGATCATTGATGCGAAGCATGTGCGCGGGGAAGGAGGTCAATCGGCGTACGGCATCTTCAAGCGTGGTAAGCTGTTCATCGCGGACATAATGACCGAGCAAACGAGCGAAATTGCCATAGGCACGCGGATGCGGATTGGATTTGAGAAATACACCTTCGGGCGCCATCGACTCGGCATCGGAGCAGAAGGAGACCCAAGGCAAAGCGACCTGCTTACGGATGTTGTCTTCGGACATCATGAAGTAAATGGTAGAGATACGGCCTTCGTCTTCCGCGATCAAGTCCATGATGGTGTCTTCGGGCGGCGTCCCACGCAAGGCAGCGACTTCGGTGAGCCGTTTGCCGGTGTACTGCTTGAAGGACTCGTTGGTGAACTCGGCCAAGAGAATGTTGTCCGGCGTTCCGGCCTTCAGCCACATATTTTCCCATGCGGTCGACGGTGTGTTCATATCGGCTTTGATGCGTTCGCGGGTGGCTGGATCACGCAGGCGTGCCCGAAGCGCATCCTCGCCGCCATCATGTGACCAAGACGGAATGCAGGCTTCCAAGCCGGTGCCGCCAGCCGGATACAGATACATGTCGGCGGTGATTTCCTCGCCTGCGCTGCGTGCGGCTTCGACCACCTGAATAACCTGATCCATCTTCGGCCAGTTCTCACGACCAGAGGCTTTGAGGTGATAAATCTCAGATCGGATACTGGCCTGGCGCGAAATGGTCAACATTTCATCAAGCGCCTCAAGGAATTGATCACCCTCACTGCGAAGGTGGGAAATATACATGCCGTTGTATTTGCTAACCGCTTTGGCAATGGCGATTAACTCATCGGTTTTGGCGAAGCTGGCAGGAGGATAAATCAGAGCGGAGGACAAGCCCACCGCACCTTCCTGCATGGCCTGTTCAGCCAGTTCACACATCTTAGCAAGTTCGGCCTCAGTCGGCGGACGGTCATCATAACCGATGGTATAGACGCGCAAGGTGGCCGTGCCGACGAAAGAAGCAATGTTGCAAGAAATCCCGCGCTTGACCATGAAGTCAAGGTATTCGCCGAGAGTCGTCCACTCGACGGCGTATTGAATATCTTTATTGCCGAGGATGCCGTTGGGGTTTTGGGCCTTCATGGCATCGCTCAAAGGTCCCATCGAAAAGCCTTCGCCGACCACTTCCAGCGTAACGCCCTGCCGGATGTCGGATTGTGAACGACCGTCGACGATCAGGGATTCGACTGCCCAACTGAGCATGTTGATGAAGCCGGGGGCGACGGCTAAGCCGCTGGCATTGATTTCAGTTGTGCCTTCAAAGAACCCCGATGCACCAATGCTGGTAATCTTTTGCCCATCGATAGCGACATCACCGATGTAAGGCGTATTGCCGCTACCATCGTAAATTGTCCCGCCACGAATAACCAAATCGTGTTTCGACATGCATCACATCTCAGTCAATTTTGAATTTGAGTAGGCTCATCCATTCAGGGATAGTGTAAAGTATATCGTGTGACATAACTTGTGCAAACAGTCCACAAATTTGCACAAAAAATTGCACCAAGTGTCTAATTTGAAAATTTCCAGCATGTGTGAGAGTGTAATTACGTTCAAAAGTAGGAATCGATGATGTCCGAAAACAGCGCACAGAAAGACATTCTGATGCTCATGCGAGAAGCGTATCCGGCTGTGAGCACAGGTCAGCAAAAGGTATTGGGGTTTTTCCTGAGCCACCGGATTGAGGCGGTCTATCTCGCGGCGGCGCGGATTGCTGAATTGGTGGATGTCAGCCATTCGACGGTGGTGCGAACGGCACAAGCGCTTGGCTTTGAGGGTTTCCCTGAATTTCAGTCGGCACTGCAAGAACAGGTTTCGGGACGAATCAATTCAACGGGTGCGTACCAGATCGGCGCGCGGAAACTGATCAGTGAACTGCTGGAACAAGACGACAACAGCATGGGAGCTATCCTCGAACGGGTGATGCTCAACGACGCCAAAAACATCGAGAATATGATCGCGCAGATTTCGGTGACGGATTTTGAGCAGGCTGTGCAGATGATCTCGACGGCTGAGACGGTTTATGTGATCGGCGTGCGGTCATCGGCGCCGATGGCAATGAACTTCGCGATGGGGCTGCGGCAAGTCCGAGGGAAGTGCCAGTTTTTACAGCCGGGAGTCGGTGATCTGGTTGACCAAATCGCCTCAATCACCAGCAAGGACTTATTGTTCAGCCTGTGCTTTGGGCGCTACACAAGAGTGACCCTGCATGCGATGGACTACGCCCGAAAGGTTGGAGCGCAGGTTATCACCGTGACTGACACACCGATTTCACCCGCTGCCCGCCGCGCCGATCTGGTATTCACCGTGCGGTATGGGGTCTGGTTTTATGCAGCATCGGCGGCATTATTTAGCCTGTTGAACGCATTGGTGGCGGCGATCCTCGTTCAGCAGCAGGACACCGCGCAATCCCGATTGGAAACGTTGGATTCGGTGATCGAGGCGTTCGACATTTTTGAGAAGGATGAGAGTTAGTGGGCAAAATAGGATTATGACGCTTAGAAATTAGGACAGAGAACGAACCCTACTCCAACCCTCATCCAAATCCTCACCCCCTTGCCCCCTCTCCATTTCATGGCAGAGGGGGAATCCAGAAGTGTTGGATAATGCACTTTTTAAAGTCAAACACCTATCAAGCGATGAGGTTAGTCAACGTAGGTGTTGACCTCGCGCCAAAGCTTCTTGCCCTGCTCCAAACGATCGGGCTGCACGTCAATGCCAATGCCTGCGGCCTCCGGTACCGCGAGGGTGCTATTTGGCCCTAAGACAAAGGGTGGTTCGGTGACGTCGGGGTTGTAGTAGCGGTCGGTGGCGGAGATGTCGCTGGGCATATTGACCCCGGGCAGTGAGGCAAAGGCGACGTTGGCCGCGCGTCCGACGCCGGTTTCCATCATGCCGCCAATCCACAAGGGTAGTTTGTTTTCCACACAGATTTTGTAAATTTCCAGACTGTCGGAATAGCCACCGACGCGAACCGGCTTGAGATTGAGGATGCTGATGGCACCGAGCTCAATGGCGAGCTTGAGATCGCTGGGGGACTTGATACTCTCGTCCAAGCAAATGGGAGTCTTGAGCATGGGACGTAACTTGCTGTGCTCGTAAATGTCATCATCGGCAAGCGGTTGCTCAATCATCAGCAGGTTGTACTGGTCAAGCTGCTTGAGATGCTCGGCATCTTTGAGGGTGTAAGCGCTGTTGGCGTCCAACATCATGACAATATCCGGAAGCGCTGCCCGCACACCACGTGCCAATTCGACGTCCCAACCGGGTTGAATTTTGAGCTTGATGCGACGATAGCCTTGATCATAACGCTTCTGAATGATCTTGATAGTATCCTCAACCGACTTTTGAATGCCGATGCTGACGCCGACGCTGGCATAGCCTTTGGTGGTATGACCTTCAGGCAAGTAGGATGAGAACAGATCAACCAAGCGCATGTCGTTGACTTTGGCGAGCGCATCCCAGACACCGGTTTCCAAACCGAACTTGGTGTGGTGATGTCCACGCACTTTCTTCATGAGGGCTTGGGCTTCTTGAGGATGGTTGATGGTCTTGCCGACCAACTTGGGAATCAAGAAGTTTTTGGCGATGTGCGCGGAAGTCACGGGAGTCTCGGCGGCATAACCGGGCGCAACTTCCACCGTGATTTCGCCCCATCCACTGACGCCTTCCTGCGTAATGACCTCAGCTATGACGGTCGCTTTGACCGGATCATTGCCGAAGCTGGTCTTGAGCGGCTCGACAAAAGGGAGCGCAATCGTATGTAATTTGATGTCTTTGATCGTTATCGGTTTCAACTTATTTTCCTCTACAAATCGTTAGGATTTTCCCAGAATATACCAGCAGCGTTTGCCATCATCGGCAAAATCAACTGCTTTGTAGCCTACCGCAAAAGCGCCGCGCATGGCCTGCCGTAAATCGACCTGCCACGCTTTGGCCCGTTCGATGTTTTCACGCTTGAGCCTCGATAGATGAAACGGGATTTCGACAAAATAATAGGCGCTATCCCATGTGGATGGAAGCTGAACATGGGTCTGACCATCGTCATCACTATAGAGCAAAAACTGTTCGCGCGGAAACTCGTTGACAACATGCCCCACAGGTGGATGATGCTCGGCATTGATGACCGGTTCAGCCAGCAAATCCCAAACGGCTTCCATGCGGTCACTGGGCATTCCTGCGTTGATGCCATCCATCATGTTGCCATAGAAATTGATGTGGTAGATCGAAGCGGTGGCCTTCAGGACATGCATATTGAAATTAGCATTGCCGCGCTGAAGGGGGTCGAACGTCCATGCAATCACTTTGTAACCGTGTTCCAGCGCCCACTGCCGCTGCGCGAATTTGATGCCGGTGCCGATACCCTTGCCTTGATGGCCGGGCACAACACCCGCCATGTGCGACCAGAGCCAGTGTTCGTCCCCATGTAAGGCGGCTAATCCTAATGAGAAGCCGACCAATTCGCCATCCAGATCGGCGCGGATGACGTTGCCTCCACCATGAATGATGGCGAATAACATATTGTGGGGCACGGCTTCACTGGCCGACATCGACCAGACCACCGTTTGCAATTCAACAATCGCTTTCAGTTCTTCAGGGTCTTCTACAACGCGGTATTCAATCGTCATGATGTTTGAGTTATTAGGGTTATGAACCACGAGTATCACAATCAAATCGGCACAGATAATCACACCAAAACCGTCCATTCGTCAAGAAACTGGTCTTAGTGCATGGACTCGGAGGCAATAAAAACCCCGGTTGGCTGCCGGGGTATGGAGGGAGATTTCTCGGACACAGCATGCCGTGTCCTTACAGGGTTAATTGGTGACCTGATCGGCCAATTTCCAGTACACGGTGTAGCGTTGGTGATGCAGACGGTAGAACGGGATGAGTTCGACATCATTCGGTTTGCCAATGCCTTTGGTGTGGAAGATCAAGGGTTTACCGGAGGGTTGGATGCCTGCAAGGATCGCATCTTCAGATCCGCTGAGCACCGGAACAGGCGGCGTCGGCAGCCAATTGATAGCGGCCTCACGGGTGTGATAGTCAGGGTTATAGACCTGCGGCATGTCATGGGTGCCGAGCGCACCCGCCAAAACAACCGGACCATACAGCACAGAGACGGTATCAGTCGTATTGGGCAGCGGTTCCAAGTACAGGCTCATCGGTAATTGAATGTCAACACAGTCACCGTCATGCCACTCGCGGTCAATTGTGACGTAGGAACCGAGTTCGGCTTGAGTGGGTTGTTCTGCGCCATTGATGGACACCCTGAATCCTTTCGCCCACGAGGGATAACGGATTTTAAGCGCCAAGCGGGTCGGCTGCTGGCAATGGATGGTGAGATGGGTGGCGTCCTCTTCGGGGAAGCGCGTTTCCTGCCGGAGCGTGATGCCCTTCTCAGTCCATGTCAGTTCGGAGGCGATAAACAGGTTGACATACAACGCGTCATCATCATGGAAATAGATGGTGTCGCCATATTTGGCGTGGTTTTCCATACCGGTTCCGGTACAGCACCAGAATGATCCTTCGGGCGTGTTGTAGATTTTGACATGTCCGGGTTTGAGCGAAGCGAAGTACAGCATCATGCCGGTCTTCGGATCCTGCGAACCGAGGATATGGTTGAATAGTGCCCGCTCGTAGAAATCCATATAGGTTGTAGAGGGTTCCCAACTGAAGAGGTGACGAGTCAGCTTGAGCATGTTATAGGTGTTGCAGGTTTCGGCGGCAACGCTGCTTAAGTGATGAGCAAAACGGTTGACAGGGAAAAAGAGTTCGTCATCGCTGTGTCCGCCAATCGAATAGGAGCGATGCAGGGCAACCCGTTCCCAGAAGAACCGGGCGATTTCTTGATATTTGGTTTCACCTGTTAGTTCGTACTGGCGGGCAGTGCCGATGGCTTTTGGAATCTGAGTATTGGCATGCATCCGGTCGAGGCGGTCTTCGTGGGCAACGAGCGGTTCGAGTATAACTTCGTCATTGAAAGCCAATGACAATTGCAAGTGCTCCGGTTTGCCGGTCACCCCATAGAGGTTGGCCAGCACATCATTCATGCCACCGAATTCGTTGAGTAAAGCAATTTGCATCTGTTCGATATTCAGCCGACCGATGCGGAACTGCAGCCAAGTTGCCAGCTTTTCGAGCACGCCCAAGGCCAGATGGCTGCCAACATGCTGATAGGCATCTAGTAAACCGGCAAGGATTTTGTGCAGGGTGTAATAAGGTGCCCAGACGGATTGGCGCTTATCGACACGGTCAAAAAATGATTCCGGATAGGCGGACAAAAAGCCGGAATTGTACCCTTGTGATTGCAGAGCATCCTGACATTTTGCCAGTTCAACCACCATGTAATCCACACGGCGCTTCATTTCTTCATTGCCGGTACTGGCGTACATCAGCGCACAGGCTGACAAGTAATGTCCCATGGTGTGACCACGCAGCTCGCCTTCCGGTAATTCCCATCCACCATAGGGCTGCGCAGTGGATACTAGACCTGCTGTGACGCGAAAACTGTGTAAAAAGCGGTCGGGGTCTAAACTCAGCAAATAGGCGAGATCACGCTGCATATTTTCGGCGAAAGGGCCATCAAGCAATCGAACTTGTTTCAAATCAAAAGGTTGGGCTTTTATCATCATTTTGCTCACTTAACTTTTCTTTTTAGTCCAAACAACGCGAACCATCATCTGTCGCTCGTGTGAAGGAGCGCAATTTGCAAAACGGACGTGTATGATCGACTCTAGTTTATGTTTTCGATGTCAACATCCGCTAGAGGATAAGACGTAGAATAGGAAGACAAAACCGACTTTATTTACATCAGTAATTCACAATAAAAAGCCCTGAAACATCAATCAGGGCTTCATACATGTTATTCCTGTATGGTCGGTGGAGGATTTGGAAATGGGGGTTCGGTAGGCGGCATGGGATTTGGGGGTGGATTGGGTAACGGGCCGGGCGGTGGGTCCGGCATTGGTCCCGGTGGGTCGGGTGGAAAGGGATCGGGCGGCGGGTCACCCAAGGGCGGAGGGACTCTGGGCGGTTCTGGAGAAAAGGTTCCCGGCACTGGATCAGGCGAAGGGTCAGGCAACTGCCCCGGCGGCGGATCAATTGGTGGAATAATCGGGATTGGACCAGGCCCATTCATACTTGGCATCTGCTCATACCTCCATGATTAATATTCAGTCAAGCACTGTGTTCGTATAAGAATGAGGCATTCACCAATCAGTGACAACCACCATCTGGCCTATCTCATGAGCGTACTTTTTGTGCCCCAAAATTGACATCTCGGCTCAAGGCAGCGCGATGCCATCGGCATATGCTGGTGTATGTATCTGAGACAAGTTGGCGCATGAATATAAGGGGTTATGCAGCCAATTTCACAGGATACGAATGGTGATTTGAGAAAGGACATTCAAAATGCAGTTCAAACAAGGAACCAAAGTCTATACCTACGATGGCGAGGATGTTGGCAGCGTCGATCGCGTGGTACTCAATCCGAACACTAAAGAAGTAACCCATATCGTCGTTCGCAAGGGTTTTCTTTTCACAGAAGACAAGCTTGTACCACTGGACATTATTGCTTCGGCAACAGATGAAGAAGTGAAGCTGCGTCAGGACGCAGTCGACTTGGATAAGCTGCCTCCATTCGAGGAAACCTATTACATCGGTTTGAATGAGGAAGAAGCGACCGCTGCGGCTTATCCAGCAGGGTTGGCTTCGCCCTTCTACTGGTATGCCCCGACAGGCGGCTGGATGGGCTATCCCGATTATGGGGATCGATATGCATATCCAGCGTATCCATCTGAAACAAAACAGAACATTCCGGATGACACCGTTGCGCTGCGTGAAGGCGCACGGGTGATTAGCTCAGATGGACAAGATGTTGGAAGCGTCAAGCGCGTTATCACCAAAGTGGAAGGCGACCGCGCAACCCACTTCTTGATTTCCGATGGCTTGTTCATCAAGGAGCACAAATTGGTTCCAATGGGTTGGGTGCGGAAGATTGAAGAGGATGAGGTTCATTTGAACGTTGGCGCATCCATCCTGAAGGAACTACCGGAATTCCAAGGGACCACATAGCCCGTTCAATTTACATTTGATCGAGGTAGCCTCTACGGTATGTAGGGGCTTTTTTGTTGGGGAGTTGAGTGTTGGACATCTCCGTGTCATAATTGGTACACACGTTCTGATTGACAGCCAATATACAGAGGTAGTTGTTGCATCCTTCGTGACAGGAGGGCCGTATGAGTGAGCTACAAGGTTTATTAGAAGTTGTCCGCAGTGGAAACTTTTTAATACTCGACACAGAGACCACAGGACTTGAACGCGGCGAGGTTATTCAAATTGGCGTGATTGACCCGTCGGGCAAGACCTTGATCGACACTTTCGTCAAACCTGTTGAGCCGATTCCACCGAGCACGACCCGCATTCATGGCATCACCAATCAGATGGTTGCCAGTGCGCCGCGCTTCGCAGAGGTGGTAGAGAATTTACGAGAAACGCTCAACGGCCATCAGGTGATCGTGTACAATGCCGTTTATGACCGCAGGATGCTGCACCAGAGCGCTGAGGCGGCGGGCATCGAAAAAACCGATTGGAGAGCGGTCAGCCGCTGGTGGTGCGCGATGGAGGGATTCGCAGAAGTCTACGGGGACTGGAACAATATGCGCCGCTCCTACCGCTGGCAGAAACTCTCGACCGCCGCACGTTACTATGGGATTCCATTGGTTGATGAACACAGTGCCATTGGGGACTGCCTCACCACGCTGGCAATTTGCAAGAAAATGGCTGGCTTGGCTGAATAGTTCAGCGCATTATCTTTGAAGAACTGGCAACTTACCCTCCTGAATCGGTTTCTTCCTGTCCTTTTGGTTAGTATTCGAAACAATACTTACTTCCAAAACGTATACACTGTAAGATAGAACGTAACACTTTAGGAGGAGCTATGAATTTGCAGAATATTGTTCATGTTCTTTTGCGCTTGCTTCATATTGCGAGCGCTGTCTCATGGATCGCACTCGGAGGAATGCTAACGCTTTATATTGCGCCTGCAGCGGTGAATGCAGGGGAAAGCGGATACCGTTATCTGAAAACACTTTTTAGCAAGACTGGCATCGTACGAGCGGTTCCGATGGCCGCAGGACTGACGACCTTGGCCGGAATCCTGCTTTATATCGTTAGCAATTCGGCTCTCTACTTTTCGCAAGTTGGGAACATGGTCTTGGGAATTGGCGCGGCTGCCGGACTCATCGCAACAATTCATGGCGGCGCACTGACGGGTCGGGCAACAACCGCCTTGTCCAAAGCACTCGATACCGTGTCCGATAATCAAGCCGTTCCCGCCGCTAAGATCACTGAGTTAAATGGATTATCAACTTCACTGCTTGGTCACGCGCGGATCAGTCTCGTGCTGATGATTATTGCTCTTGTTTGTATGGGCAGCGCCCGCTATCTATAGGCATTAGGTTCACTGAGAATATGAAAAATCCCCAACTTGCGTCGGGGATTTTTATTGAAAGATAAGCCAAGGTCAATTCTTGACTCTGCCATCAAACAAACAATTTACAACAGAGAAGCCTTAGCGTAATCAAAAGAAACAAATCTTTCTGGTTTGATGCGTATCACTACCGATTCCCACTTACTGACTAGGCCTTCCGCTGATTGACGAGCTTGTTTGGGATCGCCAGAGTATTTTTCAAAAATTCGCGCACGCTTCTCAATAACTTGATCATATTCGAGCGTCGCTTTGCCGTAGACCATCACACCTTGATATGGCCCGTGTGGATCATCGATGAGCAAGGTTACGTTGGGGTTTCGCTTAATATTGCGTACTCTCCGACTGACCACTTGAGTTCCAAGAATGAATTCACCATCTTCAAACTTAAAATATATTGGGGCAAGATGAACAGTTCCATCTTCATTGACTGTCCCCAAACGGGCAATGAGAGGTTTACAAAGAAAGTTTTCTAGTTCCTGCTGATTAAGGGGAGGCATCTGTGGATATCCTGCAAGCACTTTTGTAGCCATAGGTCATACTCCTTAATAAATGAACTACAAATTTAGCTTGCCGTTTTTTCAACACGGATAGTAGTGACGAAATACACCCATTGGTGCTGAACAAATATGCTCAAATCCTGTCGGTTATAACGCCAATATCCGACAAGTCTATTATCGGTTGGATGCGTTATCAGGTATTGCGTCGATTGGCTTTCTATCGAGTTTACGCCTTTTAGCAATAAGCTCAACTAAGGTATAGACCAACCCGCCCCATAAAAGACCAAGCCCATAACCGGCAAGAACGTCACTTGGATAGTGGTCGCCGACAAACAAGCGGCTGAAACCTACATACAAAATCATTGCTACTGCCGCAGCCACCGCGATAACTTTCCAAAAGCGCGTATGCATTTTCGGCACCAGCATGTAGCCAAGAAAGCCATAGCAAAGCACCGCGCCAAAACAATGTCCACTAGGAAAGCTGGGAGCGGTCATCTGATGCCAGACTTGAAAAGCAAACACGGGGCGAGCGCGACCAAAATAGGCCGAGACAATCAACCAGATCAGCATTTCGCCGCCCCATGCAATCAGCACCATCCAGAATTCAGTCCAGTAATGCTTCACCAGAAAGTAAAGTACTAACACAGCCCCAATGCCAACAATGATCTCTTCGCCGAGATAATAGCCAAAGATCATCAAGACCCGAATTGCTGGCAAACTCCGCAGACCGAGTACATGGAAGGCATCAACAAACCGTGTATCAAACTGAATAAGGCGAGGATCGTGGGTTTGGACGGCGACAGAAAGGGCACCAAATATCAGAGCACCAATGAAAACGATGAACAGACCGATCATAGGCTGCTGCCCCAGCCATCCCGGTGTTCGAAGGCCACTGCTCTGTCGGTTAGCAGCACCCGGTTGGACAGACGAAGCGGCGACTGCTGAAGTGGTTTGCACAGTGAGCCTCGCTTATCGCTTGAAGCGGAACAGTGTGCCGCTTAAGCCCGAATACAGTCCAAAGGCGATCAAACCTAAAGCGACGATACCCAGCAACCAAGGACCTGACGGCTGGTGCAGCAGTGCCTTTAACACACCGTCGATGCCCTGCGCTTGATTGGCATTATGGTTATAGCCTGCCAAAAATAGGAATAGACCGATCATGCTGAATACCAACCCACGTGCTGCTGTACCAAAACGTCCCAGCCGATCTATCCATTTCTGTTGATAAGGACTCAATTCATAAGGATTAAACTGCTTTTCGAAGGTACTGCTCATGCCTTGAAAGACTTGTACCGCACCAATCACAATGACCACAATGCCAATGATCGCAACAACCACCGGTCCCCAAGGTTTAGTGAGAACGGTCGCTGCGGTCTGTTGTGTCTGTGCCGTTTGGGCGCCATTACGGGCGGCGCCAGTGTTGCCGATAATCAGTCCGTAAGTCGCTAAGGCCAACAGCAAATAGGAGATGCCGCTAGCCGCATACCCCACACGCAGTGCAATTCCTTTGGCGTCATGACCGCGATGCAGTGGATCAAAGACAGCTCGAATAAAGCCCCATAAGGAGTAACCAATCAGGCCAACCAAAATCGCATAGAGGATAATTGTGCCGAAAGGCGATTTCCCCATTGTCGCGATTACCCCTTGAGGATCATCGAGCGATCCACCTGTACCAGCCACCACTTGTAAAGCCAGTAAACCTATCATGCCATAGACCAAACCGCGCACAATATATCCTAGGCGCATCACAAATTCCATCAGCGGATTAATAGCGACTTGCCGCCTTATGTAAGCTTCTTCGCGAAGATTGTGCTTACCCTGTTGCATATGTGCTTGCGTTCCCATTTTCATAACCTTTCCACGAATGCTCCGAGCAACAGGCATGTTTCAGCCCGTTTGCATCTTGTCTAGCTATAGACTAAGAACTTCAACCCCAATATTCATAAGCTGATTGACGGATCATGGTATAGGAGGACAGGGCAACACGCGGCGCGCTTCGTAACAAACGTCAGGCGTCCAGATCATGAGTTAATGCACAATTCTTCCGATAGCCTCCTTTTTCACACATGCTACCGATCAGTTTCAACAAATTGCGAACAAAATCATTGGGATAATTAAGCCAACTGCCTCATGTTTTCGACGTAAACTGTTGTATAAATATCCATAATTGGAACGCGTCTTGTAACGAAGCAATCATTAATGTAATTTTCTGACGTTCGTTTTGGAGATGAGAACGAGGCATGAATTTGGCAGCCATACAAATTTTGCTGGTTGAAGATAATCGCGGTGATGCGCGACTATGTTCCGAAGCATTAAAAGAAAGTCAGCTCTTGCACGACTTGTACGTCGTCCAAGATGGCACACAAGCATTGAGTTTCTTGAGACGGGGAACGTCTTTTACCAACGCCCCACGTCCTGACGTCATCATACTGGATTTAAATTTGCCGGGGAAAAATGGCTTAGAAGTCTTGGACGAAATTCGTTCCGATCACGATCTTCATGAGATTCCGGTCATTATTTTCACGTCGTCAGCCAGTGATCTGGATGTTTTGATTGCTTATAAGAAGCATGCGAATGCATATCTTGTAAAACCGTCCAATATCAGTGAGTTTAATGAAGTCATTGATGCCATCACTACATTGTGTCCATAAAAGAGAACTCACCTGTTTGGTCACGTACTGTGTTCGGTAGCACACTCTTCGTCACGATCAGAGCCTCAAAGTATGCTCAGAACAGGTTGTAATTTATGCGCCGGTTATTAGGTTCATTCGAGCGATCCTTATCCCTTTTAAACGCCATTACAGATGGGGTTATTGCGCAAGACGGCAATAATCAGTTGCTGTACATCAATGATGCGGTTGCCCATATGGGGGGATTTGAATCGGCAGAGGCAGCGCTGAGCCTTTCGCTAAAAGAACTGACTGAGCGGCTCCAAATCATTGATGATGAGGGGCAAATCCTTACACCATCACAGCTGCCGGGTCACGCTGCGGTAAACGGCCAAGAAGTACCGGAGCTCGAATATCGATACCATGATGCGAAGACAGGGGAAACCGCCTGGCTGACTATCAAAGCGCATCCGGTAATTTCAGCCGATGGGGATGTTCAATTCGCTGTCAGCATCTTGCGGGACATTACGCAGCGCAAACAGTTGGAAGCGCAGAGCATTGAACTCCTTGCAGAACGAGAGCGCGTCAAGGTATTGCAGCGCTTCGTCAGCGATATGTCCCATGACTTTCGCACACCGCTCGCTATCTTAAGCAGCAGCTTATACCTGATGCAGAAAAACACTGATCCTGAAAAACAGAAGGAGCATGCACTCAAAGCAACGCATCAAATACAGCGGATGGAAAGACTGCTGAGTGAACTGCTGCAAAGTGCCCGTCTGGACGAGAACAAAGTCGCTTTCCATCTACGCCAAATCGATGTGAACGCGTTTCTTGAACCCATCATCAATGAATACAATACAATTGCCGTTGATAAAGACATCAACATCCAGTTTGTTCCCAAATCCGACAGTTGTATCGCCAGCCTTGACACGGTCGAATTCGATCACGCTTTCCGTAATTTGATGGAAAATGCCATTGCTTATACAGATCGCGGGGGAAGCATTACGATTCAAACAGGACGATTAGCGAACGAAGCCTTTATTTCGATCAAGGATACAGGCATTGGCATCTCATCAAATGACCTACCGCATATATTCGAACGCTTCTACCGAGCCGATCAAGCGCGATCAACCAACACCGGCGGCAACGGTCTAGGCTTGTCGATTGTGAAGCGCATTATTGAAGGTCACCAAGGCTCGATTGACGTGCAAAGTGAACTGGGCAGCGGAACGAAGTTTGTCATTAAACTCCCAACCCCATCACCAACTGGCACGCAAATCAACGAGGTCACATGCAGTGAGCCAAACATTGACGTCCAGAATCAATAGACAAAGAGGATGACACGGTAACAGCGTTCGCTGCTGGTGCGGCACCTCAAAAAAGGGTGTCAATCAGTTCTGGATGCGGCAGCACCTGCACGAAATATTCGTAGCCCATCAACTCTTTAATCATGTCGAGCGGAAACATATCCGGCTTAATGGGATACTGGCTGCGATGCGCCGACATGGCTTTGATTTTGTCCAACACATGTCCGGTCACATCAATGCGATGGGTCGCCTTACCCACATCGACATGAGTCTGTATCTGACCTCCGCCACTACGATCAGCGCCGCCCGTAATCGCTGCGTGATCGCCACGCCCTGCGAACAATACAGCATCTGTCATCGACATCACAAAACACGTCACATTGTCCTGTGCAACCACATGCGCCATACGACGCTGGTTGAGTGCCAATCCCAGTTCGCCAAAGAAAGATCCGGGACCAAGTTCACTTAATTTTTCTAGAGTTCCATCATCATGTTCGCGTATGGCTTGGGCATGTCCTGACAAAATGAGATACAAATCTTTAGCCGTTTCGCCCTGCTCAATGATATAAAATCCAGCCGGATACCAGTTCACATCAATCCGGTCGCTGGCATAGTTCAACATGGTCGATTCTTCGCTAAAAAGCAGCAGCGCCCGCACAAACTCCGTCGGATCAATCTGGCTGGTCGCGCCATTTCGGGACTGCCTGCTGACCAACCACTTGGAAAGCGTTTCCAGCATCAACATCCTGTTACGCGGAAAATAGCTGTGGAAAAGTTTGGGTGGCGCAAACGATTGGAGGCCATCCACAATTTGTACCGGAAACTGGTGTGGATCACCCGCGAGTGAACAGGCAATGGTGGTAGCTTCGCCAATCACAATATGATCGGGGTGTCCGTAAGCGCCATCCGGTCCAAACGTCACGACAACATCGGGCCGAAACTCGCGGATAATCTTGACGACATCTTCAACCAAAACCTGTATATCAAGGTTTTTGAGGGTTCCGTCGCCATAATCTAGACAAACGGCTTCCTTTACGCCTAAGTGCTGACAGGATTGTTGCAGTTCCCCCGCGCGGACACTACCTAATGTACGCCGTGTAGCGATGTTGGCATCACGAATTTGCCCTGCGTCACCTTTGGTCACAGAAACTACCTTGACTTCGTAGCCCTGCGCACTGTATTTGGCGATGCTCCCACCCGCACAGAACACCTCGTCATCAGGGTGAGCAAAAACGCAGAGTAGACGCCCTGTCATAGAAAGGAGCCTTTCAAAACAAATTTCTTCGTCTTTATATCGTTATACGGCAATTAAGCTCGTAATGGATTATGCATCACTTCCACATAGAAAGCTAATTCAAATAGCCAAACAAAAACACGCCCGAATTGAGCGTGTCTTTGTCAGACCAAAACGTAGCCAAATTAGCTTACATCTGTGACAGGTTGTTCTGTTGAAACGATGGGAGCCTCGGAAACTGCTTCTTCGGGAATGCCTTTGAATGCGGGTAGATACCGCATCCCAAGGCTAAACAGCAATGTCAACCCGGCCACTACACCAAGCGCAGTTCCCCATTCCGTCCACGCGGGCGTATAGGGCGTTACCAAGGGATCGGTTAATGCAGGTGCCGTTGAAAGTGGTTGAGTAAACGCCAACAAAGTCGTATGCCAGCGGTTCGCCACTAATCCGGCTAATGTCAAACCACTGCCTACTGTCAGCATCAAGATGCTGTGGCTGAAACGGGCGCGAATCAAGAGAACAGCCGCGATGAGGCCGCCAAAGATCATTTCCCATGCCCAGAATGAGACTGCAAACGGCCCTTGCATCAGCACGCTGTCAGCCTCGGTGCGTCCCGGCACGTAGCCATAGCCCCCGGCAGTCGTGTCCCAGAAACGCATATACAGATAGACCAGCAAGAGCGCCCCTGCAAACTGCCCTACCTCGAACAGCACGGCACTCGACACCAATGTACGCCTTCCGACCCACTGAACAAGCAGCGTCATGTGAACCGAAAAAGACATGCCTGCTGCTACGGCTGACACGATGAACAAGAGCGGCATCGTCGCGCGGAACAACGCTGCGCGTCCGATTACTACGCCATAGGTACCTCCAAGACTCGATTGATGCAGCAGTGAAAGACACAAGCCGAGAACCGCTAGAACCGGTGCATAGGTATGGATACGGTGAGCCAGATGGCGCAGCCGCACAAAGCGATCCAAGAGCGGTAGTTCCATGATCATGGGGAAAACTTCGAGTGACAGCACCGAGAAGTACAATGTAATGCACATCGTGACTTCCCAGAGCATGGAGTGTGTATTCCAGAAAACCCACCCATGCCAGAAACGATCCGGGCGTCCGATATCCATAAGCAGTGCCATTAATGCGCCGCTGTAACCGAGCACGCCAATAAACACCGCGACCCGCGCCAAGGGTTTATACGATTCACGTCCAAGCAAGTAGGTAATCGCTGACAGCGAAAAAGCACCAGCACTTAAGCCGATACAAGACAGATCAAGAGTAATCCACATGCCCCAAGGCACACCGTCACTGAGTCCGGTTACACCGAGTCCTTGTGTAAATACTTGGAACGCAGCGAATAGACCGAAGGCAATCATGATGAGCAGGAAACCCACCCAAACCCAGAAGATGTTTATTCGTCGAATAATTGCCATCATTAGGCCCTCGGCAGCAAATAAAATACACGGGGTTTCGTGCCCAGTTCGCCGCGCAACACCACGGACTGGCGACCGATCAAGGCTTGCGAAGCCGGACTATTTTGGTCATGCAAATCACCGAACACGCGCGCTTCGGCCGGGCAAATATTGCAGCAGGCTGGTGTCGCCGCACGATCATAACCCGGACGCAGATTGCGCTCGGGAGCCGCATCGATCCGATGGGCGCAGAACGTACATTTCTCAACCACACCGCGTGGACGACGTTCAACTTCAGGTGTACCCCAGACGCCAACCTGAGGATTAGTGTCGGTTCGTTCCGTCCAATTGAACACTCGCACACCGTAGGGGCAGGCGACCATGCAGTAACGGCAGCCGATACAGCGATCATAATCCATTGCCACCAAGCCGTCAGGCCGGTGATAGGTTGCATGAACAGGACACACATTCACACAGGGCGCATTCTCGCAGTGCATACAGGGCCGTGTGATAAAAACAGGTTTTTCGTAAGTCGTCTGGTCTTCAACCAGAATGTTCCACAGATGCCCTTCGCGGGTGTCGTTGGTGGCCTCGCAGGCATACACACAGCGATGACAGCCGATACACTTGTCGAGATCGATCACCATGCTCCAATAGGGGCCTTCGGTGCTGGTTTCTTCAGCCTGAGCAAAAGGATCATTGTGAACTCTGAACCACTGCCAGACCCAATCGGCTGCTGCGAGTCCTACACCTAAACCCAGAGCCAGTTGAATAAATTCGCGACGCGTTAGTTCGCGGGTATAGTCTTTCATCGTCGCCGTCCGATCCGGATGATAAGGAAGGCAACGACCACCAATATCAGGGCGCCGATGGCACCGCCGACAATGCCGCTGTTCAGATTCTCAACGGCGGTCGTCTGTAACTCCCCAACTTGTGACTTTAGGGTTTCCAAACTGGTCTTTTCCGACGCGGTCAAATTGGCTTCACCGCTGCTCAGAAGGTGGATGCTGCCGTGACAGTTGGCGCAGATGCCGGGATCAATCAGCATCGAGTGCCCGGTCTGGACGGTGACGTTTCCATTCTGTTGTTCACGCTTCACCATATGACAATCCACACAGCTCATGTTCTCGCCCATATGGATGTCGTCGGTTTTGGCTTCCTCATGACACGACTCGCAGGTACTGTTCACGTCTTTCAGGATCAACCCGTTGTTATGTGGGGTATGACAATCCACACAGTCAATATTGGCAGCGCTGTGACTGCTCACCAGCCATTCGTCATAGGTTGGGGCATGAGCGCCACTATGACAGGTTCCGCAAACCGCTGACTTGTCCGCAACTTCAACCGGGCCCGGCGGATGCTCCGTATTGCCCGTGACGAAGTGGCAGTTGCTACAAACGACACCTTCAAAGCTATATTCCTCAGTACGCGGGTCATAACCGGACGCGTGACAGCTCATGCAGTAGCTTGGCCGCCCCTTCGCCGCGAACTCGTCTAGGAATGTCTTGCTCAAGGATGAATTGGCATGGCTGGACACCTGCCATTGGCGATATTCATCCTTATGACACTTGGCGCAATCTGTCGGGTCTTCAATCGGATGGCTGGATGTACTTACCGCTGTCGTACTCGATCCGACAATACCCAGTTCCAGCGCCGCCGCATCCAATAACGTCGAAGCATAAGAGAAATTATGAACGCCTTTGCTGCCATCCTCAGATACAAATTTCAACGCATCCAGCACCCACTGCGGGGTTTCAGTACGTGTGCCAATGGCTACCTGTGCTTCAGTCAGCCGCTTCAGAATGCCGGATTGCGTTTCATCCACAAACTTCTGCATGTAATCGCGGCTCAGATCTTTGTGGCAACCGGTACACGAATCTGGTTGGTTGTCTGTCGTCTGTCCGGGAAGCACCGGCTTCATGGTATGGCTACCAGAGTACCACGTCGTTCCACTTTCAAGTGTGAGCGGCATATGGCAGGTCGTACACTTAACGCCTTCTGTGAAGTGTTTCGACGGAACGCCTTCGATCTTCTCGATGACATTCTCGCCTTCGAACATTGCCTTGACCGGATTATGAACGCCTTTGAGACGGTCATCCGCATGGCAACTCACACACAGTTGATACGGCTCGGCGCTTAGTTGGTATTCGAGTTTTTCATCTCCATGCATATCATGGCAGGAAGTACAGGTCACGCCATACTTCGCGGTGGTTAAGGTTAATGCAGCTGGCGCGTCACCAGCACGATCTCCCGCGGCTTGTTCCGTACGGAACAGCTCGGTCATACGATAATCAGCACTGTGACATTCAAGACACGAATCTTCAGCGTAGGTGCTTTTCGTCAAACTCTCGAGTGAAGAAGCATGTTTGGATTGCAGCCACTCGTTATACTGCATGTTCTGGCTGGCTGCGTGACCTGATGAACGCCAGTGTGCACTGTCCTTAGGCTCTGAAAGTGTGAAGGTTTGAGCTAAATCCTGCCCCGGTCGATAGCCCACCGGATAAGGATGGCCTTTGTCAGTGCTTGCCCCTTGGCTATGGCACTGACCGCAGATTTGTGCATCAGGCGTTACAACAATCGCAGCACGTATCGACACCAATTCATCATTGCTGGGCTTTCCTCCGGCATCCTTAGCGACCTTTTCATGATTACTTCCCGGCCCATGACAGGATTCACATTGAACGGCATCGTCCTTCCAACGGGCTTTCTCAAGGTTCAAACCTGTTGTATGACAGCCAGCACAGTTCTGATTCCAGTCATAAGCTTGGTCAGGCCACGCAGTGGAAAGTGTATACGGCTCCCACTTTTGCTCAGCCACATTCCACTCCGCCGGCAAAACCATATACTGGTTTTTATCAACCTTATACAGATAGCGCTGAACGTCACGACCAGAACCGACCACATAGGCGATATCCGTAGCAGTGAAGGCGCGGGGAGCATCTTCACCGGGGAACTGCACCTGTCGGATCGTTTCATCTTGATCAAATTTTCCCAGAATGTTCGCTGGTTTGGCGGAGCGCAGCGTGAGGCTATGCCGTGTGTCTTTGTGGCTCGTGGCGACGCCGCGATGGCACGATTGGCATTCCTTCGAGCCGATGTAGCTGGCGTCGGCTGTCTGTGCTTGGACAGGAATCGGGGTCATCATCATGATCAGTCCGGCGGCGACAAACAGAACACCGGCCAGACCAAGAACAGCAATTCTGAGATACCGAAATTGTTGGGCGCTAAAATTCATGATTCCAACTCATATAAAAAAGGCGTATCCAACACTAAGATTGGATACGCCTATTGGCTAATCGACTGTTACTGCATCTCAATTCAGGATCATGATCTAAAATCATCATCAATCCAACCAAATACATAAAGAATAAGTATGATGTTTTAGATTTTAGATCAAAAATGAGAGCGAGATTAAGAGGCTTGTGTCATCCTAAGTCAGTGATAATCATCATCGCTCGTGTCACAGAGGTTAATGGTTCGCGGTTGAAGCCCTGCACCAAACCATCGAATACCAGCACTATAATTAGCCTAAATTCGATGACTGTTAATCTGCAAGATAGGTCAGTTGACCTAATATCCAATACAGTGAACCCGCTATAGTCATCTAATACACTACTTATCTGTGACATCTGCATATCGCCACATTAGAGCAGAGAGAAACACGCCTAAAATCTGAGAGAAAAGCATGTCCTAGAATAAGATAATTTTGTTTGCAAATCGATGAAAAATTGCAGTACAAGTATTCCTTTATTGCACATGAATGACTTTAGGTATGATATAAGTAATAATCCATACATCGCGGTTGTGCCTTCAGGAAGCGGTAGTTTTGCATACTGGAGATCGCCTCATGAGCGCTGATGAGATCCTGAGTTTTAATACAAAACTCCTTTTTATACTGTTAACGATTACGGCAACTCTTGAATATATTCGACGACGCAGCCCGCAGCGGCGCGACTTTGCCCTGCTCGCCAGCGCGCTCGGTTATCCGCTGGCCATCACGCTGCTGCGTACTTTCTATCCGCTCAAGTCGAGCTTTCTGGATCTGTCTGGAGCGTTCGCGCTCTTTGCGCAACCTTACTTTTTGTTTCGATTGCTCCAATATTTCCGCCCGAGCCGTGGCCGGGTCAGCATACTAATTCTCGGTGGATTCATACTAAGCTGTGTTCTACTCGTGACACAGCTTGTGGCGAATCGAGCACTGACAATCACGCTGATTTTTACGTATTGCTCAGTCGCCGAAGCTTACTCGACGTGGGGCTTTTACCAGAGAATGCGCGACGCGGCCGGAACACTGCGCCGCAGACTGCGCATCATTATGATCAGTTCAGCGGTGTTCACGCTTGCCTTTGTCATTAATGCAGCAAAAGCACAAATTCCATCCTTAGGCATCACTCCCATCGCCCAAGCTGCGGCAGCAATTTCTGCGATACTCTTTTATCTGGCGTTTATACCGCCGCGCTGGCTGCGTCGGGCATGGCAAATGGAAGAACTGCGTGATTACATGTCGCAGGCTCGGATAGCTCCGGCCAGTGATACTTTTATGGCAGATCGATTTTTGCAGTTAAGCCTTGGCGCGAAACAAGCCACCAATGCGCAGGCAAGTGGCGTGCTCAAGTTCGACGAGGCTGCGCAAAAATGGTCTGTCGTTGCATCGACTGATCAATCTCTCTTCTCCGATTTGGTACAAAGAAGTCAAACGCTCATTGATCATGCGTGGCAACAACGCAGGGCAAGCCACACCTTTGTTCGTGATATCTTTGACGCAACTGAACGCGGTCAGTTACAAAAGCTCGGTATGCAAGCATGGTTACTGACGCCTATTCAAAGCCAAGCACGCATTTGGGGATTATTGGTTGTTGCGTTAAAAGACCGTTCCCTGTTCATTGAGGACGACTTGAACGTGCTCCACTTGCTGGCACAAGAGTGCGCGCTGCTCCTCGATAATCATCGGCTGATCGACGAATTACAGAATTACTCAGAACAATTGGAGCATAAGGTTGAAGAGCGCACCGTCGCTTTACAGCGTTCAAATGAAGAACTAAGGCACTACGCCTATGTTGCCTCTCATGACTTGCAAGAACCTTTGCGAATGGTCATCAGTTATCTTGAGTTGATTGAAAAACGCTTCCCTGACAAGCTGGACACAGATGGGCGCGAATTCATTGCCTTCGCGGTTGAGGGTGCGCTCCGCATGAAGAGTCTCATCAATGACCTGTTGATGTATTCCCGTCTGGAAACCCGTTCTCACACCTTCAAGTGGATTGATATTCAGGAGATGCTGGATAAGACCAAGCAACTGCTCAAAGTAGCGATTGAAGAAACTGAAGCAAGAATCACCCATGATGAGTTGCCGCAAATCGTGGCCGATGAAGAACTCATTTTGCAGGTTTTTCAGAACCTTATCTCTAATGCCATTAAGTATCGGAGTACCCGACAACCGGAAATTCACATCGGTGCAACCTGCAAAGATCGTTTATGGATTTTCTCGGTTCGGGACAATGGCATTGGGATTGAACAGAAATTTCTGGAACGCATCTTTATCATGTTTCAGCGCCTGCATACCCGAGAGAGATATCCCGGCACCGGCATCGGCTTAGCCATCTGCAAGAAAGCGGTTGAACTCCACGATGGGCGCATCTGGGCTGAGTCGGAATATGGTCAGGGCACAACCTTTTATTTCACTATCCCACTCCGCAAAGAAAGCGATGTTCGCCTCTCAAATGCAAGCTAAGGTTAATCCTCTACTTCTAGCTAGAGACAAGCAAATAAAAAACACAGTTTGAAACATTATCAGTATCCCCCTCAGTACAAAATAATGAAGAAAAAGCGTTTGACAAAGTAAACGTTTTCTGTTATCAATATCTGCATATAGAAAACGTTTACTATCATACTTATTTAGGTTTTTTCTGTGCCAACTATACGCGACGTCGCTGAGGCCGCAGGGGTATCGATTGCCACTGTATCCCGCGTTTTGAGCAAAAGCAGCTACCCTGTCAATGCTGAAACGCGTGAGCGCATTCTCGTTGAGGCGAAGCGGTTGGGCTATTCCGTCAACAAAGCTGCCCGCAGTCTGCGCACAGATCGTTCCTTCATCATCGGTGTAATCCTCGAAAATTTTAGTTCATTCTTCGCCCCGACTATCATTCGTGGGTTACAGGATGTACTGCATCGCAGCGGATATTTTTGCGTCGTCGTCAATATCTCTTGGGAAAGTTATTCACAGACCAAAGTTGTTCAGGACTTGCTCGGACATTCTGTCGACGGTTTCATCTTTGTCGAGACTTGGCATCCCATTGCTGAAAGTGAAGGCATGCTAAGCGGAAAACCCTATACCTTTGTTCACCGTCTCTTTCATGAACCGCATCATCACAGCGTCATTCCCGACGAACCCTACAACTCGACAATCGCGATTAACCATTTGATTCAAATGGGGCACAAACGTATCGGCTACATTGGTGGGCCAAGCAGTTTCTGGTCTACAGGTGTTCGTTTAACCGCCTATTATGAGGCGCTTAAAGCAGCCGGAATTGAAACCCATGAAAGCCTCATTCGAATGGGAAACTGGTATGTTCCGAGCGGCTACAAGGCAGCACAAGAAATCTTAGCTGCCAATACCCTGCCAACAGCTATCGTAGCAGCTAACGATCAAATGGCATTCGGAGCGATTCGCGCCATCCAAGATCATGGATTGCGCGTTCCTGAAGACATCGCTGTCGTGGGTTATGACGATGACGAATTTGCCAAAGTCTCAAACCCCACCATTACAACAGTCCGTTTGCCGTTATTCGAGATGGGACAGGTGGCTGCGACCCATTTGCTCAAGCAGCTTAAAGGGGAGTCGTCATCAGCTGAAGAAATTAAAGTGAAAAGCAGTTTGGTCGTAAGGCAGTCCTGCGGTGCACCCGAAGGACGGCATGTTTTTGCGGCTGATTATATGCGGCATGACGCGAACATCGACAAGGCATAGTTAGAACCCTAAGGAGGTTTATCGTCAAAATAAAATATGAGTGCCATCCAAAGCTGATTTATTTATTGATTTACAGGAGCAGAAAAATGAAGCTTCGCAGAATACTTGTTTTAATGGTGGCAATGGCGTTGTTAATTGGTTCGATGCGGGTAGTTGCCCAAGACAAGCCTAAGAAGATGTCGTTCTGGATTCGCAACACGAGTTTCCTCATCGACGCCTTGGTTGACAAATGGAATGCTGACCACGAATACCAGATCGAACTGACGGTCATTCCCGCCAGTGACTTCGTGACCAAATTCGCAGCGGCCATCGCCGGTGGGCAAGCACCCGATATTGCTGCGATTGACCTGATCTATACACCGGCATTTGCCGCGCAAGGTCAACTCGAAGACATTACCGACAAAGTGCAAGCACTGCCCTTCTTGAAAGATCTCAGCCCGGCGCACATGACCTTGGGCACCTACGACGGCAAGAACTATGCCGTACCGTTTGCGGCTGAAGGATCATTCTTGATCTACAACAAAGGTCTGTTCAAGAAGGCCGGTCTTGATCCTGAAAAGCCGCCGACAAACTGGGCGGAATTGTTGGATTATGCCCGTAAAATCACCGCTCTAGGTGACGACACCTACGGTTATTACTTCTCCGGCAACTGCGCGGGCTGCAACGCCTTCACCTATCTGCCTCTGATTTGGGCGAGCGGCGGCGATGTTCTGAGCGCAGACTTCAAACAAGCTACTTTAACAGACCCAATGGTTAAAGAAGCTCTCCAACTTTACCGCACCATGTGGGAAGAAAAGCTCATCCCTGAAGGTGCACAGGTTGATGACGGCGCGAACTTTGTCAATGAATTTGGTACCGGCAAGATTGGTATGGCAGGCACGGGGGCTTTTGGTATCAACACTTACAAGACAGAACATCCCGATATTGACTTCGGCGTGAGCCTGCTCCCCGGTAAAGATGGCGGCACGGCCTCGTTCGGCGGCGGCGACGTCATCGGTATTCCCAAGGGTTCAGCCTATGTTGACCAAGCGTGGGAATTCATCAACTGGTTGCTGTCAGATGATGTTCAGCTCGAGGTCTACGCAGCCAACAACAACCTTCCGCTGCGCCTATCCTTGGCTGACAACAAGTACTTCAAGGAAGACCCCCGTTTGGCGATTGCGGCCAGCACGCTCTCCGTGGGTCACACACCTTACAGCCTCGTCTACAACGATCTGTTCAACGACAAGAACGGTCCGTGGCTGCTGATGCTCCAGACCGCGATTTTTGATGGCGACATCGATGGCGCGATTGCAGACGCTCAAAAGAACTTCACCGACATCATGTCGAAGTAATTGGTTTAGCGGATGATGGACGGCCTTTGGTTTTGAACATCATCCGCCTAAGCATCGTTTTGTAAAAAATGTCCGTGTCATGGCTCGGCCTTGGCACGGACATCGAATGTCAATTAAGCAGAACAATATGGGACAGTAAACGATTATGGCGTCCATATCCCTATCGCGGCAGAAAGCAGCTCAATCGACGTGGCAGAGGCAGCGTTCGAGAATTGGATTCCTTTTTGTGCTGCCGACGGTAATTTTCGTCTTTGTATTCTTCATCATCCCTCTGTTGATGACCGCCTTCATGTCACTGCACGACTGGCCGCTTTTTGGCCCGCGAACTTTTATTGGAATCCAAAATTATATTGATCTTTTTAGCGACAAACAGTTCTTAAAGAGCATGGACTTCACCGCACGTTATACGGTGGTGATTACGCCGCTCATTTTTATTGTGGCGTTTATTCTCGCCAGTTTGGTACAACATAAACTTCCCGGTATCGGAATCTTCAGAACCATCTTTTTTCTTCCGGTGGTCATCGGTTTAGGCACATCCAGCCTGCTCTGGGTATGGCTGCTTAACGATCAGGTCGGCATCATCAACAAAATCTTGCTGGATATCGGCTTGATACCGAAAACACAGTTGTGGTTAGCCAAGCCGGATACCGCCATGAATGTCATTATTTTGTCGGTCATTTGGAAAACGGTCGGATTCACAATGGTGCTGCTGCTGGCAGGGATGCAGTCTATTCCGGCTGAACTCTATGAATCTGCCGAGGTCGACGGTGCTGGCTACTGGCAAAAGCTGCGCTTCATTACCTTACCCTTGCTGCGGCGTACGATTGCCCTCGCACTAGTTCTTTCGGTGATCGGCTCGATTTTGGCCTTCGACCAGTTTTTTATTATTACCGGCGGCGGCCCGCGCAACAGCACCATCTCTATCGTTTATTGGATTTTCAACAACTCGTTCACATACTTCAAAATGGGGTACGGCGCATCCATGTCCATCGTGTTGATGGTTGTGCTGGTGCTGCTCAGTGGCGTTCAGTTGTTCTTACTGCGTGATGACGTAACAGCACCATCTCTATCGTTTATTGGATTTTCAACAACTCGTTCACATACTTCAAAATGGGGTACGGCGCATCCATGTCCATCGTGTTGATGGTTGTGCTGGTGCTGCTCAGTGGCGTTCAGTTGTTCTTACTGCGTGACAATAGCGGTGCTTGATGCCCACCGAAAATAAGGATTGAAGAAGATGAACATCAACACCTCATATCGCAATAGCCAAATTGCCAAGAATTTGACCATCTACGCCGTCCTGATTGTATTGGCTGCCCTTTTCCTGTTCCCGTTGGTCTGGTCCTTCCTGAATTCGGTCAAGACGCCTAAAGAATCGTTGGCAGTCCCACCAACTTATTTGCCCACAAGCGTCGTATTCGACAATTATATCGAATTGACCACTTACGGGCGCGGCGGCATCGTACGGCGCGTCACCAACAGCACCATCGTCGCCGTCGTCACCGTTGTGGGAACCATCGTGCTGAGTACCTTAGGCGGATACGGATTTGCCCGTTTTTCGTTCAAAGGCAAGAATGTCCTATTCATCATGGTGCTTTCAACCTTGATGATTCCCTTCCAGTCAATTCTCATACCGTTGTTTGTCATGCTCAGCGCTGTGAACTTGCACAACAACTTGTTTGGCCTTGCCTTGGTATATATCACGTTCCAGCTGCCATTCGGCATCTTTTTGATGCGAAACAGCTTTATGACTATCCCACAGGAAATTGAAGAATCGGCAATGCTGGACGGCTGCACGTCGTTTAGTGTTCTGCATCAAATGCTGCTGCGATTGGTGTTACCCGGCATCGTCACGGTCGCGATTTATGCCTTCATTAACTCGTGGAACGAATTCTTGGCGGCGCTAATTTTCATGACCGATCAGGACAATTTTACGCTGCCCATCTTCCTCTCGAATGTCCGCAGCGGTCTCTACGGACAAGTTGATTGGGGTGCATTGCAGGCAGGCGTGACTGTGTCGATCATTCCCAGTGTCGTTATTTTCCTTCTTTTGCAGCGCTATTACATGAACGGACTGATGGGTGGCGCGGTAAAAAGCTAATTTCTTCGCGGCGATCATAATCGAGGACTCTATGAAAAGTTTGCCACAAAATCGTTCCCCGTTACTGCCTGCGGCCTTTCAAGCGCTGCCTTTAGGAGCCATAAAACCGACCGGGTGGCTCAAGAAACAGTTGCAGATTCAGGCAGAGGGATTGACGGGGCATCTTGACGAATTCTGGTCGGATGTCGGCTCCAACAGCGGGTGGCTGGGCGGAACCGGCGAATCGTGGGAGCGCGGCCCTTATTACTTGGATGGTTTGCTTCCCCTCGCCTACTTGCTAGAAGATGAAACCTTACTGGCGAAAGTTAAACCTTGGGTCGAGTGGACGCTCAATTCCGCTAAACCCAGCGGCTATTTTGGCCCGCGCAACCCCGATTGGTGGCCGCGCATGGTCATGCTCAAAGTGCTAGTCATGTACTATGAAGCGACCCAAGACCCTCGCGTACTGCCCTTCATGACGAATTACTTTGCCTATCAACTCAGTGTTTTATCCGTGCGTCCGCTGGATACATGGGGCTGGTCACGGGCAATGGACAACGTGCTCGTTATTCACTGGCTCTATAACTTGACAGGGGACAGCTTCTTACTTGAATTGGCGGGCAAACTCATCGAGAACACGCTTGATTGGCCAGAATGGCAGGCCAATTATGAGGTCGGGAAGATCCTGCAATATAAAGAGTGGGATGGCGGCATGTACACCCACGTCGTCAACCACGCAATGGGTGTCAAGGCGGCGGGCGTCTTTTATGTGCAGACTGGTAAAGAATGGCATCGGATCGCCTCAAAGCTCGGCATCGAACAGTTGATGAAGCATCACGGTCAGCCAAACGGCATCTGGAGTGGTGACGAACACCTTAACGGAACTTCACCCACCAGCGGCACGGAATTATGCGCTGTGGCCGAGTTCATGTTCTCGCTTGAGGAACTGATCCGCATTCTGGGGGACGCCTCGTTCGGGGATCGACTTGAACAGCTTGCCTACAATGCCTACCCAGCTACTTGCTCACCCAACATGTGGGCACACCAATACGACCAGCAGGTGAATCAAGTTCTCGCCACCGTCGCCCATCGTGATTGGACAAACAACAATGACGAATCCAACACCTTCGGTCTAGAGCCGCATTTCGGCTGCTGCACGGCTAATATGCACCAAGCATGGCCGAAATTTGTGAAGAGCCTCTTCATGGCGACAGGCGATGGTGGCTTGGCGGCCATTGCTTACGGCCCATGTGTCGTATTCACCGAAGTCGCAGACGGAATTCCAGTGACCATCACAGAAACCACGAATTATCCCTTCGAAGGCTCGGTTGTGTTTGAGTTCAGCTTGCCGCCCAGTACAGAATTCACCTTTCAACTACGCATACCCGAATGGGCAGCAGGCGCAACCGTTACAGTAAACAATGAACCGGTCATTCCTGCCGAGTCGGGCACATTCCTAACGATCAACCGTCAATGGCAGTCCGGTGACCGTGTCGAACTTCAATTCCCGCTGGATATTCGCGTCATCAGCGGACATGAGGGCTTAGTCTCGGTTTATCGCGGGCCGCTGCTCTTTGGGCTGCGCATCGCTGAAGACTGGCGCAAGATCAAAGGCGAAGAACCGCACGCTGATTGGGAGGTCTATCCCACCTCACCTTGGAACTATGGGCTGAACATTCAACCAGAGAATCTCGATGGCGATTTTGAAGTCGTCAGTAAGCCACTGTCTGATATGCCCTTCTCACCGGACGGCGCGCCAGTCGAATTGAAGGTCAATGCCAAAAAACTGCCGCAATGGACACTTGTCCGTAATTCGGCAGGACCAATTGCTGCAGGGCCACACCAATCCGCTGAACCGATTGAACGCGTAACCCTGATTCCCTATGGCTCAACCAACTTACGGGTCGCGGCCTTCCCACTAACCAGAGCATAATTCTCATCCTCCTCGATGAACAGGAACTCGCCTTAGTGCGAGTTTTTGTTTTTACGTATGCAACAACCCCTATTTACTTCACTTTCACGAAACTTTAATTGACAGATAGATCGAAGGAAAGCTAAGATACATACCGACCGTATGGTATGTAAATAAACCCACTCAACAAGTCAGCATTGAGGAGATTTGAAATTGGTCAGTCAGCAGCTCGCACAGAAAACACCCACAGGCCTTCCCGGTTGGCCCATCATCGGCAATATGGCTGAATTCGCCCGCGATCCTATCAAATTTATCACCCGGCTTCAACAGGAATATGGTGATGTTGCAGGCTTCTCCTTGATGGGCAACAAAAGTGTTCTCCTCAGCAATCCAGAAGAAATTGAACGGGTGCTACTGGAAACAGGCAAGCGCTTTGGCAAGTTTAAGCCGACCTATGCCATGCGAACGATCTTGGGGAACGGACTGGTCACCAGCGAAGGCGATTTCTGGAAACGGCAGCGCAAATTGGCCGCACCCGCTTTTCACCACCAATCCATCAAACACTACGCCGATCAGATGGTGGCCTATGCCCAAGACACAGCAAACATTTGGCAGAATGGCGCCGTCCGCAATGTTCACCAAGACATGATGACGCTCACCCAGCGCATCATTATGAAAGTGCTGTTTGATGTCGATGTGCTCAACAATGCTGGCAAGTCCAGCCAAGCTTTTGATGCCATGATGCTAGCCTTGGGTGCCGATATGGGCGGGATCGAAGCTGTTTTGCCGGACTTCGTTCCCACTCCTTCACGCACACGCATGGTCGAAGGCGTCAAATACATCAACGGTTTGTTGATGGAAATCATCGAGAACCGCCGTACTGAAGGCAGCGACAAGCACGATTTGCTCACGATGCTCATGGAAGCACGCGACGACGAAGATCAGCCGATGAGCACCGAACAACTGCTTGATGAAATCCGAACGCTTTACCTCGCCGGACATGAAACCACCGCCACTACCCTTTCGTGGACGTGGGTCTTACTCTCACAAAATCCTGAGGCTTACGCCAAACTCGAAGCCGAGATTGAGCAAGTGCTGAAAGGCTGTGTACCGACCGCCGAAGACGTACAACTGCTGCCCTACTGCAACGCGGTCATCAAAGAGTCACTGCGCTGCTATCCCGTGGCGTGGATTACACAGCGCATTGCAATGGAAGACATCGAAATCAGCGGCTACACCATTCCAAAGGACACCTTCATCTTCCTCAGCCCTTGGATTGTCCACCATGATCCCCGCTGGTACACGAAACCGAATGCCTTCGTGCCGGAACGCTGGCTGAAAGACAAAACCGAACAACCCTCTCGCGAAACCTACATTCCTTTCGGAGGTGGCCCACACATTTGCCTCGGCAACGGCTTAGCCATGATGGAAGCGGTGCTGTTATTGGCGACTCTCTTACAGCAGTACCATGTTTTAGTACTCCCCGAGCATAAGGTTGAGATAGAATTATCCGGTACACTCCGACCGAAGAATGGTTTACAAGCCACCTTCACGGAGCATAGCCTCTAATTTTTGGTGTTTGCTGATAACGTCATGTGGTTTACACATCGCTGGCAAACTTTGTAGGACAGGAATCAGGAGAACCATATGCGCCGGACAAAAGAAGAAGCGATGAAAACGCGCGAAGCTGTGCTGAAAGCAGCCTCACAAATTATCGTCCGGCTCGGGATTGGTGCTTTTACCATTGACGCGGTTGCCCAAGAAGCCGGCATTACCAAAGGCGGCGTCATGCATCACTTCCCCTCGAAAGAAGCTCTGATCGACGGCCTTATCGACCAAGTGACCGACGTGTTTAGTGCGTGGCTTGAGAAAGAATTGACCGCTGAACCCGAAGGCCAGCCCGGACGGTGGCTTCGTGCTTATATCCGCACGATATTCTCGGTCAAGTTTGAAGAAATGAACCTGATTCCTGCACTTGCGGCAGCGGTTGCCGCTCATCCGAAAACCATAGAACGAATCCGGCGCACGATGGAAGCCAGCCAGATAGCCGTACTTCAGGACGGAGTCGACCCGACTGTTGCGACCATCATCCGCCTTGCAGTAGACGGATTTGTGTTTACCCGCGCCTATAATCTCAATGTGCTTGACAATGAGACCAGTCAAAGAGTCGCTGATGAACTTTTTCGACTGACGAGTTGAACCGTGTGCTTTATAAGGGATAAAGATCAAAAATGATGTTAGCCCTATAATCGGGCTAACATCTTCTCAGAACAGATTACGAGGCTGGGGTCGCTTCCGGAGTTGCCTCAGCAGTCTTGGCATCCGGGCACGCATAGGTGTTGCAGACATCCTGCGCGTTGGAAGGATCAATCGAGGAGAATGGCAGTTCCACCCACAGCGGCGGGACAACAGCCTGCGTCAGGATGAGCTTGGCCCACTGGATCGCCTGCTTGCCGCCCGTTGGATAGACAAACGTCACACCGATACGGCCTTGCATAACCGATTCGATACCGCCGTCAGCCGTTGGCAGACCATCAATACCGACGAACAGAATCTTGGACAGGTCACGACCAGCCGATTGAGCAGCAAGGTACGCACCTTCAGCCATCGGGTCATTATGTCCGTAGATAACGTCCACTTTTTCGTTGGCACTCAACATGGCGTTGGCAGCCGGAACAGCCTTCTCACGCAGCCAATCTGCGTTTTGACTGGCGATGATCGTGACATCTGGATTGTCCTTGATGCCTTCACGGAAGCCATCGCCACGATCCTTGGCAGGCGGTGCACCTTCCAGACCACGCAGTTCAAGCACGTTACAAGGCGAAAGCCCCTTGTCCTTACACCACTTGGCGACATATTCGCCCGCCGACTTGCCGATGGAAACGTTGTTGGCGCCGATGAACATCGAGTAGTCGGTGTTGGTGATGTTGCGGTCAAGCACAATAACCGGGATACAAGCCTTCCAGACTTTATTGATTTCGTCAGTCAATGGTGCGGCTTCGTTGGGCGAAACCACTAGCAGATCAACACCTTGCGTCAGGAAGTTTTCAATATCGCTGACCTGCTTGGCGTTGTCCTGCGCGGCATCTGCGAATACAATATCGAAGCCCTCAGCTTTGGCTGCGGCTTCTAACTGCTGGTTCATAGCAGTACGCCAAGGCTCAGCTTTGTTGGCCTGTGACATAGCGATGGTATAGTGATCCTTCGGCTTCGGCGCTGGGCAGTTCTCGGGTAAAGCACTGGCACGCGCGGGCAGAATGACCTTACCATCTACCATGTCCGGGGTAAAAGTCGTCCAACCAGAGGCAGCAGGTTCATTGGTCCCAACAGGGGTTGCATCCTGCGCCAAGGCGCGATGCAGACCGGGTGCGACTGTGAGCAGTCCCAACGCTAAGGCGGGAACAGCTGCGACCGTCAAGAACTTTACAAATCTATTTCGCATCTTCGCAAATCTCCTTTAAATATCTTTACGGGTTCTTTTTACGCTGGTTCGCCAAACCACCTTTGGCTCATAGCCTCCTTCGCAGCGCACATCAAACTAGGCTTCGGTTTCTTCTGGACGCAGTTGTTGTAGCGCTACTGCTGCGATAACAAGCAAACCTTTGACGACCAATTGAACATTACTGCTCACATTGTTGAGTCCCATAATGTTGTCGAGAATCTGAAGTATGATGGCTCCGCCGATGCTGCCCCAGATCGTACCTTTGCCACCTTGCAAGCTGGTTCCGCCAATGACGACTGCGGCAATCGCATTCAATTCATAACCGATAGATTCATTGGGGCTGCCTTGATTGAGGCGGGATGCATGCAGCATTCCGGCAATCGCTGCGAACATACCGCACAACATAAAGACGACGATACGTAAGCGGCTGATGTTGATACCCGAAAGCCGCGCCGCAGTCGGGTTGCCACCCACCGCATACACATGGCGACCAAACGCGGTGAAGTTCAGCGCCAAACCGACGATCAGTGCGCCGAGTATCATCACAATGGCTGGTACTGGAATGCCTGTATTCGCGAACGGCTGGCCGAGTGCCTTAAACAACGGATCACCCAGATTCGGGCCATAGGCCAGCGGAATCGAGTTATCAGCCGAAACGACATGTGCCAAACCACGCGCGATACTGAGCATCGCCAGCGTCGTGATGAAGGACTGTACTTTAAAACGCTCCGATGCCCAACCGTTGATGAAACCAATAAACAAACCAATGATCAGCATCAACAAGATGATGGCAATCGCCGGCCAATGTCCGATAGTGAACGTGCCTAAAATCGGTAAGGTCACGGTGTTGTCTTGCATCAACAGAACGCCCGCCGTACAGCCGACCAGCGCCATCACCGAACCTACCGACAGATCAATGCCTGCCACTAGAATAACCAGTGTCATACCGACCGCCAGTACACCTGTTTCCGAGGCATAAAGCACGATGTTCAATAAATTATTGGGCTTCAAAAAAAGGTTGGCATCATTCCGAACCGGTGAGATCAAGACAGCCAGCAAGAAAACAATAATCAGCCCGAAATAACTTTGGAAACGGAATATTAAATTAACAATGTCACGCCGACGGTTTACCGAAGGAACGACCGTTGCGTCTGTCATAGTATTCATTACCGGTTATGCTCTCCTTTATGAAGTGTCTTCGCTGGCTCAACTTGCTGCTGAGGTTGTGGATGAGTTTTGCAGGAAGCGAGTGGCAGCATCCAGTATCTTTTCTTGTGTGGCTTCTCCCCGTGTGAATTCTCCGGTCACGCGACCTTCACACAGGACAAGAATCCGGTCGCAGACCGCCAGCAGTTCTGGCATTTCGGAGGAAGCCATCACGAACGCCGTGCCCTGCTGCGCCAGTTGATCGACCAGTTGGTAAATTTGAGATTTCGCGCCCACATCAATGCCGCGCGTCGGCTCATCCAGCAGCAGAATATCAGGCCGCGTCATCAAGAATTTCCCGATGACAACCTTCTGCTGGTTACCGCCGCTCAGATTAGCGACCAATGTTTCAGCGCTCGGTGTACGGATATTGAGATTGCTCACCTGCTCATTGACCGCTTTGCGTTCGCTGCTGCGGTTGACGATTCTCAGGGCGCGCGTGAAGAGATGAAGCGCAGCCAACGTTAAATTAACCCGCACTGGCAGTCCGCCAATCAGGCTCTTACCTTTTCGATCTTCTGTGACGTAGCCAATACCCTGCCGAATAGCATCGGCAGGGCTGCGAATAACAATCGGTTTACCGTTAAGGATGATGTCGCCACTGCGCTGACTAAGCGGATGTACGCCGAAAATCGTTTCGAGCGTTTCCGTTCGGCCTGCACCCATCAATCCTGCCAGCCCCAGCACTTCACCGCGATGCAGATCGAACGAGATATTTGACAGACTGCGCACACCGGGACGTTTGAGGCTAAGATTCAGAACTTGAAGAACCGTTTCCACTGTGCCGGATGGTTTCCGTTCAAAGGCTTCATTAATACTTCTGCCGACCATGTAACGGATGAGTTCGGAGCGCGTGACTTCAGATGCCAATCGCGAAGCGACCGTCTTTCCATCTCGCAGCACGGTAATCCGATCAGCGATATGAAAAATCTCGTCCATGCGGTGCGAGATGTAGACAATTGCGACGCCGCTGGACTTTAAGCCCATAATGACCGAGAACAGCCGCTTGGTTTCGGCTTCAGTCAGCGCGGAGGTCGGTTCATCCATCACCAGAATACGCGCGTCGAGGCTGAGCGCTTTGGCGATTTCGACCAATTGGCGTTCGCCGATTCGCAGTTGGCGCAGTGGACGGCGCGGATCAATCTTGACACTCAAGCGTTGCAGCAATGCGGAGGCTTCCTTCTGCATGGTGCCGCTGTCCAAGGTCCCAAAACGTGTCCGCAGTTCCCGCCCAAGAAATATGTTTTCGTAGACGGTTAGTTCAGGAACGAGGTTTAGCTCTTGGTGGATCATGCCAAGGCCATACTGCTGGGCATCTTTGGTGGAATGCAAACGAATTGGCTGTCCATCCAGCAGAATTTGACCTTCATACTCGGTATAGATACCGTTCATGACCTTCATCAAGGTCGATTTGCCTGCGCCATTTTCACCCATCAAACAGTGGACTTCGCCTTCATGAACATCAAAGCTGACGTCATCCAGAGCGACCACGCCGGGAAAGCGCTTGGTGATATTTTGCATCTGCAGGACGATGCGGTGTTGACTTTGATCGGGGGACAAAAGGTTACTATTCACGTTTTAAACTCGTATCAAAAATAAGTGCGATGTCTCACGATGGGAATAAGTTCTCATCCCGAGACGGAAATAGTTTTCAAGATTTATCCCCATCATACGAAGCAATGAAATAAATCCTGTCATCTTGGCGCATGATCTTTTGCTCATCGTCCAAGATGATTTTGTCGATAGCCCAAGAAATACGACCATAAAGCGTGATAAACTGAAAGATAAATACGGTTGCAGGTTTTTTGTTGAACTTTTTTGGACTTCACCACAAAAATTTATTAGGTGAGGAAAGTATTTCCGGCTAAAACAAATCTATTATTTTTGCCGAAAAGAGGGTTAAAACCTGTACACCGCTACGGCTCTTGAGTTTGCGGAGGCGCACGGTGGTATTAGTCAGGATTGGGGCGAATTTCCTAGCACGACGGATTAGTTACCGGATTCTCGGTGGCTACGTCATGCTGTTGGCAACCATGCTGCTGGTCTTGCTGCTCGCCATCAGCCGCCTCGTCAGTTACAGTGACAGCGTCACACAATCCATTACCCATGCCTCGCCCCATATCCAGCTTGGAAGCACCGTCGCCCAACAGATTGCCACAGTGCGTCTAGCTGTCGCCAAATATCTTCGCACCCAAGCGCCGGTGGATTACAACGAAGCCACCAATGCGTTGAAGTTGCTAGGTGACAACATCGACAACGCTTTAGTCGGGTTATCCGATCCGGCACAGATCGAAGCACTGCGGCAGGTCAAAGACAGTTATGGCAACTATCTCAATTCGTTTCGCAATCTGGTAGCCGTCATCTCCCGTCACGAGCAGTTGTATATCAGCCTGCTCAGCCTCCAAACTGCCATTGAAACACGCCTTTATCAAATCCCAAAAATCGCTTTCACCAATACCAATCCCGATATTGCTGCCATTGAAGCCAGCAATCAGGTCATTGCCCACATTCAGCTCGCTAGCAACGAATTCACAGTCCTGCGTTTACAACCGCGTGAAGATTCGGTCATCTGGCTGCACAGCGAACTGCTGCAAATCCAGTTGTGGTTCGACATTCTAACCGCACATGCCGGTTCATTAACAGGCGGTGCCGAAGATTTATTCGCGCAGATCAGTGAGCGGCAAACCGTATTCCAACAGCGGGCTATCGAGTTCATGAACCTCTATGAGGGAGACGAACAAAGCGCACGTAACAGTCTGGAACAGGGTGGTACTCAACTGGAACACAGCAGCAATATCGTGCTCAACCAGACTCTGAACGCGCTCAACAGTACGGTTGCCACTTTGACACTAGACGCCAGCACCAGCCAGCGCGCGCTGCTGATCATGTTAGTGATTGCGTCAGTCGCCAGTATCATCGTCTCAGTTGTACTCACCATCAGCTTAACCCGTCCGCTCCGCCAACTGGCACAGGTCGCGCAGGCTATTACCGCTGGTGATCTCGCCATCCGCGCCCGTATGAACAGCAAAGATGAGATCGGACAACTGGCAACTGCCTTTGACCAGATGACCGACAGCTTACAGCGTTCATTGGAAACCGAACGTGCCGCCAATGAACAAATTCGTGCCCAAACCGCCCAGATCGCCCGGCAGACACAGGCCAATGCCGTCATGGAGGAACGGCAGCGCATCGCCCGCGAATTACACGACAGCGTCAAGCAGCAGTTGTTCAGCATCAGTTTATCGGCAGGCGCAGCACTTAACTTGCTGACCACCGACCCCGATGCCTCTCGCAATTACATCACCCACATCAAACAGGCGGGACGTGAAGCCCAGACTGAGATGAAGAATCTACTGCAAGAACTGGTTCCTGCCCCGCTGCAAGGACACCGCCTCGAAGAAGCGCTCGACCGTTACTTGCGCTCGTTGTGTGACGTTCACAGCCTGCACTTAACATGGGTTGCGCAGGGGGTCAACACCTTGTCGCCTTCCGATGAACACGCCCTGTTTCGTGCGGCGCAGGAGGCTATTGCCAACGTCATCCGTCACAGTGGGGCCAGCAGTCTCCATGTCGAACTCACCTTTGGCACAGAAACCAAATTGGTGGTCGAAGACGATGGCTGTGGTTTTGATCCGGGGGCCGTTTCACCGGGGTCAACCGGCTTGGCGATTATGCGGGCGCGTCTGGAACGGGTACGGGGTACAGTCGGGCTTCACACAATGCAGGGCAAGGGCACACGAATCGAAATGGCAATCAATCCGGAGGCAATGCGAATAGGAGAATCCTTATGACAGATCAAGGTCATTCTGACATTCGAATCCTCATCGTAGACGATCATGGTATGGTACGCTTTGGTTTACGTGGTTATCTGCACTCGACTCCCGGTCTGACAGTTGTCGGGGAAGCATCCAGTGCCGAAGAGGCATTAGCGTTACTCGAAAAACTGGACATCAATGTCGTTCTGATGGACTTAGCGCTGCCGGAGATGAGCGGTGCGGAAGCCACTCGCCTCATCCGGCAGCGTTATCCGCAAGTCAAAGTCTTGGTATTGACCAGCTTCTTGGATGATGATCACATTCTGCCGGCAATTCGGGCGGGCGCATCAGGTTATTTGCTAAAGGATGTTGACCCTGACGACCTCGCCAAAGCCATCCAGTCCATCTATCAAGGTCAATCGGTGCTGCATCCGCATGTCATGAGCTACCTCGCCGAGCGTATGAGCAGCGTTCCTACGCCAGATGCCGACCCATTCGCTGGTTTAAGCGATCGTGAACTCGATGTGCTGCGGCTCTTAGCCTGTGGATTGTCCAATCACGCGATTGCTGCGCAGCTCATTGTTAGCGAAAACACAGTTCGAACGCACGTCAGTAATATCCTCGCCAAACTCGATTTGCGTGACCGGACACATGCCGCATTGATGGCGCTGCAAAATCATTTAGTGGCTTTAAGTGAAATACAACCTTATTTGTATGATGAATAAAAATCGTTATTTGCTGCTGTGTTTGGGAATACTGAGCTTACTTTTCGTGGTTCATAGTCAGCTCAAGGGTGCGCAATCAGAGCCTGACCAACCTACGCCAACGCCCATCTGGAAACTGTATGAGGCCAGTCAGGTCAGTGATACCGTCATTGAAGATGCCAATCCGGATGGTCCGATACCCGCTTCATGTAAACCATCTGCTGCCAAAAGCCGGTACATCATTGGCATGTCACAGGCCAACCGTGCCGAACCTTGGCGCGAAGTGATGGACAAACAAATCGCAGAGGCCGCACAGGATTATCCTCAACTCGCGGTCATCTTTGCTGATGCGCGGCAGGATAACGTGAAACAGGTCGCAGATGTACAGGATTTTCTGACTCAGGGCATCGACCTACTCATCATCTCACCCAACGAAGCCGACCCTCTAACCGACGTAATCCGCATAGCCTATCAACACTGCGTTCCGGTCATCGTGCTGGATCGTGCCGTGAATGGCAACCAATTCTCCATGTTCATAGGCGCGAACAACGTCTCAATTGGCCGCTCTGCTGGCCAATATGTCGCCAACTGGTGTGCCGATCAACACCGCGTTCCCTGCCGCATCATCGAGATACGTGGCTTAGAAGGATCGCCGCCCGCCAAAGATCGCGGTGACGGTTTCCGCGAAGGCATCAAAGATCATATGGAGGTAACCATTATCGCCAGCCAAAACGCCGACTGGCTGCGGGAACTAGCGCTTGA
The DNA here is from genome assembly GCA_044226855.1 of Aggregatilineales bacterium. Taxonomy (GTDB): domain Bacteria; phylum Chloroflexota; class Anaerolineae; order Aggregatilineales; family Phototrophicaceae; genus CFX2. The sequence continues at coordinate 384,961 of JBGAGF010000005.1, forward strand.
CCGTGCCACCTCGCTCTTCGAGCAAAATCCGCAGGTGGATGTCGTTTATGCCCACAACGACCCGATGGCCGAAGCCGCCATCGTCGCCGCGCAGAACCGTAAAATGGATGTGAGCAGCATACTATTCGTCGGCATTGATGGACTGCCGACACCCGAAGGCGGTATCGTGTCGGTACTGCAAAATCGCCTCGGCCTAACCTATGTCTATCCAACGGGTGGCAAGCAGGCCATTGACTGGGCCGCCCGCATCCTGCTTTACCACATCAATCCACCACACAAGATCGAACTCTCGTTTAGTGAAGTGCGCTCAGATAATGCCCGATCGATCTGTGATTTGTATCACTGCCCTGAAGCAACCGATACTCCGTAAAAGACGCTTAACAACAAAAATCCCCGCTCATCGCAGGGATTTTTATATATCGAGGCGAAATCCGCTTACCCATGACGGGCATAGTCGATGACATCTGAAAGTTTGGCCGTTGCCAAGCCGATTAAGCGATCACCACCGGCATAGTAAAACCAAACTTCGTCCCCCACGATGTTATTAGAGCAGCTAAATATCACCTTATTGACATCGCCTTTGAGTTCCCATGTTTCTTGCGGTTCCATGATGTTTCCAATCGGACGGTGGATAACCTTGGTCGGATCTTCGAGATCGAGCAAGGCGACCGAATGGCGATAGGTTAAATCACTGGTGCTGCTGTAACCGTGATAGAACAACAGCCAACCGAACTCCGTTTTGATGGGCAATCCATTAGCACCGATACTGAGCGCATCCCACCACGCGTTTTCCGACCGAGGCGGCATCAGGATTTGATGGTTGTCCCAATTATGTAAATCGCTGCTGAACCCGATCCAGATATGGCGGTTCCGGCGGTGCAAAATTACATACTTGCCGTTGATCATTTCCGGAAACAGCACATGATCTTTATTCTCAGCACGTTCCAGCGGCCCTACATCTTCCCAGCTAATCAGATTCTCAGAGCGCGCAATCATCGGGAAATAACTGTTTGCGCCATAAGCTGTGTAGGTCATATAAAAACAGCCGTCCAGCGGCGTCACACGCGGGTCTTCAACCCCACGGTAATCCTCCCGACCGTTGTGCGGAGCAAGCACAGGGTGCTCTAATCGGTTCCAGCGAATGCCGTCAGTGCTAACCGCATAGCCAATGCGTGACACATAATCGTGGCCTTGTGCCCGAAAATGCATATGAAACAAACCGTTATGCTGGGTCACAGCCGCATTAAAGACATTTTTAGATTCCCATTCGTGCAAGGGATTTGGATATAACAAGGGACCCGCTGGATGACGTTCAAGTTTCAGCATATGTGATATTTTCCTTGGCGCAGATGTAGATACAGGTGTGTTGGTAGCACGTTTATTGGCTTTCTTTATAGGTGATCTTACCTGTTATGGTATCGTAGGTCAGAGTAATGTGCCCACCATCCGGCAGTTTGAAAACGCGCTGCGGTTGCACCGGCTGCACGTAAAACGCATCAACTTTACTTAAACCATCTTGATTATTTCCGGCAAAACTATAGCGCAGCGGATACTCGCCTTTCGTCAAACGGATGGGGAAACGCGTGATATGATCCAACCACCAGTAATCGCTGTCAGGTGACACGTTGGTGGGTACAAGCAGCGGCTTCTCATCGCCAATTTGTACGTTCAGAAAAATCGGTTCTTGTTCACCTTCCACCTGTTGACCCTCTGGAACTGCATCAACCAATGTAATCGACAGCAGATTAGAAGTAACATCAGGGTCGCGTCCGGTTAAATCCATGAACGAATTGCCGCCGATGCTTCGTCCAACTTCCAACCCGATTTTCGCACCGATTTGCGGTCGCATCATTTTGATCGACGCCCACGGCACGGATGCTTCGTAGATAAAACCGTGGTCCGTTCTTGACCAAACCATTTTGGCGTCTTTGAGAAAACCGCTGTTAATCCAATCCCAGACCTGCGGGCCATCCGGCGTTTGAGCAAACGTAAACTTGCTGGATAGCGTCGTCTTCGTCGAATCATTGGCGAAGTATACCCATGTCGCTTCCCCATGCCACACATCACTCAGAGTATAGTCCTGCTGGTGCTGCGGCGCTCGCACACTAACTGCAAGGTACAAATTGGTATCATCCCAGCTCAGTTGAACCCTGTAGCTGTCCACATCTGGCCCGCTCCACTGCCCCGCTCCTCGCACAAACTGCTCCCGAGTATTCGAATCAATGGCTGGAATAGCAGCCCATTCGTCCAGTTTGCCGTCAATCTTTGGTAGCGTACTGATGCGAACCACAGATGGCGGTTGTGGAGGCTTATTCTTCATCTGCCTGAGATGACCGACATATACAAAATAGAGGCCATCTGCTGGAATGTCGAAGGACAATTCCATCTGGTCGCCCTGCCCCAACCCGACAAAACGCCCCCGGCTAATGAACGACGCACCCATCCAAGTGCCGGGATAGTAGATGGGCATTCCGGCAATTCGCTTGCCCTCCTCAGCTTCAAGCACCTGATAACTCACTCCGCTCACAGCCTTGGCATGGAGATAAGGTGCAGCAGCATCCACATCAGCCACAGCCAGCAGCGTCAGTAATCCTTCAATCGTCGATTCAGCACCGGAGTTCTGATTAACCCGCCATGCGACCGGTCCTTCAATGCCGTCGAAGACCCGTCCGCTGTTCGGATCATACATCTGGACGCCCGCCATATTGTTGCCAAACAGCCAACTAGCGGCCAACCCGCCTTCATGGGCGTAAAGCTCATCGCCTGTTGCTTTGTATAAGGCCATATACGTTTGAACAATAGTGTTAGTGCCGTAAGCAATTTGACCGAGCCGGTTAGGGACAACGCCGATTTCGCGGAAGCGCTCCAACACCAGATGCCGGATAAGGAAGGTATTGGCTTCCTTCGCTGCTGAGTCGATCCAATCTTGGCGCTTCAAGGCCATACCGGCTTCGACCAGCGCTTGACCTTGATAGCTGCCCCAATCGTGCCAGTAGCCGGGGGCGTTTGTCGTATCAGGATGCATCGCGAAAGGATAGGCTTGGTCATTCCCAATCTGAAATTGGTCGACACCTTCCGCGATTTTAGTGATCAAGTCAGCAGTGGTCGGATTAGGACGAACTCGATAATAGGCCACCATGCCCAGCAGTCCTGCACTTGAACTGTCCGCCGCTTCATTCGGAAGCCACGCCGGAATCTTATAACCATGCAGATCAAGCGTCTCACCATACTGGGTGATCATGCCAGCAATCGCTTTTTCAGTCAGTAGATAATTCTGCGTCAATGTATCAGCGTATGCTTTATCCACATCATTGAAGACGCGAATACCTTCACCTAGTGCCCATAATCCACGCATCGCCCACCAATCCACACTCTTGTAGCTGGTATTGCCCGTCTTGTTAATCGTCCCATTGCGGTCAAAAACAAAGTTGTAAAAAGCCCCATCAGGCGTTTGCATATACCGCACGAATTCCAGACATAGCCGCGCCAGATGAAGAGTGTCCTCGGCATCCGGTGAGTCTTTGGCCTTCAAGCGTTCGTACTGTTGGAGATAAACAACAGCCGCCCGCGCCACATCATCGACCGCGCTGATACCCTCGCCCGAGGCGTCCACCCACTGGTAATCCGGCTTTTCAGAGTAGATATGCACAATCGCCATTTCGCGCCCATCAACCGCGACAGGCTCCGTCAGAAAGCGCAGATGCGCCAAGTTGATAAGGCCGGAATCATCAGCGGCATGCGATATCGAGACACCAAACGAAACGATCAGCAGTAGTATTAACCCGAATAATGTGCGGCGTGAGCGGATCGCTTTGGACATGCTCATCCTTTCACAGCGCCGATGTTAATACCGTCGAGAAACTGCTTCTGAGCAAGGAAGTAGATGATCAGCACTGGCACCGACATCATCACGCTCATCGCCATCATATACTGCCAGAGGGGTGCAGCCTTCGACACCGAGTTTTGGAAGAACTGAACCGCCAGCGCGAGTGGGAACATCTGCGGGGTCGTCAGATACAGCAGCGGCCCTTGGAAGTTATTCCAGTTGGCTTGAAACGACAGCACAGCAATTGCTAGCATGATCGGACGAATCAGCGGCAGCATGATGTACCAGTAAACCTGTGCTACGCTGGCTCCATCCATGACGGCCGCTTCCTCGATCTCACGCGGAATAGTCAGGAAGAACTGGCGCATCAGAAATACGTAGATCGGCCCCCACGCGAACATCGAAGGCCACGTCAGAGGATCATAAGTATTGAGTAGTCCAAGCTGCTTCCAGATCAGAAATCCCGGAATGCGTGTGATGATACCGGGCAGCATAATCGTCCCCAGCATAATTGCAAATAAAGTATCTCGCCCGCGCCACTTGAATCGCGAGAATCCATACGCCACCAACGAAGCGCTAAAGATTTCGCCAAACATTGCCAGCAGCGTAATAAACAGAGTATTGCCGACAATACGAAAGAAAGTCATGCCGGGGGCAATCGACGCCAACCGTCCCCACAAATCAATGTAATTTTGAGGCAGCGCAGGGTTCGGAATCAGATTGACCGTATTCACAAAAAGCTGTTCCTGCGATTTAAGAGAGGTTGAAATCATCCAGATAAATGGGATGATGACGATTAAGCCTCCCAGTACCAGCAAAACATAAATAACAAACTGGCGAACATGCCAGCCACGCGTCATGCGAACAGGTTCGGTAGACGACCAATTGTCGGTAGCAGCCGTTGCAGCCATTACGCCGCCTCCTCACGCGATCCCTGATAAAAGACCCAAGCCGACGATGATCGGAAAACAATTCCCGTCAGCAGCAGGATGACCACTAACAGGATCCACCCTTCCGCCGAGGCGAGTCCCATATTCCGCAGTGTAAAAGCTTCGGTATAAATCTGCCAATTCACGAACGTGCCAATGGTCGCCGATGTAGGAATAAATGCAGCCACTTCAAAAACTTGTAAGGCTGCAATTACGCTGATGACGAGATTGTAAAAAAGGGCTGGACTAAGCATCGGAACTGTGACGTTGCGGAACTTGGCCCATTCGCCCGCGCCGTCAATTTCAGCGGCCTCATACAGTTCCTTTGGGATACCCTTCAGTCCCGCTAGTAGAACCACCGAATTGGCACCGAACGCACCCCACAGGCTGAGGATAATAAAGGCTGGCAGCGCGAGATTCGGGTCGGTAAACCAGCGCGGGTTTGGTATTCCCAGCAGTCGATAAAGCGGCGATAGGACGTTGTTCAACAGACCAGACTCCGGCGAGAAAATCCACCGCCACAAAAGTGCCGACGCCACCGCAGGCAAGATCGCTGGCATATAATACAAAACGCGCCAGAACCCCAGCAGCTTAACCCGCTGATTCAGCAGCATAGCCACGCCTAACGCAGCCAGCATCCCCGCCGGAACACTTAGGAAGGCATATGGTAAGGTTAAGCGCATCGCCCGCCAGAAATCAGATTCTTTAGCGCTAAAGACCGCACCACCATTAGCGACATTGACGCGCTGCACTTCTTTATAGCCCTGCGGCATAACATCTGAGCTACGTTGGTCAGCCGATTGCAGTGGGCTAACGTTGACACTGAACAAATTCGCGTAGTTTTGTAAGCCGATCCATGTCGGTGGACGCACAAGGTTATAACTCGTAAAGCTCAGATAGAGCGACGCGCCGACAGGGAAAACAATGAAAAAAATAAATCCGATCACCCAAGGCGTTACCAAGGTTCTTCCCGCCGCTGCCTCACGGTTAGCACCCATCCGAATTTGCACCCGATAGAACACATACATCACAACTGCCAACCCGACGGCGACAAGAATATAGCGGACGAGCGTCGGCAGATAAGTTTGCACCACTCCGGGATCCATCGATTTACCTTTTCATGATTTGCAAAATGTACTTTACAAAAAGTTCAATTTGGAGAAATTTCTTCGCTCAAAATCAAAAGAGTAAGGGCATAGCATGATGCCATGCCCTCAAAATCTTCAGTTACTAAAGCTTAAGACGACGGAGTGGCTTCAGCAGTTGCCATGCCCTCAGCGGTTGGCATAGATTCTCCGGATGATCCCGGGAGCAGGGCTTCTAGGTCAGGTCGCACTTGTTTCGCCAATTCTTCTGCAGAGAGATCGGTTTGCTTGTTCAACAGTGGCGTCAGGTATTCATTCCACAGCACGCTTTCCCATTCCACATACTTGGGCACGATGCGGAATGCACTCATATTTTTAGCGGCATCAAGGAACGCTTGAGCGTTGTCGGCTTTCTGGGGAACCGATGCGGTCAGATGCTCAACTGTCGCTTGTGAAATACGCGGCGAGACAACCTTCCAGTTATCAATGCCTTCGCTCACAGCCAGCAACGCATCACACGCTTCTTTAGGATGAGCCGTTGCCGCATTAATGACGGTGCTTGCGGTCCAGGCAAAGGTTATGTTGTTGCCGGTTGTTGGATTCTTGGGAGGAGGCACTACACCGGGGGTGAAGCCCTGAACGTTGTAATCCTTATCGTCTGAAGCGCCGCCAAAGAACATCGCCACTTTGCCGGATGAGTAAAGAGCATCAAAACCTTGCTCGGTAATCGTATCCGTTGAAGGAGCCATTTCAGGGTTATAAGCCCAACTAAGATAGAAGTTCAGACCCTCGACCGCTTCTGGACTATCAATGGGTGAGGTAGCCAGATCAGGGCTGATGAGATCACCGCCCGCTTGCCAGATGAACATCTGCGGCGGTGGCCAACCATTGGCAATGGTGCCCCACTGGTCGATAGTACCGTCGCCGTTCGTATCCTTGGTCAGAGCCTTAGCATCTTTGATGAAGTCATCCCATGTCCAGTCCGCCGTCGGATAGGCGATCTGAGCAGCATCAAACAGATTCTTGTTGTAGTAGACCACTACAGGTTGCGCGATCCATGGCAAACCATAGAGCGTATCACCTTGATAGGCGGTTTGAATGACACCGGGATAATAATCGGTTACATCGCCTGCGCTCTGGGGTTTGGCATTCGCTACGCAGTCATTCAACGGTAAGAAGCTGCCGTCGGCTGCCAAGGACATGTGGTTTTGATCCATCCACAGAAGATCAGCCGCTGTGCCACCGGCAAGCTGCGTCTGAATCTGGGTGTAATAATCAGCCGGAAGCGGTTGATGGACAATCTGATATTCAGTATTGCCATCATTGATTTTGTCGATGATTTGTTGAAGTTGGGCCGCCTCATCGACTCCTGCCCAAGTGGACAGGGTGATTGTCACCGGACTCTGCGCCTGCGCAGGAATCAGCGCGCCCGTAACCAGAAGCGCCATAACGATCAACAGAATAATGTAACTCTTTCGCATTGTGAACCTCCACTGCAATAACAAAAGTCTAAATCACCAGTATGAGGCATCCACTTGAACCGAACAAACCTGACCTCCTTTTACTATTGGGGGATCGTTAGCCGATCCACTGACATTAAAAAGCGATTGCCTCGGCAACAAGGCTTTCGGGTTCAAGTCAGGTCAATTTTGATATTGGACTGTCAAGCGCTGCGAATAAAGGACTTGTAATAAACACGATGTTAAACACTTCACCGAAGTGCCCACCAGCGCTTGTTGAAACTTATGATAGAGCGAGTTATGAAGGAGCACCTCAGCCACTTGACCCATATACACTCCAAATAATTGAGTTTAAACGGTCAAACTACTGATTGCCCTTCACAATATAAAAGTTCTTGCTCATCGCAGGGATTTTTATAGGCTGGGGTCCTTAGTAGCCCCTATAGAATATGCCAAATAACAGAACTGGACAGATTTATATCTCTGCTACTCTATAGTAACTAACCGAACCAATTTTGTATTCATCAATGTGACATTCCGTATTCATTGAAGACGCGAACATCGCAACATTGGCACTCACATGCAGCATAGTTCAACCTTAGCTTTAGACAGTTAACGCCAGTTATGGATAAGGGGATGCCTCTCAAAGAGTTCAGATAATCTCGACAGTTAACCACAACCAAAGAGAGGCATCCAAAATTGAGTCTATTGGAACTGCACTGTGATGTCGCTGATTTTGGCAAAGGGATGGAGCAGAGCGAGTTAGGCGGTTGTTGAGAAATGGGGATCAGCAACGACAGCGAAGCGCTAACCATCATGATCCATTTTCATCAGAGCCAATATCGAACGTTCAAAGCCTACTATC
>JBGAGF010000006.1:0-386842 GCA_044226855.1 Aggregatilineales bacterium
GCCATCTCTGCTTTGTACCAGTCATCGATCCATACATATAATTGGGTTATGAAGGTATCCAAATCCATCAGTAAGCTCCTTGGTGTGAGAGCTTTGGATTTTACTGTCTTGGATACCTTCTTCCACTACCGGACAACGCTCCTAACCCCCTCTCCATTGCATGGCAGAGGGGGGACTCAGACAGAAAAAACAGCGCTTTTCAAAAGTGTCGTCTCCTGAACATTTTATAGCAGAGGGGAGCAAGAAGAGAGAATTAGGGCGGCTGATAGCCCCAAGAGGCGAAGGCGAGGTCGCTGCCGGGATGGCGCAAGATCGGGATGGTCATCCTGTGCTGAAGATCGAGGAGGTAGAGTTCCAAGTCGCCACTGCGGGCGGTGGCAAAGCCGGAAAACAGTACGTAGCGTCCGTCGGCTGACCAATCGGGATATTCAGCGGTGCCGGGGCGGAAGGTGATCTGGCGTTGGCTGCCGGTTTCCAGATCAACAATGAACAACTGCTGGGAGGTGCCGTTGTCACTGGTATCGGTCATCAGCAGAACAGAGCGTCCATCCGGCGAAAAGGACGGCCACGCGATACGATTGTGACCGACCTGAATGGCATGTAAATCCGCGCCACAGCCTTCCGGTTTATCGAAGCAGCTTGTATCCAACCAGACCAAGGCATTCTGGATGTAATCGGAGAAGGCCATACGACTGCCATCCGGCGACCACGCCAGTTCAGTCAGCAAATAATAATCACTTAGGGTAATTTTCCGCTCCAGGCAGGAACCATCGCCACGCCAGCAACCGCTGGTTTGGATGATGGTTCTCACATCACGGCTGGTGACATAGGAGGCGATGGTTGTGCCATCCGGCCCCCATGCGATGCGGTTATCCTGTACGGCGGCTTTGAGCTGCGCGGGTTCACAGGTTTGGAGCACCAGCAGACAATCCGCCGGATAGATTACCCAACCATCCGTGAGATGCACGGCGATTTCTTGACCATTTGGTGACCACTCCGCAACCGGCAGGGAATACATGGCACCGATCAGTATCCGTTCGCTGCGACGACAGGCTAACCAAAACGAATCACAACCAACGGTTGAGGTATAGAGTTGAAGCGAGGTGGTTTCGCTGTAGAGGATGGGCGCGAAGGATGTTTGAAGGAGGCGTCCTAGGCCAACCCAGCCGATCACAAGCAAAATCATGAAGAGCGATAAGGCGAGAATGACGTGATAAAGAAATCTAAACATTATGAATAATACGTAAAGTTACAATTTTTACGGCTTGTATAAGCAGTATGGGATTATGATAAGAGTCAGCGGCATTTTTCAATCAGCCATTGTCAACAGCCTAAAGGCGCAATAGTCACTAGATGACGTAAACGGTTATGCAATACGATCATGATAGTACTACCCTAACCCCGAAATACATTGTTGAATCTTTTCAACGCGCCTACCGCCAAGTCTATGGACGGGATGCACAGGTCGTGCACATGTTCGCGGAATGGTACACCGTGAATGCAACAAGCCGCACTCCGAGCACGGCAGGCGGCTTTAGAAGCTGAACAGGCTGCGATAAAGGCTCAACAAGTGGCTTTACAAGCCCAACAAGTGGCTCTCCAGACCGAACAAGCATCGCTGCAAGTCCAGCAGAGTTTGCGCACTCCAGCGCCGGACCGCAGCATCATTCAACGGCTCATCTCTCGCTTGCGCCGTGTATAAATTTACGTCCTGAATAGGCAAAAAGTCGAAGCTGCTTCACCTCAAGCGGCTTATGCTTGGGTCTGCATCCTTATCAACCCCGTCGTTCCATAATGTTATCGACCCACGTTTGCGGCAGGTATTCGACTGAGGCGGCTAAGCCAGAGAGATAACCGACCTGATAGCGCCGACGGGGTTTCGGTGAACAGAGCGCCTTGTAAACCACTTTGCCGACTTCTTCGGGGTCGCTGCGTTTGGCGTCAATTTTCGCAAACCCTTCGTGTTCTTTTCGAAGGGTATCCGAATACAGCTTGAAACGCTCCGGTGGCCACTGCTTGAACGACTCTTCTAGTTCCTGAGCGCTCTTGGCTGGCGCTGCTGTCTGGATCGCGCCGCAGCGGATCATGATGCTGGGGATTGCCCACTGTTTGAGTTCGATCTGAAGCGTACGCGCCAGACAGTTCACGGCAAAATCACAGATGTGGATGCTGCCGACATAAGGAATGGGCATTAAAGAGGGCGTCACAATCCAGACAATGCGCCCGTGTGCCTCGCGAATCAGGGGTAGGAAGGCTTGCAGCAGCGCGACAGGCCCCAAGATACGGGCTTCGAGTTCAGTGCGGAATTTGTCGAGGTCCATCAGTTCGATGGGGGCGATGCCGCCCGCGCCAGCGTTGCTGACGATTGCGTAAAGTCCTTTTTTACCCCGCGCTTGTAATTCGCGCGTTACCAGATCGAGAACGGGTGGGATGTGATCGTGGCATGTGAGATCCAGCGGACAAACAGGCACCAGATTGGGTTCATTCAACTGACGCAGTTGGTCGGCATCGGCTTGTTTGCGGACGGTCGCAAAGACGGTGAATCCCTTGTGGGCAAGATGAAGCGCAACAGCACGTCCGATCCCCGATGAGCAGCCTGTAACCAAGATGCCTTCGCCATTGGGGAATGATTTTGTGGCAGCGGATTTCGCTATGGTGGTCATAATATAAACTCCTTAGTGTTTGACCTTTCGTCATTAACATGGAGTCTATGTCAGGGTAGGTCAAAAGGATTGAATAAAAGCCGCATCCTGTAATTGTTCGGAGCGATGAAAGGTATGGGCTCGCGAATCAAGTGGGCTTGGTCGGCATATCCGAATTCACTGACCAGATCGAGCGTGGGGTAAGACGGATCAGCCAGCAGGCGCTTGCGGATGGCTTCATAGCGCAGGATACGGGCATAGGTTTTAGGTGAAACGCCCATGTATTCTTTGAAGTGGCGCTGGAGTTGGCTGGGCGAGATGTAGCAGCGGTCGGCCAAGTCATAGATGCCAAGCTGCCCATTCGAAGCTTGCAGCAGTGATCCGGCATTGCGAACTGGCGAGACATCAATCGGCGAACGGCGGTATTTATCCAGAACGAAGCGCTGCAACGCGGCCACCGCTCCGGCGTAACCCTGATGCTGGGCGATGCATTCGATTTCGCGTGCGAACTGCTGCCATGAGTCATCGAGAGGCATATAAGGCGCGTCCATGTTGATCTGCTTGCCGATCAGCGGACGGATACCCCATGCGTAGAGGTGAATGCCGATAGCGCGGAAATCGCCCCGCGCACGAACACGGAGCGGCTGGCGCTGCAACCCCATCAAGTTGGCGGGCGGTACTTCAAACAGGTCGCCGTTTTCCATCTCCCACGTGCAGGATGGGCCGATGGTGATAATCAGTTCAAGGTAGGAGTCTGGCAGCAAAAGGTCTTCGCCAAAGCTGGCAGCGGGTTTCTCCTGTGCCCAAAAAGCGGCGATGTTCGGACGCAGTTCGGGCAGCGGTTCATAAAGCTCGTAAAGCATGGCAATGCCTATTCTTCAATCCTTCCACTTTTCATTATAAGGGAATGGCGGGCGCATGGATTGAATAAATCCCGCATGTTGGATTGAAATATTCACCGATTACGAAAAGTTGATACGAACTGTTTCATAAAACGAGCAGCTCAAGAACATCATCGCAGGTTTCAGCAGCTGATTTGCCCGCGGTATAAATGGTGTGGGTGGCAAGATGAGCATTGGCAGGATTATGGACAAAGTGTCGGTTAAGCGCGGCAACTTGTTTTAGGTCTTCGGGTTCACAATCTGGCACAAGCGCTTGAAACCGCTCTAGCAAAATGCGCTCGGATTCCTCCTCATTCCTTGAAGGCAGCAGCAGAATCACATAGGGATAAGGCGCTAATACTTTTTGGAGGCGTTCAGTATGAACAGGATCATCATAAACGGAGTTGCCGGCGCCAAACGGAAGCACATAGTCGGAAGGGTAATCCTGCAATAAGCGTTCTACACTATAAATTTCAAACGGCTTGCTATACCTGCCACGCGCGATGATGCCACTTTCGCGCCGGAGCTGTCCGGCATATTCAGCGTCGTAGCCGACCTCGGCGTAGTACTTCCAGCGCAGGTCATCAATTTCAAGCGTGGGTATGCCAAGCGCGTTTCCGAGCAACTTTCCTACCGTCGTTTTACCTGCTGCCAGCGGCCCGATCAGAATGAGGTTAGTATCGAGCATTTGCCTTTACCCCTCCTCTATGCACAACACTCTATTGTTTCACGCAAAGATGACCGTTTTGTTGTTATAGACCAGCACTTGATGATTGAGGTGGTAGCGGATGGCCCGGGAGAGCACGAGCTTCTCCACGTCCTTGCCTTTGCGCACTAAATCTTCAACCGAGTCACGGTGATTAACGCGCATGATGTCCTGCTCGATGATCGGCCCGGCGTCCAATTCGGCGGTCACGTAATGGCTGCTGGCCCCGATGATCTTGACGCCGCGTCCGTGCGCCCGATGATAGGGTTTGGCTCCGGCAAACGCGGGCAAGAAGGAGTGATGAATGTTGATGATGCGGTTGGGGAAGTGGCTGACGAAGTTCTCCGAGATGATCTGCATGTAACGTGCCAGCACGATGAAGTCCGGTTTGAACTCGTCCAGCAGCGCCAACTGCGCCTGCTCGGCTTCGGCTTTGGTGTCCTTGCTGACGGGCACGACACGGTAGGGGATGCCGAACTTGGCGGCAAGATCACCCATATCGGGATGGTTGCTGATGATGACCGGAATATTCACGCGCCATTCGCCGGATTGGTGGCGGTAGAGGATGTCGTAGAGGCAGTGCGCTTCTTTGGAGACGAAGATCGCCATGCGGGGAATCTGGTCGGAGAAGTGCAGTTCCCACGTCATCTGGAAGGGCGTGGCGATTTCGCTGAAACGCGCCGCAATGTCCTCACGCGGAATCTGGAAGGTGGCTAAATCCCACTCGACACGCATGAAGAACACGTTCTCCTGCGCATCGACATGCTGATCCAACTGTAAGATGTTGCCATTGTGACGAGAGATGAAATCAGTGACAGCGGCCACCAAGCCTTTGCGATCCGGACAAGAGATGAGCACGGTTGCGGAGAGCGGGGGAAGGGAAAGTGAAGGGGTATCCATGATTTTTGCCTATAAGAGAAATTCGGCCTCAAAACAAAAAGACGATACCACATTTTGGTTAAATTTTCGCTGTAGATGGCTGAGCATCTCACGTATAATTAATCCCCAAAACAGGAGAGTAAATGAAGATGGCAGCACTCAAAGGACTCAATCTGGCGCTGGCGTTTCTGCTGGAATTGGTGATGCTGGTGGCGTTTGGCTACTGGGGATTCAACACGGGCGACTCGACACTTCTCCATTGGATACTCGGTTTGGGGGTGCCGCTGATCGCCATTGTTATCTGGGGCATTTTTAACGCTCCAAACTCCAAGCGGCGTCTGCCCCAAATGCCGCGCACGGTCTTGGAACTGGTCATGTTCGGGCTGGCAGCCCTGGCGCTGGTGGCTGCGGGACAAACCACCGCCGGAATCGTGTTCATGGTGGTCGCGATTATCAACCAAGTGCTGCTGGTGGTATGGAAGCAGTAGGGGATATCTGAGCATTCCCAATGCTCCCCTATCTCCCAACCCTCTTTCCCCATTGCATCCCACGGGAGGCTTCGCACTGGAGAAAGAGGGAGTAAAGACCGCAATATAAGCTACTACAAACCAAGATGATGGTTTGAATATTCACATGGCACTTAATCTTCTGCAGGATGTTCCCACGTGTAATAGATGAAGTCGTGCGGACCGGTTTCGCCACCGAGTTGATGGATGAGAGCCAAAATTTGTGAGCGGTGGTCGGTGCTGTGGTTGATGATTTGCATCAACGACTCGCGGATGGGCGTGCGATAGCGGCGGCCATCGGTACGGCTGACGTATTCGGCTGCGCCCTGAATTTCACCATCCGGCAGACTGTTCAGATAGGTTTGCCACGCGGCTTCGACGGTGTCCCAACGGGCGCGAATGGCTTCGCGGGTTGGGAACACATCGGCATCATGAAAGATTTCCGGCGCAGCGGCACGAACCCGCGCCAGCCATACGGCCTCAGCATCCATCATATGCACTACCTGCTGATGCACCGAGCCAATCGAGTAATCACTGGGGCGTTTGAACTGTTCCTCACTCAAGGCCGTGACATATCCCCAAACTTTGTGGTTCGCCCAAAGGTTGTAATCAAATAAGCGCAGCGCATCCCGTTTGTTCATCATTTATCCCCTGTTTCTGTTGGAGAGCGGCGATTATGACGGGATTCGACGCCGCTGCCAATGGGTGTTCAGGCCGCGCAATTCCGGCTAAAGACGACAAGTGAGCCTGTTTAGTGATAAAATCGCGCTATTGTTTGGGCATTATCTATTGAGGTTTTTATTTATGGTCAAACGATTGCTTATCTTGTTAGCGGTGCTGTGTGTGGCTTTGCCGACGATGGCACAAAGCGCACCTGATCCGATTAATGCCGCACTCACAGACCTCAGCAACCGTGTCAACCGCACCGTCAGTTTATCCCAAGTCTCCGAATGGAATTACCAACAAAGTGTGTATCCGTCACCCGCATTAGGCTGTCCGCAGCCGGGCGTAGCATATGCGGATGTGCTAACCGGTGGCTTCCAGTTCATCATCACCTTTAACGGCACGGTTTATGATTACCGCGTATCAGACGACAAGAGCATTGTGATTCTATGCGGAACCGCCCCCGCTCCCGAGACGGTGCCACCCTGCCCACCGCCGAACGATCCGGCATTCCTCACGCCACGACTGAGCAAGAGCATTCAAGCGCGGGTGGTTGCTGGTGGTCTGCCCAATGTGATTCGTGAGCAACCGGGCAGCAGCAGCAAACTGCTCGGACAGATTCCACCGAACGACACACTGATTGTAATTGACGGGCCGCGCTGTACACTGCTGGATAAGATCGTGTGGTGGCAGGTCAACTATAACAATTTGATCGGCTGGACAGGTGAAGGACAAGAAGGAACCTATTGGCTGGAACCCGTCAATATCAGTCTGACACCGACCGCTCCTGTACCGCAGAATGTGGTCATCACGACCGATAATGCTGTGCAACTTAGCCCAATCCTGACCACCAACACACCATTGGCCTTATCATCCGACGGTAAACTCTACGCATGGACGCTCGAAGACGCCATTATCGTTTCGGATATTCGGTCGCAAGCACAGATTACATCGTTTCCTGAAAATGCGGTCAAGGCGAGCAGTATGGCTTTTAATGGAGCAAATAGTGTGCTGGCGGCGGGCATGGAAAACGGCCAAGTAAGGTTATTTGACTTAACGTCACGGGCGACAACCAGCCGTGAAATCAGGAGCATGAGCGGACATACCGGCGCCGTGACTGCCATCGCCTTCAGCCCGGATGGAACACTCATCGCCAGCGGCGGCGCGGACAAGACAGTGCGCGTCTGGGATGCATCGACGGGAGCGCAGTTGGCGACGCTCGATGTGATGAGCACACCCATATTATTCTTGATGTTTACATCGGATGGTATCCATCTGATTGCGCGTGACCAGAACGGCAGCAGTACAATTTTAGCCACGAAGAGCGAGGCGGCAGGGTAATACACCATGACTGCTAAAGCAACACCTCAACCACCCAAACTGTTGATGGAAGCCACACTCAGCCGCAAGCCATTCTTCCGGCGTACGTGGTTATCCTTGATCGGCGTCATCACCGCTTTGATGGGACTCTGGACAATCGAAGAAGCGGGCAATCTCGGTAAGCTGCCGGAGGGGTTGTGGCTGCCATTGACCCTTGCGATGGCGCTGCTGGGTTTGCTGTTTCTCATTCGGGCGCTCGTCAACTTGATCCGCTGGCTGCGCGGCAAAAATGAAACACTCAAACTCTATAATCAGGGCATTGTGCATATATTGGGCAAGGACACTACCAAATACGGATGGGGCTCGCTGCACACCTACCGCGAAGGGACGCGCACGCTACGCCTGACTATGCAAAATGGGCGCGTCCTCAAGATCGACAGCCGTTATGGCGATCTCTCTCGCTGGGCACAGTACATCCGGCAGTATGCCGCGCGGGTCACCGGCGTGTATATCGCCCGCGCCATCCGCGAAGAACGTCCGGTGGTGCTGCATCCCAAGCTGACCGTTTGGCCGGGCGGCGTGGAAGTCGATAAGGTGGAAATCCCGTGGTCAGCGGTGGATGTGCGGCTTCAAGGCCAACAGCTGGTGGTCTACAAACGGGCGAAATCCGGCAACTTCCAGAAGGTAAAAGCTTATAATATGCATACGGTGGATAACGTCGGCGGCTTTCTAGAAGTTGCGCATTCCACCATGAAAAACCATCAGCGAGAGCGTTTCGGAGTATGAGCCATGCCTCAACAGCCTGTCCTCAGCCGTCATCGTCTGCCCAAAGGCTATCGCTACGCGCTGGCGGCGCTGTGGGTGACGCCTGCTGTAATCCTGATGATGAGTTTGATCGTGGCGCGGGGGATCAGCCTGCATCTGGTTGATCCACGCCTGCTGCTGCCGTTAATCATGATGGCACTGCCCGCGCTTTATGTGTGGCGGGAAGGCGTGGATGTGCTGCCGGAGGGATTGCATATCCGGCTGCACGGCTGGCGCTACCGCCGATTTGAAGAACTAGACAACTGGTATCTGGACAGTCGTCCGCAGCGACGCGTGCTGACGGTTTGGGATCAACAGGGACGCAAGGTACTAGAAATCCATGCCGCCCACCTGACTGATTTGCCCACACTACTCGCTACTCTCAAAGAGAAGCTCCGCTACCGCAACTGGCCGTATTGAGAATATTAATCTCCACTAAGTGATTGGCATTGTTGGTAACAGTCAAATCATGAAAACTGAATAGGTCATAGGTCAAGCGCGACCCAAGCCATGTGCTTTGCGTAAAGAGTGATTAGAAGGCTTTCACGAATAGTTTTGATTCCATTTGATTAAGGAAAAGGATATGCGTTCACAACAATTATTGGGTAACGCTCCACGTTTGCGTGCGCGGTTCGCGCCCCGCATGTTCATCTTCATGGTACTGCTCGCCCTATTGACTGTACCGCTGGCGGCACTACGGGCGCAGGATAACAGAGTTACCATTACGCTGGGACTGCCACAGTTTGTGGAGACGATTATCACACCCGAACTGCTGGCACAATTTGAAGAACAGAACCCCGACATTAAAGTCCAAACCGTCGCGGGCAGCTTCCCCGGCTTCCCATCGGTGACCGCCGACCTCAGCAAGCATTTTGATGAAGTCAACAAGTACATGAGTTCGGCGGACGTCAACTTCATGGGCAGCGGCAACCTGACGCCGGAAGCGGCAGAAGCGGGCTACTTCCTTGATCTGTCACCATTGACCAGCACCGACACCGATCTGAATCCTGACGATTTCTTTCCGGACATCTGGCAGTCTGTGCAGTGGGACGGCAAGGTGTGGATGATGCCGGTATCTGCCGATATCATCTCACTGGCCTATAACAAAGAAGCCTTCGATAACGCGGGAATCGCTTATCCGACTGGCGCGTGGACAGTGGATGATCTGGACAACGCCGCACGCGCACTGTCCGAGAAAGATGCGGACGGTAAGGTCACAAAGCCGGGATTGGTCATGTTTGGTGATTACACCGGATTGCTGATTCGCAGCTTGACAGGTGAAGGCTTTTACGACGGCAGCGTCACGCCAAACGCCCCCTTATTCAGCGGCAAGTCGAACCTCGAAGCGGTGCTGACGACGCTCGCCAAGATGCAGCAAGACGGCGTGTTTTCCAACAACTTCACCGGCCAAATCGGCGACGTGCCCATGCGCATTTCGGGCAGCATCGGCTTATCCAGCATCGTAACCGGTGATAACAAACCCGCCGCATCACTCCTACCGGGTGGTAAGGCTGGTATCGAAGCCCAAGGTTTCGCGGTGAGCGCCGGAACGCTTTATCCCGAGCAGGCTTATAAGCTGGTGAAATTCTTGAGCCTTGCACCATCGGTTGCGGATAATTTCCTCAGCGCGACGCCCGCCCGACAGAGTTTGGTCGGTGCTCAACCGCCGCCTTCGACTTCCTCGGATGACAGCACCAGCGCGGCGATTGCGGCCATTCGTCCGAATACACCGGAATTCAAAGCGCTGATTGCTGAGGCGCTCCAAAACGGGATTCCCGCCTCGGAAACGCGTTACGGAGAATACATCGCTCAAGCACTGGATAAGATGGAGAGCGATAACCTCGACGCGCTAACCGCCCTACAAAACGCGGAAACACTGGCGGTATCCAACCAGAAGTCCGCGGCAGAACAGCATACCAACCTGATCGTGAACGTGGCGACACCAATTCCACAAGCGGTGCTGAATGAAGGTGAAGTCAGTCTGAAGTTCGGGATGCTGTCGTTCATATCTCCCATGCCCAACCGCGATCAATGGGATCAGGTGATCAAAGAGTTCGTCGACAGTGATCCACAGGTGGCAGAGATCAAGTTTGATACGGGTATCAACCAACCGGAACAGTCCGCCAAGAAGTTTGACTGCTTCTATCTCCCGCTGAATTATGTACCCCAAATTGATCCCGCAACCATCCTGAACCTCGATCCGTTCATGGACGCTGATCCTTCGTTTGACCGGAACGATGTTATTCCGGGTGTGCTGTCGCAGGTGCAGCGCAATGACAAGACGTGGGCGCTGCCGATTATCATTCAACCTGAAGGGCTGAAGTATGACTCGGAGGCGTTCCAGAAGGCAGGCATCCCCATGCCGGAAAACGGTTGGACGATCAACACCTTCACCGATGCCTTGAAAGCGCTCAAAGATGCGACACCAGACAAAGACCCGTTCGAAGCACAGGGGATGAGTGGTACGTACCTGCTGCTGCTGACAGCGGCTTACGGTGGTTTACCGATTGATTACCGCACCAATCCACCGACCTTCAACTTCAACGACGCGAACAGCATCACAGCGCTGCAACAGGTGCTGGACCTCGCCAAGCAGGGGTATATCAAGTACAGCGAACTGGCGGGTAACAACCTCGCTTCTTTCGTGAGCGGCGGGGCGGAACGCGCACCGATTTACAGTTCCGCCTTTAGCGCCTTTGGATTTGGTCCGGAAAACGAAAATGATCCGTACCGTCTGACGACCTATCCCACCGGCACCAGCTATAACGGAGCGACCTACTCGATTGGCACCGCCTACGTCAGCGCGATCTCTCAAAATCCGGAAGCCTGCTACCGCTGGTTGAGCACCCTATCACGCCATCCCGAACTGTTTTTGGGCATGCCCGCCCGACTGTCCTTGCTGGATGATCCGGCGGTGACGGCCACCCAGAAGCCGGATGAAACGGCCTTTTATAAGCAGTTTGCGGCGCTGCTGCAAGACCCAAATACCATTTCGTTCCCGTCACTGTTGTCGTCCGCGTCGCCTTCGACATTCTTGATCCAGCGCTGGATTGATAAGGCGTTCGATAACTATGTACTGCATGACGGTGATCTGAGCGCGGATCTGGCGACGGCTGAAACCTATGTGAAAGCCTTTACGGAATGTACAGACGCGCTTTCGCCGGATGATCAGAAGAACCAGCTCAAGTACATTGACTGCGCTGGCAAGGCTGATCCGAACACCAAATCGCTATTCGGAGCGCTTGTGGGCACTTCAGGCGGGTAAGTTAAAAGCTCTCCTCTAGCCTGCATGTTCAAATCCTCACCCCGACTCCTCTCCATTTCATGGCAGAGGGGGGATTCCTAAGGGAGGGCAAATAAACCCTCCCCTACGGAAAACAACCCCGACAGTTCATAAATTTCTTCAATTTCGCCAAAAAATTGCTGGCGATTTTGGCGAAATTTGTGGCGATTCGGCGGATGGCTCGGCTGGAGTCGCGGTAAACGGGTGTTGGTGTGTCCGCCGCCAAGATTGCCAAATCAGTCTCCAGTCATCAGTCAAAAGCCGCAAATACTGCAAAAACCGCAAATTCCAAGCGCTCGGGATGTCGCAAATGTCGTCATAAACGTCAGTGTCGTCGTTGGCGGAAGCCACTGCCTGAGAGGATCAAGGGCGCTAAAGCACACTGGTTGAAGCGGAATATGCGGCGAAAGCAGCACAGGCGGCAGAAGCAGCGTGCGTTTTTTATGGCGGCAGTGGTGGCGGCAGTGGCAGTGCCATGAGCGGTTGTTAAGGTGCGGTGGGAGAAATCCTCACCCCGCCCCTTCATCGGCACGTTCGCAGGCTCACTTCGCCGAAAGCCATTTCATGGCAGAGGGGAGCAAAGACGAGTTCTCCTGATGTTTATTGTACGGGAACTGATGTTGGTTCGGGTTACCTTTTGGAAGAACATTTGGTAACTGATTCGCGGGGTTGGCGCAAACCATTTTGAGGGAGCAGGAAGGCGTAAGTGGTTTAGGAATGGTTGGAAATCGGTCGGTGATGGTTTGTGGGTTTAAACCTAAGTACGAATATATTAGATGTGAGTATCCGCTTATGGCGGATTTTGGGATGCAATGTTTTGGAGCGCTTCTTCGATGACTTTTTGCATCTCTTCGTGAACAGAACCCATCAATTTTTGCAGGGGTTCAACAGCACGTTTATCGCCGAGTTTGCCTAAAAAAGGGATAATCGTCTCTAATATCGCTGGTCCGAGAAGGTATTCGCCATTCTCACCCCTAATTGGAGCAAAGATTTTACCGCTTTGTCGGACTGGCACATTAAGTGCTCCTACCAAAGCATCAAATGCCCTTGCGTCTCCAATCCTTACAAGAGCGCCAAGTATGTATTCTCGCAGCCAATAACCACGATGTACTTCTTCTAAGTAGATTAAGGCTTCAACCGCTGCTGTACCCCCAAAATTGATCAGGGCAATTACCCCATCTTGACCATACCCCATATACGATATGTGATCGACTAAAATTGGAATGAGACGTTCCTCTTTTATTTCGACTAATGCATGAATAACACGATTTTGAAAGTGATTGGGCCAACCACGAGAGGGATTACGGAGAAAAGCCAGCATCGTGTCAACGTCGCCTGATGCCAATACCTGCTCAAAGGCATTCTGTGCGATCATTTCATTCTCATTGCGCAGATCTGCAAGCAGTTTGCCACCTCGAACAGTCTCGTGAACAAATTGAAGTGTTTTTTCGATGCGGTCACGTTCTGGAGAATTGGCATTCACAAGTGCTTGCTGTAAAGGCTCTAGGGCTGGAGCGCCGATACGTCCCAGAATATCTACTACTTCCTCCCAGTAGTCTTCTTCACTTAAATAAGCGATCAGGGGTTGAATCACAGTAGGATCAGCGATCTTACCGAGAGCATCAATTACTGCCCATTTTGGTTCTGAATTAGTGTCTTTAAGCAGCATTAGAAGCGGCTCAACAGCACGCGCATCACCGATGTCACCCAAAACTTCGGCAGCACGCTCGCGGTCTTCTGCATCAGTCACATTGTTCAGCACATCAACCAAGACCTCAAAATCATCCGCGCCATGCAATTTGATATTGTCATCGGGGATAACCTGCTGGAAGTCAAATTGAATGCCGGTACAGCCTTCCGATTCCAGCTTCTTGACTAAGGTAGTCAAAGAAGGTTCTTCATCAAAACGCCATTTGTAAAATTGTAGTTGGCTTCCGATACGTTTGATGCGGCGGTTAAATCCCAAATAACGTTTGTAGATAGCCGAAGCCGTCTGTTCGTCCGGCATTCGACAGGTCAGATTAAAAAGAACCCATCCGGTGCTGTCGCCGCCAATGTTTCCTTCGTGATAGCCCTTTCCACCCAAGCGGTCAATAAGCTGGTCAAAAGGCTGGCCGTCAGCTTCGGGACGCTGCGACGGCGTGATATAGATGAAGCGGTCGAAAACAATATCGACACGTGCATGGCTGAACCAACCAATTGCCCCACGCCATTCGATGTTGTATTGCTCAGCGAGTTCAAGCGGGTATCCAGTTAGGTCACCATTATCCCGCCAAGCATCCATTTGATCTTCGTGATGCTCCTGCCAATTACTGAGGTTCGTAAGAATCTGCCGTATTTGACCAGCAGCGGCTTCGGCCTCTTCGTGAGAAGCGAATTCTCCGACAACCGTAAAGCTGCTGATGTAGTTACTACTGAACGGCTTCATGAAAGATAGTTTCAAATGTAAATGTTATATACTCGCAACCGGATTAATGGATGGACAAGCATCAGACTCACTCCGCCAACGGCAAGACCATCGTAATGATCGTACCTTTACCGAGGCCGTCACTGCTGGCCCAGATACGCCCGCCTTCGGCTTCGATCAGCGCTTTGGTGATGCTGAGGCCGACGCCCAAGCCGCCGTGCTTGCGAGTCATGTGGTCTTCAATCTGGTAGAACTTCTCAAAGATACGTTCCAATTGGTCAGCTTCAATGCCGATGCCGTCATCACTGATTTTGACCCATGCTTCATTATTATCGTGAGCTTCGGCTTCGACGCTGATATGTCCACCGGGCGGGGTGAAGCGGATGGCGTTGTTAAGGATGTTGGTCAAGCCCATGGTGGTGAGAATCCCATCGACCTGTACCTTGATGTTCTGCGGCACGCTAACTTTGAGGGTATGTCCGTTGGCTTCCAGCAAGTTTTGAACATCGGTTGCGGCGTCACCAATCACGGTATCGAGGGGCGTGGGACGCAGTTCCAAGTCGTCAGCGTTCTGCTGCAGATAACGGAGGTTCATGAGGTCTTCGATGATATGGCGCAATTGCAAGCCGCTTTCGATGACCTTATCGGCGTGCTGGCTGAGCTTGCCCTGCGCTTCTTCTTTAAGGAAGCTGGCATATCCCAAAATGACGGCCAGAGGGGTACGCAGTTCATGCGAGGCGATGGCGATGAAATCACTCTTGAGTTTGTCGAGTTCGCTCAGTTCTTGATGGGCTTTGCGTAAGGCGCTGACCATCTGGACGCGGTCAATGGCGACGGCGGCCTGCGAAACCAGCACCATCAAATAATCGTGGTCGTCTTCTGTCCACGGCAGTGTGCGTTTGTTGACCACTTCCAAGACGCCGATGATCTTGTTGTCCTGACGCATGGGGGCAACCAGCAGCGAACGGGTTTCAAACTGCTTTTCCTCATCCACCTTGGAATAATGACGCGGGTCGTGCTGGGTATCGTCCACTTGAATGACGCGGCCTTCGGTGAGACAGGTTCCGGCCAAGCTGCCCTGCAAGGGGACCGTCGTGCCGATGAGTTCCAATCCGGGTTCGCGGGTGGTGGTCGCGGTAAAGCGCAGATTATGCTGCTGTTCATCCCACAAGAGCACGGACGCCGCTTCACTATCGGTGATGGCTGCGGCTGCGTCCATCAGATAGGTCAACAGCGGATCGAGTTCGTAGGTGGTGTTGAGCAAGATGCTCACATCCGCCAAGCGATTTAAAATATTCACTTTGCGTTCAAGGTAGAGTGTGCGGGCTTGTGAGTCAGGTTGCGTCATATCGGTGTCCTATTCGTAAGGCTCTTAAGAGTGTAGCATCAGTTTGGGTTATCAGCACGTAAAAGCCTCTGGCCTTTTGTTAGAAGAATCGCTCTCTTATTTTTGTTTATATAAAGATAGTAGTCTTAGTAGGGCTGTCGAAACTGTTCAAAACTTTTAACCCAAATCGAGCATCTGGGTTATATATCACAAGACTCGGTCTAAAAGTTCTGCTATAACACAAACTTATCCCCAAGCGAATGTTAAGACGGGATAATGTGGGATTAAAGTTTTCAACACCCCCTGTTGATAACTCTGAATAGTTTTGAACAGTTTCTACTGCTGTTCAAACTGTTCAAAACTTCTGCGATATATCATTTTCTTGGTTGCGATACTTGGGAAATGTTTTGAACAGGACTCCCGGCCTTTTCAACAGGTTATGGACAATTTGGGTAATGTTTTAAACAGGTTTTGAACAGGGGGGAGTCGGACAGGTGTTCTCTTTGGATAAATAAGGGTTATTTTGTGGTTTGTTTGGTTGGGTTATTGTGATTTCCCGGCTGTTTATCGCAAACGATTTGGGAAATAAAGCGTTAAGAACATAAATTTAGTTTTAAGAGTTGGGATAAACTTGGGATAAGTGGAATCAGGTATTGGGTAAAACCCTGATCGGACAAGGGAAGCGACATATCTTCCACCAGCACACATCTTCCAAAGCGGTTCACTGTGACGGCTCATGAATGCTGGTGGGAATTTGAGAATGCTGCTAAGACTTACCAAGTGCGTAATTAACGGGGATGGGGTACTGCTCGGAAACTGTGTTGTCTGATAAGCCACGTATCAGAATAAACGCGCCTGCAAAAAATTCAAACGGGATATAAGGGAACATAATGGCAACGGGTACTTCGACGCCATATGTCCTTAGCATTGTGCCTATCAATACCGGGATGATGGTCACCAAACCCCAAATTGGAATCCATGAAGGAAGAGTTTTGCTTTTTACCAGCAAATAGTAGAAAAGAATCGCACCTACTCCACAAGGCAGTATATGCATGTTGTAGGAAAAATCCTTCACTTGAAGCAGGAGTTGGCCGATCCCTTCGAGGGCTTTATCGCCATTGAGTGCATACATGCTGCTGACCTGAATAAGCGCATATCCGGCAAACTTGCTCATCACCAGTATAGAGGCTTCCAAAATGTATAACGCCAAGGCGGTTGTCGCCCCAATCTGATTGACTTTCCGCAGTAAGCTATAGAGCAGGACTGCCAGCCAAACAATGCCCAGCGCGGTAACAATGTCTAAAAATATGGAAAGATCTGCTTTAAACTGATTTTGGGCGATGTTGGTCATGGTGGTTGCGATATCCGTTTTATCGACCAATGGAGCGAATAAGATGCCTCCACTGACCAAAGAGGTCGTGGCCTGCAAAAGCAGCGCTACACCCAAAGCGATTGTGAAGCGGTTATATAAGGTTTTCATCATTTATCTCCAAGAATAGAGTTTGCGTTTTTAACGCATTTAATTACACTATACGGTGTAACTTAATTTCTGTCAATGATAATTTACACTGATTGGTGTAACTTATTTATCGGGAGTGGTTTATGTCAGAGACTCAAAAAAGCAGAAAAAAGAGAGATACCAGCCAGAAACGGCAAATTATCCTCGAAGGGGCTATTCGAGTTTTCACTGAAAAGGGCTTTGAGGCTTCGAGCATGGACAAAATCGCTGAGGTTGCGGATGTATCCAAACGTACGGTTTACAACCACTTTCAGAGTAAAGAGAGCCTGTTTCAAGCCATCGTGGAAGACTTCTTGCGGGAGCGCGACGACTTTAAACCCATCGAGTATTCGAAAGACCTGTCGTTAGAGGAACAACTGAGAAAATTTGCCGAAGCTGAACTGTATCTGATTAATGACCCTGTCCGCAGAGGTCTATCCAAATTACTGACCTCGGTGTTTTTAATGAATGTTGCTTTTGGAACGGAGACACGAAGTCATTTTGAGCCGCACAAAGCGTTTATTATTTGGCTCAAGGCGGCCAAGGAAGATCAAAAACTTTGCTTTCAGTCTCCAGAACTGACTGCTCGGATTTTTTACGGAATGGTGGAAGGCTGTCTGACGTGGGGGGCTTTATTCACTGATGGCGCAAGTTTGAAACACACTGATGATTTGCTGGATGAAATTATCCTTACCTTTTTAAGCCGTTACGAATGCTAACCACGACTCCCGAAAGCGCATAACTACACTTCATATATTGGGCGAATACCTGAGGACGCAACGGCGCAGAAGATGGATGCCTACTTTGCATCCGTAAAAATTTGCGTCAGACATGCGCCATTTTTTTGTTTGTGGCTGTTTAGCCCTCTGTAAGGTGAGGCTGACTACCATACAAATAATTAACCGCCACACCACCAATTGGGATAACGGGTGGTTCTAACCTAGAGGTTACTATGCAACCCGCTGTCAGCATCATTGTTTTAAACTACAACGGTCGGGAAGATACGATGGCCTGTCTGCGCTCGTTGGAGCACCTGACGTATGGCCCTGTGACCACGATTATGGTGGACAACGCTTCCTCAGATGGGACAGCGGACGCGGTGCGGCGGGCTTATTCCAACGTAGTGGTCATGGAAACGGGGGCGAACCTCGGCTTCACCGGCGGGAACAATGTTGCCATCAAGTATGCGCTGGAACATGGCGCGGATTACGTCCTGCTGCTGAATAACGATACGATTGTCGCGCCCGATTTCCTGAACGTGATGGTCGAGGTGATGGAGCAGGATAAAAGTATCGGCGTGACCGGCCCGATGATCTATTACCACAATAACCCTGAAACGATCTGGACAGCGGGCGGCTCGATTGATTGGAAGCACGGCACGACCAGCATGATCGGCCTGAATCAGAATGATATGTCGCAGTTCGGTTTCAGCCCGACGCTGGTGGATTTCGTGAGCGGATGCGCACTGCTGGCGCGGCGCGAGGTCTGGGAAAAGATCGGCATGCTGGACGATAAGTTCTTCATGTATTACGAAGAGACGGAATGGTGCGTCCGTGCCACCCGCGCAGGCTATAAGATCGCGCTGGTGCCGATGGCGATGATCTGGCACAAGATTTCGATTGAAGAACGCGCGGTATCGCCGCGTACCTACTACTATATGGTACGCAACCGGCTGTTGTTCCTGAATAAGACCGGCGCGGGCTACCAAACATGGATGTATATTGTGCTGGAATATATCCGCACCTTCATGAGTTGGAGCTTGCGTTCGAAGTGGCAAGACAGGCGGCATCTGCGCGGGATTATGCTGCAGGCCTTCCGGGATTATTCACGCGGACACTTCGGCAAGTTACCGGCGTAGGCGACCACTTTGAAACATCTGCTTTTTTTGTCGTGGTGGTGGCCTTACCCCGCCAATAACGGTGCGAAGATTCGCATCTATAATTTGGTGCGGAATCTGAGCCAGCATTATCAAGTCACGCTGCTGTCATTCGCTGAAGCCGACGAGGCAACGCCCGAACAAATCGCACATCTTGAGACGTTTTGCCATCAGGTGGAGGCTGTTTCTAAGCCGCTTTATAATCCCGGCGCGTTGAAAGCGACTCTGGGATATCTCTCACGCTGGCCGCGTTCGCTGGTGGATGTGTACAGCACCGATATGGCAGAACGTATTCAGCGGGTTCATCAAACGCAGCGGGTTGACGTCATCGTGGCCTCGCAGTTCCAAACTATGCGCTATCTGGAAGTGCTGCCGGATGTGCCTGCGATCCTCGAAGAATTGGAAATTACACAGTTCCAGAACGCGGTTGAACAGGCAAAGAGCACATCGCGCCGACTACGGGCACAGATGACATTAAGCAAGTTCCAGCAGTCGATTAACCGGCTGATTCAAGCGGGCGCGGCCTGTACGGTGGTATCGGAGTCGGAAGCGGCGTACATTAAGCAGTTCGTGCCCCCGAACACACGGATTGAAGTCGTGCCGAATGGAGTGGATACGACTGCTAACCAGCCTGATGCGTCGATTGAACCCAAACCGTTGAGCCTGATTTATACGGGGGCGGTGACCTACCACGCCAACTATGATGCGGTGGCTTATTTCGTACATGACATTTGGCCGCTGGTACGCGCAAGTTGTCCCGAAGCGATTTTCATGGTCACGGGCAGCACTGGCTCGGTCGATGTGAAAGACTTGGCGGCGGTGCCGGGGGTGAGCTTCAGCGGATATTTGCCGTCAGTGGCAGATGCCGTCCGGCGGCAGTGGGCGGTGGTGGCTCCGCTGCGGGTTGGCGGCGGGACGCGGCTCAAGATTCTGGAAGCGATGGCACTGGGTACGCCAGTGATTGCGACCAGCAAAGGCGCGGAAGGGCTGGCTATCCACCATGGACAAGACATTCTGATCGCCGATACGGCGCAGTCTTTCGCGGAGGCTGCCGGTCAATTGTTTGATGACGCGGCGCTGCGGAACAAGTTGTCGGTTGCAGGGCGGGCGTTGGTCGAGCGGGAATATGATTGGGGCGCGTTGACTGGTCGATTGATTGAACTGGTTGAACGGGTGATGTAACACAATCCCTACCCTAACCCTCCTTACACGCGGGAGAAAATCGCATAGAATTTATGGTGGGTATTTTCATGCAGGCACGGCCTATTTCTTGACATTAATTTGAGGAAAAGCATTTTATGGCTAACGGGGATTCTCGATCTACGACCAGCAGTCGCGATTGGCTGTACTTAGGCATCTTTATTGTGGTGCTGCTGGCGATTACGGCCATTCCGTATTTTTATGCCCAGCGGCTGGCGGGTGCGGATAAGCACTTCATGGGGATTGTTTATAACATCCCTGATCACTTCCAATATTTCTCATGGCTGCGGGAATCGCGGGATAAATTTCTGGTTCCCAACCAACTGACGCCGGAATACAGCACGCCGCTGCTGTTTAATTTGCTGTGGTGGGTGTTGGGGCGCATCGACGGCGTGACGCACTTGGGATATGCCACCCTGTACCAACTGGCACGGCTGGTGGCAGGCGCATTCGCAGCGTTTGCGGTGTTCTGGTTCTGCGGCTTGGTCTTTACCAATCGGGCGAAACGCTGGACGGCGTTCTTACTGGCGATGCTGGCTTCCGGCCTCGGTTGGCTGATGATCGTGGTCAAGTTCCTGACCAAAGCCAATGATGCGCCGTTCCCCTTCACCATTTACACCTCCGAGCCAAACAGCTTCTTTACGGTGATGTCCTTCCCGCACTTCACGATTGCGACGGCGCTGATCACGCTGGTCTTCGGGATGGTGCTGCTGGCACAGCGGACGCAAAAGCTCAAGTACGCGTGGTACGGCGCGATCATCTGCTTGATTTTGACGCTGCAACATTCGTATGACTTCTTCACCATCTGCGGCGTGATCGCCATGTACGGTCTGTTCCTGTGGATTCGTGACCGCAAGTTCCCGCTGTTCATCCTGAAGGTGGGTGTCATTATCGTGATCGTGGCGGTGTGGCCGGCGCTGCAAGCTTTCTACATCACGACAGCGGACGCAGTCTGGAAAGGCGTGCTGTCACAGTTTGATAACGCCGGTGCATGGACGCCCGCGCCCTATCTGCTGCCGATTTTGATGGGTATCGCGTGGCTGCTGGCGATCTGGTCGATCAAGATTCGGATGCCGTGGAAAGATCGTGATGATACGCATCTGTTCCTGCTGGCGTGGTTCGTTTCGCACTTTATCTTGATTTACCTGCCGCTGAACTTCCAAATTCACTTGCTGAGTGGCTGGCAGGTGATCATCGGTGTGCTGGCGACGATTGGTCTGTATACCCGTGTGCTGCCTTTGTTGCAGCGCTGGTTCAAGAACACTGCGCCGTCGCGACTGGCGTTGATCGCAACCGTTGTCCTGCTGCTGCTGGTGATTCCGACCAACCTGTATCTGGTCGGGCAGCGTTTTATCGACATCAAACGGGCTTCGGAACAGGCAGAAATCCCAGAGAATCCCGGCAATCCCAGCGCGTCAGATAACCGGCTGTTCATCAGCAACGGGGAATATGATGCCTTGAAGTATCTGGAAACGCAGGTTAAAGGTGATGATGTCGTGTTCGCCAACCTCGGATTGGGGCAGTTTGTACCTGCCATCACCGGCGCACGCACATTCATCGGTCACTGGGCGCAGACGCTCAAATTCTTCGATAAGTTCGCAATGGTGCAGAGCTTCTATAATGAAGCGACGCCGGACGCTGACCGCCAGAACATCCTGAACACCTATAAGGTGACGTATCTGATCTACAGCCCTGAAGAGGCACAGCTTGGCAAGTTCGATCCAGCATCAGCCAGCTATTTGCAGCAGGTGTTTGATGAGGGCGGCGTCAAAGTCTATAAAGTGGCGA
Source organism: Aggregatilineales bacterium (assembly GCA_044226855.1). Classification (GTDB taxonomy): domain Bacteria; phylum Chloroflexota; class Anaerolineae; order Aggregatilineales; family Phototrophicaceae; genus CFX2. Next base: position 21,781 of record JBGAGF010000006.1, read on the forward strand.
CGCAGGCGGCGTCAGGGTAATTTCTGTTCTCGCAGGTTTCGAAGGGCGATCCATGAGGTCGCCCTTTTCTATTTGTCGTCTTGATCCTCAAAGCGATCCCAATAAGTAAGGTCACGCCATGTGACTTTTTCGTAGGCGCGCATGCCACCCTGCGGCTTGGGCGCGGCATAGCCTACACAGACAAACATCTCCGGTGAGAGATTTTCTGGCAGGTTAAGTACCACGCGCACGGCGGAGCGGCTGAAGGACGTGACAGGACCGGTTGCGATCCCCATTGAATGGGCGGCGAGCATCATGGTCTGGGCTGCTGCACCGACATCCATGGCAATCGGGCGGCTGTGGGTCGGCAGTTCACGCAGACGGACGACTTCCCAATCCACGCAGATGACAATCACCACCGGACAGCGCTGGAACATCCCCGGCGAAACCATCCGCAGCAGGCGCATGGTGTGCGGCTGATTGACCACTACGAAACGGTTGAGCTTAAGGTTGCCTCCGGTTGGTGACCAGCGGGCGGCTTCCAGAATGGCCTCCAGTTTTTCGGTTTCGATGGGCTGCCCGGTCATGTCACGGATGACACGGCGCGTTTTGATGGCATCTAAAACGGGATTGTTCATGAGGCGGTATCCTCTATGGGCAGATGGTCAACCAGATATTGGGCGACGACACGGCACAGGTTATCCAATTCGCCGACGTAGCGTTCTTCATCGGACATGTACATCGCCATATCAGGGATTTTGCGGGTCAGTTCGTCCAGCATCGGTTGGGCTTCGGCGGAGGCGCGGCCTTTGATGAAGTTGCTGAGGCGTTCGGCGGCGGTCAGCAGGCGCAGCGGGCCGTATCGGGCAGGTTCATCAATCTGGATGCGGGCAGAGGTGATCATGAGTGCCAGCAGTTCGGCAGCTTCTTCTTCGCTGAGAACCAATTGACCAGCCATAGGTTACTCCAATGTGCAGGAGAGGTTTGCGGGAGTGTAGCGCAGTTTGAACGGGGCTTCAAATGATGCGTAAAGAGGAGTGTCGCCATTTTTGAATTGTCACCTCGTTGACATGAGCAATATCTATGATCGAAACAGCCTGTAAAACCTTCAATCCGATTATGCGTAAATAAGAACATATCAATCGCAGCGTAAATTCAGCCTCAAGTTGAGAAAGGTCAAGCCGTGCCTCTTCAATATTTTCTACTGGTGTTTGTGCTGACGATTCCCTTCTGGATACTAGGTGGTGTGACAGGGATTGACCTGCTCCCGGGGCTGCCGATTGCGGCGCTGGCGGTGGTGATTCCGATGCTGGCGGCCATCATTTTGACCTATCGCCAGCACCAGACGGCGGGTGTGAAGGCGCTGCTCAAACGGACATACGATTTCAAACGCGTTACAAATGGCTGGTGGTATTTAGCACCGCTGCTGATCACGCCACTGATAGCGGGCTTGGCGTTTATCGTCCAACGGGCGACTGGAACCGGTATTCCTGATCCGCAGTTCAAGCTGATGCCCACGCTGATGTTGTTCCTGATGTTCTTTGTGGGCGGAATCGGTGAGGAACTCGGTTGGACAGGCTATGCGCTTGATCCTTTACAGACGCGTTGGGGCATGCTGCGCGCGGGTCTGATCCTCGGTGCGGCGTGGGCGTTGTGGCATTACATATCACTGGCGCAGGAACACCGCTCCGTCGAGTGGGTGGCGTGGTGGACACTGTGGACGGTTTCTGCCCGCGTGATTATGGTGTGGCTCTACAACCGCAGCGGAAAGAGCCTCTTCATCATGGTGCTGTACCACATGATGAGCAACGTGGTCTGGCAGTTGTATCCGGTCAACGGCTCGTACTTCGATCCGGTGGTCTTCGGCAGTATCACGGCGCTGGTGGCGATAGGACTATTTGGTTTCGGGCGCATAGGCTGGTCCCCAGCTAAAACAATGAACCTAGATGCCTAAATTCCCGCGCATTTTCCTCACCGTGCAATCCATCTTATAATCACTCTCAACCGATTAGATCCGCAGGTGAAGGCAAAGCGCATGGCTGACGTTTTCATTTCCTATTCCCGCAGAGACAAGGTGTTTGCACGGCGGTTGTTTGACCAGCTCAAAGCAGAGAACTTTACTGCATGGGCGGATTGGATTGGCATTCCTTATAGCGCCAAGTGGATGGATGAAATTCATGCGGGGATTGATCAGGCGGATAACTTTGTCTTTATCATCAGTCCCGATTCGCTGGCCAGCAGAGTTTGCCATTTTGAACTGGAACATGCGCGAACTCACCATAAGCGCATTATCCCAATTGTCCGCCGTGATCCGGATATTAAGAGCCTTGCCGGAGAGTGGTACGGTAAGGAATGGGAAAGCCTCGCCCGTACCAATTGGGATGAACTGCATAAACTCAACTTCATTTTCTTCCGTAAATATCCCGACTTCGACTGTGACTATGATGAGATCACACGTGAGGTAAGTAATCCGGAATGCGATGGGCCGGACAGTGACGCTGATGATTTTCAACAATCGTTCCAGAACTTATTGAAGACCGTTCAGGAAAATCCTGAGCACAGCCACCTTCATACGCGCTATCTGATCCGCGCCCAAGAGTGGGAAATCAGCGGACGGCGTGAAGATAATTTGTTGATCGGTCATGAAATTGACGAAGCCGAAGCGTGGTTAGCCGACTGGCAGAACTCGGCCCAACGGCGTGCGGCTCAAGTACCGCCTGCATCGCCCATCAAACCGGAACCGCTGGATATTCACCGGCTTTACATTGATGCCAGCCGCCATGCCGAAACCGCTCGTACCATCCGCTTACACAACATTCGCCGCGCCAGTGTCATCGGAGCAGTTGTTGCTGTGGCTGCACTTATCTTCGCCGTTGGCGCATCGTTGATTGGTTTGCGAGCCAGCAGTAACGCCAACCAAGCCAGTACACGTGAAGCGCTTTCCAATATCCAAGTCGCTAATGCAAACAGCGCCTTGAGCGCCGTGCCGCCTACACTGACACAAGTTAATCAGCAGGTGATCACCGCACAGGGGCAAGCCAGCAGTGCCAGCACCCAAGCCGCCAACGCGAACAGTACGCTGGTTGCTGTTCCGCCAACCTTAAATGCTGTGGCCTCACGCGTTGCCTTAGGCGAAGCGCAAATTGAATCTCTGCGGCTGGCGGCGATAGCTTCCGACCAACTGCGCGGAGAGACTCCTAATCCGATTTTCGCCACGCTGCTGGGTATACGGGCGCTCAACGCCGCCTATACAGCACAGGCCGACGCGGTTCTATTCGCTGCCTTGACACAAAATCATGCTCGAACGGTTTTTGTTGGTCACACCAACTTTCTGGAAAGCGCGGCTTACAGCCCCGATGGGAAATATATTGTCACTGCCAGTGACGACCAGACGGCTGTTATCTGGGACGTGACCACTCGCCAGCAAATCCGAACGTTGAACGGGCATACGGATTGGGTGATGAGCGCGGCCTACAGTCCTGACGGCCAATTTATTGTTACGGCCAGCCGGGATGGAACGGCGATGATTTGGAATGGCTCTACGGGGCAGCCTATAGCTACTTTGAAAGGCCATAAGGGCACGGTCTACAGTGCTGAATACAGTCCTGATGGCAAATTTATCGTTACGGCTAGCGCAGATGCCAGCGCCATGATTTGGGACGCGGCCACTGGTCAACCGCTGCAAACATTGCAGGTCAATGGTGGAGAAACAAGAAGCGCTGCTTATAGTCCGGACGGGAAGTTCATTGTCACCGCCAGTGATTTATCGGCTGTTATTTGGGATGCCAACAGCGGCGAACAGATCCGTGAACTGAATGAAAATACTGCTTTTAGCAGCGCAGCCTATAGTCCGGATGGTGGCTCTATTGTGACGGCGAGTTTTGATAACATTGCCATCATTTGGGATGCCGCATCTGGCGAACAGGTGCGGAGGTTGAGTGGGCATACAGCTTGGCTCAACAGCGCGGCGTATAGTCCCGATGGTCAGAAGATCGTCACCGGTAGCGCTGATAATACGATCATCGTTTGGGATGCCAACACCGGTCAGCCCATCCAAAAACTGTATGGGCATACCTTGGATGTCAGCAGCGTGGTTTTTAGCCCGGATGGGCAGTCGATTTTAAGCGCGAGTTTCGACCAATCGGCTATGATTTGGGATATTTCGACGAGACAGTCAGCACGCATCGTGAACCTGCAGTCTGACTTCCTGAATGATGCTGCTTTCAGTCCGGATGGTCGCACCATTGTGGTTGCCAGTTCGTATAGGAACGCCATTATTTGGGATGCCAGCACCCGGCAGCAGATACGAACTTTAAGCGGGCATAGTAGTTCAGTGAACAGCGCCGAATACAGTCCCGATGGTCGGTATATCGTCACCAGCGGTTCCGACAATATCGCCATCATTTGGGACGCCAATACAGGGGAACGGTTGCAGACGTTAACCGGACATGACAACATTGTCTTGGATGCGGCCTACAGTCCTGACGGTCGGTATATCGTCACAACCAGTTGGGATCGTACCGCTATCATTTGGGATGCAGCGAACGGCAAGGCGATACGAACCTTAAGCGGGCACAAGGATATTGTGAACAGCGCGGCCTACAGCCCTGATGGTAAGTACATTGTCACGGTCAGTTGGGATAATACCGCCATCATTTGGGATGCCAATACGGGGAAGCCGCTTAAGACATTGGTGTACACCGATTATTTAAGCAGCGCCGCCTATAGTCCCGATGGCCGGTATATCGTTACGGCGAGTATGGATAACCGTGCGACCATCTGGGACGCGACCAGTGGGGGACAAGTACGAACCCTTATTGGGCATCGTGATGATGTCAGCAGTGCGGCCTACAGCCCTGATGGACGTACCATTGTGACCACGAGCAATGATCAAACAGCCATCATTTGGAATGCTAGCAGCGGCGAAATGATTCGAACGCTCAGCGGGCATTCCAACGCATTAACCCGTGCCGCCTACAGTCCGGACAGCCGCTATATCGTCACGGTGTCTTATGACGATACCGCCATTATCTGGGATGTGGATTACTCCGATTTCATTAGGTACGCCTGTGAACAGGTTGCCAATCTAGCGGATTTGACTCGGGCTAATCTCGTCACGTTTGATATTCATGATCGCAGCGCAACCTGTCCGCAGTTTGCTGGATCAGAGCAAGACATCGCTACACCCACACGGGCGGCGAGTTGAAGCGGCCTACCGTAGGGCTTCCTCAATCATGTGCGGAATGATTGTCGGGTTCGCGCCGACCTGACGTTTAATAACGTTACCGTTTTTGAAGGTTATCAAGGTTGGGATCGACATGACTTGGAACTGCTGGGCGATGCGCGGGTTGTCATCCACATTGACCTTCACCACTTTGGCGCGTCCGGCATATTTTTGCGCCATTTGTTCGACGGTTGGCGCAATCGTCCGGCAGGGGCCGCACCACGGTGCCCAGAAATCGACCAGCACCGGCACTTTGCTCTTGAGCACTTCGCTGTCAAAGGTCGCGTCGGTCACGACCTGCGGCTTAGCGCTGGTGCTGCTCCCATTCGTAGACGGAGTTGATGGTTTTGCGGCGGGCGCAGCTTGCTTGGGCGCTGGGCCTTTGCCGAGCAGATAATCCACATGGGTTTGAATATCGGACGCGCTGATCGAAGCGGCCTGTGATTTGACTTTGCGACCGCTGCCGTCTTTTGCCAGCGTCACCAGCGCGGGCGCGGACAGATTCCCATAGTCACGCTGCACCTGTGGATTGGCCGCCACATCCACGCGCACGATCAGCGCTTGTCCGGCGTACAGTTTGGCGGCTTGGCTAATCGCCTCATCCAGCGCACGGTTTCCACTGCGGCTGTCATACAGATATAGGGCAATCGGGAGCGTCTGCACCAAGACCTTGGTTAGATTGCTGCTGTCGGTTGTGATCGGCGTATTGAAAATAGGCATTCATCACCTCATTACAATAAAATTTGTGCCTATGGATTAGATCGGTTGACGAGGCTAAACCTTTCCTGAAATCATAGTCCCTGACCATAATAGAAGCGTAAAATTTTCTCTGCGGGTTTGTTGTGAGGGGTATAGATTCGGTCTTCAGGGCCGCCTTGATTAGGATCGGTGGAATACGACCACCAGAACACGCCTTGCAACCATGCCTTGCCCTCGAACACATCAAAGAAGGCTTGGTAACAATCGGCCTGCTCCTGAACATCGGTTGCGCCATCCAAGCCCCAATAACCCGGCACCCGCGCCGAGCCATCCACACTCATGTAGCCGATTTCGGTGATCACAATCGGGCGCTGCCAGCGTTCGGAGAGGTTTTCCATCGCCGCCACCAGCGGTTTCCATGCCAGTTGAAGCTGGGATAAGGTTGGCTGGGTGCTGACCGTCAGGGCGTAATAGGCGTCGATGCCAATCGAGTCGAGCGCATCCCACCACTGGATTTGCTCCGGCTCAAGGTAGGTCAGCGAGGCGTAAGTCAGCGGCCCGTGATAAATGCTGCGGATTTCAGTGATCAACTTGCGCCAGTCCGCCTCCCGCCCGATGGTAGCCGTGAGTTCCGTACCGATGACGAAGTATTCCGCGCCGTTCTCTTGGGCCAAGCTGGCATAGTGGGTAATCATCTTGGTGTAATTACCGAACCATTCTTGCCACTTGCCCTCATCCGAGCCATAGTTGATTTCGTGCCGTCCGACGGTCGCGTCGTTGGGATCAACCAGATTGATGTGGGGCTTGAGCATCACCTTCAGGCCAAGTTGATGGGCATAGCCGATGGTATGGGCTAACTCGTCATCAGTGGCTGTCAGGTCATCAGTGTTGCAGTCGATGGTGGTGGTGTTGAGCGAGGCTTGATTGCACTTGACGATCAAGGCGATCCAGTTCGCGCCCAGCGGTTTGATCACTTCGCGCAGGGTTTGGTCAGACTGCGGCTGGTTGAACTCCCCATTCCACCACGATTCGTAGGAGATGCCTTTCTGAAAGGTGGGCGGCAAGCGTTCAGGGATAACCGTCGGAACAGGCGGCGGAGATATAGGGCCGATGAAGAGCACGAACACCACGATGAGACTGCATACGCTGCCCAGAACCGCCCCGCCCAACATCAGGCAGGAACGCCAAACCCGACGGTGGCCTAGGCTGATCCACCCCCGTTTAACTGACCCGATCATGTGAAAAAACCTCTGCTTTGTGTGAGGAACTCAACCTCACATCACGTTACTTGCGAACCAATAGACTGACGATAAGGAGTACCACGCCCAGCACACCGTAAATGATGCGCGAACCGCGCCGTCCGAAGCTGCGCACCATCCAGCTAATGGTGAACCAATCGCCGTTCATGGCTGCGCCCGCTAAGAAAAAGATGCCGAGCATGATGCCGACAATCCACTCATTACTTTTTTCCATTAGTTGAACTTGACCACCACTTTACCCGCGCTTTTACCCGAATGTAGATATTCTACGGCGTCAACGACCTGTTCTACACCCTGAAAAAGTGTCGGATCAACCTGTACTTTCAACTTACCTGCTTGGTATAGATCGATCAGTTTAGCCGCTTCCTCCGGAACTTGGCGGATGAAGTGGAGCAGAAACATCGAGCGCAGTGAGGCCGACTTGCTCAACAGAATCCGGTATATGCGCGGGCGTGTGACCAACTCTGGATTGGACAAATACTCGCTGATGTAGCCGATAATCACCAGCCGCCCACGTATCGCCAGATGATCGACACAAGTATCGAACATCGTGCCGCCCACCGACTCGTAGACCAGATCAATCCCGTGCGGGTACTCGGCTTTGAGCACGGCTCCGACATCTTCCTGTTTATAGTTAATAACACGGTCACAGCCGAGCGTCCTGAGCAATTCGGCCTTATCTTCCGATCCACATGTCCCAATCACGGTGTTACCGGCCAGCTTCGCCAACTGCACCGCGAACTGTCCGGTTCCGCCTGCTGCCGCTGTGACGAGCACCGTTTCGCCGCTGCGCATCTCGCCCACTGTATTTAATCCGAGAGCCGCCGTCACCCCACTGAGTACCAGCGCCAACACCTGAGGCGTGGCTTCCGGCACAGGGATGGCATAGCGTGAGCGCACGGTGATGTATTCCGCGTAACCGCCGATGGCTGTCGAGAGAACCGTATCTCCGACTTTGAAATCGGTGACTTTATCGCCGACGGCTACCACTTCACCGATCATTTCCGCGCCGAGGTCGAGCGGTGGGGTCGCGCCGGGGGTGTATAGACCGGCACTGATGTTGACATCGGTGGCGTTCACACCCGCGTAGTGGTTGCGGACGGTGAGTTCGAATCCAGTCGGCGGTTTGAGTTCGGTTTCGACAATTCTCGAAGCTTCGCGGAAGTTGCTACTGAAGTGGCCAGCGATGAGTTTGCGGTACGTCTTGGGCAGCATGGGCGTTCTCTCCAGTCGAATAGGGGCTGGTCAGAAGATCACTGCTTATGATAACACGCTGGATTATTAGGTGGTTCGTTTATACTGCGCGGTGAAAGATCCAGTGGGCGTCCGAAGCGGTCAGAAATTCCTGCTGTAGACAGGCACGTTGGAGAACCCGTAGGATGTCAGCCGGTTTGCAATCATAGATGCCAGATGCCCATGCTGGATTGGCTTCAACCACCGCCCATCCGCGACCGGCGATTTTGCCAATATCAAGGACAAAGGCAGGCGGTAAGTCAACCGACTGATTGTGTAAGACCTGTGTGGCGAACTGTCGGGCGGCCTTTGCTTGGTCTGCGTGGACAGGCCATGTGCCATCTTCTGCCCGCGCCAGATGCCCTGCCAGAGCATAAATCGACATTGTGGCGAGTTGGCGCTCAATCACGAAACAGCGAAATTCCATTTCCCAAGTTACAGGTTCAGAGATCAGAACGGGCAAGTCGTCAGGCAGAGTCGAAGCGTCCGGCAAGTCTTTTCCCGATCGATAGATGTGCGCATCAAATGACTTGTCATAAGCGGGTTTGATAAATGCCGGTGCATCCAGTGACCGTGCATCACTGAGTGTCGCAAAGCGAACATCGCGCAAAAGATAATCTTGTGGCAATCGGGTTAGAAAATCAAAAGGTGGTTCTAACAGAGCTAATTCCAATTCATCTGCAACGATGTTGGCGAACAATGCTTCCCCATAGACAGCAATGTCTTTCCCTCGCAGTGAGGCAGGCGGACGGTGCGAATGCAACCGTTCGACCGACCAGTCGTCAAGTTCGACGGCAGCTTTCCACAGCGCATTCGAGTCTGGTGTGTAGCGCGGCGACAAAACGAGGATAGGCATACATTTAGACTTACTTGTTAAACACCTTTTTAAGCGGTAGCTTGAAACCCGGTAGTACATCACCGCCATCCAGCGTACCGTCGATGTCGACTACATACTGGCCATCCGGCGTATGAACGGTGACCGTTTCCGTTTCCGGCTCGAAGACCCACACCATCCGCGTTCCATTCTGCAAATAGGTGCGCACTTTCTTGGCGACATCGGCATAGGAGTCGGTTGGCGAAATGACTTCGACGGCTAAATCCGGCGGGATGGGATTGAAACCTTCTTCGGGTAATTCAGGTTGACGTTCTTTCGAGATATAGGCCACATCCGGCGCAAACATATTTTTGTCCGAGATATGGTAGCCACCATTTTCACCAGTCACATAACCCAAATCGTTTTCTTCAACAAAAATGTCCAGATAGCGACTCACACGGACAGAGATACGCGAAGAGCGTGGATTAGAGGGCATTTTTTCGACAATCTCCCCGTCGATGAGTTCCAAAACTTTGTCGGCGTTCTGGGGCAGGCGGTCAATTGCCTCAAATTCTGCCAATGTGTAGGTTTGTTTCTCGATGAGCATGATGCAATCCTGACTACTCAGTTGGGGAGATTATAACATGCTTCTTGCTTCAGCCTTAGATCATCCGTGACATGAGGGAGAAGTCACGGCGCTGGAAACCGGACTTCTGGTAGTAGGCGATGGCCGCTTCATTATCAGGGCTGACCTCCAAGTGGACGGCTTGGATGCCGTTGGCACGGCAGGTTTCGATCATGACCTGCATGGCCTGAGTGCCGATGCCCTGACCCCGCGCTTCCGGCAGCAAATACAGCTCGTCCACGAAGGCGTCACGCCCGCCGAACTCCAGACTGTAGCCGAAGCACACCGCCATATAACCGACGACCGCCTGATCCCATTCGATCAGCCAGACGTAGCCGTGCTGCGGGTTAGCGATCAAGCCACTGAGGGCGCTACGCTGCTTGAGTGCGTCAAAGGGAATACCGTCGAAGGCATAATAGGCGCGGATGAATTCCAGCAGCGTGTCCAGATGGTCTGAGGTTGCCCGCCGGAAAAAGGGTTTCATACCAGCGGCGCAACCGCAATCGAGTCGAAGACCACCTCGCCGTTCTGGCAGAAAAAGAATACGCGGTCGCCCTGCAATTCAGGGCAGCGATCCACCAAGCAGCGGCGGTTATCCACGCAAACATCAATGATGTCGTCTTTGAGGATGATCTCGACGGTGAAGGGACGATCTAGTCCATGGACACACGAGATTGACTGCTGATTGAGCGTGACTTTTCGCTCGTAGGGCAAGAACGTCAGCGGATAGCCTTTCTCAAAGCGCCCTGATCCACGCAGCCACAACCCGAACTCCGCCGAATTGGGCTGAGGTTTCACTTGAAGGGTGATACGGGCATTGCGCGGGACATTTTCGATCACTGCAACGGCTTGGCCTTCATACGCTTCAATACAAACGCTGTCAGCGCTTCCCGACACGCCCTGTGTCAGAGTGGTATAGGGCAAGTTGAGTTTTTCGCCAGATGCGGGAACCATCTCCTGCGGAAACTTGGTGCCGAGTGTTCCATCTTGGTGCTGGATGATCTCGCGGAACAGTGCGTGTCCGGCATAGATACGCCCACCATCGTCTTTGTCATCACGGCGGGAGGCCATATAGGCGACTCCGATGCGGCGGTTTCCGGTAAAGGCGGCGGATTTCATAACCATCGCCACATTCGAATCATCGAAAACATCTACCGCTGGACGCAGCCAAGGCCCGTATGGCAGTTTCGACATGCGGTAATGGGCTTTTCCATCCAGACTGAAGACAAGGTAATACCAATCGTTCCAGTGGAAATATTCAGGGCATTCGGGAACATTGGCATAGGCGGGTTTGCCGCCCGGAATAAGGAACGGTTCGGCGACAGCCCACTCTTTGAGGTCGCTCGAGGTGAGGCGCACCAAACAACCGCCGCGCTCAAAAAGGGGAAAATCCTCCAGCGAGGCCGTCACCAGCATATTGAATTCACCGGTTGCTTCATCGACAAAAACAAACGGATCACGGTAGTTCTTGGGCGAATATCCGGCGATGGGTCCGGCGAAAGGATTAGGCAGGGTTTTCTCGAAGGTGATGCCGTCTTTACTGATGGCGAGGCTCAGCTTCTCGCTGCGATCCATCAACCGCGTGGCGTAATAGCCGTAAAAGGTGCCGTCATGATAAAAGGTCGATCCGGTGCAGATGGAGCCTTCCCAATCCTCGGCGCAGGGAATGGCCATCGGATGGTGCTCCCAATGAATCAAGTCTTTACTGGAAGCATGTGCCCATTGGTGACCACCGATGCCACCTTTGGCTTGGTGATGGTTTTCATCTTGCAGGTAATACAGATGAAACGTGCCATCATGAAAGAAGGGCATACAATCACCGACATAATAAGGGTCTTGGGGCCTGAAGTACTGCATGATCGGACATATCCTAAGTGTAGCGAGGCAAAATAAATCTGATTATAGACTCCGCGCGAGCCGAAAGCCGATATTGCTGCCGCGCGAACCGGGCAGATAACGGGCGCGGTTGGTGGGATTGGCGTCGATCATCGGGTCAAACCACGAGCCACCGCGAATGATACGGGCGTGGCTGCCAGTTAAATCTTCGCGCCCATCCCCCGCGTGATAGGGATATTTAAAGTCTTGCGTCTGCCAGTTTTTGCCCCAGCGCGTGCTGCACCATTCCCAGACGTTGCCGCACATATCCCATGCACCACACCATGAGACGTTTCCGGCTTCGGTCACCGCCCAAGGATGACCAACTGCCCGTTCGACGGTGTTGTAATTGCGCGGGCGCGGCGCTTCAGCATCCGGCCCCTGGGCAGCGGCTTCCCATTCGGCCTCATTAGGCAAGCGCCAAGGCAAGCCTTCGACCTCCGCTAGCCATCGGGTATAGGCATCGGCTTCATACCAACTGACGCCGACAATCGGCTGGTCAGGCCGATTAAACTGCGGATCGTCATAGAAAAAGGGCTTGGTGATGGCTTTGCCTTCCTGCCAATGCCAGCCCATTTCGCTCCAATAACGCGGTTCTTGATAACCGCCCGCAGCGATGAACTTCAAGAACTCGACATTGGTCACGGTCGTCTGGGCGATGGCAAACGCCGGCAAATCGACGGTATGGGGAGGGCGGCTGATGGCCTGACGACCATCACCAATGGGATAGGTTCCGGTAGGGATTTCACAAACTGGGATCATAACAACTCACATAACAGCCTAGTCGATTAGTCCTGTTTATTGTAGTGGAGCGCCGTACAAAAATGAAATATGCGTAACCTCAACTCTTTGAACAATCATCTTGCCACATAATAAAGTAGGGCATTCATCGTAATAAAGGTTTAGGTATATGCCGGTGCAGATCAATTGGGATGATAAAGAGCATACCATTTTGCTGTACACTTTTGGCTGCACTTGGACATGGGATGAACTCTACAAGGCCATTGACGACGGGTTCGCGCTGACGGAGTCGGTTTCGCACCATTTCTGTATTATTGTGGATTTTCAAAAGTCACGCGGGTTACCACCGAAGGCCTTTTCGCACTTTCATCACATCAAATCTGTTACCAGTGAACAGGTTGATTTGATCGTTGTGGTTGGGGGCGGAACAGTCCTGCTGACGCTCTTTAATCTTTTTCTCTTGATTGCGGGCAGCGTGGCGCATAAATTTGTTTGGGTGCCTGACATTAATAAGGCACACACCACGCTGGTGGAAAGACGTACCCCCGTCATTACCTGAGCCGTTAGCGTTCGGGTGTGGTCGGGGATGGGATAAGGATAAGTTGGTCTATGGGTGTACAAGTCGGTTGGGATGATGACACCAACACCGTTTTGCATTATAAAATGGACGGTCGTTGGCGCTGGAACGAACTCTACAATGCGGTCAAAGAAGGTCATGCTCTCAACAGTGACACCAGCCACGATGTGTATGTCATTGTTAACCTCGAAAAAAGCCTCGGCATTCCCCCGAGCGCGATGGCACAGTTCGGTACGCTGGCCACGCTGACACGACCGAATACGCGGGTGGTGGTGTTTGTCGCGGGCGGCGGATTCGTCTCCACGCTCATCAAAACCTTCAACCGGATTTATTCCGGCGCGGGCGTGCAGTCCTGCTGGGTGGCGACGCTGGCGGAGGCTTATACCCTCGTTCACCGTGAGCAGCTTCACACCACACGCAAGGGCGCTTAATTAAGGAAAGCCGGACAACCCCTTAGTCCGGTTTTTAGCAAACCCACTATCGTGTTATACTCACCTGCATGGATACTGAACGGCAGCCCGCACCGCCCGATTGGGTAACAGAACTACAGGCACGCGGTCTAGGTGACGCGCTCGGTCTGGCGCTGGATGTGCTCGAACCCCTTGGCGTGCTTGGCGCGCAGCTCATTTGGGTCGCGCAGCCGGTCCTTGGCGTTTGGTTTGACCGCGAGGCGGTTCGCAGCATTGCCCAAACGCTGGAAACGCCGGGTGAAGTCGAACACATACGCCACTTTTTAGAGCACTCGCAGCCGGATTAACAATTAAGATCGTCTATTCGCATGATTCCAGAAATAGGCGATAATTGAATTCAGTCTATTGCAACATGGTGGGGGAACGTGGATAGCACAACCCAATTGCTGACCATTGTGATCTTTTTGCTGGCGCTGGTCGTCACCACGATTGTGACGCAGTTTGTCCGGCGCCGTCGTGGGCTGTATACCCTGCGTGAAATTCCGGCGTTTCAGCGCCTGCCCATCATGGTTGGTGAGGCGATTGAATCCAACCGTCCGGTGCATGTTTCACTCGGTACGGCCTCGCTCGGCGGCCAAAGCACGTTGGTTTCCCTCGCGAACGCTGAATTGTTTTATCAGGTAGCCCGCCGCGCTGTGATTGGCACTGCCGCGCCGATCTTCACGGTGGGGGATACCAGTGCGCTCCCGTTAGCACAGGATACACTGCGCCGTGCCTATGCCTCACGCGGGGTTATCAATCAGATGCCATACAGCAGTGCAAGATGGTATCCGGGAAGTGGTAATCCGCTGGCGTTGGCCGCTGCGCTGACTGCAACCGTCGCTGATGATAAAGTCGGCGCGAATGTTTTGGGCGGAAGCTTCGGCACTGAACTGGCCTTGGTGGGACATGCCGCAGCCCGCCGTAACCAGAGCATTATCGCCACCAGTGACCAGCTTGAAGGGCAGGCTGTGGCGTGGGTGATGTCGGATGAAGTGCTGATCGGTGAAGAGGTGTTCACGGCAGGCGCTTATCTGGGCGAGTCGTCGTCACAAGTGGCGGGTGTCGTTACGCAGGATGTTTTACGATTAGTGCTTATTCTCGGCATCATGATCCCGACGGCCATTACATTAGGGAATTCATTTTTCAACGGCAGCTTTGGACGAACCATTCAATCTGCTATTGGCACTCTTCAACGCTTATTCGGAGGGGGCTAACCGATGTCGCGTCTGGGTTCTGCATTCGCTACCGCTATCGTGATCGTCGTCGGTATCATTACCTTTTTCGGCTTGGTCGTTGGTGACGGTTTAGGGGGATTATCCACTGTTATTAACGGCTTGGCCTTCCCGACGATTGCCAATGCTTTCCTTCAACTAACTGTGATTACCGTTGCGATCACGGTGCTCATCGGCATTTTTAACCTGATCGTGGTGCATCTGGGACGCATCCTAGGGCGCGGCAAACCGTTTTCACAGCGAATCAATAGTCTGGTGCTGGTAATCAGTGCCATTGGCGTGATCGTGCTCGGCATCTTGGAACGGACAGGCGTTCTCACGGGATCACCTTCCCCAACAACCGTCCTTCTGGAAGGCGTACAGGTGTCGATTGAGTCAGCTCTGGCTGGATTGGTGCTGTTCGCGCTGGTGTACGGGGCGTATCGCTTGATGCGGCGGCGCGTGACCGGCAGTGGTTTGCTGTTTACCTTTATTCTGCTCCTCATTTTGACCGGAGCGCTACCCTTTACAACACCGGGTATGCGCCTCGTGAGTATTATTCGCGATTGGTTGATGGCCGTGCCGGTTAGCGCCGGAGCACGCGGCATCCTGCTGGGCATCGCACTGGCTGTGACGGTTGCCGGAGCGCGTGTCCTCATCGGCCAAGATCGGTCGTACCGTGAATAAGATGATTTCATTCTCCGCGTCTCTGCGGTTTAACTATTTCAGCTATTTTCTCCGGCACACGGGGGACAAGGCATGACTGACGATTTTGATAAGCGGCGGCCACCGGACGAAGAACCGGAAGACGATTTTGACTGGCTGAAAGATTTGCCAGATGAATCGTCCGGTTCGCGTTCAGGCGATAATTTGGGCTTCACGGGCGAACTGAGTTGGCGGCAGGATGTCGAAGATGCCTTTGACGACCAACTGAACAAGGCCAATGATGACACGCCCGATTGGCAGCGTACTGATGATGACCAACCTCAGGGTAAAGCGGGTAAAGCCGGCAGCTTAGGCTTCACCGGCGAATTGGATTGGCTGCGGGCTTCGGGACAGGAAGAAGCGCCCCAAGCCAGCGATGCCGACGTGCCCGATTGGCTGGCGAAGATGGACTTGGCGCAGACCAGCCCACCGGAAGATGAAACACCGGATGACAGCGGTGACGTGGAAGATCCGATGGCGTGGCTGCAGCAGGACGACGACTTTGACGCTGAGGATGAACCTGAACCGGCTGCCCTAGACGTAGACGATGATACGCCGGATTGGATGAAAGATTTCGGCGATCTGCGTTCCACTGATGGAGAACCAGAAGCCACGGCTGTCACCCCACCGGATACCGGCGCGCTGGAGTGGCTGAACGAATACGCGGCAGAACCTCAGGTTGAAGAACCTGAAGCGGATGATCTGCCCGCGCCTGTGCGTGCATCTGCCGAAGACATCCCCGATTGGCTGGCGGATGCCTATAACTCGGCGGCAACCTCAGTGGAGTCATCTGTACCGTTGTTTAGCGACGAGCCGGAAAGCGAAGTGGTCGAGGACGCAGCGCCTGATCTTGATCTGCCCCCGTGGTTGACGGAAGAAAAATCAACTGATCTGCCTGACGATTTGTTTGGCGAGTTTGATACCGGAATGCTACGCGAGGCCGCCGAGGGCGGAACACCGCTTTCTTCGCAGCCTGTGACACCACCTGCGGAAGAAGAACCGCCTGCTGAACCGGTCACGAAGGGGCGCATCACCGAGTGGTTGGAACGCGAGAGTGAAGCGGCTTCAGCCAAACTTGAAGAAGATGATTTCCTGAATACCCTGCCGGAGTTCACCACGAAATCGACCGGTGAATTTCCGATACCTGTGCCGGGCGAGTCACAACCTGCCAGCCCTGCCAGCGGCGATAACTGGTTTGACGAGGATGAACCTGAACCCTTCGATGCGGCGGATGGCGTGCCCGATTGGCTGACCGAGCTGCAACAACAGGGCGATTTGATTGTCGATGAAGACCCTAACGCAGCGACGACCGCGCTTCCCAAGCAGTCGAATGCGGCATTTGATATGCCTTCGGACGACGATTTGTTCGCTGGTTTGGGTGACATACCGGAACAACCGGCTGCGGCTGAACCAGCTAAAGCTGCGGGTGATTTCTTCAATACGGGCGAACTGCGCGATATTGATGACATCCTCGCGTCGTACCAGAACATTGAAACACGGGTCAGTGACCAAACCGGCAATCTGGTCAATCAAGCCAACTTTGATATGGACAGCCTGCTCTCCGATGATGAGTTGGATAAGATCAATACGCTGCGCCAAACTGAGGAACGCCGTGCCGAGATGGGTGACCTCTCGCCTGACGCGCCCGATTGGCTGTCTGATATTGGTGTGAGCGTCGGCTCGGATGATGTGTCGGCGGCAGCGATCGTCCGCAAGCAGGCACAGAACGAGCGCGAACTCGATGAACTGAGTGATAAACTGCGCGCGCTGCATGCGGCGGGTCTGGAACTGCCCGCGCCGGTGGCCGATGACGCGCCGGATAACGTCAAAGCGCTGCTGACGGGCGTACCCGAAATTATCGCACCTGCGCCAATGCGGATCGGCAAGCCTGCGCTGGCTGAACAGTTGGTGTTGAGTGACGCCCACCGCGAAAAAGTCAATCTACTGCAATCGTTGGTCGCCGGCGACGAGCAAAAAGAACCGCAGCTTACCGCCATTGATGTGACGCTGGATGACTCGCCCGATCTAGAGGATATGGCAGGCGTCGGCAAAGCCACACCGGTGGTCGCCTCCACACGCAAAGTGCGCCGCCCACGTCCCAAGATCGACCGCCTGCTGATCGCGATTGTTCTGGCGGCAGCCATTATTCTGCCGTTCGTGGTGCGCGGCTTACGCATCGGTCAACTGCCTCCACTGAGCTTCGTGGCAGGCAGCCCACAGCAAGCCGCTTTTGATCGTGTCGCGAATTTGCAGCCGAATGACGTGGTCTTAATTGCCGCCGAATATGGACTGACCGACGCGGCAGAACTCGACACCACATTGGATACGCTGCTGCGCCATGTCTTCTCACGCGGGGCACGTCCTGTCATCGTCAGTACCAACGCGATTGGGCTGGTTCATGCCAAGAACGTGCTGGAACGCGGCGTGGTGTCCGGCCTCGATGTGAAGACCGATAGTACGGTCGGCGTCGCTGTGACCCCTGGTACCGGACTGAACCGCTTCGGGCGGGTGATTACGCCCAATGTCGATTATGTCATCGCGCCTTTTATCGCCGGTGACACGGTCGGGTTACGTTCCTTTAGTCAAAATCTGGCGGGTTCGCTGGTGAATGATTTCAACGGCAAACCGACCAACTTACAGGTTACTTCATACAACGACTTTGCACTGATCGCGGTCATTGCCGAACGCAGTGACGATGTTCGCCGCTGGGCCGAACAGGTCGCACCGCTGACAGCCAAGCCGCTCTTGATCGCGGTGAGCGCGGCAGCCGCGCCGATGGCCGAGCCGTATACCTCCGGCGGTGTCAACGGCATGCTGGTCGGTTACAAAGATGCTTATACCTACCGCGCCATTCTGGACGCGCAGGCTCCGCTGGCACCGTTCGCCGGAGCGACTAACGTACCGACGGTCGTGCCCACCAATCCGCCGACCGCGACACCGATCACCCCGACGCCCACGCAAACGCTGACTCCTTCCCTGACATTTACGCCGAGCGTGACGCCGACCATCACCCGTACACCGACGATTACGAAAACGCCGACGATCACCCTGACGCCGACCAATACGAATACGCCGACACCGACTGCTACCGTGACCTTCACGCCGACCAATATTCAGGCCACAGGTTTGCCGCCCACGTGGACGCCGACAACGCTTCCCGGTGGCAGCTCCGATATTGGCTCGCAGGGCTTAGTCATCACCGGCGTGGTCAACGTCAGCGACGCGGTCAACGTCCGTGAAAGCCCGTCACGTTCCGGCAAGGCGATTGGTTCGCTGAAGCCGCGCTCGACGGTTCAAATCATCGGTCGTAATGAAGACGGCACATGGTTACAGATTAAGATGGAAGACGGTACGGAAGGCTGGGTATCGGCACAGTTCATCCGCATCAACGAACCGGGCACCGGCACACCCACGCCGGTCGCTTATGAAGTTGACCCGAATGCTTACGTGTCGCTGCTTTCGGACTCGAGTTACCAGCGGGTGGATGTCAACCTGCAAACCTCACCCGAGCCGACCCTGACGTTGACTTTACCGGCTCCGGCAACGCTGGCGGCTCCAGCGGCAGCACCCTTGCCCGCGCAAGGCGCAGCCGTGACCAAAACGCCATACCGTGACCAGCGCTGGTACGCGATGACACTTGGACTGCTGGCGATCATTGGGATTATCACACTGGGCGCGATCATCAATATCGTGCGCGGACTCTTCCGAAGGGGGCGCAAGTGAGTGGTGAACAGATCGGCTTATGGGCCGGGTTTGTCTTCACGTTAATGGTTTTTAGCTATCTCTTAGGGGATAACTTCCTCTATCGTCTGGCGATCTACGTCTTCACCGGATTGTCCGCTGGCTATATCACGCTGGTGACGGTGGAGAGCGTCATCCTGCCGTGGCTAAACGGTACGCTGCTTGCGGCAGGAAGCGATATTGGCACACGGGCATTGGGACTCGTCCCTTTCATTCTGGGCTTGCTGCTGCTGTTCAAAGCCTCGCCGCGTTTCGGACGGTTGGGCAATCTAGCCATCGCGTTTATCATCGCGGTTGGTACGGCTGTGGCTCTGGCGGGCGCGATTTCCGGCACGTTGATCCCGTTGGCGCGGGCGACCAGCAGCACGGTCGCGCTTGATCCACTCAACGGCTTCTTAATTTTCATCGGCGTCGCCAGCACCTTGGCCTACTTCCAATACTTGGCTCGACGTAAAGCCAACGGTCAAATACAGCGCGGGGTTGTCACCCGTGCCATCGGCTTCGTCGGGCAGGGATTCATCGTTATTACGCTGGGTGCGCTCTATGCGGGCGCGATATTGACCAGCTTGACCATTTTTAGTGAGCGCATCGCCTTTATACTGGCGCGGATTACAGGAGGCTGATGAGCGTGTCTGAACAACGTTCAGGTTCCATCTTAGCAGTCGATTTTGGCAATGTGCAAACCCGCGCGCTGCTCATTGATGTTGTGGATGGTGTTTACCGTCTGGTGGCGCGTGGCGAAACCCGTACCACCGCAGGCTTCCCGGCGAACGACGCCCGTTTGGGTCTGAACCGCGTCGTCGAACAGATCACCACCGTGACCGGACGCAAGCTCCTGACCACTGAAGGCAAAGTGATTTCGCCCGAACAGAATGACCGTTCCGGCGTGGATTATTTCGTGACTACCGCCAGCACCGGACGCACCATGCGCACGGTATTGGTCGGCCTTGTCCCTGATGTGAGTATTGCCAGCGCCCGCCGCGCGTTGGCCGGAACGTACGTGGAAATCGTCCAAGTGCTGACGCTGGAAGACGGCAATTCGCTGGAAGATGACGTCAACGCCATTGTCAACAGCAAACCGGATTTGATCTTCATTACAGGGGGCATGGAAAACGGCGCGGAAGAACCCGTTTTACGGTTGGCTCATGTGGTGCAGCAGGCGCTGCGTCTGATCAAAGGTGGACGCAAACCGGCCATCCTGTACGCAGGCAATTCGGCGCTGGCCTCATCAATGCGCGATCTGTTTGGCACACTGGCGACGATTTTCATCGCGCCCAATGTGCGTCCGACCTTGGATGAAGAAGAACTGGAAGGCGCACAGGCCCAGTTGGCGCTGGTCTATAATGACCAGCAGGCCAAGCGCGGTGGTTTCGGGGCACTCACGCGGATGAGCCGCAACGGTGTGCTGCCGACCGCCCAGAGTTATAACCTAATTGTGGATTATCTCGGTCAATCGACCGGGCATAATGTGCTGGCGGTGGATGTAGGCAGCGCGGTAGGCATCCTCTCGGCCTATGTGGATAAGCATGTGACCACGACCATCCGCACCGATATTGGTTTGGGGCATAGCGCGGACTCACTCTTGAACGTGGTCGGCGAAGCGACAATCAACCGCTGGTTGCCGTTTGTGATCTCTACCGACCAAGTCCGTCATTATGCGCTTAACAAAACGCTGGTTCCGGGCAGCATCCCCGAAACGATCAAAGGGATGTTTCTGGAACACGCCTTCCTGCGTTCAGGCATCAACACGCTGGTGGAGGCCTCGCGCCCCACATGGAGCAAACGGCTCGGTACGCTCCAGAATACGCCGATGCCGCGCTTCGACACGATTATCGGCGCGGGCGCAGGTGTGACGCAAACTGGCTCGTCGGCGTTCGGGACGCTGCTGCTACTGGATGCGTTGCAGGCAACTGGCGTCGCCCGCATTTTACTGGACTCCTACGGCGTGGTGGCCGCGCTCGGTTCACTGGCCTATAACAACCCTGAAGCGGTGGTGCAGGTATTGGAGAGCAGCAGCCTCGAAACGGTGGGCACGGCCTTCAGCGTGACCGGATTACCTGCTTTGAACCGTCCAGTGATGCATGTGCGCATCAAGACGTCAGACGGTCAGGTCATCAAGCATCATGTTCCCGGCGGGCATCTGTGGGTGTATCCGCTGGAGGTGGGCAAGACGGCGACGGTCGATGTCAGCGCCGGACGCGGCTTGAATATCGGCGGCAAAGGCCGTATCAAGATGACCGCCGAGGGGGGAAGCGTGGGCTTGATCTTCGACGGACGCGGGCGACCACTGCCGTTGGCGGCCAATCCGTCCGGTTTAGCGGCTCAAATCCCGATGTGGATCGCCGAAATGACGGGCAACCCGCTGATCACCATTCCGGATGATTGGCTGACTGAAGCCAAAGATGACAGCTCCGCAGTGGACATGGAAAACGAAGAAGCCATCCGCAAAGCCAAGCAGCGCGGCGGCCTGTTCGGCGGTAGACGTAAAGCGGCACCTGCGCCCGCTCCCGCGAAAGCCGAAAAGATCAACCAACTTCGGCCTGATCTGCGCCTGCTTGATGACGAGTCGGATAAAGTATCCGTACAGAACGAACTCGATGATCTGAGAAGAAGATAACATGCCATACTATCCTGATCAGCGACATGTGCTGGAACTGACGACCATCCAGCGTGAACAAACCCTGCCCGAAGACGCCATCGGTTCAGTGGACGTGCGCCAAGGGGCGAGCGTTAACTTACGCGATATTGTGGCGCGTGGTATTTTGCCCTCCCGTTATGTCATCCTTGATGCGATTAGCGGCTTGCGCCTCAAAGCAGGTGCGGATATCGGCGATTATCTACGGGTGAGCGTTGGCGAGGGTGTCAATACGAAAACGGTGCTGGCCGAAGTGCCCAAGCAGCGCAACCGCAAAGTGCTGTCGCCTGTGGACGGAATTGTGGCGGATGTGTTCAACGGACAGATTATTATCCAAGTCGAGCCGGAAACGGTGGAACTGGAAGCGGGTCTGGATGGACAGGTTATCAAAGTTCAGCCCGGCCAAGGCGTGACGATTGAAACCTATGGCTCTGTGGTACAGGGGGCATGGGGCAACAACCGCCGTGTGATCGGGACGCTGCGCACCGAGCCGAACGATGGTCTGGAAAGCCTGTACGGCGAAGACCTTGATATTCAATATCGCGGTACGATCGTGGTCACGCGCCGTCCGCTGCGCCAAACTGGACTGGATGTGTTGGAAGATCAGAACCTTGGCGGTATCATCGCACCCAGCATTGAAGCCGATTTGATCGACAATGTGCTGATGGCAAAAGGCGCGGTCATGCTGACCGAAGGCTTTGGTTCGCTGCGCATGAGCGGACTGGTGTACAATATGCTGAATAGTTTCAATGGACGGCAGGCAACGCTGGAGGCAGTCCAGCCCAACCGCTGGCAGACGCGGCGGCCTGAAGTGATTGTGAATCCGTCCGGCAGGGGAGCTTCCCGGGCACAGCGCCCGAACCTGAACCAAGCTTTGACGGTCGGAACCAGCGTGCGGCTGACGCGCATTCCACACGCCGGAGATGTCGGTACCGTCGTCAACTTGCCAAAAACGCCTATTCTGTTAGAGAATGGGTTAAGAGTACCTTGTGCAGAAGTCGAAAGTGTAACCGGTGAGAAAATTACGGTTCCACTAGCGAATTTAGAAGTATTTGGTAGATAATAGATATTATAGTGCGTTACTAGATCAGCACCGCGCCAGCTTCGGAGGGAAATACAATGGGGTTTAACAGAAAAGACTTGCAAGGCGACGACGACGATTTTAATTTTGACGACGACGACTTCAAGTTTGACGATCAGCCGAACGGCGACGAGTTCAAGTTTGATGACGAAGCGCCAGATATTAATTTAGACGACGGCAGCGACACGGGCTTCGGCTTCGAGTCGGATGATATGCCGGAACTGAATGAGGAAGGGGCAGCGCCGCAGCGGACCAACCGCACTTTCATTTACATCGCGGCCTTGATGATTATCCTGTTCCTCATCGGCTTGGGCGCTGTGTTGTTCTTGGCGACCCGTCCTACCGGCCCGACGTCCGGTCAATTGACTGCGACGGCGATTGTGGCGACCAATGATCAGGTGCAGGTGTTCCTCAACCAGACCAGTACGGCAGCGGTTGAGATCGCGTTCGCGCAGACTCAAACGGCCAGCGTACCGACCAACACACCGACCGTCATCCCACCGACGCGTGAGCCAACCATCACCCCGACGCCCGAACCACCAACCTTGGATGCGACGCAGGCTTTTGCCAACGCGCTGCTGACACAGGTGGCGAATGAAGCGACGCAGACGGCAGCGGCCGCCCTCGTAACCCCGACGGTGAACGCGCCCGATCAAAGCGCGGTGAATGCGACGGCGACAGCGCTGGCGGTTCTGCTGGGGCAAAATCTTGGCGGTACCGAAGTGGCTGGCGGTGGGCCAACCCCGACTTTCGAAACGGGCAACGCGACCCTACCGGCTCCGACTCGTTTGCCCGAATCCGGCTTCTTTGATGATGTCGGCAGCGGCAACAATGTGGGCTTGATCGCGCTGCTGGCGCTCGGTCTGGTGGGCGTGATCGGTGTGTCACGCGTGGTGCGTACGGCGAACAAGTAGTCCTCAGTCGGAATACGATTGAACTGCTCAGACGCAGAGAAAATAGAGAATGACAACGAGAAGGGGCGCGTGAGTGCTCCTTTTTGATTTGGTGGCGGCATTGGCAGTGCCATGAAGGCGTTTGGCTTTTGGCCCCAAACAAGATCATTGTTATGTCGGCGATGTCGTCGTCGGCCATGTCGGAACGATAATCGGCGAAATATGCGGCAAAAGCGGCACAGGCGGCAAATTCGGCAATGGCAAATGTTGCAGTTGAGAATGGGTGATTTTAGTCCCATTTGCAACTATTGGTCGGTTGTTAAGGTGCAAAGACGTAGTGCAGGGTTTGCCAGCGGCAAACCCCTACAAGGCGTTCTGTTCTTATTGTAGGGGAAGCCTACGGCAAATGGGTTACATTTTGGAAGAACATTTTGTAACTGTTTGGCCAGTTTGGCGCTAACCGAATAGGCGAGGGTTGGCGATCAATGGTCGGGAATCGGTTAGAAAGTGGTTTGCCGACAAACCCAATTTAAACTTTTGACATAATAATTGGAGGAAAGAGGATGATCGCACGAACGTGGAAGGCTGTGGCTGAAGCGCAGGCCGTCTTGAAGTCGTTCGATACGACAGTCAGCCATCATGAGGTGCTGGTGAGGCATTGATTTGCTATTCAGGAAACTACCAATGAAATCGAATCTAGATATAACTCTTCTTGAAAAGTGTGCTCAAATAGCCAAAGATATTCGTAATTGGCTAGGAAGTAAGAATCATCCAGAACACTATCAAGGTGTCGGAGACTTAGAGTTAACACGTAATTTCCTTCATGTCCTTGATTTACTTGAAACTGTTCTTGTTCGTTTTGAAGTTAGTATAACTATCGCAAAGCGAATATTCCAAGAAGAACTCAATAAAAATTCTCTTCTATATGAATTTGAACAGATTGATGTTGAAGAGTACTTTGCATCAAATCTCTTGGAGTTTTGTCATCAATTGTCATGTGCTTCTAAGAAGCTCAAAGAAATTGCAAAAAAAGATCAGGCACTTTCAATCTTTATTGGACCCCCACCTGAACTCGGCAAAATTCTTTTGGCTCGACATATGGCTACCCATTTTGTTCCAACTGATTTTGAAGATAATGAAATTGCCCGACAATATTCAATATTGCGGAGACCCTATCAGGTAATAAATGGGAAATTTGAAAAACAAGTTGCTCGATCCACTATGCCGCGAGTTACTCTGTTGATTACGGACTCTGTAAGGGAAAGTTATAATTATTTAACTCTTTGGCGACAAGCTACTATTGGTTAGTCTTCACCCTGTCCCATAGGGTTCGACGTAGTAGCTGGTGAGGTCGCCTTCGGCAATCCAGCCGACCGCTTCACGGTAGCGGACTTTGTACCACTCGAAGTTTTGTCTGAGTAATGGTTAACCTTTTCTCTGCAATTTTTGCTACAATGTCTTTATGCAAACTATAAATAGGTAATGGCATCATGGATACACCCGTAACCCTATCCACTGAACAAATGACATTGCTAATTGAAAATCATGAACTCCTTGACGCATTGTTGGAACTGACCGATTCTGAAGGCTTCAAATCGGCTTTTAACAAAATGTCGCTCGATGAAGTTATGACACGCTATGAAGCTACCTTACACTTTGATGACGCAGAATCCGATATGGTGTTGCGGGAGCGCTACTTGCGTATAAAAGCGCAAGAGGCGAATCTTGATTCGTCCACCGTTCTCAAGAAACTGCGAGCCAAATCTATCTTTGATGATTCCGATAATGAATAGCTCAAATGGCAAAATGGAAAGTAACTTACATTGATGAGGGTGCGGCTCGTGAACTCATGGCTTTCTTTGAGAATGAGGATGTTGGCGCTGAAATTAAACGCATCATAAAGATACTTGCCTCTCAGAGTGATCCTCGCAGACCTTCAAAATCGGCAGGCTTAATTGTTGATGCCATCGAACATGATGCGCCGGGATGGTTTCGGGTAAAAGTTCCTCGCTATGCCTTACGCATCATTTTTAGATTATTGGTGGTTCGCCAAGAGCAAATCATCGAAATCAAAACAGATGAATTGGTGGATGAAACTGAGGAACGCTACATCGATATTACACGTGTCGGCAGACATCCAACCGTATATGGCAAAAATCTTCGTGAACGATACAAACAGTTACGGAATAAATAACTAGTCTTCACCCCGTCCCATAGGGTTCGACGTAGTAGCTGGTGAGGTCGCCTTCGGCAATCCAGCCGACCGCTTCACGGTAGCGGACTTTGTACCACTGGTAGCCGCCCAAGCAGACCGGACCATCCAACACCAGAAACAGGCCATTAATCGGTATAACCGTCATGAGGATGTTATCGACACCCGGCTTGCTGCGGACATTCACATTACGCGGATCATCCTCTAACACGCGTCCCCGTTCGCCGATAATCAGGCGTTCGCGGGGCGCTCCGGCGCAACTTGCGGTTGGTGAAGGCGGCGGCGTGGGCATGACGAAGGGCGTCGGAACGGGCGTATCGGTGATGACGCGCACGGGCGTCGGAGTGACAGGCGGAAGATTAGCAGGCTGCAAAACACATCCGCTCAAGATGATCCCGCAAAGGATGATGACGAGGAAACGAGATTTCATGGCATGAGATCGGCTTTGTACATCTACCCTGCTCACTGGAGATGGGTATGCAAATTAGCGTTCGTGAAATCGAACTCGCATAAGGACGGTTTGACAACCTGCAGCGCCGCAGGCAGCACTTTGATGACGGTATGCTTGGCTTTCGAGTCCAATTCGGGAACCAGTTCCCCATCAATATGAATCGGCAGCGCTTGCTTGGTGATGATGGTGATTTCGGTGATGCGTTCCAAGATGACGGCTTTAGAGCGGGTGTGGGCATTAAGCCGAATTTGCAGCGCCAGCCAGATCAAGCGCGGCAGCGAAACCGGTTTGATGATGCAAACATCGAGGTAGCCATCGTCGATTTTGGCCAAGGGCGTGAGGGGCGTTCCACCCGCGATCAAGGGCGAATTATCAATCATGACGGCCAGAATATGGCGGGCACGGAAGCGCTTGCCGTTCTCCGAGATGCGAGCATTAGGCAAGAAGCGATAACCGAAGATGGCGGATATCACTGCCGGAATGTGAGCAAAGCGCCGTCCGTAGCGCTGGCTGGCTTCTACATACTGCTGGCTGGTCCAGCTCAAAAATCCGAGACCGGCGGTCAGGCAGAAATAGCGTTTGAGGTCATCAAAAACCACCTGTCCAATGTCGAGCGGCATGGTGAAGTGATGGGCACGCGGGTTGCGTCCGGCTTCGGCAATCTTTAAAGCGGCGAAGAAATCATTGCTGGTACCAAAGGGCAGCACGCCGAATACCGGCGCGTGAGATGGATGAGGAACGCTGGACATGATGCCGTTCAGCACTTCGTTAATGGTGCCATCGCCTCCACCGGCGAAAATGTAATCATAACTGTGGGCGACCGCATCCTTCGCTAGCAGGGTGGCGTGTCCGGGACGCTGTGTTTCGACCCAATCGGCGCTGTCGAGAGCGAGGCTGGTCTGTAACTGTTTCAAGATATCGGGATGCGCGGCAGCAATTCGCTGGGATGTTTCTCCACTGTGAGCATGAGGGTTAAAGATGACGAGAGCTTTCATGATACGACCTGACTTCCAAGCGGTTGTATACGGATGCAAACGCTAACATACTTCCGTGTTTTTGGAAATAGACATCTCAACGATGAAGTGGCCTATAATGAGCTTCGAAACCGATGGCTTCGAACCGAAGTCGCCGCTCATACGTATAGGCGTATATCAACCGAATCCCGAGCTGATAAAAGGAAAATCGATGTTTGAGTTCAATCCCCTCGCACCGGAGTTCAAAGCCAATCCCTATCCCTTTTATGATATGCTGCGTGCCAGCGCCCCGCTCTTTCATTGGGAGCAGTGGAATATGTGGTTCGCCACCGAGTACGAAACCTGTGTGGCGCTGCTCAAGGACAACCGCCTCGGTCATGAACTGCTGAGCGTCATGACGCGCGAAGAGTTGGGTTGGGGTGAACCCCCTGCGCACCAGATGCCGCTGGTGGAAATGCAGAGCGCATGGATACTGTTCCGCGATCCACCGACGCATACCCGTTTGCGGATGCTGGTGCATAAAGCCTTCACGCCGCGCATGATCGAACAGCTTCGGGAGCGTATCCAGAGCGTGACCGATCATCTGCTGGATGCAGGGCTGGCGAAGGGCGAGATGGATATTGTGACTGATCTGGCCGTGCCACTGCCAGTGATGGTGATCGCCGATATGCTGGGCGTACCGGAAAGTGACCGTGATCTGTTTCGGGGATGGTCGCGTGATCTGGCGCATACACTGGAGCTGACCGACTCGGAAGCGGTTTATAACCGAGGCGCGGCGGCCACGGTGGACTTCTCGATGTATCTGCGTGATCTGGCGCACGAACGGCGTCAGCATCCCAAGCAGGACTTGATGAGCGCGCTGGTCCAAGCTGAAGATCAGGGTGATAAGCTGACGGAACAGGAATTGATCTCCACCTGTATCCTGCTGCTGGTGGCGGGACACGAAACCACCACCAACCTGATCGGCAACGGCATGCTGGCGCTGCTGCGCAACTGTGACCAGTTTGATCTGTTGAAGGCCAAGCCGGAATTGGGACGGTCGGCGGTTGAAGAACTGCTGCGCTATGACAGTCCGGTGCAGATGACCTCACGCGCCGTGCTGCACGACACCGAATACAACGGGCAGACGCTCAAGCGCGGGATGCAGGTTTCGTTCCTGCTAGGCGCGGCCAATCACGATCCGGCCATCTTCAAGGATCCGGGCACGTTGGACATCACCCGCGATCCCAATCCGCATCTGTCCTTCAGCAACGGCATCCACTACTGTCTCGGTGCACCGCTGGCGCGTCTCGAAGGGCAGATCGCGATTCAAACGCTGCTGACCCGTGCGCCTCAACTGTCGCTGGTCAACGACAACCCGACTTACCGCGAAACATGGGTGCTGCGTGGATTGGAAGCCTTACCCGTCAAAGTGGGGTAACATGGTGTGACGATCTCATCGCATAGGGGGAGCATATGCAAACAATCAGCACGATTCTGGTGGCGCTGGTCGCTTTGGAGCACGTTTATATCCTGTACTTGGAGATGTTCACGTGGACGACGCCGCGCACCATGAAGACCTTCGGCACGACGCCGGATTTCGCCCAAGCCTCGAAGGCGCTGGCAGCTAACCAGGGTCTCTATAATGGTTTTCTGGCGGCAGGGCTGGCGTGGAGCGTCATCCAACCGGACGCGGTGTTTGCCCATCAACTGCGGCTGTTCTTCCTACTATGCGTGATTGTGGCGGCAGTTTACGGCGGCCTGACGGCTAAGCGCTCGATCTTGTATGTGCAGGGCGGGCCTGCGCTGATCGCTCTGATTGCGGTGCTGATCGCGGGATAAAGGCACAAAAAAGGACAGGTCAAAGACCTGTCCTTACGGAAAATTCATTTAAAGTATTGCATTAATCCGAGTCGCGATTGCTGTTGGAGGACTCTTCTTCATCCTCTTCGTCGAAGGCGGTCAGCCGCATGAAGGCCCGTTCTTGGGGCGTCATGTTGGTGGGATATTCCACGTCATCGTGGGCTTCCAGAATGCGGTAGCCCTCTTTGATGTAGCCGCGAATGGTGTGCAGGCTGATCCCCATTTCATCGGCAGCGAGGTTGGCGGGGAGTCCGTCCAGCACACACAACTTCAATGCCTGCCCGATGCGTCCGGTCAGTTCAGGGAACTTACGCATCCCCGGAAGCACCGCCGCCTTGAAGACGCGGTGGTTAAAACGATCCGCGCAGGCGTGAGCGATGCTTGAGGTGATGGTGAACTCGTGAAAGAGCGAGTAGACAATCCCCCACGCGATTTGTAAACGGACATCCTGCTTTAGAAAATAACCGGCTGCGCCTGCGTCCGCGGCGGCTTCGACCAGATTGACGGTTGGTTCCTGCCCCATGCAAAGAACCCGTACCTGCGGGATTCGCTTATTCAAATCATGGATGGTCTTGGTCAAGATTTCCGGCCCGCCGATGTAGTCCGCTTCCAAGAGGATGATATTCGGCAGTTCAGCTAGCGGCGTATTGTTGATGTACGTCCACATGTCTTTCAGCGTCTCGGCAAGATGGGTGACACGGGTACGCCGATCCCACGCCAGAAAGCTGTTGATTGCGTGCGCCGCATAAAAATCGGTATCCAGAATAACGACTTTCAGGTTCAATTCATGATGAGCAGGTGTAGCCACGCCAAAACTCCCGAAGATGTGAAATCCATTTCACAGTGTATGTGCGTTTCGCCTACAGAGCAACTATTTCGACAATTATTGCAGCGGCGGTAGGATGCCCTGCGGTTTCCATGTTACTTCAAAGGTATAGGGCCAAAACTTGCCCGTAATCAGGAAGGTGTCTTTTTCAGGGTCATAGGCAATGCCGTTGAGATAGTCGCGGGCGTCGGCTTGGATCGGCGCGTCGGCAGGCAGCAGCGTCGAACCGTCGATAATGCCGGTGATGATGCCGCTGGCTTTGTCGATCCGTAGAATATAGGTTGTCGGCCAGACGTTGGCGTAAATGGTATCACCCACCACTTCCAACTCATTGATGCCACCCAAGGAACGTCCCCGTGCCGTGACGGTATTAATGGGCATGCCTTGCAGTGTCACCGGAATCTCTTGGAGGACATCGAAGGTCTTGGGGTCCCGTTTGAACAGTGCCGGTTCACCATTGCTCATCCACAGCACGTCTTCCGCCGCATCATAGGTTAAGCCCCAGCCTTCGCCCTTATAGTGTAACTGCTCGGGCAGCAGTTTGAAGGTTTTCCAGTCATATTGATACACAATTTCCTGCTTGTAGGTCATTTGCAGCAGGCGATCCCCGACGATGGCGATCCCTTCGGCGTAGTCGTCTTTGCCCATGTCAAACTGCTGCACCACTTCGCCGGTCATTGGATCCACTTTGCGAACCGATGAGTGTCCGGTTTCGCCGACGCTCTCGTAGAGGAAGCCCTCGTGCAGCAGCAGGCCTTCCGTCCACGCTTTGGGATCATGGGGGCGGGTAGAGATGATCTCTGGCGTCAGCAGTTCGACGCGGGATGGGTCGAGTGTCGCTTCGGCGGTGACTTCCGGCGTGGCGTCCGGTGGGATAGGCGTAGGTGGTGTCGCGGTTTGCGCGGCGGCTGGCGCGATCATGGCGAGACAAAACAGAGCAGCAAAGAAGATCAGTTTTGAGCGATGTGTCATAGTGTTTTTATCAAAAGGACTAGTGAGCAATCCACTTATTTTAGCATATGGGGCAGCGTAATGCGGAAGATGCTGCCTTCCCCCGGCGTGCTCTCGGCTTCTATCGTGCCGTCATGGATTTCCACGATCTTACGTGCCAGCGAAAGCCCTAAACCGACGCCGCCGACATCGGCCTTTCGTGCGCGATCAGAACGGTAGAAGCGGTCAAAGATGTGAGCCATCTCCGCCGGTTGTATCCCGATACCCGTGTCTGCAACTTCGACCTGCACCTGCTTTTCATTTGGCTTGCACACACGAATAGTGATGCGGCCTTCGGCGGGGGTATATTGGACGGCGTTGCGGACGATATGGTTGAGCGCCACCAGCAGGTAGTCTTTATCCGCAAACACATAGAGCGGTGTTCCGGACGGGACAAAATCGATCTGAATCTGCTTTTGTGCG
This sequence comes from Aggregatilineales bacterium, assembly GCA_044226855.1. GTDB lineage: Bacteria > Chloroflexota > Anaerolineae > Aggregatilineales > Phototrophicaceae > CFX2. Next base: position 53,243 of record JBGAGF010000006.1, read on the forward strand.
GCGAGCGCTTTGTGCACATTCACGACATTATCCATGACTTGATGGATATCGAGCTGATGTTTTTCGACATAACTTTCCGGCGAGTCCAGACGGGACATGGTGAACAGATCATCCAAAACGCGGCTGAGATGGTGGGTCTGGTCTTCGAGTGTATTCAGGTAGCGGTTGATGTTGTCGTCCGGCGGACTGACGCGCCGCAGCAAATAGAGGCTGGTGAAAAGCGTCGACAGCGGGGTGCGCAAATCGTGGGAGGCGTCGGTAATGAACTGCCGCAAGACGAGGCTGCGCTCGCGCTCGGTTTGGAGTTCACGCTGCTCGGCTTCGATGCGCCGCTGCTCGGTCACATCGGTTACCAGTCCATCAAAACGGGTCAATTCATTAGCGGCGTTATAGACCGGAATGATTTGCATTTCCACCCAGCGCATCTCACCGTTTTTGCGGACAATCCGGAAGGGGCGCACTTCATTGTGGTCGCGGGTGATACGCCCGAAATCTTCCACAAAAAGCGGCATGTCTTCGGTATGGATGATCTTTGACCAAATATCGGGTTCATCATAAAAAACTTGCGCCGGATAACCATACAGCTTTTCACACGCGGGCGAGATTTGAATGACGTGAAAATCACGTGCGTCAAACGAATAAAAGACACGGTCAAGGCTGTTGAACAGGTTCTTGATTTGTTCGCTAGACTGTTTGCTCTGGGTGATGTCGCGGAAAGCGATGACCCGTACTGACTGCCCCTGATAAGTAATGGTTCGGGAACGCGCTTCAATCTCGATGCGGTGTCCATCTTTGTGCAGCAGCGCGGTCTCATAGACCAGCGTGTCCGGAGTATGCTCGGAGTATAATTTCTCGACCATCGGACGGGCGTCGGGTGTCACCAGTTCAATCGTGCGCTTGCCGATGATTTCGGCTGTGGTGTAGCCTGTTAACGTCAGGGCAGCACCATTCACATCCAAGATGCGGCCCATGTCGTGGATAATCAGCGCTTCAAAGCCTGCCTCGAGCAGGGTGCGGTAGCGGGCTTCACTGGTGGTCAAATCTTTGGCCTGCTGCTTAATCCGTTCCAGATCACGCTGGCGTAAGATGGCCGTGATGGTGATGAGCGCGGTCATGCCAATCGCGAATTCCAGTGAAAAGCGCACATCGTAAATTGTTAAATTCGGAACAAAAAAAGGCAGTGCTGCCAGCGCCCCGATAAAAACCAGCGCGATCATCAGCATGATCTGCCACGATACGATCAGCCCACCGATCAATACCATTCCCATCGCCCACGCGGTTGAATCGGTCAGGTGAACCGGTTCAGTCGTGGCACGGTAAAAGGATTGAACATAAATCACAACCATGACCGCCGCGATGCCCACAAAAACACCGAGCCGATAATAGCGGGTTCGGCTCAGCAGGTAGCATAAACCCAGCATGATTGTGTTTAAGCCGATGGTATCAATGTTGAAGGTCGATTCAGAGACGTGAATTGATGTCCGGAAAACACGGACCAAAATGAGAAGGCCAACCGACAGCAAAAACAAAGCAGCAACCAACCGCGCACTGCGCTGATCCTCGTGTTGCGTCAATTCAGGAGAAGGATCAGTCAGAAAATGCCAAATCTTGAGTATAGAGGATGGTAAATGCGGTTCAGGCGACAAAGACGAGCGCTTTCCAAAATCACTTTGGCTTTCAATTATCTTAAGTCGAATTACAGCCTACAGGCGTTTAGGTTCGAATTTATGAAGTAATTTTAATGATCCGCCAGTCAGGAGGCTGGTTGCGCAAGCGCCATATCCAGCCGACTGGATACCCGATCATCTTCGCCACATCGCCCACTACCCGTATCACCAGCACCATCACGATGAGATAGGCCATCTCAGCCAATGAATAACGTTTGTTGAGGTTCCGGGTATCGGTTTGCTGGCGACTATCCACCAGTTTACCTAAGCGCCGATACGGCTGCCGGAGGTAGACATAGCCGCCCGGCAGCACCAGCAGCCACAACAGCGGATGGATCAGCAGACCGAGCAAGAACACCACCGGCAGCGCCACCAGATAGGTCAAATAGCGAACCGCATGACGCTTGCGCCACAGATCGGCCTTGCCATCGCCCCGCGCGTACAAATAGTACTGCTTGTAGAAACTGCGCAACGATCCACGCGGACGGAAATCCACCACCGCATCCGGCACAAACGGGATGCTACTGTCGTGCTGGCGGCTGATCCACTGCTTCATCCGCAGGTCAAAGATCAAATCTTCGCAGTAATCCAGCCATTCCGGATAGCCGCCGACTGCTTCCCATGCCGCTTTACGAAAGGCGACACTGCGGCTGGTGGGCAGAAAGGTCGCCGGATTAATCTCTTCTCGCAGCGGTAAAACAGTGGCGCTCATCGCCAGTTCGAACAGATTGGTGTAATCCGGATTGAAGAAGCCGCCGACCATCGTGCAGCTTGTATCCTCGACCAATGGTCGCGTGATCTTGTCCAGCCAATCCGGCTCGACGATTACGCCCGCATCGGTCACCGCAATGATGTCGCCCTGTGCCGCAGCAATCGCACGGTTACGCCCTTCACTGATGTTGCATCCCGCTTCGACCAGCACCCGCAGCGGCAGTTTGTCGGCATAGCTTTGCAGGATGGCGACCGTCTCATCACTGCTACCACCGTCGACAATCACCACCTCATCGGGCAGGCGCGTTTGAGCCACCAGCGACTGCATCAGCCGGTGCATGCTTTGCCCCTCGTTCAAAACGGTCGCAATCAGAGAAATCATGGATAGGAGTCACCATACGACAAGAAATTGAATTACCCGCGTAGAAATGATACCAGAGTGGACGCCAATTCGTGGTGCTGGAAAACGTTAACACACAAATATTACGAATTAGCCGTAATATTACAATATCAAACGTCATCAATATTCAGGTTCGCTAGATCATTCGTGATTTGAGATTTATCGGAACAAGAAAGTGTAGAATCGTGCCCTATTCAGTTAATTGGCTCATCGAAAATGAAATCATCTTTGTCCGGTATTCGGGCGTGATGACGACCGAAGACCTGCGAGCTTGCTTGCTGGAATCGCAGCGCTATGTCGAGAGCAGCCCTCGCGCCCTCGTCCATGTCATTAATGATGTCGGCGATGTGGTTGAACAAGTATCCATGAAAGATTCAATGACTGTGATCCGTGAAGTGGGTAATCACCCGCGTGCGGGATGGGCATTTAGCATCCGCGAAAAGTCGAAGATGATCAAGATGTCGTCTGGTCTTGGCGCGTCGGTATTTAAAATTCGCTACCGTGCCTTTGATACGCTGGATGAAGCCTTGGAATATCTTAAAGGTTTTGACAGCGCCATCAGTTGGGATCAGCTTGACCGCTCCGTGATGGAACCTGTCAAAAACTAACCCTCTCTTTTCGTCTAATTCACGGTGAAGTGACACGTCCCAGTGTCTTCGGGATGGGATGTGTCCGGCCCATAATCCGCAATGCCGTCGCTGATGGCATTGCTTAGTAATTCTGCTAGATGCCTCGGCTTGAATCCGCCGCTTGCCTGACATTCTTTCATTCTAGAATTCAATTCGCAGTGCGTTCCCGCTGTTGAAGTGTTTCAGTTGGGCATTAAGCTGTTGGATTGTGACATTTGTCACTATCTTTCTTTCTACACCTATATCAGCATGTGTAATAGATGGAAATATTTTGGAGATCGCTGGCATTCGTTTGCTTGCGGGATATATCGCATATTGGGCTGAGCGTTCCCGCGTACGAGCAGGAACGCTTATTTATTTTGGAAGGAAGATTAACGGTTATTCATTAGTGAAATTGGGTTTGTCATAACCTGAGGAGCGTATGATGAGAAGACTACTTATTACTGCTCTATTTTTTCTGCTTGTTTATCCTACTTTCGCTGTGGATAAATCGAACGGAACCTATGTCAGCGAGGATGGTGCCGTTCAATTCACTTACTCCGGTGAATGGACAGTCGAAGATCAAATCCAGACCTTCAACCAACGTTATTTGTATCAATTATGGACAGATTCCAGCGTGATGACAGCGTTTTTGGGGAATTCTGACCACAGCCGCATTTTAATTGAACTCGTCAATCCGGCGACTTCAGCCTTTCCCCGAAATTTAGCCACGCCGAAAGAATACGCAGCCTACATCCTGTCCAAACCAGTCAATTACGATTCCTTAAACCACAAAATGTTTGGGGTTTATGGCAATTCGTTAAAAGATACAGTCAATAATGATGACAATGACAGTAAATTCAATACGATTTATGTCTACCCCACATGGTTTGCTGCCGAACCGGTTGCTTCTAGAGCCATCACGATTAGCGGCGACCCGGGCGTGAGGATTGCGTTGAAATTCCCTGCCGAGGCCAACCGCCGCGCTGTTCTGGATGTGGTTGTGCGGAAGGACGGTTGGGTGCTGATCGCCAGCGTGAATTCGCCACCTGAAGAATTGGTCACTGGCGAGCGTGCTTTGCTTGATATTGCCAAGTCGTTGATGTTTGATGCCAAAAAAGCCGCCATCCCATTCAAACGCGATCTTAAAACTTATGACTTCAGCAAAATTTCACTAAACGAGACCTATACCACTACGGATGGGAACTTTGAAGTGAATTATCCGGCAGGCTGGCATGTAACCGACGTGTCCTATGGTGAACCGGCAATGGGGGTTATTTTTGTGCGGTTTGAACCTCCCGATAAGGGTATTGAGCTTGACGTTCTCGTTCTCGACACCACCAGTGAAAAGATGGGATTATCCCCTACTCAAAACTCTGCAGAAGAGTTCATGCAGGAACAGCGTCGGCTTGCGGCCGTGAATGGTTCACAGTTTAGGATTGGGACCTATGATGCGGTGAAAATCCTTTCGCAGCGAAACGGTGAATCCAAGCGAGAGATATACTTCGCTTTGAATGATTCTTGGATCGCTGGCGCTTCCATTAGCGGAAAAGATGCTACCTCTGTTACAGAATACGAAGCCTCAGCTGTTGCAGTCCTCGCATCTTTGAAATTTACTTTGGGTGAGTCGCTTATTGACTTCGAGGTTTTGCAGGCTGAACTGCCCGATTCGTGGATTCATGTGGCCAATGTCCATGACGATAATGATTACTATCGCTTCGCCCTAAAACCAGCGAATCGTGCAGACTTCTCAAATCGTTACATCGTTATCGAGCTTGTCAATCTTAAAACGCGAGGCTATAGCGATGTCACGTTCGATGATCTCAAGAATATTCTGCCTCAAGTCGTAACGCGCGTCGACTATTCGAATATGATCAGAGTGAAGGGACATAAAGCGCTCCGTGCTGAGACCTATACGGAGGCGGACGCCTCTTTTGGAGAATATGTTCTCTATATGGTAAATGACCAATGGCTGGTTGTCGTATCGGGTAGGTCCACATTTCAAGATGCGACATATGGCACGCTTCAAGACATTATGACCATTATCAACAAGATGGACGTTTCCTTGCCAGATGCTTCCAGCAAGTAGCAAATTCAACTAAATTGGCGGGGCAGCGGATGAGAAGCTGCCCCGGCATGCCGCGAAATATACTTTTACTCCGCGTAAACCGCCTGACGCAAGCCCTTCAGATAGCCGATGGCGAACAAGCGCCCGATGGACGAATAACCGGCATTCTCGTTGCTATCCCCTTCCATGGTCGGCACATGATCAGGCCGCGCTACACCCTCGAAGCCGATGTCGCGGTAGGCCTTCAGGCATTCCAGCATATTGGTTTGCCCATCATCATGAAACGTCTCGACGAACTTTTCCGGCGTGCCGCGCACATCACGCAGGTGGACGAAGAAAATTTTCTCGCCGAAGTGCCGGATCACCGAGGGCAGGTCATTGGTCATCAGGGCGAAGTTCCCTTGGCACAGCGTAATCCCGTTCATGGGACTCGGCACCAGATCCACTAACCGCTGAAAATTCTCCACCGAGCGCATGATGCGTCCCAAACCGCGAATCGGCGACAGCGGCGGATCGTCGGGATGCATCGCCAGCTTGACATTGGCCTTCTCCGCCACCGGAATCACTTTCTTGAGGAAGTATTCGAGGTTCTCCCACAACTGTTCCTCGGTGACGATGCCGTAGGGCGTCAGCGGCGCGTTCTTCATCAGACTGTTATCGAAGCTGGTGACCACCGCTCCGCCGCGCGTGGGTGTCGTGGTCGAGGTGCGCATCCAGTTGAAGAACGGCATCCACTCGTAGCACCACACGCCGATTCCTAGCGCGCCCATGTTGCGGATCAACTCGCATGCCGTCTCGATTTCCTCGTCGCGCCCCGGCAGACCCATCTTGGCCTTGTCCAGCGGCGGACGGCTCTCCAGCACATCGAAGTGGAAGCCCGCATTCTCATAGGCGTTTTTGAGCCGCACCAGCGACATATAGCTCCACGGCAGTTCTTCAGCAGGCACGTTGAGTCCCTTGCTGAAGTCCATCACGCCCACCACATCCTCAATCCCGCACTGCTTGACCATCGTCCACAGCGGGCTTTGATGGGGCGGCAGCACTTCCGCGATTTTAATCATTTGTTGTGTCCTTATTCTGGTATGGGATATTTTGAGTCATAACCAATGAGTTTCTTCGCTTTGTCGATGCTCAGCAGCGTCTCGGCGCCGTCCAGTGCTTTGGTGACCGGCACGCCGGGGAAAAATAGCTCGACCAATTTCTGGCTGCTGTAGCCCACCGAGTTCTGGCTGTTGACCACAAACAGCGGATGGCTGCCTTCGTAGTCCGCCGTGATGGCCTTCTCGGTGGCTTGGGCGGCGTCGCGGTCATCGATGTACGCCCAGAAGTTGAAGCGCCCGCCGTGATAAGCATGCACCAGCCAGTCGCCGTCCGGTTCATTCCAGCCCGGTTTCGCCGGATACTCCATCTTGCGCTGGCCGCGAAAGTCCAGCACCTTCTTCTGCGCCTCGGCCAAGCGTTTCGCCCGCTCATCTTCCGGCAGTTGGGCAAACGTATCCAGCAAATACTGGGTCTGTTCCCGCTGCTGCAAAAACGCCTTGCTGCTCAAATAGGCCGCATCATGTACCGCCGGCAGCCGCAGCGCCACGCTGGAGATGCCACAGCGCCGCCAGTAATAATCACCGATGTCCTCGACCACTTTTTTCGAGAACGAGTAGGGATCGGTCGTGGATGACGGATGCGCCTCGTCTATCGGGAAGTACTGCGGCGCGATCTCGCCGATGCTCCACGCGCAGCCGATGGCGTTGATCGAACTGGCCTGCACGATACGCCCCACGCCTTCAGCATCCGCCGCCTCGAACACGTTGAATGTCCCTGCCGTATTGATGCGGTAGACATCCACACCCGGCGCGAGCGGGGGCGCAGGGATCGCCGCCAGATGCACAATCGCATGGCAGCCGCGCACCTGTTCCCGCAGCTTGTCATAATCGTTGATGTCGCACTGCACGTACTCCGCGCCCGGAAGGTCGGCCTCCGGCTCGATGCCGATTACCCGCACTTGCCAGCCCTGTTCCACGAAGCGTGCCGTTGTCGCGCGTCCCACCCGTCCCGCGCCGCCTGTGATCAAAACGCGTGTCATCCATGACTCCCGAAGCTTTACTGTGAATGCCTTCTATCATAGCGCATCCGGCATTCACCCGCCTTGCATCCACGCTAATCCACATGACTCTTCCTCACTTTGAATTGCATGTTGCGGATTTCCTCCCCTGTTACTACGGGGGAGGATTAAGGTGGGGGTCGCATTTCTCCCTCTTGCGTACTTTAATGAGACATGGTATCAATTAGATAGGTATCGAATAATCAAGGAGATTCCGATATGCGGACACGTCTGCTCGCCATCCTTACGCTGCTCATCGCCCTGACCTTCACCGTCGCGCCCCTCACCGCTCAAGCCCAACGGCTTAAAGTCGTCGCCACTTTTAGCATCCTCGGTGATCTGGTTCACGCTATCGCCGGAGACGCCGTTGACCTGACCGTGCTCGTCGGCCCGAATGGTGATCCCCACAGCTACGAACCGGTGCCGCACGACAGCGTTGCGCTGACGCAGGCCAATTTGATTTTCGAAAATGGATTGGGCTTTGAATTGTGGCTGGATAACCTCTACGTTGCCGCCGATTCAGGGGCCCAGCGCATCGTCACCAGCACCGGCATCACCCCCGGCACCATCGGCGTTGGCTCGGAAACCGGCGGCACCGATCCGCATATTTGGCAGAATCCCTATAATTATGTCCGCGTGGCCGAACTCGTGCGCGATACACTGGTATCAGCAGATGCGGCCAACGCCACCACCTACCAGTTGAACGCCAATGCTTACATTACTCAACTGCTCGACGCCGATACCTACGTCATCCAGCAGGTGCAGAAGCTCCCCGCCGACCAGCGCAAGATCGTCACCAATCATGATGCCTTTGGTTACTTCACCGCCCGTTACGGCTTGGAATTGGTGGGTACGGCGCTCGGCACGGTGTCCACTGAAGGCGCATCCCCCTCGGCGGCCAACATCGCCCAGCTTGTGGAAAGCATCCGTTCGACCGGCGCGCGCGCCATCTTCCCCGAAAACATCGAGAACGCCGACCTCGTCAATCAGGTGGCGAATGAAGCCGGTGTCAAAGTCGGTGCGCCCCTGTGCAGTGACGCCCTCACGCCCGCCGACGGCCCATGCCCCACCTATATCCAGATGATCCGCTACAACATCGACAGCATCACCGCCGCCCTCACGCAGTAATGCCTTTTTATTCCCTCCCCTGTTACTACGGGGGAGGGCTAGGGTGGGGGTACTTCCTCCCTTATTAATCACGCTCATCGTAGGGGAGCACCTGCGTGTGCTCCCGCTCGTTTGCGAGGTACCTATTCCTCCCCCGCCGCCACCGCCCGCACATCCCGCAACATGTCAGTCGTATCCGCTACCGCCAGCGCATCGAACAACCGCACCACGCGCCCGACAATCCCCTTCGCCTTGGTGATTGTCCGTGCTGCCCGAAACGCCTCTTTCGCCTGCTCGATATAAGCCGTATCTTCCGTACACAACGCTAACCCGCAGAGTGCCGTTCCCTTGGCGTCGAGTGCATCATAAAATTGTGGTGTTAGTGCCAAAATTGCATCGGCTTTTGCCACTGCCTCACTAAATGCCTTTCTTGAATTGCCCACATTCGCCTGTCGCAATTCGATTATCCCCAGCGCCATAAAAACATTATGGTTATTTTCTGGCATATCATATTGGCTAGCCGCTTGTATGATCGCTCTTGCGCTTGCCAAGTCTTCACTATACAGATACGTTAAGCTCAAACCCCATCGACCAAAATTCTGTACCAGCGGATAGCTGATCTCATCCGCGATTTGGACGGCTTGTTCATAAGACCGAATTGCCTCATCCCACTTTTCGTGGTCACTTAGAACTTGGGCCAGATTGACAAGGTCAACTGACTCTCCCATTTTATTTCCAATTTCGCGTCTTAAATTGAGCGCCTGTTGGTAGAAGTCGATTGCCTTCTCCACCTTCCCCAACTCTGCATAGCGATTGCCAAGGTTGCCTAATTGATTGCTTTCGCCCTGCTTATTCCCAATTTCGCGCTGGATAGTAAGCGCCTGTTGATAATATTCGATAGCTTTTTCTACCTGACCTAAACTACTGTAGGCGTTGCCAAGATTACCCAAATCAGTACTTTCGCCATCCTTATCACTAATTTCGTGGTCAATTACTAATGCTTGTTCGTAGAAGTCAATGGCCTTTATTACATGCCCTAATTCGCTGTAAGCCGATCCGAGGTTACCCAGCCACACCTCCTCTCCCCGCCTGTGATCATGGGCATGTGCCGACTCAAGTGCCTGCTCATAACAGGAGATAGATTTCTGAAGATCGCCCATATATCGATAAGCGCTGCCCAAATTCCCAACACTTCTCTGCGCTAAGTCCCAATCAACAATATTCCCTTGTATGCGTTCATGCAAACTCACCATTAGCCTGTAATAGCCCCAAAGCAGCAGATAATCGAAATCAATATCCAATAACACATCTGCCGCCGTATCCCAATCTTCAGCCTCACAGCGCAAATCGAACTCATCCAACTGTGGGCGCAAATCTTCCAGTTTCTTCCATTCACTACGTGGTTTGCGCGTACTGGCGAAGTAATCTGCACCACGCTGATGCAAGGCTACCTGTGTGAAAGGCGGTGTCCCTGCTTCGAACCGATCTGAGTCTTCCCCTTTAGCTAGCAGTGATAGCGCATACTGCTTATCCACTGGATGCAGATAGTAGCGTCCGCTTTCCTTACGCACAAAATGCATATTTACCAACCGTCCCAAAATCGGTGCACTGTTGATGCCCGCCACATACGGTTGCAGTAGGTAATCGACCGCCACTTCCGGCACAGGCCGCCCGTAAATGGCTAAGGCTTGCATCACTTTCTGCGCGGCAGGTTCCAAGCGGTTGAAGGCTTCTCCCACCAATACCTGTGTCACATTGTCAGGAACTTTTTCGGCCACTTTCAAAATATCTTCGAGGGTTGTCTCGCGGTCAGCCGCCAGCGCCGCCACTAAGGCTTCCAAGGCGCGCGGATAACCCATTACCCGTTCACAGGCATTTTTGAGTGTCGCCTTGTCAGCCGTTTTCAGCCCCAGCTTGCCATCCGTATCCATTTCGCGCAGCACGTTTTCGGCATACGGCGACCCCAAACCGCTGTCCAGTTCCAGCGCTGGCAACCGCTGCCGTTCGGGATGTGTCAGCAGCAAATCCCGCGGTGCGACCCGCGTGGTGATAATCACCTTGATGCCATGCTGCGGTGCGTTCAAGAAGGATTTCAACGCCTCGTCCAGTTCAGCATCTTTGACTTTGCGCTGCTCGTCCAGTACATCCTCGAAGTTATCCAGCAGCAGCACGTAGCGTCCACTGGGAAAGGCTTCCAGCAGCTTTTGCACTTTGCTGGTGGTCGTCGCCTGTGGATTTTTGTAGATGCTGTCCAGTTCCGCCGCCGTTTCCTTGGGCAGGAGTTTGCTCAGATCGCTGAACAGATTCGCCACGTTTGCCTTGCGAGTTCCCGCCTCGCTCAAATACACAATCCCGTCAATCGGCATCGTCGGCAGATCATCCGGCAGCTTGCCGCTTTCTAAGCCTTTCAGCAGGCGGCAGACCATCGCTGTTTTGCCCACGCCGCCACGCCCGACGACGGTAATGATCCGCTGTGAGTCATGCCGCAGGAAATCCGCTACCTGCTTGGTTTCCACATGCCGGTCTTGGAAGTAATCCGGCGCGTTCCCCGGCGGCGGGTTGATGAATTTGCTGGTCTGTATCCCGCTGATCGGCTTTTCCGGCTGGCGTTCCCGCTCCAACCCGCGTTCGATGCTCTGCTGCGTCCGTTCTTGAGCCTGCTTCGGGTCGTGGACAATTTTCTCTTGGTCAGCAATCGATCGTTTGAGTTCGGCGATCTCATCTTCAATACGGGTTTTCTCAACGGGGTCTGCCGCCCGCCGCAAATCACGGTCTGCATCGGCCAGTCGGTCTTTTAGCCGTTGCAGTTCACCAGCAGGTGAAGCGAGCCAGCGCAGATGCGACCGCAAACGAGAGATGCCTTTGTCAAAGTCGTTGGAGAAATCAATATGCTGGCGGTTGATGAGGCGGAAAGGGGCATCACATTTTTGCAGCAGCAGCGGCACGATGGGTTTTTTGTACTTCAATGCCAGTGACCATTCCAATTTGCACATGGAGTTATCGGTCACGCTGTCGGGTGTCATCACGAATAGGAGGCTGTCACAGTCGCGGATGGCCTCCGCGATTTGCGTATCCCAATCAATACCGTCTTTTAAATCGCGCTTATCCAGCCACGCTGGCATTTTCGGGTACTCGCCCTCTAATTTGTCGTGTAAGTCATAAACGAAATCTTGCGCTTCGACGGTTGAATAACTGATGAAGTGATGGCGTTGATCGGACATGTTTCCTCCCTGAGAGACCTCCTATTAATATAACATGTTTTCGCACTTTCGAATTCATCCACGACTTGACAATTTGAGAACTTTTGTGCTAAAATAGGGTTATGCTAAATTCATTTCTTCCTCTGCGTCTGTGCGAAGCCTCCCTGTGGGATTGCGGTTCAGTTGCATTGCTCTTTATGCTTTGTGGCAAAAGTATTTTTATGGCAATCTTGGCGGCAGACATAACCCTCGCCATTTCAGCAGCTTTACCCGACCAAGCCGCCGAAACACCGCCAATTTCGCCAAAACCGCCAATAAGACATGGCAGAATTGCCAATAAACTTTTTCGCTTCTTAGCGGTTCAAAGTATTTCTTTTCTTTCTTTGTGTCTTAGTGGTAATAGTATTTCATGAACGCCTATCGTGAATACCCACCGCATCCCGCCCTCGCGCCCTACGTCGCCTGCTACTGGAGCATCACGGCCTCTACGCCCCTCATTAACCGTGTTCTGCCCGATGGCTGTATCGATATTCTGGTCGGGGAAACGCTTGAAGTCGTGGGCACCATGCGCCGAGCTGTGCTCATCCCCATGACCCGCCCCGCGCTCTCCCGCGGCATCCGCTTCAAACCCGGTGGAGGAGCGGCCTTCTTCCGCCTCCCGCTCCACGAACTCACCGATCACGTCCTTGATCTCGACGCCCTCTGGGGACGCTGTGCCCATGAACTCGCTGAACAGGTCGCCTCGGCCTCGTCCATTCCCGCCAAAATCGCCCAAATCGAAGCCTTCCTGCTCCGTCGCCTGTCCCTGCTTCCCGCCTCCAACCCCACCTTCCAGTCGGCCATAGCTGCCGTCCGTCAGGCACACGGAGACATCACCGTCACCACTTTGCGCACTGACCTCGCCCTCAGTGAACGCCAGTTGGAACGCCTCTTCCTTCAATACACCGGCCTCACGCCGCGCCAGTTCGCCCGCTTGACGCGCTTCCGTCAGGTTGTGAACTTGCTCCACCAACCGGCCTTATCCCTCACCGATGTGGCCTACCGTGCTGGTTACTATGACCAATCACACTTTATACACGACTTCAAGACGCTGGCTGGCCTCACCCCGCGGGATTACCGCCGTGAACAGCAGGATGTCGGGTTCTTACAATTTCCGGCGCTCACTTTTTGATATGCTTGGGGTAACTCAGTCAGCGCTTAAAAGGAGTCATCATGCCCCTACAATTGGATCTCATCGGCCTCATCGTCAAAGATATGAAAGCCTCTTTGGATTTCTACCGTGCGCTCGGATTGCCTATCGCGGAGGGCGCTGAAAAGGAAGGGCACGTGGAGTGTAAAGTCGGTGGCCTGCGCGTCGCGTGGGATACGGTGGAGGTCATCCAGTCCTTTGATTCATGGACGCCGCCCTCTGGTGGTCACAGTATCGGCCTCGCCTTCCTCTGCGCCACCGCTGCTGAAGTCGATGAAACCTACCAGCGCCTCACCAAACTCGGTTATCAGAGTCACAAAGCGCCGTGGGATGCCTTCTGGGGTCAGCGCTACGCCGTCATCCTCGACCCTGATGGAAACCACATTGATTTATTCGCACCCTTATAAGGAGTGTGCCTATGAAGTTCACGTCGACTCGCCTGCTGGTCGATCAAGCTGATTTTCAAGCCTGCTTCGACTTCTACAAGAATGTATTGGGTTTCAAAGTCAAATGGGGTGAAGGGGATCATGCCTATGCCTCGTTCGAGACGGGCGAAAACATCCTCGCCATCAATTCTTACTGGGTGATGGGCGATGCACTCAAGCTCCCCTCGAACCCTCCGAAAACGGACCGTGTTGCCATTACCTTCGAAGTCGAGAGCGTTGATGCCAAGTTCGAAGAATTGAAGAAACGGGGCGTCGTCTTCACTAACCCGCCCGAAGATCACAAAGATTGGGGCATTCGTTCTGCCTACTTTCGTGATCCGGCTGGTAACCTCATTGAAATTAACCAGTTTGTAGGCGAAGGCTAACTATGGCGACCTCCCAATCGACTGTTGACTATATCCTTGACCAAACCCGTGACGCAGGAAGCGTGTCGGCCCGCAAAATGTTCGGGGAATACGGCATGTACTGTAATGGGAAGCTGGTCGCGCTGATCTGTGACGACACACTTTTCATCAAAATCACACCGGAAGGGAAAGCCTACGCCGGGGAGCATTACCTTGAAGGTCCGCCCTATCCCGGAGCCAAACCCTCTATGCAGATTGACGCCGACTTAATTGAAGATCAGGAGTGGATCAGTGAGCTTGTCTCGGTCACTGAGAAAGCGCTGCCCATGCCCAAACCCAAACCTCCCAAAAAGAAGCGTGCCTGATAAACAAAAAGCCCTCGTCACTTGGCGAGGGGCTTCACGTTCAATGAATAGTCCGTTTACCGGCTGGCGAACCGGTAGCCGACGCCGCGCAGCGTCATGATGTATTCGGGACGGTCAGGGTCAACTTCCAGCTTTTGCCGCAGATAGTGAACGTAGAGTTTCAGGCTGTCAATCGCGTCGCCGTATTCTTCGCCCCACGCTTCAGTAACCAGTTCAGTACGCGTCACTACGCGTCCCGCGTTGCGAACCAGCACACCCAGCAGATTGAATTCCTTGGGCGTCAGGTGCCGGATTTCATTGCGAATCCACACCTCGCGGTTCATGAAGTTCACGCGGAAATCGCCGCCGTTAAACACCAGTTCTTCACTGATGTTGGGGCGTGGCGCGCGCCGCAGGTGTGCCCGAATACGCGCAATCAATTCATCGTTTTCGTAGGGTTTAATGACGTAATCATCCGCGCCCATTTCCAGACCGCGCACCACGTCTTTGGCTTCGCCTCGTGCGGATAAGAAAATGATCGGTACATCAGACATCTCGCGCAGTCGCCTGCAAACATCCCAGCCGTCCATATCCGGCATCATGATGTCCAGCAGAACCATATCCGGTTGGTGACGGTAGGCTTTTCGCAAGCCATCTTCCGCCCGATAGGCTTTGATGACTTCGTAGCCGCGTCGTTCCAACAAAATGCCAATGAGCTGTACGGTCGTTTCTTCGTCATCAATGACCAGAATTTTTTCGGCCATATTAACCCTCTGTCTATCCCGGCACAAACCTTTTCTAACCGAGATGTTACAAATATTTAACCTAATGTATCATACTGTTGACAAGGGCGCAAGTTAAGAATAGGAAATGTGTGACACAACTTGTCACATCACTTGCAGTGGCTATAGAATGAGGGAAAAGGTATAGTCAACAGTAGTCGTTGTTGTTCATCAAGGAATATTTAGGATGCGTGAAGCACAGGCCATCATCGAACGCACCGTTCGATTGAATGAACATTATCAACATCTTCACCTCGCCGTTGAGAACTTCGGCAGTGATCTAAAGCCCGGTCAATGGCTTCTGGCTCGGCTAGAACGCGAGAGTTGGGACCCCTATTTGCGTGAAGCGTGGTGGCCAGTCGGTTTGAAGCATGATGAAATTATCATCGAACGTCCCGGCAGTATCACCTACGAACCGGGGCAAGTCGTATCGTTGATTGGGATGGTCGGGCAGCCGTTTCGATATAAGCGTACACTGCGCAACGTGCTCCTCATTGCTGACGATACGGCTCCTACACCCCTCATTATGTCGATTCCTTGGCTGCTCAGTAACCGCGTCAGTGTGACACTGGTATTGTCTGGAGAAGCAAACCAATATCCAACCAACAAGCTTCCGCCTGAACTGGAAGTTATCCATGCTGATGACGACATGACATGGGCAAATATGGTGATGACGGTCGGTTGGGCCGATCAGGTGTTTGTGGTGGTCAAAGGCGATGACGAGATGCAGCGTATGACCCGCGTTTGGGAGCGCTTCAGAAATCTGCGCGCTTCGATTGACAAACAGTACCTGTTCGGCGTCATGCAACCCGCGCAGCCCTGCGGCGTCGGAGCCTGTGGAGCCTGTCAGTTGACCTTGCGCGAAGGCGAAATTTGCACGATTTGTACGCATGGCCCAGCCGTCGATCTCACCAGCATTCCGTTTCCAGAGTAGGCACACAGACTAGGAATATTCTATGGCTATCCAAATCACCCGACCCGGCAAAAATGCGCTGATCCTCGAAGTGCCTGTGATGGCTGCGTCGGGTATCCTCGGTTTTGGCGACACCTACCGTGATTTGATTCAGTTCGAGAAATTAGGGGCGTTCGTCACCAATCCGGTTACCTACACGCCTTGGAAACCGGCTTCTGGCAACCGCGTTGTGCCGCTGCCTGCCGGAACGCTGGTACATACCGGCATTCCCAATCCCGGCATCAGCAAAGTGCTAGCGAAATATCGAAGCCTGTGGGAATCGATGGCAATGCCGGTAATTATGCACATCGCGGCCAACAGTTTGGAACATGCCCGTAAATGCGCCAGCCGCATTGACGCCGAAAGCGCGGTGGATGCGATTGAACTGGGCTTGAACGATGATGTGACGTGGGATGAAGTCGAGCAGATGGTGAGCGCCACTGTCAAGAATACAGAGAAACCGGTGCTGGTGCGCCTGCCGATGCATGATACACTCAATCTCGGAAAAGCCGCAGCCGATGGGGGCGCAGCAGGACTGGTAGCCTGTGCAGCGCCGCGCGGGATAGCCCGTGACCCGAAGAATGGTCAACTGCTGACCGGACGCATCTATGGTCCATTGATCAAGCCGATTGTCTTGCGATTGGTGCAGCAGTTAGTCGAGCAGATCAATGATATGCCAGTCGTCGGCGCAGGTGGGATTCACTCGCAGCAGGACGCACGTGATTACATCGAAGCCGGCGCGAAAGCCGTGCAGGTCGATACAGTCACATGGGTGCAGCCCAAGCTGCTGGAATACATCGCGCGGGACTTAGGGGGATTGGTGCTGACACGGGCGGCTGGCGCATTAGCCGACGAGTGGCATCCCGGCTTTGGCGAAACAGAACGCAAAGCGCGCGAGGCGGCCCAACGAAAGATAGACGAAGACTCCAAGAAGACCCCAACCGGTCACTAAAAAATTGGGGTGATTGAGAGAACGGGTTGTCGGGATCATGTTATAATGGGAACATTTAATCCTGATGGCTTTCGGCATAGATCATGACTACTGGCCCATTCCCTGCGGCAATCGCAAAAATCACATGGACGCATCCCGTATCGGGTGAGATACAGGAGTATGTGCTGACCGAAGGCGCCACCGCGTCGATTGGTCGTCAGGCGGGCAATGATATTTGTATCCCCGAAGAACATGTGTCGCGCCAACACGCGGTCATCAGCTACCGCGATGGTCTGTTCCTCATCACTGACTCCGGCAGCGCTAACGGAACCTTCGTCAACGACGTCCAGCTTAAACAACCGTTTCCCTTATCGGCAGGTGATGTCATCCGCTTATACGTGCCAGAACTGCGTTTCTTCGCAGCCGTAACACCAGAGGAAGAAGCGACGGCGTCCCAGCGCGGCATGTTGATCACTGCTACGATTAGCACCGGACAGGGCAAACTGATTATCACCAGCGGCCCACAGGAAGGCCAAACGATTCCCCTGTTACTTGCCAAAGTGACGATTGGACGGGCCACCAACAAAGCCAATTGGGAAATCGGCCTGCAGGACCCTTCGGTATCACGGCCGCATGCCCGTTTGGAACGCATCAACAACAATTGGATGGTTTACGATTTGGGCAGTTCCAACGGCACGATGGTCAATGATGTGGTTGTCACCGAAAGAGGCCACGTCCTACGTGATGGTGATCTGGTGATTTTCGGCAAAACCAACGTTTTATTCCGCGCGGGTTAACTGCGGTGTCAGTGGTGCGGTTCAAGCACAAACATACTTGGCAGCGCAAAGCGAATGTTAGCGAGTATCACATCGGCATACTGCCGCGCCCCAAGTGCATTGGGATGCGCAACTGATGCACGCGGTCCAGCGAATTTCTCTATTGTATTCAGCCGATCCGCATAAGTCTCGCAGGCTTTGGCACGGGCTTCAACGATGTCGGGCGGGTCTTGCGGCGTGAAGTCGGCGTTGATCCCGTACAGAAACGGCTGTGATGCCCCGACGGCGTTCTCATCCTTAAATTTAGGATCCGCAAAATAGATGCGCGCTTTGGCCTCTGGCATGATCCCGACAATGTCGACGATGGCACTCTGGATACAGTTGTGCGCGGTATCCCGAAAAGACTCACTACGGTCGATGAGCGCCTGTGTGAGTCGCGGGCCAAGCACATCGATGACGATTCCACCCACTGTGTTCGGCAGAATCGGGAATGTAATGCCTAATCCTTTGAGGACGTTCAGAATGATCGTGTGTTCTGAGTCCGCGCTAAAGGCTTTATAATAACCGGCGATGATAATTAGGGCGTTCGGAAAACAATGGTAAACACGCTCCATCACCAGCCTTAACTTACGGCAAAAAGCATCTTCAATGTAAGGGGTTAGATTCTGGACAACCGGACTGAGGATGCGTGTAATATCGACATCATTCACACCCGCACAGATCATGACCAAATTCACTGAATCATCCTGTGCTTTGCCCTCCAGCACCGACTCGATTTGTTCGAATACGGTGGGTTCGCCGACTGGCACTTCTCCATCAATTGGGGGCTTACCGGTGTTCACATCCGGCTCACCAATGACCGCGCCGGAGTGGGCTTTGAGAATGGTGTGGACAATAAGGCCTTGTTCGGCCAAACCGGCAGCGACTAAATTGTGAATCTTATCTTGCTCGTGTAGACCCTGCCCCCACATTACACTATCGCCTAACACGACCGCCTTAAAATTGGCATCTGGTGTCATGTTTTTTCCCCATTCAGCTTTCATATTGAGCGCATTATAAGGCCGTAATATTGGACTGAGATTAGGCTAGTCGGACTATTAGCATGAGTAAAAGTGTATCATTTATGCATACTTCAACTTGATTCTGCAAATTCTGCACAATTTGCACATTTGGCCGCTGAATTGGCAGGCAGGAGTGAGAGAGCAATCCGCCGAATTGACTATTTTGACCGGCGGGAGAACCGGCTGAGACCGCTGAATTGGCGTAAATGCGGCGGGCAGCTCCCGTAATGCCACCGCTGCACAAGGGGTTCGGCGGGCAGCTCCCTCATGGCCGCTGAATTGACACGGTTTGGCGGATGGCTCCTGTGCTGCCGCTGGCTGTTGTTGCAATACAAATGCCCATGCTTTTACCACAAAGAAAACAGAGAGAAGAGAACTACTTTGAACCGCAGAGTCTCTATGAAATAACATCACACCCGAAGATGAAAATTGATCACCCGGAACCCCCACCCCAACCCTCCCCCGCAAGCGATGGAGGGAGCAAGACCGAGATATTGGTAGGTTATTTTCAAAGGAGACGCAGAGAGATAATTTTTTGGCAATTTCGCCATATCTGACTGGCGGTTTTGGCGAAATTGGCAGGATTTCGGCGGCTCGTTCGGTCAAAGCCGCTGAAATAGTGGCGTTTATGTCTGACGTCAAGATTGCCATCCCCAACCTTTTACTGGAATTCCACAGACGCCGAGAATAAAAGCAAAGGCATTTAACACAAAGTCACCAAGACTCAAAGACACAGAGAGATATAAGGAGTATAGCACAAAAATTCTTATGTGAACGTTCGAATATACAAACTTTGGCAAGTTGGGTTAGGGATATTTTGGGCTGTCGATTTCGGTGGACAAGCCTGAAAATAATCCGGCACTATTGACAGTGACGCCGAAAGCGAGAAGCAACATGACTGAACATGAAATTCTAAAAGGTGGCAACAGTAATCAGGTCGTCAAGGAAGCTAATACGGTTGTGCGGAATATGGGTGCGTGGTCGCCGTTTGTTCATGCCCTGCTCAAACATCTGACAGCGGCTGGCTTCAAGGAATCGCCGGTATTGATCGAGACACTGGGTGACAAGGAACGGCTCACCTATTTCGACGGTGACGTCGGGAATTACCCGCTAAAGCCTTATATGCAGTCGGATGCCATTCTGATTGAAGCGGCACAACTGCTGCGGCGGTTTCATGATTTAACCCAGAGTTTTGTCCTTCCCGAAGATGCTGCGTTCCTGCTGCCCGCGTCATCCACTGCCCATGAAGTGATCTGTCACAACGACTTTGCGCCCTATAACTGCGTGTTTCAAGCTGAACATCTGGTGGGGATTATTGATTTTGACACCGCCGCGCCCGGAAGCCGTCTGTGGGATATTGCCTATGCGGTTTACCGCTTTGTGCCACTCACCAATGATGAGCACAGTTTGAACTGTGGCTGGAATCCCATACCGGATCGGGCGGCGAGGCTCAATCTGTTTTGTGAGACGTATGGTTTATCACTTGAGGATCGTCGTAAATTGATAGGGACTGTCCGTGAGCGTCTGCAAGCGATGATCGACTATATGGAAAAAACTTCTTCGAATCTGGAACACATACCGGTTTACGTCGAGGATTTGAAATACCTTGCGGATCAGCAGCAGCTTTTTACCGATGCCATCACGAAAGGTATAGGATAGCAATCGATGGGTTTTCAGGTGGACAATGCGGCACTGGCTCATATTTGGGCGGAACAGGGTTTAGGCGCGGTTTGCTCGGTGGATTGGGCGGGTAAGGGCGTGAATAATCCGGCCTTTGTGGTGAATGATACCCATGTCATTCGCTTTGACGGGCTGATTAATGAAGGTGTGTCACGCTTTTACGGTGAGCAGGCGGCCTATCAACTTTTGCAGCAGGCGGACATTCCGTGTCCACAGGTGGTGCTGCTGGATGACCGCAAAACGCTTGCGGCTTATGACTACATGATCATGACCAAATCCGAAGGCACGCCGCTCTTGGATAGCTGGCCGCTGCTGACGATGATCCAACAAGAGCAGGTGGCCAAAGAGGCGGGACGCATCCTCGCGCGGATGCACGAGATCAGGCTGCCGACGTTCGGGGATTTGTACGGCACGGAAGGCGTCTTCGATAACTGGTTCGATTACATTATGGATAAGTTCGCCTATGAAGGAGGCGAAGCGGTTAAAGAGGGCTTACTTGAACCAAGTATACGTGACTGGATGCAGGCGGTGCTCGAGGCATATCGCTCCACATTTGATTCGGTGACTCAGCCGCGACTCGTTCATTGGGATTATCATTTCGGCAATTTGTTACAGCAAGACGGCAAGATCACGGCTGTGCTGGATTTCGAATGGGTGCTGGGCGGCGACCCTGCCCATGACTTCAACCGCCGTGTGGAATGGGAAGAGCAGTGCCCCGGCAGTGCGGCGCTGGTCTATGCGGGTTACACCGCGCTGCGTCCGCTTCAATCCGACCACGAAACGCGGGTGGCACTCTACGAAATGCTGTGGTTGCTGGACTGTGTACATAATGCGCGGGATGCCGCCGAAGCCGATGTAATGCGCAAGCGGGTCATTAAGCGCTTGGAATGGCTGGAGGAGGAGTAGAGATAGATGAGCTATAATGAAATTCACACCTAATGTGAAATTAGGGGCGCAAGGCCTTGCGCCCCTACAGAGCCTATACGATTTATTGTGAATTTCACATCGGACGTACGATTGTATAAAACCTCTGATTTCTCTTAGTGGTTAAATATTCCTTATGACATCCGCTGAAACGACATCTTCAACGACCATCTCCAGCAGTGAAGCGCGGCGGGCTGCGCGGAATGCGGGGGCGATTGCTGCCGCTACCCTGCTCAGCCGCGGGATGCAGTTTGTCTGGCAGTTGATCTTTAGTGCGGCGCTCGGTCCGGCGGCGCTGGGTATCTACGGCACGGTCAGCGGCTTCACCCAAATTGGCTCATCCATCGCCATGTTCGGCATGTCACCGATTGTCATCCGTGATGTGGCACGCCATCCCCAGCAGGCAGGTAAGTACCTGACCACGACGTTGTTCGTTCAAACGGTGCTGTCGTTGGTGTCCTATGTCCTCCTGAATATCGCGGCGGCAGCAGGTGGCTATGGCGAGGCGGTGCGTGTGTTCCTCGCGCTTTCCGCCGTGAACCTGATTGTGGATACCTTCGGCAATATGTGCTTCGATCTACTGCTGGCGCGGGAACAGATGGTGATGACTTCGATTGTGAGCATCGCCCATGTGGTGGTGTTGATCGGCTTGGCGGGTTTGGGATTAGCCAGCGGCTACAGCTTGTTCGGCATCTATGCAGGCGTGACGGTCGCGGGTATGCTGCGTTCGATAACCTTGTGGGTGCTGGCAGGACGCGCCGGAATTCGTCCGGTGTGGCCGTTTGACCCGCAGCTTGCCAAAAGCATCTTAATCAACAGTGCGCCGCTGGCGGTTTCGGCCTTCATCACGTTGGCTTATCAACAGGTCGATAAGCTGGTGACCAACCGCTTGATCGGCGACAAGGACACCGGTTATCTGGTGGCGGCCTTCGTGATCTTTTTCGGCGTGGTCGAGCTGCTGAATACAACGGTGCTGACGGCGTTTTTCCCGTTGATGGCGCGTTCCTATGGTGACGGCAAGAATGATCAGTTCGGGTTCATTGTGGAGAAGCTGGCGTTCTTCACGCTGCTGATCTGTCTGCCGGTCACGCTGGTGATTTCGCTGTTCGGGCACTGGCTGACCATGCCCATCTGGCGCGAAAATCTGCGTCCGGCGGCGGACGTGCTGAGCATCCTCATCTGGTACGCGCTGGTAATGATGGTCGGCAACAATTTGACGCAGGCCATGCTGGTACAAAACCGTCAGCGCTTTTTGCTGGTGGTCAAAATCTGCGGTTTAGGGATTAATCTGGTTCTGCTGGCGCTGCTGCTGCCGCGTTTCGGGGTACATGGTGCGCCGCTGTCCTCGCTGGTGGCGGAAAGCAGTGTGTTCGTGCTGCTGCTCATCAACTTCCGCGCGACGGGTTGGGACTTGCGGCGGATGGCTCCGCGCATCGTGCGCCTGCTGCTGGTGGGAGTCGCCAGTGCCGGAGTGATGCTGGCGCTGCGAGATGTGAGCTGGCCGGTTGCTTTGGCGGCAGGAGTAGTGGTTTATACTGTCGGGGTGTTTGCGCTGCGGGTGCTGTCTGCTGACGATTGGGATTTGCTGTACCGCGTGTCGGCTGCCTTACCGGGTGGCAAGCTGGTGCTGCGCTATTGGAAGCGTGATGTGTCCGTGAACTGGTAAATTCGGATTGGCCAGCGACCTAATTAAAGATCGCTGGCGCATTCTTCTTTTGAACTAAGTTTCAATAAAGACGATTTTGTTTGGACAGTAACAGTAAAAATAAGTTTTCAACTCATTAGGGTTTTGATCGAATGGCGCTGTCCTAGCCGCTGTTCGATGGTGGTGACGACCTTAGGCGGCTTTCGGCATCAACTGTCCGACGACATCCAATAAACGTTCCGGCGTAAACGGTTTGGCGATAAAAGCCGAGCATCCAAAACTCTGTGCCAGCTTCATTTCCACACTGCCAGTACGGGCGGTCACAGCCACAATCGGCGGCGCATTAACTCCACCCAACTGTTTCTTAAGCGCCAAGATCAAATTGCGCCCATCCACATCCGGCAGATCGAAATCCATCAGAATAAGATCGGGACGGTTCTGGCGGGCAAACTTGGCACCTTCTAGCCCGCGAAGGAAATGCTTAACCTCGAAACCCGACGTGGTCAAAATGTGAATGACCATATCTGCGTTTTGTTGGTTGTCTTCAACGAGCAATACGTAAGACATGATAACCTCTTTCTAAAACTACACGTCCACTTCAATTTGTTTTAAGGCGCGTAACGCCTGATCAACCTTGTTCAATAGTGCCTCCGGTGTGGCTGGTTTGCGCAGGTAGTAGCTCGGATAGGCTTCATCCTCTGGAATACGGTTTTCATCAGCAGTGCAGACGATGACTGGAATGATCGCGGTTTCGTTATTTTGCTTGAGCATTTGCAGGACATCCCAGCCGTTCACATCGGGCAGGTACACGTCCAGAATGATAGCAGCGGGCAGCAAACCACCTGCTAAGTCCAGCGCTTCTTCGCCAGTATTGGTATCGACCACCACATAGTTAGTCTGTTCCAAAACGGTACGCAGAAGACGGCGGGTGTTCATGTCGTCTTCAACCAGCAGGATCATTTCACGGTCGGACTCAACGGTTGTGTCAAAGACCTGCATCTCGGTATCAAGACCGGACGATGAGCCGCGTTCGCTGAGGGTCTGTTCGGTCACAACGGGCAACCGGACGGTGAAGGTGCTGCCACGCCCGACTTCGCTGGTGACGGTCAGGTCGCCGCCGTGCATCAGGCTCAACTGCTTGCTGATGTCCAAGCCGAGGCCGGTGCCGCCGTACTTCTTATCGGTGTCATTTTCGGCCTGTTGGAAGCGGTCAAAGATCACTTCGAGCGCCGATTCCGGAATGCCGATTCCGGTATCGATCACCGAAATGTTCACGAAATCGCCATCGGCGCGTGCCATTAAAGTGACGCTGCCGCTCTCGGTGAATTTGAGGGCGTTCGACATCAAGTTCAAGATGATCTGGCGTACGCGCATCGGGTCAGCCCAAATAGCCGGCAGCTTTTCGGGAAAGTCGGAGCGCAGTTGGATCGGTTTGCCTTTCAACAAACCGACAGACGTCGCCATCACGCCGCGGAAAAGGGCAGGCAGTTCAGTGGCTTCACGGTGGAGTTCGAGCTTACCGGCTTCGATCTTGCCCAAGTCGAGCACGTCGCTGATCAGGCCCACCAGATAGTGACCATTCTCTTCAATCAACTGCACGTAGGGTTTATGGGCATCCGAAAGTGTCTTGTTACCGAACATTTTAGGCATATTCAACATCGAGTTGGAATAGCCGATGATGACGTTCAACGGTGTGCGCAGCTCGTGGCTCATGTTCGAGAGGAATGTCGACTTGGCTTTGCTGGCTTGTTCGGCTCGTTTTTGGGCTTCTTCAAGCTGCTTGTTGACGATTTCCAGCTTAGAACTGTAATGCTGCACTTCGAGGTAGGCTTTTTGAAGCTGCTCACTTTGATCGTAGAACATCTCGGCACGGCGGTTGTCTTTGCGCTGGTTGTCGAGTGTCCAGCGAATGCGCTCGGTTGACTCGTAATTGCGATAATAGAAGGCAGCGGCCACGCCGATATAGATGACAACCGGAACAATCGCCGGAATAATGGCAGGTCCTAAACCAATCGCAAAACTGGGGAAAACCACTGCTGAAATGCTGACCAGTGTGGTTATGGTGGACATTTCGCTGAAATCCAAGGTCAGGCTGGCGACGGCGATGGGCAGAATCAGCAGTGCATAACCGAGACTGCTTGGACCGGCCATCAACTGCATGCCGAAACAGGCGATTATGCCGCTGATGAAGGTATAAGCCGCAAATTGAACACGCCGGATCTTGTTCAAGAGATAACTAATGCCCGTTGTGCAGGCAAGAATTAAAAACCCTTGTGGGACGATTCCGGACTTCTCTTGGTCGAAATTGCTGACAATGACGTAAAGGACTACCGCTGCAATTCCCGTTAAAAATAACAAGTTCTGTAACAGATTGGCACGTTCTTCGCGAAAATCTTCACTCAAATCAATCGGGAGAACAGATTGCGAATGCTTCATAATATCCACCTGATCCCTGATGGGTAGTTAATAAAAATCATAAGGTTGCAATGCTGTTAGAAATACTTAAGGGAGTTGAAAAACGTAAATTCTTACAAGAAATCTGAATTTTGAGACGTTTTGGGTCAAAATGGCACGTAAATCGCCTCTAAATCAGACCAACGACCTCTAATTTTCATTTTTCTGTCATTTTGTGGTGTATGACTGAAATGGAAATGGTATGGTCAATTCACAGCGGATTGAAGAGAAATTTTCTTACTAACCAAAGGGAAGCGGCTAGATTGACTTACACGGTTTATTCTGCTATCCTACAATTGTGAAATGGTGCAAATCACCCCCGTTATGTTAGGCGTTTTTCATCTTTCCCACATCTGAATACCACAGTAAGAAGTGTAGACGACAATGCAATTTGATGACTTAAAGTTAATCGAACCCCTGCTGCGGGCTGTCCGCGCCGAGGGTTACTCGACTCCTACCCCAATCCAAGAACAGGCCATTCCGCATGTGCTGGAAGGCCGCGATTTGTTAGGTGTCGCCCAGACCGGCACGGGTAAAACCGCTGCCTTTGCTCTTCCTATCCTCCAACATCTGGTGCAGAACCCACGCCAAGGGCATCATGTCCGCGTGCTGGTGCTCGCGCCGACCCGTGAACTTGCCAGCCAGATTGGCGACAGCTTCCGTGCCTATGGACACCATACACATGTGAAGCAGGTCACAATTTTTGGCGGCGTCGGTCAACAGCCGCAGGTGGATAAGCTCCGCAACGGCCCCGAAGTAGTGGTGGCCGCGCCGGGACGCCTGCTTGACCTGATGAACCAAGGTTTCGTCAAGCTGAATAATATTGAAGTATTCGTGCTGGACGAAGCCGACCGTATGCTGGACATGGGCTTTATCCATGACGTGCGGCGGATTATCGCGGCACTACCCAAGCAGCGCCAGACCTTGCTGTTCTCGGCGACCATGCCCGAAGAAATTCAGGACTTGGCGCACAACATTCTGATCGATCCAGTACGCGTGGAAGTGACACCTGTCGCCTCGACGGTTGAAAAGATCGCTCAGTCGGTCTTCTTTGTCGAAAAGAAGGACAAGCCTGCGCTGCTTGAACATCTGCTGCAAGACAAAGACATCAGCCGTGTGCTGGTGTTCACCCGTACCAAGCACGGCGCCAACAAGGTCGTCCAGCGCTTGGAAGGTGCCCGTATCCATGCCGAAGCTATTCACGGCAACAAGTCACAGACCGCCCGTGAATCGGCGCTCAAGAATTTCAAGAGTGGGCGTACCCGTGTCTTGGTTGCCACTGATATTGCGGCCCGCGGCTTGGATGTGGAAGAAATTAGCCACATCATCAACTATGATCTGCCCAACGAGCCGGAAACCTATGTCCACCGTATTGGACGCACCGCACGGGCAGGCGCATCGGGCATTGCCTTCTCGTTCTGCGATACCGAAGAACGTGCTTATCTGCGGGACATTGAACGCCTGATCAAAATTCATGTGCCAGTTGTGGAAGAGCATGCCTTCCAGTCACCGCTGCCCAAACCGGAACCGACCGATTTCAACCGCCGTGGTGGGCCGCGTGCCCCGGTGCCGCGTCCTCAAAACAACGAACGTTCGCAGGGTCAGCATTCACGACGTGGCGAAGGACGTCCCCAAAATGGTGAGCGTCCACAGCGCCAGCATCAGCCGCGTCCGCAGCAGGCACAGGGTGAACGGCCTCAAAACGGCGCTCCCCGTCCACAGGCGGCGCAGCCCAACCGCGATAATCGTCCACAGGGCGAACGGCGCAATGCCGACAAACGGAACAATAACCGCCCACAGCAAGCACAGGGCGAACGTCCCAAGTTTGGCAACGGCAGTTTCAACCCGCAAAACGTGCACCCGCGTGATGATCGCCAGCCGACGAACCAAGCCCCGGGCGAACGGCGCACGGACCAAGGCCGCGACAACAACCGGCCACAGGGCAGCCGTCCTTATGGACAGCGTCCAAATAGTCAGCCGTCAACCAGCATGGGTGCTTCGGGGAACGGTCGTCCGCAGGGTGAACGGCGCAATGACTCTCGGCCTCAATATAACAGTCCGCGTCCGCAGCGCGATAACGGCGCAGCATCAGAACCGTCGGCCATCCCGACGACACCGGTACGCCGTAAGCGTCCACTGCCCCCGCCGGATCAGCGTGAGCAGCCGGTGTTGACCGACCGCTTCGGTAATCCGCTGCCGGTAAAGCCCAAGGGCACACCGACCAGCAGCGAAGAATAAGCCGTTGGTCTTTAGTCCGTAATTGATAGAGTGTGGTCATGTACCGCGCTCTTTTTGTAAGTCAATATCCTGAAATTCGAATATGTCCCACCTGACCATCTTCACCACCAACCGCAGTCCGTTCCATCAAAAGCGTGCGTTGGATGCCGCGCCGCCCGAATTGAATGTGACGATGCTCGGTCAACCCACCGAAGCTGACTTGATCGCACATCTACCGCAGGCCGAATATCTGATCTCGGAGCGCGTCGGCGTAATCAATGACAAGGTGCTGCAAGCTGCGCCCAACCTCAAGCTGATTTTGCGTCTGGGTTCGATGACCCACGATATTGATCTTGAGGCGGCACGGAGACAGGGCGTCATCGTCTGCACATGGCCGGACGCCGGAGCGGTAGCGGTCGCAGAACATAGCGTGATGCAAATTTTGGTGCTCCTTAAAAAGCTGCGCGAGGTGCAAGCAGTGGCTTTAGAAGCCAGCTCGCAGTGGGGCGCGAGCCACCGCACCGACGAAAACACTTTTTCCTATAACTGGTCAGGCCGCCAGTCGATCCAAACGCTGCACGGGCAAACGGTGGGC
Source organism: Aggregatilineales bacterium (assembly GCA_044226855.1). Classification (GTDB taxonomy): domain Bacteria; phylum Chloroflexota; class Anaerolineae; order Aggregatilineales; family Phototrophicaceae; genus CFX2. The sequence continues at coordinate 81,442 of JBGAGF010000006.1, forward strand.
ATTCTGGGCTTTGGGGAGATCGGCGCGGAACTGGCGCGGCATTTACAAGCATGGGGATGCAGGCTGCTGTATCATAAGCGTTCACGTCTGCCGGAACAGGTCGAAGCCGAGCGCGGTTTAACCTATGCCGACATGGATCGCTTACGCGCTGAGAGCGATGTGCTGGTCAACCTGCTTCCTTATTCAGCGGCGACCGTCAATCTGATCAATGCTGATTGGTTGACGGGGATGAAATCCGGCGCGATGATTGTGAGCTGTGGCAGCGGTGGTACGATCGATGAGCAGGCTTTAGCCGATGCTATCCGCAGCGGACACATTGCCGGAGCTGCAATGGACAGCTACAGCGAGGAACCGCTCAATGCCGATAACCCGCTGGTCATACTGGCACGGGAAAGCGCAAATGTTTTACTGACGCCCCACACCGCCGCCGGAAATGGTCGTTCGCGTACCCCAGAGTACACCAATATCCTGAGGCATCTGCACGGCGAACCCATATTGAACCGCCTTGTCTGATACGTAAGGCTCACTGGCTTCTCAGCTTCAAGGTGTAGAATATCGGCAGTTCAAATCAACAACTCAGGCGAATTTATGGACATCACATTGGATACCCCTCCAGCACTGCTGGCTGACCGCTTTAAAACCCTGCGCTACGACGAAGACCAACGCGCGGTGATCGTCCTCAACCGGCGCAAATATCCCTTTCAAACCGAGTTCGTGACCTTACGCACCGTTGAAGAGGTGGCGAAGTCTATCGAGGATATGACGGTACAGGGTGGGCCGCCGCTGGCCTATGTGGCGGGACTGGGCTTGGCGATGGCCGCCCGTGACTTGGATGCGTCGACCACGCGGCAGGCGGTTTACTTGGAACAGGTGGCGAAGCGTCTGCTGGCGACCCGCCCCACAGCCGATGACCTGAACCATATCATTCCAGCGGCGTTGGAAAAAGCACACGAGGCGCTGCGCGAACAGCGGGACCCGTTCCGCGCGACACTGGATTACGTCAACGCTGAGATCGAACGCGGCAACGAAGTCAGCCGGAAATGTGGGCAGTATGCGGCGAACTTAGTGAATGACGGCGACCAAATCCTGACGCACTGTATCGCGGGGGCGGCCTTATGCTGGATGCTGTGGACAGCCAAACAGCAGGGCAAACAGATCACGCTGGTAGGCTGCGAGACTCGACCTTACTTTCAAGGGGCACGGCTGACGGCGGCCAGCGCCCAAGAGATGGGCATTCCCTTCAAGCTGATTACCGATGGCATGAGTGCTCATTTGATGAGTGTGGGCAAGCTGGACAAGTTCATCTGCGCGGCAGACCGGATTACGCTGGACGGGCACATCACCAATAAGATCGGGACGCTTCAGCACGCCATCAGTGCCCATCATTTCGGCAAGCCGTTTTATGTACTGGGCTATGATGGCCCCGACCCCAAGACCGCCACTGGAGCCGACATCCCGATTGAGTGGCGCGACGCTGAAGAAATTTTCTACGCGCGCGGCGAGAATGGCTCGGTGCGCACAGCGATACATGGCATCGAGGGCTACTATCCGGCCTTTGATGTGACACCGCCGCATCTCATCAGTGCCATTTGTACCGACCGTGGCATCTTCGCGCCGCATAACGTCAGCGCCTATTTTGACACCTCAGATAACCGCTAACATAAAAACAGAGTGTCGAAATCCACCGGCACTCTGTTAATCCTTGCACTTTTCAGTTGTGGTCAGCCCTCAGACCGGCAGGTTGATGATGAAGGTTGTGCCTTCGCCTGAAACACTGTCGAAGTCGATGGTTCCGCCGTGCGCTTCAATGGCGGCGCGGGTGATGGTCAAGCCGACACCGAGTCCGCTGATCTCACTGATATTGCTGCCCCGGAAGAAGGGTTCGAAGACGTGTAATTGTTCATGTGGCAGAATGCCGATGCCATGATCAGCCACGAGGAGCGTGATACTGTCTTCATCCAACGACAGGCTGATATTGATTGGCGCTGCTGAAGGCGAGAAGCGAATCGCATTGCGCATGATCTGCCGGAGCGCATTTCTGAAGACATGTGGATCAAGTGACACCACCGTTTTTTCGGGCAGATCGAGCACATATTTATTGGGCAGGTTAAACTGCTGCTCCAATTCAGCGGCGAGTTCCCTGCACATGGCGCTGACATCAGTGGGCTGACGGTGAATGCGATCTGGTGTGAAGCTGCCTTTGACCGCCAGTCCGATTTCTTGGAGCATATCCGTCAGGCGTTGGATTTGCCCCTGAATGGTCACGGCTTTGGCGGTTCGCTGTTCAGCCGTAAGCCGATCCAGATAGGTCGTCAGGGTTTCGGCTGAGGATTGGATAACGGTCAGTGGTGTCCGGAATTCGTGGGCGATACGCTCCATCATGCGGGTTTTCATACTGCTGAGTTCATGCTCTTTGTCCAGCTCCGTTTGCAGACGCTGCGTTTCCAGCATCAGGTTTTGCATCCGCTTGCGTTCGCTGATATCGCGGCTGGTTAAAACGCCACCGATAAATGTCGTGCCTTCAAAGAGGAACGTGCCCATGGTTTCAAAGTAGATATAATGCCCATTGGCATGGCGCAGTCGGGCCTCCGTGCGGATTTGTGTGATGCCCTTTTGATAGGCGTCACCAAAAGCTGCGAGCATCGCTGGACGGTCATCAGGATGCACAAGTTCGACGCTAGACTTTCCAATCAAGTCTGCCGGATCATAGCCCAAGACCGTTTTATGAGATGGACTGGCAAACACAAAATGCGCAGATGCATTGACTTGGGTCACCAAATCTTGGACGTTATCGGTGATAAAACGGAGCTGCTCTTCGTTACGGCGGAGCGCTTCTTCCAATCGTTTGCGCTCGGTGATATCCGTCATAGTGATGATGTGGCCGCTCACTGTCCCATCGGGATTGATCAGTGGGCGTGAACTATCTGACACCCAGACGACTTTTCCATCCGGATGCAGAAAACGATATTCAATGTTGTTGACCTCGGTGCCGTTCTGGGTGGATTCTTGGTTGAGTTTGAGTGTCCATTCGCGGTCGTCAGGATGGAGCGTGTCAGATGCATTTGCTCCAAGCGGCTCCAACTCCCGAATGCCAGATAAGGTATGCCAGCGGGCATTGGTAAAGACTGGATTGCCCTCAACATCGGTTTCGACAATGCCTACAGGCGCGAGATTGACAAGAGTGCGGAAGCGCGACTCGCTGATCATCAGCGTGTTTTCCAGCGCTTTGAGGTGGCTAATATCGGTGACTGCCCCGAGATAGCCGGTGACTTTCCCTTTCACGTCATAAAGCGGTCGACCATTGCCGGATACCCAAACCTTTGATTTATCCGGTCGCTGATAGCGGAAGATCAACTGGTCGAAAGGCATATTGGAGGCCATCATCTCTTCCCAAGCACCTGCCGCAATTGGTAGATCGTCAGGGTAGATGGTTTCGTAATGATCATCACCCAGCGCTTGTTCGAGTGTGATGCCTGTCATTTCGCACCAATGACTGTTGCAGAAAACGCGCTTGCCTTCCACATCGGTTTGAATAATCCCAACCGGAGCGAGGTCCACAAGTGAATGATGGAAGCGGTCTTCGCTGGCTCGCAGCGCGTCTTCAGTCCCGTTTGCGTTCGGTAATATCAATGAGGGTGGCGACTGCGGCGCTAAGCTGCTGTCTCGTTGGGGCGGAACAACGGATTCGAGTTAATCGAAAGCCAGACCAAAGAATCATCCGGTTTATGAACACCCATAATCACGTTGTTCAGCGGCTGACCGGTACGCAGTGTGATCGTTGTAGGATGGGTATCGCCGGCAAATGGCGTTCCATCTTTATGTATGGTGCGCCACCGGGGATCAGATGATGCTCGTCCTATCAATTGGTCGGCGGTCAGTCCCAGAATGCGCTCGGCAGCGGGATTACAGGATACAATTGCGCCATCCTTCCGCTGCATGACCACGCCTTCACTCATGGTGGTTACAATGGCGTGGTAACGTTGTTCACTTTCGCGTAAGGCGGTTTCTGCTCGTTGGGCTTCACTGATGTCGCGGCTTAAAATCATGCCCCCGACAATGTGGCCGTTATCATCCCGAACCGGTGTGACAAAAGCTTGGTAGGAGTATGCATCGAGAACGCGTTTATAGCTAAACGATTCACCGTTTAATGCCCGTTGCATGATCGGTACCAGAAAATGCGCGGCGTTTTCGGGCAGAACTTCATAAACGGTTTTGCCAATGACGTTGTCATACAGCGAGCCAAACCGCTTGAGAAATGGGCCTTCCGCAAGGGTATAGCGCATATTATGGTCAAACATGAATACGGCGCTGTTTGGCATATTACGGACAAAAAGTTTGTACAGCGCTTCACTTTCACGCAGTGCTTTTTCAGCTTGTTTGCGAGCGGTGATGTCTTGGATGATGGCGTAAAGATACGACTTCTCGTTGACTTCAAAACTGCCGGAGAAAATTTCGACGTCGCGCATTTCACCTGAGGCTAAGCGGTGACGCCCCTCAAAGACTTTGCCTGCCTCAGCGACCGTATGCTGCATGTCATCAATGATTTCAGCCTGAGATAAGACAGAAAGGCTTTTGACGTTGAGCTTAATGAACTCTTCACGCGTGTAACCGTAAAACGCACAAGCGGCGGCATTGACCTCAATGATCTGGGCGGTGTCCGGATCGACAATCATCTTCATCGCGCGGTTGCGGTCAAATATCTGCCGATAAAGGTCTCATCAGTGGGTAGCGGGGGAAAAGTCTGGTCGGGTTCCTGCGCTACCTCCTGTATAAGCCTTTTTTAAGTTGGCTGTAGCGTCTCTTATCGACTTTTAGCCGTAGGGTTTTGTTACTGACATGCGTATATGAACCTTCAATAATCCTGAATCACATTATAAGTCCACTCATGCATATTAAGTATGAAGCGTAATAACCTTCACCTTTAATGAAATATATTAGTGTTTTGAACGTGAAGGCATTGAGCTGCGAGGCGAAAAAGGGCCTGCTGTTTGCAAGCCCGAAGTGCTCAATCGGTGGAATTAGTCACCACTGACAATGGCAGGATTGCGAAGGTTGGCAGGAAGGGCCTCCTCTTCGGTCATGCGTGTGGCGACTGACGGCAGGAAAACCAGTGCGAATAACGCGCCAGCAAACATGACAATTGCCCCCACCAACATCGCATGGGTCATGCCATCCACAAATGCCGCATCAACTGTCTTAAGAATCTGAGTCTTGAACAGTGCGGCACGCGGATCATTGGCGACGAAGTGCGCGGCCTGAATACTGCTCTTGATGGCTTCCATGCCAGCGTCCGGCATCAATGGAATTTGCTCTTTAAGCTTGGCCACACCGGCTAGATACTGGCTGTTGGCAAATGTGCCGAGGATGGCAACGCCCAGCGCTCCGCCTAATTGACGGGTGGTGTCGTTCATGGCCGAGCCAATACCCGCTTTGCTGACGGGCACGGCTGACATAATCGAATTCGTAGCCGGACTCACAGCCAAGCCCATGCCGATTGCCAGAATGACCTGACCAATGGCAATCGTGATATACGGCGTATCCAAACCAAACTCAAGCGACATAAACAGCAGACCCGCTCCGGCAATGGCGATGCCTAAGGCAACTGTGTACTTGGTGCCGAGGCGGCTGCTCACCACTGCCGAGCGCGAAGCGACCAGCGCCAGCACAAAGGCCAGTGGCAGGGTACGCAGTCCGGCGTCGAGCGTGGAATAACCGAGGATGGTCTGCAAATATTGGCTCAGGAAAAAGACGCCGCCAAAGAGACTAAAATTGACAAAAGCCAAGGCCGTATTCGCACCCGTGAAGGACATGTTGCGGAAGAAGCGCATCGGCAGCATGGCGTCCGGATTACGGGCTTCCCACCAGCCGAAGAGACCGAGTAAAACAGCCGCAGCAGCAAATGCGATCAGTACGTTTTGTTCCGTCCAGCCCTTTTGACCTGCTTCGATAATGCCATAAACCAATGCGAATAACCCGGTAATCGATAGAATAACCCCGGGAATATCGGCTTTGGGCGCATGTTCGTCTCTGGAGTCAGCAATCGTACGAGCGCCGCCGATGAGCGCAATAACAATAATCGGCAGGTTGACGAAGAACACCGAATTCCACTCGAAGCGTTCCAGCAGTGCCCCACCGATCAGTGGCCCAACGCCGACGCCAAGCCCGAAAACCGCTGCCCACAACGCAATCGCGCGCGGACGTTCATTCGCCGGAAAAGTGGCGCTGATGATCGAGAGGGTAGCCGGTAAAATCGCTGCGCCTGCGATGCCGAGGAAGGCGCGGGTGAGAATGAGCGTATTGGTGCTCGGTGAAAGGCCCGCCCCTAATGAACCGATGCCGAACAGCACTAAGCCGATTTGCAGCGACTTCTTCCTTCCGTAGCGGTCACCCAAGCCGCCGACTGTCAGCAGCAGCGCGGCGAATACCAATACATAAGCATCCACAATCCACTGTAATTCGCTGGCGGTGGCATTCAAAGTCTTCGAAATGGACGGCAGCGCCACGTTGAGAATCGTGTTGTCAAGGCTGACGACCATCAAGGATATGCAAATGAAGATGAGTGCTCGCCAGCGGGTGGCGTAGCCCGGTAAGGATTCTGGATTCTCGCTGATGAAATTCATGCTCCCCTCCTAATAGTTTCTTCCATACGAGAAGTCTAGTGAGAACGATGAGACAGCCCTCACCAGTTGCTGCACGAAACAAGCGTTAAGTGTGGCACACAAAAAAACAGATTATTTTTTAGTGGACAGTAGCCGACATGCTCCGGGCTAATAATTGGATGATGTCGTCACTTTTAACATCGGACACGGATTGTAAATCGAGGCTCATAAACAGGAATCCATAACCGAACATCAGGCAGGCGATAGTCGCCGCCATGGTGCGCGCCGCCGCTTCGTCGTTCAGAAAACGTTGGACAGCAGCCGCAATCCGGTTCTGGAAAGCCAGATGCTTGCGGTGGAACATGGCGCGTTCTTCGCCGGTCATGCGTGGAAATTCCATGACCATCCAGCGCAGTTTTTCGAGGCGCTTCGGATGCAGTGCGGCCATCTTTTGCCCGAACTGAACAATAAAATCATGGAGCGACTCAGCGTCTTCACATTCCTCGACGACGTTCAGCAGGTCAGGAATCTGGCAGCCGATGACCGCTTCCAACAGTTCGCGCTTGCCATCTTTAAAGTGATAATACAGCGCGGCTTCCGTTACGCCGACGACATCCGCGATTTGCCGCACCGAGGTGGCGTCGTAACCATTTTGGACAAAGAGTTGGGCGGCAGCGTTCACAATATTGTCGCGGCGGTTGGTACGTTCAGGCATAGGATTTCTGTTCGGTTAACAAGCGTTAAGTAACAAGATACGACTGAATACTGTGGCTGTCAAGGCAATCAAAGATATTTGTAACACAAGGCCTAAATACAGCCCGATGCAATTCCCAACCGCTGAAAAGAAAAATTGATCTTGTGTTAGGACAAGGAAACAAGCGCATGAAAGACGCTGTCCTAATGTTTCCCCTAACTTTCTAAGAGAAAGTATTAAGAACACAGGTGCAGCATTCATAAAGATCTTGTACATTTTACGGGAGAAACACGATTCCATCCGCCTTTAGGCTGAGACATATCTACGACTTTTGACGGATACGTGGAATCTCAGCTAGTGCGATGATATAAGGATATTATTTCATCATCAGGGATTGGATTATGGCGACACGGCTTATATTGGTAGACGATCATGCGGTAGTCCGGCAAGGGCTGAAGATGTTCCTCAAGGCGGAATCCGACTTTGAGATCATTGGAGAAGCCTCGAACGGATTACAGGCAATTGAACTCGTGCGCCAGTTGAAACCGGATGTCGTCTTGATGGATTTGCTGATGCCGACGATGGGTGGTGTGGAAGCTATCGGCATCATCCGCCGCGAAATGCCGGATACCGAAGTCATCGCCTTAACCAGTGTGCTTGAAGACTCGTCGGTCATCGGCGCGATTAAAGCCGGTGCCATTGGCTATCTGCTCAAAGATACCGATGGGCCGGAACTGCTGCGGGCCATCCGTGCCGCTGCCGATGGTCAGGTGCAGCTTTCCCCCAAAGCCGCTGCCCGTCTGATGCGTGAAGTCCGCGCCCCCGAATCCCCTGAAAAACTCACCGAACGCGAAACTGAAGTCCTCCGCTTGATCGCACAGGGACTCGCCAACAAGGAAATCGCGAATGCCCTCAGCATTGGTGAAAAGACCGTCAAGACGCATGTCAGCAATATCTTCAGCAAGTTGGGTGTGGTCAGCCGGACTCAAGCGGCGCTCTACGCAGCCAATATCGGGTTGGTGAACATCGCGCGGGATTAGGATCGTTCCTCGTCCGTGTTATGACACGGTTTCAAAGTGAATAGGCATCACCTGACAAAGCAGCTTGTACATGGATGCTTTTTCTTTGATGCAGTCAATCAGTTGGCTGATCTGATTGGCAGTCGGGCCATTCAGGCCGAGGCGGATAATCACTTCACGGTGTTCGGCGATTTTCCAGCGGGTGGTAGTCGTCAAACTGTTGAGGGGAATGTTCAGTTCTTCGGCTGCGTCTTGGCAGGCGAAGGTACAGTCGGTTGCGAGGGTAGCCAGCAGGAAGTCACTGGGTTGGCTCAAGCCGGTCACGGTGTCGGTAATCAGTGGTGAACCGATGACCATATGCGTGTCGCCGAAGCTGACGATGGCCTGCCTTCGTGCCCCGAAGGGACGGGCAATAACTGAGGGAATAAGCGCCATTTTAAGAATCGTACCTTTCAAATACGTCTATGACATTATGGTAATCAGTATCGCACAGCCCACCCAAATCATCCTGAGCCATAGGGGTAAATCGATCTCCATCTTTGGTTGGAGACACAACAATGGATCATTAATGCTTCAGCCGATGAGAGCTTAACTCGCTAACCGACAATCGCCGCATGACTTCCCTTATCTTAAATGACCGACAATCCTCATGGTCACACGGCATTCCCTACAATGGCAGCATGACCGTCAACTGAGTTCCACTGCCCGGTTCGCTTCGGATGCTGATTTGTCCACCCATCTGAACCACCCGCTCCCGCATGGAATGTAAACCGAGATGGCCGGGAAAGTCTTTCGTGGTCTCGAAGCCAACGCCGTTATCAATAACGTCCAATTGCAGGATGTTTTCGTTACACTGCATCCGCAGCATGATGCGGCTGGCGCTGGCATGTTTGACCACGTTATGCAGTGCTTCACGGGCTACGCGGTACAAGCTCTCTTTGGTCGCCAGCACCATTTGCGGCTCGTCACCCAGCTCAATCTGCACCTCGATACCGTGCCGCGCTTGGATCGACGCCGCCTGTTTGGCGAGTGCCACTGCCAGACCTTCCGTTTCCAGCGACTCCGGACGCAGTTCAAAGATCAATGCCCGCATTTCAGCCAAGCCCGCTTCAGCCAGCGTCAGCACATATTCGATCGACTCGCGGACGATGGTCGGGTTCTTTTCCAACGAGCGGTAAGCGGTCTGCGCACCGAGGCCGATGCCATACAGCGCTTGTGATACCGAGTCGTGCAGTTCACGGGCAAGGCGTGTCCGTTCTTCCAACGCGGCTAGATCATGAGCGCGTTGGCGGGCGCGTTCCGTTTCATCACGCAGCCGGAAGCGCTCCAGTGCCGCGCCGGTCAGTTCCGAGACACCCGACATCAGGCGAATTTCCCGATCCAAGAAATTGCGCTGCGATTTGCAGCCGACGGCAAAGACACCGACCGTCCGCTGATTTTCCACGAGGCTGGTGAAGGCCACCGACATGATGCCGAAGCGCCGTGCCGAAGCGGCAGCCGCGTCCTCGACCCATTCGGGCGCGTTCACATCATGGATAATCTGCACTTTACCCGGTACGGTGCTGGATAAATCAAATACATCACGGGGCAAACGTGTGCCGGAAGGCAAACCGGGATCGGTGGAGATCACGGTTTCAGTATAGGTCGCCTTGTTGCGGTCGTAGTTTTCCCACATGAAGATGGCGACGTACAGCGGTTCAGGGAAGCAGCGGGTAATCGCCTCCATCACCTCGCTGTTGGTCTTGGCACGGTTAATTTCCTTACCCACCGTGTACAGCAGTTCGTTCTCGGCGCGTGCCTCTTGTTCTGCGATATAAACACGTCGGGTAGCAATCACAGCCGGTAGTGTTTGCAGCAGGCGTTCGAGGATAAAGCGCTCATCATCGCTAAAAATATGCGGTTCTTTCCAATTGACGCTGATCAATCCTTGGAACTCGCCTGCATGCATGAAGGGCAGGATAAGCGCGGCACCCATCGTCAAATGGGTTTTCATCCACAGTCGCCGTTCTGGATCCAATCGGGACTCATTGCTGATGTCAGGACTGTACATCACTTGATCAGGATGCGGCAAAAAGAGCGACCCGAGCATGTAATCTTTACTGGAAACATGGCGTATTTGATGACCGGGCTGACGGTAGTCGGTATATTCGCCGTCCATCCACAGCGCAATCAGGTACGAGCTAAAGGGGTCTTCCTTACGGTCATAATCGGCATAAGCCATCTCAACCCGGTACGCGCCAATTGACTCCGCAAAGGGCACAAACGCACGTAGTAAATCCAACTCATTAACCGCCCGCGAAAATGCCGCGTTGAGGTTTGCCAACGTTTCGGCATGTTGACGCGCGGCGATGGTTTGCTGCTGAAGATAAATCCGTTCAACCGCCGCCTTCGCCAGATCACCGATACCTAAAATCAAGCGCAGGTCCCGTTCAGGGAAATGGTATGGCTGCGATTTATTAAAGAAGAGCCAGCCAAATAAGCGTCCTTCGCGGTGAAACGTCACGATCACAAGCGCGCGTGTGCCGGTCACCTTCCAATTTGACCGCGAAACCTCATCCGCCCGCAAATCCGTCTCCGTATCCTCGATCACCAGCAAGCGTTGATCTCGTAATTGTTCCGCCATTGGGAACCGGTCTTTAGGGATGCGCATTCCAACGATATTGTGAAGTTTTTCGGGGATGTTCGCGGCAACCGGTATTTCAAAATAGCTGGCACGGTCAATATCGAAATTCTCGTACAGATTAAGATACACACCCTCGCAATCAGGCAGCAGCCGCACAACCGCGTCCACTATGGCTTCGTAAGAGGTCGCCGCATTAATCTGTTCCGCCAGTTGATACAAGAAATGCGACTCTTCTTTAGCCGCAATGGTCTCCTGCTGTAAGTGAATGCGTTCGATAGCCGCTTTCGCCAGATCGCCGATACCCGTTGCGAGGCGGCGATCCAGTTCGCTAAATTCATAAGGCTCGGTGCGCACGAAAAGCAGCCAGCCGAATAAGCGTTCCTCACGGTGGAAGAGCACTGCCATCAACGCCCGTGTACCAATCGCCTCCCAGTTATCCTTTGAAACTTGGTCGATACGCGGGTCGGCCTGCACGTCGCTGACCACCACAAACCGTTGGTCGCGGACGTTTTCCGCAAAAGGGAAGTTTGACTTCGGGATGCGCATCCCGATCATCCACTTAAAGCGCTCGGGGACGTTCGCGCCAACCGGCACTTCGAAGTAGCTGGCCTTGTCGAAGTCGAAGTTTTCGCACAGATTGAGGAAGACCCCCTCAGAGTCCGGCATCAACCGCACCACCGAGTCCAGAACATCTTGGTAGGTTGTAGCGGCGTTGATCTGCTCGGCCAGTTTATAAAAGAGGTCGGCCTCTTCTTTGGCGACGGTGGTTTCTTGCTGCAAGCGAATGCGCTCGACCGCCGCGCTGACCAGATCACCGATACCGAGGGCAATGCGCCGTTCCTGTTCGTTGAACCCGCGTGGCTGAGGATAATAAAAGGTCATCAATCCCCAGATACGTTCGCCGGAGCGCAGCGGAATCACCATCCCGGATCGGACAGGCGTTTTACGGTAATAGGCGCGGCCTTCTTCATCAAAGTTGGGATCAGAATAGAAATCCTCCGAAACCCAAATCCGATTGTTTCGCAGCCGTTCAAAGGTAGATTTGATAACGGGTGTTCGCGGTTTGACGTGCTTCGCCAGTTGTTTAGAAACCGCGCTGTAAGCGATAGTCTCTGAATAGGTGGCGAGGTCTAAATCCAGATTCTCAAAGAAGCTCATAAAGACGCCGCTGGAGTCCGGTTGCAAGCGGGAGACGGAATCGACCATATCTTGATAGGTGGTCGCGGCATTAATTTCGCCCGCAAGCTGGTAGAGAAAGGCTGATTCGTTATGGGCAGCGGCGGTTTCAATCTGCGCTTGGATGCGGATAATCGCGCTGGCGACCAGATCACTGATGGCGAGGGTTAAACGGCGGTCACGCTCGGAATATTGGCGCGGGGTTGAGCTTTCAAAGCTCAGTGTTCCGTACCAGCGCTGATTCTGCACCAGTGCCACAAGAAGCAGCGCCCGTGCATTGGCGATTTCCCAATTGGCCCGTGTTATCGGATCAACCAGCGGATGGTCATGAATGTCCTCAATGGCGATTTGGCGCGCTTTGGCGACGTGCGGTGCAATTGGGAACTGTTCCTCAGTAAAGCGTGTGCCGATGGGCAGTGGCGTCTCGCCTTCTTGATTAATGCCCGCTGTCATCTCGAAATAGCTGGCTTTCCGGTAGTCGAGGTGTTCCCATAAAATCAAATACACTCGTTCAATTCCGCGTGCCAGCGGTGCGATGGCCTTGATAACTTCAGCGAAAGTCGTCGCAGTATTGATCACTTCGGCCGCTTGGTACAGCAGGCTCATTTCTTCGCGGGCAGTCTGCTCGTCAATATAGGCTTGCCCCTGCGCTTCAACCGCCGCTTGCATGTTCTGCGCCAGCCGGATGCGTTCGACCGCTGCCGTCACCAGATCACCGATAGCCAGCGCGAGGCGGCGTTTGCGTTCACTGAAGACACGCGGCTGAGAACTATGGAAGGCAATGCTGCCGATGCGCGTCTCACCATAAATCAACCGCACCATCAGCACGGCACGGGTATTGATAGAATCCCAAGTAGCTCGGCTGATCGGGTCGATTGTTGGCTCGGCATGAATATCTTCAACGTACCAGAAGCGTCCGGTGAAGGAGCGGGTCGAGTAAGGGAAATCACTTTTTTGCAGTCGGGCACCCGGCTTAATCGGACTTTCGCCCTGCATATTGTGGATAGCAGCCACGTCCATATAGGTCGCGCCGTTAAAATCGAAATTTTCCCAGATAAACAAATAGATGCAGTCGGCCTGCGGTTCGAGGACTTCCACCGCCTTCAGTAGTTCATCATAGGTTTTGGCGGCGTTCACCGCCTCAGATACTTTATACAGCGTGGTCGCTTCTTCCCGCGCTTCCTGCTCGGCCAGATACGCACGGCGGGTCGCTACCACAGCCGATAAGTTTTGAACGATTTGTTCATAAACATAGCGTTCGTCATCGGTGAAATGATGCGGCTGGTGCCACATAATAATCAGGCTGCCTTGCCACCGTCCCCCGCTGTAAAGACCCAGTGCTGCTTCGGCGCGCATCGGATATTTGGGCAGGAAATCGACACGGCTGGCCAGACTGATTCGCTCGTCCGTCGCGATATCTTCGATATACAGAATGCTCCCCGGTTCTTGTAAGGCGAGGTTGCGAATTTCGATGACGACATCATGGAACGTTTCGGTGCTGTCAATCACGCGGTACGGAAACGGATGCTTAAAAATCCAGCGGGCGACGGGCGTGAAATCCGTGCTGCTAATGTTCTCATCTTGCGTGGCGTAGTTTAGCAGGACGCCAGCCGCGCCCTGCGAATCGGCGTATTCAGCGACAGCTGCCAGAATAGAGGCTTCATCAGTGGCTTGAAGGAGGGCTGCATTCATGGCAGCCATCGTTTCGGCACGTTGGTGCGATGTCGAAAGACTCAAGGGTTGTGGGTGCGTTGATAAGGGCTCAGCGGATTTGGTTTTCCCCTTACGTTTGGCGCCAGATATGGTCATAATTTCCCCGGTAAATCGTTCATTTGGTACTTTATTTCTAAAACTATAACGATCTATCGTTGTTGAGTCTACAACATGTAACTTATCTTGCATACTATTTACATTTTGCATTGACCAAATGAATTAATATTTCACTATAAGTCAATTAAATGTTCCGCATTCTGAAATAAGTTTAAGAGGCGATTTACTAGCAATATTATTTGAACCAAGGTAATGTATACCAATAGTAACTTCCGATTTGGAAATAGGATTATTGCGATGATGCGACATGTGCCTCAAATACGCATTTTTCTTTCATCTCCGGGCGACCTCGATTTCGAGCGCAAGTTTATCGCCGATATCCTACAGCGATTATTTGGTCGACCTGCGTTCCGCGATAAAATCACCTATCGTCTAGTTGCATGGGATAAAGTAGATTCCGGTACGGTAATGATCGCTTCAATGTCCCCACAAGAGGCGATTAACGCCGGACTACCTCGTCCATCAGAATGTGATATTGTAATTTGTATGTTTTGGTCACGTATGGGAACACCTTTTGAAATAGATGGGGTGAAATACTTATCAGGAACTCACTATGAATTATTAGATGCACTAAATAGCAAGAGACCTAAAACGCTTATTTATCGTCGTACTGAAAAGAAGTACTTTGAGGCTAATGACACTATTGGACAAGAGCAATTCAATCGCGTCCAAGAGTTTTTTAACAGTGATCTATTCTATGATCCAATTACGCATCAAATGCTACGGGGTGTTAATCATTATTCCGCTATAGAGGAGTTTGAAAAAAAGGTTGAGATGCATGTTGAGGAATTAGTTGTTCGATTATTGGAACGTATAGTTAATCCTATCGGGCCTGAGGGAGAAGGAGATACGCTTCCATTTCGCGCAGAACCTGAACCTTATCATCTGGTGGATAGATTTGTCGGGCGTAAAACCGAACTCAAGGAACTTGATTCTTGGGCAACCTCTAAATCGAAGGTTTTGGTTATTAAAGCAATGGGCGGAATGGGCAAAAGTGCGTTGCTTTGGGAGTGGATCAATCAACCGCAACATGCACATGATTTATTAAAACCACGAGGTATCTTTTGGTTCAGTTTTTATGAAAAGGGGGCAACGTTAGACGGTTTCATTCGTTATGCGCTTGCATATGTTACTAATCGATCGTATGAAGAAATAAAGGATTTGCGTTATTCAGTTGCTGCGCAGCAACTTATGAAGGAACTTCGAGAAACCCCCTACCTGCTTGCCCTTGATGGTATGGAACGTATTTTGCTTGCCTATAAAGAGCGTGTTGATAGTGCACATATTCGAGACGAAAATATAGATGAATCTCCAGTTCGGCGCGAATGTCCTGAGCCAGAAGACAACGATTTTTTGTGGCAGATTGCAAATTGCGGATTGTCCAAAATCATCATTAGCACACGTCTATTACCTAGAGCGTTTGAACCAGAAGATATATTGCTAGACTCGGTTCAAGTTTACGAATTAAGTGGATTTCAACCAGAAGACGCTCACACTTTTCTAGTTCAGAAAGGTATTAAAAAAGCAGATCATGAAATATTAGATAATTTCATTGCTCAGTTTGGTTATCACCCACTTATGCTTCGTGTAATTGCTGGATCAGTTGTGAAACAATCACGGGGTAACTTTGATGATTGGTATGAGCGGGAAGGCCGTGGAATGCCGCTCGGTGAACTCGATGAGTATGGGAAAGTAACAGAAATCCTAAATCAATCTCTTGGTAATTTACCGAGAGAGCGAAAGCTGGTTTTGGCGATTGTTGGTATTTTTAGTGAAGCAGTACACAGCGATGTACTTGATGATTTAAACCCTTATTTGCCTTCTCGGCCCCCTTTAAAAGATTTACCTCCAATCCCACCCCTTTTTGTGAATCCACGAGGCTCACGAAGATTGGCTCAGCTTCGCCGTCAAAAGATTTATGATTTAACTCCTGAAGAGAAGGAAGTTCATTTATCAACTATTAGGGATATTGAAGAGCAAGAAAGCATTGAACGTAATTATACGATTGATAACTATTCGCACTTAAAGCGTGCGCGTGATCAAGTTATTCAACAACGTCGCAGACGATTGAACGACTATAAACGAGATCCAAACTATAAAACTGCACAACGGAAGTTTAATAAAGATTTACGCGATCTACGTGATCGAGGTGTTTTGCAGTATAACGATAATGGAGAGGTGTTTGATCTTCACCCATTAGTGCGTGCGTATGTAACTGATGAGCAGAACGGCATTGGCAAAGATTTGGTTAAAGAAGCTCGCCAACGTGTTATTGGTGAGTTAGAAAGTAAGCCACTAAAAGCTGATGTGCCTCTTTACAGGTTAGTTGATGAATATCATCACTACATTATGGATAAGCAATGGGAACGTGCTGCCTCATTCTTTAATAAGCGATTGGAAGATCCACTCTTCAAAGAAGGGAAACACTATGAAATTATTCGTTTTCTAACGCCATTTTTCTCTGAACTACACAATGAATACCCTCCTCTCCAAAACCCCAAGGATCAAGCAAAGATAATTCATGCATTTGCGGTAGCGCTTGAATTTACAGGTCAGTTCGAGAAAGCAGCTAATTTCTTTTCAAAGAAATTAAGTATTGCTCTAGAGTTCAATGATGCTGATGATTTGATTGTTTCTCTTATTCGTTACGCACGCGTTCTTAGAGAAACTAATGCCTTGGGAGATGCAAAACGGGCACTTTCATTCGCTCAAGATGCTGCTGATCGTTATGCTGAACCTTATCGGCGTTATGAGACTTATGGTGAAAGTTTCCGCTTGGCTTGTATGACAGGCGCGTGGGATGATGCGGAAGCAGCGCTGCTAAAAATCACGCAATTTGAAAATCAGCAAGATGCTAACTTCCTAAAAAATGCCTCATTAGAGAGGGCACGAATTCTATTAGGCCAAGTTCAAATGAAAACTTGGCAAAATGAAGATGCTACCAATTTGTTAGAGGAATTGATGAAATTGGTGGGCAGCACTTACTTCATTTATGCTTCAGGTATGAAATATCGAGCTATCCAGCTCTTTGAACATGGTGAAATGACAACAGCATTAGAGCATACGAACGCGGCAATCGCAAAAGCGCGTAGCGCAAGCATGCCAATTGCTGGATTACAGGCAATGCGTGCCGTCATTTTGCAAAGATTGAGTCGGCCAAAGGACGCACAAAACGCTGCTAGAGATGCATTAGAGTCAATTGCAGCTAGTGGTATAGTGGATCAATCTGATGCTTACTTAAACCTTGCCCAGTATAGTTTGAATGTGAATGACAAGAGTAAATCAATTACATATGCTCGAAAAGCCTATGAACTAGCTTGGTGCGATGGTACGCCTAATAGTTATTGGTGGGGACTAAAACGTTCAGGTGAACTTCTCGAACAAATAGGTGAAAATAAGCCAATCCTCCAAGTTCGGCAGTCCTACTCCATTCCCTATGAACCTAAGATACGCGCTTTTATAGAAGAGTTGTTGCCGAGGAAAGGGCTAGATCCGATAAGGGAAACCTTTGTCATTAAAGAATTCCGCTGGTTTGAATTAGGTGTCATTGCAAATTTTGATACTAAAACGGATGAAGATAAATCAAAAATGGCAAATCTTTGCCGAGAACTTTATGCTCTGACTGATGATCCGGGACCCGCTTTAGCTACTACCAGCGATGAATTAGTGGATCCCTATCCTTCAGAAATTTCATATCTTGAGGATTGTGTCCAACAGAAAATTCCAGAAGAGTTGGATTTGAAATTTCTCCGACAAGCAGAACAGCGTCATGATACAATTGCCATCGCCTATGTAGTCGCTGCAAAACCTGATAATGAGTTAGTCTATTTATATGTAAGCCTGCGTAGCGAGTTTATAGTTAGTTTCTATGAAAAAGGCTTTAGCGGCGACGAGTTTAGCATCTCTGACTTTGGTCGGGTTGTACACAAAGGTTCATATCCTGTAACTGATGATGAGCGCGATATGATGTTTGATAGTTGGTTGTTTTGTGAATACTTTCTACCCATTAAGCTGATAGCGCGAAAGTCCGGTGGAGATTGAAGCGCGAGATAAATCCATTAGGATAGTACAAATTATTTGTCTATCCTAATGGATTTGTGATTTCAATCGTTGCTTTGCAGCGTTTTTATCCGCCCAACGCATCCAGCGCGAGGTTCAGTTTGAGCACATTCACGCGCGGCTCCCCGACGACCCCCAAGTAGCGCCGTTCGGTATATTGGTCGACCAAATTTTGTACGGCTGCCGGATCAAGCTTACGCACTGCTGCCACCCGCGCCACTTGATAGGCCGCTGCCGCCGGAGAGATTTCCGGATCAAGCCCGCTGCCGGATGCGGTCACCAGATCGACTGGAACGGGCTGAGTATTATCCACACCTACTGCCTTTTCGGCGTCATGCAGCGCTTGAACGCGAGTTTGTACTGTACCGTCTTTGTCTATCAACGCCGGATTCAACGGCCCATAGTTTGACCCCGATGAAGCCGCCGCGTTGTAGGGCACGGGGCCAGTCGCCGACAGCCGCCCCCAGAAATACTTAGGATCGCTGAACTGCTGCCCGATCAAAGCCGAACCGATGATGTTCCCGTCCTTGTCCTTGATCAAGCTGCCGTTGGCCTGATTGGGGAACAATGCCTGTGCGATGCCCGTAATCACCGCCGGATAAACCAATCCCGTGATGATGGTCAAGACCACCAGCGCCACAATCGCCGGACGGATGACCTGTGCCCATTCAATCCCCAAGCGGGGTGTCGTGGTTTGTGTTGTCATGATGTGTTCTCTCCCTATGTCAACTTCAGCGCCACCAAGATCAGATCGATGACCTTGATGCCGATAAACGGCGCGATCAACCCGCCCAACCCGTAGACCAGCAAGTTGTAGCGCAGCAGCTTCGACGCTCCGATGGGACGGTAGCGAACGCCACGCAGCGCCAGCGGGATCAAGAAAATGATGATTAGCGCGTTGAAAATCACCGCCGAGATGATCGCGCTGTTAGGGGTCGCCAAGCCCATGATGTTCAGCGCCTTCAGTTCGGGATAGGTCGAAGCAAAGGCCGCCGGAATGATGGCGAAGTACTTCGACACGTCGTTGGCGATGCTGAAGGTCGTCAGCGAACCGCGTGTCATCAATAGCTGCTTGCCGATCTCCACAATCTCAATCAGCTTGGTCGGGTTGGAGTCGAGGTCAACCATGTTGCCCGCTTCCTTTGCCGCCTGCGTACCGGTATTCATCGCCACCGCCACATCGGCCTGCGCCAGCGCTGGCGCGTCGTTCGTACCGTCACCGGTCATTGCGACCAGCTTGCCGCCTTCCTGATTCTGGCGGATCAGCTTGAGCTTGGCTTCTGGCGTAGCTTCGGCTAGAAAATCATCGACGCCTGCTTCCGCCGCAATCGAGGCCGCCGTCAGTGGGTTATCGCCGGTAATCATCACCGTGCGGATGCCCATCTTGCGCAGTTCACCGAATCGCTCTTTGATGCCCCCCTTCACGATGTCCTTGAGTTGGATGACGCCCAGCACTTTCTGGTTATCCGCCACCACCAGCGGTGTCGCACCCTGCCGTGCCACATCCTCAACGCAGTCCTGTACTGATTTCGGGAACTGCCCACCCAATTCTTCGACATATCGCTTGATCGAATCGGCTGCGCCCTTACGGATTTGCCGCCCTTCCATATCCACACCGCTCATTCGCGTCTGGGCAGTGAAGGGCACAAACGTCGCGCCCAGCGCCGCCACATCGCGTTCGCGGATGTTGAACTTCTCCTTCGCCAGCACTACGATGCTCCGGCCTTCTGGCGTTTCATCCGCCAGCGACGAAATCTGTGCCGCGTCGGCTAGCGCTTCGATGGTGACGCCCTGCGCCGGAAGGAAAGCTGTTGCTTGACGGTTGCCGAGCGTGATCGTGCCGGTCTTATCCAGCAGCAGAACATCTACGTCACCCGCCGCTTCCACCGCGCGTCCTGAAACGGCGATGACGTTCGCTTGGATCATGCGATCCATGCCTGCGATACCGATGGCTGAGAGTAAGCCGCCAATCGTCGTCGGGATCAAGCACACCAGCAGCGCCACCAGTACCGTTACGGTGATGGGCGTACCCTGTCCCGCGCCGTTCACCGAATAAATCGAGAACGGGAGCAGCGTTGCTGTCGCCATCAGGAAGATAATGGTCAGCACCGCCAGCAGCACGTTGAGCGCGATTTCGTTGGGTGTCTTTTGACGTTTCGCGCCTTCCACCATCGAGATCATCCGGTCAAGGAACGCCTCGCCGGGATTGGTGCTGATACGGATCACCAACCAGTCGGAGAGTACCCGTGTCCCACCGGTTACGGCGCTGCGGTCACCACCGCTTTCACGGATCACCGGAGCGCTTTCGCCTGTGATGGCGCTTTCGTCCACCGAGGCCACGCCTTCGATCACCTCACCGTCACCGGGGATCGGATCACCCGCTTCCACCAGTACCACATCATCCTTGCGTAGAGTCGAAGCTGCCACCGTGCTGTACTTCGCGCCGTACTGTGGGCTGCTCATCTTCTTGGCGTTCACGTCCTGACGCGCTTTGCGCAGGGCATCGGCCTGTGCTTTACCACGCCCTTCGGCCATCGCCTCAGCGAAGTTGGCGAACGCCACTGTGAACCACAGCCAGATAGCGATGGTGAAGATAAAGCCAGTGGGCGCTTCACCCTGTCCGAAAACCGCTTGCAGCCACAGTACGGTCGTCAGCGCCGCGCCGACTTCCACCACGAACATCACCGGATTGCGCACCTGTACACGTGGGTTCAATTTCACCAGCGAGTCCACCAAGGCACGCCGCACAATCGGCGGGTCAAACAATGGACGGGCTTTTGCTCGAGTTTCGAGTGTCATATTCATTATTCCTTTAACGCGTCGTGTTACGCGCCAATTTTTTTTACGCCCCCCAAACTTTAATACGGAGTACACTTCTCCCGTATGATTCCCTTCCCCTGTTACTATGGGGGAAGGGCTAGGGTTAGGGGTATGAGTTTTCCATGTTACGCGCCAATCATCTTCAGATGTTCAACAATCGGGCCGAGCGCCAGCGCCGGGAAGAAGGTCAGGGCACCGACGATGATGATCACGCCGATCAACAGCACGATGAACAGCGTCGTATGCGTTGGCAGCGTACCGTCATTGGGCGGCACCACTTTCTTCCGTGCCAGTGATCCGGCGATTGCCAGCGCTGGCAAACCGACCATGAACCGCCCGAAGAACATCGCAATCCCTAATGCCGTGTTGTAGAAGACCGTGTTCGCCCCAAGACCGGCGAAGGCGCTGCCGTTGTTATTCGAGGCCGACGAGAAGGCATATAGCACTTCGCTAAAGCCATGTACGGCGGGCTTGGTGTTGTAAATCGTCGCTAAGCCATCCGCGCTGACCACCGCAATCCCCGCGCCGATCAGCACGCAAAGCGACGGAATCAGGATGCTGATGGAAGCCATCTTCATCTCGTAGGACTCGATCTTTTTGCCCAGATATTCCGGCGTACGCCCGACCATCAACCCCGCGATAAACACCGCGATGAACACGAAGTGCAGCATGCCGTACAAGCCTGAGCCGACACCGCCGTAAATGACCTCGCCAAGCTGCATCAGCCACATCGGCATCAAACCGCCCAGCGGCGTATACGAGTCGTGCATCGAGTTGACCGAGCCGTTGGAGGCGGCTGTCGTGGCTGTCGCCCAAGTGGCCGAGGCCGCGATGCCGAAGCGTGTCTCCTTGCCTTCCATATTCCCACCGCTGTGGGTGGCGCTGGCGGTTTGGTCGACACCCAGCGCTGGCAGCTTGGGATTACCACTTTGCTCCGCGGCATACGTTCCAAACAGCAGCACCACAAATATGATGGTCATCACGCCCAGCAGCGCCCAACCCTGCCGTGTATCGCCCACCATCTTGCCGAAGGTGTAGCAAACACTAGCGGGCAGCAGCAGGATATAAACCATCTCGATGAAGTTGCTCAAGGGTGTCGGGTTCTCAAACGGATGTGCCGAGTTCACATTCATGAAACCACCACCGTTTGTACCCAACTGCTTGATCGCTTCTTGCGAGGCGATTGGCCCCAGCGCAATCGTCTGAGTCGTGACCGCTGCGCCGCTGGCATCGGTGATAGCTGTCTTATCAAGCACGTTAGCCGTCGCGTAGTTATTCAACGTTTGCGGCACACCCTGTGATAGCAGTACCACTGCCGCAATAATCGACAGCGGCAGCAAGATGTAGAGCGTCGAGCGGGTCATATCCACCCAGAAGTTACCGATGTTGGAGGTTGTGCGCCGTGACAATCCCCGGAACAGCGCCACCATCACTGCCATACCGGTCGCTGCCGAGACAAAGTTCTGTACCGTCAGCGCTACCATCTGCGTCAGATAGCTCATGGTCGCCTCGCCGCCGTAACCTTGCCAGTTGGTGTTGGTCATGAAGCTGATGGCCGTATTGAACGACGAGTCAGGCGAGACATTCGCCATCCCTGCCGGATTGAGCGGGAGTGAAGCCTGTATCCGTTGCAGCACATAAACCACTACAAAACCCATCAGGTTAAAGACCAGCATCGCCAGCGCATAGGTCTTCCAATTCATTTCGGTGCCTTCGCTGGTGCCGCACAGCTTGTAGATCACCTTTTCGAACGGATGCAGCACACGGTTGATCCACACCGATTGACCTTCGTAGACACGCGCCATGTAAAGCCCGACCGGCTTCACCAGCAGCAGAATCACCGCTACATAAACAACAAGCTGTACAATCCCATTCGCGGTCATGAGAACCACTCCGGTTTCAGCAGGGCAACAACCAGATAAACTAGCAGCCCTAGCGCGATTAATCCTGTGATGAGATACATAATGTTCATGCCAACCCCCTTAGATGCGATCCGTCAGTTCGACGAAGCCCCATGCAATCGCAAACAGCACGAGGGTGATAACAATAAAGAGAACATCCATAACAATCCTCCCTGTAGACAGGAACAGGATGCATTCTACGGCGCAATGCGGTCAAATAGGTGTCAATTCCGATGGCTGTTCGCGTCAAGAAACAGTAAAGATGGATATACACCAATGAATTGAAAGATGGACAATTATCCGTTATGCTCTTATAACTTGCCTTAATCATGCATGATGCACGATTGATAAGGTGCGCATAGGGGTGAGGACTTATTGGAACAATCTCTTATTGGAGCTTATTGATGAAAACCGTTATTCTGAGAGAACCCGGGCATTTTGAAGTGGTCGATACACCCTTTCCGCCGCCTCCCGCCGCGGATGACGTACAGGTGCGCGTGCGCCGTATCGGAATCTGTGGCACGGATTTACATGCCTTTACCGGAAACCAGCCCTTTTTCAATTACCCGCGCATATTAGGTCACGAACTGGCAGTAGAAGTTGTGGATATTGGCGCGACTTCAGTCCCGCATGATCTCCATGTCGGCGATGTATGCTGTGTGCGTCCGTATATGAACTGCGGCGTGTGTGACGCCTGCCGTCGAGGCGTGGACAACGCCTGTGAAAAGCTGCAAGTGCTGGGCGTCCACATTGACGGCGGTATGCGCGAAGTCATCAACGTGCCCATCACTAAGCTTCACAAATCAACCATACTCGATGATCAAGAACTGGCGCTGGTGGAGATGTTAAGCATCGGCTGCCATGCCGTGCGTCGGGCAAAGATCACCCCCGGTGAATATGTGGTGGTGGTTGGCGTCGGCCCGATTGGACTCGGCGTCGCCCAATTCGCCCATCTTGCCGGTGCGCATGTCATCGCGCTCGATGTCAGTGAACGCCGCCTGAACTTCGCACGCCAGCAGCCTGCTTTCGAGCACTGCTTAGATGGCAAGCAGGATGTCTTGGAACAGTTCAAAGCCGTCATTCCCGCTGGCTTGCCGACCGTCGTTTTCGACGCTACCGGAAACCCCGCCTCCATGATGAAGTCCTTCAACTTGGTCGCGCATGGCGGACGCTTGGTCTTCGTCGGCCTGTTCGTCGGGGATGTCACCTTTAACGATCCCGAATTCCACCGCCGTGAGTTAACATTACTTGCCAGCCGCAATGCCACTGCTCAAGATTTCCAGCAGGTCATGAACGCGCTCGAAACCAAGCAGATCAATGCCAAGTCGTGGATTACGCCCTGTTCATCGCCCGAAGCCATGATCCGTGATTTCTCGACGTGGCTCGACCCTGCCAACGGCGTGGTCAAAGCAATGGTTCAATTTTAAGAATAGTGGTCAGGAAATAAGTATCAATTTAGGACATAAAATGTTTTTAAAGTCCCCTCGCTGCGCAGCGGAGAGGGGATTGAGGGGAGAGGATTGTACGAAAATCACCCTTCACCGCATAATGATGTCCTAACAATACAGCACATACTAATTAAAAGGATATTTACATCATGTCGCCTGCCCAACCCGGTCAATTTGCGCCATATGGTGCGCTCCCTGTCCCCCGCCTGACACCCGACCTCATCAGTCTGGTTAAGACAGGCACCGTCTACAGTCTCGCCGTCATCTGGCAGGAAGGGATGCAGGTTCCCGGCCCGATGGTTCCCTATACGCTGTCGCCCCGCTTGCGTCATGGTGATACTAAAGGCAGTGCGCCCATGAGCGCCGCCGCTGAGGTCATCACCATGGCCGCCCATACGGGAACGCATATCGACGCGCTCTGTCATCTCGGCGAAGTTCAGGACGCCAACGGTCAGCCCGCTCTCGAAGGCGATGTCAAAATCTATGGCGGTGACGGCCAAGTCGTATCCGCCAAGGAACAGGTGGATTATCACGGCCAGAAGCACATGAGCATCGCCGACATGCCGCCGATTGTCACCCGCGCCGTGCTGGTCGACATCGCCGGCTACAAAGGTGTCGATGTGGTGCCGGACGCCTACATGATTTCTGCCGAAGAAATTCAGGCCGCGCTGGCCACCCAGAACACCACCGTAACGCCCGGAACCGCCGTCCTCATTCGCACCGGTTTTTACAAACATCTCGCCAGCGGCAACCGTGCTTATAGCGATGCGCAGGCTGGCATCGGTCTTGATGCCGCCAAGTGGCTGCACCAGCAAGGCATGATCTTAGCCGGAGCCGACAATATGGGCGTGGAGGCCATGCCACCTTGGGATCATTCCGTGCATCGTTATCTGCTGGTGCATAACGGCGTTACCCATCTGGAGAACCTGTATCTGGATGAGTTGGCCGCCAACCATGTCTACGAATTTTTGTTGATCGTCACGCCGCTGCGCCTGCAAGGGTCGACCGGTTCGTGGGTACATCCCATCGCCATTGCTTGATTGCCGCCTTACAGGAGCATATAACAGCAGTTAATGATCTAAAGTGGTAATCAATCTCTCTTCCGTTATTTTATGTAGAGCTGAGGCGTGCCTCAGCCGTTCATCAAAGACCACTCTATTTCTTAAAC
Source organism: Aggregatilineales bacterium (assembly GCA_044226855.1). Lineage (GTDB taxonomy): Bacteria > Chloroflexota > Anaerolineae > Aggregatilineales > Phototrophicaceae > CFX2. The sequence goes on from JBGAGF010000006.1 coordinate 106,779, forward strand.
CGCCTAAGTGTGCTCCCATTTAGAAATTGAACGGAACATTTTAATGACTAACCTTCCACCCCTGAATCGACAAACTGTACCGGTTTCCACAACCTATCCCGAACGCGTGATTCAATTCGGCGGCGGGGTGTTCGTCCGTGCCTTCGTGGATTGGATCATCGAGTCGCTAAACGAACAGGCGGATTTTGCCAGCAGCGTCGTCATCGTCAAACCCACCCCGCACGGCAGCTACGACCAGTTCAATCAGCAGGATGGCCTCTTCCACGTTCAGCTTCACGGCCTCCAAAATGGCACGCTGGTCATGGACCGCAAGTTGATCACCTGCGTCACCCGTGCCCTCAGCCCTTATGAAGATTACGCCGCCTTTTTGGCCCTCGCTCATCAGCCGGATATGCGCTTTGTCATCTCCAACACCACCGAAACTGGCCTCACCTTTGAGCCGAACGACAAACGGTCGGATACACCACCGTCTTCCTTTCCAGCTAAGCTAACCGCCTTGCTCTACGAACGCTACAAACACACGCAGGGCGCACAGGATAAAGGCTTCATTATGCTGCCCTGTGAACTCATTGAGCGAAATGGCGACAAACTCAAAGCGCTTGTCCTGCGCTACGCCGATCAATGGGAGCTGGAGTCGGGTTTTACGCATTGGGTTAACACTAGCAATCAATTCTGCAACACGCTGGTGGATCGCATCGTGGTCGGCTTCCCCAAAACGGATGCTGAAGCCGTGCTGCAAAAACTAGGCTATCAAGACCTGCTCTTGACCGAGGGTGAACGCTATCACAGTTGGGTCATCGAAGCGCCGCAGTCCTTGCAGAATGAATTTCCGGTTCACAAGACCAACTTGAACGTCAAAATCGTGGATGATGTCGAGATTTACCGCCAGACCAAGGTGCGCATCCTCAATGGCGCCCATACCTCGATGATGCCCATCGGTTATATGCTCGGCCTCCGAACCGTGCAGCAAGCTGTCGAACATCCTTGGCTTGGACAGTTCATTCAAGACGAACTGGACAGCGAGATCATTCCGGCCTTTGACCAGCCTTATGAGCATCTCAAGCCCTTCGCGGCGGATGTGCTCAACCGTTTTCATAACCCGTTTATCAAACACGCGCTTATCAGCATAGCGCTCTATTCGATCTCAAAATTCCGCATCCGCCTCCTACCGTCGCTGCTCAGTTACCAAGCGCGGTTTCACAAACTCCCGCCGCATATTGTCTTTGCCTTCGCCGCGCTCCTCCGCTTCTACAAAGGCGAATGGCAGGGGCAGTCGATCCCCCTCAATGACGAACCGCCCATCAGCGCATGGTTACAGGAAGCGTGGCAGTCCGCGCCCGATACGCGCACCTTGGTCGAGCGGGTTCTCGCCAACCAATCCCTGTGGGAGCAGGACCTAACCCACATCGATGGACTGGTTGACTTACTCACTACCTATCTGACTAAAATAGACACAGAAGGAATACAAGCCGCCTTTGAACAGGCGAATGGATAAAGAATAATGCGCGTGAATTTCGAAGCGGTCGGCCGCTTGCCCCATCCTGAAGACAATGTCGCCATTGCCACCCGCCGCCTTGATGCCGGAACGGTTGTGGTCATGGGTGACACGCACTTCACCTTGACCGATACCATCCTACAAGGTCATCGCTTTGCGGTCCAACATATCACTGCCGGGGAAGTGCTGCTTTCATGGGGACAGCCCTTTGGTCTGGCAACGGTGGACATTCACCCCGGGGATTACGCCCGTAACGTTGGTGTGCTGCAAGAACTGCGCCGCCGTTCACTGGATTTCACGCTGCCGACCACGGCCAATTTCACCGACGAAATTCCACCCTTTGTCTTTGATGAAGCCCACTTCAGGCCCGCGCCGCCGCTGCCGCTCTACACCGATACCAAAACCTTCATGGGCTACCGCCGCTCCGATGGACGGGGCGTTGGAACGCGCAACACGATTGTGCTGCTGGGCACGTCCGCACTCACAGGCGGATTTGTCCGAGCGCTGGAAACGCGTCTGCAAGTCTACGTCAAGCAATATCCCAACATCGATGGCATTGTCGCTTTGGCGCATACCGAAGGCGGGCATCAGAACCCCAACAACCGTGATCTGCTGCTGCGGACGTTAGCCGGTTTCATGATCAACCCTAATGTCGGCGCAGTGCTGGCGGTGGATCGTGGAGGCGAGGCCGTTGATAACGCCGCGCTTCTGGCGTATCTGACCGAACACAACTATCCGATTAACGGGATGCCGCACCACTTCATGTCGTTGACCCGTTCCTTCAACGAGGACATGGATCGCGCAGCCAGCGTGGTCGAAGGTTGGCTGGAAACCGTCAACAGCACCTCACGCACTCAAGAGTCGATCAGCCACCTCAAGCTTGGCCTGCAGTGCGGTGGTTCGGATGCCTTCTCGGGCATCAGCGGCAATCCGCTGTTGGCGTGGGCTACCCGTGAAGTCTTGCGCTACGGCGGTTCAGCCAACCTCGCCGAAACCGACGAACTGATCGGCGCGGAGGCTTACACCCTCGACAAAGTCAAAGACTTAGCGACCGCCAAAAAGTTCCTCGCTACACAGGAGCGCTTCAAGCAGATCGCCGCGTGGCACGGTGCCTCCGCTGATGGCAATCCGTCCGGCGGCAATAAGTTTCGCGGCCTCTACAACATCTATCTGAAATCCTTGGGTGCGTCCACCAAGCGTCATCCGGATGTGCGCCTCGATGCGGTCATCGACTACAGCGAATTGATGACTGTCCCCGGCTTCTACTTCATGGACAGCCCCGGTAATGACCTCGAAAGCATCGCCGGACAAATCGCCTCTGGGTGCAATCTGCTGTTCTTCGTCACCGGCAATGGCTCGATCACCAACTTCCCTTACGTCCCCACCATCAAAATCGTGACCACCACCGAGCGTTATCAACTGCTCACCCGCGAAATGGATGTCAATGCCGGTGCATATCTCGATGGCAAGCCGATGGATGTGCTCGGCATGGAAACTTTCCAACTGACGCTCGATGTAGCTTCAGGGCAGCTTTCGGCGGGTGAATTAGCAGGCCATTCGCAGGTGCAAATCTGGCGCGATTGGCGGCAAACCCAACCCGTCAACCTCAGCGCATTGGAACATTCCGAACTCAGCGGCGAACCCCTCCCCATCAATGCCAATATTAAAGTGCCTGATGTACGCTTTCCGGCTTTCCGCACCACGCATGGCTACGCATCCGACCAAGTGGGCTTGATCCTGCCCACCAGTTTGTGTTCAGGGCAAATCGCCCGCATCTGTGCCGGGCAGTTGAATGATCACCAGTTAGGGTACGAGCAGGGCATCTCGCGCTACGTCACGCTGGTACACACCGAAGGCTGCGGCGCGCATAATGGGCACGAACTGACCGATACCTTACTCGGTTATATGCAGCATCCCTCGGTGAAATACGTCATGCTGCTGGAACATGGCTGTGAGCGCACCCACAACGGCTTCTACCGCGAATTGATGGACGAGAAGGGCATGGATTATGACTCGTTCGGTTGGGCCAGTGTCCAGCTCGACGGCGGCATTGATAAGTCACTCGACAAAATGTCCACTTGGTTCACCGATCGGTTGGCCGCGCAGACCGAACCCGAACAGGTCGAGGTCGGCTTGGAGGCTGTGCGTCTCGCCCTCGTCTCTGAAGGTGATCTGACCGATGCCATTGCTCACCGTATGGCTGACTTGATGCGCATCATCGTCGCCGCAGGCGGCTCGGTGGTCGTGCCGGAGAATGATGCGCTGCTCCGCCATCCCATTTTTGCGGCGGAGGTTCTCAAGGGACAGCCTGCCAAACCCACCTTAGATTACGCTCAAGTGATCAAGAAATCTGGCTTCCACGTCATGTACATGCCCTCCCACCAGTGGAGCGAGGTGCTCACCGGATTAGGCGCGGCGGGTGTCGAAGTTATTCTCGCGCACGTCGCCGACCATCCCATGTCCGGCCATCCTCTGGTTCCAGTGCTTCAGGTGACCTCTAACCCGGATATGAATCCCGCCTATCTCACCGATTTCGATCTGGTGCTGACACAACCTGACGCCCTCTGGACAGATCAGCTTGTATCTTTGCTAGTCGATACCTTGGCACGGCGCTATACCCCGCGTGTCGCCGCCACCGGTGATACCCAATTCCAGATCACGCGCGGCCTTTTGGGGGTGTCGTTGTAGGATTGCTATCTTGTTCGGTTGCTGTCAAAATAATAATTATATATAATTTTCAAGACATTGATTTGTAGGGGCGCATGGCTTTGCGCCCTCAATAGGCCGCCCCCATGCCATACGTGTTTATCAGCTACAGCAAAAAGAACAAAGCCTACGCCCAGCTTCTGAAAAACGAACTCGTTCGCAAAGGCTTTGCCGTTTGGATTGACGATGTCATCGAGCCGAGCGAGGATTGGTGGCGCAACATTCGCCAAGCCATCAAGGATTCGGCGGCGGTCATGCTCATCATGACGCCCCAATCGGAAAGCTCCCATTGGGTCAGCTTGGAACTGCTGCACGCACTGGAATATCGCAAGCCTATTTTCCCGCTGCTTCGCGATGGCGATGTCAACTTAATGAATAGTGACGTCTGGTCGCGGATTGCCAACATCCAGTACACCGATGTCCGTCAAGGCCAACTGCCACCGGATGCCGTCTTTGACAAACTGCGCAGCCTCTTAAAGCGAAGTGTCCCACCGGATGACGGTTGGACGCCGCAAATCGAAGGCACCACCACGCCGCAGCCAGTATCGGCTGAGACACGCGCTTTCTTGGAGGATTTCTTTCAACGCGCCGGTCAGCTTCGCGAGCAAGAGGTTCCAGCCGAACCCGCGCAGCCCCAAATCTGGGGAGTCGAAAATATCCTCCCGCCGCCCTTCGAGTGGGTCTATATCCCGCCGGGAACGGTTAAGCTGGGCAGTGAAACGTTCTCGATCAATGCCTTTAACATCGCTAAATACCCCATCACCAATGCTCAATATGAGATGTTCATCAAAGCCGAAGATGGCTATCGCGATCCGATCTGGTGGCAGGACTTAGGCATTTTCGCGGCGGCATGGCGATCAGCCGATCCACTGCCTCGACCACGCGCCTTTCCGGATGACAACCATCCCCGCGCCAACATCAATTACGATGAAGCCTTGGCCTTCTGTAAATGGCTGGCGCACCGCTTCAACGCGCCTTCGCCTCAGCTTCCACCTGCGAAAATCACACTGCCCACTGTCCCGCAGTGGCTTCGCGCTGGCTATGGCGATCAATACAAATTGTTTCCGTGGGGAAACCTGATGGACTTTAATCGCTGCAACGTCAAAGAAAGCGGAATTGGACGAACCACACCTGTGACTCAATATCCGGCGGGTGCCAGCGTCTACGGTGTCATGGATATGGTGGGCAATGTATCCGAATGGTGTCTAGATACCAATCCGAAAAAATACAATGCGCCCATACTCGGCGGCTCATGGGCTGCTGCTTACACCTATTTTCCGGAAAAGCCGACTGACATACCCATGTCAGCCTTCGATGCCCGCGTGAACACCATCGGCTTCCGCATCGTCATGATGAATAGCTAATTTGATCCCGTTAGTTCCCATCTTTCATCTACAAATATAAGATGGAAATAATGGTTTGGAAGTCCCCTCTGCCATGAAATGGAGAGGGGATTTAAGGCTTGTCCGGTACTGATTTTTGCTTGTTCAGACGAGAATTTGCATTCTAAGCCATCGAAGCATGTTGTGACATGCACAAGACTCTGATTTTCGAAGCGCCTTTAGTGCGCTTGTCTGGCTGGTAGCTGTATGGCTTTAGCCTACAGCGACACGAAACATGACGCTTTTCACTACCAGACAACGCTATTTAGGGGCGAGGATGGCTTACAGCTAATCTCTACACCTCAATCTCTTCAGGATTGACCGCTTTCCATGTGTTGATCAGCGACTCGGCAATCGGTTGGATCACATCTTGATCCGAAAGATAAGCCGTGTGCGACAGCGGATTCCATTCGGTCAGAAAACTGCCGACGTTCACCTGTAGATCAGCCGTCACCGCCTGTGAATACGCGTCATTTAAATCACGCAGCGGGAAGCCGATCAAGTCGTCCTTGTCGTAGTAATTGACCCACGCGCATTGCAAATCGGGATAGTAATTCAGTAACTCCGGCGCAGGAATGTGAATCGGTCTGCCGAATTCGCGGAAGCGTAAACTCCACAGCGCCAGCGGACTGCCCAGTGTATATAACAAGTTGAGTGTGTGGCCTTTTTCGAGCGGCGTATCGGTCATCTCTGCCCGCACCGGATCACTGATCAGGTCTGGCTTTTGCAGGTCATAGATGTAATTGCTGGCAATCACCGTCCCCAAACTGTGCGAGACGATGCACAGCGGCGCTTCAGGCCCCGCTTCTTCAGCCAGCGCCCGCATCGTCTTGGCGAACACCACATGGATGTCATCATAAGCACGTCGGTCATAGGCAGTCGGTTGGTACGCCAGCGCGTCAGCAACGTAGTCAATCATCAGACGGCGTATATTGCGGAACTGCAGTGGCCCTCCGCCGAGGAGCCTTTCCCATAGAGCATCTTCTTTTTGTTGCATGGCAGGTGCCCAGTAAACGGGCTTGATGACCACGTCTTCGCCGCACGCTTCATGGCAAATCCGCTGGATGGCGTCCGTAACACTGTTTGCGAATTCTGGCGCTTGCCGACCAATCCCATGTATTACCGCTACAGCAATTTTCTGTGTCATCCGGTTACCTTCCCATAACTTCTTCTGAAGAGTGACCTTTGATCACTAATGTCGTAACAGTACCACTATTCGACAATTTGGGAAATAACTTCCTTTTGGGATAATGTTGGGATAAGTCAAAGTATGTCTACACCGTCTTCTCCATATGCATGAATGTCGGCTCGCTGTAACCGGCATGACTTTCGTAACCGGTCACCGAATATCCCAAACGCTCGAAAAACGCGCGGTTTCGGGGCAGTGCGATCCGTACCGACAGTGTGACGCTCGCATAACCGGCGGCTTTCGCCTTTTGTTCCACCGCCTTGACCAACCCTTGCCCGACTCCATGCTGCCGGAACGCCGGTATCACCGCCAGCCGTCCCAGATACAACTTGCCCTCGCCTTCAGGGTAAAAAACCACGCAGCCAGCCGCCTCTTGATCGACATAAGCCACAATACCGCCGCCTTGTTCCAGCTTGGCATGGACTTTTTCAGGGGTTTCTAGGTGTGCACCGGAAGGGGGCGTGATCTTGCCCCGATGATCTTCGAACGCTGTCACAATCAAATTCGCCATTAAGGCAGCATCATCCACGGTTGCATCGCGTAAAGTCAGGCTAGTCATTGTCTTATCCATTAAGGTTGATAAAGTAAGGTCGCAGCGGTTGGTCATCCCAAACTTGGGCTTCGATATAACGGTCTGGACCGAGGTGTCCATCTGGATTGCGCGCTTGGGGCAGGCCATATACCTGAATCAACCCTTCAAGTTCGCTCATCACATAAACCTGTCCCCGATACGCTTTACCATCCGGATACCGCATCGATGGGAACAAATCGCCGTAGGTGAAGCTGACACTGTCAGGAGCGAATTCCGCGAGTGGGATGCACAATTCCTGCCCATCAGCATACCAACTCTTGAGCCAATCGGATCTGCCGAGAATCATCGAATGTGGGTGCAAACGCTGTGGCCTACCCCCTTTGGCCATGAACAGACGCCGGACACGGGCTTCGAGTTCGTCCCGTACCGCCAGATAATCGGCGGCTCGCTTGCTGGCGAATCCTGTTCCTGTGGCGCGGATCGAGGCCATCACCGCCTCAGCTTGGTCCCGTGGCAAATCCGACAGGTTGCGGAACGGCCCTGTGGATTGGTCATAGTAATGGCTCAATATCTCTGGAACGCCTGATTATTCGCAATTGGGTTTAAATTTGCAAACCCACCCTACTAAATTCCTACTATCTGAAACTGGTTTTCAAATCCTTCCCATTAATCACCCGTTCTTCTCTCGCTTGACAGGACTTCTTCGTAAACAGGTTTATTTTCGGTTAACCCGACAAACCTTTTACCAACCATCCCTCAACCCATCACCCTTTCCCGCTCCCTCAAAATGGTTAGCGCCAACCCTCAATAACAGTTACAAAATGGTCTTCCAAAAGGTAACCCGTTTCTCCTCTATCTGTCATAAAATAATCATCAGGGTATTTGTCTTTGCGCCCTTCCCCTGTGTTTTGGGCTTTCGGCGAAGTGAGCCTGCGAATGTGCCGATGTAGGGCTGGGGTTAGGGGTAATCTCCCGCTGCACCTTAACATAATGGCACACCGCCGCCATTTTCTCACCGCTGCGGCATCTTCACCAATCAACGTTCTGATTCGTCAGAATCCGCAGAATTTCCCGAATCGTTTCAGGGTTTTTCTCCCTTGCCCTGTTACTACGGGGAAAGGGCTGGGGTTAGGGGTACTCCACGCATCTTAACAATGCGCCGTCACCACACCAATCGTGCTGCTTTCGCCGCTTTTGCTGCATGTTCCGCTGATTGTGCTTTAAACGTCATGCTTGGCAAATCGGACACAAAATCCCATTTTGCCATCGGTCTTTGTATTTCGACTAAAGACTGAATTGGCATCACTGCCGCCGCCACTGCCGCCATAAAACATCAAGTTGTCGCCGCCAACGCCGACACAAAACCCAAACTTCACTTGTGAAATTGAAGAATGTGAAGAAATTTGCGCCCGACGGCTAATGACTCGCGACGGTTACCGGATAAGGTCAAACGGCCTATAGGGGTATAGCCGCTAAAGATATTCAAAACCAATCACTCCGGCTCATAGTCAATGGTCATTTCTTCCTTATGATGATCGCATCTGAACATGCAGTAAGGAGAAATGAATATGACAGCGGATCGCGTTGTTTCAACCACCCCTGTTCGACCATCGGTTACCGAAGTAGACGTCAGTACGCCTCTTGATCGAGTTCGTTGGACGTCCGTGATGGCCGGATTTTTTACAGTGCTGGCGACCATTGTGGTGTTAAGCGTTCTCGGTGTCGCCATCGGACTTTCAACCGTGGACCCGAATAACCCGCGCGGTTTTGCCTTAGGCATTAGCGTTTATGGGGGAATCACAGCCCTCATTGCCTTTCTGCTGGGTGGCTTTATCTCAGCCCGCACGGCGGCCGTATCCGGTTCAGGCAACGGCATCCTCAATGGCGCGATGGTCTGGATCATCACCATTCCCATCTTGGTGTATGTCCTCGGTAACGGCATTGGTTCTCTCTTAGGCACAGCCGCCGACTTAACCACCAAAGCCGCCACCATCGGGGCGCAGGTTGCTGCGCCAGCCGTCGGTGCGGTTGCCGGTGAAGTCATCGCCAATCCAACCTTAGCCGCCACTGTACAGGCAGGCGTCAATGGGGCGACCGGCGCAGACACACAGAGCGCGACGGGCGTAGCTGGCGGCGCAACGGTAGACGCCAATAGCATTCCGGGTCAGGCGCAGTCAGCGGTTGCCACCGCTCAAACTCAGATTCAGGATGTAACGCCACAGCAGGTGCAGCAGGCCGCTCAAAACGCGAGTGGTGTGGCTTGGGTTACGTTGCTCGCACTGGGACTGAGCGCTGCTGCGGCCATCATCGGTGGCCTTGCTGGAACCAGAAGCTATCCAACCGATATCGCTACGGTCCGACGTTAAGCATCATCGACTTTGGGATGACCTAGCAAGATCATCCCATCAACAGTTTTCATAGGGACACGGCCTGCCGTGTCTGCTGCTTCTCCCCTTATTACCCCTAGTCGTCGCTCTTTTAAATCCCCCATCGTTTATGCTGAAATTGCGGTGATACCCCTATAATGCAACTAAACGCTTTGTAACAGGGAGATCACAATGCAGCAGATCATGCCACAGGTATTCACCTTCACTGGATTGATTATGGGGCGCGTCTATATACTGCAAGACGCCGATGGATTGACTATAGTGGATACCAGCATCAGTAACGCAGGCGATAAAATCTTGGCCCAGATTCAGCAAGCCGGACACAAACTCACCGACATTAAGCGCATTCTCATCACCCATGCTCATCCCGACCACATCGGCTGCCTGCCCAAGTTACAGCAGGCCACTGGCGCGGAAGTCTGGTGTCACACCCTCGAAAAACCGGTCGTCGAAGGCCAGCAGGCCATTGTCCGTCCACCATCCGGTCTGCGTCCACCTGCGGTTCAATTTGCGCCTGTCCCTGTAACCCGTACCATCAACGACAATGAAATCCTGCCTATTCTCTGCGGCTTGCAGGTCATCTTCACGCCCGGTCATGCCCCCGGTCACTGCTCCTTCTGGCATCCTGAACGCCGTTTCTTGATTACCGGTGATGTGGTGTTCCATTTCTTTAACCGGATTACCTTACCTCTTGCGATGCTAACCGCTGACATGGACGAGGATAAACGCTCGGTCAAAAAGATCTTAGCCCTCAAGCCGGATCACCTGCTGTTCGGTCACGGAAATCCCGTTGTCGGACAGGCACACGTCAAATTAGAAACCTTCGCCCATCGCCTTGGACTGTAAGTTTTGACGAACTGATCTGTGCGGCTTGTGTATATCCTTCGACTGCGGATTGCGGTACTATCCAGATCAACATGGATAATGGAATACGGAGTCAACGGATGACCAAACCGATGCGGAACCGTGTCTTAGCGTTACTACTGATCGTCGTGTCAATCAGTGTAGGTGCGGTTGGAGCGCAGGAAAAAACGCTGACCATTTGGACCGTTTACAACTCGGACAGCCCGCAGAACGACCAAGATAAATGGATGGCGCAGCTCATCGAGGACTACAAAGCGGAAGGCGTCACCCTCAAGAACGTCACACGCCCCTTCGATACTATCAGCACCGACTTAAATCTCGCCCTGCTGGCCGGTGGTGACGTGCCGGATGTATCCTACGTTAGCGCTGCGGCCTTAAGCCCTTTTGCCATCAACGGCACGCTGACCAATCTTCGGGACTTTATTGATCAATCGCCGTGGAAAGATGATCTCGATCCGGTGGCGCTCTCGGCCTGTACCACACCCGATGGCGAGGTGCTCTGCATTCCCACCACCATGGCGACCACCTTGACCTACTACTGGAAGGATGCCTATCCCGCTGGCTATGACGGCAGCATCGAAGGCTTAGATGCTGATACCACGACCAAATACGCGGTAACTGGCAAGAGTTCGGATGTTTTCGGCTTTGACGTATTTTTCTTCCCGCTGCTGACTAGCTACGGCGTCCAGTTCGCCGACGAGCACGGCTTAGCCACTTGGGCATCGCCCGAAGCCGTCAAGGGGATTGAAGCCATTCGTGAACTTTATGCCAACCAGAAAATTCCCGATACCGCGCTGGCGGCTGGCTTCGATTACGAGAACAATTTTAAGGACGGCTCGGCAGGGGCTTTCCTCGCGGGGTCGTGGTCATATGTCTTCCTCAATCCTTTAAAAACCCCTGCTGGCAAGGACTATCCCGCTGACTCGACGGCGGTCGAAAAAGCGCTGGCCGCAGGCGACTTGCAGTTCGCCCCTCCCATCCACACCAATGCCGGTAAACCCGCGACGCTGTTGGTGTTGAATGCGTGGGTCATCCCGAAAGACGCCAAGGATATTGATGGCGCAAAAGCCTTCATCAATTGGGATATGACCACCGAGCGCAATGTGGCTTACGCCGTCTCCTATGGAGGTCTGCCCACGCTCAAATCTGGTTTGCAGGACGAGGCGTTTAAGACGCCCTATTGGACAGGTGTAGCCGACATCCTTCAAAAGTACGGTGCGCCGCCGCCTTCCTTCTTTGATGCCCACTCGGCCAAGCAAAAGTTTGCTGATACGGTGGTTGATCTGATTCAACATCCCGACAAAGATATTCTCGGCACGCTCCAAACCGCGCAGGACGAATACAATGCCGAAGTCGCCGCTGCCCGTGGTTGATGAACCTTGCTCAAGTGCGCGTATAATAGGTGTGAGTGAAGGGAGCAATGCGAATGACCATCCAAGAGATGATTCGAGAGGCACGGACACTTTCAGTCGAGGAACGCAAGCAGCTTATCAAGGCGCTAGTTGACATTGTCAATGAGCCGGAAGCCGAAAACCCCAAGAAGCGCAATTTACTCGAATTAGCAGGTCTTGGCGCGGATATTTGGGAAGGGATTGATGCCCAAGAATATGTGAATCAGCTTCGCAGTGAGTGGGATCATCGTCCATGAAATTGTCTGATGCGTTACGGGGAATTCGCCTACTTGCTATTGATTCTGCACCATTGATTTATGTTGTAGAGCAGCATCCAACCTATTTTGACCGGATGAGATTTATTCTAAAACACGTCTACAACGGCCCGATTTCTGCTGTTGGCTCGACATTAATTCTCACTGAGGTGCTAGCTCTGCCGTTGCGATTAGGAAAGCCCAATCTCGTAAACGATTATGAGCAAATTATCAACAACAGTGTTGGCTTCCAATTGGTTTCTGTCGACAAAAAGATTGCCCGCCGTGCTGTGGAATTGAGAGCAAAGTACGGTCTTAAGACTCCGGATGCATTACATATAGCGACGGCATTGGAATCATACTGCGACGCATTCCTGACCAATGATTTGGGGCTAAAACGGGTCACAGAAATACAGGTCTTGGTGCTTGATGAATTGGAAATAAGCTAAATGCGCAGAGCGACAACGAAATCAACAGGGCGAGCCGGACGGTTCGCCCTTATTATGTGAAGTTGTAACGGATATAAAATAAGGATGGCGAACGCATTCAATCGAAATCGTATTCCTAGCACTGAGCCGGTGCGAGCTAAATGCGCAGAGCGACAACGAAATCAACAGGGCGAGCCGGACGGTTCGCCCTTATTATGTGAAGTTGTAACGGATATAAAATAAGGATGGCGAACGCATTCAATCGAAATCGTATTCCTAGCACTGAGCCGGTGCGTTCCCGCTTATTCGCAGGGCGGTTTGTTCCGCTGTGGTTCTTGCTGCCCACCATAGTGATCCTGCTCGTCCTCCAAATCTACCCGACGATATATGCCTTCTGGTTGAGTTTGACCCGCCAGCGTCGCGGCATCTTTGAGTACGTGGGCTTACAGAACTTCCAACTGCTCCTTAGCCAGAGCACCTTTCGCGACAGTTTAGGCCGTACGCTGATCTTCTCGGTGTGGTATCTGCTGCTGGTGATCGGGCTGGGGCTGCTGGTGGCGCTGCTCGTCAACCGCCGCCTCAAGTGCACAGGCTGGTATCTGGTAGCGATCTTTGTCCCGTGGGTGCTTTCGGATGTCGTCGCCGGAACGATGTGGCGCTGGATGTTCCTCAAAGACTATGGCCTCATCCAGCAGTGGTTGAAGCCCTTGTTCGGCCCGTCAATCTATGTGAATCCTTCCGGCGCGATGGGCATTGTCATCTTAGCTTCGGCATGGCGGTCAGTGGCTTTTACAGCCGTCTTGTTCCTCGGCGCACTGCAAACCGTACCGCGTGAAGTCGAGGAAAGCGCCGCGCTGGATGGCGCAAACCGCCGCCAGATATTTCGCCACGTCATCTTCCCGCTCATCCGTCCGACCTTCTTGATCGCGGTGCTGCTGACCTCGATGCGCAGCATCAACACCGTTGGCTTGATATTGGCGACCACCAAAGGCGGGCCGGGGTTTGCCACGACTACCACCTCGGTGTATCTCTACCGCTCGGCATGGGGTGAGTCGAACTTTGCGCGGGGTGCAGCAGTTTCGGTGCTGCTCTTCTTAATCAACGTGATCATCACAGTGGTCTATCTGCGGTTAATCACTGACCGGAACGAGCAGAAGGCATAAAATTGAACCGCCAAGACGCCAAGACCTTTCTTACGACTGAGGCACAGAGACCTACGGAGATTAGTCAATCGAATCCCGAAAGTCATAGCCATACAGGCATGGTGCGCAGTCCCCGTGAGAAGCGCTTGGATAGGTTGACCACCCATACCATTTTGCTGACGCTCACTTTGGTGTTCATCTTTCCCATGTTCTATACGCTGACGACTTCCTTCAAATCGAAGGGCGATGTCCTGACGACTCCTCCGAGCATCCTGCCGCGCAGTTTTTCGCTCGAAGGCTACGACACCGTGATTAACGGCAGCGATATGGTGACGCACTATCTGCCGAACACCTTTATCAATTCGTTCTTCTCGTCGCTGCTAGTGGTGCCTTTAGCCAGCTTATCGGCTTACACCTTTTCCCGCTACCGTTTCAAGGGCAGCCGGACGCTCGAACTCCTCATCCTCGGCTTGATGATGATCCCGCGTTTGACCAACCTGCTGCCCTTATACCGCATGGCGAGTGACGTGGGCGCCCTGAATACCCATGAGCTGATGGTAGCGGTGTATACGGCGGGCGCGCTGCCCTTTAGCATCTGGATTATTCGGGCGTTCTTCGACGCGATCCCGACCGAGATGGAAGAAGCCGCGCTGATCGATGGCTGCACGCCGTTCGGGGCACTGTGGCGGGTGGTGGTGCCGCTGGCACTGCCGGGATTGTTCGCGGCATTCTTACTGAACTTTGTCGATACGTGGAATGAGTTTTTGTTCGCGGTAGTGCTGGCGATTGGCAATAAGACCGCGACGGTCGGCCTCTACGATTTCCAGTCTTCGTTTGAAGTGGCCTATCATGTGTGGGCGGCTGCGGCCATCATCATCATGATTCCGGTGCTGGCACTGTTCCTCGCCATGCGTAATGTCTTCTTCCGTGCCATGTTGGACGGCGCACTCAAAGGTTAGTACAGGCCAGAGCATAAAGTTCCCAAAGGGAGATCGATCATATAATCGTAGAATAAGCCTATTGCACGGCTCCTAGAAAGCTCAGTGATCTATTATGACGATCTTCCTCGGTGTGGTCCTTGTGATTTTGGTGCTTGTCGTTCTTTTTTGTGCGTTTCAGCTTTGCATCATGAATTTCCCTTGGGGGCGTAACACCCTTCGGGATGTAACGTCCGGGCCGCTACCCCTGTACAACGCCAAAGAAGAGGGTATTCAGCGTCTCGCCAAACTGGGATTTCAGGGCATCGGACGGCTGGAAATAAAGCTGTTTTGGCAGCGTCAATATAACGTCTGCTGGTATTACATTGATGCCGATGCGACCACCTGCGCCAGTGTCAGTAGTTACAAATCTGAAAAATCGACATTGATAATCGCCTTCATCTCATGGTTTACGGATAACGCCCTCATCGAAACCCTGTATCCCATCGGCGAACGCATCAATGAACCGAACTATATCTCACAGTTCGTCAAAAATGATCTGGAAGCGGGTTATCACCAGCACCGACAGCGGATACAGGACTGGTCTGAACGGCATGGAGCGCCAATCGTCATCCATGATGTCAAGCAGTTGATTCCGCTCGATCAAGTGGAAATGAAACTGTACAGGCGGCGGCGTTAC
The DNA here is from genome assembly GCA_044226855.1 of Aggregatilineales bacterium. Classification (GTDB taxonomy): domain Bacteria; phylum Chloroflexota; class Anaerolineae; order Aggregatilineales; family Phototrophicaceae; genus CFX2. Next base: position 122,166 of record JBGAGF010000006.1, read on the forward strand.
CGCAGGCTCAGCCGCATTCTCGGAGGACTGATAGGCTTCAGTTTGTTGGGCATAGGCGTCTTAATTTCTTTCTTGAGCGCGGAAGCGTATGACATCACCCGTTATTTTCTGGAACTGCTGTTGGCTGTTGTCGCACTTGTGATTTGCTTTTTCGCCATTACGCGGCTAACCCGGCAACTGACACATCCCAAGTTGGAAAAGGGAATATTGTTTCGCATGAACAAGCGCGACAACGCTGTAAATGCAAAAGCTGTGGACACACGTTTTCGTATCGACAAGGGACGATGTTTGCCGGGTTACGAACTGAGGTCCAGATTGTGACATGGGTGGTGGGGTTAATTGCATGGGGCTGTCCAGTCGCCGCCATTGTAGCGGTCTTTGAGCTCGACGAGCGAACGGTAGCCGACTGGATGCATCGGGCGGGGATGTATGCGGAAGCCTTTCATCATCAACATATCCGTCCATTGAATTTGCAGCAGGTGCAAGTGGATGAGATCCGCCTGAAGATGCAGCGGCAAGTGTTGTGGATCGCGATGGCCATGAATATCGGCAGTCGGTTGTGGTTAGGCGCGGTGTGTCGCGAAAGTCGCGATAAAAAGTTAGCTCGACACATCATGACCTGTATCTACAACTGGGCACAAAAAGTTCCGTTGGTCATTGCCTTTGACGGTTGGAGTGCTTATCCCAAAGCCTGCTATCGGGTGTTTCGTGAACCCGTTCTGAGCGGACGAGTGGGCGGACCGCGCAAACAACCCTGGGCTTGTCTGAGTGTGGTGCAACTGGTCAAACAAGCAGCTCACCAATGGGTCATGAAACGCTGGGTGCTTTCGGGTTCGTGCAGCATGATCCACTATTTACTCAATGTCACGCAAGGCGTTGGCACCACCATCAACACCGCCTACATCGAACGTCTCAACGCTACTTTTCGCGCTCATCTGGCTTCCTTTGCCCGTCGCACCCGTTGTCCTGCTCGTCAGGCGCAGCAGGTCGGTGAACGCCTTTTTCTTGTCGGCTGTTTGTACAATTTCTGTTGGCCGCATGCTTCATTAAGTCTCAAGACACCGGCTTGGTCTGCTCGTTTAACCGATCATCGCTGGTCTTTAGAGGAGTTCCTATGGGCGCGCTTGCTCCCTCATTGGGCATCCACCACTTAGTGTGGTGCTACCACACATCCGCCGAACGCGCTCGATGCTTAGGTTTGATTCGGCGGCAGCCAGTCCCTTAGCGTGAGCTCTAAACGTTCGGCCAGCTTATAGGCGTCGTCAAGCAACACGCCTCTTTCGCCGCATTCATACTGCTCGATCACATCATAGGGAATGGCCAGTTCGTCACTCATGTCGCTGCGGGTCAGGCTGGCCGCTTGACGGGCTTGTTGCAAACGGGTGCCAATCGCCACATTCTGCGGATGGATATGCAAATGGCGCAGAAGGTTCTTGACCTGATAAACAGCCACATATCCCCACGAATAACCCATAAACAGCGTCACCGGCACCAGATCGAGCCACGGAATCCAGAACCCGCCCTTGGTCGTGACGGCGATGTAGTTGTAAAGCAAGGACTGCCACGTCACCAGATAGCTAAAACGCAGCGCCAGAGTCCGCAGCGGCGTATCTTCGAGTAAAACCACGACCGGCAGCAGCCAAATGACATACCAGCCAAAGAACCACAGTGACACCACCAGCAGATAAAACAGCAGCACCCGCCCGATAATCCGCACCGGCAGCAGTCCATCTTGATCATCCGCTCGCCACAAGACAATAAGCTGCCACAGGTAAAACAGGCCGAAGAGGATAATCGACCCGTTCGCCATTAGGGCATTGGCGTTAGGTGTCTGAGACGGATTGGTTTCAATCGGTTGGTTGTCCAGTGCCGGCAGCAGCAGTTCACGGATGACGGTCGCGACTGATCCGGTATACATGCGGTCGCGGCGTTCAAGTCGCAGGGTTTCTAGGCCGTGCCAATAGGGCGCGTAGGCTACGACAGCTAGAAGCACACTCAATATAGCCGAGAAGAGAATATAGCGTACAAGCAGCCTTCCACGCAGTTGACGCAAGACGACAACCGCAATGACCGGCACCAGCATAATGGGGATAAATTTGAGCAGCGCACCGAGTACCAACGCTAGTGTCGAGGCGACATACCAGCGCCGGACGAGGCAAAATAGGGCTAGGGCAATCGCCGCAGCCATCAGCGCATCGTGATGGCCGACACCCGCCGACATGTAAATAAGAAGTGGATTCCACATCCACAATAGTAGGCCGCTGAGCAAGCGGAGTGGAGCAACAGCTACCAGCGCTAATCCGACACACAGCGAGGCGAGGGCATATCCCGCGACCGCTAACCCCTTATACGCGATGACATTGATATCATGGTCATCTCCGGCGAGGCGGCTGGCTAAAGCGGCCAAGTCTTCCCACAGTGGGCCATAAGCCGATGGGACGCTGTGCCATGTGGAGAAGCCGTAAAACGGGTCATCCTTGACTTCATTCGGCACATCTTTGAGCGGGTTCAGATTGTAGATGGTCGTCATGCGCCCGCGGATGATGTAATCGTAGATGTCGGTGGCGTCCGCTGGATACATCTGCAGCATGATAAGGTTAAACACCACACCAAAGCCGATGATCACTAGCAACAGGGGGTGATATGTTGAACCACGTAATATCCGGTAGCCTAACCAATAGCAGGCGAACAGCAGCACAAAGGTCAGGATGTAGAGAAGGGCACCGTCGTTCGAATACTGGTTGAGCGTACCGATGGATTGCCGTGGAAGATTCCCAAATTGGTTGAGGCTGTAACGCGCCGCGAAACCGAAATGAAACAATAAACTGATGGCGATGCCACACAGGAGGAGCGAGATAACCTGAAGAGTCGGGCGGCGTTGAAACACAATGACACTTTCTGATTGAGCAAATCGGCGCTTCAATGTGGATTATAGTGTCATCATTCCGCCTCACAATAGGTCGAATACATCAAAATGTCTCAGAAAGAGGAGCGATTATTCGATAAGCGGTTTGGTCATATAGATGACCTCAAAGACGCTGTCACTTATCGTTATCGTTTCCGGTCGAATATGCTGATAGCCCAAGCGCTCGTAGAACGAAACCGCATTCAGTGACGCTTGAACCGAAATCGTCTTAGTCCCGCTGGCAGCCGCTTCTTCTTCTAACCGCTGCATGATGCTGCGTCCCACGCCATGATGGTGTTGAAGCGGGTCGACATACACCCGCTTGATTTCGCAGTTGGCACGGTGAAGCGCACCTAACCCCAGAGCCGTCTGTCCGTCGAAGCATACCAGCGCGAACGTCGCTTGCAAGTCTGCAATCAGCGAGGCGGGCGTATTTTTAGTAAGTAAAAATTCACGCGCGGCGTCATTCAAACCGTCCATAAGCGGAATGCAGCGGTTAATGATTTCGCAGCACATCGCCGCATCACTGTTTTGGAATGGACGACAAGTCAGCGGTTGCCCCATCTGATTATTCCTCAGGGCAAGGAGCAATGAGCGTAATGCCCCGCGCGATGCCCGAATCCCGCGCGATGCGGTTCTGGGCTTCCAGCCGATCAAGGTAGCGGTACATATTGGGACGCGACATGTAACAGGCTTCGGAGATTTCGCGCATGGTGGGCGAATAACCGAATTGGCGATTGTATTCACATAAGAAGCGAAACACTTCTTCCAGCACTTCAGGGTCGAGAGTTGATTTTAATCTACGCATCGTTGTTTGCAGCCATCCATTCTACCTTGTTGATTGCGTTAAGCTCCCCCCAGCCCCATTCAAAATATTAGGGATGGTTGCTTGCGCCGTTTATTTGAGACACCAATAGCGCAGTTGGTATGCGCCTTGGTTGGTGATATAACAAATTTCCAACACACAGTTATAATAGCACGGCTTAGAACGTTAATTCTATCTTTTTATGGTATGAGTTCAGGTAGAATTTGGTTAGTATATATGTTCGCGAGGTCGTTCGTCGGTCAAATTCTGGGGATGTAAACACGGGAGCGCACGTCGTAACGCTCCCGTTTAAAATGCAATTTATGCAATGAATGGTCTATCGAATCAGCTTAAACCAATCTTTTCCGCGCCAGCCCGCATAAACTTCAGACTTTCGGATGCGAGGATTGCCGGTGGTTGATTCGGCGGACGCCACAAACAGGTCGCCCGGATCAAGTCGGCATTAATCGCCGCGAACGATTCGAGCACCAGCGGCCCTTTATAGTTAATGGCTCGCAAGCCTTGGAAAACAGCTTCCCAATTGATGGTGCCGGTGCCGAGCATGCCACGATGACTTTCGCTCATGTGCATGTAGCCCAGTGTTTCAGCCGTCGCCATTATCGGCTTAAAGAAGCCTTCTTCCTCGGTGGTCATCTGGTAGGTATCGCCATGCAGTTCGATGTTATCCGCACCGGCCGCGCGGATGGCTTTGACGGCGGCTTGCCCATCTTCAAGTGTGTTGTACATATAAGTTTCATAACGGTTGCAGACTTCGAAGCCCAATGTGATGCCCCGCTTCTTGGCTTCATGCGCGACTTCGGTGATGGTTTCGATGACCGCTTGACGCTCTTCAGCGGTCGGCGGCGCGCCCGTGATGTAACCATGCGCGAAGCCGATGCAGCCGCAGAGATACGTGCCCCCGATAGCTTCCAGTTTGTCTAAGCAGGTAATCAGGAACTTTTTGGCTTTCTTACGGTCAATCGGGATATGGGCGTCACGCGGCAAAACGGTGGACGCCACCGCGCCAATACCAGCTTTTTTCAGCGCTTTCTTATGTGCTTTCGCATCAAAAGCGGCGGGTTTCAATAAAGGGATTTCAATAAAGTCATATCCGACTTGTGCGGCTTCAGCGATAGCGTGATTTCCGCTTTCGGTGGTCCAATCGCCGACCCAAACAAACGCGTGTGCTCCAAACCGAGTCATAATATTTTCTCCTCTTCACGAGCTATCACAGCCTGTGAGAAGTAAAGTAATTATTCTTAATTATAGCGCGTACATTCTATCTTGGTTGGATCATCCCGTACCAACTGTTTCACACTGCGTGATTCAAGTTTTTCCTGAACGCGGTTAACAGCCTGAGTGGCTAGGCAAATCGGAAGTCCACCTCACCTAGCCGGAATGAGCCATCGTGGGGATGCAGCGCAATTGACTTGCCGCTATTTTGAAGATAGTTCGATCAAGTACAGAAAGCGGGTGTATGATGCGCTGCTCAATTTGTGGGAAGAACACGCGGGAAGCCAAAGAGGACATGTGCCTGCGCTGTTATGTTATCAGCCGGGCGATTCGTCTCGAACCAGAGATGCCTTATTCATCCAGTGCGATCGAGCACAAAGCCGCAGCCCCACAGCGTGATTATCCTCGTTTTAACCTGCGCGCCTTCATCATGGACGTGAGCAGTGAAAAGCAGGAAGGCCGCGTTTAAAACACTGAGGCTGTGCTTGGCTCAATACATCAGTCAGGCACAGTCTTTTCAATTTTATTTCGTCTGCTCTGCCTCAATTTCCAGAAGGCGGTTGTATTTGGCGAGGCGTTCGGACTGCATGATCGAGCCAATCTTGATGTAGTCTCCTGCCCAGCCTACCGCCAAATCCGCCAACCAGTTATCCTCCGTTTCACCGCTGCGGGCGCTGACAACCACACGCCAATCGGCTTGACGCGCCAATTCATACGACTGTAAGGCTTCGCTGAGTGTGCCAATCTGATTGACCTTGAGCAGCAGGCTGTCGGCGGCGTTGCGATCAACCGCCTTCTGAATGCGTGCCGGATTGGTGCAGAGCAAGTCATCGCCTAAAACCATGACCTTATCCTGCGCGGCCTGATAAAACGCCTGCCAACCTGCCCAATCTTCCTCGGATAGCCCATCCTCAACACTGATAATCGGATAGCGCGAAATCCAATCCATGAGCAGCGCGACCATGCCGGAGGTATCCAGCGCTTGGCCGTTGATGTGGTAATGCCCATCGATATAGAAATGGCTGGACGCAACATCGACTGCCAGCGCCACATCTTTGCCGGGGGTGTAACCGGCACGTTCAATCGCCGCGACCGCATCTGACAGCATGACATCAATCGACGGGAACGGCGGAGCAAGGCCACCCTCATCGGCTTTGAGGGCGCGCACCGAATATTTCTCTGCGGTGAGCTGTGCAGCCGCTTGATAGACATCGTAGGTGATGGCGAGAGCATCGTCGATGGTCGGGACGAGCGGCGCGACCAGCACATCTTGAATCGGGACCTGTCCACCCGCGTGTTTGCCACCGCTAAAGAGGTTGACTGTCAACTTTGGTAGACGCGGCGAGCCATTGCGCATGGCCGCGAAATGCTGGTAAAGCGGAATGTCTACATCGGCGGCTTGTGCCCGCGCGAAGGCCATCGACACCGCGAGGATAGCATTCGCCCCTAGTCGTGCTTTGTTGGGTGTGCCATCCAGTTCGAGCAGCGCGGAGTCGAGATCGGATTGGGCAGCGAAATCCCGCCTGACAAGCGCGGCTTGAATGGTGGTGCGGATGTTTTCAACGGCTTTACGGCAGCCCAACCCATTATAACGCTGTGGATCACCGTCGCGCAGTTCGAGGGCTTCGGCGGTGCCTGTAGACGCGCCGGATGGAACCGAGACCTCAGCCTTCGCGCCACTGGCGAGTGTGATCGAGGCTTTAACCGTAGGGCGAGCGCGGCTGTCCAATATTTCGATGGCCGAGAGTGAGGTGATGCGCGACATGAGGCACGTTCCTTGCGAACAAAGAATAAATTGCGGGGATTATACTGTGGAAATCCCGTTGATAGGGTGATTGGATTAGGGAATGGTTTCCCTTGCCGATATAATCGATCCCATTGATACCTAATTGAAATTAAGAATTATTGAAGAAAGTTGTAGCGTGATGAGCACTCAAAATTTGATGTTGTGGTACAAGCAGGATGCGAAGACATGGTCGGAAGCCCTGCCTGTGGGCAATGGTCGCCTCGGCGCGATGGTATTTGGTCGGGCAAATGACGAGCTGATCCAACTCAATGAGGATACGTTGTGGTCAGGAAATCCGGACAAAGAGGACAATTTACAAGCCAAGTCGCTGTTACCCGAAGTGCGGCGGCTGTTGTTTGAAGGGCGCTACGCCGAAGCGAATGAAATCGCACGGCAGATGCAGGGACCAAACGCGCAGGCCTATCAACCTCTGGGCGATTTGCACCTCAACTTCGGCAGTTTTTCAGTGAGTGACTACCGGCGTGAACTGGATCTCAATCGGGCGGTTGCCACCACACGGTACAGCAGCAACGGTGTCACATTCACACGAGAAGTGTTCTCTAGCTTTCCTGATCAAGTGATCGTAGTGCGATTATCCAGTGACCAAGCAGGAGCGATCAGCTTTGAGGCGGCGATTGACACGCCTCATCCGCACAGCCTTCAGCTCGAGTCTGATACGCTGACGATTAGCGGAAAAGCGCCATCACGATGCGAACCGGTTAATCGTGCATCCGAAAACGCCGTTGTATATGGTGACAATGCCATCCGGTTTGAGTTCCGCGTCCGTGTGATGGCGGAAGGTGGCGGCATCAGCAGCAACGGAAAATCGATACAGGTTGAAGGTGCAAGTGCCGTCACACTGCTGATCCCGGCGGCGACCAGTTTTAAGCGCTTCGACCAAGCTCCTGATAAAGACCCTTCACCGGATGTTGTGTCGCATCTGGATGCAGCGGCGAAACGGCCATACGCCTCATTACTGGAACGCCATATTGCCGATTATCAAGCGCTGTTCGGGCGGGTGAGCCTTGAAATAGACGCGCCTTCTAAAGTGGACATCCCGACCGATGAACGGCTAAAAGCCATTTACGTCACACCTTTGCAAGAAACCAGCAGTTACGATCAGGAAATTGGCGTGCGAAATGATCCCGCGCTGGAAGCCTTGATGTTCCAGTACGGGCGCTATCTGATGATTGCCAGTTCGCGCCCCGGTACGCAGCCCGCCAATTTACAGGGTATCTGGAATCAACTGGTGCGTCCGCCGTGGAGTTCAAATTGGACGATTAATATCAACGCCCAGATGAATTACTGGCCTGCGGAGACGGCAAACCTTGCCGAATGTCATGAACCGCTGCTGGATCTGATCGCGGGTTTACAGGAGACGGGTACTAAAACAGCCCAAACTTATTACGGTGTGCGAGGCTGGACATCCCACCACAACACCGATTTATGGCGGCATGCGTCTCCTGTCGGTGAGCAGAAAGGCAATCCGTGTTATGCCAACTGGCCGATGAGCGGGGCGTGGCTGTGCCAGCATCTGTGGGAACACTACGCTTTCGGAGGCAGCATCGAATTTCTGCGCGATCAGGCGTGGCCGATTATGCGCGGGGCGGCGGAATTCATCTTGGATTGGCTGCTGGACAACGGGCAAGGCCAGCTCGTTACTGCACCTGCAACCTCACCCGAACTTGAATTTTATGCACCGAACGGCGACAAAGCAGCGGTTTCAATCGCCTCGACGATGGATATGGCGATTATCTGGGATTTGTTCACGAACTGCATTGAAACCTGCACCATCCTTGAGCAGGACGCGGCCTTTGCCGAAACGCTCCGCCAAGCCCGCGAAAAGCTGATCCCCTATCAAATCGGCGCACGTGGACAGCTTCAAGAATGGTCGCAGGATTTCATGGAGGCTGATCCCAAGCACCGGCATATCTCGCATCTCTTTGGCGTTTACCCCGGACGGCAGTTGCTTCCGGATACCCATCCCGAACTGATTGAAGCCGTGAAACAGACGCTCGCCATCCGTGGGGATTACAGCACGGGCTGGTCACTGGGTTGGAAGATCAACATGTGGGCACGGCTGCGTGATGGGAACCATGCTTACCGCATCATTCGTTATTTGCTGACGCTGGTGGAAAACACGGATATTGTTTACAACCAGATGGGCGGCGTCTATCTGAATTTGTTTGATGCCCACCCGCCATTCCAGATTGACGGCAACTTTGGATATACAGCAGGCGTCGCTGAAATGCTGCTACAAAGCCATACGGAGATTATTGATCTCTTACCCGCGCTGCCCGACGTATGGGCTTGCGGACAGGTGACGGGGTTGCGGGCACGGGGCGGCTTTGAAGTGGACATCACGTGGAAAGATGGCAAGCTGACCAAAGCAGTCATCCGATCTCATAAGGGGCGTATCTGCCAAGTCCGTGCCCGAGTCCCTGTCGCAATCGAGGGTCGCAAAAGTGGGCATACCATTCAATTTGAAACGGAAACAGGCGGTACGTACGTGGTGCGACCAGTATAGGGGAATACCGCGTTGAGATGAGCATCAGGGCAGCGGTTTGAGAATGGATGTGGAAGCCATCAGAAATCAGTTAGGAAACCGCCCATCAGCCGGTGGTTTTTGTTAGTTGTGCAAATTCCTTAAATTGTGCATAATATAAGCAAGTGGTGTTGTAATCCATGTATCAAACCCACGGCTGACATTGAAGAACGACTCTTATGCAACCCAACCCGCCCCCGTTTGGGCGGATGTGACACAGCGCTGAAAAAGGACTTCCGGCTCTTGTAGCCGTCAACATTAACGATGAACCAATGTACTCGTAAATGGTCTGCACGGGACATTAGCCCACCGAAATCGATGAATCGGATTTAGATCCTCGCACGATGAGGCCGATTCAACCTTTATAAACCGGACGCACCGTTTTCAGGCGCGACATTTAACGTTCTCAACTGCCTAATCCGCACAGCCGTGGCTGCATTCGTACAGCGACGGCTGTTTGCTTTTAAAGGGCTGACGGTTGGCAAAAGGTGTGATTACCGCGCTGGAAGTGCAAAAGCGCGATAAAGAACGCGTGAACGTCTTCATTGATGGCGAATTCGCCTTCGGCCTTAACTTGCTGGATGCCGCCCGTTTGCGGAAGGGGCAAGTGCTGAGCGAAGCGGAAATCGCCGTGCTGCGTGAGACAGACGCGGTGGTGCAGGCAGTCAATACGGCTGCCCATTTCCTGAGCTACCGTCCGCGCAGTGAGCAAGAAGTTCGCCGCAACCTGACTGAAAAAGAAACGCCTGAAGCCGTGATTGACGCGGCTGTCGAACGCTTGAGGGGGCTGGGTTATTTGGATGACGCGGCTTTTGCCCGTTATTGGGTGGAAAACCGCAGCCAATTCAAACCGCTGAGCCACCGGGCGCTGCGCCAAGAGCTGCGCCAAAAAGGGCTGACTGACGCGTCGATTGCTGAAGCTTTAAGCGAACAAAACGAGTCTGATCTGGCGTATAAAGCCGCCACCACGCAGCTGCGCAAACTCCGTAACCGCAGCCTGCGGGAGTTCAAGACCAAGATGAATGCCTTCTTACAGCGTCGGGGATTTTCCTACAGCACCACTCAGGATGTCGTCACCCGCTTGATCGAAGCGTTGGAAGCTGACGACCCCGACTATTTTAACCGGGATGATAATGACGATGAGGAATAAACCGTATGGATATTGTGGCAGTGATTGTCGCCCTAATCATCGGGCTGGCAATCGGATTAGCAGCCGGGTTCTACGGACTGCGATCTTATCAGAATTCGCAGGGTAAAAATCGGAAAGAACAGGCTGAAGCTGAAGCGCGGGCCATCATAGACCAAGCGCGCATTCAAAGTGAAACCTTACAGAAGAATGCGGAAGCCAAGGCGCGGGAAGTCATCGAGGAAAGCGAACAAGCCTCACTGCGCAGACGGCGTGAACTGGACAAAGAGGACGAGCGACTTATCAAGCGCCGTGAAGAATTGGATAACCGCCTAGAGCGGATGGAGCAGCGCGACCAGAACCTGAATAAACGTCAGAGCCGGTTGGATAAGCAGCAGAGTGATCTGCAAAAGTTAGAGGAACAGCGTACCGCTGAACTCCAACGCATCGCCCAGATGACCACTGACGAAGCCAAGAAAGAACTGATGTCGGTAGTAGAGCGGGACTCGCGCAGCGATATGGCGCGTATGATCCGGCAGGTGGAAGCCGAAGCCCGTGAAGAAGCCGATAACCGCGCCCGTGACGTGATCGCGCTGGCGGTACAGCGTTTGGCCTCCGAACACGTCAGTGAAATTTCGGTGAGCGTGGTGCAGCTCCCGAGCGACGAAATGAAGGGCCGTATCATCGGACGCGCAGGCCGTAACATCCGTGCCTTCGAAATTGCGACCGGCGTCGATGTGGTGGTCGATGATACACCGGAATCGGTGACTATCAGCAGCTTTGATCCGGTGCGGCGTGAAGTGGCGAAACGGGCGCTGGCCAAGCTGGTGGTCGATGGCCGTATCCATCCGGCTCGTATCGAGCAGTTGGTGGAAGACGCCAAGGTTGAAGTCGAAAACAGCATCCGTGAGGAAGGCGAACGCGCAGCCTATGAAGCCGGTATCCCCGGTTTGCATCCTGAAGTGATTAAGCTGCTGGGACGCTTGAAGTTCCGTACCAGTTACGGACAGAACCAGCACGCTCACTCGGTTGAAACCTCGCACATCGCTGGTATGATCGCGGCGGAGTTGGGCGCGGACGTGCAGATCGCCAAGGCAGGCGGCTTGCTGCATGACATCGGTAAGGCGCTCGACCATGAAATCGAAGGGACGCACGCCCTGATCGGTGCCGATTTCGCCAAGCGCTACGGTGTGAATGCCCGTATCGTGAACGCCATCGCCAGCCATCACCATGAAGTGGAACAGGAATACGTCGAGTCGTACATCGTGGAAGCGGCAGACGCCATTTCCGGCGCACGCCCCGGTGCCCGACGCGAGAGCATGGAAACCTACATCAAGCGTGTCAAGACGCTGGAAGACATCGCCAACAGCTTCGAAGGCGTGGAACAGAGTTATGCCCTACAGGCCGGACGCGAAGTGCGTATCATCGTCCGTCCGGATGTGATTGACGATTACACCTCGCTGCAACTGGCGCGGGATATTGCCCGCAAGATCGAAGAGAGCATGCAGTATCCGGGTCAGATCAAGGTGCAGGTGATCCGCGAAACCCGCGCGGTCGACTTCGCTAAGTAAGCAATCAAACTGCTGAGTACCGAGTACTGAGCGATAGATAAAGTGATTAAAGGCGCTTGGAAACAGGCGCCTTTTCTGTTGGTTATGGGCAGCGCTTAGTGTATGATTCCGGTCATGTCGAAAAGTTGCTCATAGAAGGGAATTATGAATAAAAAAGCTTTTGAAACACGGGCGCGGGAACTGGTCAGCCAGATGACCTTGGACGAAAAAATCAGCCAGATGATTTATGAAGCGCCAGCCATCGAGCGGCTGGGCATTCCAGCCCACAACTGGTGGAATGAGTGCCTGCACGGCGTGGGACGGGCAGGCATCGCGACGGTTTTCCCGCAGGCGATTGGGATGGCCGCATCGTGGAACGTGCCGCTGATACATGAGGTAGCGACGGTCATCTCGGACGAGGCACGGGCCAAACATCATGAGTTCGTGCGCAACGGTGTGTTTGACATCTACACCGGACTAACTTTCTGGTCGCCTAACATCAATATCTTCCGTGATCCACGATGGGGACGCGGACAGGAAACTTATGGCGAAGACCCCTATTTGACTTCGCGCATCGGTGTGGCCTTCGTCACGGGTTTGCAGGGTGATGATCCCAACTATCTGAAGGTGGCCGCCACGCCCAAGCATTATGCCGTCCACAGTGGGCCGGAACACGCGCGCCATACTTTCGATGTACATCCGAGCGAGCGCGATTTGTGGGAAACCTATTTACCGGCCTTCGAAGCCTGCATCATCGAAGGCCAAGCGGTGTCGATCATGGGGGCTTATAACCGCGTCAACACCGAACCAGCCTGCGCCAGTCCGGCACTGCTCCAGAAGATTTTGCGGGAGCGCTGGGGCTTTGATGGCTTCGTGGTATCCGACTGCGGCGCGATCACCGACATTTATAAGCACCATCACACGGTTGAAACGGCAGCCGAGGCCGCAGCAGTAGCAGTCAAGGCGGGGTGTGATCTGGAATGCGGCGCGACCTACCGCTCATTGAAGGAAGCGGTCGAGCAAGGTCTGATTGATGAGGCGACGCTGGATCAATCGCTGGTGCGGTTGTTCACCGGACGCTTCCAACTGGGGATGTTCGACCCGCCGGAACAGGTGCCTTATACCCAAATTCCGATCAGCGTGAATGACTCGCCGGAACATCGGGCGCTTGCGCTGCGGACGGCGCAAGAGTCGATTGTCCTGCTCAAGAACGACAACCAATTCCTCCCGCTGGCGAAGAACCTCAAGCGGATCGCGGTGATCGGGCCGAACGCCCACGACCCTGAAATTTTGCTGGGCAATTACAACGGCACGCCGTCCAGCAGCGTGACACCGTTGGACGGCATTCGCGCTAAAGTCGGCACGGATACCGAAGTGACTTATGCGCGGGGCTGCGGCGTCTTTGATCCCAAGAGCGCCGAGATTGAAGCAGCGGTCAAACTGGCGCAGCAGGCCGATGTGGTGATCTTCGTCGGCGGTTTATCGCAAGCGCTGGAAGGTGAAGAAGGCCAGCAGGAAGGGCTGCCCGAAGGCTTGATCAGCCTCGGTGACCGGCTGCGGTTGGATTTGCCGGATGTTCAAGAAGACCTCCTGAAGGCGCTGCATGAAACCGGAAAGCCGGTTGTGGTGGTGCTCCTGAACGGAAGCGCGGTGGCGGTCAACTGGGCGCAGGCGCATGTTCCGGCCATCCTTCAGGCGTGGTATCCCGGCGAGGAAGGCGGCACGGCGATAGCGGACGTGCTGTTCGGGGACTATAACCCGGCGGGACGCTTACCGGTGACGTTCTACAAGTCGGTGGAGGATTTGCCCGCGTTTGAGGATTACAACATGACGGGGCGCACCTACCGCTACTTTACGGGCGAGCCGCTCTATCCTTTCGGGTATGGGCTGAGCTACACCCGCTTCGGGTACAGTCACTTGAGCACGAGCGCGGCCTCGGTTTCAGAGGGTGATACGCTGACTGTTTCGGTGGACGTGACCAACGCAGGTGAGCGTGAAGGTGATGAAGTGGCGCAGGTTTATCTCAGCGCCAATCGTGAGGGTTATCCGATACGGCAGTTGGCGGCTTTCCAGCGGGTGCATCTCAAGGCAGGTGAGACACAGCAGGCGACATTTAAGCTGGCTTCGGCGCAGTTTACCCGTGTGCTGGACGACGGTTCACGGACATTGGAGCGCGGCACATTCACACTGTCCGTAGGCGGTGGTCAGCCGGGTTGGTCGGAAGGTGTGGAGAGTCAGGTTGAGGTGAGATAACCTCACCCCCTGCCCCTCTCCCAACCGCTGAGTACAGCTCGGAGAGGGGAGCAAAACCGATGATGCGGGAGGCGTTCTAAATAATTGGGATGCCTCTCGTTTTTTATTCGTGATGTATATGATTTGCAAAATTCGCAATTTTTGCACAATTTGCACATTTGGCCGCTGAAATGGCAGGCGAACCGCTCCCGTATATCCGCTGAGGGGATATTTTGTGTCGGCGGGAGGTTCGCTCATGTCCGCTGAATTGGCACAAATGCAGCGGGACGCTCTCGTAATGCCACCGCCGACATGGGGTTCGGCGGATGGCTCGGCTGTATCCGCTGAATTGGCAGTGGCGCGGCGGATGGCTCCCGTAGTGCCGCCAATGGGTCAGTTGCAAGCGACAAGCTCCAAGTTGCAAGAGAAGACGAATACAGTTGAACCGCAGCCCTAAAGGAGGCTTCGCACAGACGCAGAGAAAAAGAGTTTTGCATATCTATAGGATAGAACAGAAGTTCAAATTTGGCAATTTGAAAATGGTTAGAATAGGGTGGGAAATGGGGTGGAAAGTTTAGTGAAAATTTGGATGAATGAAGGGCACAAAGCCTTGCGCCCCTACAAGGTTGATGTGGGGGATTATGAAAGCTGATTTAAACTATTGATTGTTGCGTGAAAGTTTTATTTCTGCTAACCAAGATTCGGCTGTACCTGATGCAATTAAGTAATCATGATGATTGAAACAAATGAGAAATTCATTTTTCGGGTTTGTAATATAAAATTCGAACCCACTGGTTTCACCGAGTAAATCCACAATATGTTTATAATCATATAGAAGGAACATCGATTTATCATCCCCAAAATTAAAAAATAGCAGTATAGGTTCTCCCTTTATAAAATCATCTATCCATCTCCATGCGTCACCGTTCCGAATACTTGTAGCCGAATTCAGCTTTTCCCAAAGCCAATGCACGGATCCAGCAGCAAATTTATGAGCGACACTATTCCTAATATTTTCGCGCTCACCTTCTGGAAGTTCCACAATTTTGAGATTCAACTCTTTAGCGGCATCAACAACATCATTGTGGATTGAAAACATCCTGATCACCTACTGAGTTTGCCGGACGAAGTATTCTGTGCCCCTACCAAGTTCTGTTGACACCATTATAAGGCTGAAAAAGCTTTAACTTCCTTTCAAAGCGGGCTGCCAGAAAGCGGGGATTTTGTCGGCGTAGTTGATGGTGGTGGCACCAAGGAAGCTGGCGAGTGATTCGATGGATGCGCGGATGGCTTGGGCGACTTCGGGACTCTGCGGGGCATCGGGTTCGGCGTAGACGGACTGAATCTCGAGGATGTTCTGCTTGCGGTTCATGAGCGGATCAATGCGTCCGATAAGCTGGTCGTTGTGAAGGATGGGCAGCACATAATAGCCGTACTGACGTTTGGCTTTGGGCACATAGATTTCGAGCTTGAAGTCGAAGTTAAACATCTTCTGGGTGCGGGCGCGGTCACAGATGAGGTTGTCAAAGGGCGAGAGCAGTGTGGTGCGGCCTGTCCATGTGCCGGATTGAATCTGTTCGAGCAGCGGCAGATCAAGCTGGTGGATATACCACTCGCCCGCCCACTTGGACGCGCCACCATCGGTGATTTGTACCGGCTCGATGAGGCCATCCTGCACCAGTTCCTTCATAACGGTCGGCAGCTCATGATAACGGGAGCGGGTGAAGTGCTGGATGATCTGGCGGGTGGTGGCGACGCCGAGTGCTCGAAGTGCGCGTTGGGCGGCGCGGCGGGTGAATTCATTCGGCGAGAGATCGTCCTGCGGCGTCCAGCTTGGGAGGACGCGTTCGGTCAAATCCCAGTAGCGATGGCCGCCTTTGCGCGAGGCGATCATGAGAATACCTTTTTCCCACAGGTAGGTGAGCATCTGGCTGATGTTGCGGTTGCCCGTCCAGCCAGTGGACTGCCACGCCGCCTCCGATTTGTCCTCAAAGACTTTGGAGGGAAGCGCGCCCTTCTGACGGATTTCATCCAGAATATGATCGCGGAGGGTGGCGTTATCTTCCGACCATTTCGCCATACGCTGCCCCCAAGGGGCGTCCTTGGTGCCGTAGGTGTTCATCCAATACTTGTGAATGGGATAATCTTCGGTGAGCACAATCGAGGCGGCGTGTGCCCAATACTCGAATAGGGCGCGATCTTCCCAGAGCAGGCGATCCAAGGTGGATTCGTCAAACGCACCCAAGCGGCTCCACAAGACCAGCAAGTGACTCTTGGCGACAGCATTAGTCGGATCAAGCTGGAGGCAGCCGAGATCACGGACAAGATCGAGCATGTCAGCGGGATCAGCGCTGTCGAGATGCTGACGGGCAATCGCCAGACGGCGTGCATCGTCGGCGGTTAGGGTGCGGAGGGTTGATCGTGCCACAATGCTATCCTTGAGCTATGCCGAGAAAATATGTTCGCATTATAGCATGAGATGGGGTTCTGTGGGCAGCAAATTCACACCCCTCTATAAGGCTTTTTGGGGTGGCGATTTTAAATGGTGGGAAGCTATAAATTCGAGTTTTAGAACAAAAATTCTCGTGGAAGGCATCCTCACCCCTAAATCCCCTCTCCGCTGCGCAGCGAGGGGACTTTAAAGACGTTGGATAAACGCGGTTGTTTTGATTGGTTTTCAGTATTAATCAGCGACGTCGGCAAGGAAGGCCTTAACGGACGCCATGTAGACGTTCATCTGTTCACGGTGGATGCAGTGACCAGCATCGGTGATATGGACGGATTGAAGCTGTGGGATAATCTTCTTCAGCGCGGCGGTTCCTTCAGCCGAAACAATCGCTCCCCGTTTGACATCGGCGGTGATGAGTAAGGCGGGACAGGTAATCTGGTGCAGGACAACAGGCCAATCGATGCTGGCCGCCATATTTGATTCAAAGATTTCGACGATGTTGGGACTCAGCCGCAGTTTGGAGTCGGCCCAAGGCCCGAGTTCTTCATCCGACCATGTGGGACTGGATTGGTGCTGCTTGGCGATGAGTTCTTCGCGGGTCATTTGTTTGAACCCGGCAAAATCTGCTCGCATCTTGGCAAACTGTTCAGCAGTCATCGGCGGAGGCATACCGCCCTGATACCACCACGCGGGCGGGTCTTCGAGCAAGATGGCGCGGGGCAGTTTCGGTTCGATGCCTGCCAGCGCCAGCGCTACTATCGCGCCCATTGAGTGACCGAGAATGAGCGGCTTTTTTAGTCCCAAGGCGTTGATGATCTGCTTGAGGTCATTAGCCTGTTCAAGCGTTGTATAACCTTTTTCAGGCGCCTCGGAGAAACCATGTCCGCGCACATCGGGCATGATGATGTCATAATCGGCTTCCAGCGCTTTAGCGACCGGAGTCCAGCACGAGCCGTCATCACTGAAGCCGTGTGCCAGCACCAGCGGCGGTTTGGCTCCGCCGGTACGCGTGTAATGTAAGCGCAGCCCATTGACCTGTAAATCACCTGATTGCCAACCGGACATTTGCTGTACCTCGATTTCGTACTACAAAAAAATTACTATTGGTTAGTATAGTAATCAAACCATCCCGTTAGCACCTATTACAAACATCAGGTTAAGGCAGGGACTAAGCTCCGGTTTGATGTCATGGTGCGTCCGATACCGACCGGAAATTGTTTTTAACCGGTTCGTGCTTATTTCTCACATCGCCTACACCGCCGCAGGCTCAATCCATGCGGCTAACAACCAGACAAGCGCACTCAAGGCGCTTCGAAGATCGACACCTGATCGAATTGAAGTGCTCTATTTCAATGTCGCGGCCCTATGGCGTTTAATACACGCCTCAGGCCTACAAAATGCGTTCTTTAATTATGCGATGCTATCCAGAAAAGCCTTTACCGCAATCATATAATTTTGCATCTGTTCGCGGTGAACGCTGTGGCCTGCCTCTGCGATATGGGCGACCTGAAGCTGTGGAATGAGCTTTTTGAGCGCTGCTGCGCCTTCCTCTGAGATCAGCCCACCGAGCGAGACGTCCGCTGTCAGAACGAGGGCGGGACAGGTCACCTGCTGGCTCAAGGTTTTCCAGTCCAGACTCATTTGGACGCTGGGCTGAAACATCTGTAAGGCGGATGGGCTGAGGCGCAATTTCGAGTCGGCCCAGAAGCCCAATTCGGCGTCCGACCATGTTGGGGATTGTTGACGCCGTTGGGCAATGAGCGCCTCTTTGGGCTGCGTTTTAAGAGCGAGGAGTCCTTTGTGCGCTTCGGCATAGTCTTCGGGCGTCTTTGCCAAGGGCTGTGCGCCTTCATACCACCACGCGGGCGGGTCTTCCAAGAGGATGGCCCTGGGAACGTCGGGATAGGTACCGGCAAAGGCGAGGGTCATCAACGCGCCCATCGAATGAGCGAGGATGATGGGTTGGTGTAAGCCCAGCGATTCGATGATGGTTTTTAGATCATTGACCATGTGGACCGGCGTGATGCGTGCTTCGGTCACTTCGGTAAGGCCATGCCCACGCGCATCGGGCATGATGATGTCATAATCCGATTCGAGCGCTTCGGCGACCAGCGTCCAACAGGGGCCATCGTCACTGAATCCGTGTGCCATCAACAGCGGTTGCTTGTTGCCTCCGGTACGGATGTAATGTAAACGCGCCCCATTGACCTGAAGATAATCGGATTGCCAGCCGGACATGTGCTTTACCTCGATTCGATGCCAAGGAAACTTGCTTTCACTTTAACATAGTAATTCGGCATGCGGCGGACGGCTATTACAAAGATCAGGTCATGGTGGGGATGAAGCTCCCATTGGAGCATGTTATTACCACAAACCGGGCAGAAGACGATAATGCACCTTTTGAGCGTATTCGTTGTAACCTGCTAAGTCGTGCTTCAGCATCTTTTCCTCGTCGAGGATGCGCCATGCGAGTACCGGAATGACCAGCAGTAAGATTACCAATCCCAAGGCTGAACCGAGCGCCAGCGGTACACCGAACATCATGACCAACACGCCGACATACATGGGATGGCGAACGATGGCATAGGGGCCGGTGGAGATGACTTTCTGATCATCACGGATTTCAACGGTTGAGCCGCCGTAGCTGTTTTCGCGGAAGACCAAGAGGTTGATGAACAATCCGAGCGCGACCAACACATCACCAAGGATGGAGACGGCGGGCGATACGGGCGACCATCCGAAGCGGTGATCGAGGGCACAGAAGACGAACAGCGAGACGATGGCGAGTAAGGCGAGGGACATAATGATTTTCTGGGCGGCGTTCTGTTCCTGCCCCGGCCCGAACTTTTTACGGCGTTCGAGCAGCGCCGGATCGTTCAGGGATAGGTAGATGCCGACGACATTCACGGAGATCATAAAGACGGCGATAAACAGCCACGCTTGCCAATAGTTGAGCGTCCATGCGGGGATAAACAGTAGCACCCCTAAGGCAATTACGCCGATGACGAACGTTTTTAGCATGGATGGGATCAGGCTTTGAAGCGTTGGGGCGGGTTGAGTAGAGGGTTGAGTCATGATTGTTGTCCTTCGTTTACTTCCTTTGCGTGTTTTATTTGTTCAAACTGGGCGTTGGCCTCGGCTGCGATCTGACGCAGCACGGCTTTACCGGCTTCGATATTGCCGCCACCTTCAGGCGTGAGCAAGCGATCCATCATGTCGGCGATGGTTTCCATGACCACTTCGTAGGGCGGGAAAGTATCCGGCGATTTAAGGTCACCGATGCTTAGCTGCCCGTAGGAAAGCATGTCGAGGATATGAGCGGCAACGGCAGGGTCTATATCTTTGCGAACCGTTCCAGCCTGCTGCAGCGCTTGAATCAGCCCGACACTGACCGACGAAGTTTGTAACGAAGAGAGGAAGCCATCCGGCTTGCGCAGGTAGCTGCCCAAGATGCGTTTGTCACGGCGGGCGATGGCGGCCATCAAGGGGCGGCTGTTGATGGCGTGCAGGACGCCGCGAAAGATGCCGCCGAGGGTTCCGGCGCGGGGATCGGTTTCCAAGTTCTCCATCCATGCCTGACCGTAGCGGGCGATTTCACGGATGAGCAGCGCCTCGAAGAGTTTTTCTTTGCTATCGAAGTGCAGATAGATGAGGCCTCTGCCGATGCCGGATGCTTCGGCGACATCACTCATGGTAATTTTGTCGTAACCCTGCTGGACGATGAGATCGGAGGCTGTGTCGAGGATACGCTGTTCACGGTCGGGGTTATCAGGTTTAGGACTCGGCAAGTGATCACCTTTGACGTTTTGACAAATTTTGTTATTTTGTCAATTGTAACCCTGATCAGGATTTGGAGTCAAGCGAATCCGACGGTGTCAGACCAATTACATAACACGCGACATCAAACCTTATCCCGACGTGATCTTAAGCTGGCTTACGGAGCTGTCCACGTCAATGTCGTAGTACGGGGCAGTCTGATCGAAGCCTTGACTTTGCAAGCGCACATCATTGCCCAGCGCAGAAAAGGTTTGATCGTCGAAAACAAATTCTGAGGCCCAGCCCTTCAAGTGAACCCGTGCAGCAGTACCTGCGGGACGCCGAATAGTGGTTTCGGTTGCCCCTCCGCTGATCCGTATAGGAACAATGCCTGTCGGTGCAGGCAGTTCGATCCGTGCCATGTATGCCCCACCTTTGACTTCGAGTGCGGCGAGATTGAGTTCACCCAATTCGGCGGTTATCTCCGAAGCTCCTCCCTGAAGCATGATGTGCCAAGGGATAGCGGTGTTGAGCGTCACTTGCGCGGTACGTTTTTCCATGCCCGGAAGCCACAGACGTCGTGGATAACGAATTGTAAGAACATCATCTTTGACTTTCACGTCCGGCGCAGGGCCTTCGAAGCGGGCTTGATAGAGTGAATCCGCTATGTCTCCGGCGCGCAAGGTCAATCCGAAGGTGTCAGAAGAAATGACAAGCTGAGCGCGTATCAAGCTGCCTAAGGGAGCTGAGAAAACTCCCTCGTTTTCTGTGGACACCTCTCGCAAACGCACGATTTCTTCCCTCGCAAGCGCATTGCTGCGTTGGAGGAACTCTAATAGGAAAGCCTTGTGTTCATCATCATATTGCGCTGCCATTTCCTCCCACGCCTTGCCAAGCGAAGTGAAGAGTGGTTCGATCTGCTGTTTACCTTTGGAACTAGTGGCGAGCTTCACGATTACCCGACGACCATCATTGGGGTCACGTTCCCGACGGACAAGTCCGGCTTTCACAAGGCGGTTGAGAATAGCCGTGAAGGTTCCGGTTGTGAGGCCCATGAGATCGGCAAGCTGTCCGGCGGTGGCATCACCGGTGTTTTCCAGAATGTCGATGACTTGTATATCGGTATCGGTCATCTCTATTCTTGCTGCCTTGGCGCGGAAAAAAGACGCACCCAGTCCATAACACTGCCGCAGTTCACGGACAAGCTCTGAAAAGGACCCCGACGGTTTATTCTGCGAACCCATTGACATTTCTGATTTCTCCGAATAAGATGTAATTAACTTGAAAATCAAGATAATTTATTTTGGAATTACAAGAATATTAAGTAAATAATCCGGAGTGTTTACTGGATATTCAAGCTGAATGTGCTGAATGTATTGTAGCACGGGAAGACAATAGGAGTGGAATATGCAAAATCAAGCAATCCAAGTGAAAGGGCTTCAAAAGTCCTTCAAGGAGCTTCAGGTACTTAAGAGTGTCGATTTTGATGTGGAGAAAGGCAGCATCTTTGCCCTGCTTGGCTCGAATGGCGCGGGCAAGACAACGGTAATCAAAATCCTGACCACGCTGCTCAAACAGGATGGCGGAATCACTACCGTAAACGGATTTGATGTGGCTTCAAAGCCCGATAGTGTGCGGCAGTCCATCAGTCTGACCGGACAGTTTGCCGCCGTGGACGAGATTTTGTCCGGGCGGGAAAATCTGATCATGATTGCCCAACTGCGACACCTCAAGAATGCCCGTCAGATCGCGGATGATCTTCTCACCCGCTTCGGCCTAACCGAGGCTGCTGACCGCAGAGTGTCCACTTATTCGGGTGGTATGCGTCGCAGACTCGACATTGCAATGAGCCTCGTCGGGAAACCGCAGCTTATTTTCCTTGACGAACCGACTACCGGACTTGACCCTGAAGCACGAATCGAGGTTTGGAAGACTGTCAAAGAGCTAGCTCATAATGGCACGACTGTATTTCTGACCACGCAGTACATGGATGAGGCTGAACAGCTTGCCGACAGAATTGCTATTCTCCATGAAGGGAAAATTATCGCTAACGGTACGCTGGCGGAGCTAACGAAGCTGTTTCCACCCCCAAAGGTGGAGTATGTCGAAAAACAACCGACATTGGAGGAAATGTTCCTCGCAATCATCAATAAGAAGGAGGGAAGAACACAATGAATCAGCACTTTTTTAGCGACATGGGTGTTATGCTCGGACGTTCCATGCGCCATGTTTTCCGCAGTATGGACACGATCATCACGGTCACCATCACGCCGATTGCGATGATGCTGCTGTTCGTGTACGTGTTCGGCGGCGCGATTCAAACCGGCACGGATAACTATGTCAATTACCTGCTGCCCGGCATCCTGTTGATGGCGATTGCAAGCGGCATCGCCTATACATCTTACCGGCTGTTTATGGATATGCAGCGGGGCATCTTCGAACGGTTCCACTCTATGCCGATTGCGCGTTCGGCTCCGCTCTGGGGGCACGTGCTGACCTCTCTGGTATCCAATGCAATTTCGGTTGTGGTCATCATTCTGGTGGCGCTGCTTATGGGCTTTCGCTCATCAGCAGGCTTAGGGTCATGGCTGGCGGTGGCCGGAATACTCGCGCTGTTTACGCTGGCCCTGACATGGATCGCGGTGATTGCCGGACTATCCGCAAAATCAGTGGACGGCGCTGGTGCCTTTGCCTACCCGTTGATCTTCCTTCCTTTTATCAGTTCGGCGTTCGTGCCTACCGCTACGATGCCGCCCGTTGTCCGCGCTTTTGCCGAAAATCAGCCAGTCACATCCATCGTAGAGGCCACACGTGCACTGCTGTTAAGTCAGCCTGTCGGCAACAACATATGGGTTTCGCTGGCATGGTGTGTAGGAATAACGATTGTCGCCTATCTATTTGCGATGCGCATTTACAATCGGAAAGCGGCTTAATGAGGGAGGTATTGACATAAAAGCGGTCCCCCAAAGCTAAATGATAAGAGCGGTTTTGAAATAACATCAAAGCCGCTTTGGCGTTTGATATTCATCCCCTGTATCTGCTCCACAAATCATATCCTAAATGAGTTCGATTCAAAGTGCGATTGAAGTATCGGATGTTCACTGTCTTTTTTCGGCCTGCCCCATATCCTCGTTATACAATTGCCCTACGACCATGTCAGGGTTGAATCGTGATGAATTTCACTTGACCTTCTCCCTCAACTGGACATAACGTTGCTATTCATAGAGAGGGTTGATCTTTTTTTGTCCATTTGAAACTTAACGCTCGTTAAGTCTCGTAGAACATGGGGCATATGGCTTATGCGAAATCTCGAAAAAAATCGGTGGTGGAGTCTATTCTTTGTTTGTGTGTCGCTGATGGTCATCAGCCTCGACAACACGATACTAAATGTCGCGCTGCCTGCCATCAGCCGTTCACTCGGTGCCAGCGCCAGCGAACTCCAGTGGGTGCTGGACTCTTATGTGCTGGTGTTCGCGGCCATGCTGCTGACGATGGGTTCAATCGGAGATCGGGTCGGGCGCAAGCGCGCGCTGCAATTCGGCTTGGCGTGGTTCGGGATCGGCTCGCTGGCGGCGGCGCTTTCGACCTCCACCGGCATGTTGATCGCCACGCGGGCTTTCCTCGGTGTGGGCGGCGCGACGATTATGCCGTCAACGTTGTCAATTATCACGGCGACTTTCCGCGAACCCAAAGAGCGTTCCAGAGCGATTGGCATCTGGGCGGCGGTGTTCGCGCTGGGCGTGGGCGTCGGGCCGGTGATTGGCGGCTGGCTGTTGGAGCACTTCGAATGGGGTTCGGTGTTTATGGTTAACCTGCCGATTGTGGTGATCGCGATGGTTGGCTGTTACTTCTTCATCGGTGATTCGCGGGATGAGAACGCACCGCGTCCGGATATTCCCGGGGTGCTGCTGTCGATTGTGGGCCTGTTTGCGCTGGTCTACGGCATCATTGAGGCGGGACAGTCCAGTTGGACAGACCGCAATGTGGTGATTTCGTTTGTGGCGGCAGTGGTGGTCCTCGGACTATTCGGCTGGTGGGAAAGCCATACCAAGCAGCCGATGCTGCCGATTCGCTTCTTCCGCAACATGTCCTTCACGGGCGCGAATATCGCGGTGGCGATGCTGACGTTCTGCTTGTTCGGTGCGCTTTTTTTCCTGAGCCAGTTCTTCCAATCGGTGCAGGGGTATTCGCCGCTGCAAGCGGGCATTCGCATCCTGCCGATGGCACTGGTGGCGATGATTTCATCAAGCTTGTCGCCGCGCCTTTCGGAACGTTTCGGCATCAAAGTGGTGGTGTCATTAGGGCTTTTGGTCGGGGCTGGTGGCTTTTTGTACATGGCGAGCCTTGCGGTGGCTGATATTCCTTACGGGACTGCGGTCGTTGGTTTGTGCATCACGGCCTTCGGGATTGGCCTTGCGATGCCCGTCGCGACCGACTCGATTATGGGGTCAGTACCGGTGGATAAGGCAGGCGTGGGCAGTGCGATGAACGACACCACCCGTCAGATCGGCGGCGCATTGGGCATTGCCATCCTCGGCACGATTATGAACCGCACTTACCTAACGAGTGTGGATCAACTGTTTGCGACCAATCCGCTGTTCAAGCTCATTCCAGAGAAGGGTGTTGAAGCGGTACGGGCCAGCATTACCGGCGCGCATGTGGTGGCGGATCAACTGCCACTGGTGGCACTGTCGAAACAGTTGACCTCGACGGCGGACGCGGCTTTCGTCAGCGGCATGAAGGACGCGCTGTTCGTCGGGACGGCGATTCTGGCGGTGGCAGCGGTGATTACCTTCATCATCCTGCCGACACGCGTCCGGCCCAGCACGGAAACACCGGCATCATCGCCGGAAGCGGTGGCTGACCGGCGCGGCTATCAAGGCACGGACTAAACACAATTGTATTGCTTCACTTTTGCAAACGGCGTCTGATAATCAGGCGCTGTTTGTTTTCCGAGGCTGCCGGATACGCCAGCGAATAAGCCACACTATACAGATGATGGTTGTGAGGGCATAAGCGACAAATCCCAGCGCGTAAGGACCACTATTCCGCTCCATAGCAATGGCGAATAGTGTAACCAGAGCGATACAGGGCGAACCGATAATCCAGAGCACCGCCGCGACTTGTTTGATACCGGGTTTCGTACGCGTAAAGAAGGCGAAAATTAGGAGCAAGATCAAGAGTTCAAATGGGGTAAGTGCCATTTCGCTGCGTTCCTAGTTTTTCGCCGAAATTACGACTGCCCCAAACTGTGTCCAGTCGGTGTCAGGTGTCCATTTGCGTCCATCCGGCAGGGTAGTGTGTTGGTCGAAATGGGCGTTCTTGAGATGAGCGCCTTGAAGCAAGGCACCAGATAAATCGGCTGCTGAGAGATCAGCATTCGCCAACTGGGCCTGCTGCAAATTGGCTTTCTGAAGTCTGGCGTAGCAGAGATTAGCACCTGCGAGAACAGCTTCACTTAAGTTGGCCCCTTCCAGCCGTGCGCTGCGCAAGTTTGCCTCTGTTAAATTGGCTTGGCGCAAGTCAGCGCCTTCCAATCCTGTTGCCTTGAAGTTGACTTTGTAGAGATTGGCATTCCGTAGGGTGACGCCCGCCCAATCAGCGCCAGAGAGTGGACTAGCGGTGACGGAGAGAATGCCATTAGATCGCAGTTCTTCAATAACGGCATAGGCATCTGACGGTTGACGGGATACCCGAATATAGGTGCTTACTTCCTGAAAGCGCCAATTGATCAACAGGATGAATAATGCAATGGTGCCTAAGACCGAGGCTATCAGCACAATGAGATAGAGAATGTTCGGATGTGGATCAACAACATAAATGTAGAGAGCGAACAAGGCAACAAAGGGAAGGAATGTCACCCCAAGCCCAGCCAACTGCCGCTTGAGGCCGGCATTCTGACCAACTAGCAGATTAAGCAAGAAACCCAGAACATGTTCCATGTGACGGCGCTCCTGTATGAAGTCCGCTCTAAAGTCAGATTATGCCGAAAAGATCATGGAGAGTAGTGTCAAATAGCATATTTGATGGGGAAATAACTTTGTCGGTTGGAAACAGGATTTGTATGAAAGAATGGTTTTCACTTATCCTTTCACTAGGGCTTTTTGGAATTGACCAGACAGGAACAGCGATGATCGCGAAGATTTTTTTGAGTGTAGTGTTTAATTTATTGTGGGTGGGGATGTTATTCGGGCTGATCATTATTCCCTCGAGGCCGGATTCGCTGGACAACAGCACAATCGACGCGCTGCTCGGCTCGATTCTGTGCGAGCCGGATGAACGGTTGCAGCGAGTACAAGCGCCTAATCCATTACTGGACTTGATTGATATTGAGATGGTGCCATACTGTGTGAATAGCCGAACGGAAACGCGGCGGGATGTCACGGAGCGTTGGACGATCATTGGCATCGGCGGCACGGCGCTGGCGTTCGTGATCAGCACGATTGTCGAAATTTGGGTGGCTTTGAGTTTGATGCGGCGCAAGCTGGCACAAGAGGCGGCGATGGGCATCGTGCGGGGGCGTAATGGGAAGCCCATTCCGAAAGAGACAGTGACGGATAAGTTGAAGCAGATTGAAACGGCTTACAAAGCAGGGTTGATCACTTATGATGAGTATGACAAGGCACGGCAGGATGTTTTTCGAAATTCATGACGCGGGCTTGAAGGCATGATCAAGTTTTTGATTTCGATATTGCTCAATGGAATTGGGATCGGCCTGCTGGTGGCGGTGATTATCGTGCCGGGGCTGCCCCAGTTCCGGAATGACCGGCGTGTGGACGATCTGCTGACGCTGGTGCTGTGCAGTTCGGGAGAGCGAGTCACACGTGAGCCGAGTAATAATCCAGCGCTGAAAAGTGTGGGGATTTCGATTACGCCCTACTGTGTGACGCGCAGCGGACAGAGCCGGGATGTGACCATCCGCTGGCTGCTGATCGGCGCGGGCGGCTTCGGCTTCATCATGTTGTTCGGGGTGGTGCTGGATATTATGCTGCTGTTGAACGGGTTCCGCCGCGTGGTGATGAGTCTCTCTATCCGGCGCAACCGGCCCGCCTCATTTTCGACCACGCCCAGCATGCCGCCTTCGCCGGATGTGGAACTCAGCCTGAGAGAGAGACTCCAGCAGCTTGAGGAAGTACGCATATCAGGTTCAATTAGCGATGAGGAATACAAGCGGATGCGAGAGGAGATATTGAAGAAGACATAACTCCGCTTTAAGACCATTGCTCCTCCTTGAAAAGTTGATAGTCTGTTGACAGCTTACTATACTCTTTTTATTTCTTAGGAAGAGAATATGACTCCCATTACGATTCAAGACGTTAAAGTGATTACGACGCAGCCGTATGCCGCGCAGCGCTTGGTGATTGTCAAGGTCATCACCTCCGAGCCGGGGCTGTATGGGTTGGGCTGTGCTACATTTACACAGCGCTTCCATGCCGTGGTGGCGGCGCTGGAACATCATGTCATCCCCTATGTCATCGGCAAAGATGTGCAGCGGATCGAAGACATCTGGAACATGAGCATCGTCAACAGCTACTGGCGCAACGGGCCGGTGCTGAACAATGCCATCTCTGGCATCGACGAGGCGCTGTGGGACATCAAGGGTAAGCTGGCGAACATGCCGGTCTATCAACTGCTGGGCGGGAAGTGCCGCGAAGCCGCCGCTGTCTATACCCACGCCGATGGTGGGAGCATTGAAGAAATCGTTGACAACGTGCAGAAGTTCAGGGAGGAAGGTTACCGCTATATCCGCGTGCAGCACGGCGGTTATGGTGGACGCTACGCCGCCAACATCCGACCGGACGGGGCGATGGAAGGCACTTATTACGATCCCAAGATTTATATGCGGAATGCCCTGAAGGCACTGGAAGCCGTACGCGCGACGGTCGGAGATGAGGTCGAACTGCTGCATGATATTCACGAGCGCCTGACGCCAATTGACGCGGTGGGTTTCGCCAAGGAAGTCGAGCCGCTCAAGCTGTTCTTCCTCGAAGATGCCCTCGCGCCGGAGGACATCGAGTGGTTCACGCAAATCCGCGCGCATTCCACCGTACCGCTGGCGATGGGCGAACTGTTCAACAATCCGCTGGAGTGGCGCACCTTGGTCGAACGGCGCTTAATCGACTTCATCCGGATGCACGTCAGTCAAATGGGCGGCATCACACCGGCACGGAACGCGGCCATCTTCGCGCAGATTTACGGCGTACGCACGGCTTGGCATGGTCCAGCGGACACCTCGCCAATTGGACATGCGGCCAATTTACATCTGGATGTGTGGTCGCCGAACTTCGGCATCCAAGAATGGTGCCGCTTCCCTGAATTTATGTATGAGATGTTCCCCGGCCTGCCGGAAGTGCGAAACGGCTACATGTATCCCAATGATCGCCCCGGCCTTGGCATCGACATTGATGAAAAGCTGGCAGCGAAATATCCGTGTCAGGACGAAGTCCTCACATGGACGCAAACCCGTTTACCGGATGGCAGCCCTGCGCGTCCCTAAGTGGTGAATGAGCAACATGTTAGTCTCGTGGGGACAAGCTTAGGCCTGCGTGAGGAAGCACGTCTTCCTGATGGGAAATGTTTGGAAAACGGTATAGATTGGATTAACAATTACATTAATTGTTAAGGTACAATCAGCATAATCGTCTGTTCATCCAATCGATTTCACATATGCCCGTCATAACGACGGGCTTTTAGGCAGTAACTATGCTCGTGACGGAACTTCTCATGCAGTTGACACGAATATTCTTCGTGCTGCTTGCAATCCTCACGGTAACGGATTATGTGCGCCACAGGGAACGTATCCGCCTTGATATTGCGCTGGTCTTCGTTGCACTATCCAGCAGTATCGTCATTAGTGTTGTTCTGGGGCTGTTCGGATTAACGACCGCCGACTACCCATTTTTCGCGAAAATCGGACAAATTGGTGTTGCCAGCCAGCCCTATCTTCTGCTGCGGCTGGTGAGCTATTTCAGGGAAGTGCCGCGCGGTGTGCGTTGGGCGGGGCTGATCGGTTGGGTCGTGTCGTGCTTGATCATCATTTTTGCGCCTGCGCCGTTACCCCCCGCCGTTTCACTGCCCATCTTGATCTATTTTGTGCTCATTAATGGCTATGCGGCCTTCGCCTTCATCGGTGGAGCGTTTTCCAGCGCGGGTGTGGCACGGCACCGGCTGCGCTTTGCAGGGATGGCATCGGTGTTTCTGCTGCTGTTGTTTACGATTGCGGGTATCCGCCTCGCGATGCCCAAGTTGTGGCCGGATGTGACCGCCGCTGTCCAGTTCTTATCGATGCTGACGGTCATTACGTATTATCTGGGATTTGCGCCGCCGCGCTGGCTGCGGCAGGGCTGGCAGTTTACTGAACTGCGCAATTATCTGCTGGAGGATATTCCCAAGCTCAATGACCAATCGACCTCGACCATGATGCTGCATCTGCGGCAGGCCGTGATTCATGCGCTGGGAACAGATATGGTTTATATCGCGTTGTGGGACCAAGATCAGAAACGACTGGTGCTTGATGACACACCGGAAGCATCGGCTTTAAGCGGCTTTGATTTGAACAGCGGCCTCATCCAGCAGACATGGCAAAAGACACAGCCGACAGTGGTCACAAAACCCACCATGCTTGGCGGTGATGATGCGCGGCTGATGAAAACGCTGGATGCCGAAATGCTGTTCATCGTCCCGATTGCGACCTCAGAAGGGGCTGTCGGGGTACTGCTGGCCTTCCTCGAATATGGGTCACTGTTTGTGGATGACGACCTGAACTTGCTCACGATTTTTGCCCAGCAGACGGCGATTCTGCTGGAGAACTTCCGCGTGCTCGAAAAGCAGCGTCACTATGCCGAGGTTCTGGAATACACGGTTCAAGACCGGACACAGGCGCTCAAACGCTCCAATGACGAGCTGCGCCAATTTGCTTATGTTGCTTCGCATGACCTGCAAGAACCGCTGCGGATGATCGTCAGCTATTTGCAGTTGATTCAAGATCGCTACATCAACCAGTTGGATGCTAGCGCACATGAGTTCTTTGATTTTGCGATTGACGGCGCTAAGCGCATGAAGAGTCTGATCGAGGCGCTGCTGGCTTATTCGCGGGTGGATACCCAATTACAGAACTTCACGCTGGTCGATTTCCAGAAGGTGCTGGATGAGGTTCGCACGCTTCTGAGCGTTGCCATGACCGAGAGTGGCGCGACTGTTGTCAGCGATCCACTGCCTAAAATCAACGCCAACGAGGGGATGATCGTGCAACTGTTCCAGAATCTATTGAGCAACGCCATCAAGTACCAGAAGGGACGCAAGCCGGATGTTCGCATCAGCACGATCCGTAGCGGTCATGAATGGCAGTTCGCAGTCAAGGACAACGGCATCGGGATCGAGCCGCAAAACCTTGAGCGCATCTTTGTGATTTTTCAGCGGCTTCACGCGCAAAATGAATACCCCGGCACGGGGATTGGCCTCGCCATTTGTAAGAAAGTTGTGGAGCATCACGGCGGGCGTCTGTGGGTTGAATCAACGGTCGGGGAGGGAACAACCTTCTATTTCACCATTCCGGATGCGCCGGAGGTGAGTAATGGTCAGCCGCCGCAGGCTGTTCCCGAAAAAGTGAAGTCGTAGCGTTTATTTGAGTCGTTCATCCAAAGTTCGCCGTTAGGCTTTGCCCACAGCGACTGACCATTTGCTGTTCCAAGTTCCACATCAATTTTGTTAGCAGCCGCCTGCTTGAGCGCGCTTCTTACTTTTTCAGTTTTGATGCTAAACAGATATTCGCTCTGTCCTTGAGCATCGCTGCCGATAGCCCTGAGGCTATCCGCGAGGCAGTAAACCGCGGCGAGGTTCCCTTCAATGACGGCCGATGTGCGGTTGCCGCTGATGACTTTGGGAGACGTGCTGCCCGTGAGAGTGAGCGCGTTTTCCAGATGGTCAAAATGCTTCCAAGTGAAGGTCTGACCGTTGAGAGTCAAAGAACCCTCGGCTGGATTGGCCTCAAGAATTTGGGCTGCGAGCGTGTCGAGTGACGGTTGATCCGGCAGCTCAAAGTTGAAAACCAGCGTGTCATCACCCTCGTTGCCATCGAGATACAGCTCGTGATCGGTACCGCCGTTCGCGCCGTTCTGTAAGATGACCGTGTCATCGCCACCAATAGCGACGCCGAAATCGCCGAAGACGCTTCCTTCGACTGTGCCATTGATGACGATGATGTCATTGCCGCCCGTGCTCTTGGGTGCGCTGGTATTGTCGTCGGACTCAATGTCGCCGCCCACTTTGCCGTTGTTGATGATCAGGTCGTCGCCACCGTTGAATTTGGCGTTGTCGCCGTCCATATCATCATCGACCGAGCCGTTATTGATGAGAACATCGTTGCCGCCGTTCATGAAGGCTGTATCGCCGTCGATGTCACCGGCCACTGTGCCATTGTTGGTGATGACATCATTGCCGCCGTTACCGGTTGCCACATCCCCTTCAATGTCGCCGTTGGTGCCGGTATTGTCGCCAATCGCAACTGTGGTGCCGTTGTTGATGATGACATCATCACCGCCGTTACCGACGACACCATCACCAAAGAAGGGACCTTCAATGGTGGTGCCATTATCGGCAGTCAGGGTACTGCCGCCTGCGCCGCCGATGATCCCGCTGCACACGGTGTGGTTCATGTCCGGCTTCGGGCGGCAGTCTGTGACGACGAACGCCGTGACGCTGCCGAGGGCTGTGATGCCTACGAGCAGGATCAGCAGCGACCGGAGTAATTGATGGAATTTAGGGGTAAGGGAAGCGGGAAAAGATACTTTCACTGAGCAGCCTTGTATTGATCAACGTCGATTTCATCTTAACACGGAAGGTTAAGTACGGTTGATTTTTGTGTTTAATATTCACTTTTTCTTAATTGTTTAATGAGGCGATACTCATCAGAGAATTCAATGATGCTTGGCGGCAAATGCAAATCTGCGCGTAAAAATCGGTCATTGAAGGTAGGGGCACACGGCCGTGTGCCCCTACTCGGGCTTTCAGAAGTTAGGACTTGGGCTTATGCGCTTTGGGGATGTGCTGTGCCAGCAGCAGCACCGATGAACGGGATTCTGCAAAGTAGGGTTCGCCGTTCAACACAGGTGCATCAGCGGGATTGCAGAAGTCGTCCGGCGACGGCAGCGAGGTATCCACAATCCGCAGCCAGACTTGACCTTCAGGCAGCGGCGGCAGTTCGAAACTCAGCGGTTCCCAATAGGCGTTGAGGATGACGTGAATATGATCGCCCGTTTGGGGATGGTGCAGGCTGAACGCCAAGCTATGCGAGTCGTCACCCCAATCCGGTTGGCCGAGGTGCGTCCCATGCCATGTCAGATAGGCCGACTGGGTATTCGGCGTAAACTTCCAGAAGTCCATTTCGCGGAAGAGGCTGGAAGCCTGTGTGAAATCCACGAGGCCGCGCATGAAGCGCAGCAGTTTGCCGTTGTGTTCCAGCTTGACCCAGTCAAACCACGACTCTTCATTGTTCTGGCAGTAGGCGTTGTTGTTGCCGTTCTGAGTCCGGCGAACCTCGTCGCCCATCAGCAGCATGGGCGTGCCCTGTGCGATCAGCAAAATGGTTAGCAGGTTCTTGATCTGGCGGATTCGCAGCGCTTCGATGGCGGGGTCGGTGGTCGGCCCTTCGATGCCGCAGTTCCAACTGAAGTTCGAGTCTGATCCGTCCCGGTTGTCTTGACCGTTGCCTTCATTGTGTTTGCTGTTATAGGACACGACATCATTCAGGGTGAAACCGTCATGACAGGTGACGAAGTTGATGCTGCGGTTGGGATCGCGCTTATTTTGGACGAAGACATCGCCGCTGGCGGTTAAACGGGCGGCCAAGTCTTTGACGGTTTGGCGGTCACCTTTGACGAAACGGCGCACATCGTCACGGAATTTTCCGTTCCATTCTGCCCATCGGTCACCGATGAAATTGCCGACTTGATACAATCCGCCCGCATCCCACGCTTCGGCGATGATTTTGGTTCCGGCTAAGATCGGCTCGGATTCGATCTCCCACAGGATCGGCGGATTGCGCAGCGGTTGGCCGAGTTCATCCCGCGCCAGCACCGACGCCAGATCGAAGCGGAAACCATCGACGTGCATATCCAGCACCCAATAGCGCAGACAGTCCATAATCATGCGCCGCACAATCGACTGGTTGCCATTGAGCGTGTTGCCGCAGCCTGTGAAGTTGGCGAAGCGCGAACGGTCAGCGGGATCGAGCATGTAGTAAGCACGGTTTTCAAAGCCGCGCAGGGAAAGTGTCGGACCATGCTCATCGTTTTCGGCGGTGTGGTTAAAGACGACATCCAAAATGACTTCGATGCCCGCCCGATGCAGCGCTTTAACCATGTCTCTAAATTCGTATACCGCGCCCAGCGGATCATGCCGTGACGCATAGGCGCTGTGGGGAGCGAACAGGGCAATCGGGCTGTAACCCCAATAGTTGGTCAGCGGCCAAGGCCCATCCTGCGAATCAAACTGCTGGACAGGCAGGAGTTCGACGGCGGTGATGCCTAACTCTTGTAAGTAAGGAATTTTGTCGATGATTCCGGCGTAGGTTCCACAACGCGCCGGATCAACACTGGAATTGGCATGACGGGTGAAGCCTGCCACATGCATCTCATAAATGATACTGCGGGCAAAGGGGATGTGAATCGCTTGGTCACCTTCCCAGTCGTAATCGGATGGATCAACTACCACGCCGCGCAGGGCTTGGGCGCAGTTATCACCGGGGCGGCAGGCAGCTTGGCGGTCGTAGCAGTCGGTGACGACGGCGCGGGCATAGGGATCGAGCAGCACTTTGGAGCCGTCGAATCGCATCCCGACTTCGAAGCGGCTTTCGCCAAAGACTCGGTAGCCGTAAACCTGTCCGGCTTTCAAGCCTTGAACAAACACATGCCAGTAATAGAAGGTACGGTTTAGTTCACGATCAAGCGGGATGACGCGCGAGGGTGCGGGATCAGTTGGATAGTCAAAGAGCAGCAGTTCAACCGTTTCGCAGTTCTTCGAGAAAACACAGAAATTGACGCCGTGAGGATAGACCGTTGCGCCTAATGGAAAGCTGCTGCCGGGGAGTAAATCGTTATTCATAGATTTACGGAATCTGGCTTCAACCACTACCGGTTTATTCCGCCTCCTG
This sequence comes from Aggregatilineales bacterium, assembly GCA_044226855.1. GTDB lineage: Bacteria > Chloroflexota > Anaerolineae > Aggregatilineales > Phototrophicaceae > CFX2. The sequence continues at coordinate 156,702 of JBGAGF010000006.1, forward strand.
TCTTAAAGAATACACCCATTTTTAAAACACAGCCGCATGGACGTTTACACGGTTAAATGGGTGATATTCGTCAGGCGACTTGTAATGTGAAAGGCGGTAGAGTCAGCAAGGTTAAGAAAAATGATTTGAGTCTAGATAGGCTGGGACATGACCACATCTGAGAAAAAGCATGAAGTCCGCGAACACCTCGCGGTGATATCAACCGAAGTGTATTTGCTGTTGAAAGCGGCAAGCGAAGACGAACGCATCGAACGCTACAACGTTGTTCAGGAACAAATTGACGCCATCCTGCATGTCATTGACGACAACCGTTCCACTCCACATTCAAATTCTGACGTTCTGTTTCAGTAGTTCCATCCCTTCATCGCTGTTCACTCCCTCCACTTCGTTTCGCTTCAGTTCAGTGTGGAAGTTTCTTTTCAATAGATTGTGATATTGATCACTATCCGATTACTGACGGTGATAGTAAGATTTGTGCGGGTCGCGTAATGTTACGCCGCTATCTGCAGAAAGAAGATTGTCATGATGAAGAAATGGAGTTTCTTAATCGTGATGGCCTTTCTGTGCCTCATTGTCGTATCCCCCACTATCGCTGCACAGGAAACATCACACGTCCGGTTTGCGCATTATGTTAATAAGGGTCCTCAAGTAAACATTTTTGTCAGTGATCAAGTATTTACAGACGAGGACAAAAAACCGTATGGGCTGAATGCCCTCGATCTCTCGCGGGCGTACATGGATGTAAGTGCTGGTACTCCGCAAACCTTCACGGTGGTCGAGGCGGACAAAACGGTTGATGCAGCCCTATTCAAACCGGAAGCGTTCACGCTCGAAGCAGATCACAATTATGCACTGATCATCATGGGAAATCTGGTCTCTAAGGATCTGCATTTCAAATTATTGGATGAGACTGCCGCCCTCGCTGCGCACGATACCAAGGCCAGTGCCGTAACGTTCGTGATCAATAATCTGCATGGCTTGCCCGCCGTTGATTTTTACTTTGGGGGCAAACTTTTAATTAATAAGCTGGCTTATGGTGATCATGTGGTAATCCTTGATCCACAAGGGACCATTGGCAGCCAGTTCACGGTTCATGGCGATCCAAAGGCGGTACTCTTTGACCTACCGGACGCCATCCCCGGCCCCGCGGAAACCATCGCTTTCTTCGGAATTGTCGGCAATTATCCGGGAACGATATGGGAAGATTACACACTGCCTTATGCTGGAAATTATATTGGGAAGCCTTTTGTTCGTGATGGTGGTTCAATCGCTGTCGGTGATGTCATTAAGATGAGTCTCAACGAACCCGGCCTGCGTTATCATTACAAACTGGACTTGGCTAAAGATACGGTACTGGACATCGATTTGAAAGGTGGCGGGCGCGAGTCCGGTGCTGACTCCATCATTCGTATATATGATGCCAATGATAATCTTGTCGCTCAGAATGATGATCTTGACCGCAACCTCGGATTGGATGCGGGTCTAAGAAGTCTCAAACTTGGTAAAGGAAGCTATATCATTGAAGCGGCTTCTGCCTTTGACACCTTCCTTGGTGATTACACACTATCCGTAAGCGCCTCGAAGTAACCCACGTTTGAATAGGTGCAGAGCATTCGCACCTGTTCCCCAACCAAACCGCCTTATGCCGAATGTTGTAATAAGGCGGTTTTTGATGCCAATGAATGGCGCCTCAAAACCCTTCAAAAGTTTGTATTTGGTTTGTCGGCATACCGTTTACAAACCAAAACAGAACATTTGAACCTGTTTCCTCTCCTGAAAAGTTAACGCCAACTCCCCGAAAGAGTTACAAAATGTTCTTCCAAAATGTAACCCATTCGTGGAACGGGTGTGCTAAAGTGACTTTTAGCAATTCGCTATTGGCTCTTAGCTCGATCTGCAAACAGAACCTTTCGCTTTTGGATACCTGTCTATTCATTCTGGTTCAGCTAAAAGCTAACCGCCAATCGCTAACTGCTCTTTTAACAATGGCAACGGAGAAGTAGACCGCCGCGCTTTCGGGCGAACGACTGGGGAAACAAGTGGCCTAGATCGCTGTCCGCCTCTGCACCACTGATAGGGATAACGCGTGTGGACGGACTGAGGCAGCGGAAATCAGAATGACCGATTGTGCAGGGGTTTGCCGCCGGCAAACCCCTACCCACGCATCGTTGCAATTGTCTCCCGAAGGAGAACCCATGCACACTACCTTAAAAGCCATTAACGCCGCAGAAGGACGTGTGGGCGGCTACCTCGTCGTATGGGGCGGCCCGCAGCAGCGCGACTTACAGGGCGAGTACTTTTCACCGGAAAGCGAACTCGGTTTGGATTGGTATAACCAGCGTCCGGTGCTTTACCATCACGGATTGGACGGCAAGATGAAGGCCGCCGTGATCGGTGTCATCGACAACTTGAAGGCCGACGCCACCGGAGTTTGGGCGGAAGCACAGCTTGACCTGCGCCAGCGGTATGTCCGTACCGTGTTGAAGCTGGTCGAGAAAGGCATCCTTGGCTGGTCATCCGGCAGTCTGCCGCATCTGGTGGATGTGGCCTCGGATGGGCACATCAAGCGCTGGCCGATTGTCGAAGGCAGCCTGACGCCCACGCCCGCCGAACCGCGTCGTACCGATGTCCATACCCTAAAGAGCGCCTATGAGTCGCTGGGGTTGGACGTAACGCGTTTCAATTTACCGGTTGATCAACAGTATTTGTCGACGGCAAACCCCATTCCGCCATCGCCGCCGACAACGACAAAGACGACATATCCCATCATCTCAGGAGAGAATTTCATGCCCGAAACCAACATTATCCACGACGACGTTCTTATCGAACAACCTGCCCGTAAGCGTCTGCCTGTTGCGGATCGCGAGGACGCGGTCAAGTCGCACATCAGCGTCACCAGCCCTTATGACAACCTCGACGCGCTCGACATGCTGCACGGCTATGTGCTGTTGCGGCAGGGCAAGAGCTTTCAGGGGGTCAGCCAGCGCTATGCCAATGCCCTTGCCCACAAAGTTCAAAAGGCCGGATTGAGTGCCATCAAAGCCGACGAACTGACCTACAGCACACAAGCCGGTTTCGGTGACGAATGGGTTCCGGATTTGTGGAGCGCCCAAATCTGGAATCGTGCCCGTGTCGAGAATGCCATCCTGCCGCTGTTCCGCTCGGTTGAAATGCCCAGCAATCCCTTCGAGCTGCCGATAGAGGGTACTGATCCCACGGTTTACTTCGTGCCGGAAACCAAGAACGAAACCGACCTGACCATCGCTGGCAGCGCGAATCCCATCCCTGACAGCAAGATCGGTTCAGGCAAGGTGACGCTCAATGCCCAGAAACTGGCGCTGCGCGTCGGTTTCAGCAGCGAATTGGTGGAAGACAGCGTGGTTCCGGTGCTCAACCTGTACCGCGACCAAGCCATGAAGGCCATCCTGACCAGCATCGATAATGTGCTGCTCAACGGGGACACCGCCACCAGCGGCAACATCAACAAGAACGGCGGCACACCGGCCAGCACCGACCGCTACATGGCCTTCAATGGAAAAACACCTTATGAAGTGATGCGCTCTCTATTAAAATGATTCAATAAATATCTTACAGGGTATGAAGTATCACACTAGAGACATGATGTCATCAGGCCTGATTATGGTTGATATTGTGGAACGCCAACAAATTGTTCCGATATAATGGCCACATAAGTTTATTAATGCCACGCCCCATTTGATAAGGATAAAATTATGACCGAACCTGCCGCATCTCGAGCCAATACATCGTCGGCTGCTTATTTGGACACATCTCGTTCCATCGATGAACGTGTCAACGATCTCCTCTCACGCATGACGCTTAACGAGAAAATCGGTCAGATGTGCAACGTGACCGAAGCCATCCCGCATTTAAACATTCCGGCATACGATTTTTGGAGTGAAGGGTTGCATGGTGTCGCAGGGAATGGGCGCGCCACAGTCTTCCCACAAGCCATCGGTATGGCCGCGACTTGGGATCCAACCCTTATCCAGAAAGTGGCATCCGCGGTCGGTGATGAAATGCGTGCCAAATATCATGAAGCCCTGCGTCGCAAGGGTTCTACTGGCATGTTTCAAGGGCTGACAGTGTGGTCACCAAATATCAACATTTTCCGTGATGCGCGTTGGGGACGAGGCCAAGAAACGTGGGGGGAAGATCCATATTTGACTGGTGAAATGGGCGCGGCTTATGTACGTGGACTTCAAGGCGATGATCCGAAATATCTTAAGACGGCAGCATGTGCCAAGCATTATGCGGTACACAGTGGGCCGGAAAAACTACGCCATGTTTTTAATGCGAAAGTTTCGCTGCGTGATCTATACACGACCTACCTGCCAGCATTCCAGAAGCTTGTCACGGAAGCCAATGTCGAATCTGTTATGGGAGCCTACAACCGCACCAACGATGAACCCTGCTGTGGGAGTGAATTCTTACTGGTTAAGACACTGCGCGGTGATTGGGCTTTCCAAGGGCATGTCGTATCCGACTGCGGTGCGATCACCGACTTTGATCAAGGTCACAAAATAACGGCTGATGTCGTCGAAAGTTCTGCCATGGCCCTCAAGGCAGGCTGCGACATGAGCTGCATTTGCGCTTATTCTTCTTTAGGCGAAGCAATTGAGCGGGGTCTGATTACTGAAGCGGACATCGATCGTTCGCTGGCACGTACCCTGACAACCCGCTTCAAACTCGGCATGTTTGATCCGCCTGAAGAGGTTCCATATGCCTCAACCCCCGTCAGCGTCATCGGCTGTTCTGAACATCGTCAGTTGGCGTACGAAGCCGCCGTGAAGTCAGTTGTGCTGCTCAAAAATAGGAATAATATCCTGCCGATCCGCGAAGACAATCACAAAATCATGCTGGTCGGTCCGAATGCTGCCAGCGTTGAAGTGCTGCTCGGCAATTACAATGGTCTGAATGACACCCTGATGACTTTTCTGGAAGGCATCGTCGCCCGTTTGCCCGAAGGCGACGACCTGCGTTATCACCCCGGCAGTCTCCTGAACCAGCCCGCCGAAGCACCCGAATGGTTAATATCCGGCTCCTCGAGCTATGACGTAGCCATCGCCTGCATGGGGATTACGCCATCAATGGAAGGGGAAGAAGGCCATGCACTCCTTTCCACCGAGCAAGGCGACCGCGCGGAGATCACGCTGCCATCCGCACAGGTCGAACATCTCAAGAAACTGGCACAAAACGGTGCCAAAGTGGTACTGGTACTCACAGGTGGCAGCCCGATTGCACTCGGTGAGCTAGAAGATTTGATGGAAGCGATTGTATATGTCTGGTATCCCGGTCAGGAAGGTGGTAAGGCTGTAGCCGATGTCTTGTTCGGTGACGTGGTTCCATCGGGTAAGCTGCCGCTCACGTTCCCCAAATCTCTGGATCAGCTTCCCCCATTTGAAGATTACGACATGGCCGGGCGAACCTACCGCTATGCGACTGAAGAACCGCTTTATCCCTTTGGTTTTGGCTTGAGCTACACAAACTTCAGCTATAGCAGCCTCACGTTGGAGAAAAGCACCATTCGGGCAGGCGAATCGTTGTCTTTTTACGTTACACTGACCAACACCGGATCTATGGAAGGGGAAGAAGTCGTACAAGTTTACCTAAGTGATTTGGAAGCCTCAACCGTTGTGCCCCTGCACAGCCTGATAGGCTTCCAGCGCGTCCATCTCAAGTCGGGTGAACACACGGAAATCACGTTCACGATACCCCCTGAAATGATGAAGATGGTAAACGATGCAGGAGAACACGTCTTAGAACCCGGCGAGTTTCGAGTAACCGTTGGCGGATGCTCACCAAGTGAACGCGGCGTGCAACTGGGCGTTGCCACGCCACTCAGTATGACCTTCAGCGTTTCCGTTTGAGCGAGGAGGATGAAGCGAAATGATTAAAGGTTATCAACCTGTTATGAGTTTCGGCCACGACTATGCCCAGCGAGATCGTGACTTTCAACGTGGCGATGAGGCAGCAGCGGTAGCATTTCTCGAGAAACTGGCTGGATCAGGCGCAGCATTAGAACTAGGTATCGGCACAGGGCGCATCGCATTGCCTTTGGTTGCTCGCGGCATTCGCGTTGACGGCATCGACCTGTCTCAATCGATGGTTGATCAACTGCGTACCAAGCCCGGAGGCGATCAGCTTTCCGTCATGATTGGCGACTTTTCGAACGTATCGGTGTCCGGTACTTACCGTTTAATCTATGTGGTGTTCAACACGATCTTCAACCTGTTGACCCAAAATGATCAGATACGCTGCTTCGAGAATGTCGCAGCGCATCTGACCGACGATGGCGTCTTTGTTATCGAAACTTATGTCCCGACCTTTCTCTACCAACTGCAAAACAATCAGTATGTAGAGACCGAGGCGATTGGTGTCGATAGCGTTCGGTTGGATGTCCTGCGTCACGATGCGGTGATACAGGTGATCGAGGAGAGCCATGTATCGCTCACGGAAGCTGGTATCCGTTTCAATCCGGTCGTCCAGCGCTATTCATGGCCCAGCGAACTTGATCTCATGGCGCGGATAGCCGGGTTGCGCCTGAAGCAGCGTTTCGGCGGGTGGCATCAAGAACCGTTTACTTCCAACAGCCAACTGCACATCTCTGTCTATGGGCACTGAGTCATTACTAGCATGATCCTAAATTTTCTTGGAGAAAGAAATAATGTTCAAAAAAGATAACTGTACTTTAACCCGTGAGCAAGTCGAGGAGAAAGCTCAGGACTTGCTCGAACAAATGACCTTGAAGGAAAAGGTCTGGATGCTCAACGGCAACTGGGACATATTTGGCAACATTGAGAAGTATCAAAACGGCTACAATCCGGTTCCGATTGAAACCAATGGCTGCCCCCGCTTGGGTATCTCGGCCATTAAGTTCAGCGACGGCCCACGCGGCATCGTCATGGGACATTCGACTTGTTTTCCGGTGTCGATGGCGAGGGGTGCCAGTTTTGACCCTGACCTCGAACGGCGGATTGGCGATGTGATCGGTAAAGAAGCTCGTGCGCAGGGTTCTAATTGCTTTGGTGGCGTCTGCATCAATTTGCTGCGTCATCCCTCTTGGGGACGGTCACAGGAAACCTATGGTGAAGATCCTTTCCTCTTGGGCGAGATGGGCAAGTCGTTGACCGAGGGCGTGCAGGAACACAATGTCATCGCCTGTGTCAAGCATTATGCGGTCAACAACATTGAGAATTCCCGTTTCTGGGTAAACGTCAAAGCCGACGAGCGCACGATGCGCGAGGTCTACCTGCCACACTTTAAGAAATCCATTGATGCCGGTGCTGCCTCGGTGATGGGTGCCTATAACCTTTTCAATGACGATCACTGCTGCGAAAGCCGCACCCTGCTCACGGATATTTTGCGGGATGACTGGGGATTTGAGGGCTTTGCAATCTCAGACTTTGTCGCTGGCGTCCGTGATACCAAGAAGGCCATCGAAGCCGGTTTGGACATCGAGATGCCGATGCCTATTCACTTCCAGCAAAAGCTTCTCGCGGCTGTCGAAGAAGGCCGGGTTTCTGAGAAAAACGTCGACACCGCCGTGCTCCGAATCCTGCGCACCCTGCTCGTTTTCGAAAACACGCCGGAAAAGATGACATACGGCATGGATCTGGTTGCCAGCAAAGCCCACACCGAACTAGCACGCGAAGTGGCCGAGAAATCGATGGTGCTCCTTAAAAATGAGAAGGCGGTACTGCCGTTTAACAAGACGGTAAAGCGTATTCTGGTCGCCGGTGAGTTAGGGAACCGAGCCAATACAGGTGATTCAGGTTCCAGCAAGATCGATGCCCCTTATGTGGTGACCCCACTTGAAGGACTTCGTAAGTACTTTGGGGATGCCGTTGAAGTGGTGCTCTGCACCGAGCAGCAGCTTGATCTTGCGGCAGACGAAGCAGCAAAGGCTGACTGTGTCATCATCGCGGTCGGAAATGATCAATTCGATGAAGGTGAATATATCTCTTCAGAACCCAATGATGATTTCTCCTTCGAAGCGGCTGTCATCGAAGGCTACAAGAACATGGGCAAATCGGTGGCTAGTTTTAGTGGGCTGATGTCTGGTAACGATGGTGCAACAGGCGGTGACCGGGCGAGCATTTCCCTCAAACCGGCCCAGATTGAACTGATCAAACGCATCGGCATCATCAACCCCAACACGGTAGTTGTGCTCGTCGGTGGCGGCACGATATTGACCAAGGAATGGAATGACACGGTTCCAGCGATTGTTTATGGCTGGTATTCGGGTATGGAAGGCGGCAATGCGCTGCCTCGCGTTTTGTTCGGGGACGTGAATCCATCAGGCAAACTGCCGTTCTCTATTCCGCAGGATCAAAGCCATTTACCTTACTTCAGCAACACCGATAAAGAAATTACTTACGACCTGTATCATGGCTATTCCTACCTCGATAAGAAGGGACTCAAGCCAGCTTATCCCTTTGGCTTCGGGCTTTCCTACACATCATGGGAATATGCAGAACCACAGCTCAGTAAACAGAACGACCATGTAACGGTTTCGGTCGCGATTAAGAACATGGGTAAAGTAGCGGGTGCCGAGGTTGTTCAGGTTTATGTTGGCGTCAAAGAATCCTCGATTGATCGCCAGAAGAAACTTCTCAAGGGATTTAAGAAGGTGTACCTCGAACCCGGTCAATCAGTAACCGTTTCGATACCTGTCGCTCTTGATGACCTGCGCTATTTCAGCAATGAGCAGCGAAAATGGATATTGGAACCGGGAGCCTATGCGTTCTACGTCGGTTCAAGCTCCAACGAGTCAGACTTACAGGTGCAGCAAGTCGAACTCGGATAAGTAAGTCATTGCAAAACTGAGGCGTGATGGATACCAGATGCAACGGCTCTGAAATCCGGAGCGCCTCAAGTTGCAATCGGGCAAATCGATTATTAATTATGACAGTAACTTCCGTTAATCATTTGCATCTGCACTAAAGAGTGGTTATAATTTTAAGTGTTGGTTAGAAAAGAAGTGCAAATTGATTGATAGTAATTGACTGATCGACTGAGAATTTGATAGATCAGTCAAAACCGATGATGGATTTTTCCATCTTTTTTTAAATAGTTTTTGCAAGCGCTTACAATTTGATGACTACCGAAAATAATCCCTCGAAAAAAAAGCGTGGTGTCACCATTATGGATGTGGCACGTGCTTCAGGTGTGTCCTATGCAACTGTATCGCGCGTCTTGAGCGGATACGAGTTTGTAAAGGAATCGACCTATAACCGGGTGATGGAGGCTGTGGATCGGCTCGGCTACGTTGCTAATTTGCAGGCGCGTAGTTTGGCAGGTGGGCATTCACGGATTATAGGGCTGCTTGTGCCGAATCTAGATAACAGCTACGTTGGCACCATCATGAGTGGCGTCGATCAAGCGTTAGTGCGCGCAAACTACGAATTGATGGTGTATACAACCCACCGGCGTGCGGGCAAGGAATCGCAATACGTCAAAACAATCGCCAACGGATTAACGGAAGGTCTGCTGCTGATCGCTCCGGTCGTTCAGGCGACCTATCTGGAAGCGCTGCGCGAGCAGAATTTTCCCTATGTTCTCATTGATCAAGGGGACAACACAGAAAACAGCAGTGTTGTTGAATCAACCAATTGGCAAGGGGCGTATGAAGCGACATGTCACCTCGTCCAGTTGGGGCATACCCGCATCGCCTTTATAACGGGCGCATCCGCTGTTCGAAGCGCGGGCGACCGTCTGCAAGGCTATCGAGCAGCCTTGGCTGATTGCAACATTCCACTCAAAGCAGAATTAATTGTCGAAGGCGATTTCCAACAGCATTCTGGTTACGAGGCCACCAAACGTCTGCTGGAGACTGTAAAGCTTCGGCCAACAGCCATTTTTGCGTCTAACGATTTATCTGCTTTTGGCGCAATGGATGCCATACGTGAACATGGCCTCCGTATTCCTGAAGACATTTCCATCATTGGCTTTGATGATATACCTCAAGCATCTCTCGTCTTCCCTAAGCTTACGACGGTTCGTCAGCCCCTTGACCAAATGGGACGAGTCGCGGTCAGGATGCTATTAGAGCAAATTGAGGATCGAAGCCATCCACCACAGCGAGTTACGCTGCAAACGGAACTCATCATCCGCGACTCGTGCGGGCCGTTTCAGCCCCAAACAAGTCAGCCCAAAAAACATGTTAGAAAGGACAGGAGGCCGCCTATTGAGAACCCATAAAACGCTTTTCGCCATAACCCTGTTAAATAAGTCATTTGCTATTGTTTAAAAATGCTTGGAGGAACACATGTCTAAAGAGATTAGCCGCCGCGATTTCATAAAGTTACTGTCCGCGAGTACCGGAACTTTCATACTCGCGTCCAACGGGTTAATACCTGCTTCGGGGGGAATTGTCGCCGCCCAAGATTCGGCCTTGCCGGGTACTTTCCCCCGTGAGAAGACTTTGATCATCCGGCAACTCACCGGACGCGTCGGTACGCCTGATAACTTCAACCAGTGGGTTGGCTGGAAATGGCAAGACCGTGGCCTACAAAACTTGGCTGATGAACCATTTTGGTCAGTCGACTTTGCCACCGGTAATATTATCAATGGCTCTGCCGAGGGTGACCCGAAGTACAATGCGGATTTCACAAGCCTGACGGTTCCGCTGCGCAAAGGTGTTGCTTGGTCGGATGGTGAACCCTTCACCGCCGCCGATGTGGTCTACACCGTCGAGACCTTGAAGAAGTTTACGGGCTTCAATGCCAATTCATTCTTTGTGGATAACGTTGACAGTGTGACCGCAGTCGATGATCACACGGTTGAATTTAAGCTGAAGCAGGCCAATTCGCGCTTCCATACCACCTTCCTCGACCGCTGGGGCTGCACCCGGTTCTTCCCCAAGCACATCTTCGAAAAAGAAGCAGATCCGACCCTGTTCACCTTCAATCCATATGTTGGCTGCGGCCCTTACAAACTGCACAGCTTTGATCCCCAAGGAACATGGACCGCTTGGGAAAAACGTGCGGATTGGGATAAAAGCCCGACCGGCATCCTGTACGGCGAACCGAAACCCCAGTTCATCATCTATCAGTACTTTGCTGATGAAGGTGCACAAATCCTTGCACAATCGACCCACCAGCTTGATGTAGCCGAACTCTCAGCCGATGGTCTCCAAGCGTTGTTAGCACAATCACCAAGCTCTCGTGCCTACCAACCCACCTTCCCGTTCGTGGTCAACAATGACCCCGCCATCACCGGCATCAACTTTAACACTGCTAAACCGCCATACGATAAAGTCGATGTCCGTTGGGCACTTACCTTAGCAATTGATATCGTCGAGTACACCAGCATCGCTGTCAATTCTTCGGGTACCCTCAGCCCGGTACATGTTCCGCACCTTGGCCCGTACCCCAAGGATTATATCGAGCCAATGCAAGAATGGCTGAAATCCTTCACCATTGATGTTGGCAACGGTGAAACCTTTGCGCCTTATGACCCCACCGCGCCGCAGCGCGTTGCCGACTTGGCCAAGAGCAACGGTAATGAGTTCCCCGATACGCCCGAATTTACGGAAAAGACTTTCGGTCTCGGCTGGTATAAGTTCGCGCCCGATATCGCTGAGAAGCTGTTGATCAAGAATGGTTTCTCGAAGAATAGCGATGGTAAGTGGCTCCTGCCCGATGGAACCCCATGGAAGATTTCTTTCTTGACGGGTACCGTTCTGTCCAACCATGATTCGCGCAATGCTGTGGCTGCCGTGCAGCAGTGGAAGAAGTTCGGTATCGACGCCGAGATGTACAACACCGAAGATCGTGATCCTTTAACAGCCACCGGCGACTTTGATATGAGTGGTGACTGGCCAGCACAAGAACCGTGGGGCGCTGGTCCGGATCTGTATCGTGTTCTCGACCGATGGAATTCCGCCTACATTAAGCCCGTTGGCGAACGCACCCAAGGCCATACCTCACGTTGGTCAAGCCCGGAGATGGATGCTGTCATCAAGAAGCTGCGTGAGACGGATCCCTTCAATTCAGAAGCAGTCATTGCGGCAGGCATCGAAGGCCTCAAAGAAGCCGTCAAGAATATGCCCGGTGTTCCAACCTACGGTTACATCGGCTTTGTCGGTTGGGATCAGACCTACTGGACCAATTGGCCCGGTAGCGAAAATGCGTATAATGAACCCTATACGCACTGGCCCAACTTCAAGTACACCACACCATTCTTGAAACCCGCTACCAAGTAGGGGCATCAAGGTTTAGTTACAATAGGTTATAGGTTTCTCTGGGTGGGTTGCCCGCCCAGAGAAGCGTTTTTTGTAATTTACCGGTTTGTACTGGTAAGGAGTTTAGAGGCAAGAGGGCAAAATTGTGCAATTTTTAAGACGATATCTCATACCACGTCTGATTCAATACTTTCTGGTAATTTGGGTGGGTATCACCGTTGTTTTCCTCATTCCCCGTCTCACCCCGAATGACCCTGTCATGCAAATGATTGGTCAGATGAGGGCGCGTGGTGCAACATTAGAGCCGGGCGCGATGGACGGTATGATCAATTCCCTAACCGAAATGTACGGTTTAGGTGGCTCTTGGCTTGATCAATACGGTGCTTTTTGGGGGCGGCTGCTTCATGCTGATTTCGGCGTTTCGTTCTTCCAATATCCGGCACGGGTTAATGATCTCATTGCCACTGCTGCACCATGGACATTAGGACTCTTGCTGACAACAACGGCGATCTCATGGATATTTGGCAATATACTCGGCGGCTTAGCGGGTTATTACACACGTAAAGGCTGGTCACGCACCTTGGATGCCATAGCTATGGTGATCCGTCCGATGCCTTACTATATCTTCGCGTTTACCTTACTCCTGCTTTTTGCTTATGCGGTTCGTTGGTTCCCCCTTACAGGAGGCGCGTCGCTAGGTGCTATCCCCAGTTTCACTTGGGATTACATCAAAGATGTCCTCTGGCATTCATTCTTGCCGGCAGCCTCATTGAGCGTGCTCGGACTATGTGTCACATTCCAAACGATGAAGTTGCTGGTTCAAAATGTCAATGCGGAAAGTTTTGTTCAATATGCCAAATTGGGCGGTGTTACCGAAGACCGCATCGTAAACAAATACATCATTCGCAATGCCTTACTTCCGCAAATCACTGGCTTGGCGCTTTCGCTTGGGCAAATCTTCGGCGGGGCACTGATTACCGAAATTGTTTTTAGTTACCCGGGTTTAGGAACCTTGCTTTATCGAGCCATCGTCAATGGCGATTACAACCTCATCATGGGAATCACCATTCTTTCTATTCTTGGCATTACAACAGCGATCTTGGTTGTCGACTTGACCTATCCTTTGTTTGACCCAAGAGTTCGGTATTATTAGGAAAGTCAGATTCATGAAAATCCTCAAAGATTTATCTAAAGACTATCGCTTCACATTCAGCTTCATCGTACTCGTAATTATTGTGATCATGGCTCTGCTTTCCGCTTTTTCGCCGTATGATCCCACACTGTGGAACGTTGTACCGAAAAATAACAAACCGTCGGCTGCGCACATACTTGGCACGGATTCAAACGGGCAGGACATTTTCTGGCAGGCTACTTTTGCGGTTCGCAACTCTTTAATCATTTCACTGATTTCCGGAGTGGTTTCGAGGTTTATTGCCGTTTTAGTGGGCATGGTCGCCGGATACAAAGGCGGCTCAATTGATCGGGTACTGATGTTTATAGGCGACAGTCTTCTGGTCGTCCCACTGTTCCTAATCTTCGTTATGATAGCCATGCTGGTTCGCGCTCATATGAATTTGTTTGTTCTAGGATTCATGCTAGCGATCTTTGGCTGGGCATGGGATGCTCGCCTGATACGGTCAATGATTTTAAGCTTGCGTGAGCGAGATTTTACCAAGACCGCAATCCTTTCTGGTACAGGGACCGTCAGCCTTGTATTAAAAGAATACATACCCTTTACCACGCCGTTGATCTTCTCGACCTTGATTAACAATATGTCATTTGCGATTGGGCTGGAAATAACACTAGCCATCCTCGGATTAGTGAATCTCAATATCCCGACACTCGGCACCATGCTCAACTGGGCGCTCTTTTCCCAAGCGATTCTATTGGGACGCTGGTGGTGGATTTTGACCCCTGTGGTTCTTTCACTGTTCGTGTTTATTGCTCTCTACTGGTTGTCGGTAAGCATCAGCGAATACCTCGATCCCCGCACTCGTATCCAGCGGGTTGGAGCTTAGGGAGAAGCAAACATGGCAGAAAAAAAGCAAACCATCTTAAGAACAGAAAATCTGAAAGCCTTCTACTTACTAGAGGTGCAGGGTACGCAGAAGACAGTAAAAGCGGTTAATGAAATTGACTTGCAGATTTACGAAAACGAAATCTACGGCATTGCGGGCGAAAGCGGCTGTGGAAAGACTACTCTGTTAAAAACGCTTTTCAATGAACTCGTACCGCCGCTCCGGCTGATCGATGGCAAACTTTACTACCGCATCAATTCGCAGGAAACTGATGTCACCAAAATGAGCGCGGAAGAAAAGCGAAAGCTGCGCATGGAGTATATCGCCTATATTCCGCAAGGCTCAATGAGTGTGTTCAATCCTGTTACTAAGATAAAAGGGACATATGAGGACTTCATTGGCAGTCACATCAGCGGACAAAGCCGTGATGAAATTTTCGAATTAGCCCGCAAGCGCATCTCGGAACTGGGGTTACCTAAGAACGTCCTTGATGTCTATCCTCATCAGTTATCAGGCGGAATGCGGCAGCGTGTGACCATCGCTTTGGCCTCTTCCTTGAACCCGCGCATCATGATCGGCGACGAACCGACCACCGCGCTTGATGTGGTGGTGCAGCGTGGTGTGATTCAGATGTTGAAAGACATCCAGAAAAATCTCAAGAATACAATCATTTTGGTTACACACGATATGGGCGTGCATGCCAACATCGCTGACCGAATTGGCATTATGTACGCTGGGAAGATCGTTGAAGAAGCGACGACTGAGCGCATCTTCGCTCAACCGCTACATCCCTATACCCAGTTCTTAATCAACTCGCTGCCCAAGTTCGGCGATAAAAGTATCCGAACCAGCGTACCCGGCAGTCCTCCAGCCTTGGCGGATTTGCCAAGTGGCTGCCCTTTCCACCCGCGCTGCCCACACGTCAAAGATATATGCCGCCAACAAATGCCAGCGTTTACACAACTGGATGCAGACCATAAAGTTGCCTGCTGGTTAGTCGGGGAAGGACAACATGGATAAGTTACTTGAAATAAACGACCTGACCAAACAGTATTCGCAAGGCAATGTCATTGCGAGGGTCACACTTACCGCAGTTGACCACATCAGTTTCTACATCAAACCGGCCGAAATCTTCACCTTAGCTGGCGAAAGTGGCTGTGGAAAAACGACTACAGCGAAGGTTATCATCGGGTTTGAAGAAGCAACCACCGGAGCGATTTTGCACAACGGTAAACTTCAGACCTCCAAAGAAAAGCCTTGGATTACTGATGGTGTACAAGCGATCTTTCAAGACCCCTTCAGCACGTTTAACCCGATGCGTACTGTCGATTCCTATTTTCATGAAACCGTGCAGAATTTCCGGTTAGCCAACTCAAAACAAGAAGCTGTTGAGCGGATCGATAGAACGCTGCGCTTGGTAGGGCTGACCTATAAAGAATTCGCCGGAAAATACCCCAATGAATTTTCAGGAGGACAGCTTCAGCGTATCTCAATCGCACGGGCGCTCGTCACCGATCCGAAACTGATTGTCGCAGATGAGCCGGTTTCAATGGTCGATGCCTCCTTGCGCATGTCGATTGTGAATTTGTTCAAGCAGCTCAGGGATGAATTGGGAGTAAGCATCCTATATATTACGCACGATCTCGCTACGGCCTATTATGTCAGCGACCGTATCGCGATTATGTTTCGTGGCAATATCGTTGAAATGGGTACTGTAGAACAGGTACTCATGAATCCACGGCATCCATACTCAAAACTTTTGCGCGATTCCATTCCACAAGCAGATCCTCAAAAACGCTGGACTTCAACGGTCACCCTTGCTGAGTTGGAACAGGAAGAGTATTTGCGAAAAGGCTGCAAATTTGCAGGTCGGTGCCCGGACGTCATGGATATTTGCAAAGGCGTAGTGCCCAAAGATATAACTGTCGATGAAGTACTTGTGAGATGTCATAAATATAGTGAGGAATGATAAGGTTTCTTGGATTTAGTCTATAGATGCTAGCACCATGATTACAAACACATAAGACCAAGTCATAGGCTTTACGACAGGTTTCTTAAAAGCGATTTAAGTTCGTATAAGCTGGTTGATTGAAGGCGCGAATGCTCGGTTTTCCGAGTGATTAATAGGCCTACAATTTCCAGTCACATCTAGACACTCGTTTATAAATTGAACATATTTGCGTTGTAATGTAGGCTAATCCATTGCTATAGGTATACCCTTCTAACGCAGAATGGAATGAGAAGTTTTTCTCTAAAGTTTGATGCTGGGTGGTATGCTTCTGATATTATGTATGTCTTATGACTTCGTGCGCACATTTGTGACCATGCTGTTCAACAAGCTGTCAAACAGTGCACTGAGAAACGGGTGAAATTTCTCGCCCGTTTCTCTTTTAGTCAAAGGAAAATAAGCGCTTTACAGACCTGAACTTGGCAGGCTTACAGATGCAATGGTCTCCCGGTAGGGGAAACTATTAATCGTCAATGAGCCTTTGTGTAATCTCACAATCCGATTGACAATAATTAATCCCAAGCCAAAGTCTTGCTGCGTGGAAAGATTGTTTTCGAGTTGTAATTGAGTTTTGAGCTGCTCAATTTCTGCTGCGTTTAGACCGCGTCCGTGATCAATAATTTGGATTTTGTATGCCCCTGATTCGAGACGCGTAATGATATCGATGGGTGTTTTCTGTGTGGAGAATTTACATGCATTGTCGATCAACTCGGTAACGATTTGTTCCAGATTTTCCTCATCCATAACCGTACCACAGGGTCCCTGTAAATCGAATCGTACATCAGGGAGCCGGTCAAACTTCCGCAATACTCTTTCACAGGTTTTTGCCACCACTCGATCCGGTTCATCAACATGTATGGCAGGTTGGAGGTTGGAAAATTCGACTTCCGTGGATTGGTTTTCGATCTGGTTTCGAATTTGATACTTCTCGATTGCGCGGTGTAGGCGCTGACCATTCTTGAAAATGGCTTTCCCCACACCTTTCATTTCATCAATCGTCATTTTATCGGCGTCTATCGTGATAATCTCGCTAAAACCAAGAATGGCGACCAGCGGCGTGATTAACTCTTCAGGCCATGAACGGGTGAGGGTGTATCGAAGCTCATCGAGTTGTTTGTCGGTCTGCTTCGTATGCATCTCGGTCTTGGCTAGCTGAGACTTTACAGCACCCATCAACTCTTCATAGGTAAAAGGCTTGGTGATATAGTCTTCAGCGCCCATCGCCATACCCTGCCGGATATCGCTGCGCTCGGTACGCGCCGTCAGAAAAATGAAAGGGATTAAAGCAGTTGACGGATGGGTTCGCAGTTCGACGAGTACCCGATACCCGTCCATTTCTGGCATGTTAATGTCGGATATGATGAGATCTGGCAGCTTATCCAGCGCCATTTGCACGCCGTCTTTACCATTTGTCGCGCCAATCCCCTCATAGTCTCCAAAGTTAAGCCAATCCAAGACTTCGTCGCGGATATGGTCTTCATCTTCGATAATCAATACTTTAGCCATTGTTAACCTTCGTCTCGTTGTTCATAGGTAGCACTACAGTAAATGTTGTTCCGACACCCACTTCACTCGTGGGGAAGAGTTTTCCGCCGTGTAATTCGACAGCTTGTTTGGTAATACTCAGTCCGAGGCCAGTACCCGAAACAGCCCCGACATTCGCTGCGCGATGGAATGGTTCGAAAAGGCGCTTTAGATCATCTGACGGGATTCCAATTCCCTGATCAATGACTTTCAAGACGATTTCGGCATCATCATCTATCAACTCAAGGCGGATCAATTTTTCCTGAGGTGAATATTTCAGACCGTTGGAGATCAAATTACTAATGGCCTGTCGCATCAAACGGCGATCAAAATAGCCCACAACGGATGGCTGCTTCGCTTGGTAAATAATCCGGCCATGATGCAGTTCTTGACTGTCAAATTCTTCGACGATTTCCCTGCACAGCGCATCGAAGTTGTCCTTTGCAGGATTGAAGTCAACCCGCCCCGCTTGAATACGGGATAGCTGTAGGACATCCTCCATGATGCTCCTCATGTGTCCGACCTGCTGGCGAATTTTGTCCAACCGGTCGTCAATCTGCGGCTCCGTCATCTTTTCGCGATAGATCGTTAACGTTTCAGTCGTTGCCAGAATGGCCGCTAGCGGTGTGCGGAATTCATGCGACGCCATCGACACAAAGCGCGATTTGAGCTCGCCGAGTTCTTTCTCGTGTACAAGTGCCTGCTGCAATTGTTCTTCGCTGCGCTTCAGTCCTGTAATATCGATGTTGACCCCGACTACGCGTTCAGGTTTGCCATCGGGACGACGGAGCACCATCGCATTCCCTTTGATGTGATGCATGCTTTCATCCGGCCAGATAATCCGGAATTCAATATCATAGGGTTTTTCTTCGTTCAGAACCGCCTGAAGTGCGGCATCCAGTTGCAAGCGGTCATCAGGATGAATCCGGTTTCGCCAGTCCGCATAGGTTCCGGCGAAGGTCTCTTGCGAGATTCCATATAACGGAAACATACGGCTGTCCCAAATTACGGCATTGTTCTGGACGTTCATCTCCCACACGCCAATGCTGCCTGCGCCGGTCGCTAAGTCGAGGCGCTGTGTGAGTGCTAAGGTTCGCACTTCTTCACGTTTCCGTGCCATCAGAAAACCGACGGTAAGGGCATATAAGGGGAGAATATCCAACTGTGGTTTGGTGAGTGGGCGTCCATAGATAGCATTATCGACCGCTATCCAACCCATCGGTTCTTCATTTCCCAGTATAGCGACGGCATTTTGACCGATGCCACTCGGCCTGCCCCGTGTATACAGAGCAACATTCTCGTAAAGTGCAAATCGTTTATCGTAATCCAATGTCGCTTTTAGATTGTCCGGCATCTCGGACGCTTCAAAGTAAAGTTCATGTTCGTCAATGAGCTGTCCCTTTTCGTCCGTTCCATAGGTGCCGTGAGTGATCCCGGTCTCATTTTCATACAGCAACAGCGCATTGCGCTCAAAACCAAACTGCTCCAATCCAAATTGGACAACTAACCGAAAAAATTCGTCGAGGGTGGTTGCGCTGGTGAGTTGGATAGTGACATCATGAAGGACCTTCAGATAGTTTTGCATCGCGCGCTCTTCAAAATACTTCTGTTCGAGCGCTGCTTCGGCCTGTTTGCGCTTGGTGATATCCTCTGCCACCGCATACACACGCTGGATAGCATGATCTCCCGTTGTTTGTTCGGATCGTTGTTGAAGCCTGATCCAGCGCGTATCACCCGCTTTCGTAATTATTCGATATTCACCGGAGGTGGGCTCCCCACGGAGCGTTTTCTCAAAATCTTGCATCGCCCGTTGGGTATCGTCCGGATGGTACAGATTAAAGCTGTTTGTAAGATCGAGGTATGAATAGCCCGTTAAGCGTTGGACGGCATCTTCAGTCGCCCATGCATAGCTGTATGTTCCATCGGGGTGGATATCCAGTGCAAATGCATAATCAGAGATCATCTCACTAATGATTCGATAGCGGTTTTCGCTCTCGACCAGCGCGGCCTCGACCTGTTTGCGCTCGGTTATATCTTCGATGGTGACCAGTACACCTGTTGCTTGCCCGTTGCTATCCCGCAGTGCCACTTTGTTTGAACGCAGCCAATGCTGTGAGCCATCCGCATCAACAATAAGCTCTTCCATATTCAGCTTAGGTTGGCCGGATTGCATGATATTTCGATCATCTGTTTCCCACATCGCGGCTCGTTCAGGCAGAAAATCAAAATCGGTTTTTCCAACCAGTTCATCCGGATAAGCTAAACCATTGCCACGAGCGTGGAGACTGTTACACCCACGGTATACCGATTGTTTATCTTTCCAGAACACACGGAACGGAATATTTTCAATGATATTCTTGAGCATAACTTCTGATGCGCGCAAAGCCCGTTCCGTCTGCTTCCGCTCAATCAAGTGACCATATGTACTGCCTAAGACAGATAACAGTTCGGCTTCATAAGGACGTGCCGGTTTGTGCGTCACAAAATTATCAATGACCAGATACCCCACTTCGTAGCGACCGTTCCATAAGGCAGAGGCGGCTTTCCATCCCGTCCCAATAGCCTCATTGTTGTCACGAACAGGGGCGTTCTCCCAAAACTTGACATGATCGGGGGCATTCAGAACTTCGACTGTCCAATGTTTGGCCGTGATCATTTCTTGATAATAATGTTCATCCCTTATGACGCCATCGGGGTCAACACCATAAGTCCCTAAAAGATGAGTGCGCGTCTCATCCAGCACGAATAACCCAACCCGATCTAGCCCCAGACGCTGTTGTGTCAACTCAATGATTTGCTGGTAGAGGGTTTCGAGATCATCTGTTTCGCTCAGTTCAAGTTGAAGCTTTTGCAGCGCTTTCATGTCGTCAAGGAAATCTTGCTGAAGTGTCTCGACTTGCTTGCGGACTGTTATATCACTGGCAACCCCTTCTAAGCGCACAGGGTTATCGAACTGATCTTTTACCAGCCATATGTGATTGTGAATCCATCGGATATCCCCATCCGGTCGGACAATACGATAGTCCACATCTACGGAACCCTTTTCCATCGCTGCTTTTTTGGCAGTTTTGAGTTGTGCAAGATCATCAGGATGAGCGACCTTGAACCACAGTTGGCTGTCAGCATAGAATTCAGCTTCGACGCGGCCAAAACTTTGGCTGACTTTTGGACTGATATACGTCATTTCGTGGTTAAGTAAATCAACCGACCACACAATATCCTGCATATTTTCTAGAATGCTGCTGAGTAGTAGTTCGGGCGCGATATATGCATTAAACACTGCTGTATTTTGCTTTATCATTTGATGTCATCTTCTGGAACCTGCCTGTTGTCAGTTCCCTATAAGTGTTGTTGATGAGTCCCAACACTGGTTAGGTACTGTAAGTTGATTGTCTCAACCATCTATGCTGATTATACGTCTTGGATAATTTTATAATTGAAACCTGTACACAAATTCGGAAAATTTCAATGAAATCTTAATTATTTGTAATGCAGCACAGATTGGTATAAGGCTGCTCATTGTGAACACCCATCATTTCTTGTAATTAGCGATGTAGTTTTGGCGGCCTCAAAACACGTCAGGCTTTTATGAGTTGTGATAAATCGGGGAAATGCATCATCCGTTTGGGAAATATGAACATGGCCACAAATATAAAATTTCCTTTATGATAGTGTTAATCAGGTTAACCTGATCTTCAATCACTTCTTAAAGAACTCTTTATAGCCTATTGATTGAAACGGGTTATTCTCTCTAGCCAAAAACCAATTGATAGCTCGGCACCATGCTAATCGGAAAATATCATGACGACACGCCAATTCACACCGCTTGATCGGAATGTTAGTGGACATGTGCTGCGAATTGCCCATCGTGGTGCATCCGCCTATGCCCGCGAAAATGCGCCGTCCGCTTTGCGTGCTGCTGCCGAAATGCATGCGGATCTGGTTGAAATTGATATTCGGATCACCGCTGATGATCGTCCGGTTGTCTCGCATGATGACACCCTCAAGCGTCTTTACAACATCCCTGCGGCCATTAGCGATTTGACC
This sequence comes from Aggregatilineales bacterium, assembly GCA_044226855.1. Lineage (GTDB taxonomy): Bacteria > Chloroflexota > Anaerolineae > Aggregatilineales > Phototrophicaceae > CFX2. Next base: position 178,504 of record JBGAGF010000006.1, read on the forward strand.
CTCCGTGACTTAGGCACAGCCATTCCGCAGACCGCCGAGCCGATCATGACCTTTGAAGAAGTCGCGCTGACGTGTGTCGCACTGCGCTTGGGCTTATATCTGGATATCAAAGCATGGAACGAAGCAGCGGCCCGTGCCATCCTCCGCACCCTCGATTCATTCGAGTTGACGGATCACACCATTGTCGGTTCCTTCCGTCCGGATTGGCTGGCAGAAGTCAAATCACATCGTCCACATCTACGGACTTCAGTGCTCTTCAGTTCACTTCACGTTGATCCTGTCGCCTTGGCACAGTCTGTCAAAGCTGATTATGTGCATCCTTGCTGGGAAAATGCTGCGCCGGAACCGCACATCTTGTTCACCGAAGCATGGATGACCCGTGTGCGGGCGGCAAACCTCGGCATCGTCACGTGGCATGAAGAACGCCCTGCCGAGATTACGGCGCTCAATAATCTCGGTGTGGATGGCATCTGTTCGGATACGCCGGATGTGCTTTATAACCTCACCTCAAATCGCACTGAGGCGGTCTAAAGTTTAGCTTGTGGCTGGAATAGGCTTTTGTTCGCGTCCGACCAGCGCAAAAGCGAGCAGCGCGCTCAACCATGCCATCACGGCGCCGATGATCGAAATCAGGCGGAAGGTTTCCACGTAGGATACTTTCACCGCCTGTTGCAGTTGTGATGCCATGTCGGCAGATAATCCTTCTGGCGGCTTGGCGTCGGCCAGCTTTGGTGCTTCGCTGCGCATCTCTTCTTGCACTGGCTGGGGAGCACCCATTTGGGCAACATTTACATCCAGCAAGCCGCTAAACCGCACCAGCGCCACCGAACTGACAATCGCCAGCGCCAGTACGCCGGCCGTTCGTGCGACCGCATTGTTGATGCCCGAAGCCGCTCCGCTGCTGTGTGTCGGAGCAGAACCCATGACCGTGCTTGTCAGGGGTGCGACCGTAATGCCCATTCCAATACCTAAGAATAATGCGCCGGGGAAATAAGTTGTCCAATAATCACTTGGCCCATTTGTTAATCCCGGTAGCCCCAACAAGAAAAAGCCGATACCCGCTAAAGCTGGCCCGACTGTCAGCAGTGGCCGAGCCCCGATCCGGTCAGCAACGCCGCCCATCCACCGCGAAATCAGAATGAGGAAAACACTCAGCGGCAGCAGCACCCAGCCTGCCAAAAACGGCTCGTAACCCTGTACTTGAATCAAATTAAAGGACAGAAAATAGGGCACAATCGTCAGCGCCCCATACAGAAAAAAGGTGAGGGCGTTCGTTCCGCTGAACGTCGGCGAACGAAACAAGCCGAGCGGGATCATCGGGTGATCACTGCGGACTTCCACCACGATAAACAACACCAGCGCCAGAATGCCGCCGATCAATGTCACTAAAATCAGAGGACTCCCAAAACCATAGTTTGGCGCTTCGGTTAATCCAAAGGTTAACCCCGCCAACCCTGATGTCACCAGCAGCGCCCCGGGGAAATCGAGGCGTTTCGTATTCTCTTGATCACGGCTTTCGGGCACATACTTGATCAGTGCCCACAACGACATCGCCGCCAAGGGCAGGTTGACGAAGAAAATGGCTCGCCACAAGCCCGCCCCGGCTAACGCGCCGCCAATCCCCGGTGCAATGAGGCTGGTCAATGTAGTAAAGGTTGACCATGTACCGATGGCTTTCCCGCGTTGTTCACCGCTGAAAATCACGGAGATCAACGCCAGACTGCCCGGAACCATCAACGCGCCACCCACGCCTTGCACCATCCGTGCTGCGATCAACACCCCAACACTCGGCGCTAATCCACAGACGAGTGAGGACGCGGAAAAGAGAGCGATCCCGATCATATAGATGCGCTTGCGCCCGTAATGGTCGCCTAATGAACCACCCACCAGAATCAGTGCCGACAGAAACAGCAAGTAGCCGTTTGCCACCCAGCTAACCTGCGAAGCGTCCATTTTAAGTTCGGCCTGAATAACAGGAAGCGCCACATTCAAAGCCGTCGAGTCAATGAAGGCCATGCTCGAAGCCAGTATGGTCGCCACCAGCACCCAGAATTCTGTTCGGTTTCCCTGTTCCGGCTTTTGCATCGTTGACCCCCTTAATGGACACTGTACAGGTCACAATACGACATTACAAACCCAATGACAACCTGCACCAAAGTCCAGAATCACATCCATTTATGAAATTCTTCCATATATCAGGTGAAAAGCAGCGATAACAGTAGAACATAATACGCACATATTGATTTTTCGGTGTAGACTGATGAAATAGATTAAAACAGATCAGGAAGCGAGACATGACAGATCAGGTTTTATTAAGCGCCGGTGACCGTAACATTGAAGATTGCATTCGGTTGGCACTGGAATATGAGCTTGGTATTGAACTGATGGTCTTTGCCTTCCCGCATACCCTTGATGGGGATTGGCAGGGCACGATTGCCCGTTATCGTCATCTGCTGCGTTCGATCACTAGACGTACCATGCACGGCCCATTCATGGATATGGCTCCCGGCAGTCCCGACCGTCGCATCAATGCGCTGGTCTACGAACGCTACCAGCACGCCATTCGCATCGCCTCCGAACTGGAAATTCCCATTGTCGTTTTCCACGCCAATTTCATCGCCGCAATTCACACCGTTGAATACCGTACAGGTTGGCATCAACGCAACCTCGACTTCTGGAATCCGGTTGCCGAGTATGCTCAGCAGTACGGTGTCACTGTTGCCGTCGAAAATATGTGGGAATTTGACCCCGATATTATCGGCGATCTGCTCAAAGAGATTAATCATCCCAATCTTCGCGCGTGTCTCGATATTGGTCATGCCCATCTTTTTGGTGAAGTGCCTTTTGAGCGTTGGCTCAATTCGCTTAGTGACCTCATCGTCCACACCCATATCAACAACAACGATGGCAAAATCGACATCCACATGGGCCTCGATCACGGCATTTTGGACTATCAGCAGGTTCTTCCACGCCTGCGTGCCCTACCTGCTCACCCCAGCATGACCCTTGAAATGGATGAAGTCGATTTTATGAAGAACAGTCTGTCCTTGTTGAATCTGGCCAAACCCTACCAACCTGAACTGCCTTAAAACGGCTTGGGCTGCTTAATCTGTACCCATACCCACAATCACACCAATAATTCTCTAAACGCGGGCTGACCACGCAGCCTGCTTGGCTCAATCCGCGTTATACTCAGCCACATAATTGTTTACGAGAAGGATAGTTGAGTGATGCCCTCCCTAACCCATCGAATTCCCGGCCTTGTCACGGTTGACCATAATTTTAGTGTTCCGCTCGATTATGCTCAGCCGGATGGTACACAGATTACCGTCTTCGCCCGTGAGATCATCGCGCCCGGTTGGGAGCATGATAACCAACCGATGTTTGTCTTTTTTCAAGGTGGTCCCGGCTCATCCGCGCCGCGCCCGATGGATCATGGTGGTTGGTTGGGCAGGGCGCTCAAAGAATATCGTGTCCTGCTGCTCGATCAGCGTGGCACAGGGTTAAGCACACCTGTCAATCATCAGACGCTTGCCCGCTTCAAAACACCGCGTGAACAGGCCGATTATCTCAAGCACTTCCGTGCCGATAATATCGTACGGGATGCCGAGTTTATTCGCAAAGAGCTGCTGGGTGAGGATACCCAATGGAGCGCTCTCGGCCAGAGTTACGGCGGCTTCTGTATTACAACCTATCTCTCCATCGCGCCCTTTGGTCTGCGTGAAGCCTTCGTCACCGGCGGGATTCCGCCCGCGCTGCGCACTGCTGAAGAGGTCTACCGCGCCACCTACCGCCGCGTCATGGATAAGAACCGGCTTTACTACCAGCGCTATCCTGAAGATGTAGAGCGCGTGCGCCAGATTGTCGATGTGTTAGAACGCGAAACCGTCTGTCTGCCTCAAGGGGATCGTTTGACTGCCCGCCGTTTCCAGCAGCTTGGCCTCGCCTTTGGTGCCAGTAATGGATTTGAGGAAGTTCACTATCTACTTGAAAATGCCTTTGTCGAAGGCGCGAACGGCCCTGAACTGAACTATGATTTTCTGTGCGGTGTTGAAGAAGCCACCGACTATCCCAACCATCCCATCTTCGCCATCCTTCACGAGTCGATCTACGGGCAGGGTACGGCCACCCATTGGGCTGCCGAACGTGTGCGTCCCGAATATCCCGCTTTTGAAATCACACCGGATAAGCCCATCTACTTCACAGGCGAGATGATCTACTCATGGATGTTTGACGATTATCGCTATCTTCAGCCGTTGAAAGAGGCTGCCGATCTATTGGCGAAAGAGGAAAACTGGCCGCCGCTGTATGACATCGCCACCTTGGAAAACAACCCCGTGCCAATCGTCGCCACCGCCTACTACAACGATATGTATGTCGAGCGCCAGTTTGTAGAAGAGACTGCCCAACACATCAAGGGTATCAAGCTGTGGATCACCAACGAATATGAACACAACGCCCTTCGCGCCGACGGCGACCGTGTCCTCGACCGCCTCATCGGCATGATGCGCGGCACAGTCTAATGAATGTCACCAAAACGATCTGCCTCACAAAGGCGGAATACTGATAGCACGACCCTAAACAGCGGACACGAAAGCGCCTTATGAGGGGTCTTAAAAAGTCCCTCCCTGTGTTTTGGGGAGGGATTTAAGGCTTGTCCGGTACTGTCTTTTTTGCTTATTCAGCCGAGAATTTGAGCGACTAGACACTGAATTCTGTAGTGTCATCTACAAGACTCTGATTTTTGAAGCGCCTTTAGTGCGCTTGTCTGGCTGGTAGCTGTATGGCTTTAGCCTACAGCGGCGCGAACCATGACGCTTTTCACTACCGGACAACGCTATTTAGGGTGGGGTACATACGGCAAAGTGTACCGCTCCATCACTTCATTGAGCATGACCACATTATCACCAAAAGTTTGAATATTCGAACGCTCAATTACGAAAATTTGTGCTATGATATTCATACTTCTCTGTATTATCTTGGCGTCTGTGCGAAGCCTCCCGTGGGATGGCGGTTCGAATGAATTTCTCTTCTTTCTTTGTGTCTTTGTGGTGAAAAGGTTTTGCATTTTGAGCAGCGGCAGTGCACAAATTGCACAGCTATAGTCCCCTTGTGGGGCGGCGGACATACGGGAGCCATCCGCTGCAAATGCGCCAATTCAGCGCCTTGCTCCCTCACTCCCGCCGACACAAAATGTCAATTCAGCGGCATCACGGGAGCGCCCCGCCAGCCATTTCGGCGGATGTAGTGCACAAAATGCAAAATACTGCGAAATTTGCGAATCAACTGCATTAATTTGTGGAGTTACTTCTCGTCGTTCAGCGTCACCAACCCTTTGCGGATGGCGTATTTCACCAATTCTGTACGGGTATGCAGGTTCAACTTCCGCATGATGTTCTCACGGTGTCGCTCGACAGTATTCACGGAGATCGTGAGTTCGTTGGCAATTTCAGTGTTGGTCGCGTCTTCCGCGATGTAAGTGAGGATTTCCCGTTCACGCTGCGTCAGACCATCATAGGTGTCGTGTTCTTTACCCGCCTGTACACCAGTCAGATAATCCGAAACCAGCGTTTTGGCAATGCTCGGATCAAGGAACACATTGCCTTCTGCCACCACATGAATCGCTCTCATCAGTTCTTCCGGTGCAACCCGCTTCGGGACGTAACCGGATGCGCCTGCCTGTAGCATCTGGAAAAAGTAATCCGCGCCCTCATGGATGGTCAGCGCCAGCACCGCTTGATTAGGCGCTGCCGCCTTGATGCGCCGCGTCGCCATCACACCATCGACTTCCGGCATACTTACATCCATCAAGATGACATCAGGGTTCAATTCTTTTGACAGCCGAACTGCATCCTCACCATTTTCGCCCTCGCCGATGATCGTCATTGAGGGATCGCTTTCCAGTAGCATACGCAGTCCGGCACGCACCACCGCGTGATCGTCAACGATTAGTATTTTGATGGGCATCAATAGTCTCCTGTGATCGTGATTCGCTCAAGCGGACGACAAAGGTTGTGCCGCCTCCCGGCGTGGAATAGGCTGAAAAAGTCGCGTTAATCAAATTGGAACGTTCCTGCATGCCCGCAATACCCCATGCTGGGCGGCTTGAGGCGGGGTTCATGGCGACCAGTGGGTCAAATCCGACTCCATCATCCCGAACCGAAAGTGATGGGCCATCATTAAAGTTGAGTGTGATCACAATATGATCCGCCTGAGCATGTTTGATGGCGTTGGTTAGTCCTTCTTGGGCGATGCGGAACAAGGTGGTTTCCACTTCAGCGGGTAGGCTGCAAGGGTCGCCAATCACCTCAAATTTGACCGCCGGTTTGTCCCGATCATTAAATCGGTCAGTTAACCATCGTAGTGCTGCGACCAATCCCATATCGTCCAATTGCGGTGGGCGCAAATCATTGATGAGCAGTCGGAGTTCACCGAGCGAACCGGTCGCCATCGATTCTAGGATCGCCAACCGCTTCACAATTGCATCCGAATCCTTGCCCATCTGTACGGCTAATCCACGCAGTCCCAGCGCCAATCCGGTGAGGGCTTGTCCTGTACCATCGTGCAGTTCCCGCGCGATGCGTTTACGTTCGCTCTCTTGGGCATTGGTGATCCGCTGTAGGAGTTCCCCACGTATGGCGTCACGCTGCTGGACTTCGCGCAAGAGTCGGGCGGTTTCTTTATTTGCTGCTTGCAGTTCGGCGTTCAGGCGGGAGAGTTCTTCCCGGCTTAACGTTTCAGTTTCAAGTTTGGCAATTTCTAAAGCGTTCAATCGTTGTTCACTTTCCACTTCTAGAGCACGTAAAACACGAATCATGGAAATCGCTACGATGGTTGCCATCACGGCACGGAATAACTGGATCGGAAATCCGATGACGTTTAAGAATATTTCACTATTGATGATTGTTGAGGGAAATATTTCACTAGGACGGGTGATAAACTGGCCGATGATACCGTACAGGGCGAGTGACAAGCCCGCGATGGTCAGATCGCGCACATATAAATCCATACCGCGCTCACGAAAAATTTTTCGCTCTTGCCACAGCGTCCAGCAGGCCAACAATCCACTTGGAATGCCCAAGATGTAACGTGACAGCACATCTGCCACATTCATCCATGCCATTTCGTCTAAGTGAAAGGCTATCCGCACATATACACATGAAACCGTGTACCAGACCAAGGCTGTTAATGTCAGCCGCCAACTGGGCTGGTGTTTAGGTCTGGAATGCGTCAGCAGTTGTTCCCCGAACAGCAGTAGGGCGACGAACGAGGTGACTAGAATCGCGAGTTTGAGCCACTGTAGCCATTCGTAGAGGGGTTGGTGGTGATAGTAGCTGACCCCCTGCGCGGTCATATCCAGCCATTCGTGGATACCGTGTAGAAAGCCAAATGCGGCGAGCAGACGCATCGAGCGAGCAAAGCCCAGCTCCGACGCGCGGCCCGACTCGACAAATAGAGCCAGACCCATCGAAAAGAATGCTAATCCATAGAAGAAAAAGATGATGATGAGGGCTTCATCCCAAGGCAGTGAAAACATGATATGCCTCGTTCGGCAGTGTGTGCTCCGTCATAAACCCATTATCAGGGTGGTGTTTGCCGAGGCTCTATAGGGTGTTTGCCCCATTTCAAAGTTACTGAGGTCGTCGGATATACCAATAGGTGTTGTGCTTGCTAAGATGAGAGCATAAATAAGGTATGACACAAAGTGGAGTACAAAATGGATCAACTACTATTAACACTCAGTATCGTGGCCCTCTTCTTAGTCCGGCTTGGCATCCCCGTCATTCTGCTGATTTCATTGGGCGTTATCATTGACCGCTGGCAGAGCAAACGCGAACAGAAAACCCAACAAGCTTCACACAAGCATGCCTAGCACTTCCACAGCTCATATGCACTATAGGACGTAAGGCTCAGTAACCCTTACGTCTTTTGTTTCCCACTATCAACCATTTTGTCCGGATCAATCCGGAAATATGGCCCAAATTGCCCCTAAAATTCAAACCCTTTTTCTACAACATCATATAGACAATCATATCCCCATATGGTGATACACGAACACGTTACATATGTCACTTGTTGCCAGTGTTTATCGGATATATTCTTTTCGAAAGTAAGTACTGTTATTTTTTATATTTGAGTAACTACCCAAACGTTCTATGAGCCTTAGGTAGTTCAGGAACAAAAATATGCATCTCTTAAAGAATTTTTTCTTTCCCCCCGCTGGTCGTGCCGCATGGCGCAAACGCCTTCCATGGATGCTTCTAGGAGGCGGCATCATCCTCATATTGCTCACCATTCCCCCTGTATGGGAGTATACGAACAGCCCATCATTCTGCGGTACCACCTGCCATACGATGCCACCTCAGTTTGCGACCTATCTCACTTCACCCCATGCACGTGTGGCATGCGTCGATTGCCACATCGGGCGCGACTTGATCATTGTGCAGGCGACGCGGAAGGTGGGGCATTTGCGTTTGGTAGCAGCCACCGTTCTTGACAACTACGAGCTGCCGATTATGGTCTCAGATATGCGGCCTGCACGCGAAACCTGCGAGCAGTGCCACTTCCCGGAGCAGTTCTCTGACGACAGCTTGCGTGTGATCAATACATTCGCCAGTGATCGAAATAACACACGCTACGATCTCTATCTTTTGATGCATACCGGAGGGGGCAGCCAGCGCCAAGGACTAGCCAAGGGTATTCACTGGCACACTGAAAGCAAAATCAGCTTTATAGCGACGGATAAGATGGAGCAGGATATTCCTTGGGTTCGTGTCGAGAATCCTGATGGGACGACGACGGACTACAATTCCATTAATTCGCCAGTTGATACGCAAAACCTTAGCAAATATACAACCCGCACCATGGATTGTATTGCATGCCATAATCGTGTGGCTCACGAGATTCAGCCAGCAACCACGCTCGTTGACAATGCGCTTAGTAATGGAGATATTCCTTCCGATATTCCATTTATTCGTGCTCGTGCAGTCGATTTGCTTTCTCAGAATGTGAATGAAACGCCCGATCAAGCACGCCAATCTTTGTCGACGCTTGACCAGTACTATCGGGACAACTACAAGGATTTTTATGTCAAAGGTCAGGGGGAAGTTCAGGACACAATCAAGGTTTTAAACGACCTCTACAATGAAAGTAATTTCCCTGATCAGAAGTTAAATGCAGACACGCATCCGAATAACGCAGGACACCTCAACTCACCGGGGTGCTTCCGCTGCCACGATGGTCAGCACTTTAGCTCGGAAGGCAAAGTGATTCGTTTGGAATGTAATCTATGCCATTCGATTCCGCTGGTTGTCAAGACGGGTACGATTGAACCGATGCTCCGCGTAGCAACGGGTATTGAGCCGTCCACACACCTTGATCCCAGTTGGATTAGTCGCCATCATGATGCATTTGATGCCACCTGTTCTAACTGCCATACCACGACTAATCCCGGTGGTACGGATAATTCGAGCTTCTGCTCCAACAGTGCCTGTCATGGCAACAAGTGGCGTTATGCCGGATTCGACGCACCCGGCCTCGCAACCATGTTGGGGATTTACCAATTTACCCCTGAACCCATTCTGGAAGACTTTAACGGTGAGCCAACTTATAAAGTGTTGCAGCCCATGTTCCTTCAGGTTTGCGGTGGCTGTCATGGGCCAGTCCCGACTAAAGGACTCCGATTGACGGATTTCGCCAGCGCTATGAAGGGCAGCCAAGATGGCGCGGTCATCGTTCCCGGTTCACTTGAAAAGAGTAAAGTCATTGAAGTGCTGACTGATGGACACTTTGCAACCCTTACCACCCATCAGATGGATTTGCTAAAGCAGTGGATCACGAGCGGCGCTCCTGAGGGATAAATAGGAGCATGGCTGACGACGGGGTTGAGATAAACCCCGTTAGATGGGCTTCTTCGTCTATCACGTCATGAAGGATAAATACAAAAAGTAACAGGGACGCTTTCGAGGCGTCCCTGTTTTATTGCTTACGAGGTTGGCTTTTCTTTAAGCCATGTCCATAAATGGAGTAGATAGGAGTCGGGGATTTCGCCACGGTTGAACGCCGGCATTTTGTCGCCGTCGCCGTTCCGAACCTGTGCATAGAATTTGTCGAAACTCACATCCGTGCCGCGCAAAGATGGAACGTCGTGCAAACCGGTTCCATCGTCGCCATGACAAAAACTACAGCGGAGTGTGGGCCAAATCGATTTGCCAACCGCCGCGTCCCCACTCGTCTCAGTGACCTGTGGAGCAAAAACGACGACATTTGTTTCAGGCACCGTTTGGATAGCACTGTCTTCGAAGGTAATAAACCACACCAATCCTGCACCCAACACAAGGGTCATAACAGCGGCATACGGCCAGAAAGCACGCTTGCGCTTTGCCAGAACTTCTTGCGGTGGGTCAACGGGTCCTTGACCACTTTCGATGGCTTCGAGTTCCGCGCCATGTTCCTCGTGCATCGCTTCAGCAGACAGTTTGCCTGTGAACATACTGCGGTTGAAATGCTTAAGATGCACGTTGTACATATGCCATGTGATGATGGCAAGTACAGCCAGAACGGCTTCCGCACCATGCGCCGCCCGCGCTGCCGGAATAGCCACACCGGGGACAAACTTGGTTGTCGCGATCGGGTTCCACATCATAAACCCAGTAATGATCATGACAACGGTTCCCCACACCACCGCTAAATATTCAGCTTTTTCGCCGAAGTTATAGCGTGGCATATTGGGATGGCTTTTGCGCAAACCGAGATTAAAACCAATCCAGTTGATGACGTCCCAACCATCCTTCAAAGTCGGGATCATGGTAGCGCGCCTGCCCAGCACGAATATTTTGTAGCTCAGCACGCCGCCGTGGAAAATAGATTCCGCCATAAGAAGGGTCGCGAGGAAGCGATGAACCACGCGGACACTTTCAATCCCACCCATTGCTTGGATCATGACCTGCGCCCAAGCTTGATCGCCATATTTTTGGGGCAATCCAGTGAGTGCCAAACCGGTGAACGTCACCAGTAAGATGATGTGTTCAAGCCGTTGTATGGGAGCAAAGCGAATATAATATTGTTTTCGTAGCGATTCAGTTGCAGCCATCGTCGCTAACCTCCAACCTGACGTTTGCCGGTCAATCGACCTCGCACCCGCCGGTAAATGTCAGTCGCAATCAAGAAGATGAATCCGCCGAGTACGACCGGGATCAGGAAATTGTAGAATGTGTTCACGATAAAGAGCAGCGGGTTGGACTCCAGTGTGGGCGGGAAATGTCCGACCCATGCATCCGGGAAGTTGCTTGATGCATCTGGATGACACTTTTGACAGGTGATTAGCAAGTTATTGCGTATGACTTGACTGTTGCTGCTATCGGTCTTTTGAATATCGTGTACACCGTGACAGTCATAACAAACCGCCTTGTTGGTTGCGACTGTTGGGTCTTTCTGGTCAAAGAGCGCCACCGTCTCCCCGTGAAAATCGGTCAGGTAGCTGTCCAACACATTCGTCGTGATGTTATATTTGGACATAATGCTGCTGTCCGTGTGGCATTTGGCACACAGTTGTGGCGAACGCACCCGGAACAAATTGGTCGTCGGATCATTGATGTTATGGACACCATGACAATCAATGCAGGTCGGAACATCAGGATTGTCTTCTTCCAGCAACGCCGCGCCGTGAACGCTGTTGCGATACTGGTCAAAGATCACGCCGTGACATTTGCCGCACGTCAATGAGATGCGCTGGCGTGGCACGTCTGGCGTTTGAATATCATGTCCTCCATGACAATCCACACAGGTCGCCGCCTCAAGATGCCCCTCACGGATGCTTATTCCATGTACACTATCCTGTGCCCGTGTGTATTCATCTTCATGGCAGTTACGGCAGGTCGCGTACCGTTCAATCTGGAATTCGCGAACCGTCTGAACATTCTCTTTGTTGTGCGGATACAGATGGTCTGTATGACAGTCAGCGCAGGCCAACTCCCCTTTAGGATTCTTCTCGCCATGAACCGAGTTCGCGAGGACAGTCGGATCAATGGTTAGGTTCAGCGTTTCGCCGCTCGGAAGAGTCCATGTACGCCCCTCCTGCGTATGGCATAACAAGCAGTAGGCATTCGAGGGTTTTTCTTTGTTATCGCTTGCTGGCTGAGCTGTTGATTCAGGCGCCTGTTCAGTGGCCTCCTCCGTCACCTGTGGCTCTGGTACGTTCGATGTTGGTGTTTGTTCGACAATCTTATTTGAATCCGCAGCCTGTACTAGCATCACAGTTCCAACCGTGACGAGTACGATGCCCGCCACCAGCAACAGGTATTTAGCGGCTGCAAATCTGATTCCCCTAATCATCGGAGTTCCTCCCGGGTACCTGATTTGCGAAAGAAGAAAAAGGCCGCTGTTAAAATGATTACGATCACCACTCCAATCAACAATACTGTAACTGGTCGAATCCCACTGGTGGGTACAGATACATTACTCTCTTTGACAGATATGGTCGATGCCAGCGGTGTTGCGGTCGGTGCAGGGGCTTCAGTCGCTTGGACTGTCGCGCCCGCGACGTTTAAGAGGGCCAGTGTATTTTCGGCTGAACTGAGCAGCTTATCGGCATAAGCGTAGTTATGAACGCCTAAGCTGCCATCGTTCTGTACAAAATTGAGTGCGGCCACCACTTGGTCATATTGCGCGCGCGCTTCATCGCCCGCTGCCGGTTCAGAAACGTTTGCTAAACGGGCATTGGCGACGGCAAGGCGTGATTTCACCACGTTCTGGATATTTTCAACCAATAGTTTCATATCCGTCGTAGTCAAATCTGTATGGCAGCCTGCACAGGCGCTTGGGAGTTTCTCGTCAGCACCCGGTAAAACTGGTTTAAATGTATGGTTGGCACGGCTGGTCGTTTCTATAGGTATTTGCTGCATGTGGCAGGTCAAACACACAGGGCCGTCTTTCGCTTTAAAGTGAGCACCCTCCACCCCATCAATTCCGCTAACCAATGTTGTTCCTTGGAACATCTCTTTAACCGGATGGTGTGGCCCTTGGCTGTCTACCGGATTGGTGTGGCAGCTCATGCACAGCGAATTGGCTTCCTGCACCAGTTCAAATGGTTCTTTCGAGTCGGTATGCTGATAGTGGCAGGTCTGGCAGGTAATTCCCAATTGGGCATCGCTTACTTTGAGTGGATCAGGCGCTTGCCCCTCGCGCTCTCCCTTACCGACTGCCGCGATCAATTCGGCGTTTCGCCGCCCATCTTGGCTGTGGCAGCTCAAACATTTATCGGCAGCAGCAAAGTTCTGAGCCATATCATTAAGCGCCGACGCGTGACCGCTCTTGAACCACTCGTTGTATTGCATGTTGGGCTGGCTGGCATGGCCTGTGACCCACCAATGATCGGCACTGTCTTTTGGCGTCAATTGGAAGAAGTCCGTCAGGTTTGCGCCGGGCGTGTATCCCACCGGATAAGGAAGGTTATCTTTGCCGACCCCTTGGCTGTGACATTGTCCGCAGACTTGTGCGTCTGGCACGGTGTAAATGGCTGCTCGGACTTGGTTCAGTTCGTCATCGGTCGGTTTTTTGCCAATGTCCTTAGCGATCTTCACATGCTCGCTGGCTGGTCCATGACACGACTCGCACTGGACACCCGGGTCTTTCCACTTGGCCTTTGCTGCATCAAAGCCGGTGGTATGGCAGTAAGCACAGTTGCCGACCCAGTCGTATGCTTGGTCAGGCCATGCGTCAGCCAGTTTATACGGTTCCCACTTCTTCTTTTCGACGTTCCACTCGACAGGCAGCACCATGTACTGGTTCTTGCCCGACTCCACTAGATAGCGTTGAACGTGCACGCCTGCACCGACGACAAACGCGATGTCTTTCGCAGTGAATGGCCGTGCCGTATCTTCGTCTGGCAGCTTGACGGTACGAATATCTTCGCCTTGGTCAAAGTCGCCTAAAATAGGCGTCTTCTTTTTACGGACATCTTGCAGCGCCAGCGCATGATTAGTGCTCGCATGCGATTGGCTGAGACTCCGGTGGCAGGTCGTACACTCTTTTGTGCCTGCGTAAGTCGGTGCTTTCGTCGTAGTGCTGCTGTCTTGCGCCTGCACGACGGTCGCACTGCTCATCATCAACAGCATGACGCCGCTAACAATAAACAGACTGCCGATGAAAATGAGAAATTGGATGCGCGATGTTTTCACATTGATTGCCTCTCCGCCATAGCTGCCTCGCCTACAATTCGGCATTTCAGGCGAGCTATTGGATGTGCTTCGTCTAAGCTGTTTTAAAACAAGTCTTTATTCATGACCGAACGATAGGTGATCGCTGCGGTCGTCGTTATGTTATCCGGTTGGGGTGCTCCGTCGAGATCAACGGTATCAAATCCCTGCCGGTTCGAATCCTGAACATGACAAATGCTGCATTTCGTGAACGAATCTTCTGAAGAGGTTTCCCTTGTTGTCCGTAAACTGGGATGCACTACGAAACCATCTTCAGTTTGAATGACGTAGTTTTGCTGGAAGGAATTGTGTTTGGCTTGGTCTTCATCTTGCGTGGTATAGGCGTCAACAATCTCGCTGGCGTCAATTTGTTGAACTTGTTCGCCTGCTTTCAAGTTGGCGATAGCCTGTGGTTTTTCAGAAGGTACCGCCACCATTTGCGCATAGAGCGTTGCCGACCAATCCAACGGCTTATCACCGTGACAGGTGAAGCAGGTGTTTGTCCCGATATAAAGCGCACCTTGTAAGGGTAAATTCGAGGACGGATGTACTGCGGCGACAACCCTCGGTATAGAGAGCACGGCCACGAAAATGCCGACGAGCAGGGCAATGCTGCCAATCACCGCAAGGGTCATTGGGAACCAACTAGCGACATGCCCATGTCTCAACATCATGAATCCAGCGTTCTCTAGTAACAATTTCGTCACTCTTGATTATCCCAAAGCAAGTTAAGTCCGTAATCAACCGCAGGCATGATTTTGTATCGTTCTGCCGAATGATTGTCGCCAACCCATTTTTCACTTCACCAACTGCTGCCGGATAGCGAGCAATGCCGCCTGAGTCCGGTCAGAGACATGCAGCTTTTGCAAGATGTGCTGGACATGAGTCTTGACCGTCGGAATGCTGATGTTAAGCGTTTCGGCAATGGTGTGGTTGGAAAGACCTTCCACCATCAGCTTCAGCACTTCCTGTTCGCGTTCGGACAGTGATTCAACCGGTAGATCCGTTGGTTCGGGACTGGGTGTGCTGGTGTCTACCGCTTGCGATAAAGCCACTTCCAGCAGCGCCCGGTCGATCAGTTCTTCGCCTGTTGCGGCGGCCTTCACCGCCCGTACGATCTGGTCAGGGTTCGTTTCCTTTGAAAGATAACCGGATGCCCCGTTGCTAATGGCCCGTGCCAGATACCCCGGATTGGCATAGGTCGTCAACATGATAACACTGGTACAGGGTGATACGGCCTTGATCTGGGGCAGCGCTTGCAGTCCATCGCCATCTTTCATGCGAATATCCAGCAGCATCACATCCGGTTGCAAAGCTCGTGCTGCTTCGACTGCCCCATTACCACTGTCCACCTCGCCCACAACCTCGATACCGGGACGCGTCAGCAGTACGCGTAGACCTTGGCGTACAATCCCATGATCATCGACGATGACCACCCGAATAACATCTTTAGATATAAAACTGTCCATCATTTAGTTACCTCACTGTCTCTTGCAAGCTGGGACGCGGTTTGACGGGCGTTGGCGTCAGTGGTACCCATACATGAATACGCGTGCCTTGTCCGCGCGTGCTTTGAATTTCGCATTGACCATGAATTAGGGCCGCGCGTTCTTTCATGGTGGTGATACCGAGACCGTGTCCGTCATTATTAATGGCGTTCGGGTCAAAACCTTTTCCATCGTCTTCGATCACCAGATCAATGCCGTTCCCATTATGCATCGACAGCCGGACGTGCTTGGCCGCCGCATGTTTGCGGATATTATTGAGCGCTTCTTGAGCGATGCGGAACACGGTCACGCCGACCGTCTTATCCGGTTCGGTGGGCAGATTTTGAATATCCAGTTCGAGTTGCAACCCTGCGGCCTTCGTCGTGGATTGCGCCACTTCTTCGATGGCGACTGCTAATCCCAAATCATCAAGCACAGCCGGACGTAACCCTTCAACGATGCGGCGTCCCTCAATAATGGCTTCAGTCAAAGCGTCGCATCCTAGCTTGACGCCCTCGCAGCCGCCTTCGTGTCTGATGCTGCATTGTTCGCGCGAATTGGTCATGTAAAGGCGCGCGCCCACCATCTGTTGGATCAGCCCGTCATGCAAATCAAAGGCCACCAGCTTGCGTTCTTCTTCTTGGGCGTCGATCAACTGCTCAATCAGCCGGTGTTCTTGATTACGTTTACGCTCCAACTCCTGTGCCATCTCGTAGAAGCTCTGCGTCAAATCACCAATTTCGTCACGTGGCAGCCGCTTTGGCAAGGTCGGGGCGGCCCCGCCGTGGCCGAAGGCTGCGGCCTGCCGTCCGAGTTCCAATAACGGCTTCAATATCCGGTCACTGGCAAACAACGACAACGCCAAAGCTAGCATCACTGCTCCGAGAATGACGGCGGTCGTCATGGCGTAGAAGGTCGTCACATCTTGATACAGCAGTGATTTGGGCGTCTGGCGGAAGATGACCCAAAAACGGTTGGGCGTCGTCTCCGATGGATGGACAGCATCATACACATAAACGCTGTCTGAGGTTTCCAAATTGCCGATCTTTCCGGTGAGCATGGGCTGAACATTCAAACCGCTTTTCGCCGGATTAAGATTCTCGGGATACACCAGATAATTGCCATCCTGATCGAGCATCACCCATGTGTCTTGTCCGGGGTCGGCAGGTAGATTGCGCAGCAGCCATCCGGCATGAAGATCAACCAGCAGCAGGCCGTCATTATCTGGCAGCTTTAGCGCATAGTGGACGAAGGGCTTTCCTCTATTAGGATCATCCTGTTCTTGCGCGAAGGCTGATACATACACACCACCGGATTGCAGCTCCATCGCCTTTTGAAAATAACTGGCAGTCGAGCGATCCGTGCCGGATTTGGAAATGGTCACTTGCCGTCCATCCGCTTCAACGCCGACGATTTCCTTACCAGTCGCGTCTATATAACGAAGGGCTTGGTACATGGGGCGGACAGACGAGAACATCAGGAAGTCCTGTGCCACTTCTTTCTGCCAAACGGTGATTTGATCCTTCGCAGTGGCTTCGTGTTCCAAGCTGCGCAGCATCTTCAAGCTGCGGAGCACGCTTAGGTACAGGGCATCACCGCCCGCTTGCTTAAGCGAGCTAACGATACTTTCCGCTTGTAAGTGTACTTGATGGCTGGAGCGTTCAAGCGCTTGCCCATAAAGCGCTGTACGGGTGAAAAAATAGCCGTAAAGTGCCATACCGGTAATCGCAATGAGCATAAGCCCCACGAAAGCGAGGATTAACTTCACGCGAAGACTGTTTAATGGTCGCATCACTGGTCACTTCCGCTACGTCTCTAATCGAGTCACTGGGCATAAACAATTCCAATTATGAAGTTGTTTGTGAAGTTGTAGTGATGACATTCATCATAAAGGAATGGTAACGGAAGAAATTTCCTCCCACTGTAAACTAAGCTACCCTTACGGTAATCAAATAACTGGCGTTCTGAAATGGACGCGCAGTATTATCGAAGTGGAATGACACAAGTGACTTTAATGTAGTATTATAATATTACATTCTCCAACTACGCAACTTCTCCAATATATTTTAGTAACAGAGGTAAGTATGGCAGAGCATGTCTGGGAAAAAACCAATATACCCGTTTCGACTTCAAAGTCCTCCTCCCAATATATTAAGTTCATAATCGGTGGTCTATTGATGTTAGGCGCTGTCGTCTACCTGATCATTTCAGGGACGACCAATGGCGCACGTTATTTCATGACAATCGATAATCTCCTTAAAAGCTCCGAATATGTTGGCAAGTCGGTCCGTATGTCCGGTGCCGTCATCGGTGATACCATCGTTTATGACAAAGACAAGCTGACAATTGATTTTACAATCGCCAACATTCCCGAAGACACCACCGATTTAGCCCGTGTTTTACACGAGGCGGTTGTTAACCCCTCGGCCAAGCGTATTAAGGTACATGTCGAAAACCAAGTGATGCCTGACCTGCTCAAGAATGAGGCACAGGCCATTTTGACGGGCAAGCTAGGAGCAGATGGTGTGTTTTATGCCAGCGAACTGCTTCTCAAGTGTCCGAGCCGTTACGATGAAGCCGTCCCGGAACAAGTGCAAGGCGCCTGAGCGTCTGATTCATCCGTCGCAGAAGAAAGGTACCTGATATGCTTGCAGAAATTGGTTTGGCGGCTACATTTTTAGCCTTTTTCACATCGCTGTATGCGATTGGAGCGTCACTTTACGGTGAACGTTTTGCCCGCAGCGAAGCGATTGTCCTCAGCGGACGTAATGCAGTACTGCTGACCTTCGCGCTCATGACGACGGCTGTCGGCGCACTGGCAGCCGCGTTGATGTCCCAGCAGTATCAAATTGCTTACGTCTGGTCGGTATCCAGCCCACCGATGCCCAACTTCTTCCGTTTTACGGCGCTGTGGGGATCGCAGGCGGGATCGCTGCTGTTCTGGTCGTTCCTGATGAGCGCTTTCGCAGCCGCCGCAGTCGTCCTCAATTGGAAAAGTCACCGCCGCTTGATGCCCTATGCCATCGTCTATATGATGGCGACAGTTGCTTTCTTTGTGGCGCTGGTCCTTCTCTTTGAAAACCCCTTTGACCGCTGGTGGATTATTCCCACTAATCCCGTTGACTCGCAGGTGGTCAAAGCCGGATTAATGCCGTTTGGTGGGGTCGCTCCGGATGCCGTCAACCTCGCCGACTCAGCGCAGGGCTTGAACCCGCTTCTGCGGCACTTCGGCATGGCGATCCACCCGCCGATGCTGTATCTCGGTTTTGTGGCTTTTGTGATCCCCTTCGCTTTTGCGATGGCGGCTTTGGCTTCCGGTGATCTTTCAACCAACTGGATTAAAGCCACCCGCCGCTGGGCGCTTGTCGCATGGTTGTTCCTCAGTCTGGGTTTACTGCTCGGCAGCCGCTGGGCCTATGACGTCCTCGGTTGGGGCGGCTACTGGGGCTGGGATCCGGTTGAGAACGCGGCCTTCCTGCCTTGGCTGGTGGGTACGGCCTTCCTGCACAGCGTCATGATTCAAGAGAAGCGCGGGATGCTCAAAGTCTGGAACATGTTCCTCGTCATCGGCACTTTTAGCGCGGTGATCTTCGGCACGTTCGCCACCCGCAGCGGCTTGGTGGACAGTGTTCACAGCTTCGCCCGCAGCGAAATCGGTTTCCCGATGTTCTTCTTCTGGGGCGCAATGACGGTGGTTTCGGTCGCGCTGATCCTATGGCGGCGTAGCCGCGGCGAACTCCGCGACGAGCATTCCAATACCAATCTGTTCAGCCGCGAGTCGCTGTTTATGCTGAACAACTTCGTTTTCCTAGCACTGTTCATCGCGATTTTCTGGGGCAGCTTCGGCGCGCCGATCATCAGCGAACTCTTCATGAACACCAACATCACCCTTGGTACCGACTACTTCATGCGGGTAACACCGCCCCTGTTCGCCGCGCTTTATATCCTGATGGGTATTGCACCACTTTCCGCGTGGGGCAAGACCTCCCTCTCACGCTTGGGGCAGTCGCTTCTCATCCCTATCGGGCTAACCGTGATCTCGATAGTGTTGTTCTATATTGGCGGTGTGACCAGCGCCATTGGATTGATTGCCTACGGCATTTGTATGCTGGCCGCATGGGTTGCCATCTACGAGACCTATCGTGGTCTGCGGGCGCGTCGTCAGGCACACAACGAAAATTTCTTGCGGTCGCTGCTGGTTCTGTGGCAGCGTAATCCGCGCCGCTATGGTGGATACCTGATCCATGTTGGCATCACGGTCATCGGCCTTGGTGCCATTGGCAGCACGGCCTTCCAGCAGGAAACACAGCGCACACTCGCGGTTGGGCAAAGCCTTGAGATTGGTGGCTATACCCTGCGTTACGACGACCTGCGCAGCGGACAAATCGCAGAAGATGGCCGCACCATGGATATTGCCGATGTTACCGTGATCCGTGGTGGACAGGAAATTGCAAAACTCCGTCCACGTCGTGACTTCTTCACTGGTACGAACAGCATGGATACCATGACCATTGCCGGTTCCTACAGTACGGTTGAAAACGACTTCTATGTGATTTTGGTCGGCTGGGAACCGGTTGAGCAAAACGCCGCGACCTTCAAAGTATTCATCAACCCGCTCATCAACCTCATCTGGTGGGGTGGGCTGGTGTTGATTATTGGGACGCTGATGGCCGCTTGGCCGAGCGAAATCCTACCTGAACGGGTGCGCAGTGAAGCGAAGGGTTACATACCCGCTGGATTGGCACGTAAGGGCGTATAAATTATGAAGCACACTTTATACCGCCGCATTGCGAATCTGATGCTCGGCTTCTTAATTGTGGTGGCGATGGCGAACTCGGCCTATGCCCAGACGGCGCCGCCGTCCACCACGGTGACAGACGATCAGGTCAACAGCATCGCGCATAAGCTGTACTGCCCGGTATGCGAGAACATCACACTTGATACCTGCGCCACCGCTGCCTGCGCTGATTGGCGCAATGAAATCCACATTCAGCTTGAGGCTGGACGCACCGAAGATCAGATCATCGCCGATTTTGTGCAGCGCTTCGGGGATCGGGTCGTCGGCACGCCGCAGGACAGCGTCTTACGGGCGCTGTCGTTGGTCACGCCGTGGCTGATCATCGCGGTCGTACTGATTCTGATCGGCCGGGTTATTTTTGCTCGTTCGCGTGTGGCAAAGCCCAACGCGCCCACACCACAGCCCGCAGTATCCAATAATACCAACCAGAAGTATCACGACTTATTGGAAAAGGATTTGGAAGAATGAGCGAAGAAACGATGGGGCAAGCCGTCCCTGTGGATGACGTCGAAAGTCAGCCTGCCGAACAGAGTCCGGCACGCCGCTTCGGCTTTGGATCGATCATGTTGATCGCGGGAATTCTGGTGGTCGCGGCGGTCTTTGGACTGGCGCTGGCACGGCAGAATAAGGCCCAGCCAACCTCCGGTCCTGCGCCTGATTTCAACTTGGCCACCTTTGATGGGCAGTCCTTCAAGCTCAGTGATTTGCGCGGGAAGGTGGTACTGATCAATTTTTGGGCGAGCTGGTGTGATCCGTGCAAGGATGAAGCGCCCGCATTGCAAGCCACATGGGAAGCTTATAAAGATCGTGGGGATGTAGTCTTTGTCGGCATTGCTTATGCCGATAACGGCCCACGTTCGCTAGATTTCATGAAAAAATATGGCATTACTTATTTAAATGGCCCGGACTTGGGCACGCGCATCTCGGCAGAATATAACATTCAAGGCGTGCCGGAATCCTTTGTCATTGATCGCAAGGGCAATGTGTTCCAATTCATCTACGCCGGAATCAGCAAGTCCGAATTAAGCGCGACCCTTGATAAGGCGCTGGTGAAGGAGTAAGCGATTGTGAGTATAGAAGGCATCTTAGCAGCCGTCGTCATGGTCGTCATCGGCCTTGTCTGGTTGGCATTTCCCCTGCTTCGCCGCAGGTCAGCGCTCAATCCACAAGAATTGGCGCAGCAGAAAGAACGCGCGGTTTTACTTACAGCTTATGAGCGCACGCTCGCCAGCATCCGTGATGTGGATGAAGACCACCTGACGGGCAAACTGTCGCAGGCCGATTATGAAACCGAACGCGGACGTTGGACAGAACAAGGTGTGGCTATTTTGCAGGAGTTGGAAAAGTACGGCGTGAAGAAGCCGGCGAAATCAGCGAAGGCGGATCTCCGGCAGAAGGCCGTTCCAACAACTCAAGTCGATCCCGATGCCCAACTCGATGATGCCATTGAGCAGGCGATTGCAGCCTACATCGAGTCGACACATCAATAAAAGAAATGATAAACAAAACATTATGACAACACGACACCCATTCATGATATGGATCGGTTTGGCTCTGCTCGCCTTGGCGCTGGTTGGCTGTTCCGGATTAGCCGGAGAACCGGTGATCGTAGCCAGTTTGCCGCCACCGACGCAGCCTGTACCGATTAGCCTGCCGCAGTCCGCGCCGGATGCAGCGGCTGGTGCAACCCTATACGCCGCGAACTGCGTCCGCTGTCATGGCGCGTCGGGCAAGGGCGATGGCGAGATGGTGACCACCGGCAAGGTGACGGGCGTTCCTAATTTCACGGACGCGGCACTTTCCCGGGACGCCTCACCCGCCAACTGGTACGAGATCGTCACCAATGGCCGGATGGACAAACTGATGCCGCCGTGGAATGAGAAGCTGAGTGACAAAGAGCGCTGGGATGTGACCTTGTACGTCTATACCCTCGCCAGCACACCGGATAAGATCGCACAGGGCAAGACGGTTTGGGCGGCACAGTGTACCGAGTGCCACGGCTTGAATAATGAAGGCACGGATAAGGGTAAGCCGCTGCCCAACCTACTCCAGCGAACCAACGCCCAACTGATCGAGTCGGTTAGCAACGGCATCCCGCAGAAGATGGATGCCTACAGCAGCAAGCTTTCGGCGGATGAGATCGCGGCGGTGGTGGCTTACTCCCGCACACTTGGCCTCGCGAACAGCGTCGCTCCGGCACAGGTCGCCAGTGTTCCGACAACTGCAGCTAGCAGCGCGACCCAGCAGCCTGCTACGACTCAGGAGGCGAATGCGACACAGGAAGCCAATGCTCAACCTGCGACCACGCCTGATACCAGCACGGCAATAACCGGAACAGTCGGCGGCAAGGTCACCAATATGACCGCAGGCGCTGCGATCCCGACCGACCTCGACCTGAGCCTGTACATCGTGGATGGGGAAAATCCCCAAGCGCCTCAATCGGTGCTGGATACCAAACTGAAGGCCGACGGCACCTACCAATTCGAGAATGTTCCGATCAGCACCAGCCAGCACTACGTGGTGATGGCATCTTACAAAGATACGGTGTTCACGAGTGACATGGTGGCTGGCGATCCGACCAAGCCACAGGTTGACCTACCGGTTAATATCTATGAAGTGGCGGATAACGCAGCGGACATCAAGATCAGTGAGCTGGTGACGATGATGCAGGTTAACACCACCACCAACCAGTTACAGGTGGTACAGATTGTCAGCTTCACTAATGCGTCGGATAAGGCTTTCGTCAAATCGGTGGACGGCAGCCCGATGTCTACCAGTGTCCGTCTGCCGAAGGGCGCGACTTTCCAGGATTTCTCCAACGGCACCTACAAGCTTTCGACCGATGGAACGCAGGTTATCGACACCGATCCGGTGATGCCGGGAACCCCGCATATCATGCATCTGGGTTACACGCTGCCCTACAGCGGACAGATGACAATTGATCAGGCGCTGGACTTTGCGCTGGATGGTAAGGTGCAGGTGCTGCTCGCCAGCAGCGGCTTGTCGATCAGCGGCGATCAATTCGCGGCGCAGGGTTCGACCCAGATGGGCAACCAAACCTACCAGAGTTTCGGTGGACAATTTACACGGGCGGCAGGGCAATCGCTCAGCTATAACCTTAGTGGTTCGCTGGCCGCGACCACCAGTACAGCGACCAGTTCCAATCTGATTAGCCCGCTGGCTTATATTCTGATCGCGATTGGCTTGGTGGCGATTGGCACGGCTATGGGCTTTTTCCTGCGGGAGCGCACCGACCAGCGTCGCGCGGCTCCGGTGGCGGCGAACGACGCGGTGCAGGGGCAAATCAACGCCCTGATGAAGAAGATCGCTGAACTGGATGTGCGTCACAACGCAGGGCAGGTCAGTGAGACGCAGTATTTGAAGCGGCGCAGTGCGCTTAAGGCCGAACTCATGTCCCTGATGAAATCCCAGCCGGGTGGTGAAACCTCGTCTGAATAAGCATTAAATCTCATATAGTTTCAGGAGAGAGGGCACAGCGTGTGTCTTCTCGTTTTGATTCGGTTCCGGCAGATGTGAGGGAGCGATGAGCCAATTCGTCACAAGATTCGCAACTTTCGCAGTTTGAATGCGGGGAGAAATGAGGTAGAGGAAAGCAGGGGCGCAAGCCTTGCGCCCCTACAAGAATATGGTTTAGGGTGTTGGTGTAGCGGTTTTGAGCATGTCTTCGAGTTCATCAAAACACTGAACAACAAATATAACTGGGTTATTAGTCGTTATTTGCAAATATTGCTTATAATTTTGCAGAGCCTCAGCAAAATTTCCTTGTTCGTCTAGTGCTTGTCCTAACGCCCCATAGGCGTCTGCAATATTCGGATTAAGACGTATTGCCATTCTGAAATCATTAATGGCACTATCTAGGTTTTTCTGACGGGCATAGACATTTCTAGGGTTAAAATACGGCTCAATTGATTTTGGAGTAAGATAATTGACATGGGAAAAGTCTGCTATGGCACTATCAAATTTTCCCTGTAGCTGAAAAATATTTCCACGGTTATTAAAGGCTTTTGCGTTTTGGGGGTCCAGCGTAATTGCAACTGTATAATCAGCAATTGCAGCGCCTAATTTCCCTTGATTCTTATAAACAACTCCGCGATTGTAGTAGGCCTCACCCACCTGAGGATCGATTGTGATAGCCTGCGTAAAATCAGCAATACTAGCATCCAAATTTCCTTGATCCGAATTAAGCATTTCCGTGGTTCACATAGAATTTGGCATTTTGAGGATCGATTGTGATAGCTTGAGTAAAATCAGCAATACCTGCATCCAAATCTCCTTGTTGCCTATATATACTCCCCGGATTATAGTAGGCATCAGCATATCTGGGATTAATTGCAATAGCTTGAGTGAAGTTATCTATAGCTGTTTCTAGATCACCTTGATCAGAATAGGCAGCTCCTCGATTGTTATAAGCTACCTCATATTGAGGATTCAACTTGATAGCCTGATTGTAGTCTGCTATGGCCTCTTCTAACTTACCTTGATCGGAATAAGCAACGCCACGACTACTGTATGCGCTTTCAAATCGAGGGTTCAGCTTGATAGCCTGATTGTAGTCTGCTATAGCCTCTTCTAACTTACCTTGATCGGAATAAGCAATTCCTCGATTGACATAAGACTCAGCATGATAGGGGTTAATCTTAATAGCTAGCGTCAAGTCGGTAATACCTAAGTCAGTTTTTCCCTATCTAAAATATGTGTTACCACGATAAGAATATAATGCATCAACCTTAAGTTCTGTTACATGCTGAGATGGGATTTTGCCAACAGCTTGACTAAAAGCAAACAATGCGCGATCGTAACTTCCTTCGAAATAAGCAATCTGGCCTGAGATAAAGTTTACGATATAGAGGGTATCCATCCCTTGAAATAGGTAAGAATCAAAAGAGTTTAAATCGCTTATAGATATTTTAAGTTCATTTATACGCGTAGCCACTCGGCTATAACGTGGCGTGATTTCAAGGAAAACACGAACACCACCGAGCGCAATTTCACCCAACATAACTATCATTGCGTTAACACAAATCACTGACTTTTAGAGCTTCCTTACGGTCAGCGATTGTATGATGTACCCGAATGTAAGGCAACTTTGCATATCGCATTTCACTGTCGAGGTTGTCTTCGACATTTGTAGCATCTGAGTCAAGATATTTGAAATCAGCAAAAAAGTCCGATTTGATCCTTAGTAAACGAATTGCTTTCTATTGGTGTCGGAAATGGTGTAGAAAGAGGGGGCAATATGCCAGCGATTTGCAGAACATTGTTCCTGCGCACCTCAGGAAAAACCGCCCAAATAGTGGCTAATACCGCTCCAAAACTTATTAATCCAATCGCAAAAGCTATTACACTGGCTATCCATTTTCGCGTCGTTGAAAGCCGATTCTAAAAAATTGAAATCCGTGTTTTTCGAGTTGGTTGCAATGGGAGATCATCGACTGAGGAAGAGGAATTTAAAGTATTAGGTTTCGATCGTTGTTGGGTTGCTTTTTTCCTAGCCACTACGTTTATCCTCCAATGTAAGAGGCAAAATTATATTAATTTATAACCGCTTATCCTCTGGTTGGTGGCGGGATTGGACGCGCGGTTCGAGGCGATCCAGCAGCGAGCGGTAGAAGTAATGGCGTTCACGCAGGCGGACGAAGCGGCTGATATGCTGGCTGGCCTGTACGCGGATGCGATCCCCCGGCTGAACCATGCCCATCTCGATGCCATCGACGGTGAGGACGATTTCGGACGAGTTGTCCTCGGCGGCCACGACTTCGACGGTCGCGCCTTCGGAGAGGACGATGGGGCGCTCCATGCTGAGGTGCGGGGCAACCGGCACGATGAGGATATTGCGGAGTTCGGGCGGCAGGATCGGCCCACCACAGGCGAGGGCATAAGCGGTCGATCCGGTAGCGGTGGCGATGATTAATGCGTCGGCGTTGTAGGTGGTTGCCCAATCCTGATCAATATAGGTTTCGAGGCGAATGGTACGCGGGACGATGCCGCGGCTAATGACGATGTCGTTGAGAGCGTCACCGGTTTCCATGACCTGAGTGCCGCGCATATGTGAGGCGTGGATCATCATGCGTTCTTCGATCCAGCCCTCGCCCGCTAGTACACGCGCCACGGTTTTCTCCCACGAGTCAGGGCCGGGAATTTCAGTCAGGAAGCCGAGCTGTCCCATGTTGATGCCAAGCACAGGCACATGCTTGGGGGCACAAACCCGCGCCGCCCGCAGCATGGCTCCGTCACCGCCGATGGCAATCACCAGATCGCAGTCCTGAATGCGCCCGGTCACGTCGCTTTCTTCCCAGCGGGTGTAAATCCAGTTGTCGATGTTCTGGGATTCGAGGTATTCAGTGATTTGCACGGCTACGGGGAAGGTTTGAGGGCGAAGGGGATGCGCTAGGACGCCGACCCGATCATACATGATTGCCATGTGGGACTCCTGCCTGTTGATCAGCACTGCGGTCATTATAGTGCAAGCGAGGACGAGGGGCTATGCGCTAAAAGATCTAGACTCGAATCGGGTAGGAACCGTTATAATAAAATTATATTCGTAATAAACAGGGCGGGTTATGTCGATTCAAGTGATGTGGGATGACGCGGAAAAAACGATCATTCGGCAAGTCTTCAGCGGACAGGTGACACTGCAAGACTATATCACTGCAGTTGATCAGGTCGAGCAAATGGCGAAAGAAGTGCCGCACACGGTTCACAGTTTGATGGATCGCACGGGCGTCACGTCGACCCCGAGCATCGTTTTGCCTGCTATGCGTTACGCCAATAATCATGTGCCGCCGAACTTAGGGATTCGGGTGGTGGTGAACGGCGGGGTATTTACACAGGTGATTGTGGACATCGGACGGCGGGTTGCTCCGCGTTTGATCCATGACATCCAGTTTGTGGATACGGTCGAGGAAGGGCGCGCACTGATCGCCAAGCTTTCGAAGGTGGCATGGGCGTGAAAGCGGCCCCCTAACCCCAACCCTTCAATTAACCCCCACCCTATCCCTCCCCCGTAAACGAGGGAGGGAATTCGAGCACTGTTTTGAATCAGCGAGAAAGATGGTGTTGAGGGGGATTTAGGCGGGATGGCGGAAGGAAGCCAGCAGCACCAGTTTGCCGAGGCGCAATTCGTCGCCATGCCGGAGGACGCGCACTTCTTTGGCCATCATGCGCTGGCCGTTGATGTATGAGCCGTTGGCGCTGCCCAAGTCGGAAACCAAGATGGCTTCATGTTCCTTGTCAAAACGGATTGACAGGTGTAAGCGCGAAACGCCGAGGTCACTGGCCTGCTTATTGGTCAGGTCGATGTCCGGCGCGAGTACGCTGCCTTTGGAGCTGCGCCCAATAATGATTTCATGGTCAGAATTCTGCGGGCGCGTCTCATAGTTTTCGGTTGAGCCGCGTACACGGAGTACCAGCACCGAGTCCGTGCCGAAATGTTCGCTGTCGAGCGGCGTGCTGGTGGCTTCCCCTAAGACACGGGTATCATAAGCGCCTTTAACCGGTTCCAAGAGCTGACCACAGGAATAACAAAAGACTTCGTGGCGCTGGTTGGTCTTGCCACAATGCGGGCAGTTCACCCAAACCACATCCTCGGCTTCGGGTGCAGGAGGGGGGGGCGCTAAGTTTGGAATATTGGGCGTCACCGTGACGACAGGCGCAGGCGTCGGGGTCTTTGTCGTTCCGTTGGTGGGCGCGGGCGTCGGGCTGTTCCCCGGAGTCCCGATGGGTTTGATGGCGTTGATCTTTTGGGGACGCGGCGCAGAGGCAGGCGAGGCCGGGGCACTCGACGCTGGCGGTGGCACGGGTGGTGCAGCCGGTGCAGGCGAGGCCGAGGCAGCAGGCGCATTCTTGGCCAGTTCTGCTTCGTGGGTGCGCATCATATTCGCCAGCGACTCACGATCCGGTTTACTCAAGACTTCGATGTGATAGCGTAAGACGTTGAGTGCGGCTTTCGCATCTAAACCGTTATCGCGCATCCGCGAATATTCGGCGAAAATTTCCTTGGTCTGCCTCACGGCGTTATCTCCATAACATTTCAAATATTACAACATATATACTATTTTTATCGAAGTGACAAGCAGGGTCAAGACACTGAATGTGAAAAATTCATTCATATGGGCTTTTTGTCACCTCGATACATGATATGATATGCTGGACAATTGGGCAATAAGATACAGTGCCTCATATTATAGGATAGCTCATGACGACATCAAGCAGGCAGCAACATATGATCAAACAGATCCGCTTTGTTTCAGTCTTCATTTTGGCAGTTCTGGTCTTCGGCTTTAGCCTCGTACCCATTCATGCGCAAACCCCGACGCCTACCCCTGTTCCTCTAGGGCCGACGTTGAACTCCCTGCGTTCGCGCAACCAGTTGAGCTGTGGCATCAACCAAGATTCAATCGGCATGGGGTATCTTGACCCTAACTCGGGCAGCGTGATCGGACTTGAGGTTGATCTGTGCCGCGCGTTAGCTGCCGCTGTATTCGGTGATCCTGCCGCCGTCGATTTCCCGCCCTATTCATCAGCAGAGGCCGCGCTGCAAGCCTTGCGTTCCGGTGAAGTGGATGTGCTGATGTGGAATACACCGGCAACGCTCAGCGGCGATGCCAGCGGACTTGAATATGGCCCCTCCTTCTTCTATACCGGGGAAGGCTTGATGGTGCGCACCGATGGCGGCTCTCGGACATGGGAAGACCTTAACAGCAAGACAATCTGTGTTGTCAAAGGCAGCATTGCCGAAGCCGAAATCGTGGACTATGCCAAAACGCGCAATGTGAATGTGCAGTTGATCGCGCCCGGTTCGGATACATTGCAAGGCGCATGGCAGAACTTTCAGGACGGACGCTGCGATGCACTAAGCGCGGAACGGCTACAACTGCTGATGCTGCAGAAGCGGGCTGCTGATGCTCAGTCCTATTTTGTGTGGGACGGCGCGGGCGACGTTTATACGCATGAAGCCTATTCGCCCATCATGCGGAATAATGATGAGCAGTGGACGAACATCGTGCGCTGGACGATGCTGGGCCTTGTTGAAGCGGAACAGTTGGGCATCACCAGCGTCACCATCGAAAATTTGCTCCGCCAAACGGATAAGGCGACCAATAAGCCAGAGGCGAACGAGACTTATCTGGCACGGGTGGGTATCGCGCGCGCACGGTTCATCGACGCCACTTATGGTATCGGCATCCAATTGGGACTAGCACCGGATTTCATGCGTCCGGCGATTGTTGCGGTCGGCAATTATGGTGAGATTTACGAGCGGCATTTCGGAGCTCAGGCGGATTTACCACTGGGACGTGGTTTAAATAGTCTGGTTGATAAAGGTGGGCTGATGTACGCCCCTGACTGGCGGTAGTGTGCTGTTGTAAATCGTCTGGTTCATCAGTAGGCCCAACAGGGAGCATCATAGTATGCTCCTTTTTGTGTCGCTCATAAGCTAAGCTTTCGTCAAAACAAGTGATATTTGAAATGTTTTCTCCAAGAAAATATTACTTGTGAGGAGTATCCCATGCGGCGTACAGTCAAGGTACGCTGTAACCCCACTTCCCAGCACACTATATCCCAAAATATTGATATTCACTTAGAAGGTTATCATGCTTGTTTTTATAT
The DNA here is from genome assembly GCA_044226855.1 of Aggregatilineales bacterium. Taxonomy (GTDB): domain Bacteria; phylum Chloroflexota; class Anaerolineae; order Aggregatilineales; family Phototrophicaceae; genus CFX2. The sequence goes on from JBGAGF010000006.1 coordinate 208,611, forward strand.
CCCATTCACAAGAAGATCAGCCCATTGTTGATGAGATTTGTCGATATCTTAAACAATTAGGCATTGACTACTGGATGGACAAAGCCAAACTGCACGCCGATCAAAACTGGAGAGCACACGTTCAGAAAGTGCTGCCACGTGTTGATGTTGTCTTATTCTGTATGTCCAAACAGTCCCAATTATCTGAAAATGTCAAATGGGAACTTGAGCAGGCTAAAGCGCTAAATCGCACAATCAAGACAATAAAAGTTGCGGAATGTGAAATTAATGAACCTGCTGACAAAGATATTCTTTATTTTGATCTAGCAGAGCCTAAGACATTAATCGAGAATCTCAACAATTTAGGTAAGGAACTGCTTGGACCTAGCCTTAATCCCATCCCCCGAATTTTTATCAATTACCGGAATGGAGCTGATCCCAAAGATCAAGAATTGGCCTCGTACTTAAATCGCGAATTATCCAATCATGGGGCGGATGTCTGGTCTGATATGAATGAGATTGGCCCCAGCGAATCGTGGGGGAAGACCATCAAACGTGCTATTGATACCAGCGATTGGATGATCATCGTTGTGTCAAAGACTTCCATGCAATCGCGACGGGTGGATGCCGTCTGGCGCGAGTTTATTAACCAAGGGAAAGAGTCCCAAATCATTTTGGCGATGACTGAAATGACCAACGTCAATTTTAAGCTGCGAAGCTGCCACTACATTGACTTTGGCGCTTTGAAACGTGAGGATTGGGATGCAAAGGGATTACCCCAAATTGCCTCGGTTTTACAAGAGGCTGGAGCACGACTTGCTCCTCCATTCCTGCTAGAAGAAACCCCTTCTGAACAGCCAAAGCCTTTAGAGTGGTATAACGATCATGGAACGCTTTACTTAATTACGCCTCAAGCGATCCAACCCCGCCATAAGTTTTCCAAGCCAGACGCCATGATTCAAAAAGCCCGTAAGGAAATATGGATCAGCGGCATTTCGATGACAAAAGTGGCGCAAACCGACCTTTACCGTTTTATCATCTCCTCTAAAGAAAATGATCGAAGTATGCGCTTTATGGTGCTTGATCCCAAGCATGATCCATGCCTGATAGACGCCAGCGGTTATTTGGGAACGGACATGGAAAAGCTGCGCCGCCGTATTCAGCTCTCGCTTGATTATTTGTGTGAACTGAAGATACAAGCGGATGAAGCGGCGGATCGTGTCGAAATTCGTGTTATGAAGTATCGTCCATCCAATGGCTATTTTATTATTGATCCTGATGAACTCGAAACCGGGACAATGACTATTTCGCCCTATCTTTCTGAAATTGATAACGTCGAGCTTTATAAGAAGAAGAAATTATCCAGAAATGATCTCGAACCCCCGTTTATTTATTTGACGCGGTTAGCAGATCGACAATCCTTCGATGTCTTCTGTGAGGATTTTGAACGGTCTTGGAATACAGCCGAACCATGGCCGGATTGTATCAAATCCGAACACAAGAATACGATTAAGTGACCAGCCCAATATTCAACCAATGCTATAATAAATTGTGTTCATAAACGTTTATATCGAGTCACATCGTATGACCTTAACCGAATTTCACAAACGCACGTTTGAGCGCGAGGTATTACAAGCGACCATGCCCGTGTTGGTGTACTTCACGGGCGTGAACTGCCAGCCGTGCAAGATGGTGACGCCGGTGGTCGAGCAGTTAGCAGCGGAATGGGATGGCCGCGTAAAAATCGGCAAGATCGACATCAACCGCAACATGCTGACCGCGCTCAAGTACGGCGTCTTAAAAGCGCCGACGCTGCTCCTGTTCATCAACGGGCAGGAAGTCGAGCGGGTGATGGGTGTCGTCCCCAAGAACGCGCTGATATCCCAACTCCAACCCCATCTGGGATAACCCTCCTGTCTGGAACCATTCATGGTGGTCAATTGGTAGATCATTACTAGTCTGGCATGGAAGGGTCACAGACACTCCCCTACGATTCGTGCAGATTGTTACATGTGAAGCATTGCATGACGTAGCTTGCAAGCACTACTCCACTCATCGCTGCTGATGCAGCATGATCAGCACATCCTCATATGCAAAAGTGTCAAACAGCACGTGCGCGATGCCGGAAACTTGACGTATACTGTTTTCTGAATCGAATAAACACATATAAAGCACATGAAACATCCCAAGCAGTCACGGCGCAAGTTCGCCATGCGAACCTTCACCCTCGTTAAAAACCCTGCCGCAGCCCATCCCCAACCCGTAAATGATGACAACAGCATCTACTGCCAGCTTTTTAACCTTACAAACGTCGTTAAGCTCATCATTGATCCGGACACTTTACAGATTGTGGAAGCCAATCCGGCGGCCTGCGCGTTTTACGGCTATTCGCAGGCACAGATCAAATCATTGAGCATCACGGACATTAATTCGCTGCCAGAAGATCAAATTCGGGTTAATGTTCAAAGTGTCGTTACTGGAACAAAAACGATCTATGAAACGCGGCATCGCATCGCATCAGGCGAAATCCGGGATGTTGAAGTTCAAGCGGGATTATTAGCACTAGACCGGAAAAAATTCTTCTATGCCATTGTTCAGGACATCACTGAACGTAAGCGAATGGAAAACGCGGTACGCAAGAGCGAACGGCTCTACCGCTTGCTCGCCCAGAACATGCCTGATACCAGTGTCATTATGTTCGACACCGAGATGCGCTATACGCTTGTCGAAGGGCCGTTCCTCAAGCGCTTCGGCACAGTTGCGGATACGATGCTGGGCAGGCTGCCCCATGAGACGGACTTAGCGCCGGATGCCCTCGCTTTTATCATCCCCATTTATCAACGGGCTTTAAACGGCGAGTCCTTTAGCTATGAACGACAAACAGCGGACTACGCCTATGAGTCACATGTTGCGCCGCTTCGGAATGAGAACGGCCAAATTATCGGCGGGATCACCCTCAGCCACGATATCACCGAACTGAAACGGGCCGAATCGGCGTTATTGAACAGCGAACAGCGTCTTCAATTGATTATTTCGACTATGGGTGAAGGCGTGATCACGCTGCAGAAAGATGGCGTGATTGATAGCTGCAATCCGGCTGCAGCGCGCATCCTTGGTTTAACTCCGGCTCAGATGATGGGACGCGCTTCGATTGATCCTCGCTGGTGGGCGGTGCACGAAGACGGATCTCCCTTCCCCGGTGAAACGTATCCAGCCATGATTACGCTGCGAACAGGACAGCCCCAGAACAACGTGATCATGGGGGTGCATAAGCTGGATGATACGCGGGTCTGGATTTCAATCAATACACGCGCCATGATTCGACCTCACGAATCCCAACCCTACGGGGTGGTTGCAACCCTGATTGATATTACGGAACAAAAGCGTCTGAACGACATCCTCACAGCCAGCGAAGAACGCTTACGCAGCACATTTGATTATGCATCGATTGGAATGGCGCTGGTTGGCTTAGACGGGCGCTGGCTGGATGTGAACCCTGCTATCTGCCATATTGTGGGCTATTCATCTGAAGAACTGCTCCAAAAGACGTTCCAAGACGTGACCCATCCGGACGATCTTGAACTCGACCTTCAAAATGTGCAGCATTTACTGGCTGGCAAGATTGACTCCTATCGTATGGAAAAGCGCTATTTCCATAAACAGGGACATGTGATTTGGGCGTTGTTAAGTGTGTCACTGGTACGTGATCAAGCGGGAGTGCCTTTATATTTCATTTCCCAGATCCAAGACATCACCGAACGCAAACGTTTGGAGAATGAACTCCGCGCGAGTGAAGAACAACTGCGTCTGATAACCGACAATACGCAGGACTTAATTACGCAAAGCAATTCCCAAAATCGCATCGTCTATGCCAGCCCTTCATCGCGATTGCTGCTTGGCTATGAACCGGAGGATATGACCGGCCATTTCAGCCAAGAATTTATTTCACCGGAAGATTTGGACATATTGGTTTCGGTGCAACAGCAAATGATTCATCAAGGCTTGAAGCATGGCACCTCAGAAGGTCGTCTGCGGCATGCGGATGGTCGCGATGTGGATGTCGAAATGGCGGGGCGTTTGCTGTACGACGGTGACGGCAACTATGTTGGTGGAATTTGTGTAACCCGTGACATCAGCGAACGCAAACGGTTGGAGCGGGAACTCCGCAGAAATGAGGAAGAACTCCGCCTCATCACCGATAACATACAGGACATGATTACCCGCAGTGATGCACAGGATCGCATCACTTATGCAAGCCCTTCATGTCGGCTGCTACTCGGCTATGAACCGGAAGAGATGACCGGCCATTTCCGGCATGAATTTATTCCTCCCGATGTCTGGGACAGCCTAGTTTCATCTCCTCAGCAGTTGATCCAAGAGTGGATATCGCGTGGTGTCATCGAGTCTCCGCTACGCCATGCGGATGGTCATATGGTGAATGTTGAAACCACTGGGCGCTTCCTGTATGACGGTGATGGCAATTATTCCGGCAGCATCTTTGTCAGCCGTGACATCACCGAGCGCAAACGCTTTGAAACCGCTTTACGTGAAAGTGAAGAACGCTTACGCTTTATCACCGACAACATGCTAGATATGATCATGCAAGTCGATGCTCAGGATTGCATCCACTATGTTAGTCCCTCCTCTCGCTCACTGTTGGGTTATAAACCTGAGGAGATGATCGGTCATTTCGGTCGTGAATTCGTTCTTCCTGATGATTTTGAGAAAATAGTTGCGTCTCGCCAGCAATTGATTCGACAGGGTTTCTGGCAGGGTGTCACCGAATTTCGTTTACGTCACGCCGACGGTCATGATGTCCCTGTCGAAACGACCGGGCGCTTCCTGTATGACCGTGACGGCAACGATACCGGCAGCATCTTTGTCAGCCGCGATATTACCGAGCGCAAACAGTTTGAAGCCGCTTTGCGTGAAAGCGAAGAGAAATATCGCCTTATCGCCGAAAACACTTCGGATGGTATTTTCGTCTTCGACCACGTGGCGAAACGCACCGTCTATGTCTCTCCTACTTACGAGCGTCTTCTCGGTTGTGAACCGGGCGAAGCCCTTAGCCTTCCAATGACGGCGTTTTTAGATATCCTTCACCCGGAAGACAGGGATGGGATGTTGAGACAGTTTGACGAGGCAATCGCCAGAAAAGCCAACGACTTGACGCAGACCTATCGTTCTCGACGCAAAGAAGGTGGCTATTTTTGGCGCGAAGATCATACGAGGTTCAATTATGCGGCGGATGGAGAGATTCTGAGCACGTATGTTGTTTCCCGCGACATCACCGAACGCAAGCAAATGGAAGATTTGCTGCTTGAAAAGCAAAAGCTCCAAACCAGCATTGAGAAAGAATACGAACTCAGCCAGCTCAAAACCCGCATGATGGAGCGCATCGCTCACGAATTCCGTACGCCTTTGTCTGTAATTCAATCCGTATCGGAAAGCTTGATCCACTATCATGATCGTCTCATGCCCGAAAAACGGGAAGAAAAGGGCGAGGTCATCAAAGACCAGATCCGGCGTATCACCAGTATGCTGGATGAAATTGCGCAAGTGCTGAGGAGCACCGACTCTAATCACTTGAGCCAGCAGATGACCGATCTCTGCGTACTTTGCCGGCGCATCGCATTAGGGCTATCTGCCAGCCTCAAACTGCCGGATAAATACCAGTTGGAACTGCCGGAACACCTCAACGCGTTGATTGATCGGCGAATCTTTGAAGACAGCCTTACTCATATCATGCTGAACGCAGCCCGCTATTCTGCACCTGCTGATCCGGTCACCGTTCGGCTGGCTCAAACAGCAGACTGTATCGAACTGCGCGTCATCGATCACGGCATTGGCATCCGGCCTGACGAACTCTCGCGTATCTTTGAACCGTTTTTCAGGGGAAGTAATATCAATGAGCGCGGCGGCTTAGGCGTCGGCCTGACCATCGCCCGTGCGGCCATCGAAGCCCACGGTGGTACGATCCGCGTCGAGAGCGAGATGGGGAAAGGCACGACTGTTATCGTTACACTGCCGGTATGACGAAAGAATAAAAAAGGGCGCATCCAATCGGGTGCGCCCTTTTTGTTTAATGGCTAGAACGCTTACGAGGCGGTGAAGACCAACTGGCCTTCAGGGTAGGTAATCATCAACTGATTGTTGACGATCTGGAAGCCGGTGGCGGTTTGCAGCGCCTTGAGGTATGCGGCCTCTTGATCCATGACGGCTTGGTCGCAGGCTTTTTGAGTCGAGACCAAGGGGCTGAAGGTCAGGATGCCGTTGTTATAGGTAAAGGTGCCGGAATACTGGTTGCAACCGGAGCTGCCGCTGACGCCCTGCTGAGTAAAGTCTACGGTGACAGGGGCATTGGGCAAGACAGCAAGTGGAGCGGCAGTCGGGCCAAAGCTCACCAGCGTCCAAGCGACGCCGCCCAATCCACCTAAGGTGGCGTCGGTATTGGTGACGGCGGTCGGTACAGCAGCCGTCGGGGCACTGCTGCCACCGGCATTGAAGGTCAGGACGCCTTCGGGATAGGTGATCTGCAACTGACCGTTGTTGATGGCATAGCTGGTCGCGGACTGCAGCGCCGTTAGATAGGCCGTCTCTTGATCCATGATAGGCTGATCGCAGGCGACTTTGGTGGTGACCAACGGGCTGAAGGTGATGTTGGTGTTGTCATAGGTGAACGGGCCGGAGTACTGGTTGCATCCGGCATTACCGGCCACGCCATCCGGCGCGAACACGGCTGTCACAGTCGTACCGGGCTGGACAGCCACAGGCGCAGCCGCCGGACCAAAGCTGGACAGCACCCAATTCACACCGGCCAATCCGCCCAAGTTGGCGTTGCCGCCGACCACAGGGGTCACGGTCGCTTGAACAGAAGCGCCGCCGTTAAAGGTCAGCGCACCATCGCGGTAGGTAATGCGCAGCACACCGTTGTCTATGCTATAGCCAGTGGCGGTTTGGAGCGCCTGCAGATAGGCCGTTTCCTGCGCTGTGATTTCATTGGAACAGGCTTTTTCAGTACTGCCGATGCCGCTGAAACTCAGTTTATCCACGTCATATTGGAACTGGCCAAAGTAGGAATTGCAGCCCGCGCTGCCGCTGATGCCTTCGGGCGTGAAGACGAGGTTGATAGGCGCTTCGGGCAGAACCGCAATCGGTGCTTCGTCAGGGCCGTAGGTTGCCAGCGTCCAGTTCATGGTGGTCAGGCCACCGAAGGTTGCATCGGCACCGGTGGCAGGCGGAGGCGGTGTGGTCTGGGCAACAGTGCTGCCCGGCTCAAAACTGAAGGACTGAATGATGGCATCAAATACGGCTAGCGATGGCGTGAAATCGGTCGGCTGAGCGCCATTGAGGGTGGTCACACTCTGCTTCAGATAATCATTGAAGCCGTTGTTGAAGGCGTTGGCATCGAAGTCGGCAGGAACTTTCGCCGGAAACAGTCCGGTATCCAGCTTGAAGATGGCCGAGACGTAATGCACGCCATCAATGCTGAAACCTTGGAAGGTGTAAACGAATTCATTACTGAGGAAGGGTGAGACATCCTGCCGGAAAATGGTGATGTAGCTGATGCCGCGCACCGAGGGCGTCTCGACATACTGCGCCCGTGCCCGAATGGCCTGTGAGGCAGGCATGATCGGGATAAAGGGCAGGTTGCTATCGGCGTTGGTTGCAGCCGGCATCATAAAGGTGTTGAGATCGGTCTTATCCCCGAACAGCTTTTGAAGACTCTGGAACTGCGCCGTCTGGTTGGGGTAGTCGTTGAAATCACTGGTGTTATAGACACGGATCGCCAGCGGCGCATCGTATATGGTGGCTGCAGGCTCTGCGCCGGACACCGAAAACTCGGTGTGCTGGACTTCCGGACCGCCGGGCTGCTGTACGGTCGGCTCATCGCCCGCCGCTTGATTGATGACTACCTGTCCATTGATGGATGAATCGTAGCTGAATTTAAAGCCGTTATAGCTGACGGTATTGGTTGATGGAGATTGTGCCGCTGCGGGCAAGGTGACTAACGCCACCGCCGCTAGCAGGGCCATCGAGATTAAAGCGCGTAGTTTCATGCGATAAACCTACCTTTCATTCAATCCTATAAACGACACCAGCCTAACCCTCTCGCGTCGCGGGTTCAATTGGCGTCTCTCCTATGTTTACTCTACGCTCACGGCTTTGTCTACCGTCCGTGAGGCCTATCCCTGCCTGCCCACCTGTCCTAATGCGGACAGAGGGTTGTTTATACGTACAGTAGAATATAGGGGTTGTTTTTAGAAATGACTCATCCGCTTAAGGGGGCGATGGTGCTCGAAAATATCAACTTATCTCTTTCGATGGAGTGGTGGCGGTGCTACCAAGACCTGCTCATCCGCGCGATAGCGCCGCTGACCGCCGAGCAAGTGGCCTACCGTTTGGGGACGCAGCGTTCGGCAGGTGAGATTGCTGCTCACATTATATCGGTGCGGGCATGGTATCTGCACGGCGTGATGGGCGAAGGGGAGGCGGAGATCGCCGCGCTGATCGATTGGGATAAGCCCGATGCGCCACTTCGCAGCAGCGCCGAACTGCTGGTAGGACTCGACCAGACGTGGCAGTTGTTGACCGGATGTCTTGCCCGTTGGACGGATGATAACATGCGCAACGACACTTTTTATATCAATTGGCGGGACCGGCATGAACCGCGCGGTTGGGTGGTCTGGCACATGTTGGAGCATGAAATCCATCACGGCGGGGAACTATCGTTTACACTCGGCAGCTTCAGGCTGGCGGGCGTGGATGTTTAGGGTTTTGGCACGGGACAATAGCAGAGACCTGTTGTGAACTTTATTGAGTTGGTGACATTTTCTATGAGCCGCTATAATCACCCGCCCACAAAATAGAGAAAGGCTGCTCAATGACGACCGATCCAGCATTCAAAGACACGGTTGTCGGCATGTTTGACCGCGCCGCGCCGATTTATGGTCAGGTCGGCACCCGACAGTTCACCTATTTCGCCAAGCTGCTGGTTGATGAGTTAGCCATCGCAAGCGGAGCCAAAGCGCTGGATATTGCTGCAGGACGCGGGGCAATTTTGTTCGCACTGGCGGAAAAGGTCGGGGAAACGGGGTCGGTCATCGGCATCGACCTCGCGCCGACAATGGTCAGCGAGACAGCGGCTGAGATCAAGCGTCGTGGACTCATACAGGCTGAAATGCGGTTGCTAGATGGCGACGCGATTGATTTTCCAGCCGGCACATTTGATGCTGTGACCTGCGGCTTTGCGCTGCACTTCTTGGATATTGAACACACCTTACCCAAAATCTTGACCATGTTGAAATCGGGCGGTGTGTTTGGAGCCACCATTCCTTATGTGCCGATGGATGAGGATTTGGAGCGCTGGCGCTGGCTGTTTGATTTGACCAAAGCGGTTTTTCCGGCGGATTTTGTGCCACCCGCTGCGTGGATTGCCCCACGTAAATTGAGCAAACCGGAATTGGCCTCTGCCGCATTGGAGCAAGCCGGATTTGTCAACATACGCGTTGAGCCGCATACAGTAACGCTCTATTTTCGTGATGAGTACGATTGGTGGGATTGGGAGTGGTCACAGGGGTCACGCTTCTGGTTAGAGGGAATGTCCACCGAAGGATTAGAGCGCTTTAAACGTGAGTCGTTTGAACATTTACGGGCGATGCAAATGCCTGAAGGCATTGCGATGAATCACGGTGCGCTGCTGGTGATGGGCAAGAAGGGGTAGAAATGACCTACCCCACCTTAACTCCCTCCCCATAAAAAAGGGAGGGAGTTTGAATTTCTGAGGTTACTTGGGGCGTTCCTCGAGCGGAATGTCCTTGAGGAAGCGGTTCTTCTGGTCACGCGGAGACAGCAGCGGGGTGATGCCGTTGAGTCCCCAATCCAAATTGATGTCGGGGTCGTTCCATGCCACGCCGTTCTCGTCCTCACCTTTGCCATAGTAGTTGTTGACCATATACGTCAGGGAGGCGTCCGTAATCGCATAGAATCCATGCGCCACGCCAATCGGAATGAAAACACCGAAATTGTGCTTCTCGCCAATTTCCAGCGTGTGCGTCGTCATGTAGGTTTTGGAACTTGGACGCAGATCCACCATGCCCACACGGACGACGCCGCGCGGCACGTACCAGTAATCAATCTGATGGTGGTGATAATGCAGTCCGCGCAAGACACCGGCCTTACTATCGGAGCGGTTGGACTGAATCCGATCCCAATTCACATTTGGGAACCACTCACGCCGAAAAGTCTCCATAAAGCGCCCACGCTCATCTTCATAGGCCTTGATGGTCGCCACAAACACCCCTTCAATCGGCGTCGGGTGTATGGGGAGGAGTATCTGGGTGGTGTTGTCTTGCATGGTCATATTTGAAGTTGTGCTTTCTATTGGCCGTCATCCATTGTCATTGATTGAACCCTGCTGCCCTTGCTCGTACCTAAACAATGATCAGGTATTTACGCTTGTAATGGTGCGCGAACGGGTTTGGTAAAGTGCATCCATTCTAGCAAACGGGCGCAAGCCTTGCGCCCCTACATAACATGTTATTTGGAGTGCAAATTTTATCGCGCATCCGACGCTTTTAATTAATTAATCGCATCTGGTCATCAGTAATCTACTGTAGCGCATTCTTGCCCATCAGCCCAATTTTTCGGCTAATACGGGGGTGAAAATCGGGCACACTGGTGTCATCCGTTTCACAGCCGAAAGGACGCCCTATGTTTGACGAAATCCGCGCACAGTTCTTCCCGTTTGAGTTGGCTTCTGGTATCACTGTCCGTTCGGAGCAAGATGCGTCTGCTTTCTGGAAATCCGTTGGGCCGTTGATGGATGCAGTTTTCCCGCCCTTCTCGCAAATCGGTGCTTACGAGATGCCCGCCGAACATCAAGCACGCAGCAAACCCCTTGGGCAGATGTTTGCCGCCGCGCATCATGAACGCTTCGTCATCAATAACGCGAACGGTGAAGCCATCGGTTGGTCATACGGCGATATGCGGGATCGGGAAACCTTCTTCATGACCAGCACCGGCTTACTGTCTGAATACCGTCAGCAGGGAATTTACAGCGGATTCGTACGCCGTTTGCTGGCCTATCTGGATGCGTTGGGCTACGAACGGGTGCTCAGCAATCACCAGACCAATAACCGTGCGGTGATTATTGCCAAGCTCAAGCTGGGTTTCAACATCACCGCCGTCAACCTCGACGAGCGCTGGGGCGCACAGGTCGAACTCACCTATTTCTTTGCTGAGGATCGGCGTCGTGGCTACGAGCGGGCTTTTGCCCTCGAACCCCGCCCCACGCCGGTGAGCCACATCTTTGAGCGTATCTAAGTATTCGACGATGCGGGCAAATCATTCTTTCTAGCTTTGTCTTAGCTCCCTCTTTCTCCATGCAATGGGGAAAGAGGGCTGGGGAGATAGGGGAGCATAAAATAATATTCAGCCACATCTCATGAGCATTTACAAATCGGTGAAGCGGTAACCGATGCTCGGCTCGTTGTAGATGTAATGCATCTGCTGATGGCTGGCCGGATCATCCTTGAGCTTCTTGCGGATGGTGTTGATGTAAACCCGCACGTTATGCTCCGGATTAGGACTGTCAAACTCACCCCACACGCCGTGCAGTAGGGTGCGGAAGGTCAGCACACGTCCGGCATTAGTCGCCAGCAGCCGTAGCAGTTCGTATTCTTTTGGCGTTAGGTGGACATTTTCGCCACTCAAGGTCACCCGCCGGTTTGCCAGATCAATCACCAGATCATGAGTGCGGATGACCACTTTGGATGACTCCGCGCCATGTGCTGTTCCTCGACGCAGCACGGCACGAATGCGGGCTTCCAGTTCATCCATGTCGAAAGGCTTGGTGATGTAATCATCGGCTCCAGCGTTCAGCGCTGCCAGTCGAATGGATTTTTCATCATGCGAACTCAACATAATAATCGGTGTCTTAGACCAATCGCGCAGTTGGCGGCACGTTTCCAACCCATCTGGATAGGTTCGCAAATTAACTTCTAAAAGAATCATATCGGGATTGAGGTGCGCCGCTGTTGTTAGCGCTCGGGTTCCATCGTTGACCGAAATGACCTCATAGCCGTAGCCGGATAATCCGTACTCCAAGAGTTTATGGATGGCGACCTCGTCATCCACGACCAATATTTTTGTTTTGGGCATTGCTCTACCTGACAACACAACAAACTGGACTATTGATACGTGTTAAGTCCCCTTCTTAACCTGTATGTCTGGCGACACTGGGGATGCCAGCGATTAGCATCCCCAGTGGATAGTAGTTACGCGGGTTGGTGCGCGTGGTCGTCATCCTCAACGTGATGATCGGCGACATGCTCAAAGGTCACTTTGAAATTCGGCGGCAGCGGCAGCGCATCCACATCAATCTGCTTGATGCTCAAAGCCACATCATCGACTTCCATCAGCGCATCTCGTAGGAAGCGGTCGGTGGACATGTGCAGCATACTGAACGGGAAGTGTGTGCGTAATGCGCCGATGTAAATCTCGAAATAGGTATCGGGATAATCAGATCGCATATCATGCAGGATGGTGGCGACGCTGTTATACAGATCGCGGTACGGGTCTTCAATAACCTGTACCATACCTTCCGGCCAGCCGTTTAGCGCGACGATTTCCTGCGAACGCTTGTTGAAGGCTGCCGCGCGTTTGGCGTCAATATCGACGTGAATAATCTTGACGGGTAGGCCGCGCTTCAGAATGGCCGAGACGACCGTCACCGAGAGCTTCGACCATGTGTCACAGAAGTAAACCGCCAGTTCCTTATGGATGACCGGATCGAAAGTGACCGCATGGTTCTCAAAGACCGGTGTGTCATCGAGGTGCAGACGGGCAGCCGTTTCCTTATAGTGACGGTGAATGCGGAAGAAGACCCACACCAACGTCGGGATCAGCAGCACGATGAACCACGCGCCGCTAGTGAACTTGGTAATGATGAACACGATCATCACGACGAAGGTCACGCAAGCACCCACTCCGGATACGATCAGCTTAAACACCCAGCGAGGATCATAAACAATTTTGGTTTCCAGACCATAGGTGAATTCACCGGGCTTGAGCTGTCCGGCACGCCAGAATCGTCGAGCCATACCCGTTTGGCTGATGGTGAAGCCCAAGAACACACCGATGGCATACAGCGGGATCAAGTTGGTGACAATCGCGCCGGTGATGATGACCAGTACAATCGCGCTGAACGACAGCGTCAGGACACCCCACGTAAAGACCAGACGGCGTCCACGATACGTCAATTGGCGCGGCAGGAAGCCGTCACCGCTGTGCAGCGCGGCCAACTGCGGGAAGTCGGCGAATGGTGTATTGGCGGCCATGAACAACACGGCGAAGGCTCCCGCGATGGTCAGTACATAGCCCAGATAGCCCAGCCCTTGCTGTCCGTATATCGTGCGGGCAAGCTGGCTGATGATGGTTTCACCTTCGGACGGCACGGCATGAATAGCGTTCGCCAGAACCGTAATGCTCAAGAAGAAGGTAATCAAAATCGTGCTCATCACGATCAACGTATTGGCAGCGTTCTTCGCACGCGGCTGCTTGAAAAGCTGCGTGTCATTCGAAATCGCCTCAATACCGGTCAGTGCTGTACAACCCGAAGAGAAGGCGCGCAGCAGCAGCAGGATTGTGATCGGCTCCAGCACATTGTGTTGGATAGCGACCACACCGGTTACGCTTGGCAGGGTACCGGTCAGCAGCTTGATAAAACCGAGGATGAGCGTCAATCCCATCGTTACGAGGAAGAAATAGGTCGGGATGGAGAACAGTCGGGCACTTTCCTTGACACCGCGTAGATTAATCAACGTCATGAAGGCGATAATGCCGACGGTGAGTTCGACACGGAACGGTTCAATCGCCGGAATAAGACTGACGATGTTGGCGACACCTGCGCTGATGCTGACAGCCACGGTCAAGATGTAGTCAGTCAGCAGCGCCGCGCCAGTGACCTGCGCCATTTCTTCACCGAGGTTTTCCTTGGCCACACGGTAGCCACCGCCACCTGCCGGATTCGAGAAAATAGTCTGGCGGTACGAAATCGTCACGATGCCAATCAGCAGCGCGATGCCGATGGCAATAGGTATCGAGATGGCGTTTCCTGTAAAGCCTAACAACCCAAAGCCGCCGATGGCAGCCATGTTGAGAATAATCAAAATTTCTTCAGTTGCATAAGCAACTGAGGACATCGCATCGCTTGCCAGTACAGCCAGCGCGATAAAGTTGGGCGCGGTCTGGTGGGCAATATCGGCGCTGCGAAGCCGCTTACCCAGTACCTTATCTGCGAAACGATCTCGGACATCACGAATAGCCATAAATAATCAGCTCCCTGACATATGCGATAAAGTCAATTCTAAGTCAAGAAATTGACCGAAAAGTCAGAGCTATATCAGGGTTTTCGTGATACGTATAAATAAAATATCAAGACTCGCTCAATGGTATGGAGAGGGCACCGGAGGGTTCATTGATGGGTATCAGCAAACCATCAAAGTGACCTCAATATTCTTGATATGGGGTTTGATGAAAAGTCGGTTTCGCTCAGGGATTGAGCTGCCCGACATCCAATCGGGTGATCAGGTCGCCTTGAATTTCAAACGTCCAAAAGGTGCGGAACTCACCCCAGACATTGGAATGAAAGCGGGTATGGAGCGTGAGTCCGTTGGCGGTTTCACTCTCAATTTCAACGATTCGTCCATTGCCCTTGCCGAAGAGTTCAGTATCTGACCATTCGACATAGTTACGCTTATCGCCGTCGTCGGTCAGCACCGCGTTTGGCGCAAACAACGCCAACCACGCATGACGGTCACCGGCATGTAAAGCAGTAATGGCCGCCTTGACAACTCGGTTGCTCAACTGCTCTTTATTCATATATCCGTTGTTCTCGTTGGTGAAGAAGTGGTGTTGTCACTTTGCCATACGGGATGGGCGTTGTCAAGAAATCCATAAAGAATAAAGCAGGGCGAGTATCATACTCGCCCTGCTATGTCGCATATACAAAACTGTTCGTTCGTTATTCAGTCAATTACATCGGGGGGAGCAGCACCGCGTCGATGACGTGGATGATGCCATTGGCGGCGTCAACGTCGTGGGCAATAATCTTGACCGTGCCATTGATCACCGGATTGCCGTCCTTGTCGAGCGAGATGGTCAGGTCCTTGCCTTCGAGGGCGGTCGGAACCTTGATGCCATCCTTGGGCGCATCGGTAGCGGTCAGGGCAGCGGCGACATCAGCAAAAGCAACCGGAGCGGCTTCAGCGTCAGCCGTGGCTTCTGACACATGAACATGGTACAGCAGAATGTCGGTCAGTTGCTTCTGGTCTGCCAGAACAGCCTTCAGAGTATCGGCTGGCACAGCGGCGAAGGCGGCGTCAGTCGGGGCGAACACGGTCAGAACCGCATCAGGATTAGACAGGGTTTCCAACACGGCGGGATCAGCAGCCTTGACAGCAGTCAAAAGCGTGGTGAATTCCGGCTTTTCCATAGCGCCTGCCATATCGGTCACCAGCTCAGCAACCGTCTTGGTTTCGGGCATAATCACGGTATCGATGACATGGATGACGCCGTTTGAGGCCTCAATGTCGACCATCTTCAGGTCAAGCTTCGCGCCGTTCACCAGAATATCACCAGCTTCATTCTTGGTGATGTCGATGTATTGACCTTGGAGGGTCTTGACGCTCACAGGAGCATCCTTAGCGGCGTCCAGCAGACCAACCACGTCCTTGGACATAACTTCGCCGGGGACAACATGGAACAGCAGGATGCTGGTCAACAGCTCTTGGTCAGCCAATACAGCCTTGAGTGTATCGGCGGGGATGGCTGCAAAAGCCGCATCGGTGGGGGCGAACACGGTCAGCTTGTCGCCATCCGCATTCGAGAGGGCTTCCAGAACTGCCGGATCAGCAGCCTTGACCGCCGCCAACAGGGTCGAGAACTCAGGCTTATCGCCAGACGCGGATGTGACCACAATATCCGCAATTGTGGGCTTGGCATCCTGTGCGAACGCAGGAACAACAGCCAGAGCAGCCATTACAAGAACAACCAAAAATAGGGTTAACTTACGCACAATCCAACTCCTTCTTACAGTAAATTTCGGTAAATGGTTTGTCACGGTTTTGTGTAGCTACGGTCAACATATTGTCATTACCGCTTTAGTGCTAACCGAGAATACCATGAGCGACAGATTAGCTAGTTGCAGTTTCATTTCTCATTATTACAAAAAGCCTAGTCAATAGTTGGTCATCTTGTAATAAAACATGTTTTATCGAAATCATTGAATGGACAGGTTGTATTTAGAAAATGCGTTCTTGGTGCGATATACTAAACTTATTGCGGTGGATTCGCGTATCCTGTGCAAGCAAAATATCGATGCCAGCATAATCAAGGAGCCAGCATGTCTGAAAATGAAGAGGTTTTGGATAGCCCTACAGGTTGGGTTGCCAAACATATCCAACAGTACGTCGAAACCGATGGTCAAAAAGGACACATCTATAACGGAACGCCCACTTTACTCTTGACCACGCGCGGACGGAAATCCGGCAAGCTGTACAGAACGGCTTTGATTTACGGGCAGGATGGTGACCGCTATCTGCTGGTTCCCTCTAACGGCGGTTCAGATGAGCATCCCTCTTGGTATCGCAACCTAGTCGAGACTCCCGAAGTGGATTTGCAGGTCGGCGCGGAGAAATTCAAGGCGCGGGCACGCATCGCTACCACCGACGAGAAGCCGGCTTTGTGGTCGATCATGACAAAGATTTTCCCGACCTATAACACCTATCAAAAGAAAGCCAAGAGGGAAATTCCAGTTGTGATTCTGGAGCGCGCTTGATCTATTAAAGTCTTTAAAGCCCCTCCCTGACGCTTTGGGGAGGGGTTTGGGGTGCATACGGCAAATCATGACGCTATACCATTTAATACAGCCCTATCGGCTTACCTCATCCCCTACGCTTATCCGTTCTTGACCCACCTTCTGCCGAAACCCACCAGCAAGATACTCAGCATATAAAGCGCCATCAACGGTCCCATCACAAGCATCATGTTCACCGGATCAACCGTCGGCGTGATGACCGCTGCTGCGATGGCCGCGCCAATCACCGCGATACGCCACTGGCGCAGCAGTTGTCGGCTGGTGACCACGCCAAAGATCGACAGCACGAAGAACACCAGCGGTGTTTCGAAGGCCACGCCCATCCAGAACAGCAGCGAGGTCACGAATCCCAAATAATGATCGGCTGTCCACTGCGCATGGAAAATCGTCGGCTGAAACCCGACCAGAAAACTCAGCGCAGGTGGGATGAGGATGAACCACGCGAAGGCCACACCGATGATGAACAGGATGGTGATTGGCGGCAGCGACATAACCAGCAGCTTCTTTTCCTGTCGCGTCAATCCGGGCAGCACGAACATCAAGACTTCGTAAGTGATGACGGGAATCGACAGCGATGCCCCGACCATAATCGCCACACGGAAATATTGAACCACGCCGCCCGTTGGATCAGTCACCAGAAAGGCATCGCCGTACGGTTTTTGGAGAAATTCCAGCACAGGTGTAGCCACCGCGACGCCTGCAATCGTCCCGATGACCAGCGCAAAAGCTGAGACGAACAGGCGGCGGCGCAGTTCGTCCAGATGCTCGAACAGCCCCATCTGCGCCCCATTACCATCCACGGTAATGGGCTGTGGAAGTTGAATGTCCGCGCTCATGAGGCCACCTTCTCTTCCTGTACCGCTTCTCGCAGTTCAGCTTGGGTTTGCTTCATTTCGGTACTGACATCGTTCATCATATCTTGGACGGGCGCGGTTATACCTGACCACACACTCGCCGCTGGATTGGTAAAGGTGGTGATATGTTTGTTGAGGTCGGCCTTAGTAGGCATGGTCTTCGGAAGCTGGACATCCATACCTGCCGCGTCCAATTCTTTTTGCACGCCCGCCATCACTTCGCTCCACATCGCGCGGAACTTGGCGACATACTGCCCCAGCACATAAGCCCACTGGATCATGCGCTTCGGCCCCGCCACCACCAGCATAATGATCAGGATGGCGACCAATTCCATGCCGCCCACACCGAAAATTTCCATGAGGTTTCCCTTTTACAATGCGCGTGTGCGCGGCTTTATTCGGAATCTTTCGGCTGTGGATCGCGGCTGGCTTCGGTCATGCCCTTACGGAAATTCGCGACGGCTGTGCCCAATTCGCCACCGATCTTACCGACGCGCCCGATGCCGAACAGCAAAATGACAATCACCAGAATGATGATCAGTTCTGTAGGTCCGAGGCTCATGATGTTCACTCCTTAAATGAATCGTTGCAGGTTGAAATCAGGGTACGATTTCTCGCCCCGTGGTTTGGTTTTCGATTTGTCACGTTTATGGATCAGGAAATATAACGTCTATTATAAGGGCGCAAGGCATTGCCGCCCCTTATCCTCTCCCAAAACGCCCTCAGCATTTGATAGTTCAAGAGATGACGCTTTTAAAACCGCTCTTTCTGTCTCCGGATTCCCCCTCTGCCATGCAATGGAGAGGGGGTCAGGGGGTGAGGATTTGAGCGAAAACAACAAAACCATCTTCTTGTTAAATCAAATGGCGAAGAGTTAGGGGTGAGGTTTTCTAGACGCTCGGCAGTGCCGTGCAGTTACCGCTGGTCTTGACCACATCCGAGCGGACAAATCCGCCGCCCGACACGCGGTACCACACTTTGCCGTCCGCGCCCATCTTCATGCCGTCCACAGCCATCGACTTGCCCGCGCCCAATGTGCCCATTGAGGAGGAACTGGTGCTGGCGTCGCCGCGAATGTTGACGTCACTGCTGGCCATCACCATACAGGCTCCACTCGAGCTGGCACTGGCATCCGGAGTTGTTTCCGGCGACATCGACGCTGCGATTGCTGCGTAGGGCTTGACCGACTCGTCATACATGAGCGTCGCCACTTCGGCGCGGATCTTAGCGATGTCGTCAGCCGTCGGCGGCTTGACCGGGCCAACAAACTTACCAAGGCTGTCGTCAGCAGGCTTCCCATCGAGGAACGGCTGCAGCACCGGCACCGCATCACTGACGTTCTGCAGCGTGTACTGGGCGTAGCTAATGTTGTTGGGCAGATTGCCGCCAATCTGGCGAGCCAGAGCACGGTGTTCCGCTTCCACAGCAGCAATCTGCGTGGTGGTCACGGCGTACTGCGGTGCACCCGCGTTGGAGAAGGCGCGTGTCGCTGCCAAGTAAGCCCCGACGAATGCCGTTTCGGCGACTTCGGTCACGGCGGAGAACAGCGCTTTATCGCTGAATAGTTTTTCAGGGACATAGAATTCCATCACGACGGGTTTCGCGCCCAGCGACATCAGCAGTTCCAGATGATCCTGCTCGGCGAGGAAACCGGCTTTCAGGTAGTCCACCTGCTTAGGGTCGAGCTTCATATCGGCTGCGCCATTAATCGCCGCCAGATAATGCGTGGTGGCGAACAATTCGGCAGTCGATGCGAGGTTGATGATGGTGGTCGTATCATCATCTTTCATCGCTTGGCCGAGTACGCGGCTGAAGCCGAAAACTTGGTTGAAGCTCAGGAAAGCGCCACCACCGAGGAGTGCGCTGCCTTTGAGTAATGTACGACGGGATAAGTTTGCCATCTTGAAATCACCTCTGTTAGGAATAGTCGCAGCCGGGTTGGTTGCGATGATGACTGAAAATGAAATCCGGTACAGAGATGGTTCGCCGCAAAGCACGTTATAATGAGGGTGCTTACGAAACCATCTCGTTTTGTGAGTCTGGGGAGGGAGCCACCATCCGGCCAAAGAGAATGGCTTCCCCCTCTGCCTTCAACGGATTCAACCGTTGATCTTCTTACATCCCCATCGCGGCGAACGGCTTGACCGATTCGTCGTACTTCAATGTAGCAACTTCCGCACGAACTTTCGCGATGTCATCAGCGGTTGGTGGCTTAACGGGGCCAACAAACTTGCCGAGGCTGTCGTCAGCAGGCTTGCCGTCGAGGAACGGTTGCAGCACCGGCACAGCGTCCGACACGTTGTTCAGGGTGTACTGCGCGTAGCTGATGTTGTTGGGTAGCAAACCACCGATCTGGCGAACCAGCGCGCGGTGTTCCGCTTCCACAGCCGCGATCTGAGCGGTGGTCACGGCATATTTACTGGTGTCTGCCGACTGCGAGAAGGTGCGGGTGGCGGCCAAATAAGCGCCGACGAAGGTGGTTTCGGCCAATTCGGTTACGGCTGCGAACAACTTCTGATCCGAAAACAGCGTTTCCGGCACATAGAACTCGGTCACGACCGGCTTGGCGCCCAAGGATTGCAGCAGTTCAAGGTGATCCTGCTCGGCAAGGAAGCCAGCCTTCAGATAATCCACCTGCTTATCCGCCAATCCCATGGCCGATGCACCGTTGATAGCGGCCAGATAATGAGTGGTGGCGAACAGTTCAGCGGTGGAGGCCAAGTTGATGATGGTCTGGAGATCGTCATCCTTCATGGCCTGTCCCAGCACGCGGCTAAAACCAAACACCTGATTGAAGCCCAGCATCGCGCCGGTGCCCAATGCCACGCCACCCTTGAGTAATGTGCGACGAGACAGGTTCTTAGCGAGTAAGTCAGACATTCCATTTCTCCTTGAATAATAATTGCTCAACGTATCCCTTGATGATCTTTAACGGCTTAATCCGAAGTTTGATTCCCTTTCCCTGTTACTATGGGCTTTCAGCAGAGTGAGCCTGCGAACGTGCTGACGTGGGCTAGGGTTCGGGGTCGGAATTTTCTCCGTCTTAGTTTGTTAAATGTCATCAAGTGATACGTGCATAGATTCGTCAGAACCCTTCTCAACGGATGCATCGGCTAATCAGGTCTCATCAGACGCTCATATAGGCGCGGCAGACCAAAAAATGCTAAAGTCATGGTCACATTTCAATATCAAACGGCTGATATAAACTTCAACCAGAACAGGTATTTGTAGGGCTGAGGCGTACCTCAGCCGAATAGGCCCAAAACCTTACGCCCTGATTTTTGAGTGAAAATTTCAATTATGTGTCGGACATATAAAGGAAGTGTCTTGAATGGCTACTGCTGAACAACGGAACAGCTACGACGAAGTACCTTATCCCGATCTCTGCTATCACCAAACACATCCCGGTTGGATGGAAATCCTAGGTCAGTTGCTGGGCATGTCGCCCGCGCCTGCCGAAAAGTGCCGCGTGCTGGAAATCGGTACAGCTTCGGGAGGCAATATCCTGCCGATGGCGGCGGTACTCCCCAATAGCACCTTCGTCGGCATGGATTACTCCATCGTGCAGATTGAGCGGGGGCAGGCTGTAATTAATGAAACGGGCCTCAGCAACATCAGCCTTCAGCACATGGACATCATGGACATCACGCCGGAGTACGGTCAGTTCGATTACATCATCGTGCATGGCATTTACTCGTGGGTCCCGCCCGCCGTGCAGGATAAGCTGATGGAGATTTGCAAACACAACCTCGCGCCGCAGGGCATCGCCTATGTCAGCTACAACACGTATCCCGGCTGGCATATGATGGACATCGTCCGCAACCAGATGCTCTACCGCACCCGCCATATCCCGGCTATCGCGGACAAATTGGAACCAGCGCGTGAGTGGATTTCGTTCATGGCGCACACCTTGGCTAACCACAGTGACTCCGCTTATGCATCGGTCTTCGAAAGCTATCTGGCCTATCGCACCACCCAAGCCTTGGAGATGGACCCTGCCGCCCAACTTCACGATGAACTGGAAGCCAATAACATGCCGCTGTACTTTCACCAGTTTGTCGAACGGGCAGAGCAGCACGGACTTCAATATCTGGTCGAGTCCGATTTCCAGATGTCGATGGGTGCTGGCTTAACCAAAGAGGTGCTGGATCAACTGAAAACCATCGCGCGTACAACCGTCGAAATGGAGCAGTATTTTGATTTTGTACACAACCGCACCTTCCGCCGCACGTTGCTTTGCCATTCAGATGTTCAGCTCAACCGGCAGATAACCACGCAGCCGATGCGCAGCTTTTATGTCAGTTGCAACGCGCAGCTTACCGAAGTGGATGCCGAAAGCGCCGCAAAGGGCATTGACCGCTACGTCGGCACGGATGGTAGCAAATTCGCGACCAACCATCCGCTGACCAAAGCGGCCTTTCAGTATCTGATTGAAAGCGCCCCACTGAGAACGAAGTTTGATGATCTGGTTCATCAGGCGCAGGCGCGTCTGACAAGCGTCCAATTCACCGATGAGGATACCAATATACTGGCGGGCAATCTGCTGCGAGCCTTTTCATACAGCAAGAGCTTGATCCAATTTGACAGTTTTACACCGCAGATGACGACCACCGTCAGTGACCGGCCTTTAGCGACCAGCCTTGTTCGCCACCAAGCACGGCACAGTCCCGAAGTCGTCAATCTGCTTCACTTACAGACGAAGTTGAATAACTTCACCCGCTTGGTCTTAACCAATCTGGATGGCGAAAACAACCGCGATGAATTGTTGGATTTTCTGGTGAGGTTGGTGCAGGAAGGGAAAATCACGCGTCCCAATGATGACAAAACATCCAAGACAACGGACGAACTGCGGCAGTCGTTATCCGGTGAACTCGATGCCATTCTCAAACATTTGGCCTCGCTGTCGCTGCTGGTGTCCTGATTGATATTTACAGGTAAACACAGAATAGCTTAAAAGAGGTTTGGAAAGTCCCCTCTGCTATGAAATGGAGAGGGGGTTTAGGGGTGAGGATTTGTCACCACACTCACGCTTTGCTTTTATCATCCCCATTGTGGGACTCACGCTCTTTGCCGAGTTGGATCGCCCGCATGACCTGTGTCTTGGACAGGATGACCGACTCGTCCTTTTCCATCAGCAAGTCTTTGGGAACCGGAATATGCCGCTCGGTCAGGAAATCCACCACCGCATCGCTAAAGGTGCGTGAGTCGGCCTTCTCGCCCAATTCATCCCGCACTTCACGCAGGTGATCAACCAACCACAGGAACAGGTCAGCCTCGGTGCGTTCCGGCATGTGCTCCAAAATTTCATACTTGCGGATCAGTGTCACCGCCGGACGGAACACGTTGTCATACCAATCAGCAGCCGCCTCTTCAATATCGGCGGGTTTGCCCGTTCGATGCTCTAATACACTCTTGTGCAGGTAGATATGACCGAGTAAATCGCTGTAGCGCGAGGTTTCCGTCAGTTCCAAGGACTGGTGATGTGGACGGGTCGTCTCTAATCCGGTTTCCTCGAGAAATGCCGCATAGCTTCCGGCTTTGTCCAATTCCTCAAGGGACATGCCCGGTTCAATCTTGATCGAGGTTGGAAGCTCGGTCACATGCGCTTCGATGGTCTTATTACCAAGCTGCTTGGCGACGGACACACGGTGATTGCCGTCGCGCACGAAGTACGCATCACCGACCTGATACAACTCGACAGGCGGCGTTCCTTCAAGGCTGTTGACCTGTGCATAGACACGGCTCCAACGGTCGCGGGATGTGCTGCCGCGCGGCAGGAAACTGCTGGTGAAATCCCGGTAGCGCCCCACGCTGCCGACAATTTTATCAACCGGCACATTATGCAGCCCTTTGTAACTTTCTTCACGCAGCCGCAGGCGTGCTTTAATATCATCAAAACTCAGAAGTTCCGCCGACTGTCCGCGCAGTAACCCCATCATCTCTTGGATGAATGCTTTGCGCCGTGCGTTTTGAAAGACGTTCAGTCCTTCACTGTAAAAGCCTCTGAATTGTGTGTCGTCAGCCATGATCTGACGCTCCTCTACCAAATCTAAAATCCATGCGACCATTTTGAGCTTACCCCACAATTCATAACTTGCATATACTGGCACAGTCCAGTCAGGGAGATTATTCGCCTCACTTGTACATATCCTAAATCAATGCCGATCATCGAACATCCGTCTTTATCGGCACTTCACACCCTACTTTCGACGGAGTAAGATGTGACGCGGCTTATTATCAAAGGGGGATCATTCGTGTCGTATATTCTCGTAACCAATGATGATGGCGTTCAGGCACCCGGTATTCTGGCGCTGGCTCAGGCGATGCGTTCCATTGCCGAAGTCCAGATCATCGCGCCCGCCGTCAACCAGAGCAGCAGCGGACACAAGAAAACCTTATTCACCGATATTCCTATCAGTACCGCCACCTTAGCCGATGGCACAAGCGCTACTGCCGTCAGTGGGTCGCCTGCCGATTGTGTCGCCGTCGCGGCTTTGGGCGTCTTCAAATGGCCGCCTGCCATTGTCGTTTCCGGCATCAACCGCGGTGGCAACATGGGGCAGGATATCACCTACAGCGGCACGGTAACAGCCGCGCTCGAAGGGGCGATTTTCGGCGTTCCGGCGTTGGCCGTTTCCCTCGATAAACGCGACGCCAACACCGTTGAGGATTACAAGCTGGCCGCGCAAATCGCCGTGACGGTCGCCAAACGCGTCATCAAAAAAGGACTGCCTCCGCTGACCATCTTGAACTTGAACGTTCCATCCGGTGATAAAGTCAACGGCCTGCGTCTGACCCGTCAGGGTGCGCGCCTCTACAACGATGTCTTGGAACGCAACGGGGATGTCATCCGCATCGGTGGGCCAGAACCGACCGGCTTATTCGAACAGCAAGGCACGGATTTGTGGGCGGTGCATACCGGTTATGCCAGCCTGACGCCCATTCATCTGGATATGACCGCTCACCACTTCATTGCCGATCTCGCCGCGTGGGATATTGAGGTGTAATTCAAGTGGACTTCCACGATTTACTGCTTCAGAACTATATCGCCAGTTGGGATAAGCAAGTCTCGTTCGCGCATTGGCTCAAAGAACGGGGCAATCCCGACTGGGGATTCGACATGGACACTGGCAAGCTGACCTTTGGCGATATTCTGGCCTTTGACGCGCAGCTTCTCGGCACGGAAGGCACGTCATCAAAAAGCTGGTTGTGGGCGTGGGCCAATACCCGCAGCAACATCCCGGATAATCTGCTCCAAGCCGCTAACGAACTGCGCCACTACGGTGAAGAACACAATATTCCTGAATTCACAACAGCCTCCATGCCGCTTGATCAAGAGGTTCACGGGCATCATCTGTCAATGGTCGCCAGCGCCCTCTTAAACGCCGACATCTACTATCGCGGTCCCTATCAAGGCGGCGCGATGTTCCTGCTGGTGACGGATCCGAGCTTTCCCTTATCCATCAACAACACGCCGGAACATATCGTCACGACCATTACCCAGTTTGCCGGCGGCGCTCAGACGGATAATCTGCGCCTGCTGGTCACACATTATCTGGAAACTTGCCAACTGAACGTCACCGCAATTGACGATGTGGTTACAGGAAAGTTCACTGATGGCTCGTACATTGATGTCATCTT
Organism: Aggregatilineales bacterium; assembly: GCA_044226855.1. Classification (GTDB taxonomy): domain Bacteria; phylum Chloroflexota; class Anaerolineae; order Aggregatilineales; family Phototrophicaceae; genus CFX2. The sequence goes on from JBGAGF010000006.1 coordinate 233,964, forward strand.
CGAGGGTGACAACCGTCTGAAGCAGGTCAAAGCCAACCTCAAGCCGCGTCCTACCTCTGATTGATCTTGGCTTTCGTACTATCTTCAAGTAATTGCTGGGAAAGTGTTCAAGTTCCCTCCCTTGTTTACGGGCTATCACCGGAGTGAGCCTGCGAACGTGGTGATGAAGGGTTAGGGTGGGGGTTGGTATTCACATTATTTTGTTGGCGGTTCAATTGCATTCGTTTACTCGTTTCTTACACTCTGGTGTTATAAAATACTGCGAAATTCGCAACTTCATCTTTGAATACAGATTCCAAATACAATCCGCAGGAGTTTAAGCATATGGCAGAGACCTTTACTTTTCAGGCAGAAATCCAGCAAGTACTGGATATTCTGATACATTCGCTCTACACCGAGCGCGAAATCTTCCTCCGTGAACTGATCTCCAACGCTTCGGATGCCTTGAACCGCGTGCAGTTTGAACTGTTGACCAACCACGACGTTCAGGATGCCGATGCTGAACTCGCCATCGAGATCAAAACCAATGAGGAAGCCCGTACCCTGACCATCAGTGACAGCGGTATCGGCATGGCCAAAGACGATCTGATTAACAATCTGGGTATCATCGCCCGCAGCGGTGCCAAAGCGTTCATCGAAGCGGCCAAGCAATCCTCAAATAGCAGCACTGCCGCGCTGGATGTCATCGGTCAGTTCGGCGTGGGCTTCTACTCGGTCTTCATGGTCGCCGAGAAGGTGCGCGTCGTCTCCCGTTCTTATAAGAAGGACGAACCGGTTTATGCGTGGGAATCCACCGGCGGACAGAGCTACACCATTGAACCCGCTGAACGTGAATCACGCGGCACAGACATCATTATCACCCTCAAAGAGGACGCCAAAGATTTCCTCCAAGAGTGGACCATCAAGGACATCATCCGCCGCCATTCGGATTACATCGCCTTCCCGATTTACGTCGGCGACAGCGAAGAACCCACCAACAAGCAGACCGCCATCTGGCGTCGTGAGCCGAAGGAAGTCACTGACGAACAGTACAACGACTTCTATAAGATGCTGACGATGGATTGGGAAGCGCCGCTGCACCGCATCCACATGCGTGCCGATGTGCCGCTCCAATTCTACGCCTTGCTCTATATCCCTAGCAGCGCCGAGCGCAACATCCTCAACCCGCGCAAGGAACAGGGACTCAAGCTCTACGCTCGCAAGGTGCTCATTCAAGAATATGCCAAAGACCTGCTGCCCGAATACTTGCAGTTCGTGCAGGGCGTGGTCGACAGCGAAGACCTACCCCTGAACGTCAACCGTGAGAGCGTGCAGGCCAACAAAGTGATGGCCAACCTCAAGAAGACCATCACCGGCAAAGTCTTGAGCGAACTCAAGCGCTTGGCGCAGAAGAATAAGGAAGAGTACCTCAAGATTTACGCCCAGTTCGGACGCTTCATCAAGCAGGGTGTGGCTGTCGCGCCCTCCGACCGTACCGACGTCGAGCCGCTGCTGTTCTTCCCCACGACCACCAGCACGTCACCGGAGGAACTCTTCTCGTTGGAAGATTACACCGGTCGCATGGTCACCGGACAGGATGACATCTACTACATCATCGGCGAGGATTACCACAGCGCCGCCCGCAGCCCGCATCTCGACGCCTTCCGCCAGCGCGGCATCGAAGTGCTCTACTTTGTTGATCCGGTCGATCCCTTCATGCTGATGGGCTTGGATGCCTTCAAAGGTCACAAGCTGCGCAACGTGGACGAGGCCGACATCGACTTGAGCAGCGTCGGTGAAGTCAAAGCCGACGACAAGCCGGTTCACGAAAGCCTCGCCGAAGACACCTTCGAAGCGCTGCAAAAACACTTCAAGGAACTGTTGGGCGAACGGGTCAAGGAAGTCCGCGCCAGCAAGACCCTTACTGGCAGCCCCGCCCGTTTGGTCAGTGACGAGTCCGGCCCCAGCCGCCAGATGTACCGCATTAACCGCCTGCTGGACAAAGACTATGAACTGCCGGTCAAGACGCTGGAACTCAATCCGCGTCACCCGTTGATGCACAACCTCAGTCAGATGTTGGCCAACACGCCCGACAATCCTCTCATCAAGGCCGTTGAGGAGCAGGTCTTTGAAACGGCGCTCTTGCAGGATGGCATCCATCCCGATCCGGCAGCGATGGCCGACCGCCTGACGCTGTTGATGGAAGCGGCCACCGGCACCAAATCCAGCGATCTCGACTTCGACGCCACCGAATAAGATTGCTCCGTTTCAATTTAAAGGGCAGGCCAATGGTCTGCCTTTTATGTTTGCCTATAACTTAATGGAGCGTGATCGTAACAACTTCTATGGGATTCTCGAGGTTGAGTTTGCGGCAGGTAATAGAAACGGTGTATTGTTGCTTGAACCATTTAATAACCCAGCAGTGATTCCTAATATCCTTCTGTTTGTAATCTGGTCTGCCCCAGCGCCACAGCAAGTCCAATAACCGGAGGCGCATCGAATAAAAGGTGAAACGCCCAATCTGTTTTTGTTGATAAGAAATTTCAAGGACAACCAGTTTCCGTATCGCTGAACTGTCGATGTATGTATTCGTCTGAGTCTGATCTAGGTTAGTTTCTTCTGGATGCCAACTATCGGGTATCAGATGGAAAGCATAGTCCTCTGGATTAAATATTTCCCCGGGCATAAAGGCTTCATAACCACTCAGGTCATCACTTCGGACATCAGGTTGAGGATATAGCAGTCTCATGCCCAACCCTACACTGAGAGTCAAAATCACTGTGAAACTCAACATCAACACGGCCAAACGGTGAAAGTCTCCAACCGCAGGCTTCAAGGGATGTTTCGAATTAAACGGCTTGACTTCAGGAAAGTTAGGCGAGGATGATCCCTTGGATCCGATAAAGCGATTTGTGGGAATGTGAGCCAACATTTTGTTGGCCTCCGTCATTGAAGACCAATAAAAACACAAAGGCGTTGCCGCTGTTACGGAACGCCTTGGGTGTGCAATGGAGTATATTGTTGATTCAGTAATGCCTAACAGCGAACATAAACGCACTGTTATTGTGATCTACTTGCATCTTAACGAAGACCGCCTTGGCTGTGCAGTGTCATATGTCATTATCCATTGTCATAAGCATACGATAGCCAGCTTGGCGACAAGGCTGATATGCCTACTGCGTCTAGACTGAGGCATCTAAACGGATACCCACTAATGGCCTAACGATTTGGACATTTCAGCGTTAGTATTAGACATGTAGTTTATGGAAACAGATGAATAAAAATCAGCCCTCCGTCTTTTCTCCCCTCTACCATGAAATGGAGAGGGGCCGGGGGTGAGGTTTTAAGCGAGGGATAAAGGTTTGCGTCTATCTCCCGTCACCCATCCTGAAATGACCAATGCCCATGTCAGTTGATCCCGCATATTCACTTGTTCACATCGGACGCAGCCCCAAAACCCACTTACGCCTCGGCATGGGCGGCTCCTTCTATGGCCTCGACCACGCCAACCGTCAGGGCGAAGCGGACATTCGCGCGGCCATGCAAACCGCGCTGGAACACGGCATCACCCATTTCGATACCGCCTCCGGTTATGGCGTTGACGGCTATTCCGAGTGGCTCATCGGGCATTTCATGGCGGCGGATCCCACACGACGCGAGCGTATTTTCTTGGCCTCCAAGTTCGCCTCAGATGACATCAGCGCACAGGCCATGCTCAAGGCCATCGATGCCAGCCGTGAGCGTCTGCAAACCGACGTCATCGATCTCTACTACATACACTGGCCGCGCACTGGCAAAGACCTGCGCCCTTTGATGGAGGGCTTGGAAACCGCCCGCCAGCAGGGCAAAATTCAGGCCATCGGCGTCAGCAACTTCTCCGTCGAGCAGATGGAGCAAATCGCCCAGGCCGGACGCATCGACGCACACCAGCTCGGCTATAACCTCCTCTGGCGCTATGACGAACAGGATATCATCCCCTACTGTGTCGAGCACAATATCGCGGTTGTGGTCTACAGCGCTCTGGCACATGGCATCCTTGTCGGAAAGTACGCCCGTCAGCTGGATTTCGTACCCGGTGATCAGCGTTGGAGCATCACCCTGTTCCGGCAGGATGTCTGGCCGCAGGTCTACAACGCCGTTGAGGAAATGAAGCAGCTTGCCAGCCGCGCGGGATTTCATTTGTCGCATCTCGCCCTGCGCTGGCTGTTGGGGCGTTCCGGCATCACTTCCGTCATAGCTGGCGCGAAAAATCCACAGCAGGCTCTCGCCAATATCGAAGCCCTCAACGCCGATATTCCCTCTGCGATACTCGATGAACTGACAGCCATCAGTGATCGTGTCATGCCCTTTATCCCTGACGAAGGTAGCCCTTTCGGGTATCATCCGTAGTGAAAAAATAAGTTATGCAACAGGAGCGAAAAAGTGTTTGAAAACCCCATTCCCGATAAGACTTTTTTCCAGATATGTATCATTGTCGATGACCTTGAACGCTATGCCGAAAACTACCGCACCATCCTCGGCTTCGATGTGCCGCGTGACGTGCAAATCACCCACACCTTCGACCATACACAGGCTACTTATCACGGCCAGCCCATGAATTCCCGTGCCAAAATCGTCTCGTGGATGATGGGACAGGTCGCCTTCGAAATCTTGCAGCCCATCGACGAGCCGAGCACATGGATGGACTTCCTCAAGAAACACGGCCCCGGCCTGCATCACGTAGCTTTCAATGTTCCGCGCACCGCTCCGGCGGCAGCCCATTTCGCCGACAAGGGCTATAAGGTCACACAGCAGGGATTGTTCACCGGACGCAGCGGCATGTACGCCTATCTGGATACCGACAAAGATTTGGCTGTGACCATCGAACTGCTGGAACACTATCACAACGGCGCGCATCCCAAGAGGCCGCCTTTCCCCGCCGACAAAGGCATCGGCACCGATCTGGTTTGTCAGGTCGGGCTGGTCGTCAATGACATCCAGAAAACCGCTGCCCGCTACCGTGAAGTGCTTGATCTGCCCGAACCCCGTTGGGTGCAAACCCCCGGTTATGAAGTGGTCGAGACCACCTTCAAAGGACAGCCCTCCGAAGCCACCTCCAAGTTAGCCTTCTTCGATTTTGGTCAGGCGCAGTTGGAACTGATTCAGCCGGACAGCATCCCCAGCGTGTGGCGCAATGACCTGAACGCCAAGGGAGATAGCGCCCATCACATCGCCTTCCAGGTGGATACCGAGCGCGCGGTCAAACACTTCGCGGCGCATGGCATCGGCATCGCCCAACAGGGACTCTACGGTGACCGGCGCGGCGTCTATACTTACATGGACAGTCAGGACAAGCTCGGCATCACAATCGAACTCTTGGAGTCCTTCAAAGAACCGCGCTAAGCCTCGGTTTTGTCAGTGCAAGACTTTTAATACAGCGTATGTGGGCAAGATACATCTTGCCCGATTTGTTCCCCTCCCTCATTTACAAAGGATGATTAGGGTGGGGTTGGCTTGTTACTTTCGATAGTCTATTTTGTAACTTATTACTATAGACTGCCGCACACCTGTGCGCTTCAGCGCCCGTTCTGTTCTCAGGCGGAGGCTTGAGCCTCTGACTGCCAACCGCCCCCTAGCTGTACAGCCGCTGATAAACACCTTCGTACTCGAGCAGTTCTTGATGGGTTCCAGACTCCACAATCGACCCATTTTCGAGCACGAAAATCCGGTCGGCGTTCTCGATGGTGCTCAAACGGTGGGCAATGACGAAGGTCGTCCGGCCTTCCATCAAGCGTTCCAACGCCTGCTGCACCAGCCGTTCACTAACCGAGTCCAGCGCGCTGGTGGCCTCATCGAGGATCAAAATCTTGGGGTCTTTTAGGAAGGCACGGGCAATCGTCACACGCTGCTTCTGCCCGCCGGAGAGAAAATTACCGCCCTCGCCGACTTCACTCTCGAACTGCTTGGGCAGCTTCATGATGAACTCATAAGCATTGGCCGCTTTACAGGCCTCAATGACTTCGCTCATAGTGGCTTCTGGCTTCCCGTAGCGCACGTTATCTAGAACTGTGCCGCTGAACAGAATCGGGTTTTGCAGCACCATGCCTACGTTACGCCGCAGCGAATTCACCGTGACATCCCGCACGTCATGCCCGTCGATCTTGACGCTGCCGGAGTCCACATCATAAAAGCGCGGGATCAGGCTGACGATGGTGCTCTTACCGCTGCCGCTCGGCCCGACCAGCGCCACCCGTTCGCCGGGGCGGACAACGAAGCTCATGTTGCGAAGGACAGGCCCCGGTTCGGTGTCAGTCGCTTGGGGATAAGCAAACCCCACATGATCAAACTCGACCACGCCCTTCACGTCCTTGAGCACCATCGCGCCCTGCCGGTCACGGATTTCAGGCTTCTCGTCCATGATCTGGAACACACGGTCAACCGCCGCCATCGAATTGGCGAACACCAGATTAAGCTGGGCGAAACGCTGCATCGGCGTATACAGCGGGGTCAGGTACATGGTCACGGCCACCAGTTCACCCACCGTCAGGTGACCGCTGACCACGCGGATGCCACCGTACAGCATGACAATCAGCGGGGCGATCTGAGTCAGTACGCCGGTGTTGGTGATGTTCAAAGCCTGCAGGTAAGCCCGCCACATCGCCATCGAAAACAGATTTTGCGAGTCGTGTAAGAAAACAGTTTCCTCGGTCTTTTCCTGTGTGAAGGCGTGAACCACACGGTTGCCCATGATGCGTTCCTGCACATGCCCCGCCAGCGCCGCGATTTCTTCCTGAACCCGCAGGCTGGATGAGCGAATCTGCGTCTGGGACTTACGGAAGAAATAGAGATACAGCGGGAAAGTGGCTAACGCCGCAAGCGTCACGCCCACGTCGATGCGGAACAGGAAGAACAGGATGACGATCAGCGCGACGAAGTCCATCCAAGTGTCGGTCAGCGCACTGCCGATCAAGTCCTGCGCCATTTCGATGTCACCGATCAGCCGCGAGACGATATAGCCAGACTTGTTGCGGTCAAAGAAGGATGCCGACATCCGCAAGATGCGGTAGTACAACTGGACGCGTAAATCGAAAACCGCATGGTAACTGGCGCGGCTGGCGAAGTAATGGCGCACGTAAGTGAAAGGCGTCCAGATGAAGAGGAACGCCAGAATGATGCCGCCGACATTCAGCAGCAGTTCAGCCAGCTTTTGATCACTGGAAAGCGCCGGATTCAAGAACACTTCATCCAGTAAATGGCGAGTCACCTGCGGCACCAGCAGCGGCAGCGTGAACTTGACCACGCCTCCGATAACCGCTCCCACCAGACTCCATCGGTAGGGATAAACATAAGCGACGAAGCGCAGGAAGTTGTTCAGGCGAGCGGGTTTTTCCGAAAAGGTGTGTTCGGTTGGTAAGGTGGTTGTTGCCATGTTGTGAATTGGGAATAAATACAGTTCAGCGCGTGGCGCGTATTGAATAGATTTTTCGATTATTAACCCATCTGAAGTGCGATGCAAGATACCAATAATTGGTCTTTACGCATCAAAGAGATAGCACCACACCAAACGGTGGAGACAATCACGCAGTGCATTTTGGACTATTAAGGTCTTTAAAGCCCCTCCCTGTGCTTTGGGGAGGGGTTTGGGGTGGGGTACATGAGGCAAATTATTTACGTCCACCACTGACTGCAATTCGATCCATCACCAACCCCCTTCAATTAACGCTTAATTGACATCCACATCAAGAAATGATCAGCCATTCACCAGCAAATATTCATTTTTTCAGAGCGATTTGAGGGAGAAACCGAGGAAATCCAGAAAATCTTGATATTTTCTTGATGTGGTTCGATAAAGTCTTGACATCATTTTTACGACCCTTAAGACGAAACGGCTCTATGATTGATTGTCGCTTACATAAGGATCGAATATGAGTATACGTGACGTCCAAGAACGTTTTGCAGAGACTGTAATAGGCAAGCGCCTAAGTTCATCGGAAATCGCCCATCAAACGGCGCCTAACTTTATCGCCCTCGCCGTACTGGCAAGTGATGCCATGTCTTCGGTAGCTTATGCCACTGAAGAAATCTTGATCATTTTGAATACAGCAGCCATCAGCGGCTTTGCGATCATTGGCTTTCAAGGCAATGCCATTTCGATTCCGGTCGCAGCGGCCATTGCCCTGCTGATCGGCATCGTGACCGTCTCCTACCGCCAGACCATTTTCTCCAATCCGGCAGGCGGCGGCGGTTACCGTGTGGCCAAAGAGAACCTCGGTGAAGAGATGGCGCAGGTCACTGGCGCGGCGCTGCTGACCGACTATATCTTGACCGTCGCCGTCAGTATCAGCGCGGGTGTCGCCAACGTGGTCAGCGTGGTTCCAACGCTTGAGCCGTTCCGTATTGAGATCACGGTTGGGATTATCGTGTTCATGACGCTCATCAATTTGCGCGGCGTCAAGGAAAGTGCCCGGCTGTTCTCCATCCCGACGTACTTCTTCCTGTTCACGATGGGTGCGACGCTCATCATCGGCTTCATCAAGATGGCAACCGGAACACTGGATACCGTGACTGGCGTTCAGGCGATTCAGCACAACGCGCTGGAGCCGATCTCGCTGCTGCTCATCCTGCGAGCCTTCTCGTCCGGCTGTACCGCGTTGACCGGTATCGAAGCCATCTCAAACGACACCCAGCTTTTCCGGCAGCCACGCGCCCAGAATGCGGCCAAGACGCTGGTGGTAATGGCCGCCATCTTGATCTCCTTCTTCTTGAGCATTACCGTACTGGCGAATGCAGTTCATGCCGTACCGTCACACGAAGAAACGGTCATCAGCCAGCTTGCCCGTACGGTTTATGGTCAGCAAGGCATCGGCAACATCTTCTATATCTTGACGATTGTCGGCGCGTTTGCCGTCTTGTTCATGGCAGCCAACACCCCCTTCGCGGACTTCCCGCAGTTGGCCGCGCTGGCCAGCGGTGACGGCTTCCTGCCCCGCCAATTGACCTATCGTGGACGCCGTTTGGTCTTTACGTGGGGTGTATTAACCCTCTCGATCAGCGCGATTATACTGGTCATTATCACTGGCGCGATTGTCACCAACCTGATTCCGCTCTATGCCATCGGTGTGTTCCTCGGCTTTACCGTCAGCCAGAGTGGTATGGTACGGCGCTTCTGGCGTGCCGGACAGCTTAAGCCGGGTGAATATGCATGGGGCTTGGAAACCAAGATTGTTTATGACCCGCATTGGAAGGTCAAGCTGATCACGTCCGGCATCGGTGCGACCGCGACCTTCGTAGTCATGATCGTCTTTATCATCACCAAGTTTACGAGCGGCGCGTGGTTCATCGTGCTGCTGATCCCGACGCTGGTGTGGATATTCTTCCGCATTCACCGTCACTACAAGGAAACGGCTGCCCGCTTACATCTGGACGCGACGCCCAAATTCGCCAATAAGCCAGTGGTTTTTGATCCCGCCGTTCATAAGGATGTGGCGATCTATTTCTGCGACACGTGGTCGAAACTCTCGGTGACCGTTGTGGAAAGCATTCTCAAGCGCAAAATCCCGCTGAAGATCATTCACGTGGATGTAGACGCCAAACGGGCCAAGGCCTTCCAGAAACGTGCTGATGAAATCACCGAGCTGAATGGCTGGGATGCTGGTGTGATGCAGATCATCGAAGATCAATATCGTGATCTCTATAACAGTGTGGCGACCATCTTGGAAGACATGCGTGAGGCTTACCCCGATGTGCATTTTGATGTGTATATCGGCGCGCTGCGGACACACTTCCCCTACAGTATGCTGCACATGTCCACCGACCGATTCCTGCGGGATGCCATGATGGAAGTGGATGACGCCGCGCTGAACATCAAGATGTTGGACGTGGACAGCCTGCCGCTGCCGCCCGGCTTCAAGGTGACCTTCGAGCATGTGGCCGATCATCACGAAGAAGGTGGCGAAGCCCATCCGCAGAGTGCGTAGTTCGTTGACAACCTAGTTTAGATACGTAATGCCCCTCATCGAAGTCATGATGAGGGGCATTGTTTTTCTTTACAGCCGCAGTTCCATCTGGAATTGATTGAGTGGGTTAAGCGTGAAGCCGTTTCGCAGGAAGATCGGACTGTATTCCTCCGGGCAGATGGGAGCAACCCGCCAATTTTTGCCGGGATAGGTGGTCATCAGGCTGGCGACCAGCTTGGTGCCGATGCCTTTGCGCTGCTGCTCCGGTGGGACGGCTAATCCGAGCAGGGTGATGGTTTCGGCAGTGGGATTGGAGCAAATGGCGTAACAGCCATCAGCATGATAAGCCACAGCTGGAGCGCCAACCTTGGCTAAAGCGAAGCCGCTGAACTGCCACGGCAAATCCGGTGACTCCCACGCCGTGAGATAACGTGCGGCCTCACAGATGTCCACCTGTTCAAATGCAGTTGGTACAGTGGTTGGTGCAGCTTGATCGGTCGCTTTGTAGTCACAGCCAATCAACCGCCGGATGCTCTGGTAGCCGCAGGATTCGTAAAGGTGAACGGCGCGCGGATTTTGCTCGATGACTTCCAGCGCGACAGCGCGATCTCCGTTGGCTTTGGCTTGGTCAGCGATTTGTGCCAGCAGCCAGCGTCCGACTCCTTGATTTTGATAATCCGGAACGATGCCCATCAAACCGATACGCATCGTCCAACCACGCCGTGCCAGCATGGCGATTCCCGCGGGTTCGCCATCTTGCAGCGCCACCAAACTGCGCGATAGGTGAATATCGGCCTGCGCCATAAAAGTCGCCAAAACGGGCAAGGTGAACTGAATATCCCCTGCCACGTAGCCCTTAAACGAGCGGTTAATGAGGTCGCACAGGGTTAATAACGGGAATTCAATAGCAGGTTGAACCGTAAGCGTCATACTTGGCCTTTTATATTAATCGCGTAGGGGCTCGCCGGCGGCAAGCCCTCAATATCAATTGATTTCAACCGACAACACCTAATGATCCCCATTCCCATTCTCAAATGGAATCTTGGGGAAGCCGCCTGCAAACGGCACATCAGGACGGGCGTAATCCCCCATCAACGCACGGCGCAGCGGTGTCGTGTTTTGTAAGAATTCGCTGTCAGTATAATCGCGATCTGAACGGCGCAGCCACGGCGGACTGTAAATGAAGTGCATATTGTAGCGATCCCACGTCATATTGTTGGGCATCGGCGAATGCCAGACGCCGTTGTGGAACAGGAGCACACTGCCGCGCCGCGCCAGCAGAATTTGCTGCACAGCACAGGCATAAACCTCTTTGCGAACCGATTGCGGCAGGTCGAGCTTGCTGCGATGGCTGCCGGGAACCAGCATCATATTGCCCATGAACGGCTGCGATTGGTCCGTCAGGTGATAGCTGGCGCGGAGTTGAACCAGTGGCACCGGATACGCCAGCTTCTTAAAATCATAAGCCGACGAGCCGTCTTGATGCCAGCCGACGCTCTGGCTTCCAGCGGGCTGCACCGTACACCACGCCGCCTGCAGCACAAAGTTATCCCCGTAAAGGGCACGCACTTTGGGCAGCACAGCGGGGTGATCCACAAGCCGTTCAATCGACGGCTCTTGCTCAAAACCTTTGCCGATTTGCAGGAGCTTTTCTTTCGGTTGGCCGGCATGAACACGCTTGGCCGCTTCCAGCACTTCATCACACTCGTCTTCGCTCAACACGTCCTCAATGACGATGAAGCCGAAGCACTCAAAAATAAATTGATCCATCTCGGTCATTTCACCGGGCTTGGACAGGGGCAGAGTCGTCAAATCCATATTTTTGTGCCTATCTTTCTTCTTGATATGAATAATCTTATTGGAAGCTGTTCCCGCGTAGTTTACCACCAATTGCCATCTCGTAACCTCCCTTCCAAAATCGGGGCTTCTAAGAGGCGCTATTTAAATGCATCAGAAACCCGACATTACAAGAAACAAACCAATTTCCAAGGCACTTGTACACCACCATAAGGAAATTTGTTCTACAATCAGTCTTAAGAATGAGTTGACTAGCCATAAGTCCTATGATAAATTCTCCAAATAGGTATATGATTATGAATGAAGTGAAACAGTTTTCCAGCAGCGTTTAGTTACTGGATCAACAAAGGCAGATCAATGCGGAATTACGACCATAAGCGCCATGAAGAAAGCGATTCAGAAGCTATTCAGGCGAGAATTGAGTGGGATGATCGTCATTCGAGGGATGCAACCGATTCGATGAAGTTGGTGGAATCGAGCATCAATGATCTCATTTTGCGGCAGGCGCGGAATGAAGACGAAAGACGATTGTTCGAAGAAAAGATGCGCCAACTCAGCGCTTAGATTATAATATAGTGAAGAATCTGAAAACGTATCTTTATAAGATACGTTTTCTTTTTGTTAAACATGATATGCGTTTGAAAATTCTTACTTTTGCGTGCGCGAGTACCTTACCGTCAAAGTTCTAGGCGTTATGCTCCACGACGTATTCATCAGTTATTCTCACAAAGATTCCGCCAGTGTAAACTTGATTTATTCCGCTCTCAAACGGGCCAAACTGCGGGTATGGCTTGATCGCGGCCAAATCGAGTATGGTTCGCCGGATTGGCGACATCAAATCGAAACGGCTCTGCGCCAGTCCGCCTGCATCCTTTATATTGCCTCCGGTCACTCTTACGATTCCGACAACGTCCGCGAAGAATTGGCGATTTCGGACGCGCTTCGCTTACACAGTTTTGTCGCGCTGGTTGACGATAGCGACTTCCTGCCTTACGGCTTCAACCGTGCTCACCGCGCCAATCTGCATCAGGATCTGAACGGTACAGCGCTGATCGGATTGATTGAAGCCATCCAGAAGCATGTTGAAATGGTCAAGAATCAATCCACAACGGGGCCGATTGTCACGCCCAGAGGCAAGGAAAATCCCTTTGTTCGCGGCGAAGAACGCGATCAGCAGCCGCTTGATTTTATTGACACGCGCTTTCTCATGGGGATATTAGAGGCTGCCGCAGAACTGCTGCCCATCCGAAAATATAAAGGGCGGGCTGCCCTGTATTGGGTCGACGAAGCCCGACAAGAACTGTATATCGCGGCGGCCACCGAACATTTCGAGGAAGCGGAACTGCGCACCCGCCTCAAGGAAGAAGAAGGCTTTGCTGGAATGGCATGGTCTAAACGCATCACCGAATGCCGCGATCCCGAGACAGTGACTGACCATATCATGAGCAATCAGTGGCACTTCAATGAGGAACAAATCAAGCTCATGCGGAGGCTGGGTGTGGTCGTCGCGATCCCGATTTTTCGGCCCAGCGGACGAATAGCAGGGGTATTGTGGCTCGATAGTATGGATGATCTGAGCCCCAACGAGATCCTCACCAACCAATTTGATCGCAGTATCAGCAAGATAATCGATTATCTCTTGAAGATTATCGAGTATGCCAAGCCGATTAGCGCTCGCAATTACCGCAACTTGTCGACCATTATCCATTCGGCACGCCTCTTAGCGCCTATGGATGTCAAGGCACGCGCAGGGATTTTCTATGTCGACGATGTGCGGCAGGAATTGTTCATGCTGGCGGGTTCAGATGATTTTGCCAAAATATGGGCCAATGATCTGCGCTTCAAAAAAGGTCAGGGGCTAGTCGGCACAGTCTGGAACACACATGAACCGCTGGATGACAACCGCGATGCAAGTGATCAATCCAAACTGCGCCGTTATCTGCGCGAAAAGTGGAGCATGACGGAAAAGCAAATCGGCATCTCGATTAACACCCAATCCATTTTGTGTGTGCCCATTTGGGCGGATCAGCGCCATTCGGGGGTGATCGGAGTCTTACTGGTCGACAGCGTCGCGCCTGCCAATCAATCAAACCTGACCAAGAACTCGAAGCTCACGCTCGGCATGATGTACGGCTTCGCCCAAATTGCCTCCAAGATCATTCAATATGATCGCTCTTTAGGGTCGTAAATCCAATATTCTGCCTGCCCCAAACTAGCCACAAACTCCCCAACCTGCTAGACTAACAAGTGTTCTAAACAAGCGATAAATGTAGAGGTTTGCCGCTGACAAACCGCATTCACGAGATGGCGTTATGATTCCGTTACGGCTTGAACTCAAAAATTTTCTAGCGTATCGCTCACCTGATCCGCTGCGGTTTGATGGCATTCACTTAGCCTGTTTGACCGGACCCAACGGCGCGGGCAAGTCCTCGCTGCTGGATGCGATCACATGGGCGCTCTGGGGACAGGCGCGCGCCAAGCGGGATGATGAACTGGTGCATATGGGACAGTCCGACATGCTGGTGCAGTTGGACTTCGAACAGGAAGGCACCAATTACCGCGTGGTGCGGCGGCGTTCACGCAAAGGACGCGGCACAGGCTCACTCGATTTGTTCTCGGTGGTGGATGGTCAGCCGCACACCTTGAGCGAACCCTCGATCCGTGAGACGCAGGAGAAAATCAACCGGCTGCTGCGGCTGGATTATGAAACCTTCACCAATTCAGCCTTCTTGCAGCAGGGGAAGGCTGATGCCTTTACCACCAAAGCGCCTGCCCAGCGCAAGCAAATCCTCTCGGATATTCTGGGCTTGGCACAGTGGGAGAAATACGAAGAAGCGGCCAAGGAAAAGCTCAAAGCGCTGGCCAACGAACTGGCCGTGATCGAACAGCGCATCAAGGATATTGATGAGGAACTGGCGAAAGAGCCGCGCCTGAAACAAATCTTGAGCGAAGCCGAGGCCGCCCAGCAGGAAGCCGAAGCCGCCCTGAAAATCGCCGAGGAAAAGCTGTCCGAAGTGGCCGATTCTCCGGCGCAGATGAAAGCCGCTCAGGAACGCAAAGCCGAAGTCGAACGTCACCGTCGCGAACGGGAACGCGATATTCAGACCATTGCCACCGACATCGCGCGGCAGGAAGCACGGATTGAAGAATATCAGCAGGTGATCGCACGGCGGGCCGAGATCGAGGTCGGCTACGCGGCATTGCAATCGGCGCGGGATGCCGATACGGCGCTGGGTGATAAGCTGATCCAATTGAGCGATTTTGACGCGGCGCGGCGTGATCTGGAAGGCAAGCTGCGCGATGCTAAAGCCGAATTGGAAAGTGAAGTCAGCAGTTACACGGCGCAGATCACCGAGCTGCGGCGGACGCTGGAACAGGCCGACGCCGAAGCGCTCAGCAGTGTGCAGGCCGAAGTCACCACCCTGCAAGGCGTGGAAAGCCAGCGAAACGCGCTGCAAGAAACGGTATCCTCGCTCAATGAGGACGGCGCGTCCCTGCGGAGTTTGCTCAAGACTCTAGAAGAGGACGGCAAGAAGCAGGGCATCCGCATCGACCAACTGAAGGCCACCAGCAGCGCCACCTGCCCCCTGTGCGGACAGCCGCTCGACGAGCAGCACCGTCTGGAATTGGTCGGGCAGCTTGAGCACGAACTGGCTGAGATGCGCGGCACCTACCGCCAGCATCAGGAACGCTCCAAGGCCATCAAGGAAGAGTGCGACGGCCATAAGGTCCAGATCGCCGAGTGGGATGCGGAACTCAAGCAGCTTCAGCCCTTGATGAAACAGGTCGGCGAACTGCAAGCCCAGATGGACGCCGCCCATCAAGCCGAAGCACGGCTGACCGAAATCAACGCCAAGCTGGAAGCGGTGCAAACGCTCTTAAGCGAGGAAACCTTCGCACAGGATATTCGCGAACAGTTGGCGTCGCTGGAAGCCGAACGGGCGCAAATCGGCTATGACCGCAGCAGTCACGACGCGGCACGCCAGCAGTTGGATACCTATCGCTCGTATGAGACGCAGCAAACCGAACTGATGGTGGCGCTCAAGGCGCTGCCGGATGCCGAAGGCGCGTTAGAAGCGGCGCGGCTGCGTCAGGAAAGAACGCAGAAAGCGCTGGATGAAGATACCAGCGTGATTGACAGCATCAAGACCGAGATCGCCAAGCTGGAAGTGCTGGTCAAAGAGCAGCAAACACGGCAGCAAGAAGTCAACCGGCTGCGGTCGTTCGAGCGGACGCAGTATCAACGGCTGGTGAACGCCCGTCAGGAATTGGATACGCTGGGCAATCTGCGGACGCGCAAGGCCGATCTGGAAGCGCGGCAGCAGGCGCGTAAGCATGATCAGGTGGTGTACGACGAACTGCGCAAGGCCTTCGGCAAGAACGGCGTTCCGGCCATGATCATCGAGGCGGCCATTCCTGAACTGGAAGAGTCAGCCAATCTGCTGCTGGCACGCATGACCGATGGGCGGATGAACCTCCACTTCAGCACTCAGCGCGAGAAGATCAACACCGAAGGCGTCATCGAAACGCTCGACATTGAGATCGCCGATGAACTGGGCACGCGCAGTTACGAGATGTACAGCGGTGGCGAGGCCTTCCGCATCAACTTCGCCATCCGCGTGGCGCTCTCCCAGATGCTGGCGCGGCGGGCGGGCGCACACTTACGGACGCTGTTCATTGATGAGGGCTTCGGCACGCAGGACGAGGATGGCCGGAACAAGCTGGTGGAGGCCATCACCGCCATTCAGGAGGAGTTCGAACTGGTGCTGGTGATCACCCATATTGATGACCTGCGCGACTCCTTCCCCGTGCATATCATTGTGGAGAAGACGCCCAACGGCAGCCGCGTCAGCGTCCGGTAGGTAGTGGAAAGGGAATTGTTGAAAATGCCGACTCGAAGCGGTGCACAAACCTGTTCTGTCTGTGGTTATACGTTCAATGATCATGAAGCCGAGATTCCCTGTCCCAACTGCAAAAGTACTGCACGTACTAAACACTTGTTTCTTGAGGGTACGTTACCTATTCAAACCGAACTGGAAGTTGTGAGTCGGGGCAAAGATTTTGCTCCAAAGTGGTGGATAATAAAACTGATTAAGAGATTTAAGATCGCTCGTTCGACAGGTCTTTGGGCAAAAGAAGAATTACGCTTTGATCGATCTGCCGCTAACACTACTGTAAAAACACATCATGTCGAAGAACGTCAACCAGAAATGACTTGGAGCGTTGTTCATGACGAGAAAGAAGAGTATAAGGCGAAAAAGAGGCCTTGGTTAAATAAATAACGGTGGTTTAGGATTTATATTTCTCTCTAATAGCGCTTCGATAAAGAGTCGGTCAAGCGGGTGTTGCTGGCGCTGTTGGATGAAGTCTTGAAGGCGATTGCAGGAGAAGGGGGTAACAATTCGGGCTATAATATCGAATGAATAGTTGAGCGAGGTGGAATTATGAGTGCATTGCCCAAACGTGAGCGGATTGAGCGTGAGTTAAATCACTTATCTGAAGAACAACTCGATAATCTTTTGGATTATATCGAAATGATGAAGACAGCATCTCCAATCGATGACTATGATGAGTCACGTGATAGGACGATTGGCTTTATCAAAGGTTCGACTGATGCTGGACAAAGAACCAAAGATATTCTGCGGGCTGAGTTTGGTATAAAGAAATCACATGACCATTCCGAAACTTGATGCGATTGCGGATACCAGCTTCATTGTTGGAATGGCTCTCGTGACTGAGCATAAGCATAACGACTGTTTACGCGTATATCGGCAGTTGCGACATATTGGCTTGCTAGAAGCCGCCTATGCTGAAATCGCTTTTATGTTGACCCGTGAGGGTGGCATTGGGGCGACAGCACGATTCTTTAGCGAATTACAAACATCGAAATATGTACCGGTCAGTTTAGAAGCGCAAGACTATCCACGTATCGGCGAACTATTAGCTAAATATGCGGATTCAGAAATTGATTTCGTGGATATAGCCATTGTCGCCAGTGCAGAACGTTTAAAAGTGTCGCATATTCTGACACTCGATCAAAGAGATTTTCAGATTTTACGACCTAATCATATTAACCATTTTGAAATTCTGCCGTAGCATGCGCTAATGTGAGGATAATCAATGCCTCAAACGGAAGCGAAAATCTCGACGCTCCGCTGTGAACCGTATATTGCAAATCGTCCAGACTGCCCAGAAGGATATTATGGGCCGCCTGAATTGATCCTCTGGCGTGTGTTTGTCGATGAGGTTTGTGTTGCCAATCGAGCGTTACCTTTTTTGGCTTGGGATGATGTCATCGAATTAGGGGCTAACTCTTGCGTTCCTATTTTTGGTGACGGTGGTCCTTTCGTATGCACGAGATTATTGGAAGATAAGATATTCTGGTTTGGGGTTCATTCTTCGTTTTTGCACACTCAGATGACCCATTATGATGAGACAACACTGCCAATTAACTTCATCTATGTGTTCGATGCAAATCAATATCAGCAAGCCATTGAAGAGGCCCAACTTAAGCAAGCTGAAAATGAGCGGCGTAAAGTAGCGGAAACATCGCCTTTACAGAAACTCTTTCATTTTTTAAGTGGAAAACCTTATACAAACCTCAGAATAGCAAACCCAGCCCCAAAGCCGCTGCCTGTTCTAACGGCTGTTGAACTCAGTGATGTGCTGCGGAATTTATATCCCCGTGATCTGGATTTGCCCCTCTATCGTATGCCCGAATTGGAGAGCGACAGGCGCGGCGCAGAATTGTTTCGCGCGGTCTGGAACGTGATCAATACTCAACAGGCCAAGGTGTCTGAAGCACCCCCAAACGCTATTGAAGTACGGATGGGTTTGGACGCCGAGGTGTTTGTCGAGAGCGTCTGGCAGGTGGGCAGGATTGGGGATGACATCGCCATTCTGTTTGAGGTTGAGCCGCATTTTCCGCTGTGGCTGGGCGGCTTCGCGGCGGTTGGGCGGTGGATAAATCTTCCTTAATAGCCTTAATGATATTGGAATTTTGCTTGTTCAACCGAGAAATTTCGTTTTCAGCCATCAAATTCTGTCGTACACATGACTCTGGTTTTTGAAGCGACTTTAGTACGCTTGTCTCGCGAAGCGGGTAGCTGTATGGCTTATGCTCCTTCACTTATTAAAATGGCAATCCCTAACCACATGTATTTTTGTAGGGCGGAGGCGTGCCTCAGCCGCTCATCAAATACCATTCTATTGAGTAAATCACCATTATCCTTCCCAAATGCTTCCCTCCATCGCTTGCGGGCTTTCAGCGGAGTGAGCCTACGAACGTGCTGATGTGGTGTCGCGTCAGCGACCGGAGGGGGTTCCTCTTGCGCACCCTTGAGTCCCGTTTACGGGGCTTTATTCCTCTTGCCGGAGGGTTTATCCTCCGGCAGCCCAATCTTTGCCCCTTTGCGCTAAAAACTCTCTGCCTCTCCGTACTTCAATTGTATTTGCCTTTCCCTCAGTACTCAGTACTATTTTTTAGGTTTACTTTCGGTTAACCCGGCAAACCATCCTCCAACCATTCCTCAACCTCACCCCATTCAATTCTCCCTCAAAACGGTTAACGCCAACGTCCCAAAAGAGTGACCAAATGTTCTACCAAATTGTCACCCTTTCATAAAACATCCGTTCTATACTGATGTCATAGTGATAAACCCAACTCTTATTTCCTCCCTCGCTTGCGGGGGAGGATTAAGGAGGGGGTTCTTTCCACCAACTGGATCGCAAAGGTCAGCGTCGCGGACGGCCAACCAACATGGCGCAGCAGCCGTACCGCCACCAGCCGGATGGCAAGCCGCTGATCTCTCCTTCTTCCGCCCTTCCCCTGTTCTATGGGCTTTCACCGGAGTGAGCCTGCGAACGTGGTGATGAAGGGCTGGGGATAGGGGTTCTCGCATTGCTCCCCTCTGCCATGAAATGGAGAGGGGCCGGGGGTGAGGATTTTCCCGTCAACCCGCATGCCGCTGCCCATGCCAACAACCGCATACACCACCATCAAGACCCACCCGTAGGGCTGAGGCGCGCCTCAGCCGTGCTCCATACCATTTTGCCCGCCCAATCCCGCTCCTGATTCCCTCCCTGTTACTACGGGGAGGGTTAGGGTGGGGTATTATGAAAGGAATCCGACCATGCCCCGACACTACACCGACGAGGAAAAACGCCTCGTCCTCGACCGCCTCATCGCCAACCACGGCGACGTCGATCTGACTGTATCGCAAACAGGTGTACCTGAAAGAACGATTGCACGTTGGAAACAAACGGCGCAGCGTGATGGCAGCCTACGGCCAATGTCAATGCCGCCGCCAATGCCGCCAACAGACACTTTAAACTCCCCTCCCTCGCTTGCGGGGGAGGGTCCGGGGGTAGGGGTTCTCTCTGAAGAAATCACCGAACGCCTTACCACCCTTCGCGAAGAAATGCTTGATGCCGCCGATACCCTCTCCCGCTCCATCATCTCCGCCATTGATGAAGCGCCCCTCAACCAGCGTGTCACGGCTCTTTCCCAGCTCATTGACCGCATTATCAAGGTCGCCACCCAACTGCCCAATGAGGAGGAAATCGAATATGTCTACGAATACGAAGTTGAACACCACGTCGAAAAGAAAGAAGATCTTGAGGCTGAAGCAGAAGATTAAACTGCCTGATCCCCACATCAATCAGAAGAAAGTATTGGAAAGCGCCGCCCGCTATCGCATTGTCGCCTGTGGCCGCCGCTGGGGCAAAACCGTCGTCGGACAAATCGAAATCGTGGAGGCCGCCATCTCGGGCAAAGCCTGCTGGTGGCTCGCCCCCACCTATAACATGGCCGACCACGTCTGGCGCGCCCTCAAAGACGCCTGTCGTGATCTAAACGTCACCGTCAGCGAATCTGCCCGCCGTCTAGACTTCAAAGGCGGCGGCTGGATCGCCATCAAAAGCACCCACACCCCCGACAACCTGCGCGGGGCCGGTCTCGATTTCGCCGTGCTCGATGAAGCCGCTTTCATGGAACCATCCGTCTGGCCGCAGATCGTCCGCCCCATGCTCCTCGAACGCAAAGGCGGCGCGCTCCTGCTCAGTTCGCCCAACGGCAAAAACTGGTTCTGGGAACGCTACACCTACGCCCGCAGCGGCACAGCATGGCGGCGCTTTCACTACACCGCCTATGATAACCCGCTCATCGAACCCGCCGAACTCGACGCCATTCACCTTCAGACTCCCGAACGCGTCTGGCTCGAAGAATACATGGCCGAGTTTAACGACGACTCCGGACAGGTCTTTCGCGGATTGCGCGAAGCCGCCACCGCCCCGCTCGATGCCCAGCCGCATCCCGACCACCGCTGCTGTTTTGGTGTGGATTGGGGACGCGAGAACGACTATACCGTCATCGTGGTCATCGACTCCGCCACCCATCAAATGCTCGCCTATGACCGCTTCAATCAGGTCAACTGGTCGCTCCAGCGTGGACGCCTCCGTGCCCTCTACGACCACTGGCAGCCAGTCAACATCTACGCCGAGGCCAACAGCATCGGATCGCCCAACATCGAAGCCCTCCAGCAGGAAGGGCTACCCGTCTATCCCTTCGTCACCACCGCCGCCAGCAAATCCCCGCTGATCGAAGCCCTTGCCCTCGCCATCGAACGCCGTGACCTCGCCCTCCTGCCCGACGAACTCCTGTTGGATGAACTCGCCAACTACCGTATGGAACGCCTCCCCACCGGCGGCTATCGCTACACCGCCCCCTCCGGCCTCCATGATGATCTCGTCATCGCTACTGCCCTCGCATGGCACGCCTGCCGCTACGCCGCCCCCTCCATCTCCTTCGCCTAATCTCATTTCCTCGCCTGTTACTACGGGGAGGACTAAGGAGGGGGTACTGCCCGCCAACCTGCCATATATCGTCTAACGAGGGAACTGTCTCCTCCCTCGCTTGCGGGGGAGGATTAAGGAGGGGGTTAGTTACGATGGGCTTTCAGCGGAGTGAGCCTGCGAACGTGCTGATGTAGGGCAAGGGAGTGAGGATTTGAATCAAAAATTTCCTCCCCTGTTTTATGGGGGAGGACTAAGGAGGGGGTACTGCCCCGCCAACCTGCTATATATCGGCTAACGAAGGACTTGTCTCCTCGGTAGTGGTTGTATGGTAAATAATGAAATTGCAGTGCTATAAATTGGCCGGTTCATTTGTAGGGGCGCAGCATGCTGCGCCCAATAATAATATGTACAAACAATGTCACTTACTTCTCTATCACCATCGTCTCCTCCCCCAGTAGTAACAGGGAGAATCAAAGAGGGCGTACTCACGCAGGCAGGCCAATAATAAACGTAGTCCCCTTGCCAAGTTCACTCTCGACACGCACCGTGCCGCCGTGCGCTTCGATGGCCGCACGGGCGATGGTCAGGCCAACACCCAGCCCCCCGCGCTCACTGATGTTACTGCCTCGGAAAAAGGGCTCAAAGATACGCGGGAGTTCGTCCGGCGGGATGCCAATGCCGTGGTCGATGATACGGAGTTCGATGCTGTTGGCGGTCTGCGCGAGGCGAATGATAACGGGTTCGGCAGGTTCGGAAAAACGGGCGGCATTTCGCATGATATGGGTCAGGCCGTCCCGCAGAACAGCCGAATCGATAGGGGCGAACAGGTCGGGTTGCAGTTCAAGCTGATACTTGCCGGGAAGGGCAAGGCTGGTGCTGAGTTCGGCAGCGATCTCACGGCATAACGTGGTGAGGTTAGTGGAAATACTCAAAAAATGGTCGGCGTTAGTGGTGCTCCTGAGCACCAATGCCATTTCATCCAGCATGCCAGTGATGCGCCGAATTTGGTTCTGCACCGTGGCATTCTTGGCTTCGCGTTTCTCGTCCGACAACCGATTATGGTAATGGGTTAAGGTTTCGTTAGCCACTTGAATGATGGACAACGGGGTGCGGAATTCATGGGAAATACGCTCCATCATGCGTGTTTTGAGGGTGCTCAGTTCCTGTTCTTTGTCGAGCGCAGTTTGCAGTTTTTGTTTTTCGAGCAGCAGGTCTTCCATCTGTTTGCGGTTAGTGATGTCGCGCAAAACATGCAAGATACCGGCGAACTGTTTGTTGGGGTCATAAACTGGACGAAAGACATCTTCAAAAGTAATGTAATGCTCATCATGGTGAGATACGCGGAGTTCGATGATGACCGGAGTCTCTTCCCCGTTAAGTATTTTTTGGATGAATGTGTTCACAAGTGGACGATCATCAGGATGAACAAGGTCGATGGGCATCCTGGTGTACAGAAAATCCGCATCGTGGCCGAGTACACGCGTAAAGGACGGGCTGAAATAGACCGCTGCGCGCTTGGCATTGGTGAGCAGGATTAAGTCCTGTACATTATCCGTGATGAGCCGGAGGCTCTCTTCACTGGCACGGAGCGCAGCTTCCAGCCGTTTCCGTTCGGTGATGTCACGGGCGACAAAGACCGTCCCCAATAGGTTCTGTTGGTCATCGTAAAGGATGCGGCAGTTGGTTTCAAAATCGAGGTAATGTCCGGTGGCCTGACGCAGTCGCATCTCAACAGTGAAGTCCGAAAGAAGTGCTGCAAAGGATGCTTGTAGAGTCTCTACGACACGGTTACGGTCATCGGGATGGATCGCATTGATGGGGGTTGTTCCGACAACGGTCGTGGCGTCATAACCCATGACCGTTGTGATTGATGGACTGACATAAATGATTTCCCCACTGCCATCGGCAAGAATGACCAGATCCTGCATGTTGTTAGTGATGAGACGGAGCCGTTGTTCGCTGGCACGAAGGTCGTCTTCGAGCCGCTTGCGTCTGCTAATATCACGCGAAATGATATAGGCACTCACCAACTGGCCGTCAGATGCGTAGTTAAACCTTGCATGATCTTCACGCCAGAAGTAATGACCATCTTTGTGCTGGGAACGGTACTCACAAATCCAATGGTCATGCTGGTTCTTGATAGCGGCACGGATATCGTTTACCACGCGCTGCTTATCGTCAGGATGAATGAACTCCTGCATATCGCTTGGCAGACGCCCCGCCGTTTCACCGATTTCGCGGCCAAACAGGCGATCATAAGCAGGCGAGGCATAGGTGATACTCCGGCTGGCATGGTCGTATTGGATGACACCATCCGAGGTGTTTTCGGCGATCAGTCGGAATTTTTCTTCACTGGCGCGGAGTGCAGCTTCCAGCCGTTTGCGTTCGGTGATGTCGCGGGCAACATAAATGCCCTCTAGAAAATTTCCCTGATCGTCGTAAAGCAGCTTGCCTATCGTCTCGACGTCGATGTAATGTCCACGAGCGTGGCGAATACGCGCCTCGCCCCTCATAAACGTCTTACCGGCACTAATGCTCGCTTGTTGAACAGCGTTTACCATGGGACAGTCGTCGGGGTGCAAGAAAACTTGCGCGGATTTGCCAATCATCTCTTCAGGGCCAAAGCCGAAGACAGTACTTGATGAAGCAGTTGAAAATCGGATTACATCGTCCGAATCAATTCGTGAGACGACATCTTGCATGTTATCGGTGATCAGGCGCAGTTGCTCTTCACTGGCTCGGAGGGCCGCTTCTAGGCGCTTTCGTTCACTAACATCACGGGTAACGTAAATGCCGCCGAGATAATTGGACTGTTCGTCATAGCGCAGCTTGACGGTCGTTTCAACATCGACGTAATGCCCATCGGCATGGCGTATACGACCCTCGCCTCTCACATCCGGCTTCGCTGATTTCACAGTCACATCCCAAAGGCCGCTTAACCTTACCCAGTCGTCCGGATGGATGAATTCACGGGCCAGTTTGCCGATCATCTCTTCAGGGGCAAACCCAAATACGTCGCGGACGGAAGAATTTGCGTAGATGATATGCCCATCGGGGTCACTTTGGGTAATGACATCCTGTACGTTGTCAGTAATGATGCGCAGTCGTTCTTCACTGGCGCGAAGTGCAGCTTCCAGCCGTTTGCGTTCGGTGATATCCCGGGTGACATAAATGCCGCCGAGAAATTTGCCTTGATCATCGTAGAGGAATTTGCCGGTTGATTCGGCATCAATGTAATGCCCACTGGCATGGCGAACGCGCCCTTCCCCTCGCATATACAGATTACCTGCCATTATGCTCACTTGTTGCTCGGCATTTATCGTGGGCCAGTCGTCAGGATGAAAGAACTCTTGCGGAGTTTTGCCGATGGCTTCTTCAGGAGTAAAGCCAAGTACTGAACGTGACGATGAGCTTACGTAGCGGATTCCGTCATCAGGCCCAATTTGGGTGATCACATCTTGAATGTTGTCGGTGATCAGGCGCAGTTGTTCCTCACTGGCTCGGAGCGCAGCCTCCAAGTGCTTGCGCTCGGTGATATCGTGGGCCAAAACCATCCCGCCGATGATGGCGCCGCTGCTGTCTCTGATCGGGCTGACATGGGCTTGATAGGCATAGTCAAGCCATTCGCGCTCATAGCTAAAGGACTCTCCGCGCAAAGCCCGCTGGCAAATTGGGATAATAAAATTAGCGACTTCCTTTGAAGTGATGCATTCCTCAAGAAGTTTGCCGACGACGGGTTCAAATACTGCACCAAGACGGTTGAGAAGCTGTCCCTCTGCGAGGGTATAGCGCATATTGGTGTCGAACATAACGACACTCGAATTGGGCATGTTTTGGACAAACAGACGGTAAAGTTGTTCACTCTTGCGTAAGGCATTTTCAAGCTGTTTACGTTCGGTGATGTCCTGAATTACAGCATACAGATAGCGCTTGTCGCCCTGCGTTACTAATGCGGCTTGAATATCCACATCACGAATTTGGCCGGACGCCAAACGGTGCTGCGTTTGGAATATGGAAATGGTCCCGACCAAGACCTTTTGTGTGGTGGCCCTAATCTCGGATTCGGGTCGCGTATTGATGTCGGGAAGGGTCTTTGACGTAAACTGCGCCTGCGAATATCCATAAAATGCGCAGGCAGCGGGATTGGCTTCGACAATTCGGAGGCTGGATGGATCAATAATGAGCTTGATAACATGTGTAAGATCAAAAAGCTGACGGTAAAGGTTGCTCTCGTCAGTCGGAGTACGGCGATTCGCCGCCGCAGGATTTTTGATAGGGCCGAAGGTTCGCATGGCGAATTTACGCCGTGACGGTTTGCGGGGAAGCATAATTCATGCCTATCGGGCTATCTCGATTTGTCTATCTTTCCCTACTGCCCTACATAGGGTAAAGACCTCTTATTGTAATATTACAAAATATTAAGTTGACTATTCTAGTGAAGAACATCACCTGTTAAGGCTGAGGATTGAGCAGGATGATGGGAATGATTCGGTGGGCGGTTTTAGGATAGTCAATGAAGCGTTTATCGGCAGCGATGAACTGTTGATACAGAGCATCGTGCTGATCGTCTGAGGCGAGCTCGGCGCGGGCGGTCATATGCTTGCCCATGACTTGGAATGTAACGGTCGGGTTCGCCTGCAGGTTAAAGAACCACGCAGGCGGTTTTTCTTTTCCCCAATTAGAGGCGGCAATCATATAGCCATTGTCGTGGCGAAGGTAGCGCAAGGGTGTGGTGCGCGGCTTGCCGGTTTTGCGTCCGGTGGTGGTGAGGAGCAAAACAGACGCGCTCCCCAAATGTCCGCCAATGATTCCATTGGTGAGGCGGTAGAGATGGATATTGAGCCACAGGAAGAGGCGGATGAGTGTGGACACTGAAGGCTGCCTTGTCGTTAGATGCTGCTGTTCTTTTTATGCTAGGGGTGATCCTGATAAGCGTCAATAACTATAAAGAATTGAGAAAATGTGAAATCGTTATATTGAAGGTGTTTTCTTAACGAGCATCCTCAGATAAATGATTTATAGTTAATCTTGAGTCTATTTTTTAACAAACCTTAATTGTCGATGGATTTTTGTGACGGGTGCGAGAGGAATGCAAAAACAGCTAGAGACTCTCTCCTATAGAAATTGGGTGGATGATTAGGGTAGTGGGCAAATATACCTTGCCCCATCAGAGGAATGATCCGGATTAAAAGTCAAAGTCAGCTTATCTGATGAGCACGGCGGTTTAGGGTTTGGTTGTGGAAGAACGGCTGGATATTGATAAGCCAATTCAATAGGCCAGATTGATCAAGAAATTAGTGTGGCACCGGAAAGATTGAGAACGTTCGACTATGTTGCAGATTCAGGTCATCAACTTTTCTATCAGCCTCATCGTTGCATTGATGGCGGTCTTGATGGGCCTGTACGCATGGCGTCAGCGTCACAGTCAGTCAACGATGTGGTTCGCGGCGTTGTTGTTTGCATTCGCATGGGTAGGCTGGTGGAACGCGTTCGAAGCAGTTGTCGGGACTGATCTCAACGCTTTTGTATCGCTCAGCAAACTGGAATATGTCGGTGGCGTATTTATCCCCATCTTATGGCTGCACTTTGCGCTGCGCACCAGTGGATACGAACGTCCCCTATCACGGCCAATTCAGCTCGGTCTTCTGATGATTCCCTTCGCGACCATCCTGCTCGCGATGACCAACGAATACCACGGATTTGTTTGGGCACAACCTCACTTCACTATTATGGCTAATGCTCCGGTCTATGAACCGGTTTACGGGTTGTGGTTCTGGGTCTATCTGACTTATTCCTACACCGTGTTTATGATTGGTACGATTATCCTCGGGCGATATGCGCTGACGACATACCGGGTGTACCGCGTACAAGCACTTCTGGTCATGGCAGGAACGGCTGTCCCGTGGGTGGGTAATCTACTGACCATTTTTGACAGCCTGAACCCCTTCCCCTACATCTATATGAACATGGTGATGGTCGGGTTCTGTGTGCTCTTCCTGTCTTTCGGGCTGCTGAAGCTCAAATTGTTTGATGTGTCGCCACTGGCCTATGAAACGATCCTCAACAATATTCCAGCCGGCATTCTGGTGGTAGATTTACGCAACCGGATTCTAGCGGTTAACGACAATATCAAGTCCCTTTTGCGATTGGATGCTGCGGATTTAGTCGGGCAGCAGATGGAATACTCACTGCCGCACTGCGCACCCGAACTGGCACGCATTCAGAAAAGTGAAGAGCGCAAAGGACGCTTTGCCGTTAATGACCACGTCTACGAAGTAAGCGTATCGGTGGCATATACGCGGGACGGACAAGAACGCGGTAGTCTGTTTGTGTTCAGTGACATCACAGCCGAGGTCGCCGCTGAGAAGGCACGACAATCCGAACTGGAGTTTTCGGAGTTGATTAACCAGCTCGGCGCGACCCTGAACACGTCGCTGGATGTGAAGATGATCGCCGCCTCGATCTTGGACAGCCTCGACCGGCTGATTCCGAATTGCCGCTTGAACATCATGTTGATTGATGACGACGGCTGCTCGACGCGAGTTTATCAACAACGGGGTTACCCAAACGAAGTTGCACTGATCCAGCATGATTTCGTGTTTGACTATCACATTTCGCCGATCCTCGTGGAATCGGTGGTGTCACCGGCCATGCACAGCACCCCAAGCGTGCGAACGGATTATGATGGCATTATTTCTACTACAGACGGCCCGGAAAATTCATTCGCTACGATTGCGATGATGGCAGAGGGCAAGCCGATTGGCTTTATCAATATTGACTGCAACCAGCCGGAAGTCTTCACACCGGAACTCTCGAACCGGATGCAAATCTTCGGTCAGCAGGCAGCGCTCGCCATTAAGAACGCGCAGTTGTATGAACAAACGCGCTATCAGACGGAAGAACTCAAGAGCCGCGTAAGTTCACTGATGATTACGCAGCAGGTGTACAAAGACATCGGCTTCTCGATTGACATTGATACGCTGCTGCAGCTGATTTTGGACGCGGGCCTGCGGATTTCGCGGGCGGACGTGGGTTACGTGGCACTGATGAAAGATGGGGCGCTCGAACTCGCCAAAATCTACGGCAATTACGATACCAGTCTCCTAGACCACATCCTTTCGGCGCAAGGTGGTATCATCCGGCAGTCGCTCAGCGAAGGCCGAGTGCTGGCGATGCAGTCACCCAATCCGTTGGAGTCGGCTTTCCGGGATGTTCAGGCGCAGATCGCGCTGCCACTGTTCACGGCGAACAGCGAAGGCGTGGAGAATATTTACGGCTTGGTCGTGCTTGAGACGAAGAAACCATCGCGTTTCACCGAAGACCGTCTGCAGCTCCTCGACCTGATTCGTGACCGGGCAGCATTGGCGCTGCAAAACGTGGAACTGGTCAACCGGGTACGCGAACGGGCGAACGAACTGGAAATCCTGTACGGCAAGGTGAGCTACCTCGAAAAGTTCAAGACAGACATGATCCGCATCGCAGCGCATGACCTCAAGAATCCGCTGGGCGTCATCATCAACTACCTGACCATGCTGATCGAATCGCCCGAATTGGAACTCGATCTGGATAAAGTGTATCCCTCGATGCTGCGGAGCGCCGAGCGTATGCTCCAAATCGTGCAGAACTTCCTCTCGATGGACCGGATTGAAAAAGCGGCCAAGCTGCAAACGATGGAGCCTTTTGATCTGGTCGAGGTAGTGATCACCGCTACCGAGGAATTTATGCCGCGCGTTGAACAGAAGGCGCAGTATATGGATGTAATGCTGCCGCATGAGCCGTGTATCGTACGCGGGGATTCGGCGCAAATTTATGAGGCGATTTCTAACTTCATAGGGAATGCCATCAAGTACACTCCGGAGGGCGGGCATATCCGCGTGCTTCTGGAAGCACTCGGCGACACAGTTCAGTTGGAAATTACGGACAACGGGTTCGGTATCCCTGAGGAAAATCAGGCGAAGTTGTTCCAGCCCTTCTACCGCGCCAAGACACACGAAACATCCAATATTGAAGGCACGGGTCTGGGTTTGCATCTGACGAAGACGATCATCGAACAGCAGGATGGCGAAATCATCTTCAACAGCGTCTATCATCAAGGGAGTACGTTCGGGTTCAAGATGCCGTTGTATGCGCTGGAGATGGTGACCGAGCCGGAGAAAATCGCAGGATAAGGAAAAGACAATCGCCAAGCGAACAGCGAATAAAGGTTAAAAAGAAAAGCAGAGACGGGTTTTTATGCCCGTCTCTGCTTTTAGTTTGTATTGGAGAGAGTGTGGTGGTTAATACGGCGCTTCGATGGCGGGGAGGGTAATGACTGCCTGCGTGCCTTTGCCGACGATGGAGTGAATTTCGAGCGTGCCGTTGTGGATAGCGATAAGCTGCTCGGCGAGGGGCAGTCCCATGCCCATACCCTGCTGTTCCTGCGTATCGCGGTCAACCTGTCCAAACCATGCCATCGCTTCTTTAAGATGCTGATCATCAATACCTTGGCCGCTGTCGGTCACGGTGATGCGGACATCGTGATCCACCAGTTTATAGGTGATGCGAACATTGGTATTCGGCGGGGAAAAGGAAATGGCGTTCGAAATGACTTCCGCTAGTGCCTGCTTCATCGCCCCCGGTTCGGCTTTGACGAACAGCGATTCTTTCAACTCAGCGACTTTAACATCCACATTATCCGGTTGGCGGTTGGTGAACTGACGCGCGAGTTTATGGGCGCTGGAGATGATTTCGCTGATCTCCAAAGGCATTCCCTGTTGGGCAACTGAGTCGGCAGAATAGACGCCGGTGGTCAGGTAGGTGGCGAAGACCATCTGCTCGATAACATGGGCGAGGCGGGTCGCGCCGCGTGACATGGTTGAAATCATATCGCGCGTGGTTTCCGAGAAGGGTTCATCCTCCTGCCACTCCAACATTTGAAGTGAGCCAACAATCAGCCCAACCGGCGTCCGCAGTTCGTGGGTGATGGTGCGGGCGAGGCGTAGTTTGATGGCTTCAAGCTGCTGCTCGGCGCTGGACACAATACTTTGATGACGTTTGAGACGGGCATTGACCGTCTTTAACAGTTCATTGACGCGGAAGGGTTTGAACAGGTAATCGTCCGCACCCATATTCATGCTTTCACGGACGGTGTCACGCTCATCAACAGCCGTCAGATAAATGAAAGGGACAGTGGCCGTTTCAGGATGCTGACGGAGTTCGGTCAATACGTCCTGACCATTCATATTGGGCATCATCATGTCGCAGATAATGAGGTCAGGTACCAGATGTAGGGCTTTGGCCACGCCGTCCCGCCCATCGACAGCAGTGTAGGTTTCGTAGTAAGCGGCCAGCAGGGTGGTCGCGACCTGATCGCGGACATCGAGATCGTCGTCGATGATTAAAACGCGGGTCATGTTGAAGTCTCCTCGACAGTTTGTTTTCTCATGTATGCGTGTTGTGGGCAAAGACGAGACTTTGGCGAACCGCCATTTGAGACAGTCGTGATCCCCACAAAGTGACACGCGAACCGGCATGTTGGGATTGGATATTTGTGTCACTCTATAAATTATAGGGTCGGTAAGATGGGGTTTAGTGTAAAGATTACAACTGTAAGGTTACAAAGTATCCCGTTTTTGCTGAAAAACGTCATCTGCCTCGAGAACCATTATTTCCCTTGGCAGTTGGAGCAAGCGATTGCTGCTTTTGTTCAGCATTACAACCACCAGCGCTACCACGAAGCTTTGGATAATCTCACTCCGGCAGATGTCTATTTCGAGCGACGAATCGAAGTAATCACTCAAAGGGAAGTTATTAAGCGTCAAACTCTGGACTTACGTCGTGCTGAGTACAGTGCCATGATTTCGTTAACTTAAATGTTCGTTATACTGGGGAATAGTATCTCTTAGCTAAACCTTTTTCGTCTCCCATTTCCTTTGACGACGTACAGTTGAATCGAGGTAATCGTTTATGCATCAAACGATCCGCATCGGTCTTTTGCATGATATCGTCATACTCTTCAGTACTCATCCGATACGCTGTACCAAACACAATTGCTATAATTCTGAGTATGGGACTTTTGCAGTCATACGATTACTGGGTTGTGTTATCTAGTCGAATTTGCGAACTCCGATTCTATAAGGTTGTATCTTCCTGATTTGCTCTCTTTACCCTTCCGATTGCAGAGATGTACCAGTTCTGATCTTTAATAATTCTTCAATATAACCACTACAGTAAATTATATTTTATTTACTAATTTCATAAGCTTATAAGCCTAGCCCTTCAGATGTAAGATATTTAGCACCTATTCTACGTCTCTTCAAGAACCGCACTGCGTCCGCCGGGAAGGTAGCGGTACAGTGTTGAAGGCGAGACGCCTATTCGATGAGCTGCTTCCGCAACTGTGATGTTTGGATCACTGAGCAAAGCTTTTGCCGCAGCCAAGTCAGCTTGACGTAAAGCAGGGGGTCTACCACCCAATTTGCCGCGTGCTCTCGCTGCTGCTCATGGACTTGACCTGATATTGTGGAGAGACAAGAGATTCATAAAAGGTAGGCTGCCTCAAAAGCAGCAGGTGTGCAATAGCCAAGGGTGGAATGTAGGCGTTGACGGTTGTAATAGACCTCCAAGTACTCAAAGATAACGGTTCGGGCATAAGCATGAGAGTGAAAGAGATGTAGGTCAATGCACTCGGCTTTGAGGGTGCGAAAGAAGCTCTCGATGACGGCGTTGTCGTAACAGTTGGCGGTGCGGCTCATGCTGACGGTGATGTGGTGCTGAGCCAGCAGAGCTTGGTAGTGGTGAGCAGCGTACTGACTGCCGCGATCGGAGTGGTGGAGTAAAGCGCCAGTAGGTTGGCGCTGGGAAAGGGCCATCTGGAGGGCATGCTGAACCAGAGCGGCATCACAACGAGCACTCATCGCCCAGCCGACAACGCGGCGTGAGAAGAGATCCAAGACCACGGCAGATACAACCATCCCGCTTGCGTGGCGATGAAGGTGATATCCGCCACCCACTTCTGGTTGGGACATTGAGCTTGAAAGTCCCGGTTGAGAACATTGGCGGCAACGGGATAAGGATGGCGAGAATCGGTCGTGAGCTGCCGTCGCCTGGCTTGACGTACCGAGCGCAGTTGGGTTTGGCGCATCAGGCGGGCGACCCGTTTGCGACTGCAGTGGTGTCCCTGTTTCCGTAGTTCAGCATGTACGCACCCGTGGACTGCCATACGTTCCCCGGTTTTGCTGGTAAATTCTCTGGATTTCCGCCACCAAGGCCGCATCCGCTTGCTGTCGCCCACTCGGTTGGCGCTTGCACCAGGCATAGTAGCCGCTTGCAGCCACTTCCAACACCTGACATTGTCGCTGCACTGGATACTCCTAGGCGTGTTCAGCGATGAACTGGTAGCGCATCATGACCCCTTCGCGAACACGCTCATAGCTTTTTTTAGGATGTCCCGCTCCTGCCGCATGATCTCCAGTTCCCGCCGCAGCCGTCGGTTTTCTGCTTCCAAATCCCGTCCGTTTCCTTCATCTGTCACGGCTGAACTGGACTTGTCACTCGCTACCCATGTGTACAGCGTCCGCGCATTAATCCCCAACTCTTCCGCAATCTCCGGCACCCCTTTTCCACTCGCCTTCACTAATGCTACTGCTTCCGCTTTGAAGGCCTCGGTTTGCTGCTTACGGTGTCTGCTCATGCTTTTCTCCTTGCTCCTTATTTAAGTGTACCTGTGCAATTTCACACTCTCCACTTAAACGGGGCAAGTCCACTAAGCCAGCCATCGTGCGTTCGCGGATAATGCCGCGTTCGAACTCTGCTAAAGATGCAAAAATGTGAAATACCAATTTGCCACCAAGGTTAGTTGTATCAATAGCTTCTGTTAGCGAACATAACCCTATCCCTTGCTTCTCCAACAACTCTATAGTGTCAATCAATTGCCGAACGGATCGTGCGAGCCGATCCAGCTTCCAAACAACGAGGGTATCCCCCATCCGCATGTATTCGAGCGCTGCCATCAATTGGGGTCGATCACGCTGGGCTCCGGAAGCCTTTTCTGTAAATATCTTTTCGCATCCGAATTGCGCCAAAGAATCTAGCTGAAGAGCAGGGTCTTGTTCTTGGGTTGAAACCCGAGAGTAGCCTACAAGAATGTGAAACCTCCTAAAACTCAACTTAATTTTAGCTTTTGCGACATTTGGTTTCAAGAGACTGTTTTAGGGGAAGAAAGGCAGTTAAAAATGGTAGAAAAGTTGAAGCCATAGAAGATCTCTTAAAAAGGATCCAGCGTGATGAAAAGTCTAAATGAAGGGTGGGAGATAGGACAGATCGGAGCAAAATAACCAAAGTGCATAGTTGGAGTGACCCCCATATTACAGAGTTGGGAAATAGTATAGCTGCTCAAATTGCTCAGGGCTGAGATAGCCGAGCGAAGAATGCAAACGCTGCCGATTGTAGAAAGCTTCGATGTACTCAAAAATGGCGGTTCGGGCTTGGGCGTGAGTCGCAAAAGGTTGAACCACACACTCGGTTTTGAGAGTCGCAAAGAAACTTTCTTTCATGGCGTTGTCATAACAGTTGCCAGTGGCACTCATGCTGGGAATGATGCCATGTTTTTGCAAAAGACGGCCATAAGTGAAGCTGGTGAACTGACTGCCACGATCCGAATGATGTACCAAATCGGTTATTGAAGGTCGGTTGGTAAGCGCCATCTGCAAAGCCTGCTCAACCAAGGTCTTCTCCATATGCTCGTCCATGGCCCAACCCACAATCTTGCGCGAAAACATGTCTTCCAGACTGGCGAGGTACAGGAAGCCTTCATGGGTCGGGATGTAAGTGATGTCGGCTAACCACGTTTGGTTCGGCTGGGTCGCTGTAAAATCTTGCTGAAGCAGATAAGCAGCCAGCGGGTTGTCAGCGTCCGTGCGGGTGGTCACGATTCGTCGCTTACGTCGTTCACATCCGCGTAGGTTGTGCAGCCGCATAAGCCGAGATACCCGTTTGCGATTGCATGTCCATCCTTGCTGGTGCAAGGCAGCCGTTACCCGTCGAGAACCATACAAGCGACGATTGTCCGTGTAGATTTGCTGAATCTTGGCTGCCAACTGCTCATTTTCCTGTGCGCGTGTACTCAAAGGTCGTTTTCACCATTGATAATAGCTGCTGACACTGATGCTCAATACACGACACATAATCTTAACCTCGTATTCGCCTTGATGCTGGGCAATGAAGGCATATTTCAATGCCCGTCCTTGGCAAACACCTGCATGGCTTTTTTTAAAATGTCGCGCTCCTGCCTCAGAATTTCATTCTCGCGCTTCAGTCGTCTCACTTCTGCTTCGATTTCCGTTTGTTGTCCGCTGCCTACAAAGCCTGCTGGTCCTTCATCCCGATGCCGCACTCGCCATTTATTCAATAAGCCACTTGTGATCCCCAGTTCTGTCTCAATCTGGCTCACACTTTTGCCACTCGTTTCATATAACCGAATGGCTTCCAACTTAAAGGCCTTGTCGTACTTTCGATTCATTCTTGCCATTGTCGTGTCTCCCTTTTTTCAGTGTATCGCCTTTTTCTCGACCCCACTCTTGAGGGACCACTCCATGGTGGGATAAGAGCTTGCCAGAGCTAGTTGGTGGAGTTTTCCCGGAGTTCTGGCCTTCAGCAGTTGCTTAATGTTCTGTCCGGTGGCCTTCAATAAGGCTTCGATGTTCACTTTTAACAAGCCCCTTAATCGGAAACGTCGGCCCTGATGGCAAACTTTGACTTCGGCAAACCGGGGTTCGACCCAGACGGCCCGTTTACGCATGGCTTTCTGGTAGGCAGCGGTCTGGGTGTACGCCTGAACCCGATCCAAAACAGGTTTGAACATCGAATGAGTAATGCGTCGGCCTTGATTCCCAGAAGTACATTTGGAACGTACTGGACAGGCAGCACAGACTTTTGCGACCGCTTTGTAAATGAAACGCTGCTGTTGGTGGTCGGCATGATAAAGGGGTAAAGACTGGCCTTGTGGGCAGATGTAAGCATCACCTTCAGGATCATAATGGAATAAGTTAGCGGCAAACTTCTTTTGTTTTGAACGGGAATGAGCTGTCTCACTGTGGAGCGGAAAGAAGGCTTGTATTCCCTGTGCTTCGACCGCCACCACATTGTCAATCGTGCCGTAGCGCGTATCACCGACAATCATCTTTAATGGGAGTTGCCACCGGAACAACGCCCACCAAGCCAAATCCAACATCGGCGTATTATCCTGAATGGATGAGGGTGTGACCAGACAAC
This sequence comes from Aggregatilineales bacterium, assembly GCA_044226855.1. Lineage (GTDB taxonomy): Bacteria > Chloroflexota > Anaerolineae > Aggregatilineales > Phototrophicaceae > CFX2. The sequence continues at coordinate 269,720 of JBGAGF010000006.1, forward strand.
TGAGAATAATGCGTGAGCGTCCACCGTCAATACCATAGTGCAGACGATACCCTAATCGCTCTTGTCCGAAGGCGGTAGCAGTCGGGTTAGTCAGGCTAACCCGCTCTTTAGACTGACTTCGGTAACTGTTCTTTCGTACCACCAACTGGCTACCATCGTACTTTTGTAAGAGTTCTTGCTGGAGCGTCAGTGCTTCATTTGGGCCAAACAGATCAGTGACGAGTGCTTGTGCTTGCTCCGATAAACGCGGGACTTGGCGTTCATAATCCGCATTGGCTCCACAATTGAAGCGTCAAAGTAGAGTTCTTTGCCCCATACCAATCCGGCTTTGACACAGAGCTCGATGATCTGCTCAAAAAACTGCTGGAACACGGTGACCCCATAGCGATCCCGTATCTTGCTCAGACTGCTGGCATCCGGAACCGCCTCATCCAAATCGTAGCCCAGATACCAGCGATGATTGAGCCGTAAGTTGACCATTTCGATGAGTTGGCGTTCACTACGGAGTCCTTCAAAGAACAGAAGCAGATGCAGTTTGAAGAAGACTACCGGGTCAATCGAGGGTCGGCCAAAGGGTGTATAGCACTGCGCAACGAGCTCACGAACAAAATCCAGATCTAATTTGCTTTGCACTTGACGATAAAAGTTATTTTGAGGAACGAGCGCTTCCAAAGATAAATCGGAATGACTTTTGAACACCCGCTGCTTCTCGCCCAGCATGCTGATCTGTCCTTTTTGGACCGATTGTAGCCTCAGATTCATCCACCTAGCACTTTTTCATCACTCTGGATCCTTTTTAGGAGATGGCATTGGATCAGAGTAAATCAGACCGTAATACGCCGCTGCAGTCCGCCAAATTCGAGCCTGTCCCGTTGACCGATGCCTTGCTCTCCGGTGAACCTGATCCGGAAGCCGCCGCCAGAGAACTCGACCAATGGGAACGCTTCGCCCTCAAGCGCTTGGGCAAATCCCAACCCCGAGCCTTCGAGGTGCGGCATCTGCCCTCCGAGTTGGCCTTCGAACTCTCGGCCCAACTGCTCGCCGCCATCACCGCCGCCGATATTCAAGCCGCCTTCGCCGCCGCCCGTTCCGAATTGTCTACATCTAATGGGACTATCAATCGTCCAACAGACCTCTAAAAGCGCTAAGCACTTGTAGGGGGGAAGTCTTTCCCCCCACTTTAATACTTGAAACGCTGCTTGTCAGATTAATCCTACTGCACCACATTGAAGTAAAATCGTTCCTTTGTCGTGAATAATACGTTTAGATCCCCTGAGATAGGATTTACGCGCACGAAAGAACTTGAACGGTTTTCCGTATAAAAAACTTGTCCAACAAGAATGTACTCATCAGGTAACCATCGCAATGTTGTGGGTAATCCTCGAAGCGCTACAGGTTCTTGCATTTCATATATAGAGTCCCATGTTTTATAGTCAATGACTTGTAGTTTGGGATGACTGCTGTATTGCCATTGAAACAGAAGATATTTACCGTCGGTAGAAAATTGTATTTGTGTGCTATCAAAAACAGGTGCGGAATGAATTTTCTCTGAAAGTGTAAGTGTGTCAACATTTAGACGATAGAATCCAATATTGGTATTTGGAGAATCAGACTGCTTAGGCCGTGCTACAAGCAGTGCAAGTATGATCGATCAGACTAAATAAACATGCCTTTCCTTGCAGTCCGAAATAGTACTTCTCGACATGAGGAAAGTAGGTGAGCAATAGATAATCAGAATTAGGGGGATAAGCAGCAATTCCAATTAAATTTTCCTTCTGCCAGACGAGTGTGTGCTGGCCTGTTAGCAGATCAATTTCTATGAGATCAAAATTTCCCATATATTCGAATGAAATCTTTTCAGTGGGAACTTCAATCGCGTACATAATCTGTCGCTTGCGCTCAATCAAGGAACTACGAAATGCCTTTTCGTCAGTATCTTGATAAAACAAAGTCCGGTCACCATTATCTAAATTTACCTTCCATGAACTGTAGGTCCACACGCCATTAGGTATCGAAATCAGCACATCCCCGCGATTTACAGGTTGTGTAGGTGAGGATGTTTCAGTCTGAGCAACACTCACAAAACTGTCACTAAGTATCAAAACAGCGCAGAATATAGCGAAGATGAATTTCACGTTTACACCGCTGATAATTGATCTACCAATCCTTTCTCATGATAAGCAGGTTCAAAAAACATTGACAAGCATTTGGCAGAAAACATCGGGCAAACGTCAGGAAATCTTAATGCCCAAACAAAAAGCCGGACATCATATCCGGCTTTCTCTATTATCTCTGCGTCTTGGCGGTTAGTTCTTACGCTTAGTTCGGCCAACCGCGACGTCCACCCCCGCGTGGATCATCCCGGCGTTCATCCCCACCACGGCGGCTCAGGGGATGTCCACCACTCCCGCCACCGTTACCACTGGCCAGCGCCCGCTTGGCTTTTTGCACATCGCTCTCGTGCTTCAGCAGCACCGTCAGCGTAGTCTCCAACGTCTGGCGGTCGAGACTGTCCGCGTTGAGCATCACCAGCGACTTCGCCCAGTCAATCGTCTCTGACACGCTGGGATTCTTCTTCAAATCCATATTGCGGAGCTGCTGCACCACTTCGACAGCCTGTGCAGCCAGCTTGGCGCTCAACTCCGGCACGCGCATCTTCACGATTCGCAGTTCCGACTCATGGCTTGGATAGTCGATGAAGAGATACAAGCAGCGGCGCTTCAAGGCTTCCGAAAGTTCGCGCGTATTGTTGCTCGTTAAAATCACGGTCGGACGCTTCTCAGCTTTGATCGTTCCGAGTTCGGGAACCGACACCTGAAAGTCGCTCAGGATTTCCAGCAGGAATGCCTCAAACTCGGCGTCGGCGCGGTCAATTTCGTCAATGAGCAGCACCACAGGCTCCGGCGAGGTAATAGCTTGCAGCAAAGGCCGTGCCAGCAGGAAGCGCTGCGAAAAGAACACGTTCTCTTCCTTGCCCAAACGGTCAGCCGCTTCGCTCAAACTGTTGGCGTTCGCCAGCACTTCGCTCAACTTATCCCGCAGAAGCTGCGTATACAGCATCTGCTTGGCATATTCCCACTCGTAAAGCGCCTTGCTTTCGTCCAGCCCCTCGTAACACTGCAACCGGATCAACTTGCGTCCGTTGGCGTTGGCCCACGCTTTCGCCAGTTCCGTCTTACCCACACCGGCTGGCCCTTCGGTCAGAACCGGTTTTTCCAGCTTATCGGCCAAAAACATGACCGTCGATATTTCATCCGTCGAGATGTACTGCTGCCCACTCAATGCCTGTGTAATCTGTCCAAAGTCCTTAAACATTTACGTTAATTCTCCTATCCCTAGTGAATCCGGCATGTGGAGGTTGTGCGTCTTGGCGGTTCTACGGAGTCCCCGCTGACTCACAGCATACATCGAATCACGGGGCATGTCGAACAAATTGGCCTGCACTTTAGGATAGGATAGTGTGTTTATAGGCAACCTCTAATCCAAAACCAACCTCATCCCTTTTCCTTGTAACAACCACTCACCATTTCCATGTCAAATCACAACGCTGCTTTCGTCCTGATGGCCTTACCCCAGTTTAGCGGAGAGAAAAAAATGTCCGTTAGACTGAAAGTAAGGAGCAGAAAATGGGAAAGAACAAGAAGTACAGCGATGAGTTCAAGCAAGAAGTGCTGGCAATGGTGGCAGGGAGAGCGGAGTGTCAGCCAGATCGAGCGTGATCTAGACATCACGCCGGGACTGATCTACAAGTGGCAGCAACGCTATCGGGTCGTGGAAGAGAAACTGCAACCGAGTGCCGAACGAGTCGAGCAAGCAGAAATCCGGCGGTTGAAACGGGAGGTGGAAATCACACGACAGGAGCGCGATATCCTAAAAAAGCCATTCGAGTATTCTCGCGGCGGGAGTCGTGAAGCGCTATCAGTTCATAGCAGCTCATCGCCAGATATATCCGGTGCAGCGGATGTGCGCGGTGCTGGGGGTGGGCTCGAGTGGGTTTTACGATTGGCTGAGGCGCGAACCGAGCCAACGACAGCAAGCAAATGAGGCGTTGGGGGTTCGCATTCGAGCAATCCATGACAGAAGCCGCCAGACCTATGGCTATCTGCGTGTTCACGCTGAATTACGCCAAGCCGGTGAAGTCGTAGGCAAATACCGGATTGCACGTTTAATGACCCGCATGGGCTTGAAAACACGTGGTCAACGCCGCTTTCGGGTGACCACCCAAAGCAATCCCCGTCGCACACCTGCACCGAATCGGCTGGCTCAGGATTTCAGTGCGACCCGACCCAACCAGAAATGGTTGGTGGACATTACCTATATTGCCACCCGCGAAGGCTGGTTGTATTTGGCAGGCGTGCTGGACACTTTCGCGCGACGGATTGTCGGTTGGGCGATGAGCGAAAGGCTCACTGAAGCCTTGGTCTGTGATGCCCTGCACATGGCGCTGGTTCCGCGTGGCGCACCCGATTTGCATCATTCCGACCAAGGCAGCCAATATACGTCTCATGACTATTTAGCCTTGTTGGAAAAGGCTCACATCCAAGTCAGCATGAGTGCTGTGGGGCGTTGTTACCACAATGCCATCAAAGAGAGTTTCTGGGCAACATTGAAACGCGAATGTGCTGACAACATCTTCCTAACCCGAGCCTTGGCTCGCCAAGCTATCTTTGAATACATTCAAGTTTGGTACAACCGTCAGCGGCGGCATTCGGCTCTCGGCTATCTCAGCCCTTGTGCCTTTGAGCAGCTTGCTATCTTCTGACACTTTGTGTGTCCGTTAAATCGGGGTAAGGCCAACAGGCAGTTTAGTCTCTATTATGTCTGGTAGTCCACAGACCTATGTGACAAATATAGTGTGGAGTCCAGACAATAACACGATAGCTACTACAAATGGAGATAACCAGATACGTATCTGGAATGTGAGCAATGGACAATTGATACAGTCAGTCACCGCTACTAGAAATGTTTATGGTATCTATTTTAGCCCCGATGGAACAAAAATAGCCTATGGTGGTTTAAACGGCACTGTACAAATTGTTACTATTCCTAGCTCAGTTACCAACACACCTATATCTGTTGGCACCGCCCCCCCAACAAGCAGCGGATGTATCTGCCCGTGCAGTTTGGCGATACACCATCAGTGATTGACAGTGGCAACAATGCATCTCATAATGCGACGTCATCGAAACCAACAGCAAACAATGCATCCGGCATCAAGATTTGTACACAGGCACATCAATATCGACCTAGGTTTGTAAACTCTTACCGTCTGCTGTTGACATGGTTAAAACTTTTGTTCTAAAATTGGGTTGTTTTCTCGCTCATATCACCATAATTTGAGTGCGCCATTTAACTTCCACGATAACGCTTTCCACTTGGAACTTTTCTCTTGCCACTACTCACAGCAGGCTCACGGAAGTGTTCCGCCACACAAAAATGTCATTTCGGCGGATGTACGGGAGCGGGCCGCCTGCCATTTCAGCGGACAGATTGCACAAAATGCAGAATTTGCAGAATTTGCATATTTTGCCCGTTAGGTCTGGTCTTGCTTCCACTTACGAAAGAGGTTCAACAGTTCGTCAGGAGCGGGCTTTTCAACATCACTTTCAGCCTCGGCCAGTTGGTGAGTCAGTTTGACCGTCATGTGCATCTGCTGGACGTAAGTGTGGCAGTAGCCGCACTCGCTCAAATGCTGCTCAAACTGTTTTCGCGCGTCATCGGATATGGTTTCTTCCAGATAATCCGCGACCAGATCAACGAGTTCTTTACAGGATATTTCATGCGTCATGGCTTGTTACTCTTGTGCGAAATACGAGTCGAGCGCTTGCCTCACCCGCTCACGCGCTCGATGAAGTAACACCCTTTGGTTAGACTCTGAGAGTTGTAACATGTTACAAACTTCTTCCGCGCTGAAGCCGTCGATGTCCCTCAGACGAATGACCTGCTGTTGGTTGAGGGAGAGCGACTCAATCGTACGGAAGATAATGCTGCGGGTTTCCTGCCCCAGCAATCGTGCTTCTGGAATATCATCCCAAGGATGCGGCGCGCTGCCATCTGCCCAACTGCCCGCGTGTGGATGGTTTGCTGGGAAAAAATGTGGGGCATGGCTGTCGGAGTCTTCTGGTTCATCATTCAATTCCAACGGCACGTAACGGCTTTCCCGCGTGGCACGGGTTTTAGCACGGTTAGAAAGAATGGTGAATATCCACGTCTTGAAGGATGAACGGCCTTCAAAACGATCTAGGCCTTTGAGGATAGCGATCCATGTATCCTGTACAACTTCTTCAGCGACTGCATATTCATTCACGTAGATCGCCGCAATTCGTACCATTGAGGTGTGATATTGTTCAACCAATTGTGCGAAAACAGCTTCGTCGCCTGCCCTCAAGCGGGTGATCAACTCACTGTCTGGCAGCGTGGTGATAGGCGCTGCTCGTTTTTCACCGTCCATCGTGTCAGTCCCCCACGGTTAACGTGGCTGTATCCGGCGCGAAGTATAGTAGCCCTCTCGGCTAGAGAAGTCAAAGCGCAATAATCGCTTTAAAGAGTAAAATGAAGTATCGTACACATAAGCGAACGAAGGAGCATCATCGTGGACGAACGAATCGCAGACTTGGCGCAGCTGTTCCGTCATGCAGCCGTCGCCCATCACGAAGCCTACAGCGCGACCGACGGTGCCGACCCCGATTGGCCGTTGTGGTATGCCGACTATCTCTACGATAAGCTGCCGGAACATCTGAATAGGACCATTGGCAAAGAAGAGCTGGTCGATGAATTGATACGTTTGGACGAAGCGGTCAAGTCCGGCGGGGGTGGTGAGGATTGGGCGATCTACTACGCCGAACAGTTCCTCAAACAAGCTAACTAACTGCAAGATCTTCTAGGGGAAAGGCCATGCCTTTTCCCTACGACCGTTTCCTCTTTTATAAAAAATTTAGTCCAGTTGATTGACGGAACGACGATAGTGTCGTATAGTTTACATAAACATATGCGTGCTTACGCATGTGTTGAGATAACGTATCAATTACTGAAAGTTTAACCGTCATGGCTGAAACAACTTATCGCATCGAAGGTATGGACTGCGCCAACTGCGCCCGCGAATTGGAAGAAGGCGTTGGCCGCCTGCCGGGGGTCAAGCGTGTGCAGGTCGATTTCGCGACCGCCAAGATGCGCCTTGAAGGCGATGTGCCCCTTCCTGTGCTGAAAACACGCGTGGAGTCCTTGGGCAAGCGCATCCAAGACGGGGATGCGAAGCCTACTGTCGAAGCGGGCAGCCCGAACTTCCTGCGCTACTTGCTCAAGAGCACGGAAACCCGTTTGGCTTTAATCGGCGCGGGCATCATCGCTATCGGCTTGATTTTCAGCTTGATCGCCCCGCTGCAAGTGCTCTCCCAACCGCTGTATGTTCTCGCGACGATTGTCGCCTTGGTGCCAATTGCCCGCAGCGGCTTGAACACATTGATCATTAATCACGATTTCAACATCAATTTGCTAATGACAGTCGCGGCGGTCGGTGCGATTCTGATCGGGCAAACGCTGGAAGCGGCCACCGTGGTATTCCTATTCGCGATTGGTGAGGCATTGGAAGGTTATACCGCTGACCGTGCTCGTGACAGCCTGCGCAGCCTAATGTCGCTCGTTCCACCGACTGCCCTCCGTATTCGACGTGCATCGCTGCAATCCAACTCAGGCAGCAACTTTATCCCAATTGGGATAGTGCCCACCACGACTGAAGAAACCGTCTCAGTCGACGACCTCAATCCGGACGACCTCATTCGCGTCAAACCCGGCGAACGTATCCCCATGGACGGCGTCATCACCGCCGGAACCAGCGGCGTGAATCAAGCGCCGATCACAGGCGAGAGCATTCCGGTGAACAAGACGGTTAGCGCTGAAGTGTATGCAGGTTCAATCAACGGGGAAGGTGCGCTTGATATTCGCGTCACGCGCCGTGCTGAAGACAACACCCTCAACCGCATCATCCGCATGGTGGAAGATGCTCAGAGTGTCCGCGCGCCCAGCCAGCGCATGATTGACCGTTTCGCCCATTACTACACACCGGGCGTGATGGTGCTGGCGGCGCTGGTGGCGATTGTCCCACCGCTGCTGTTTAACGCGCCCTTCTACAGCTTGGCCGATGGCACGCAAGGCTGGCTCTACCGCGCCTTAGAACTGCTGGTCATTGCCTGCCCATGTTCATTGGTCATCAGTACGCCTGTGACCATCATCAGTGCGATTACCGCCGCCGCTCGTCGCGGGGTCTTGATCAAAGGCGGTGCGCATCTCGAAGCGCTGAGCACGGTTAAGGTCTTCGCCTTCGACAAAACCGGTACGCTGACCAAAGGCAAACCCGCCGTGACGCAAACCCGCTCAGTCGACTGCGAAACGGGAGCAACCTGCGAACGCTGCGATGATGTGCTGGCGTTGGCGTCGGCTGTTGAGCAAAGCAGTGCTCATCCACTCGCGAAAGCGGTGGTCAGCGCGGCGCAAACACGCGGTGTCGATCATGCTTATGCCCCTGCCGAAGCCGTTACCGCATTGGCTGGACGCGGCGTACAGGGACGAATTAACGGCAAACTGGTCACAATCGGAAGCCACAGCCTATTTGACGCCGAGCATCCCCATCAACATGAACTGTGCGAGATGGTGGATGCCGCTGAAGCCAATGGTCAGACCACCATGCTGCTCAGTGATGGCGACCGCGTGCGCGGCTTCATCGCGCTGGCGGATGAACCCCGTGCCGAAAGCCAAAGCGTGGTGCATGATTTGCAAGCACTCGGCATTCAGACCGTGATGCTGACCGGTGATAACGCGGCAGTTGCCAAAGCGGTTGGTCGCTCGGTGGGTGTGGATGATGTACGTGCCAGTTTGATGCCTGAAGATAAAGTGGATGCAGTCAAAGGCTTGGTGGCGAAATACGGCAATGTAGCAATGGTCGGTGACGGCGTGAACGATACGCCCGCGCTGGCTGCCGCGACGGTTGGTATCGCAATGGGCGGCGCAGGCAGCGCACAGGCCCTTGAAACGGCTGACATCGCGCTGATGGCGGACGATCTACGCCAACTGCCGTTTGCCGTACGCCTGTCGCGTTTCGCACGGAGCGTGATTCGCCAGAACATCGGCATCAGCGTCGGGCTGAAGCTGGCGATCATGGTGCTGGCTCTGGCAGGCAGCGGTACGCTGTGGCTCGCGGTGTTTGCCGACGTCGGCATGTCACTACTAGTGACGACCAACGGCATGCGCCCGCTGCGGATGCGCGAGTAATTAAGCATCCGGCTCTTGGGATATGTCGTACAATTTGATGACCACATCTCACCAAACAGGAGCATGACGATGACGGATTCACTCGACTGCAAAATTATTCGTCCGGGCGCGACCTATGACGGCAAGCAGGGCTTCAGCTATTTCGAAGGCATTGCTGCCGAGACGGTTGGATCAACCGGCGTGTGTATGCACCTGCTGAACATCCCACCGGGTGGCAGGGCCAAAGCCCACAAGCACGAAGCCCACGAAACCGCCATCTACGTCATCAGCGGCGAGGCGCATACATGGTACGGTCAGCAGTTGGAAAAGCATGTCATCGTCAAAGCCGGCGAGTTCTTCTATATTCCCGCCGGAATGCCGCATCTGCCGGCCAACCTCAGCAACCAACCGTGTGTGGCGGTCATCGCGCGGACTGATCCCAACGAGCAGGAAAGCGTGGTGCTTCTGCCCGAACTCGAAGCGCTGGTGCAGGTCGGGTAACTTACCAGAACTTCCAGCGCGGTTTGGTGGGTTTGGGATCATCGGTTTTAGGGGCTGCTGTGCCGTTCTTTTTGCGGATACTCTCCAGCGCAATGCGCACGGTATCGGCGACCGTATAGCTCGGCCCGCCATGATCTTCCTGTCCGGCGACGGCTTTGTCCTTGAGCAGCGGCTCTAAGACGGCGATGCCGCGCGGATCCCCCAAATCTCCTAAGGCGCTGGCTGCACAAACGCGTTTATGAGGATCGGGCGATTTGAGATAGGCTGCAAGAGGTTCAAAGGTACGCGGATCACCGATTTTGCCGAGTGCCATGATGAGCGACATGAAGGCCAAGCTTTTCTCCCCTTCGCGGTTGAGGACGGTCAGCAAAGGCTCGACCGCTTCTGTTGATTTGGACTGCGCTAACTGCGAGGCGGCGTTGCTGATGATCTGCGGTGAAGGATCGTTGAGCATTTCCAGCCACAACGGGATGGCGGCAGGCTTGCCCATCAAGCGTTCGAAGGCGAATACGGCTCCCATGCGTTCGGTCAAATCCCCCTGTTGGCGGGCCAATGTTCGCAGAAAATCGGCGATGCGGTTGTCACCTGTGAACCGTCCCAGCGCGGCGATAGCTGACCGGCGAATCCGATCTTCACGGTCGCGTGTGGCCGTCATGAGAGCGTCCACCACGCGTGGATCGCCCGTATTACCCAGCAGGTTCGGGATTTGCATCCGGATGGCGACATTCGAGTCATTGAGCGCGTTGAGCAGCGGATCAACAATGGTCGGAGCGATTTCGTAGAGTGCTTTATAGGCGGCTGCGCTTTCCTTTGGGTCGTTTAACTTTCGGATGAGTGCCTGAACATCGGTCATCATCTATTTCCTCAAGTGTGCAAATTATGCCAGTCATTAATTTTTCCAGACAATTTTGAATTTACCGGATTTTATCAACGCGTTTAAGAAATAGCTCCCGCAGCAATAAGTCACCTTGGTTATTGGGATATCTTAGTTGAAAAACGTATCCATCAAAATGTTGTCGCAGGTGGTTGTAAAAAAGAGTTGGATTAACAAGAAGAATAAACTTATCGCCAAGATTTCCCCAGGCTAGCGGATGTTCTAGATCATGACCTAAGAAAACTCGATTAGGGAAACCCGCATGGGCAATGCCGTTTCGATAGTTGGCATAGAATAATTCTGCGACTTGTTCTCTATCAGAATGATTGACTAATTCCGAAAAGATGAATTCTAAGCCTACTTTGATACGTACTTTTGGCGGTGGTTCCCCTCCGTTCTTGTTATCCCAGTCATTATAAGCTTTCGAATTTCCACACAATTTTCCGATTGCGTCTACATACGAGTTCAATATATTTAGGACAGCGAAGCCCGAATTGATTCGCACAGATTCATCATTTGATTCGACCAATAACTTTGCGAAATCAAACATCCAAAATCTATATTTAGCGTAAAAGCGTGTAATCTTCTGATCATCGTGGTCGGAAGCGGACATCTTTCCCGGTAGTTCTTCTGCAGGAAGATCAAGATAACTAACGATTGATTTTATGTCTCTATCTAAGTCATTAATACGAGGCATAGAATTCCCAAACTGTTAAATATCGTAATTATATACAGAGCCTAAATTGTGATGCTACCTACTGCTCATCATGTATAATCCTCCTCCGAACGGATTAACCGGAGCACAGGCATGGCTTCATCCTCTAAAAACACACTGCTTCTCGCCCTTATTCTGATCATCTACTTCATCGTCGGCGGGTTGTTCGCCATCAAGACACCAGCTTGGCAAGCGCCGGACGAACCGGCTCATTACAACTACATCGTGCAGGTGGCCTATAACGGATGCTGCCCAAAGATCGAACCCGGTGATTGGGACTCGGCCTATCTCGACCAACTCAAAGCGGCCAAATTCGCGCCGGATTTGCTGGCAAAGCTGCCGACCGTCCAATACGAAGATCACCAACCACCGCTGTATTACCTGTTGGAGACGCCGGTTTTCACACTGACCAACGGCAGTTTAACCGCGCTGCGGCTGCTGTCGCTAGTGATGGGTGCGGGGATCATTCTGTGTGCTTATGGATTAGTACGCGCTTTTCTGCCGGAGAGGCCGCAGGTGGCGCTGGGAACGGCGGCGCTAGTGGCGTTCCTGCCCCAACATCTAGCAGGGTTGGCCTCGGTGAGCAACGACGCGCTGTCTAATTTGTTGATCGCCGCGACGCTGCTTGGTACAGTGCTGTATCTCAAAGGGGAAACGGCCATCAAAGAGTGGCATCTCGGCTTGCTGGTCGGACTTGGGCTGCTCACCAAAGTTTCGACCATTTTCCTGCTGGGATTCGTACCGCTGGCAATCCTCGTTCGCTGGTGGGTTGACAGTCATCAGTCGTCAGTCGCCAGTCGCCAGTCCATTGTTAAACAACTCTTGCCCCCCTTGGCTGCATTCTTTGTTCCGGCGCTTCTGCTGGGCGGCATCTGGTGGATACACAGCATCAACACCTATGGCTTCCCTGACCTGTTCGGCCTGCGCCAGCATGACAAAGTGGTGACCGGACAGCCGCGCACCGCCGAGTTAATCGCACAGGTAGGATTCGTCGGCTATTTGAAGGTGGCGCTCCAAACCACGTTCAACAGCTTTTGGGGGCAGTTCGGTTGGATGGGCGTACCGATGCCTAGCTGGATTTATGGTGTGCTGCTGGCCCTGCTAGCGGTAACCGGCAGCGGACTCATAATCAATCTGCAACCGGTAGGCGATGCGCCTCGAATGACGCCAACCGAAATCACGACGCGTCGACTCATATGGAGCTTTATGCAGTTGGCAATCCTGCTGGCAGTGCTGGAATACATTTACTACAACACGGTGTTTCTTCAATTGCAGGGACGCTATATGTTCACGGGCATCATCCCGTTCGCGCTGGTGGTGGTGCTGGGGATCGACGCATGGCGGGTGTGGCTGTCGCGGCGGCTGATCATTTTGCATCCGCTGGTGACGGTGCTGCCCTTTGTGCTGTTCGCCCTGCTGGATCTGTATCTACTGTGGCGGGTAATCGTTCCGGCGCTCTCGCTGTAATCAATTATCCGCAGACTCCGGCGAATGCCTTCCAATCAATGCCGAGGATTTGATCCGCCAAACCGACTCGTAGTAGGCCGCCGCTCAGGTCGTACCACAAACGGCTGCGACGGTCGCCGTAGATATGCAGTTGTCTGCACATCAAGCCGGTTGCTGATTGGAAGGTGATCAAATCGCCGCCAGTTGTCAGCAGCAGTAACGATTTGTCCTGCATGATCAACTGTGCCTGTCCGGTCACATCCACCAAGTTGACATGCCAGATGGTGTTGCCCTGAAAATCAGTAGCGGTCAAATTGGGCATTGCACCGCCCGCCAAGAAGTAGCGATTACCATCGGCTCCAGTCAATATGGCGCTGCTGGAACTATCCCCTGCAAGATTTTCACTGACCTTGGTCCATGTGCCGGAGGCATCCACCTCGGACAGTGTGCTCTGGCTGACAACCAACAGGTTGCCATTTTGGGCGCTGGTCATAAACGGTGCATCCAGAAGGGGCGTTGCCGTCAAAAGCTGTCCCTGAGTTGACACGGTAATCAGCGTGTTATCTTCAGTCACAAGGCCGATCACATTCGGGGAAACCGCCGCCTGCACAAACGGAGGGATATTATCGATCCTCCACGCTAGCGTCCGACGATCTGCGCCAATCGCCACCAGCGCGTTATCTGGCGTGTGGAACACCAGCGTATCGCCAACCGTGAGCGGTGCGCTGTCCAATTGAAAGCCGGTCAATCCAACGGCGGGCTGCGGCAGGATAATCCGCTTGAGGATGCGCCCATCCACTGACGAGAAGCGGATGCGGTCGCTGGTCAGGATGAGCATACTGCCGTCGTTTAACAGCAAAGGTGGCGCAATTGGTCGCTGATCATTCGGCAGTTGCAGATGCCATTTATGCGCCGGACTCAGCCATGCCTGCCAGTTTAAAATGACCTTGGTCGGCTGCAAATCACCGATCTCGGTCGGCGGTTCGGTGGAATAACCCGCGCCCGGTGTGTCGGGATTATTGGTGCGGATTTCGAGGTGGACGTGCGGCGCGGGGCGCACATCGCCAACCATTCCCACAATATCCCCAGCCTTGACGCAGGCGAACTTCCGCGGGAAAGGATTGGCATCGCTGTTTTCGATGTGTCCGTACAGGCTGTAGGCGATGCTGTTATCGGGAAACGTGTGCTGGATAATGACCACGCCGCCGTCACGTCCCCAACCGGTCGGCGCGGAGTAGGTCACACGCCCATCGGCGATGGCAGATACCGGCTGACCGTAGCTGGTGCCGCGTCCACCATAATAATCCTCACCTGTGTGATAGCGTCCTTGATAGCGCACGCTCGGCGCGCCGAAGTCCTGCATGATATGGAATTGGTCGCGCGACACCGGAAAGTTAATGCTGCGCACAATGCCGCAGTCGCCCTGTGCTTGAGCGGGCATCATTCCGAGGCTGAGCAAAGTGATCAGCAATAACAGAATGACCTGCACATTGTAGGGGAGGGGGTTTGACCTTCCCGATTGGAATAATCGCTTTACAGAAGGTATGGTCAATTTAAAGTACAAATAAAAATTCGTGGTCATTCAAATAATCACCGTCAAATCACCAATCTGTTTGATGAGGCTGGATGAATCATAGCATAAAAATAGGGTGTGATCGTGTGACACGACCACACCCCACTTAGGAGGGAGTTTGCCAGTAGTACGACGCTACTGGCAGCGGGGCAAGCATTTTAAGCAACAGCGTGCGCCGGACGGGTCGTCCTCTTCTGCATGACTTCCGCCCGTTTCTTGATTTCACGCATCATCTTGCGTTCCATCACAAAAGCGATTGGCTCGGTTAAGGCACGCCAGATCAACCAGTTCTTCCAACTATTCGGTTCATAATCCAACCAGCCGCGTACCAGTAATCGGGTTGAATGAGGTGTAATTTGATGAATGTAAAAAACCCAATTTGACAATGTATATTCATTGGGCAGCGGGTTCGGGAACTTCTGATCATGCGGCTCCGGAATAATATCCGCCGCCGCGAGAACCAACGCCTCTTGTGGATGAACGCCCAACACCTTAAAGGCCGGATAGCCCTTTGGCCCTAACTTAATTTCATCTCCAACTTTAATATTTTGGAACTGCGGCAGAATTTGATCGGCGTTATGAATGTCACATCCGGCCAAATTCTCCAGATACTCATAGCTGTATAAGCCACCTTTACCCTGCCCCATCTGAACCAACCACGGCCAGATTTGCTCGGGCGTTGCTTCAATTGTTATGCCTCGGGTGTATTTCACACGGGGATGGGGAACCAATTCGTCACCCGGCAGCAGCCGCGCTCCTTCTGACTCGGTTGCGCCCCAGTGGAGATACCACCCGCGTAGCACGGGTCTAAACACAACGATCAATGCAATGGATAAGGCGGCAGTGACCGATTCGAGAATACTGTTTAAACGTATTTTTGGATTGACCATCACTGACCTCCTCTCGCAGTTTTGTAGTACCGCGACAAATAAATTTATTCCTAAATCTATTGTGAGCCGAAACGGGTTTCGTAGGCAGTGATCTAACTCACGCAAAGTCTATTATCTTCGGCTAGAACAAAGGATAGAGCATTTCGAACAGTAATTTCTTCTGGGAGATGATCACCCAATTCCCAGTTGTCGCAGCATTTCAGCCGCGCCGCCGTTGGCCGGAGAGTGCATGGTGATCGCGGTAATAAGGTCATCCTTCACGGTGAAGATAAATTCGTCTGTAGGACAAGAGGAGCAGCCTATCTTCAGGTTGTGAAAACGGCGCCCCTCTTGTCGATTCTGATGGAGATCCGACTAGGCGACATTGCCCCGGCTAAACAGCCAAACGGCCGCGTTGAAAAGCAGCTTACCAATGATGACGCCGGTCACCAAAACGAAGGCCATCCGTTCATTTGTGATAATCGGGAGTTGGACACCGAGTATCACCGCAAGGACAATTAAAAAGGTTAGCACTCCGACGATAGAGCCGATGACCGTGACTGGCCCAGACCAACCATATTTGCTAATCGACGGGCCGATGCCGCCCACCGCGCACATGGCGACACCGACAATCGTCAGCACAATCAGCGCCGCCCGATCGGTTGAAATGACGGGTAGGGTTAAGTTGCCGCCGGTCGCCACAACATAAACCAAAGCCAATGCCGCGACGGCCAGCACCACTACGATTAAATTGCTCCCAAATGTTGTTTGTGAATGGTTTGTATTCATGACGAAACCTCCATACTTACAGCAAAGATTTCGACCTATATATCAGTATTTAGCGGGCGAGGCTTAAGGGGTTAGTGTGGGAAATCACCCCGAGCGGGTTATGTTCATCTGGAATAAAAAGAGGCATATCCAAATAGACACGCCTCATCAATCATTCTAGTTGATTGCAGGAATTAAGCGCGTTTGCGGATAGCGATTTCACCATCATCGTCAAGGTAGTACTGCGGCTCATCACGTTCGTAGCTTTCGGTAGGCAGCAGCATGCCGGGGAACTTGTGTAATCCGACGGCAACCGCGTGCAGCAGACGTGGAGTAGCCAAGCGCATATCGATGCCCAGTGGGCCGAGGAACAGCATCTCAAAGCCCAGAAACGGCAGGATGAACAGGGCTGCTGTGAAAGCCACCATCCCTACTGGAAACTTGACCGCCAGATAAATCAGACTGCGCCACGTCGTCCAACTGCCGAGATACATGCCCAAGCGCTGGCCGAAATTGGCGCCGCGCGTATCGACATCATCCGCAAATTCACGGACTGGCTCATCGAGTATGGCCGCAAACATCCGCTGATCCATTGCCGCGACCGCACGGGTCGAGGCCAATGTGAACAGCAGCAAGGGAATGCCGATCAATATGAAGATCAGACTGATGCTGGTTGAATACGCAAAGATGAAGAATGAGATATAGGTCATGCCCAGCACGAACTGCGAGATCAGCGAAAACCAGTCGCGGATGATTTGCCCATCCGTGAGCGCGTCTGACCAAGTGCGGTTGTCACTCATGCTTCATCTTCTCCATTGGCTAGAATGGCTCGCTGATGGTTATCGTCAGCGAGCTGTTCCACATTGTTTACGTTATTTATTTGTTGGGCGGGAGCGAAGAATCACGCCATACGGGGCAGCTCAAGTTGATGTTGAGCACCTGTCCGGGCATCAGCAGCGATAAGCCACCCAACTGCGGATTAGAGTCCTTCAAGCACTGCAATTCGATGCCAAAGTCACAGGCGATGAAATCCAGTGAATCGCCGGCTTGCACCGTATAGCGTCCGCTTGGCGCAGTGCGTCCTGAATTGCGGTCGAATTGGCAGGCGCGGGGATTAGGACTGGTATTGGTGGTCGTACTGACTGAACCACCACCCGAACCGCCGGTGCAGTTGGCAGAAATGAAAAGCTGCTGTCCAGTGTAAATCAGATCAGGGTTGGCGATGCTGTTGGTGCTGGCAATGCAGGCGACTGTCAGACCGAATCGTTCCGCTATCTTTGAGAGACGATCTCCACTCACGACGGTGTAGGTTTGGTCAGGGACAACCGTCGGCTGCGGGAAATCGGTATTGAAAGCCGAGGGCGTCGGTGTGGTGGTCGGTGTTCCCGTGGGCTGCTTGGTCGCGTTTGACGGAATCGGGGTGAAGGTCGCGGTAGTCAATGACTCAGCAGACTCCGGCGTGGGGGTGGCGTCCGTTGTTTTCGTGCTGGAAGTTCCCAATACCGCGTCGCAGTTATCCGGAATGAAAATGGTGGTCATGCCGGTCAGCGCACTCGATGTCATGTTGTTGGCTTTTTGCAGACATTCAGCCGATTTGCTGAAGCGGGTGGCAAGCGCGGCTAATGTATCCGTTCGCTGAAGCTGCAGCGTTTGCCCCGCAAGTTGGGGCGTAATCGTCCTTGTGGGGGTAGCGGTCGCTTTAGGTGTGGTCTGTGCCGAGACCAGTTGCAGGCTGAGTATGGTGAGGACGGCGACAAGAGCAAGTAAGATTTGTAAAGGCAACCATCGGCGCATAAGAAACTCCTATTGGTGAATGTTTATTTCTACCTGTGCCGAGTGTAGCACACAACGCCTTAGCCTTGCACGAAGTAACTGGGGGATGCCGAACGGCTGCCGACCCGCGTCATAATCGCTGCGCCAAGTCCGACTGCACCGAGCAGGCCCATGACCAGTGCGCTCAACAGGAAGCCGAAAGGCAGCACGCCAAGCAGGGTCCAGACGACATACAAGCCGAGTGATCCGGCGATCACCGTCAGCATCGGTGGACTGGCACGGCGGGCAAAACGCCGCAGCAGCCAATCTCCGGCGAGGAGCGCCATCGTCATCCAACCGATCACAAACAGGATGCCCAAGGGCAGCATGAATAGCGCCAGAATCGGCATTAACACCAGACCGACCGGCGGCAGCACCGCGATAATCATCACTAGCAGACCGACCACCATCACAGCCATCAACAGCGTGAGGCAGCCGATACGCGACGCACGACGCGGGAGCGAACGGATGGCTTCGCTCATCTGTCCAAATCGGCGTGGGAAGATGGTTACGATCAGGCCAGAAAGCGCAGCCAGTCCGAGCGTTATTAAGCCAACAACCACGAAGACAGCAAAAGAGAAACCACCGGTAAAGGGCCGCGCGGCAAAGAGTCCGGTGCGGATGGACTGCCAACCCGCCAGTTCATTGGTACCGCATTGACGAATGGATATATTGCCACTCTTCTCATTCATGAGGTGGTTGGTACAGATATCGAGTTCACCCTTGAAGGAGGCCTCGGGGTTAATGCTCAGGTTTTCGGCTACGATCTTCAAATCACCGCTGATCTGTCCGTCGAGGGTGATGCTGTTGCCGATGAGCACGGCATCGCCTTTGATGAGCGCCCCTTTGCCCATCGTGATACTGCCGCTCATGACGGTCAAATCACCATCGACCTGCCCATTGATCGTCACGCCGCTGCGCCCGATGAGTGAGGCGTCGGCTTCTATGTGACTGCCTGCCAGCAGATGCGCGTTATCGGCAATTACAAACAGATCATCGGATTTGACGCCGTCGAGGTTATACGCGGAGATGAAGACGGGCGCGTCATTGTTATTGCTTGTCGCCCGATTAAGAACGGCGCGGCTGGTTGCACCCCCGATAACCAGAACAGCAAGGATAACAGCAGCGAAAACCAGCAGCTTGCGCACGATAAAACTTAAACCTCTACATACGCTTCCACAAATACATGGTCGCGACGATCCCCAGAACAATGATCACCAAAGTCTGAAGCACGTTGAGCGTGTACATCAGCCCGTTGGGATTCAAGATGAGCAAAACGATGAAGGCCAGAATGACGCCTAAAGCCAGAGTCCGGTTATCTAATCTCGACATACCTAACTCCCTTGCTCCTCGTTTTCTTTATCACCTTCAACTGCCTTAATGAGCCAGTACAGAATAATGGGCGACACGGTCAGGATCAGCAGCGGAGCCTGTGGATAACTCTTCAGCACGGATTGAGCGCCTTGTACCAGTGCGTCCAACATAGCGACAACCAAGGCCAGTAAGTTGGCGATCTGCTGAAGGATGGCATTCAAGGCCGCCGCACTACCCATCGCCGACAGGAACAGGCTGATGGCGACCGTCAGCACCGGCAGCGCCACCATCACGACCATTGCCAAACCGAGCGCAACAGCTGCGCTCGATGAAGTGGATAACTGGCGCGGGTTCATGGTTTGGGCCAGCTTCGCCATGATACCCAAGGCGAGGCGTGCCGGAGCGCGCTCATAGGGTGCAGAGCGCAGCATATCGTCTACACGCTTCAGGCGGTTGTACTGCTGGCTGCCCGCCGGATCGCTATCCAATTCTTGGCGCAGTTTTTGAAGCAGTTCCGGCCCAAGACTCTGGTCAAGCGCCTCCTGCATCAATTGTCGCTGTCGTTCGTCTGCCATTTATAATCCCTCCATTAAGGGATCACCCAGCCGTGCAGCCGAGTCAGAACCTAATTTATCGGCCAATGCCTGCCGGGCGCGGAAGAGGCGGCTTTTCACGGCGCTTTCAGTGGTATCCATAATGTCCGCTATCTCCGCATACGAATAGTCATACCAGTAACGCAGCACCACGACTGCACGATAATCGGGACTCAACTCGTTCAACATTCCTTGAATCGCTACACTCTGTTCTTTAGTTAGGGTCGCCGGCTCTGGCTCGGGATCGTCACTGTGGAGTGCCAGCCGGTCAGCGACCGGTTCATCGTCCAAGGACATCCACTGCAAACGGCGGCGACGTAAACGATCAATACAATAATTCGACGCAATACTCAATAACCATGTTTTGAATGAACGGGCAGGGTCATAGCGGGTAAGGTTCAGGTACGCCCGCAGGAATGCCTCCTGCGCCGCGTCTTCGGCCTCACCCCGTTCACCGAGCATGCGGTAGCACAAGTTATACACCGCATCTTGGTAGGCGTAGACAATATCGGCAAATGCGTCTTGATTGCCTTCAAGCGCTGCGTTCACCCATTCTAATGTGGTCGGATCAGACATGCTTCTCGTCCCGATACTTTACCGCGCCATGGTAACCGCAAAGCGCGGTATCTGATAGGGCTATACGTACAGGTGGTGGTAAAGGTTGCAGCCAACGTTTTCAAGCTGACTTCAGCCGATCCCCGATTGGTGAGTTGCAAAACGATCAACGGTTAAACATCCGAAAGTAATGGGATGAAAATTGATATGCTTCTAACCGTAAATAAACCTGAGAGGGAAGATAATACTATACCTTCCTCTATAACCCTAGGATAAAGTGTTAATAGTAAAAACTACCTGTCTTTATTTTATCTCTTATTTATCGATTGGGGGAAGAGTTATGACAAAACCGAAATGGGGAATTTTCGGGTTCTTGTTGCTTGCCATTTTGTTGAGCGCCGGATTGTGGCGGCCCAGTGCGGTTGAAGCCAATATGGTTGTCGCCAGCGGTGCAAATCTCACAGTTGTCGTGAATCCAACCAGCGGCTTAGTTGGCTCATCGGTGGCTGTGGCGCTTAATCTGAGCAACGCCAGCAACCTCTATGGTTTGCAGGTTGATTGCTCCGTTGATCCGGCGGTGCTTACGGGACAAAGCCGTACCGACGGCACCATCTTCACCAACGGCAACAGTTTTATTCTAGACGGCAATCCGCAGACGAATGGAACATGGTCGATCTCGGGCAGTTTGCTGAATCCAGCTCCTGCATTTTCAGGGAGCGCGACAGCCTTTACGCTGAATTATAAAGTCGCCAGCGCAGGAACCAGCCCTGTCACTTGTATCGCGATGGCCGTTGATGCGGATGGCAACGTCGTGCCTGTGACAGTGGTCAATGGCAGCTTCAGCGGTTTGGTGCCGACCGCCACACCGGTTCCAGCGACTGAAACACCCATACCGACCGGCACACCAGTACCACCGACTGAAACGCCGACCAATACGCCAGTGCCGCCAACCACGACACCCACCAATACACCTGTGCCTCCAACTGAGACACCCGTTCCGCCGACCGCGACGCCCATAACCGGAGCCGTCAGTGGCGTGGTCAAGTACGAGAAGCGCAGCAGCCAAGCCGGCATTAGCGTGACACTGCTCACGGGTGGCGCAACAGGTGCCAGTGCCGGACAGGTCACGACTGGCGCGGATGGCGCATTCCAATTCGCCAACGTCGCGGCAGGCAGCTACGCGGTCAAGTTTGTGGCCTCCGGACACTTGAGCGTCACTTACACCTTCACGCTGGGAGCGGGTGGCATCACGCTCAACACTGTGACCTTGCTGGCAGGCGACGCCGATGGCAGTGGCGTGGTTGATCTGGTAGACGCCGGACTGATCGGCGCGAATTACAAGATGCCTGCGCCGCCTGCGCCGACCAGCGCGGACTTCAATGCTGACGGTGTCATCAACCTGATCGATCTGGTGCTGGTGGGCAAGAACTTCGGCAAGACCGCTCAGACCATTGCCTTGCCTCCACCTTCGGGTGGGGGCACCGGCCCGACGATTGCCAACTGCCCGGTATTCCCATCGGACAATCCGTGGAATCAGGATGTGAGTAATCTGGCGGTTCATCCGAACTCGGCCAACTACATCGCCAGCATAAATTCGAGTAAGCAGTATCTGCACGCCGACTTCGGCTCTGACCCGACCTATGGCATTCCCTATGTGGTCGTGCCCGGAACACAGCCCAAAGTGCCGATCAACTTCACGGATTACGGTGACGAGAGTGATCCCGGCCCGTATCCCGTACCGCTCAACGCGCCAATTGAAGGCGGCGGAACGGGTGGCGATCAGCATGTGCTGACGGTGGACGGCGACAACTGCATGTTATACGAACTGTATAACGCCAGCCTGAACACACAGGGCGGTTGGGACGCGTCGTCAGGTGCGGTGTTCAACTTCCGCTCGAACGCGCTGCGGACACTGGGTTGGACGAGTGCCGACGCAGCTGGCCTACCGATTTTCCCCGGCTTAGTGCGCTACGACGAAATCCAAGCGGGCGTCATCAAACATGCGCTGCGCTTCACCGTGCAGAACTCGCAGCGTGCTTATATCCTGCCCGCGACACACTTTGCATCCAGCAGCACCAACGCCAACCTGCCACCGATGGGCTTGCGGGTGCGCTTGAAGGCTAACTTTGACATCAGTGGCTTTACCGGCGCATCCAAAGTCATTCTGCAGGCGCTCAAAACCTACGGCATGATCGTGGCGGATAACGGTTCAAGCTGGTTTATCAGCGGCGCGACCGACAGCCGCTGGAACGATGATGATCTGAACCAACTGAAGACGGTTCCGGGCAGTGCCTTCGAAGCGGTGAACACCGGAAACTTGATCACTCAATAAGGTATCTATTTTGTGGTGGGAAAGCGGGACTCCCTTTTCCACCACCGTTCAAGACTGTTCGAGGATAGCGACATGAAGAGACATCGTTTTACAGGGGCAATAGCCACCTTTAGCTTCATATTGGCGGTTGCATGGCTGCTTTCGGTGCCGGTTGTGAGTGCGGCAGCGCCACTCACGGTGTATGGCGATGCGCTGGACGCAGGTTGGGTCAACTGGTCGTGGAACACCACCATTAACTTCGGTGCGACCTCGCCTGTTCACGGAGGGACGAAATCCCTTTCAGCCAAGTACGACGCGGCGTGGGCAGGTCTTTATCTGCGTTCGAACGCGGCCATCGCTTCAGGCTTTGACACGCTGCGCTTCTGGATCAACGGCGGGAGCGGCGGCCAGAAAGTCAAAGTCGCCTTTTACGACTCCAACAGCAACGGCGTCGATGCGGTGACGGTACAGCCTACCGCCAACGCGTGGGCACAGGTCGATGTGCCGATGGCGGTCTTCGGGCCGAGCAACAACTTGTGGGGGCTCGTGTTTCAAGAGGTTAGTGGCAGCGCTCAGCCCGTTTTCTATCTGGATGATATTCAACTGCTGACACTGGGAACTACCCCGCAGCCGCCTCAAACAGGCGTCAACCTGCGCGTGGATGCTTCAGCCGGACGGCACGCGATCAGTCCGTATATTTACGGGTTGAACTTTGCCGATGCCACGCTGGCGGCGGATATTAAGCTGCCCGTCAACCGCTGGGGCGGCAATGGCACGACCCGTTATAACTTTAAGCTGGATACCAGCAACCACGCCTCCGATTGGTACTTCGAGAATATTCCTGACGACAACAGCAACCCCGGTGCTCTGCCCAACGGTTCGGGCGCGGATAATTTTGTTTCGGCCAACAAGGGACGCGGCACCGACACCATCATGACGGTTCCGCTCATCGGTTGGACGCCTAAGAGCCGCGCTTATGCCTGCGGTTTCAGTGTGGCGAAGTACGGCGCTCAACAGTCGGTTGATCCCTACCGGCCAGACTGCGGCAACGGTATTCGCAGCAATGGCACCACCATCACGGGCAATGATCCGACCGATACCAGCCTCGCGATTACCCCCGCGTTTGTCCAAGAGTGGATGGCGCATCTCAAGGGGCTGTACGGGGCGGCAGGCGCGGGCGGCGTGCGCTTCTATAACCTCGATAATGAGCCGATGTTGTGGAACTCGACGCACCGCGACGTGCATCCGGCACCGCTGAGCTACAACGAACTGCGCGACCGTACCTACCAGTATGCAGCGGCTATCAAGGCGGCTGATCCGGCGGCGCAAACGCTCGGACCGGTAGAATGGGGCTGGACGAATTACTTCTACTCGGCGCTGGATGCTGCGCCCGGTGGTTCATGGTGGAACAATCCGGCTGATCGCAACGCACACGGCGGCATGGATTTGACGGCGTGGTACCTCGACCAGATGAAGCAGTACGAGCAAGCGCACGGCGTTCGCATCCTCGACTACCTCGACCTGCATTTCTATCCACAGGCGGGCGGCGTGGCGCTGAGCAGCGCGGGCGGCCAAGCGACACAGGACTTACGGTTGCGCTCGACCCGCGCACTCTGGGACCCTAACTATGTGGACGAAAGCTGGATCAACGACAAAATCCGCATGATCCCGCGCATGCATGATTGGGTCAACACCTACTACCCCGGCACCAAGCTGGCGATCACTGAATACAACTTCGGCGGATTGGAACACATCAACGGTGCACTGACCGAGGCTGACGTGCTGGGTATCTTCGGGCGCGAAGGGCTGGATCTGGCGACCATGTGGGATCCACCGACACCGACCCAACCAGTGGCCTATGCCTTTCGCATTTACCGGAATTATAACGGGCAGGGCGGGATGTTCGGCGACACCAGCGTGCAGGCGGTCAGTGATGATCAGGGCAAGCTTTCGGTTTACGCGGCGCAGCGCTCGGATGGGTCACTGACCATTGTGGTCATCAACAAGACGGCTAACCCGCAGACCAGCAACCTGACGTTATCGAACTTCAACGGGACGACGGCACAGGTTTATACCTACAGCGCGGCCAATTTGGGCCAGATTGTGCGCGGGACGGATTTACCGGTCACGGCGGGCATTATCAGCACGACTTATCCGGCGCAGTCGATTACCCTGCTGGTAATCCCATCGGGTGGCACACCGATCACACCGACAGCAACACCGGTTACTCCAACGGCCACTCCAGTCACGCCGAGCGCTACACCAAGCGCTACACCGGTCACACCATCAGCAACTCCGGTCACACCGAGCGCGACGCCGATTACACCATCACCGACGCCTGTGACACCGAGCGCAACACCGATTACCCCGACGGCGACCAATACGCCTGTGATACCGACCGCAACTTTCACAGCGACGACGGTACCACCGACGGCGACATGGACACCAACCAATGTACCGCCGACCGCGACCAATACAGCTGTGCCGACAGGACCAAGCCTGACAGTCGAGATCAATCCGGCGAGCGCGTCTGTGGGTTCGATGGTCAGCGCGGCGATCAAACTGAGCAACGTCAGCAACCTTTACGGTTTGCAGGTCGAATGCCAAGTTGATCCAGCGATCCTGAAAGGCGTGGGTCACCTTGAAGGCGACATCTTCACCAGCGGGAACAGCTTTATCATCGACGCGGGTTACCAGAATGACGGGAAGTGGTCACTGGCGGCCAGTCTGTTGAATCCGGCTCCGGCCTTCAACGGCAGCGGGACGGCTTTCACCTTGAACTTCACGGTGCTGAACGCCGGACATACAACCGTGAACTGCTCGGTGCTGGCGGTGGACAGCGAAGGTAATCTACTCCCTGTGTCGGTGATCAACGGCGGATTTGACGGCGTGCCTGCGCCGGTTCAAACGGCCACACCGACCAGCGTTCCTCCGACGAATACACCTGCGCCGCCCACCGAGACACCGGTGCCGACCTCGACTCCAACGCTCGAACCGACGCTGACCCCGATGCCCGGTGCCATCAGCGGTGTGGTGAAGTACGAGAAGCGAGGTGACCAGTCGGGCATCACGGTGAAGGTCTCCGCCAACGGGACGCCCTTAGCCGAAGTTCAAACGGGCGCGGATGGCAGCTTCCATTTTGACAATGTTCCCCTCGGTCAATATCTGGTGCAGTTCACCGGGGCGGGACACCTGAGCGCCTCGGCGACACTGGACGTACAGGCTGGAGCCGGTGCGACGGTTCAGATCACGCTGCTGGCGGGCGACATCGACGGCAACGGCGTGGTTGACCTGACCGACGCGGGTTTCATCGGCGCGAACTACAAGGTTCAGGCTCCACCCGCGCCGACCCAAGCCGACTTGAACGGCGATGGGGTGATCAATCTGGTGGACTTGGTGCTGGTCGGTAAGAACTTCGGCAAGACGGCACAGTAGTTTCAAGTTACAAGAAGGGGCGAGCAATCGCCTCTTTTTGTTTTGTGTCGGCGATGTCGGCCCACGGGAGGCTTCGCACTCGGCGGCGGCGACGCCAATTTCGTTGTTGGTCGCCAGCTATGCGTCACCAGTCCATGTAAGAGCCTATTCGCCAGATTTGCCGATTTTGCATCACGATTGAGCGAGAAATGCGGCAAAAGCAGCAAATTCAGCAAAAACAAACATAGAAAATATTGCAGTTGTTGCAAAAGTTGCAGTTGTGACTCGGGCGGTTTGGTCACATTTACAACAGATTGGCCGGTGTTAAGGTGCGTCGAGGGCAAGAAATATGTTGCCTCTACAGCATCATATAACAGGTGAGGAACAAACGGGTTACATTTTGGAAGAACATTTTGTCACTCTTTGGCGGGGTTGGCGCTAACCATTCTGAGGGAGTGGGGAGGCGCGGCAGGTTGAGGAATGGTTGGGATTCAGTTGGTGATGGTTTGTGCGTTTAAACCTAGTTCATAATAAAATGCAATTAACCGCCAAGACGCCAAGGACGCCAAGATCAAGGCGGAGAGTTGGGTTATTGGCACAAAGGCGCAAGGCATAGAGAAGAGATGCCTGAACAAGTGGGTTCGAAAAAGTGGCGAGTTATGAATAACACAGGAACCCCCTTCGTCGCTGGCGCGACACCTCCCCCGCAAGCGATGGAGGGAACCAAAGCGGTACTATAGAAATTTGACAATGATGCGATGTGAGCAGCTACGAATGGCATAGAGCCTCTAGCTTACTTTTGGGAGTGGCTTCTAGTTAATAGAATTAAGGAACTATGATGTGGCGAGAAATGATTCTTAATTTGCATCCAAACAGCGTGTTTAGTGAGCCTGTTCTTCAAAAGCTTATAGAAGATGCAGAAGAAGACCTTGAGATTAACTTGCCTTCCGAACTTAAAAGTTTACTAGCTGAGAGTAATGGCATAACTGACGAATACGGGTTGGGCATCATATGGTCTATTCAAAGGATGAAGCAGGAAAACTTGTTTGCTCGCAATAGTCCAGAATATGCCGATATGTACATGCCTCTAAATCCTCTTATGTTTTTTGCCGATGCAGGTAATGGCGACCTATTCGGATTTTCAGTTGTGCAAAATCAAATAAAATCAGCACGAGTTTTTGCATGGAGGCATGAAAATGATAGCCGTATTTGGGTTGCTCCTTCTCTTGAAACATATTTAGAATGGTGGCTTACAGGAAAAATCAAACTTTAACCATAACTGGCATCAAGTCTGCAAACCCTTCATTTGAGGTTGGAGCCCTTTGCTAAATTAGCTAACCTTTCAACAACACTCCTGAGCCATAGATCAACTTAATCTATAAGAGCCTGTGAATTACAGGCTCTTTCATTTCGGCCTCTTGTGGTCGGGAAGCAGGCGGGGAGGATTGAACATCCTCCCTGATAAATGTAAAACGGCTAGATCGAGGCGGCGGCGGGAACGATTTCCTTGCCAAAGGTTTCGAGGGGCGTGATTTCGGAGACGTTGGGCATGTTAAAGATGGCATGCGAGAAGCCCAAGTCACGGAGCTTCTTGAGGCGTTCGAGGATGCTCTCAACCGTATCGCCTGCGCCGAGAGTAGCGGTGCAGAGGGCAGTCTTCTCGATGGCGTTGTAATCGCGCCCCAAACGTTCGCAGTGCTCCTTGAGGGTCTTCAAGGACTCGGTGTTCTTCTCCGCGCCTGCCATTTCGAAGAGGTTGATGGCGTCGGCATACTGGGCGGACATACGCAGCGTCTTGGTCGGGCCGCTGCCGCCGATCAGGATGCGCGGGTGCGGTTGGCTGATGGGACGCGGATTGTTGGTGATCTTGGGGGCACTGAAGCGCTGGCCGGTGAAGCTGGTTTCGTCACCTGCCCAGAGTTGATGCGCCAGTTTCA
Source organism: Aggregatilineales bacterium (assembly GCA_044226855.1). GTDB lineage: Bacteria > Chloroflexota > Anaerolineae > Aggregatilineales > Phototrophicaceae > CFX2. The sequence continues at coordinate 297,645 of JBGAGF010000006.1, forward strand.
GCGTGTCTTCCAGCCATTCGAAGCGTTCGCCCGTGCTGGGATAGGGAATGCCAAAACCTTCGGCCTCTTCCTGATACCATGCCGCGCCGACGCCGAAATAAGCCCGACCACCGGAGACAATATCGAGCGTGTTGACCATCTTCAACAGGACGGACGGCAGGCGATAGACGACGCCTGTGACCATGACGCCTAAGTAGGCTTTCTCAGTCAGGCCTGCCAGATAGCCGAGGGTGGTGTAGGCTTCCATCATGGGGTCGGTGTAGGCTTCGCCGAACAGGTTTTTGATCTGGTAGTAGTGATCCATGACCCAGATGCTGTAAAAGCCTGCGGCTTCGGCGGTGGTGACGATTTGCTTGAGTGTGGGACGGATGGCGGCAGTTCCGCCGGGATACTTAAACGACGGGATTTGTAGACCGATATGCATGATGACACTCCATAAGTTGGGTTATTGGGATAGGCCAAGCAAGGTGCTGCTTATCATGCTACAACCTAGAGTACACTCTAAGTCAAGCGGCGGGTGCGGCAGAACTTGATCCATAGCGTGTATGGATACCGGTATAATAGAACACCATTGTATTTTTTGAGTGAGGGATCAATGAAAAAGGGAACAATCGTTATTAATCCTAAATGGAATTTGTCTGAACGTCGCCAAGCTGCGTTGGAAAGACTGAGTGAGTTAGGGGTAAGTGTTGAGTCGCACAGCGGCAAGACCGATTATTTAATTGAAGTTCCGGTGCGCTCAAATGATGCGGAATATATTGAGATCGGTTACCTCATCGCGCAGTTGGGAGATGAGCGATTTCCAAATGATTGCAAGTCGTTCACAGCAAATCCGCCCGCGCCACTGCTGCCCAACGCCATGATCCGTAAGGCTGCCGTGCGCTTCAAAGAAAGTCATCCAGAGTATATGCAGTTTGTGGTGACGCCCAAAACTGAACGCTAGCCAAATTTTTGTGACCCTTAAGAACCGAATCCTCAAATCTTGTAAATTTTCCTCACAGGAATCGAAAATGACAATAAAATGAGAAACATTACGATAGTGCGTACCTGATGAGGATGATATGCCGGTCACATATGAATGGGATAATGCTGAGCAAACTGTGATGCGCTACGACTTAGATGCGACTTGGACATGGGAAGAAGCCCGTCAAGCCATGTCGGAAAGCTGGGTATTGATTGCGCAGCGGGGCGTCACGGTGGATTCACTGGCGACCAGCCAGAGCGTTCATTTGCCACCCCAAGCCATGCCCCATCTCAAAGCCTTGACGCAGAACCGTCCGGCGAACGCTGGCATGATGGTCTTGGTCGGGCCGAGCACCTTCATCAAAACCATGTTTGGGATTTTTACCACCGTCTACAGCAATATGCTTCAACGGGATGCGCAGGTGGTCTTCGCCGACTCGTTAGATGAAGCCCGCGACATCATCCGGCACAAACAGTTCGAACGCGAACGGATCCCCAATCCATAGGCAAAGCGCTTAGTTTGGATATCCATGTTTGGTCGGGACAGCAAACCGATCCTTTTTGCGATACACCCCGGTAGGATCACGGGTCAATTTTACTGTTAATCAATGATGTGAGGAATCATGCCTGTCAGCTATGAGTGGGATAATCCCGAACAAACAACCGTCCATTATCACATGGATAAACAGTGGACTTGGGAAGAACTGCGTCAGGCCATGATTGAGGCTTGGCCCCAGATTGAACAACGCGGCGTGATTGTAGACAGCTACATTACCAGCGAACGCCAGCATCTGCCCCCCAATACCATGCCGCACCTGCGGGCGATGACTCAAAACCGTCCTGCCAATACCGGCTTGATGGTTCTGGTTGGAACCAATAACTTTGTCAAAACCATGATCACCACCTTTATGAATGTCTACAGCCAAGTGCTCAGCCGGGAAACGCCGCTGGCCTTCGTCGATACGCAGGATCAGGCCCGTGAGTTGATCAAGCAGGCGCAGATGAAACGGAGCGGCACCGTCAACTCATCAGCACGCCGCCGTTGACGTGGATGGTCGCGCCGGTGATATAGGATGCGGCATCCGAGGCGATGAAGACGACGGCATTCGCGACTTCCTCCGGCTGACCGAGACGGCGCAGCGGCGTCTGCTTGATCCACTCGGCTTCGCGGGTGGGGATGTGGTCAGCCAGCATATCGGTGACGATGCGACCCGGCGACACCAAGTTGACGGTGATGCCATCCGCACCTACTTCCTTCGCCAATGAATAACTAAATCCGGACAGTCCGGCTTTGGACGCGGCATAATGGGCGTGATAAGTCGAGCCAACGAAGGCCGCCTGTGAACTGAGCGAGACGATGCGCCCCCAATGACGGGCTTTCATCGCGGGCAGGCAGGCACGGGTACAGGCGAAAGCAGCGGTCAGGTTGAGGGCGAGGGTTTGCGCCCACACCTCATCAGTCATGTCGGCGACGGCCGAGTCGGTGAATTCCCCGGCGTTGTTAATCAGAATATCGGGCGAGCCAAGCTTCTCACTGACTTGACGCACCAGCGCGTCACAAACATCGGATTGCGTGAGGTCCGCTTGGAGGGCGATGGCCTGTCCATGATTGGCGCGGATGCTATCGACAACCGCCTGCGCGGCGTCCGCCTGACCGCGATAGTGAACGGCGACAGACGCGCCCTGTTCGGCCAAGGCGATGGCGATGGCGCGACCGATCCCGCGTGAGGCTCCGGTGACGAGGGCGACTTTTCCGGTCAGGTCGAGGTTGAGCATTTAAGACTTAACCCCTACCCTAACCCTCCCCCGTAAACAGGGGAGGGAACTAAGAAAAACGGTTGATCCATTTATTACTGCTTTCCTGAACTGCTATTTGTTACGAGTTGGGCGGCGAGGTCAAAGTCGGGGCGCAGGTGTTCATAGATGCTGCGGAACAGGGCGTACTGCTGGCTGTAACGGGCATGATTGGCGGCGTCCGGCTCGTAACGTGTTTTGATTTTGACGACCTCGCGAACGGTATCCAGAACATTGCTATACAGCCCGACGCCTAACCCCACGACCAGTGCATCCCCAAAAGGCGCACCAACCGAGGCTTCCGGCAGCAGTACCGGAACACCCAGCACATCGGCTTTGATCTGATTCCACAACGCGCTGCGCGTCCCACCGCCGACCGAGCGCACCTCAGTGATGGGTACGCCGGCCTGCTGTGCGACCTCGACGTTATGGCGCAACGCGTAGGCCGTGCCTTCCAAGATGGCACGTATCACAGCCGCTTTGGGCGTCGCCAGTGATAAACCGAACAGAACGCCCCGCGCATTCGTGTTCCACAGCGGCGAACGTTCGCCCATCATGTAGGGCAGGAAGATCAGACCGTCACTGCCAGCAGGCGCTTGGGCGGCCTGCGACGTCAGCAGATCAAAGGCGTCGGCTTGGGACTGCTGCGCCGTCTGGCGTTCGAGGTCGGCAAATTGATCACGGAACCAGCGCAAACTCGCGCCGGATGACACCATCGCGCCCAAAAGCAGATCGATGCCGGGGAGGGCATGCGGCATAGCGATGAAGGCCGACTCGGTCACGCCGCTGTTGTTGGGCATGATCATGACGGTCGAGGTGCCAGTCATCTCGGCAGCGACTCCCGGGTCGGCAGCGCCCGCTTCGAGAGCCGCAGCAGCGCCATCAACCGTGCCGACCACAACTGGCGTGCCAATCCGTAAGCCTGTCGCTTCAGCGGCGTCGGCTGTCACCTCACCGAGTATTTCATGGGCAGGGCGTACCGGTGGAAACTGACCCGGCTCGACTCCGCAGGCGGCCATCAGATCAGGCGACCATTCGCCCGTCGCATAATCCCGCAGTTGGAGCAGCGCGGCGTGTGAGGTGTCGAGGCTCATCAATCCAGTTAGGCGGTAGTTGATGTAGCCCGTGATTTGCAGGAAGGTTCGGGTACGCGCCAGCAGATGCGGCTCATTCTTCATGTACCAGCGGTGCTTGGCCCCCACATAGAAGGCATCCGGACGGTTGCCAGTGACGCGGTAGATGGCATCTCCACCGAGCAGGTTTTCGAGTTCGGTCACTTCGGCTTCGGCGCGGCGGTCCATCCAGATGAGGGCGGGGCGCAGCGGCTGACCGTCAGCATCCAGTGCAATCAGGGTCGGGGCTTGGGCACTGACACAAATCCCCGCGATCCTTTCGGCACCCTGTTCCACTTGTGCGAGCGCCTGCCGGATAGCGGTACAGGTAGCGTTCCACCACTCGTCGGGCCGCTGCTCAACCCATCCAGCGCGGATGTGATACAGGGGATACTCGGCGCTGCCCACCGCCTGTAAACGGCCATCCGGAGTGAAGAGGGCGGCTTTGGCAGCCGTCGTGCCGATGTCGATGCCGAGGAGTAAAGGTTGCATTGTTTGAAACAATTTTAGGGATATAGGTTAAGTTTTATAAGTTTTGCGCGTTCCTCAACGCGATTAGGATCATTAAAGTGTAGCATTTTTGCGGTAACTCGCCCTTCAGGTGTCAATGGTTGAATGATTGGGCCTTCCAAGCGGAAATGCTCGTCCCATATCTGTTTTCGGGGATTGAAAAACGGAACGAGTTCTCCGGTCATGGGATCAAACGAGCCAACGTTATAACCCTTATATCGGTTGCAACGCGCGCAAGCCAACGCTAGATTGTCTGCATCCGTATAGCCGTCGTGTTGTAAAGGAATAATATGATCAGGTTCATGCTTGTGAGCAGCAAGTATTTGACTTAGGCGACAATATTCGCAGTGCCCTTCAGCACGTTCAAAAACCAATTGCCGCAGGGCAATCGATATAGTCTCCGACATCATTTTTTCTTTGATGCTTGCTCGCGCGCTTGTGCCTTGAGCATGATGATGATGTGTTCAATCTGGCTGATTTCATCCAGCTCAGCCTGTTCTTCTGGCGAAGCCAATCCTGCTTGATTGACGGCCAACAAGCGCTGCAACCGCTCTTGAGCGCGGTCTGAAACATGATAGTTAAGCAGTTCATCCGGCGACGGCGAGGTCGCTAGGAAGTCCATGATCTCTGAGGCTGTTTGGACAGCAGGCGTTTTAAAGCGGATCAGACTGAGTTCGAGAACCGTAGGCAGCCAATCCGAAATAGGCTGAAGCTGCTCCGCTAAACGCTCGGAAACCTGCATAGTGATTTCGACCATTGCACATCCCTATATGACTTGGATACGCTGCATCTATAGTAACAGATTGTCCCATCATACGCATCTTCACCGACTACCGTTCACGATGGGTTTAGGCTCGTGGAAAGTACGGCTGTCGGCAGGGGCTTGGTCGCGGTTGAATAGGCCGTAGTCGCGGATGACGCTGGCAACCCGCAGACGGTAATCAGCAAAGACGTGATTGCGACCTGCGGCTTGGGCGGCGCGGTGTTCTTCCATTTTACGCCACGTTTCGATGGCCTGCTCATCCCGCCAGAAAGAAAGCGAAAGCATCTTCCCGGGGGTGTAGAGACTTTCAAAGCGCTCGATTGAAATGAAGCCGTCAATGGAGTTGAGCAGCGGGCGCAAGTCAGCAGCCATATCCAGATAGGTTTGTTTCTGATCGTCAGCGGGCAGAACTTCAAAGATGACAGCGAGCATAAGCGACTCTCCTTGGTTAAGCATGGGCAAATATCGGAATGCGAGTATTGGACGATGGGCGATAAGCGACCGGATTGGGAAGTGACGACACATCGAAACCGGCTGTGAGCAAATGCCGGAGCGCGGCACGGGTGAGAGTCAATGCCAGCGCTTGGCCGGGGCAAGCATGTACGCCCAAGCCAAACGTAAAACAGGTCGGATGAGACCGCTGCAAATCAAAACGGTCAGGTTGCGGGTTAGTGGCCGGATCACGGTTGGCAGCGGCCAGTACAACGAGGATGGCATCACCCGCCTGCATGGCTTGTCCGGCAACGACGCCATCGGCAGCGACGAAACGGCGGGTGTTCTGGACAGGGGGATCAAAACGCGCGACTTCCGCGACAAAGCCATCGAGCAAATTGAAGTTGGCAGCGACTTGCCGATACACATCGGGATAGGCGGCGAGGGTAAGCAGGCTGATGCCGATCAATCCGGCGGTGGCTTCGTAAGCCTGTGAGATGAAACCGATGGCATTGGCAATGGCCGAATCGGAGCCAGTTATCCCAATTTGGGATAAAAGCCGCTTTAGTTTGGGAAATAATGCGTTAGTTTCGGCATTATCAAGCCGTTTTTCAAACAAATTCCATAATTCTTCAGCCGCTTGCTTGCCCTACTCGATCTGGTCGGCGCTGCTGATGGGCGAAAGGCTGCGCACAAAATTTCTCATCCAACTCGCGACATCTGCGAAGTATTTTTGCGACACACCGAGCAAATCAGCCACGACATAAGCGGGCAGCTGGAAGGCGTAGTCGGTTAGGTTGGCGGCGTTCAACGCTTGAGCGTGGTGCAGGCTGACCTCAAAAACGTGCTGCCGATCTAGGGTGTCGAGGGTGGATGTGACCGCCTGCTTCAATGGGCAGTGGTTTTGTCCGTCGTTCATACGGACGAGAGCGCCGAAGATTTTCCCGGCAGTCGAACCGGCTAAGGCGCGGGGTACAGGCTCGGCAGCGGGTCGCACACGGCATAGCTCACTGGTCAAAACAGCGGTGACCGACCCGGCGCTGGAAGCAACCCACAGACGAAGCACCTCATCATAATAGAGCGGCTTTTCGGCGGTGAGTCGCGCGTAGTACGGATAGGGATCAGGATGAGTGACGGCGGTAATTGGATCGTTTGGAGCAGTGGACATCAGCACGAACCATTCAGTTTATTGAGCGACGAAAACAGCATAGCATAAAACCGCGCAGGCACGTTTCGGTTTTCATCGAAGTGTGGATGTCGTATAATGGCGCATCAATAAACTGCTTAGGAGGTGTGCTATGCGACCTGAACCGGATTTATCGACCATTGCGGCATTAATCGGCGATCCGACCCGCGCAACCATGCTCTCGGCATTACTCGGTGGACAATCCCTGCCAGCCAGTGAGTTGGCTTATCGGGCGCACATCACAGCACAAACGGCCAGCAGTCACTTGGCGAAACTGGTTGATGGCGGTCTGCTTGCCGTGCAGCAAACCGGACGTCACCGCTACTATCAACTGAAGAACGCTGAAGTGGCGCATCTCTTAGAAGCATTGGCCGTGGTTGCGCCACCACCGCGCATCAAGACCCAAGCCCAATCCAAGCAGCTTACGGAACTGCATCTGGCGCGAACCTGTTATGACCACTTAGCAGGTAAGTTGGGTGTGGCCGTGACCCAAGCGCTGGTGGATCAACAGTTGATCAATCTGGACGAGCAGGATTATCATGTGACAGCCGACGGAGCCAATTGGCTGGCTGCGTGGGAAATTGATGAGCGCCAACTGCACAAAGGGCGTCGTAAATTTGCCTGCACCTGCCTTGATTGGAGCGAACGGCGTTATCATGTGGCGGGCGCGCTAGGAGCCAGCATTGCGGCCAAGTTCTTCGAGAAGGGCTGGGTGAAGCGCATCGACGGCACGCGCGCGCTTCGCATCACCGAGAGCGGACGCGTAGGATTGAATGATCAGTTTAATATCGTTATCTAGTGGACATCAGGCTTTGCGAGCCTCCTGCATTTTATCGATACTCAGTCGCAAGCGCCGACAACATGTCCTCTAGCCATTTTTCGCCACGATGAGAGCGTCGATACCCGCCAAGATACGGTCGAGTCCGAACTGGAAGACATGCTCCGGATTAGAGGCCGACTGAAACGCCTGCCCGACCGCTTCACCTACCCGTCTGGAGATCGGAAACAGCGACGCGTCGATCACTTTTTCGAGCAGGGGCGCTTCGGTGACCCACCATTCGGCGTCAGTCTGTCCGCTGTCCTGTTGGGTTTTAGCAGCGGCTATTCGGACGCGGGCGCAGCCTTCCACATGAGTTAGTACAAGGGTTAGGGTGGCGTCCATTTCGATGTCACTTAATCCAAGCTGATCCAGTGGACGCAGTTCCGCCTCATATTTCAAAGACACATGCGGGCCGATCACCGGACGCGGCGAGATGACCTGCAGCATCCACGGGTGCGCCAAATACAATTCCCAGTTGCGCCGCGCGATGAAGCGAATGGCCTCATGCCAATCCCCCACCTGCCGGGAAGGTTCATCAACATTCTGATAAAGCTGCCCGCAAACCGTATCCAGCATCAGGTCAAGCAGTTCTTCTTTGCCGGGAATATGGGTATAGAGCGACATCGTACCGACATTCAACTTGTCGGCGACATTGCGCATCGATAAAGCATCCACGCCCTGCGCATCGGCGATGGCGATGGCCGCTTCAACAATCATTTTGACAGTCAGACCTGAACGTCCCGCCTCGGTTTGCGATCCCCAGAGCAGCGCTAAACGGCGCATAGGGTCGGCGGTAGTTTTCTTTTTGCTCACAGATATCTGCTCCATTGACTCTGGCTTGGCTAAAGTGTACACTTTAATTGTACCGTACACTGTACGGTACAATATACGAAAGGCAAGTGGGTTGGTTTTATTCCGGGTAAAGCTGATCACAATGCTGTGAGCGAAAGGATAAACCTTGACCATGACAATGGAAAGCTCAGACTTGGCGATTGTGGCTCGTGGACTGCGGAAGCAATATCGTGGAGGCGTGGAGGGCGCTGGATTAAACGGGTTCGATCTGGAAGTTAAAGCGGGAACAGTCTGCGGACTGCTCGGGCCAAATGGGGCGGGGAAGACGACCGCCATCAAAATATTATCCACGCTGCTAGAAGCCGATACCGGAGAAGCCCGTGTCGCCGGATTCAATGTCAAGACGCAGGGGCGGCAGGTGCGCCAGAGCATCGGTCTGGTCGAGCAGTATGCGGCGGTAGATGAAATTCTGACCGGACGGCAGAACTTGGTGATGTTCGGGCGGCTGTATCACCTTTCCAGCGGTCAGGCGCGCAAACGTGCCGATGAACTCCTCGAACAATTCTCCCTGACCGATGCGGCCAACTTGGCAGTCAATAAATATTCCGGCGGGATGCGCCGCCGCCTTGATCTGGCTGTCAGCCTGATCATTTCACCACCGATCTTGTTTGTCGATGAACCGACGACTGGCCTCGATCCGATGGGGCGGCGTGAGGTGTGGGCGGCCATCCGCTCGCGCGTGGATGACGGCACGACGGTGCTGCTCACCACCCAATACCTCGAAGAAGCTGACCAACTGGCCGACCGGATTTCGATGCTCAAAGCGGGACGTGTCATTGCTGAAGGCACGCCCGACAGCTTGAAACAGATGCTAGGCGGCGATTGGCTCGATATTACCTTGGAACCGGCAGCGGATTTAGAGGCGGTCAAAAGGATAGTCGAACCCATCGCATCCGGCGAAGTCCGGTTGGATACGGAGGCTAACCGCGTCAGCGTGCCGGTTGAGAACCGCACCAAAGCCTTGATCACAGTTGCCACAGCACTCGCTGAATCCCGGATTGAGCCGCGCGATCTGTCGCTGCGGCGGCCTACGCTCGATGAAGTGTTCATTCACCTCACCCGTTCGCCCGAAGTCAAACCCCATTTGGAGGTCGTATCATGAGCCAAGCCGTTCGTCAAATTCCCGCTTCACAGGCATCTGGTTTGGGGCAAGCGTTGGGTGATGCATGGGTCATTACCACCCGCGATTTGCTGCATTGGCGGCAGCAGCCCGGTGCCGTGGTTTTGGGTTGGTTCTTCCCGATCATGATCGTGTTGATGTTTGGGGCGCTGTTTGGCGGGGCGATGTTCGTTCCCGAAGGCGGGAATTACCTTGAATTCCTGATGCCGGGAATGTTCGTCACCACCATGTTCTTCGGCATCGAAGGCACCTCCATCACCGTTGCGACCGATGCGGCACGCGGCATCACCGACCGCTTTCGCTCGATGCCGATGCACGGCGCGGCGGTCGTCCTTGGTCGCTGCATCGCGGATATGCTCAACTCGATGGTTGGCCTCGCGGTCATGATTGCTGTGGGGGTGGTGCTAGGCTGGCGCTGGCACGGCACAATAGCCGAAGCATTGGCGGCGGTTGGACTGCTGCTGTGGCTGCGATTCGCCCTGTTATGGATCGGAATTTACCTTGGCTTGTTGGCAAAAGGGCCGGAGTCGCTGGTTGCGGTACAAATCTTGGTATGGCCGGTCAGCTTCTTATCCAACGTGTTTGTTGACCCCGCTACCATGCCGGTCTGGCTGGGGACTATTGCCTCGTGGAATCCGCTTTCGATCACCGCCTCGGCTGTCCGGCAGCTCTTTCTCAATCCCGGTTGGCAGGCGAACACATGGATTGCTCAAAACGCCATCGGGATGGCCGTGCTGGTGCCGTTACTGATCACGGCCATCTTCCTACCGCTTTCAGTTCACAAATATCGTAGGCTTAGACGGTAGAGGATTCATCCCCTATCTTCCCAACCCTCTTTCTCCATGTAATGGGGAAAGAGGGAGCAATACGGACTACAGCGTGGGTAGAATGGCTTCTCAAATCGACCGCATCTGGCCGCCGTCCACACGCAGAGTTGCGCCGGTGATGTACTGCGCGGTGGGCGAGAGCAGGAAGGCCGCCGCTGCGCCGAACTCGTCAATCGTGCCGAGGCGCTTGAGCGGAATCTTGCTGACGCTCTGGGCACGGACTTCTTCTATGCTCAGGTTCTGGCGCTTGGCCGCCGCCGCATCCAGTTGAGCGACGCGGTCGGTATCAATGCGCCCCGGTATCAGGTTGTTGACACGGATGTTTTGCGGCGCGAGTTCATCGGCCAGCGTCTTGACCAAACCCGCCACGCCGGAGCGCATGACCGTCGACAGGCCGAGGCGTTCAATCGGCTCTTTGATGCTGGATGAGGTGATGGTCAGGATCGAGCCGCCGTTGGTCATATGTGGCACTGCCGCGCGGATCATGCGCACTGAACTCATCAACGTCAGTTCGAAAGCCGCCTGCCATTGCGCGTCGTTCATGTCGAGCAGCAAGCCACCGGGCGGCCCACCGGCGTTCACCAGCAGGGCGTCAATTGTGCCGAATTTGGCGACCGATGCGCCGACCCATGCGAGGATCGAATCGCCGTTGGTCACGTCGCAAGCTGTGCCGATAACTTCCGCGCCGGTTTCATCGACCAGCTTCTTGACCGCCGCATCCACCGAAGCGGTATCGCGGCTGCAAATCGAGACTTTCGCGCCATCGGCAGCCAATGCCCGTGCCACGCCGAAGCCGAGTCCCTTGCTGGCGGCGGCCACCAGCGCGACCTTCCCTTTAAGTCCTAAGTCCATGTTCTTGTCTCCTGAAATTGTTGTAGGGATTTGCCGCTGGCAAATCCTGCCATAGACATATCCTGAATTTACAAACTGATCTTCTGCTTGGGATCGACAATGCCCACACGCTGCAAAATCCAGCCAATTTCGTCGTGGGTTCCGGCGTCAATCGGCACGAACGGATTGCGCAGGGTAGCCGAAGCCATCGCGCCGCGCCGGTAGAGGATTTCCTTGCGGATGGTCAGGTTGATAATCGGCTGGTTCTCGTATCGGATCAGTGGCAGATACTTGTCAAAGATCTGTTCGGCGCGGGTGAAGTCCTTGGCTTGGAAGGCTTTGAACACCGCCACCAGAATCTCGGTGAAGGCGAAGCCGGTCATGGTGCCGGATGCGCCGCGCCGCAGTTCTTCCAGCAGGAACATGCCGCCCAAGCCACCGAAGATTTCAAACTTATCGGTGCGTTCACGGATGGCACCGATCTTTTCCATCAGCGGCGGATCTTCCAGCTTGAGGTAACGGGCGTTCGGGATTTTCTCGGCCAACTGCGCCAGCATATCCGCTGACATGAAGACACCGTTCACAGGCGGGAAGTCCTGCACCACAATCGGTTGATCGATCTGCGCGGCGATGTCACTGTAGAGGCCGATGATCTGATCATCAGTCGGCTTGTTCATGCGCGGCGGGGCGATCATGACACCGGCAGCGCCCGTCGCGAAAGCGGCTTTGCTCAGGCTGATGCAGGTGGCGAGGTCTTCATGACTGGTGCCGACCACCACCGGCACGCGTCCAGCCACGGTTTCGATGACGGTTTCGACCACCTGCCGCCGTTCGTCGACGTTCATCTTGGCCGCCTCGCCCAACACGCCGAGGATCGTCAGGCCGTAAGCGCCTTTGTCCAGTTGGAACTCGACCAGTTGGCGCAGGCTGTCGAGATCCAGCGAGAAATCCGCCTTAAAAGGTGTTGCCATAATATTGAAAATGCCGGTGATTTTGGGGGTCATGGTGGCCTCTTGAAAGACATGCACGGTTTAACATTGAGAATGTCGGTGCAGGAGCAAGCTAAGGTTCTTATTTTTAACACAGAGAGCGGCTGTGTAGGGGCAAGATATATCTTGCCCCTACGGCGTATTCACCTCAATGTGTAAGGCATCATCTTCTTGCCCGTACAACACAATTCATTCTATCTACCATATTATGAACGGTCAGGCGTTGATGTGCCATAACCGCGCCGTAGTCCAATCGTCAGCCAGCGACCCATCACACCCCAAAAAGGCTGTGGTATGATGTGCTCCAATAGACTTCAGATTGTGGGAGAGAGTTATCGGATGAAACGACTTATCGCTTTGTCAGCCATGCTGCTGCTGACGATTTCCGCTGTAACCTTCGCGCAGGACGCTGATCCTGCCGCACCGATTTTTGAGCCGCCAGCCTGTGCCTTTAAAGCCGACCAGCCCACCAGCAAAGACTGTCTGGCGTTGATCGCGGCGCAGCCCAAGCCCAAGCTGGATCGTGTGCCGCTGGATGGCTCGACCATCGGCTTCTACAGCTTCTATAAAATCGGGCCGGATGCCGTCAGCAAATATGATGCCCCCGGTGGCAACATCGTCGGCGAAATTCCGCAGGGCTTCAACTTCATTACCGCGACCAACGAAGATAACCCTGATTGGCTGCAAATTTTGGGCGGCCTGTGGATTCCCCGCGCCAATACCAAGCTGGTCACGCCCTCCGAATTTACAGGCGTGCTGCTGCCCGACAATTGGAATCAACCTTTCGCGTGGGTGCTGGATACCACTGGCATTTATGCCTCACTGACCCCCGGCGGCCCCAGCGCTAAAGAGAGCGGCTACCTGACCAAGCGCTATGATCTGGTGAATATCTACGCCGAAGCCACCGACGCGGAAGGCTGGCTGTGGTATATGATCGGCCCCAACCAGTGGCTGAAGCAAACCTTCGTCTCCAAGATACAGCCCGCGCCCCATCCCAAAGATAGCAGCAATGATTCTGTGACCGGACGCTGGGTAGCGGTTGATCTGTATGAGCAGACGCTTGTGGCCTATGAGGATGATAAGCCGGTGTTCGCCACCTTGATCGCCAGCGGCCTCCCCAACCACGACACCAACGAAGGCCTGTTCAACATCTGGGCCAAGATGCCCGATGATCGGATGTCCGGCGCGACCGGTGCCCCCAGTGCCTATGACCTTCAAAGTGTGCCGTGGGTCATGTACTTCGATGGTTCGATCAGCCTGCACGGAACCTACTGGCATGACTACTTTGGCTACCGCCGCAGTCATGGCTGCGTCAACCTGAGCATCAGCGATGCCAAGTGGCTGTTCAACTGGACGGCAGGCGCGACGCCTAACCCCAACGGCGATATCGTCAACTATGTCTACGTCTTCAGTTCGGGCAAATATGGCGAACCGCCGCACGGCTTGAAGAACGGGTAAACGCCTTCCTCGCTACAACCAATAATCTTTGTAGGGGTTTGCCAGTCGCAAACCCCTACTTCGTTACATCTTCATTTACAGACTCTCAAATACAACCTACGCTAGAGATAGATTTACTCATTCACGAAGGTTGTTACTTATGCGGCGGCTTATTCTTACTGCACTGGTTAGTCTGCTTCTTCTGCTGGCTGTTCCTGCCTCGGCTCAACAAGGCTCGACCTATTATGTGAATGTTCGCGCGGCAAAAGTAAGGGCTGAACCCAAAACGACGGCCACGCTGATCACCACCTTAGCCAAGGGGAAATCGGTGGTCGTTTTGGAGGTGATTACAGGCGAAAAAGTCGGCGCTGTTGACCGCTGGTACAAAATCAGCGTCGGGGAAAAGACCGGATATATCCTGAGTTCATTACTTTCCGATCATGCCCCGATAGAACCGACTGCCTCGCCCACCACACAGGCGGCAGGTACCCCCAAAAAGAAACTCCCGCCGAATGGTCAATGGATTCAAACGCCCTTTGCCACCACCAATACCTGTAATCCGAATGCGCCGGAAGTGAGCAGAGGCAACAGCATTCTCAAGTTCAGCGAAGATGGTGCAACCTTGAACTTCAACCCGCGTTGGAAAGACCTCGTTTATCCCTTGTCGCGTGTGAGCGACAACGTTTATCAAGGCGTCTTTGACAACAATCAACTCACCATCACCATTACGTTTACTTCCCGCAAAACATCCAAGCTGTCATGGGTGGAAATTTATGGTGATCCCAACAACGGCGGCTGCACCATTAATGTTGATTACGATGGCGTGTTCCTCATATAAGCCGTTCAAATGGGGTGGTAGCATCGCACTAAACGGTGGATATAGTAACGACCTCATCAGAACAGCTTTTAAGAAGGGGTGAGGATTTTGGAAATTCGCTCTCCACATGTTAATGCAGTCCAACAAACCCCTGCGTTGTTATAGGGCTTCGTATACCGAATTTTCGGCGTAAATCGAAACGTTCGCCCGATTAATCCCCGACATCACCATGGCTCGGGGATCACGACCGAAGGCGATGCGCTTGGCCCATGTCGTCGGGAAGATCTTCAGTTCGCCGCTCGATAGGGCACTTGCGGTTGCCATGCGAAATCCACACGCCGCCAGCACGTCATGAATCCGTGCTGCACCGTCTTCCAGTGACCAACCCTGTTCCGCCAGCGCTCCGCCGTTCAAGCGCACATCGAGCCGCGCGTTCGGCTGGCCGATGCGCGCCAATCCATGCAGTAAGCCTTCATCCGCGCTCAGCAGTCCCGCCAGCAAACTGCCCCACGGAAAGTTGATGCTGATGTGCGAGGCTAAGGCGCTCAACTCCTCCGGCAGCGCTTGCGCATTGGCGATGACGAACAGCGCGTTCGCCGGCGCACGGCGCGATACATCCTGCAAGTTTTCGCGGCAGGCGTCGATGCCAATCACAAAGCGGCTCGAATCAGCCTGCGCCACATGCTGCACGAAGCGTCCGTCACCGGTTCCGATGTCGATGTGTACCATGTGTGTTCCGCTCAGCCGTTCCGCCAAGCCCGATGCGTCCAAAAACGAGGCATGTTTGCCCCGGATGATTTCCATCGTATCCTCCTGTTTTGTCTGGTTTGCGAAAAGTTGGGATAAGACAAAACAGGCAGGTGGCGCACGGGCACGGCGGCGGACCGGAACGCAAAAAGCTCGGCGGCGTCAAGCACCGTCGAGATCATCGGGTTCCGGTTTCAGTCGAACTTTACGGCATGGCAAACAGGCCCAGCGGGCCGGAGCGAGGGTTAATCTTCGTCTACAGGTTGAAGACTAATTGGGTGGACGTTCCACCAGTTTGACTGCGTACATGAGCATTTTTCCTCAAGTTGCGATGCGGAATAGTATAACATCTGATCAAAATGTTACAGGTATATTGGCAATCTAAGCGTCAGGATGGGTGCCAATTTTATAGACGTGCAGTTTTTCGCTGACACCTTTGACCAATACTTCATCTGGTAGGACATGATGGGCCTTGAGTGCTTCACGAACCCCCGGCGCATTGTAGACTTCAGCCGTGATATACACTTCATTGGCATCGGCCAGTGCTTGTACTCTCGCCGCGATATTGACCGTTTGCCCAAAATAATCATTCTTGTCATTAACGGATACGGCAATCGAAGGCCCACGATGAATGCCGACTTTCAGAACCAATTCTTGCGAAATCGTCTGGTTAAATGCTTTAAGCGCGTCAATCATCTCAATGGCGGCGCTGGTGGCCTCTACAGGATTATCAAAAACAGCCATCACTGCGTCACCAATGGTTTTTACAATCGCGCCGCTGCGTTCACGGATGACATGGCTCAAGGCATCAAAGTGCTGGTGGACGAGAAAGTAGGCTTTGGCATCCCCGACCTGCTCGTACATTGCGGTCGAACCTTTGAGATCGGTAAACAGGAACGTGATGTCCTTGATCGAAATCGCTTCGCCGGTGTTGATAACCTGTGAACGAAACAAATCACTAAAGGTTTGGGTCGTCAATAGCTTTTTAGCATTCAAACTCGGCTTTAAAGCCAGCACTGGTGTCGGCATATTGGGCGGCTGATAAATCCACAGGGCACTGCGGCGATCCTGCATATTCTCCAATTCGATCACCACTTTGCCGTTGGGGAGTTCGCGTTCAAGGTCATAAAAAGAAGTGACAGGCTGATTGTCCTGAGCGATTGTCGTCAGGTTACGCGGCTGCATCTTTGGATCATCCGACTGAAATTTGCCGTTCACCAGTCGGATCGGTATCCGGCTGGCATTCTCATCGTATTCCTGAGTTACCGATAGCTGAATACAACTCTGGTTTTCACCATTCGTCGCCCGCAGCGGCCCCGGCGGGATTTCAAATGCCGTCGTCAATTTTGCTCCGGGCTGCACATAATCAATATATTTGGTGATGTGTTGCGCGATATCACGCCATGAAGGAAATTGAGGAATCGGCGAAATGAGGTCTTTACTTAGCCGGTAATTGAAATACAAATCTTCAATATCGAGCGTTTCGGGATGATGGTACGGAATTTCCCGTACCTGCGGCGAAATCGAAAATGCAACCAGTATGTAATCATCGAGCGAATAATCGCGCTCAATGCCGCAGACCGAGCAGACATTATGCGCTTGCAGCTGTCCCATGTTGTGCATACTGTTGACAATAAAGCCGCAGTGCGGGCACACGATATGCCAATCCATTTCAAACAGGCCGATCTTGGCGGCATGCAAGAATAGGTCCACCGCCTCACTTTCGGTCATGCTGCGCTCTTCCGCGTAAAGCAGTGGATTGACCCGCAGCAGTTCAAAGTCTGTAGCAGTACGGATAAAGGTTTCAAACTTGGAGATCACACGCGGACTCCAGGAACGTGCCTGTTCCAAATGCGAAAGCTGTTCGTCGAGCCGTCGTTCATTGACTTTGACATCTGGCATATGCGTCTTTCCTTGGTCGCTGCAAACGAGAGGACATCCTATGATGTCCTATTTAAATGTTAGCCCGTTTTGCGCGGAATGACAGCCGTTACCTCGACTTCAATCAACCATTCATCACCTGCTAATGCGCTGACCTCGACTAATGACGTGGCCGGTGGATTGAC
The DNA here is from genome assembly GCA_044226855.1 of Aggregatilineales bacterium. Taxonomy (GTDB): domain Bacteria; phylum Chloroflexota; class Anaerolineae; order Aggregatilineales; family Phototrophicaceae; genus CFX2. Next base: position 314,911 of record JBGAGF010000006.1, read on the forward strand.
TGGAAACAACTTCTTGCGAATGGCGCTGACCGCCGCCCGCTCGGTCATATCCACGATATAAGTTGTGGCGCGAACGATGTCGCTGAGTGTCGCGCCCTCCGTCGCGAGGATAGCCGCGATGTTCTTGTAAATCTGCTCGGCCTGCGCAGCCATATCATCTTCGCCGACCACGTTGCCGTCTTTATCCTCGGCGACTTGCCCCGCCAGATACAGGAACGTCGCATCCCCGACATCCACTTTGACCAACTGCGAGTACAGGCCGCCGGGGTTCGATACCACGTCCGGATTTAAGTGTGTTTTCTGCATGTTATTCCTTTCAAGTGGTCTATCGCAACTTCTCGATTCTAACTCTCTTTGGTATTTATTCCCTCCATCGCTTGCGCTGAGGAGAGGACACCTTTTTAGGAGATGTTATTCTTAGATAACAAGCCTTCCCGTAGAGGAGCACCTATGTGTGCTCCCGAATTGGATTTTTGCGATTGTGCTCTCCCTCATTTTCAAACATGTCCTCTCCTCAGATCGCTTGCGGGGGAGGGTTAGGGTGGGGGTAGCATTTAATAGCACGCCCTATGGAGTCTTGTCTCTAGCTTGGGCAACCCAATCCTGTCCTGTCACACCATGTTGTCCGAGTACCATATTCAACTGCGCCGCATGTTCTTGAATGTGCCGCATCGCGTAAATCTGCATCTCAATATAGGGTGCTTGAATCCACTCCAATATAAAAAGGCGGTAGGCCGTCTCATCCGTTAGGCCTTCAAGAATGGCTTGGGCTTTTTCGCGGCACTCTCGAAGGTACGTGTAAATCTGGTCTTTCGTATACGGCTGATCCGGCAGATTGCCCCGCACAAATGGCGCAGGCGGCCTAAAGTCTTCATAGGAACCGCCGAGGAAAAGGTCAGTCCACGACAGGGTATGATATGCGATGTACCAGAACTGCCCGTAACGCGCATCGTCGGAATCAGGCCACAACGCAGTTGTCCAAAGATGATCCGGACACAGGTTCAGTGCATCTTCGAGCGTATCCAGCGCCGCGCCGTACTGGAGCCATATGCTGTGTTTCAGGGCTGCATCCATTTGCACGTTTGCCTTTCAATTTGGGTCGATAAAGAGGAGATTTGCGGACAATATCGGACAGCATGCACGCTCATGTGGAGCAATCGATGCTGATCTGAACAGAACATATTATCCAATGGAAATAGTTTACTGTGTCTTGTTGAATCGCACAAGCGTTCTGGGAATTGCGAGCAGTGATTTCAAAGCAAGAGATGGATTGATGAATTCCCCTCGTTTTGAGGGAGAGAGGCTAAGGTGAGGGGCTGATCACCGCCCAGATTCCCCCTCTCTACGAAGTGGAGAGGGGGTAAGGGGGTGAAGATTTGATTAATACTTCCGCACCAGCGCCTTATACACGGCAGGCTGGCGGTTCTGGATGAACTGGAATTCTTCGCGGTTCTTGCGCACTTCATCGAGGTCGATGCGCGCCACAGCAAAGCCTTCCATCGGCTCGCCGGTCTTGGGATCCGTCTCGGTCGCCAGCGATGCATGAATGTGCCCGCGCGGCCCGACGATCATGCTCTCGCCGCCGAAGGTCAGCGTCACGTCTTCGCCGATCCGGTTGGCCGCCGCCACGAACAGCGAGTTCTCGTAGGCACGCGCCCGTACGTAAGTCTTCCATTCGTCGATGTTGGCCGCTTCCCAGTTCGCGCACACGCACACGATATCCGCGCCATCCAGCGCAAGGCTGCGGGCCACTTCAGGGAATGCCAGATCATAGCCGATCATCAGACCGATGTTGCCGACTTCGGTGGGGATAATCGGCAGCTTAAAGCCTTCGCGGAAGGCCATGCGCTCTTCACCGCGCAGGTGGATTTTGTTGTAAACATCCAGCAGTTCGCCGTCCGGTCCCACGAGGATCGCCGAGTTATACAGCACCGACTCGACCTTCTCTTTGGTCACCATCCCGAAGGCGATATACACGCCGTACTCGTTGGCGCGCTGGGCGATCAGGTTGATGGTCGGCCCCGGTACGCGCTGCGCCAGTTCGGTGAAGCGCACGCCCAGTTCATAACCGCTGGTGATCAGTTCGGGGAAAACGATCAAATCCACTTTTTGTTGGGATGCGATCTTGGCGATGGTTTCCGACATCTTGACCAGATTGTCTTCAGCCTCGCCCAATTTGGGACGCATTTGCACCGTCGCCACTGTGATTTCACGCATGGGTTTTCTTCCTTAATGCTGGTTGCAGATCATACCTGTCTATTGTAACGGTAGATTGTATTTTACACGACTCGGCTGCGGAGAATAATCTCTCGCCTGATGATCGTGGGTTAAAAGTCGTTTAAGGTTCTTCAAATCCCTCCTTGTTATTACGGGGAGGGATTCAGGGTGGGGTCTGACTAACCACCAAACTTATAGGTCTATTGTAGAACAAAAGTTCAAATCTAACAAGGCTGAATTGAGCTTTATATATACAGAGAAATCGGTTTTTGGTTTATATTGATATTATGTTTATATACTTTGAAATACAACTAGCCTTTGCTTGATTTGGAAATTCCTAATATGACGACTTCTGGTAAAACCGTCGCGCTGTTAATCGATGCTGATAATCAAATCAAGTATGCTAAACAAATTATTCAGTTCTGTAATCGATACGGCACACTGCGAATAAAAAAAGCCTATGGGGATTGGAAAAAACTTCCTTTATCAACTCATGTTCAAACGTTGCATGAACTCAGTGTGAAAAAGGTACAACAAAATCGAGTTGCTAAAGATGCGAGTGATTTTAAGTTGGCAATGGATGTGGCCTTAATGCTCGAGAAAAAAGAAGCCGATATCTATTTTATCGTCTCGAGTGATACCCACTTTGCGACTGTATGCCAAGAAATACGCCAAAAAGGAGCTAAGGTGATTGGCATTGGAACCAAAGAGCAACCTTCAGATATATTACGCAGATTTTGCAATGAATACCACAATATTGAAGATATCATAAGGCAAGTCGTAAGTGTCAAAAAGCTAAATGAGTCGACTCATAAGACTGCCTCAATACCAAAGACGAAACCTGCGAACATAATCACTCAAAAGACAATGCAAGCTCCGCTAAATGCTGCTACTCCAAAATTCAAACCTAGAGCTATGTTGAATATCTTGATACAAGCCTATCAAAATACCCCACAGGAAAACGGAAAAGCACATCTTAGCCAGGTCAGAGAGACGCTCCGTCAGCAAGATAAATACTTTGAACTCAGGTTTGCTGGCAAAAAACTATCTGCATGGTTTCGAGATTTTTCTGACGATTTTGTTGTCGAAGAATATCACGTTCGTATGAAGTAATTGATTTAATGGTTTGGAAGTTCGCTTCCCCAATGGAATCATTGGGTGATTGAAACGCTGACCTGAATCCATACACTCCACAATATCGTTATCAACTGGAGATTACCTATGGATAAAGTCAACATCCCCGACGCGCTGGCATCCGTCACCGAGCACTGGTCACAGAAAATCATCGGCGAGGCCAATGGACAGTTGTTCAAAGTCGCCAGAGGCATCGGTGAAACCCGCTGGCATAAACACGACGATCAAGACGAACTCTTCATTCTCTATAAAGGCCATCTCACCATTTCATTGCGGGATCGGGATATTGAACTGTACAAAGATGATCTATTTATCGTCCCCAAAGGCGTCGAGCACCGCCCCAAATGTGATGAAGAAGTCGAATTCCTCATCGTCGGACTCAACATCACCTCCAACGCCGCCGGTGGCAAACCTAATCTCTAAACGGCTCTATGGGCGCAGCCTCGCGCCCTCGTTCACTCTATACCAACCTTATCTTTGTAGTGACATGCTGTGTCCTAATCACTAAATCCTGCTTTTTTTAACTGATCACGGCACTTCTCGCTAACATCGAACTCGTCAATGCTCATTCTGCTTCACCGTCCTCGCGCCTTTGCCTCTTTGCACCTTTGCGTTAAAACTCTCCGCCTCTTGGCGGTTCAACAGTATTGTATAGATGTATTATAACTTCGGTTTAAACGCACAAACCATCACCGACCGAATTCCAACCATCCCAAAACCTGCCACACCTCCTCACTCCCTCAAAACGGTTAGCGCCAACCCCGCCAAAGAGTGACAAAATGTTCTTCCAAATAGTAACCCGTTCCCTCGTCACCTGTCATATCATAATCATCAGGGTACTTGTTTTTGCTCCCTTGCCCTGTTACTACGGGCTTTCACCGGAGTGAGCTTGCGAACGCGGTGATGAAGGGTTAGGGCGGGGGTTCTGAATCGGCTAGTGGTACGTTCTAAATGTTACAAACCCGACCGATTCACAACTGCAATATTTGCAACATTTGGCATGCCAAATTTGCCGCCTGTGCTGCTTTCGCCGCACATTTCGCATTAACAGTGCGCTTCAGCGCCCTTTTTCACTCAGGCAGAGGCTTGAGCCTCTGACTCTGACGACATTTCTGACATAACCGGTTTCGGATTTGGAGCCAATCGCCAATTGCGAACCGCTAAAAGCCATTCTGATTCTGAAGAGTCTGACGAATTCTCCCAATCAAAGCAATGATAGAACGATGAATGTTTTTTCTCTTCTTGCTCTGTGTCTCTGTGGTAAAAAATGGTTTCGGTTTGGCAATTATGGCGGCGGCAGCCCCATCACCCTGATTGCCGCGAATCCAGCCGAGCCACCTGCCGAATGGACACACGTTTCGCCAAAAAATGACAGTGACTTTGCCAATTTCGCCATAAAACAAAAAGGAGTGTTTTCACACCCCTTCTGTACCAGCCAAAAGCTAACAGCTAACCGCCAAAAGCTAATCGCTAGCTCAAATACGTCCTTGTGAAGAAGATCACCGTCATGACGCAGCCCACCAAAATCACGAACTGCCGCACCCGCACCGGATCGATCTTCTGGGCATAGGTCGCGCCGGAATAGCCGCCGATAATCGCGCCGACCACCATCACAATTGCCTGCGGCCAATAGATAGTTCCGGCCAGCACGAAGGCCAGCACCGCCACTCCGTTGATGACTGTCGCCATTAGCGTTTTCATGCCGTTCATGCGGTGGATGTTATCCATGCCCAGCAGGCCGTAAGCCGCCAGCATCATGATGCCAATGCCGCCGCCAAAAAAGCCGCCATACACGGCGATCACGAATTGCAGGAAGATCACACCGATCCGTACCCGCGTTTGCGAACGAGCCGTATCCGCTGAAATCATGCCCCTCACGTAGGCATTGATGCGCTTGCTAAAGGCGAAGAGCACGGTTGCGAATAAAAGTAAGAAGGGGAGAAGTTTCGCAAACGTATTTTGAGGCGTTCCCAGTAGGATCAACGCGCCGATGATCCCACCCAGCAGGCTTGCTCCCAGCAGTGGAACCAGTCCTTGGCGCTCGGCAGCGATTTCTTTGCGATACGCGCCCACGCTGGCGACCGAACCCGGCCACAGCGCGATCGTACTGGTCGTATTGGCATTAATCAAGGGTACACCGCTGAACACCAGCGCCGGATAGGAGAGGAAACTGCCGCCGCCCGCCACTGAGTTCAAAGCGCCAGCCAGCACTGCCGCGACAAAAATGATAACTGCATCAAGTAAAGACATGAGCAAAATAACCCGACTATTAGAAGAATGTGGTTCGAAGTTTTCGATATCTCAGTATACCGCCGAATTTCGAACCACCGAGTCCATTCTGTTGAGGATAGGATTCACGTCATGCGCTATCCAGTATCTTCTACCGATAAGGTAGCACTATACTAAATGGTGGAGACAGAATTTACTCTTATTTGACGCTTTAATGCGTTGATAAGTAGTCTTTAAAATCACTCCCCATACTGGCCTTACCCCAGTTTAGCGGAGAGAAAAAAATGTCCGTTAGACTGAAAGTAAGGAGCAGAAAATGGGAAAGAACAAGAAGTACAGCGATGAGTTCAAGCAAGAAGTGCTGGCAATGGTGGCAGGGGGAGAGCGGAGTGTCAGCCAGATCGAGCGTGATCTAGACATCACGCCGGGACTGATCTACAAGTGGCAGCAACGCTATCGGGTCGTGGAAGAGAAACTGCAACCGAGTGCCGAACGAGTCGAGGAAGCAGAAATCCGGCGGTTGAAACGGGAGGTGGAAATCACACGACAGGAGCGCGATATCCTAAAAAAGCCATTCGAGTATTCTCGCGGCGGGAGTCGTGAAGCGCTATCAGTTCATAGCAGCTCATCGCCAGCCGATTCGGTGCAGGTGTGCGACGGGGATTGCTTTGGGTGGTCACCCGAAAGCGGCGTTGACCACGTGTTTTCAAGCCCATGCGGGTCATTAAACGTGCAATCCGGTATTTGCCTACGACTTCACCGGCTTGGCGTAATTCAGCGTGAACACGCAGATAGCCATAGGTCTGGCGGCTTCTGTCATGGATTGCTCGAATGCGAACCCCCAACGCCTCATTTGCTTGCTGTCGTTGGCTCGGTTCGCGCCTCAGCCAATCGTAAAACCCACTCGAGCCCACCCCCAGCACCGCGCACATCCGCTGCACCGGATACATCTGGCGATGAGCTGCTATGAACTGATAGCGCTTCACGACTCCCGCCGCGAGAATACTCGAATGGCTTTTTTAGGATATCGCGCTCCTGTCGTGTGATTTCCACCTCCGTTTCAACCGGATTTCTGCTTGCTCGACTCGTTCGGCACTCGGTTGCAGTTTCTCTTCCACGACCCGATAGCGTTGCTGCCACTTGTAGATCAGTCCCGGCGTGATGTCTAGATCACGCTCGATCTGGCTGACACTCCGCTCTCCCCCTGCCACCATTGCCAGCACTTCTTGCTTGAACTCATCGCTGTACTTCTTGTTCTTTCCCATTTTCTGCTCCTTACTTTCAGTCTAACGGACATTTTTTTCTCTCCGCTAAACTGGGGTAAGGCTATGTTACTAAGAAAAGCCTTTCCGCCGTTTAGTGTGGTGCTACCTAGAAGGGTAGATTGTCATAAATGATGCGGCTATAGGCTTCGTCCGAGAGCAGATAAATGGTGCAACGATTGCGTTCGCTGGCCTTTGTCAAAAGTTCGCTAAGCGCCTTCTGGACGTGGGGCGCAGAACTCGGCTTCAATGAATACGGCGTAGCCATCGGTAACGAGGCTGTGTTTACCACGCTGCAAAAAGAAGAAAAACGGGATGGCCTGATGGTTATCGACATGCTGCGGTTGGGGCTGGAGCGAGGCCGAACGGCTCGTGAAGCAGTCGAAGCCATCGGCGTGGTGGTTGCAGAATTCGGGCAGGGCGGAAACTGCGAACTGACCGGAAATTCTCACTTTGATGGAAGCTGTTTAATCGCCGACCCCAACGAAGCGTGGATCATCGAGACAGCAGGGCGCAACTGGGTCGCCAAGCGCTTGACGGATAGCATCGGCTCAATTTCCAATGTGCTGTCAATAAATGGAACTCCCGATCTCACCTCGTTCAAAGAGCCGGTGAACTGGATGAGCTACATCGACGAAGAAATGACCGCCAACGTCAGCGCTCGTGAACGGCAGGCGTGTTCACTGAACGGGCTTGCCTCCAAACGTGGCAGCATCGATGTGACAGCCGGTTTTGACGTGCTCCGCATCCACGATCATGGCTATTATCCGGAAGCGGTTGAGAAATACACCAATATCTGTGTGCATGCCGGATCGCCCAAGACCGCCCAATGGCAGGCCACCGGCGCGATGGTGGCTCAGCTAGGCAATGATGGGGCGATGGGCTGGTTTACCGGAACTTCCGGAACCTGCCTATCAATCTTCAAGCCTGTTTTCCTCGGCGTTGAACTACCGCACACCGGCATTCCTAATGAGCAGTTTGATCCGCAAACCCTGTGGTGGAAACATGAACTGCTGCACCGCCGCGCCATGACCAACTTCGCTAATATTCAGCCCGAAATTCGCAGGGACTTCGACGCACTAGAAGCGCAGTTTCTTGCCGATGCGCCCTCAGTGCTCAAGGGCAGTGCACGAGAGAAGAAGCAGTTCATGGATGATTGTTTCGCCCGTGCCGAACAGGCCACCGAGACGTGGATTAATCGCTTAGCTGCGCATTCGATTGCCGATGCCGAGTACGCCGCGATGTGGGAAAAGTACAACAACCAAGCTGGCATCGAACTACAAGCCGCCCACGCTTAGATGGTCTGCCTGCATATCGATTTGAGTGATGTGCTCCGGTGAGACATAGCTTATCATATAGACTGTGTCTCACTTCAGTTTGAGTGAAACTCAAGCCTGACCGACGAATAGAAAAGGAGCACTTTCGCGCTCCTTAACTTGAACGGCATTGCTTAAACAGAAATCATAAAATCTGCGACAGGAACAATTTGGTACGTGGATGCTGGGCATTCTCGAAGAAGTATTCCGGCGTACCCTGCTCCACAATCCGCCCTTGATCGAAGAAGATGACGCGGTCAGCTACTTCACGGGCGAAGCCCATTTCATGCGTGACCACGATCATGGTCATGCCGCTCAAAGCCAGTTCCTTCATGACGTCCAGCACTTCCTTGATCATTTCAGGGTCGAGCGCCGAGGTCGGTTCGTCAAACAGCATGATCTTGGGTTCCATCGCCAGCGCACGGGCAATCGCCACGCGCTGCTGCTGACCGCCCGAAAGCTGGCCGGGATACTTGTTGGCCTGCTCGGGGATACCGACGCGCGCCAGCAGTTCTTTGGCTTTGGCTTCAGCCTTATCTTTCGACCAACCGCGCACTTTCATCGGTGCCAGTGTGATATTTTCGGCAACCGTCTTGTGTGGGAACAGGTTAAACTGCTGGAATACCATGCCGATTTCGCGCCGGATCGCCGCGATGTTTCGAACGTCGTTCCCCAGTTCGATTCCGTCCACCACGATTTGTCCGCTCTGGTGTTCTTCCAAACGGTTAATGCACCGGATAAACGTTGATTTCCCCGAACCCGATGGGCCGATGACGACCACCACCTCGCGCGGGGCGACATCGACAGAAATATCGCGCAGGACATGGAACTCCCCGAACCACTTGTTGACATCCTTACAGGCAATAATCGGCTCGCCAGATTGGGGAGTGGCGCTGTTCGTTTCGGCCATAATGACTAAACCTCGTTAAAAGTACCCTAGTAAATACAGATGACCCTAAATTTGCATCTTAATCGACTGCCCTGCGCCGGTCGATTCAATCCGGCGGCTGATCGCAGCAATCAAATAACTGAAGACAAAGTAGAAAATCGCGATGAACATGAACGTTTCGCGCCGCAGCCCCAAGAACTCAGTCTGGGACACAATGTTCTGTGCCATACCGGTCAGGTCGAGCAAGCCGACAATCGCCACCAGCGAAGTATCCTTGAACATACCCACGAAGTTGCCCATCATCGGCGGGATGACCAGACGCAGCGCCTGTGGTAAGGTGATGAAGAAGGTCACTTGTAGGGCATTCAAACCCAGCGCCTTCGCCGCCTCATCTTGCCCATGTGGAATGGCCTGCAAACCGCCGCGTACCACTTCCGCGTTATAGGCCGCTGTGAACAACACCGTCGCGATCATTGCGCGGAACGCACCCGGAAAACTCGAGAGCGAAGGATTGATCAACGGAATGAGCAGCTGCGCCATGAACAGTACAGTGATGAACGGAATACCGCGTACCAGTTCAATATAGATGGTACAAACGGTGCTGATGACCGGCATCTTGCTGCGCCGTCCCAGCGCTAACAAAATACCAAACGGTAATGACCCGATAATGCCCACGACAGTCAGGAGCATCGTCAGCAGGACGCCGCCCCAACGGCGGGTATCCGTAAGCGGTAAGAATCCACCATCGCCCGTGAGGCCGTAAATTAAAATGAAACTCAAAATCGGCACGACCACCAGTAGCCACGTCGCAACGCGGTTGGAGGTTGAACGAGGACGGAGGTGAGGCGAGAAGTAGCGGTCAAGCATTCGCCCCGCAAAATGTCCGAGCGTGCCGACGACCAGAACCACCAATAGGAAGACATTGATCTGGTTTAAGAACGGAGCCACATACAGCCGGAGATAATCACTCAGGCTGGCTGTTCCGCGATACTGATTGCTGGTAACAACAATAAATGGGAGTGCCTTCCCGTTTTCATCAGCAGGCAGTGTCGCCTCAGTCGTATAGGTATCTGTCATCCGCACATACTGAGACACGCTGCCCGCAACCGCGTTGACATCGTCTAAGCCGCGCGTAATCGTACGTAGCAGGATCGGATAAATCCCTTTGATTTCGAGGATATTGACCGCTTTGGCGTCGTCTATTTCTTTTCTGAGGACATACCAACCATCTTCCGGCAGCGTAACGGTCATGCCTTGACTGGGATCAGCCAAGACCACGTCACCATCCGGCAAAGGCTGCATCGTCGTGCCCTGCAAGACAGTCACATGGACTGGCTCTTGGTTGAGCTTCAGCGCATCGACAACCGGATCGGCGTCTTTCAGCCGTTTCAATTCGTTTTCGGCACGGCTTCGTTGGTTGGGCGTCAGTGAATCCGTGGCTAACTGACGGTTAAGCTCCGCTATCCGTGCTTCGGTATTTAAGCGATTGGCCGCCGCGTTCATGGCTGCATTCGCGGCGTTATCCGCAAAGCTGTGGAGCTGTGATAGGTTACCATCAGAACCCGCGAATTGATCCGCCAACCGGATGCTGACGGTTTCGCCTGCGCGACCCGTAAATGCCATTTGTGCCTGTGGTGTTTGTCCGGAGTCCCCGCCAATTTTGATCTTGCCTGCCGACGCATAATAAGCTGGCAGCGGAATAGTCGCATAGATAATAGCGGGAATGATAAACGTCAACGCCACGATGACCGCAAGCGTAACACCATGCGCCAGCCGCAGCCGTGCCCAAGCCGCCAGCGCCAAGCCAATCGAAAACGCCGTCAGCAAAACGACCAGCGTCACGCGCCATTCATACTCCGGTTCGTAGCGACCGAGCATCAACAGGCGGATATTGAAATTGATTGCGTACCAGTTCGCCTGCCCAACTGTCCAATTGACGAAGGAGACGCCCACAGCACCCACAATAAACAGGACGACGAACGTTAGGATGCTGTCGCCAACGGTATTGAACAGATTCTTCTTGATCCATGCCAGCGGCCCGACCGCCAGCAGCGGTGGATTGCGGCGCGGCACATCCGTTTCGGTGACGATGGTGTTGCCTATGTGCGCGGGATGTTGTTCGTTAATGGTTGTCATGAAGCGCTACCTCGTCACAAGCTGGAAGCGGCGGTTCGCCAAATTCGTGAAGAATGCAATGATCAGACTGATCGTCAAGTAGGTGATCATGATTAAGGTGATACCGGACACTGATTGGCCGGATTGGTTCATAATCGTGGTCGTGATCTGCACCACATCGGCGAAGGCAATCGCAATCGCCAAACTGGAATTCTTAGCGAGATTAAGATACTGGCTGGCAAGTGGTGGAATAATCACCCTCATCGCTTGCGGCAGGATAATCATCCACAGCGTTTGCGTTGTCGTGAAACCTAATGCGCGTGACGCTTCAATTTGCCCCTTCGGCACGGCCAGAATACCCGCACGGACAATTTCAGCGATGAAGGCCGCTGTATAGATCACCAAGCCCAGCAACAGCGCGATATATTCGGGCGAAACCTGTGTGCCGCTCACATAACCGGAGACGACTCCGGCGGCATTCACGCGCTGCACAGGTGGAACATAAAGCACGGGCGACGCACTGTAAAACTGTTCGTCTTCTGGCGTTAATAATCCTTGATCACGCGCGTCCGATAAGGACATGAACACTGTTTGACCGTCTTTGGTGACCGGAACGGCCGATGGCGCAGGCTGCACCCCGACCGCGAACCAACCAATCACCGTAAAGACCCCAATCGCCAGAATGCTGTAAAGTGGGCGAGGATAGGCACGTCCAGTTTGTTCGGTCACACGGCCCAAGTAAATCCACATGACCAGCGCCAGTGAAACACCGATGCCGATGAACGCCAGCCACTCCGCGAAGCGACCAGTCGTATGGAATTCGGGAAAGGCAAACCCGCGCCGGCTGATAAAAATCGTGGGATACAGGTCAATCGAAATGCCATTACCGGGCAAAATGCCGAAATAAAACAGCAGCCCGCCAACAAACTGCCCCGCAGATAATCCTATCGCTCGCCACCGCATCACATTTCGAATTTGCGTCGCCGCGATAACAATCAAGACAACGCTCAACACGGCGTAAACGATAAAGCCGGTGCTGGTCAATAAACCGCTCCCGAAGGACGCGCCTACAAATAGAAAACCTGCTTCAATGGCGACGACCGTCCCCAGTAAAACCGATACGCCAAGCATACGACGGGGCGAGCCAACTTTTTCCTTCGCCAAATAACCAAACCACAGGAATAGTACAACTGCCAATTCCACCAACCAGCGGATCGGCAGCACATATCGGCCTTCCGGCAGCAGTGTCAACGGCGCGCGGAAGTCCGGCAGCGATGCGATGACGATGGCATACCAGAAAATGAGCTGTATCAAGATCGGCGTATTACGGAGAATTTCCACCGCGCCGCGCGTCACATTCCGTAAGAGCCAGTTGCTGCTCAGCAGAAAGATACCGCCCATGACGCCGATGACCGTCGTCAAAACCAGACCGACGCTGATAATGCGCAGCGAATTCGTGAGGCCGACCTTGAAGGCGTCGCCATAACTGCTGTTGGAACTGTACCACTCTGGACGTTCACCAATGTCAAAACCGGCTCGGTTCGACAAAAAGTTGAGGTTGGGGGTTAAATTTTTAGAACTAAGCGAAGTGAGAATGGATGTCCACAACAATGAGATCAGATAGACCAAGACAAAAGCGAATATCAACTGACCGATGATCGATAAGATACGTTGATCCCGTAACAATGCTGGAACGTAACTACGGTTCTGGATATCTTGATTCAATTGCGAGGGAGCATCCGCCATAATCTTGAACTTAGCCTATTACGCACGATCGCCAATGATTTTCGTCCGGTCAATAACATTAAGTATGTTTAGTTAAGAAGGTAATCTTTCTATTGATTAGTAAAGGCGACGGAATACGTCGCCCTTACTTTTTAAATCATCAATACTGCGGCAGCGGCCTACCGGAATGGCGGTGAATACATCAAGCCGCCCTTGGTCCACAGATCATTGACACCACGACCCAAGTCGAAGGGGGTGTCCGGGCCAAGATTACGGTCGAAGATTTCGCCGTAGTTACCAACTTGCTTAATGACCTGTACCATGAAGTCATTCTTGATACCGAACAGGGAGCCGATAGCATTGTCGCCCTGACCCAAGAAACGCTGAATTTCAGGAACGTCGCTCTTCACGAAGTCGTCAACGTTCTTGCTGGTAATGCCATATTCTTCTGCCTGAATAAGGCCATAAACCGTCCAGCGCACAATGTCTGCCCACTGCGGATCGGATTGGGGGGTCAACGGACCGAGCGGTTCCTTGCTCATGGTAACGTCAAGAATGGCGTACTGGCTGGGATCAGCGCTGCTGCCCTTGTAAGCGACCAAACCGCTCTTGTCGGTGGTAAAGGCATCGCATTGACCTTGCACGAAGGCATCCCATGTCGCAGCGGCTTCAGAGAACACCTTGGGGGTGTACTTCACGCCAGCGAGTGACATCTGGTCAGCGAGGTTAAGTTCAGTGGTGGTACCGCTCTGAACACAAATCGTCAAACCTTCCAAGCCCGCCAAGTCGGTGATGCCACTGTCGGCCTTGACCATCATACCCTGACCATCATAGAAGGTGGTGGGAGCAAAGGTCGCGCCCCAGACCGCATCGCGGCTGAGCGTGAAGGTCGTATTGCGCGACATAATGTCGATTTCTTCGGATTGGATAGCGGCCTGACGTTCACCAGCTTCCAACGGACGGAAGCTTACTTTGCTGGCATCGCCCAGAACGGCGGAAGCGACAGCGCGGCAAATATCAACATCGAAGCCAGCCCACTCGCCCGCGTCATTCACGACGGCGAAACCAGCCAAACCGCCCTTATTGGCACCGCAAATCAATTCACCGCGATCAAGTACACGCTTGGTAATAGGACCAACGGTAACCGATGTTTCTTGGGCGGTAGCGACGCTGAAGACGCCCACTACTAAAGCAACCAAGACGAACAATACTGAAAGACGTTTAAGCATCTAACCCGACTCCTTTATTGACACAAAACGCTTTATTACAAATGGCGCGGCTTTATATGGTACTTGCCTTGCCAAAGATGTTGGCAGTCTACCGTAATTACAGAAACATGTCAAAAACTGATACCACGATTAATACACGAACTTTTGGTCGTTCCTTTTGTTGAAATTGGCGATAGATTTCTATTTTTGAAGCGTTTAACCCCTGTAAGCAATCGTCCTCATCAGGCTGATATTGCGCGACGTGCGGTACAGGCGCGACGGTCCGTGTTGAACCACAAAATCGATCTTTCAGAGGTGCTCATTTGGAAATCCTTTTTGGGAAATAGAATTATTATTTGTGCTCAGTCTTAGCGCAGCTCAAAGTGATTGACCTGTGGACTTTCCGGTAACGCGGCCACCACTTCACTCACCTGCACTTCGCGAAAGCCGAACCGCTGCCAGTAGGCTCCTGCTCCCGTGCTAAAGCAGTAGACGATTCGCCGTCCGGCCATCCGGCACCCTTCAAACGCGGTGTTGGTCAGCGTTGCGCCCAACCCTTGCCGACGGAACACAGGGTCAACCCCGACGCTGCGAAGCAGTCCGGCATGGTCACCCAATTCCATCGCCGCAATGCCGACCACGGCATTTTTGCCAAACTCTTCGACCAGCCAGCATTGGGTACCGGGTTCAAACAAGCCTTCTGTCACTAGATGGCAGCGTTGGAGGAGCAGTTTAATACGGGGGAAATCATCGATCGTGGCATAACGAATAATAATATCAGCCATAGTAATTCAACGCTCCTTTAATCTATTGTCCCTAGGAGCGCAGTTTATCTTGTCCTACGCAAATCGCTTGAGTAGGAAGAGACAAAAAGCCGATATGAAAATTTGTATTAGTTAGTGAGGGGAGCCGCCCACAAACATTCTGCGTCGGTCGATTTCGTCTTGGCGGTTGACGATCACCAATACCTGTTCATGCGTCATGAAGACCGGGTCACCTGCGGCACACGCTCCTTGGAAGATATGGGCTGCTTTGACTGTCATGGCGGTGACATTGAGAATCTCCTGTGGCGTGTGACCCAGCACGATCAAACCATGATTACCCAGCAAAATCACTTTTGGTGCTTCATTCCAATTCGCCTGATACTCACGCACCGCATCACGAATCGCCAGTGCCAGCGGCAAACCGGGGTCTACATACGGCACCAGCACCGACTCCGGCCCGCAGAGAACAGCCTCATCGGGGAACATGCGGTTCGCTGCAAATTCCTTCCCGCGCGTGCTGCACATCAGACGGTTAATCGCTGTCGGATGGGTATGCCCAATATAAGGCACGTTGCATTCCTTAAGCAGCATGGCATGGAACGTCACCTCTACCGAAGGCGTACCGGGCGCTGCCGGATCGACCTTGGCCCCGTTCATAATCGCCTTCTGTTCCTCGCGCGTGAGCTTTCCGACAGGCTGCTCCAGCATCTCCAGAATAGGCGCAAACTTGACGGCGACGAAGCCATTCTCGCCAATGCCATTCATCCCGTTACCGCTGGCCTTGATCCAGAACGACTCCTCATCAATCCGGCAGGAGGTATTCCCCTCGCCGATGATGACGTAATCCATATGCGGCTGTCCGAGTGTCCGCGTCAGTTCCAGCAAGGGTGTCAATGAAGATAGAGTCATTTCTGTCGCCTGTCCTAGGGTGAATTCTCAGTCAAACATGCACAGGGACGGGCAACTTTACCCGCCCCTGATTGCAGATACAGACACGATATTCTCGTAGGGGCAAGACAGCTCTTGCCCCCGCCGTGTCTTATAAACCTTCGCCTTGTTTAGAAGTCGAAGCCGTCAATGTTGTCCTTAGTGAAGGTGAAGGCCGGGCCAAGCAGAACTTCAGAGCCATTGATGACCTGAAGCGTGCCGAGCTTGCCAGCTTCAACCGAGGTGTCACCGGGCTTGAGCTTGCCATCGACCACTGCGCGCATGACGTACACAGCGGCGTAACCCAGATCAACTGGATTCCACAGAACGACCGACTTCACGCAGTCCGCCTTAACAAACGGCTTCATCGGGTTCGGGGTCGCCAAACCAACAACCGCCACCTTACCGCAAACGCCAGCCTGTGTAACGGCATCGGCGCCATTGGGGGTCGCGACGCTGGTCATACCGAACAAGCCTTGCAGTTCATCGCCATATTTGTTGATGAGGGTGGTCGCCTGATCGAAGGAGAGCTTGGCGTCTTCCTGCGCTTCAACGGTTTCCAACCACTTCATGTTGGGATAGCACTTTTCCTGATAGGCTTGCATTTCTGAAATCCAGCGTGCTTGGTTGGGGGTGGTAAAAGTGCTGGTGACAATCGCGAAGCTGGCCGCGTCACCCTTTTCAGCAACCATATCATCAATCAGAGCCTTGGCGATACCGTTGAATTGCGCTTGATTAACAAACCATTCACGGGCATCCGGTTGGCTGTTGGCATCATAACCGACGACATGAATACCGGCTTCCAAAGCCTTCTTCAGAACAGGCGAGATCGCGACCGGGTCATTGGCGGCGAAGAGGACGCCGTTCACGCCGGAGGTAATCGCGTTGTCGATGAAGGTGATCTGCTTGTCAATGTTCGCTTCCGTCGGGCCGTCGGTCTTGACGGTGACGTTGCCCAGTTCCTTAGCAGCGTCTTGCATACCCTTGGCGGTGGCATCAAAGTAACCGATACCGATCAGTTTCGGCACATCGATCAAAGTGATGGGCTTGCCAGCCAGATCAGGAGCATTGGTGGGTGAACCGCCATCATAAGCAGGGGCTTCAGCCGTAGTGGCTTCAGCGGTTGCATCCGCAGCCGGAGCGGCCATCGCGTCGCCAGTGCCGCATTCCAACGGGCTGGTCGGAAGATCATCCGAGCCATCCCACTTCGCGCCCTGCGCGTGGACTGGCAAAGCGGCGATAACGCCCATCGCCAGAACAAGAATAACGACTAAAAAGAGTTTCTTCGACATTTGTAATTTTCTCCTCAGATTAGTACTTCTAACGAAAACGAACTGAGATATTTCTTTTGTTTTTCGCCCGTCTTTGCATCACCTCCTTTAAAGGCGACCTAATGGATAGTAAGAATAATACACATTGTTTATGAACTCGCGCCTGTGCGACGCTGGATGAAATTATTAACCATGATCGACAGGATCAGGATGATACCGACGATGACAATCGTAGCATCGCCCTTCACGCCCGAAAGCGACAACCCGTTCTTCAACAGTTGAATCATAATCAGGCCGACTGCCGTGCCCCAGATGGTGCCGCTCCCGCCGAAGATACTCGTGCCGCCCAGCACAACCGCCGCGATGACGTCCAGTTCCAATCCGGTGCCCATATCAGAGCGGGTCGTCGTCACCCGTGACACATAGATATAGCCTGCCAACCCCGCCATGAAGCCGGAGAAAGTGTAAATGAGTAATTTGTAGCGGGCAACCGGAATGCCCGAAAAACGCGCGCCCAATTCGTTGTTGCCGATGGCGTACAAACCGCGTCCGAATGTCGTTCGCGCCAGAATGATGCCGCTCAGAATTACCGAAATCACTACTATCCAAACTTGCGCTGGCGCGCCGAGAAAATTCCCTTGCCCCAACTGGAAGAACCAGTCCGGATAACCACGAACCGAACGGGCTTGGCTGATACCCTCCGCCAACCCGCGATACAGCGCCAGCGTCGCCAGCGTCATAATGAGGGGGGGGACGCCCACTTTAACGATGAAAAAGCCGTTGATAAATCCGGCTAAGGTCGCCACGCCAATCGCCACCACAATCGCGACTTCCAGCGGTAGCCCGAGATTCTTCCAACTGTAGCCCAGCACAATCGCCGTCAGGCCTAGTATCGAGCCGACTGACAAATCAATCCCACCGGTGATGATGATGAAAGTCATCGGCATCGCCATCAATGCGATTTCAGCCATTAGGCGGCCTTGGTTCAGGATGTTGTCGCCCGTGAGGAATTTATTGGTTTGGGTTGAAAGGATCAATACTGAAACGACCAAAATGATCGCCAATACAATTTCCTGCCGCAGCAGCATTCGCGTAATACTGGCGCCAGTCGGACGCTCCGCAGATTCGATCGAAGTTTCTTGAACAGCCATAATCTTTATCTTTCTCGTTAGCGACGGTTGATACGGCGGCGGCGGAAAATATCGACCAGAACCGTGATCAAAATCAGCGTTCCGCGAACCGCATTAATCCATGTCGCTGGAATATTCACGAAAATCATTGCCGAGCGAATCACGCTCAACAGGACGGCGGCGAAGGTTGACCCGACCACCATCCCCATGCCGCCCAGAATACTTACGCCACCCACCACCGCAGCGGTGATGACGCGCATCTCCAAACTCACTGGAGGGCTGGCTTGCAGCGAGTTCAACTGCGTTGCGTACATAATCGCGCAGACGCCCACGCAAAACCCGTTGATGATGAAAGCCGTCATCGTGATGCGCCGCGTGTTAATACCGGATAGGCGTGCAGCTTCAGCATTCCCTCCTACGGCATAGATGGCGCGTCCGGTGGCGCTGTAACGCATCCACAGCGTCCCAACCACCGACGCAATCACCATCAGCCAGATCGGAGTCGGGATACCAAACCAATCCCACTGTGAGAGAAAGAAATCAGGCTTCATATCAATGATGGTGGTGCCGCCCAAGACAATGATCGAGCCACCTTTCAGGATGCTCAGCATACCCAGCGTCACCACAATCGACGGAATGCGCAGGTAAGATACGAAGAACCCGTTGATGGCCCCGACCAGCATGGCGACCAGTATCGGTATCACCCAGCACAACCACCCCGGAAAGCCGTTCACCGACAGTGTCCCGCTTAAAATAGCCAGCACCCCGACCAGCGCCCCGACCGAAATATCAATGTTGCCCGAAATAATCAGGATCGACATCCCCACAGCCGCCACCGCGATATACGATTCACTCTGGAAGATATCGGATAAATTATTCGGCGCACGGAAATTGGGTTTAGTCGCACCTACGCCCACCATCAGCACGATGATGACCAGTAACAAAATACCTTCTTGGGAGGTAATCAGATTACGAAGCGTCTGCATCAGGCTGGGTGCGGGCAGCGGTGTAGGAGTGGTATCCGTATTCGGTAAAGGAGTTGCAGCCATATCGTATTGCTTTCTTAAAATAAAAACATTCTAGAGTATCTTTTGATGAATCTTTTTCGGTTCAGCCAGCAAATCCGGCGTGATGTCCGCTAACGTTCGGCATCCGCACAGCGCCATCGCCAGATCAAGCTCCTGAATGATCAAATCCAGAACATGCCCGACTCCGGCCTCGCCGTTCAGTGCCAATCCCCACAGCAGCGGACGTCCCAGCAGTACGCCTTTCGCGCCGCGCGCCATCGCCTTGAGTATATCCGTGCCGCGCCGGATGCCGCCGTCCACCAGTATGTCGACTGCGCCGTCTATCGCCTCGACCACCTCCGGCAGCGCGTCAATCGTCGCCAGTGCGCCGTCAAGCTGTCTGCCGCCGTGATTGGAGACGATGATTCCATCCGCGCCGTTCTCGAGTGCCAGCAGGGCATCATCACCCCGCAGCACACCTTTCACCAGCACTGGCAGATGTGTGATCGACTTCAACCACTGCACATCGCTCCAGCGTAGATCATCCTCAAACAGCAGTGACCGATAAGCCGCAAAGCCTTCGCGGCTGGCATCCGTCGGCAGGTTTTTCATTTTCAGGTGCGGCGGCAGCGCGAAGTTATTACGAATATCGGCCTCGCGCCGTCCGAGGATAGGCCGGTCAACCGTCAGTACAATCGCCCCGTAACCCGCCGCCTCGACCCGTTCCACCAATTCACGCGCTGCCCCGCGATCCTTATACAGATACAGTTGGAACCAGCGCTGCCCATCCGGTACCGAAGCCGCCACATCTTCAAGAGTCGTCGTGGCGCTGGTGCTCACAACCATGTGAATGCCCCGCGAAGCAGCCGCTCGCGCCATCCCGCATTCGCCTTCAGGATGCGCCATCAGCATATAGGCCATTGGCGCGATCAAGATCGGTGCGCGCATCGCTTGTCCCAGCAGTGTCGTGCTCAAGTCCCGCGTGGCGTTGCCGGTCATCATTCGCGGACGCAGAAAAATCGATTGGTAGGCGTCTTCATTCGCCCGCACTGATACATCATCATTCGCGCCGGTGGCATAATAATCGAACACCATCTGGCTCAGTTGTTCCCGTGCCAGCGGTTCGAATTCGCGGAGGTTCAGCAGCTTCGAAGTATCCATGCTTATGCTGGAGCCGTCACGCTCATCATAGCCGTCACGACCCGTTCTTGGGTGGCTTCTTCACGTGTAAACTCGGCAACGATGCTCCCCTCGCGCATCACCAGTACTCGGTCGCTCATGCCCAACACTTCGGGGAGTTCGCTGGAAATCATCAGCACCGCCAGCCCCTGCTTGACCGCCAGCTCGCTCATCAAGCGGTGAATTTCGGATTTCGCGCCCACGTCAATGCCGCGCGTCGGTTCATCCATGATCAGCAGCTTGGGTTTGCTCGCCAGCCACTTACTGACGACCACCTTCTGTTGGTTACCGCCCGACAGTTTGTTGACGATCTGCTCGGCACTGTAAGCGCGGATGCTCATCTGCTGGATCGAATTTTTGGCGAGAATTCGTTCGTCACCAAATTTAATGAAACTCGCCCGTGAGAGGTTCCGCAGCACCGCCATTGAAGCGTTCTCGCGGATATTCATCTGCTTAATCAGCCCTTGCGTACCGCGATCTTCCGGTACGTAGGCAATACCCAAATTAACCGCCTGACCGGGTCCTTTAATCGTCACTTTTTGGCCATCAATAATGATTTCGCCGGATTGAGCAGGGGTAATGCCAAAGATGACCTGCGCCAGTTCGCTGCGCCCTGAACCGACCAGTCCGGCCAAACCGACAATCTCGCCCGACCGAACCGTCAAGGAGACATTGTGTGTCGTCGGTTCGCGGTTGAGGTTCTTGACTTCGAGTATTGTCTTGCCGGGATTGCTCGGCAACTTCGGGAACAGGTTATCAATCGTGCGCCCGACCATCATGCTCACCAGTTCCGGTTCGCGCGTTTCCTTGACCGGCTTGGTGTTGACGTACTGCCCATCCCGCAGCACCGTCACACGGTCAGCCAGTTCAAACACCTCTTGCAAACGGTGGCTGATGTAAATGATGCCCACGTTACGCTGCTTGAGCAGTCGCACAATGTCAAACAACCGCTCAACGTCCGACTCGGTCAAAGCCGCTGTCGGTTCGTCCATAATCAGCACCTGCGCGTTGATCGAAAGCGCCTTGGCGATTTCCACACGCTGGCGATTACCGACGTTCAGCGAACCCACCTTACGCCGCACATCCATGTCATGAATATTGAGCGACGCCAGAATTTCATGTGCGCGGTTGTTGATGGTGTTCCAGTCAATCATCTTGAAGGGGCCGACGCTGCGCTTGGGCGCATGTCCCATGAAGATGTTCTCGGCGACCGTCAATTCGGGATACAAACTCAATTCCTGATAAATCGTCGCGATGCCCTTGGCCTGCGCCTCACGCGGGTTGTTAAACACAATCGGCTGCCCATCAAAACGGATCACGCCCGTATCCGGTTTGTGTACGCCCGAAATAATCTTGATCAGGGTGGATTTGCCCGCGCCGTTTTCGCCCAGCAGCGCGTGAACTTCACCGGCTTCAATTGAGAAGCGCACGTTATCCAGCGCCTTCACACCGGGAAAATGCTTACTAATAGCTTCGAGTTCCAAAATAGGTGTCATTTTGCGCGATCAACTTTCAAAGCAATTAACGTAATTTCTTTTTCAAAACAACGCACATCATATCTGGGTTAGTGTCTCGTCTCATAAACAATTCAGCACATTCGACGAGAACAAAACCGTCTTCGTAGGGACAGGTCTGTGACCTGTCCGCCTCAGTTCCTATAAACCGTCAACCGCCACAAATGCCCGCACCGGAAATGTCCCGAACCCTTTGACCTTCACCGGAACGGCATAAAACCGGAACGGACGCTGATCCGGAATCGCTTCCAGATTGCACATGTGCTCCACGATTAGAATGTCCGCGCCCAGCAGCGTGGTATGTACCGGACGCCGCCCATCGGTGATGTCATCAATGTTATAAGTATCAATCCCGACCAGCGTTGCACCACCCGCCTTGAGCGCCTGCGCCGCGCCCTCCGTCAGATAGGGATGTCCTTCAAAATATTGGTCGGTTTTCCAATGCCGCGCCCATCCCGTATGGATCAGCACCGCCTTGCCCCGCACATTCAAGCCCGCGAACCACTGCTCATCAATGATGCGCCCGTTGCTCTGCGGAACATGGATCAACACACCGTCCAGATGCGCCAGTTGTTCCAGTGTCAAATCGGACAAATCCTTACCATCGGCGAAACGGTGAAACGGCGAGTCCAGATACGTGCCGGTATTCGACACCATCTCGATCTTGCCGATTTGAAACTCCGTGCCTTCCGCATACACCTTGCGTGACGCTTCACGGCTCAGGTAATCGCAGATAATCGGCGCGGGCAGACCCTTATAAGTGATTAATCCGTCCTCAACACTGTGGCTGAGGTCAATAAGCGTCGGGGATTTCATGTGACCATCACCACTTTCTTAGCGACCGTTCGGTTATCACGCGCGGTCAGCATCGCCTGTTCAATTTCTTCCAATCCAAACCTGTGGGAGATCAACGTCGGCCCCAGCGCGGGTTCTGTCTGAAGCAGTCGCACACTTTCCGCCGCATGCGTTCCCGGCCACGCATGCGAAGGCCGGATCGACAGCTTGCGGAAATGGATGTCGTCCGCGTCAAAGCTGACTTCTTTGGTGTGGTTCATCCCCACGCCGATGTAGCTGATGATCCCGCCCTGCGCCGCCAGTTTGAATGCCACGGGCAGGCTGTCCGGTTGAGCCGTGACCAGTATCTTATCCGGTTGGCGTTTGCCGAACTTGTAATCTGCCAGCGGAGTCTTATCCACCGCGATGAACGTATCCGTACCCAGCGCCATCGCCGCTTCCATCCGCGCCTTGGAGGTCGAACGGCCTGCCGTATAAATATGTGACGCGCCCATTCGCTTGGCTAAAGCAATCGCGCCTAATCCCAACGGACCGGGGCCAATCACCAGCACATGATCACCGTAGCTGACCTGCGCTGCCTGCACCAGATCAATACATACGCCCAGCGGTTCGCACAGCGACGCAATGTCAAACGGCATATCGTCCGGAATCGGCACCGCCTGTTGATAGGGCGTCAGCAGCAGTTGACCAAACCCCATCGTGATCGACAGCCAGTAACTCGTCGGTTTTTGACAGATGTCAGGCCGCCCGCGTCCCAGCGGCGGAGGCAGGCAGTTATCGCACACGCCGCATGGCGCGGAGCTGTCCACTGCCACCCGATCACCCACCTTGAACAGCGGCACATCTGCGCCCACGGCCTTGATCACGCCCGCTACTTCATGACCAAAGGGCTGCCATTCATCCGCGCCACGGTCCGCGATATGCTGATCCGTACCGCAGACGCCGCAGGCTTTGATCTCAATTAGCAGTTGCCCCGCCGCAGGCTTCGGCACAGGGTTATCCTGCACCTTGAACTGCCACGGCGATTTCACATATGCGGATCGGTTCTCGTATTCGGCCATAAGACGTTGACCTTGTATATAAACTTTTCTTGCGACCCATCTCAGTCGACGATAAACAGTTTGCATCCAGCCTCAGTTGATGAGCGGTGCGCTTCCGCATTGTCGCCCACTTGATACGTCATGCCCGCCTTCAGATTGAACACCCGGCCATCTTGGAGTTCGGTGTTCATCTCGCCCTCCAAGCACAGGATGACATGTCCCTTACTACACCAATGATCTGCCAAATAGTCCGCCGAGTATTCCACTTTGCGAATGCGGATCGTCCCCAGCATCACCGTTTGCCAAGTCGCCTCGCCGGTGATCCCTTTGTGATACGTCTTTTCGACAGTGTCCCATTGGGTCGTATGAAAGGGAGTAGGTGGCATTTTCATGAGGATATAGCATCAGTCCTATTCAACACTTAATCGAAATAATCCCATTTATCTTTCACGAGATACCAGAGGAGGCCAATCTGAATAAATGGAGCAGCGAAATCTCTAGCCGTTGCTGTACTCCCCAAAATACTCACGATGAGACTAACAATGCTGCCCACAGCAAAACCATATACGCCCCAACGCTTCCACTGATATATTCCATAGAGGCAGGCAAGATTGACAACGACCGCGACAATACCAAAAACGATCAAATATCCAAAACCGCGCTGCGAAAGTTGTTGACCAACTCCCAGAAAAAATATAAGTGCTAGTACTGAAACTACAAGGGATAGCCCTAGCCACCAACTCAGGCATCCACCCCGTTCCGGCTTTTGAGAGATGTAGTTAGTCATAACTATCCTTTTCGATAAACGGTTTCATCGAACGGTTAGAATTTTTAGGAACCGCTCGTAAGCCTCGTCCCATGCCGCCTTGTTGTGCGGCTCGTATCGCACGATGCCTTCGCTCTTGCTCAACAGCATACGGGCTTCCGCCATATTTTTGAATTCGCCCAGCGCCACCAACTGCACAATCGCATTCCCCAGTGCCGTCGCTTCAGCAGGGCCAGCCATCACAACCCGTCCGGTACAATCCGCCGTCATCTGGCACAACAGCGCATTCCGTGACCCGCCGCCGATGATATGTACCACCTCCGCCTTGCGTCCTGCCACGCGGCACAACTGCTCCAGCGTATAGCGGTACTTCATTGCCAGACTCTCATAGATGACGCGCACCATCGATCCGACGTTCACTGGCACATGCTGGTGCGAGCGATCACAGAAATTGCGGATGGCGCTCGGCATATCCCCCGGCTGGTAAAAATCCACGTCATCCGGATCAACAAAAGCTCGGAATGGCGCGGCTTGTTCCGCCATCTGGGCAAGTTCTGCATATTCGTAAACCTGTCCGGCAGCCGCCCATGTCGCGCGGCACTGCTGCACCAACCACATCCCCGCGATGTTTTTCAGGAAGCGCCATGTATTATCCATGCCGCCTTCGTTGGTGGCGTTCGCCTCATAAGCCGCGTCATTGATGACCGGCTCCGGCAGTTCCAGACCGAGCAAGCTCCACGTCCCGCTGCTGATATACGCGAAATCTTCGGTGGTCGTTGGCACAGCCACCACCGCGCTGCCCGTATCATGTGTCGCAGGAGCAATCACTGGAATACCGTTGTGTTCGCCAAGGCGCGTTCCCGGCGGCACAATCTCCCCGAACATCCCTGTCGGAACGCCCAGCTTATTCAACAGTTCAAAGTCCCAATTTTTGATGTGCGGATTATAGATTTGATGGGTGCTGACGTGGGTGAATTCGCTGGTTTTGCTGCCGCTCAGCCAGTAGTTGAACAGATCAGGCAGCGCCAGATAGGTATGCGCCACGTCGAGGAGCGGACTGTTGTTCTTGGCAAGACCTGCCAGCCGCCAGATGCCGTTCACCGGAATCACTTGCAAACCGGTACGGGCATAGAGTTCACGGCGCGGGATGCGCTCGAACACCCAGTCCATCATGCCTTCCCAGCTTTTATCGCGGTAATGCACCGGATTCGCCAGCAACCGACCGTCACGGTCAAGGAAAGCGTAATCCACGCCCCATGTATCAATGCCCATCGAGGCAGCGCCCGGGGCAGCCATCTTCACGCCCATCAGGATGTCATGGAACAGCCGGAGCGCATCCCAGTAGAGTGTGCCATTGGCGGTGACAGGGGTGTTGGCGAAACGGTGGAGTTCTTCGATATTCAGCGATGTACCGTCATAGGCCACTTGCATTACGCGACCCGACTCGGCACCAAAGTCTATGGCAATAACTCGTTTTGGGATCATCAACAACCTACTAAGAAATAAAACGGACTAAATATTTCTATAATTCGAGACGACGTTGCGTAATCATTACGCAACGTCCTTAATTGTAACGCGTTTTCAGGATTAGGGGTTTTCCATCAGCACCCCTCAGGCATATCACCTGTGTGGTTTATAGAATGTTTTCAAAGAACCTTTTATCAAATGCGAACTGATGCCCTCCCTGTTACTACAGGGAGGGTTAGTTAGGGTCGTTTTGAAAACACTTACCGCACGTAAGCCACAGGCACGCCGCCATCGACAGTTAATACCGCGCCGGTGGTCTTCGCCGCGCGTGGCCCACCGAGGAACGCAATCGCTTCGGCGATGTCTTCCGGCAGGATTTCGACCTTCAGCGTATTGCGCTGGCGATAAAATTCATTCAAATCATCGGCCTTCACGCCATACTGCTTGGCGCGGGCTTCTTTCCATTGGCTGTCCCAGATGCTGCTGCCGCGAATGACGCCATCCGGCAGCACCGAGTTCACACGGATGCCAAACGCGCCGCCTTCTTCCGCCAGTGATCGGGCAATGTGCAGTTCCGCCGCCTTCGCCGCGCTGTAAGCTACAGCACCCTTACCGGGGGCAATGCTGTTCTTGCTGCACACAAACACCATCGAGCCGCCCACGCCCTGCTTCTTTAGCAGCTTGAACGACTCGCGTGCCACGAGGAAATAACCTGTAGCGAGGATATCGATATTCTTCTGCCACATTGCCAGCGTCGTGTCTTCAATGTTCGCGCCGCCCGCGATACCCGCGTTGTTGACGATAATATCCACGCCGCCATAGGCCAGCACCGCTTGCTGGAAGCTGTCCATCACCGCCGCTTCGCTGGTCACGTCGGTCTTGACGAAGACTGCCCGCTTGAAGCCGAACTTCTTGTTGATCTCAGCGACCGTTTCCGCGCCGCCCGCCTCGTTGATATCGCTGACGACGATATGCGCTCCATCAGCCGCCAGTCGATAAGATGTCGCCCGACCAATACCGCTGGCCGCGCCCGTAATCAGCGCAATCTTCCCCGCATAATCACGCGGCGGAGGAGCCAGCTTGAGCTTGTACAATTCCAGCGGCCAATACTCAATGTCGTAGGCTTCTTTTTCCGTCAGGCTGACGAAACCGCCCATCGCCTCGCTGCCACCGATCACGTTAATCGCGCGGTGATACAACTGGCGGCTGACATCGGCGTTCATCGCGTCCTTGCCGGTGTTGACCATCCCCAAGCCGGGGATCAGGATGACGCGCGGTGCCGGATTACCCAGCACGTCGCCGGGTTCTTTGCAGCGTTCAAAATATTCTACATAGCGTTCTTGGTAGGCCTTCACATCCGCTGGTAGGCGCTGCTTCAGCGCGTCCAAACCGTCTTCAGGCTTCCAATTGATGAACAAGGGCTGCCGCTTCACATGCACCAGATGATCCGGACAGGCCGCGCCCATCTGGCTCACTTCTGCCGATTTGCTGCCGCCCACCATATCCAGAACGTCTTCACTGTCGTCATAGCTCAGGATATTGGAGACTGTTGTGTTCACTGCGCCGCGAATAACCGGCAGCACTTCGGCCATCATCGCCTTTCGTTCGGCTTCGGCCAGCGGCTTGACGGCCAGATCGCCAAAGACTTTCTTGCCCTTGCGCTTATCGGCCACGTAATCTTCCGCCACCTGCACCATCTCGATGGTCTTCTCATAAGTCGATTTGGAGTCATCGCCCCAAGTGACCAAACCGTGCTTGCCCATCACCACGCATTCGATGCCGGGGTTATCGATCACCTGCTGGCCAATCCACTTGCTCAGCGTGAAACCCGGTTTGATGTAAGGCACCCAAGCCATCCGCTTGCCATACACATCACGCGCGGCTTTCTCGCCGTCCGGTGCGCAGGCCACGCTGATGACCGCGTCAGGATGCGTATGGTCAACATGTTTGAAGGGCACAAAGGCGTGCAGCAGGGTTTCAATACTCTGGCGGGGACGGCCTTGTTCGAACACCGTCCGGTTCAGATATTCGACCATCTCTTCGTCGGTCATCTTCTCTCGCTGGAAAGTCGGCATCACCTCGTCCATTTTCAGGAGAGCAAACCCTTTTTCCTTGATGTCAAAAATGTCCGACCCTGAAGCTTTTACTGCCAATACCTGAACCTGCCGTCCAACATGGTCGGTCATCATCAGCTTGGCGCTGGTGTTGCCGCCATAAATGTTGACGACCGCGCGGTCACGTCCGAGAAGGTTGCTCCGGTAAACCAAACCATCGAGGTCAGGCAGTCGGCTGGCTTCGTCGTTATTCCATAAATTTTTGGGCATAATTTTTCCGCTTCACTAAAGGATGAAATCTAATTTGCGTTCTTTTTGACGGGGGAGGATTTGCATCCTCCCCTCACGAAAGCAAACGCATTCAGCAGTGTTTGAGTGAGTGCAATGTTCGGCAGTGAATATCAGCGTCAACGTCAGCAACGATGTTCAATGAGGCGGCAGTGTGATTTCGTTTGCTTTCGTTCTACGCTCTTTTATATCGCAACAAAAGTAACATGTCAATGAGACAGCGTTAATTTTTACGATGTTCGGGCGCTTTTCATGCAGACCTCAAAATTCTTATATCTAGGCTGTAGCTATCTTCTCTTTCAATGATTTTGGATGAGTTATTCGCGGATTTATGAATGACAAAAGTGGTTTTTCGACCATCACATAAACGAGACACCCGCCTGCTATTGAAAAAACAGCCAACAATAGCAAAGAAATCAGAGGACCAACGCGAGTGATCAAATCGAACTTCGTCAGTATAAGTGTAAATATGTTGATGAAAAGCGCATGTGTTAAATAGATCGAATAGGATGCATCACCAAGAAAAATGAGAGGGTATGGCAAATGAATTGGCTGCCTAGACTCCAAAGAGGCGCTTCCTGTCACAATTAAGAATGACGGAATGCCGAATAACAGGGTATATGAAGGGACCACCCCACCTGAGTTAACAAATAGCGAGCTGAATAGAAATAGAATCGTTCCTAAGCCAATCGCCCATAGTTGATAGGGTATGCGATGGTTCAGAACTAAATAAGCACTCAGACAACCTAACAAAAATTCGAGGTTGCGTTCGTTAAAAACAAAATCCAGCATATAGTTGCTTTGGAAAGTTGGCCCTACAACAATCCGTATGACTTGGTATGCCAAAATACCAACGCCCCACATTGCGAAGATTCTGCGAAACCAAAAAATGCCAAAAGCAATTGCTAGACCAAAAATCAAATAAAACATGACCTCATGGCTAAGCGTCCAAGCTGCACCAATTATGGGTAAATTAGATCGCTGCGGGATCAAAAAATATGATTTTGCTATAACTCCCATATCGGTTTCGTATGGTTTTGCGAAAGAGGGTAGCACTATTAAAACCACGATTTTTGCGGTCGTTACTAACCAGTAAATAGGAAAGACCCGAAGCAACCGCTTTGAGAGATATTTGGAGAGTTCTTGTGGCTTACCGATTTGTCCGTGATTCACGAAAAAAATAATGAAGCCACTGAGCACAAAGAAGAAATCGACCCCTACATAGCCAAATGAAAATGCCTTACCTAAAAACTCAACATGAAAACGTTCACTAGAGCAGTTGGTAATATGGAATAGAACAACCATTAAAGCAGCTAGCCCACGATATACCTGTAGGCTGTATATTCTCTTAAAATCCTTAGACATTCCGTGATCCCTTTATGACGGTTAAATAACACAGTCATAACCGGAATCACCTTGCATTAACATAACTATATAATAATATATTTTCTAAAGTAACTTCCGTAGGTATAATGCGATCATGTTGTTCATCTCCCAACGCGCTTCCATCTGGGGCAAAATCTGCTGGTGATAAATCAACGCATGGTGCAGGGGTGCAAGCCGCATCGCCAGCTCAAATGCTTTGATCAGTTTATCCATCGGCTCATAGGCCGTCCACGGTCGCAGATAGGCTTCCCGCAGCCGTTCCCGTACGTCCGGCACATCCGGTAATCGAATATCCGTGTCCGTCAGGAAACACAGGCTGAAAAATGGGTGGCTCACCGAGCAGTCTGACCAATCAATAAACACACAGCGGTCGCCGTTAATCACCACCTGACCCGCCCAGAAATCGCCGTGTTCCAGTGACGTCGGGATGCTGTATGTCGCCAGATCAGCGCAGACTTGTTTGAATTCAGGGATACGTGTCCGAAGCTTGCCGAGTTCTTCCTCTGTTAGAGCCATACTCGAACCGGATAGGGTCTCCGCGCTGCACATTAGAAGGGGTTCAATCGCGTCTGCCAGTTTATACAGCCGCCGGTCAGGGCATCCGAGGCCGATCAAATCACTAACCCGCACCGATAGACTCACCTGTAATTGGGCATACTGTCGCAGAGCCGCTTCCCACACATCAATCTCGTTCACACCATCGAGGGTTTGGCTGCCATAATCGGGCATCAGTACCCACCGACGCCAGCCGTCCAATATCAGCGGTTTTGGGAAATCATTCGGATAGTTATGCGCCAACCACCTCACCAACAAAGGCTCATGCTTGAACATTACGGGCAGCGCTTTGAAATACAGTTGTCCAAAGCTTGTTTGCGCCCGCAGAATGCATGACCGTTCCCACGCTCGGAGTTGTTCAATCGGCGCGGTCATCAAGATTCCGCGGTCATCAAACTGTTCTTCAATCCATGCCGCCGTTTTCTGAAACCATCCCGGGCGATACCACTCCGTCTTAATCAGATGAGCCTGATCATGCCACCGGAACCATTCAGTAATAAGTTCCTGCTGGCCGGTTGGTAGATCATCGAGATTATGCTCCTCTGCCCACGTCGCACCGTCCGGCAGTGCCCAATCCAAAGGAATAGTGCTCCCATCCATCGCGTAAAACATCACCACCTGTTTATCGCCCCACATCGTTCCCATACAGCGCTGCGTGGTGATGTTCAGTCCCAAATGCTGTTTGACAAGCTGGTTAACCGGCGCGACCGTTTGCCAGTAGTGAGGTTCGCTCGTTTCATAATAGGGAAGGGTATGACCGTACTCGTCAGCCAGTAACAGTATGCGAGCTTCAGCGGGATGGGGAATCAGCAAATAATGGACATACGTCGTTGGCATAGGCATCCTGAACCAGAGTCCGGTAGAATTACAATGTTCCTTTCCGCAATCTTACTGTCAAATTAAATTACGCAACAGTACTTAATTTTCCGTTCGCTCATGACCAGTAGAAACCTCATGGAGAATCGCGCATGGCTCAAATTGGCTTGATGTTTGAAGGACAAGCAGGCTTAACGTGGGCACGCTGGCAGCGTTTGCTCAAGGCCGCCGAGGAGTATGGCTTCCAGTGTGTCTTCCGCTCGGATCATTTCACCATCGGCCCGCCCGATGAAGAGTCGTTGGAGACATGGGTATCACTCACCTATGCCGCCAGCCATACCTCACGGATTGAGTTCGGTACCTGCGTCTCGCCGGTGACCTTCCGCCATCCCGCACTGCTCACCCGCATGGCCGCAGCCGTCGATGACCTGAGCGGTGGCCGTTTGGTATTGGGCTTGGGTGTCGGCTGGCACGAGCGCGAGCACACCCAGTTCGGCATTCCGTTTTATGACAAGCCCACCCGCTTCGAGATGTTCGAGGATGCGCTGGAAGTCACCACCCGCCTGCTCAAGAGTGATACGCCTGTGAGCTACAGCGGTAAACACTTCTCACTGCAAGACGCCATCTTGCTGCCCCGCCCACAGCGTCCGAACGGCCCACCGGTCATGATCGGAGGCAACGGCCCGACCAAGACTCTGCCGATGGTCGCCAAATACGCTGACGAGTGGAACGCGGTGTTTATGCCAGCCTCAGAGCTCAAGGAACGCCAAGCCCTGCTTGATAAGCTGCTGGCCGACAACGGACGCAGGCCCGGTGATGTCAAGCGCTCGCTGATGACGCGAGTCATCTTCGGCAAAACCGATGCTGAATTGCAGGCCAAACTCGCCAAAGAATCCGACAGTGATGATTCCAGCAATCCCCGCCGTATCGTCGGGACGGCCTCAGCGGTTGTCGATCAAATCAGCACGTTCGTGGAAGCCGGTGTCGAGCGCTTCATGCTCCAGTGGCTTGACCTTGACGACATCGACTCGCTTGAGGCCATTGCCAAGACCGTGCTGCCCCAGTTTCACAAATAAGCCGCATCAACTTGGGGCGACTTGTTCGCCCCACTCTCACCACTAGCTGTTGGTATTGATCTGGAATGGTTCAATCTTGTAGGTGACACGCTGCTGAGTGTTGCGTTCATCTTCTTTGTTGGCGAAAAAATCGGCGTGGCCTTCGTATTTCAGATTGAGCGCATTGATGTGCTCGACCGCGCCGACCTTGGTGACTTCGGCAATCCGTCCACGCACTTCCAGCCAGCGCCCCGTATCGTCAGGATCGATCACTAACATGGTGACACGTGCCCCAAGCTGCATGTTCTTGTCTTTTTGCCGTCCCCGCGCCGAATTCACGCGCACATACGTCCCATCATAGTCTGCCCAGATGGGCGTGGCCTGCGGTTGACCGTCGGGCATAAGCGTCACCAGCGCAACGACAATCGGACGGACAAACAAATCGCGGTACGACTCAGGCACGAGTAAGGGCTGATCACCTGTTTTTTCGTATTTATTGGGCATGGTTACTCCGTCTTCCGTTTGTGAGGTTCTTCAATAATTTGTTTATTGAGGATACGAACTTCTTTAACCATCAGCAAGCGCATGTCCTTTACGATATAGTCCGCCAGCTCAGCATCGCTGATATCATCCCCCTCAATATCCAAGCGGAACTTCTGCCCTTGGATGCCGCCTTCATTCGAAAAATCCACCTCGAAATCAAATAACACACGCTTTTCAGCCATGCACTCCCCCTCGTAAATACATAGACGTCATTACATTTTAAGGTGCATAGATTAACGAGTAAAATACCACGTCATATCAGTTCGGAACTTCAACACCGACTCCAACGTCTTGATATGTATAATCATTCAGTTGGGAGGGGAAGGTGCATATGAACCGCAAACAGCGTAACTGGATTATCAGGGTGGTCGTGCTGATCGTTATTGTTGGTGTTGCCTATTGGGTTCTCCTAGGATCACGGATTTGCTGTGCATTACCACCCACGCCAACAGCTATGGCCACTCTATTGACACGGAATGCCAATGTAGAAGTTAACGAGACTACTGAAGGACTTCTTCATCAAACACAAACCGCAGCCTATCAAACCGCCATAGCCCTTGTCTTTACACCGACACCAAGTTCATATCCCTATGATCCAACGCTCTACGCCCAGCGACGGCATGAAGAACAGATCCTACAAACAGGGGCTGGCCCCACTCAATACGCCATATTCTTTGCGACTGAAACTGCGCTCGCCGCGACTTATCAAGGGACAGTGCTGCCGACCTCTACACCCATCCCCTATACAGCGGATATGTCTCCCACCGCCTTACCCCGCTTCAGTACACTTACGCCAACGCCAACGCTCTGCCCGCCATCGGATGTGATTTGCCCCGGCGGGAACGCCACGATGAGCGCAGCCGATAAAGTGATGGTGTTGATGGCAAGTGCCAGCGCGCCGGAGTTCGGTCAGCTTGCCCAAACCGCGACCGCCTTAGCCATTACGCCGACGCCTTCACCCACATCGAGCGTCCATGACAGCAACTGTGCCTTTTCGTGGGCACATCAGGATTTGCCGGAGATTGCGACCGCTGCGCGTGAAGCCCTCAGCACCATCTCCATCGCAAAGATCCAAGTCTTGCGGGCAGATGCTTACGGTGAAAACTGCAACCGCGCCGATGGCAGCCTCAGTTATTTCGCAGCCATGACAACTGACTTTTACTTGAGCGTGGAAGTCTCCGATTTGAGTGATGCTAATCAACTGGCTCAAATCGTTAGGACGGCCTACACCGTTTTGACCGAACTCAAGGTCAAGCTTCCCGCGCAGGCTGGTTACCTCGATATCGAATTTAACGCAGGCGAACAGCAAACCCATTTTCGGGCGATGTTTGGTCAAATCAAGGCGAGTATTGAGGCTGGAAGTAGCGCACCAGCACTCTTAGCAGTGGGCAAAATGTGACCATGACGGTCAATAATGGCCTACGCTGGCAATTGACCTCTTGTGCGCCTTATGTATAATCCATTTGTTGTAACTATCACAAATGGACACCCATAAAGCATGAGCAAACGACCACCTGTTTATCCATTTACGGCAATTGTTGGGCAAGAGCGCATGAAACGCGCGCTGATTTTGAACGCCATTGACATGCGTATTGGTGGCGTCCTCATTCGCGGTGAACGCGGTACCGGTAAATCGACCGCCGCCCGCGCTTTGGCCGTCCTCCTGCCCGAAATCGAAGTGATTGCCGACTCCCCGTTTGGTGATGATCCCAAGCGCCCCGATACATGGTCGGACATCGTGCGTGACCGTTATGAAAGCGGCGAACGTCCTCCGGTGGAAAAGCGCAAAATCCGTTTTGTTGACCTGCCCGTGAGCGCGACCGAAGACCGTGTCGTCGGTACGCTGGATATTGAGAAAGCCATCCAGAAGGGCGAACGCCACTTTGACCCCGGTGTCTTGGCGAACGCCAACCGTGGTATTTTGTACGTCGATGAAGTCAACCTGCTTGACGACCATGTGGTTGATTTGCTGCTGGACTCGGCAGCGATGGGCGTGAACGTGGTCGAGCGCGAAGGCATCAGCTTCAGCCATCCGGCGCGTTTCATCTTGATCGGCACCATGAACCCCGAAGAAGGCGATCTGCGCCCGCAGCTCCTTGACCGTTTCGCGCTCTCGGTGGATGTGCATGGTATCGCGGACGCAGCCGAGCGTATGGAAATCCTCCAGCGGCACATCGCCTACGAAGAAAATCCTGAGAAGTTCCGCACCGATTGGGCACCGGAAGAACAGAAAATCTCGGATAAAATCGCAGCCGCCCGCGAAATCGTGGACGATGTGGAATATACCCGCCGTGACTTGTTCACGATTGCGACCTTGACCAGCGGCTTACACATTGACGGTCACCGTGCCGATTTGGTGATCTTGAAGGCCGCCCGTGCGATAAAATCGCAGCCGCCCGCGAAATCGTGGACGATGTGGAATATACCCGCCGTGACTTGTTCACGATTGCGACCTTGACCAGCGGCTTACACATTGACGGTCACCGTGCCGATTTGGTGATCTTGAAGGCCGCCCGTGCCCACGCGGCATGGATGGGCCGAACCAACCTCGAAAACGCCGACATTCTGTTGGCCGCCGAACTGGCACTGCCGCACCGCTTGAAGCGCGGCCCGTTCTCGGATGCCCAGATGAGCAGCGCGGCGCTCGAAGAGAAGATGGAGCAGGTCTCCTCCGAATGGGGTGAGGGCGACGAGACAACCGAACCTTCCGAGAGTGACGAACAAAACGCTGTCAAAAAAAAAGCCAATCCGTAGCCAGTGACAGCCAGCAGGAGCAGCCCGACTTCGGCCAGACAGAACCCGCCCCCCAGAACGTCTTCAACAACAGTGATGCGTACTGGTGGGAGGGGGGCAAGAAGGTCGAAGCGGGCGAGCAGTTTGCCCCGCGTAAACTCCAAACCAACCTCGACAAACTGACCCGTAAACATGCCGGACGCCGTTCGCGTACCCGTACCGACCGGAAACGTGGGCACTATATTCAAGCGCGTCCCGCCGGAAACAAAACCGACGACATCGCGTTTGATGCCACACTGCGGGCAGCCGCGCCTTTCCAGAAAGGCCGCGCCCAACAGCTCAAGGAAAGCGGAATGGCCTACGCCCTCAAGAAGAGCGACCTCTACCGGAAAGTCCGTGTGCGCCGGACAGCTAACCTAATCCTGTTCGTGGTGGATGCCTCGTGGAGCATGGCGGTTTCCGAGCGCATGAACGCCACCAAGGGCGCGATCATGTCCTTGCTAACCGACGCCTACCAGCGGCGTGACCGCGTCGGCTTGATCGTGTTCCAGAAAGACCGCGCCAGTATGATCCTGCCCCCGACCAACTCGGTGACGCTGGCTTCTAAGGCGCTGGCCAACATTCCGGTGGGCGGCAAGACTCCGCTTTCAGCCGGATTGATCCTTGCCTATGAGACGATCAAGCGTGAGAAGAATCTGCATCCCGACATTGTGCCCTTGATGATCCTCTTAACCGATGGCGCGGGCAACGTGTCGGTCGGGACCTTGCCCCCGCAGGAAGAGGGCAACCGGATTGCTGACCAGTTCAAGAGCGAGCACATCAAGACCGTGACCATCAACATGGAGCATGTGGCCTTCGACCAAGGGCTGGCCTCCAAACTGGCCGAGCGGATGGGCGGGCCGTGCTACAGCCTCGGTCAACTGCGGGCGGAACTCCTGTACGATACGGTCAAGAAAGAGATTGGCGACCGGTAGACGCAGTACCACAAAAGTCTTTCAAGCCCCTGCCCGAAGTTTCAGCGAGGGACAGGCATTGTTAAATGTCGCAATCTTTTCCTCCTAGATTCCCCCTCTGCCATGAAATGGAGAGGGGGCTAGGGGTGAGGATTTTGAGGAAGCGGCTTAGCGTGAAATCACTTTAACTCAACCCGTACAACTCGCTGAACTTGCCTTCCAGATAGTCCAGATAGGGTTTAACATGCAGTTCCGCCCCCGTCGAACGCTTCAGCAGTTCATTAGCGCTGTAGGCTCGCCCATGACGGTACACATTGGTTTGCAACCAGCCCAGCAGCGGCATGTAATCGCCCTGCTTCAGCGACTCATCTAAGCCGGCCACCTGCTCATGCGCGGCCTTCAGGAACTGCGCCGACATAACGTTGCCCACCGTATAACCGGGGAACGAACCAAATCCACCACCCGACCAATGTACGTCTTGCAGCACACCCTTACTGTTATTCGGCGGCGTCACACCCAGATACTCGTTCATCTTAGCATTCCAGACTTCAGGCAAATCCGCGACTTTCAGTGAACCATCCAGCAGCCCCATCTCAATCTCGACCCGCAGCATGATATGCAGGTTATAAGTTACCTCATCCGCCTCGACGCGGATTAAACTCGGCTTGACGCGGTTCACCGAGCGGTACATTAAATCCGGATCAGCATCCGCCATCTGTTCAGGGAAAATCTCGCGCAGCCGGTCAAAGTGAACATCCCAGAATTCACGACTGCGTCCGATCTGGTTCTCCCACAACCGCGACTGCGACTCGTGTGCGCCGTAGCTCGTTCCGCCCACCGGATACTGCCCCAAGAAGTCAGTGGTCAAGGCCGTGCGTGTGAGAGACGGATCGACACCCTGCTCATACAGCGCATGTCCGGTTTCATGCAGCGTTCCGAATAGCGCCATCGGCAGATAATTCAAGTTGTAGCGCGTGGTAATGCGCACGTCGTTGCGCGTGAACGAAATTTCAAACGGATGAGGCGCGATGTCCAGTCGCCCGCGCTGGGTGTCGTAGCCAATTTTCTGTGCCATCTCCCAGCCAAAGGCTTTCTGCTTATCCACCGGATACTCGTGCCGCCACAGGTCTTTTTCCAGCGGCTTATCATTCGCCACGATCTTCTTGAGCAGCGGCAGCAGTCCGGCTTTCAACTCATCGAACAGCACCTTCAGCGAGGCAGCGGTCGCGCTCGGCTCGTACTCGAACACCAGCGCGTCAAACGGATGCCCTTGATAGCCCACCGCCTCCGCTTGTTCACGGGCAATATCCAGCATTTGTTGAAGATAGGGCGCGAAGCTGGCGAAATCGTTGTTCTGCTTGGCCTCCGCCCAGACCTGCTCCGAGATCGGCGCGAGGGTCGCCCGCTTGGCCGTCAGTTCCACCGGAATGCGCTTCACCAAATCGTAGTATTGGCGGGTTTGCTGCACCGCTCGCACCCGATACGAGTCGCCGTCCTCGCCTGCGATTTCCGCCTCAACCGCGTCCAGCAGCCGCTCGGTCTTGTCGCTCACAAAATAGTCGTTGGCGATCCGTGACAATGTTGCCAATTGATTACCGCGTGTCGTCGCCCCACCGGGTGGCATATTCGTCCGCGCGTCCCACTTCAAAATGGAGATCGAATTCAGAATGTCATTCAGTTCCGCGATATGCTGCTCAAATTGTTCATAAGCCGTCATCTTCTATCTTCCTTCTATTCGAATGCTTTCAATTGAACTCACTTCAGGAACAGGCGGATGATCGCTGCTGGTGAGGAGCGCCGCATAAACCGGACGCTTCCGGAAAATCAACATTACACTCACCGCCGTAATCATCACACCGACCGAAACCACCTGCATAATCAAACCGAATCCGTGTCCCGCCTGCAAAAACCCGCTGATGGTCGTGGCGCTGAACCAGCCCACATTCCACACCACCAGACCGATTCCGCTCGCCATATTATGGGCATACGTTGGCAGTGTCGACATCACCAGCGGTTGGAACAAAGGCTGCATCGTGTTCCGCGCCGATGTCGCGATTACATAGGCCACAATGCTCAAGGCCAAGGTCGGCGCGATGCT
Source organism: Aggregatilineales bacterium (assembly GCA_044226855.1). Taxonomy (GTDB): domain Bacteria; phylum Chloroflexota; class Anaerolineae; order Aggregatilineales; family Phototrophicaceae; genus CFX2. Next base: position 353,347 of record JBGAGF010000006.1, read on the forward strand.
TAAGCCGAAGAAGGCCACCGCCGCCACGCTCAAAGTGATGAACAAAGCCTGCGCCCGTCCATACCGATGATCGAGCACCGGATTGACCATCGGAATTATGCCCATCCCGATCCAGCCCAAGCCAAGAATCGTCCCAACCACCTCGTCACTAATGTGGAACGTGTTGCGGAAGAACAGGTTGTAAAACGGGAACGTCAATCCGCCGGTGAAGCCGAAGAAAAACATCGGAATCGCAAAGATTAACAGCAGCCGCCAAGGCATTTGCTCGGCTGATGTATGGCGCTGTTCGGTTCGTGGCTCAGGTCGCTGCGTATCCTTGACCATCGCCAGCGGGATCAAACTGCCGAGCATCACCACCAAGCCCACGCTCAACGCCGCGCTGTAAGCCAGTGGTGTCTGCGCTGCCTGCTGCAAATTGGCCGTGCGTTCCGGCGACAAACTCACGATCACCGTAGGCAAGAAGCCGCCGATAAAACTTCCCAGCGCTGTCGCCACCATCGTCAGGATGTTGTGGTACGAGAACAGAAACGGCTGCTCGGAAGGTTTGACCAATCCACCGATGAATGGATTAATCGCCACCTGCTGTGCGCCGTAAAACAGCCCCAGTAAAAAGCGGCTCAATCCCAAGATAGGCAGCGCTGGCCACAGGAGCGGTAGCACCAGAGCCACGCCCATTCCCACCGTCGAGTAGAGAATGACGCGGTAAGCTCCGATGCGGCTGGCGATTAATCCCGCAGGTACACTTATCAGCAGCCCACCGATGCGCGGGAAGGATTGCAGCACGCCGATCGTTTCCGGCGAATGTCCTAAGCTGGTGAAGTAGAAATTGAGGATCACATCGGTAATGCCAAACAGCCCGATTTGAAAAACCGAGCTGTACAGCATGAATAACGTGACTTGTCGGTTTGCAACGGGCTTAAGCCAGCCCATAATCTTCCAGCGTATCACATAGATTGATCCCCAAAAGCCTTAGCCCACGCCCAGCATCTTCTTGCCCGCGATGAACGTCATCTGCACATGATCCAGCGCGTCCAAGTCGGCAATCGGATCGCCGTCTACCACAATGACGTCGGCTTCCTTACCCGCTTCCAATGTACCGAGTTTCTTTTCCAGTTTGCTCAAACGAGCCGCCACGATGGTCGCACTCCGCAGCGCCGCATAGTTATCGGTCACCACGCCCACCTTGACCATGAACTTCAGTTCCGGCGCGACCACTTCATGTCCTACCACCGGACTGCCGGCGTCCGTTCCGAAGGCAATCGGCACGCCTGCCTTGGCCGCGTTGACCAATCCGGCGTACCGTTCGGGGCCAGCAATCGCCCGCTGCCGTTCTTCGATTTTCCATTCGGGCACGTTGTACTTGCGCGCGATTTCGGCGTTGGCCTGCATCACCACTGGCGCAAACGTGGTCACAATCGGGATTTTCTTGTCTAGTAAAATCTGGATGGTTTCGTCGTCCATCGATCCGCCGTGCTCGACCACATCCACACCGAACTTCGCCACCCGTTTGATGCAGTCGTTGTAGGTCGCGTGGGCGGTTATCGGCAGCCCATTGCGATGGCTCTCGTCAATCACCGCTTCCAGTTCGGCGTCGGTGAATTCCAAGGTGTCATGGCAGGCCATAATCTTGATCAGATCCGCGCCGCCCTTGACCTGTTCGCGCACTGCCCGCCGCATCTCGTCCGCACCGCTGGCCTCACGACAGCACCAGTAGGTATGCCCACCGGTCTGGATAATCGCCTCGCCGCAGATCAGCAAACGCGGGCCGGGGAAAATCCCTTGCTCAATCGCTTGCTTGGCGAAGAAATTGGTCTTGTTCATACCCAGATCACGCACCAGCGTCACACCCGCCCGCAGGTTTTTAATCATATTGGACGCGCTCTTATAGGCGCTGATCTCCACCGCGTCATCCATCGACTGCCGCGCCAGATCATGCACCCCGTCCCATGCCAGATGCGCGTGGGAGTTGATCATCCCCGGCATAATCGTCTGTCCGCCGACGTCGATCACTTCCGCGCCGTCCACCGTGCCGAGGTCACTGGCCTTGCCAATGGCTTTGATCTTGCCCTTTTCGATTTCGACAAAGCCATTCTCAATGACCTCATCGCCCACACAGGTCAGTACCTTTCCGCCCTTTAGAATGCGGTGTGGTGCGGGAATATCAAACATCGGGCGAATAATTTTCTGATAACGCCATGCGGCTGGTTCTGGCATGATAATCTCTCCTATTTTCCCTGTATTTCTCTGCGTCTCAGCGGTTCAATTTGCATTTATTTCTATATCGGTATAATCCGTTTTTCCGGTGGGTGATTCGCCAGGAAGCGGCTCGTCACTTTGGCCTCGCCTTCGGTTACGATCATGCTGTCGATGATGCGATAGCCGTCGATTTCCGGACGATAAATCCCCGGCTCGTTGGAAAACACCATGCCCGCCACCAGCGATGTATCATCCCCCGGTGCCAGCCACGGCCCTTCATGTCCTTGCAAGCCCATCCCGTGCCCGATGCGGTGCCGTATCGCATCCCCCAAGCCGTAATCGCGCAGCACCTTCAATGCCGCCTCATTCACTTGGGCACAGGTGTTCCCGACTCGCAGCGTTTTGACCGCCGCCTCGTCACACGCTTGCGCCGCTTCCAAACAGCGCATCACATCGCCGCGCGGTTCGCCGATCACAAACGTCGCTCCGCTTTCGGCATGATACCCGCCGACCGATGCGCCAATCCCCGCGATCATCGGTTCGCCAATCTGGGGTTTGCGTTCAATTGGAGAACCGTGTGGCAGCGCCGCGCGTGGCCCACTGTGGACAGTGCCCACCACCGCACTTCCACCGAGCTTAAAGATTTCGCCGACTTCCGCTTTCATCTTGGCCGATGTCGCCCCGATGCAGGCCTTCAATATATCGAGTTCGGTTCCACCCTCTTTGATAATCGCGCCCGCGTTTTGGAGGACATATTCCAAACAATAGTCTGCATAGGTCGATGCCTTCTCGATGAAAGCGATCTCTTCTGGCTCTTTCACCCAGCGCATCTGCTCGACCAGCGGTGTAACCACCACATTCCCGCCGAACTTCTGGTAAACATCCACCGTCAGTTTATCCACACCCAAGCGCTTAACGCCGGCTTCCTTCACCATCCACTCGACCGGATGCACCTCACCCGGATACTCGAAATAGGTGCGGATGTCCTTCACCCATGTCGCGCCTGCGTTCTCCAGTTCCAACAGCGGCACAAATAACGCAACCTCGCCGCTCTTTGGGATATATAACCCAAGTGGCCGCTCCGATGGTGTATGGAAAAACCCGCAGGCATAGATCACGTTCGGCACATCCAGCAGCAGCATTCCATCCAACTGCTGCGCATCCATCCGTGCCTGTATTTGCCCGATCTTCCGCCTGTAAAACGCTTCACTTAGGAGTTGCATCGCTGTTCCTATCAAACTCTTTTATTATGCAGATCATGTATAATGGCAGCAGGTAAGTTGTTGAGGTGAAGCATGTTAGAAACCCCTGCCACAATTGACGTACCGCTGCGAACCGAACAAGATGGTGTAATTCGGGTAGGCAATACGCGCGTTACCCTTTTGGTGCTGCTTGGGGCATATAATCGCGGTGATACTCCGGAAGAAATCGCTGAAGGTTTTGACACGCTTAAACTGGAAGATATTTATGCAGTCATTTCCTATTACTTGAGTCATCGCGCTGAAGTTGACGCTTATATTCAGCAGGCCGAAGAAGAGGCTGAACAACGACGACAAAACTACGAAAAGGGCGACCCGCGAGCAGCAGCCTTTAACGCTAAAATGCGCGTGTTGTTGGATGAGAAACGTAAACAAGATCAATCCTAATGCGCTTCCTTGCTGATGAAAATTTCGATAACCGGATTTTGAACGGATTGCGCCGTCTTATTCCAGATTTCGACGTACTTCGTGTACAGGACACTGAAATTTATCAAGCAGCAGATACGACTGTGCTTGAGTGGGCAGCTAATCGTAGCTATATCATATTGTCGCACGATGTCCAAACCATGATTCGTTATGCCTATGACCGTATAACAGCCGATTTGCCAATGCCCGGTTTGATTGAAGTCCGTAAAGATTGCCCCATAGGTCAAGCCATTGATGAACTTTCCCTAATAATCGGTGCAGGTACACCAGCCGATTTTGACAAACAGGTCAAATACGTTCCCATCCGCTAATTATTCTCCTCATGTTGCTATCGCCTGCTTCCAACCAGTATCCCATCTCATCATCTTTGCTTTGCGTCTTAGCGGTTCAATCTGGCATTTGCCCTAGCTTTTCAGCTTCTCGATAAACACCTTGAATCGCTCCAAGCCTTCCTCAAACGCTGGTGATGGGGTCGTCAGCGCCCCACGAATAAAGCCTTCGCCCGCGCCGCCTCCAATCGTCCCCGGTTGGAATACCAGCTTGGCTTCTTCCCTCGCCCGCTTGACGAATGCCCCGCTCGTCAATCCGGTTGAGCGAATGTCGATGAAAATGTAATATGCGCCCTGCGGTTTGCTGTAGCCGATGCCAATGCTGTCCAGCAGCTTCATCCATGCCACGCGGCGGCGGTCATATTCTTTCAAAATGTCCTTGAACCAATCGCGCGATTGGCTTAACGCCGCCAATCCACCGTACTGCGTCACCACATTGGCGCAAATCTGCATTGCGTGGTGGAACGGCAGCATCGACTCGATCAGTTCGGCAGGCGCGGCGATATATCCCAAACGCAAGCCGGTCATGCCGAAGCTCTTGGAGAAGCTGTTCATCGTCACCGTGCGTTCGCGCATCCCCGGCAGTGACGCCATGCTCGTATGTTCATTGCCGTCGAACACGTAATACTCGTAAATCTCGTCCGAAACCACGATCAAATCATGCTTCTGCGCCAGCGCGGCGATCTCCAGCAGTTTCGCTTTCGAAAGCACCGTTCCAGTCGGGTTATTTGGTGACACGATCACAATCGCTTTGGTACGCGGCGTGATGGCCGCTTCCAAATCCGCCACCTCAATCGTGAAGTTGCTCTCCGGCGTGGTCGCCACCGGTATCAATTGACCGCCGAGAATCTGGGTATCCCGCGTGTATTCGTCATAATGCGGTGACGGAATCAGCGCGTTGTCGCCCGGATCAAGCAGGGTCATCAGCGTTACCATCAAGGCTTCCTGCGCCCCCGCCGTGACGATCAACTCGCTGTCAGGGTTATAGTCAATCTGGTTATCGCGCTTGAGTTTCTCGGCAATCACCTTGCGCAGTTCGGGGATGCCGGTCCATGTCGTGTACTGCACACGGTTGCTGGACAGCGCTTCTTGCATCGCATCAAACACCGCTGGTGGCGGCACGAAATCCGGCGTCCCGCTTCCCAAGTTAATCAGTCCCGGTATCGGCACCGATGTCTGCTTGCCCAGCGAACCGTGCAGCTGCTTCGCCCGCGTTGACAGATGTTTTTCTAAATTCAATGTCATTGTTTTTGATCCTTCTAATCGCCTCTGCCCGTTGTCTTTCCGTATAACGACGGTATCGGTAGGGCTGAAGCACGCCTCAGCCGTTTTCTAAGATAGCGCCCACATGCTGTTCCATTTTTAACTTAACAGATGTTCTTATGGAATGAGCCAAAAGCTAACCGCTACAACTTCACCCACCGTCGTTCCTGTGATGACACCCGGATTGCATCCATCGCCTGCTGAGTCTTCAACCCATCGGCAAAAGTCGCACCCCATTGGGTCTTTCGGCCTTCCCGAACAGCAGATGTCGCCTCTTGGATCAGACTCACAAACGATACGTTCCAGATGCCTTTACCGATCCCCGGCAGGTTCGCGTTCGGATCGCTCTCGCTCACATCGACGAAATCTTCACCGGCCTTCGCCAACCACAACTTCTCTTCACCGTCCGAGAGTTTGATCGTCCCCTCGCTGCCGAAAATCTGAACATGGTTGCCGATGTTACTCCGTGCCACGCCGCTCATAAATACCTGCGCCACCGCACCGTTCTGGAACTCGGCTGTGAAAGTTGACACGTCATCAGAGGTCACCACGAACGGCTCACCAGTGTTCTTATCCGTCCGGTTGGGAATCACCGTCATCACTTGACCACTCACCGCCCCAATATCACCCAACCAGAACCGGAGCAAATCCAGTTGATGGCTTCCGTTCGCGCCGAGCCGTCCGCCACCCATTTCGGCCTTCGTCAGCCAACCGTCCGAGGCTATCCCCGCCGGATTACCCCAACTGGCATTGATGTTAACGATGTTCACGTGCCGTACTTGCCCGATCACGCCGTCTTTAATCAGGTGATGGATTTTGCGCCGGTTCGGATTAAACCGTAGTTCATGCCCGATCAGGTGGACGCGCCCCAGCGCCTCCGCCTTATCCAGCATGGCCTGTGCTTCATCACTGTTCATCGCCATTGGCTTCTCGCAGATGACATGCGCTCCGGCCTCCAGTGCTGCCAGCGCCATCGGAGCGTGGTAAACCGTAGGCGTTGCGATACCTACAATATCGGCTGGACTCTCTTCGAGCATCACCTTCCAGTCGTCGTAGGCCGCATCAATCTTGAAGCGTTCGGCGACAGCTTTGGCACTCTCCAGCCGCGCGCTGGAAATCGCCACAATATCCACGTCAGGAATGGTCGCCAATGCCGGTAAATAGGCTTCCTTCGCGAAACTTGCCCCGATGACCGCTGCTCGTATTCTCATTTTGGGTTTCTCTCTGTATTTCTCTGCGTTTCTGTGGTTCAATCTTTTTTTGGCTCTTACCACAAACCGCGCTCTTTAAGCACCTCACCAACCGCCTGCAATCCGGCCAGCGTCGCCTCTGAGTAATTCCGTGAAATCAGGACGCCGCTCGCCCCACCGTCATAGGCCGCGTTCGCCCCGTCCTTCACTTCCTGTGGTGTGATTTCCTTGCTCTTGCCGCCGTCCCCGACACCAACACCGATACCCGAATACACCTTCTTGCCAGTATCCGCGATCAGGTTTGCGGTCCACTGTTTGACGTATTCGGCCTTAAAGCCTGCCATCGGCGCTTCACTGCGGGGAGCGATGTAATCATTCAAGTTGAGGATGGTCGCCAGCGCGTTATAAGCACCGTCTGGGGTTGCGTCGGCCAGCACGGCTTTCTGCCAGCTATCCGCAAAATTCGCAAACCGTGCTCCCGCAGGTGTATGGTACAGCACAGGCTTGAACCAATCGGCATACGGCGCATACTCGGTCTGGTCATACTGTGCCTTGGCATATGGGTTGTAAGTGTTGATCACCTGCCACACACCGAAGCCGACCTCATTCTTCGGGTTAAAGAACCGAATTAAACCGGAAACCTCGTGGTACATATCCTGATGCGCGTCCAGCCACATTTTCTCCCACATCAGCACTTCAGGGTTCAACAGCAGATGGCGCAGTAAGGTCACGAACACACCATCACGCGGACGTTCACCTTTCCGCACGCCTTGGAGGAAGCGATCAATCTTCTGGTAGCCTTCCATCGCCCGCTGCACGTCCAATCCACGCGCCCGTGCTTCGGCCTTAAAGTACTCGTCAAAACCGGTCGTGCTGTCACCCCGGAAAATATCCATCAATGGACTGTGTCGCTCGATGCCCCACAGCATTCCGGTTAGATCATGATTACTGAACCAATCGCTAATGACCGAACGCCACCATGCGCGGTACTGAGGATTGAGCAGGGAAGGCCGTGTCGCCAGTTTCCCCCAATGATCGCGGTCAAGGAAGTGTGCGAACCCCGGCTGCCAGATCGACCGGATGCTGGAAGCCGATGTTTCACAATAATAAGGATAGACCTGCATTCCGCGCTTCTTGGCCGCCGGAATCACATCACGGAAGGTATCAAACCCTTTATACAGCGGATCAGGCGCGGCAAACTTTTTATGGAACGTTCCCTCATAAAAGTCGGGATCAGGTTCGAAGAATGCGCCGCCCTGTAGATTATCCGGCTCTTTGACCCCATGATCAGGGAAGCCGTATACCGCTCGCCCCGCGTTGCCGTAGCTCCACGACAGCGCCGAAATCAACAGCGCGTTGACGCCTGCTTTCTCCTGCAAAATATCGAGAACATGCTCGACACCTTCATCAATAAAACTGATGGCACCAATCTGGATGCCGACCCATGTCTTTGTCATGATTCATCCTGCTACATTAGTGATATACATTCACGACTTACAATTAAACGTCTAAACGTGGTCTTCACTCAGAACACAGCACTCCTTAGCTGCGCCCTCGCAGTCGAGGATCAAGGAAGTCTCGCAGCCAGTCGCCTAAAATGTTGATGGAAAGGACGGTCACCATGATCGCAAATCCCGGGAAAACTGCCAACCACCATACGCCCACAATCAACGTGTCGCGACTTTCGGCCAGCATTCCGCCCCATGTCGGTACGCTGGGCGGAACACCCAAACCCAGAAATGACAAACTCGCCTCAGTGAGGATTGCACTAGCCACGTTGAACGAGGCAATGACGACGATCGGCGCGAGAACATTGGGTAAAACTGCCCGCCAGATGATCTCTCGGTTTCGTGCGCCCATACACCGTGCTGCTTCAACATATTCTTTTTCACGCTGTGATAGAGTCTGCCCACGCGCAATTCGGGCATAGGTTACCCACTGGCTGATGCCGAGTACCAGTACCAACCCCGGTATTCCCGGTCCCAACACCACCAATAGCATGATTGCCAAAAGAATGGATGGAAATGCCAGTTGGATATCCCCTAAGCGCATAATAAGGTCGTCGATATACCCGCCATAAAACCCCGCAATCACTCCGAGGAGCGTTCCGGTTGTACCACCGATCAACACAGCTGCTGCGCCCACAAATATGGATACACGGGCACCATAAATAATTCGCGATAACACATCTCGCCCTAAGCCATCTGTGCCCAATGGGTATTCATCAACTCCCTGCGCATTGGCTGTTGCTGGGGGCGTCAAGCGTTTGATAAGTGCTTGACGATTTGGGTCTTTCGGAGCGATAGCGGGGCCGATAAGTGCCAGAGCAAATACCACAATCATCACAACTATGGCGGCTACAGGCCAACGCGCTTTGACTAGGCTCCTGCGGGCACGTTTCCATGGGGATACACTTGCAGAAAATCCCCCTTTATCTACAAGTTTAATGATATCGTTTTTGTTAGCCGACGAAACAGAGGTCGCCATTTAGAATTACCTGCTTAGCTCAAACGAATTCGCGGATCGAGAAAGGCATAAAGAATATCCACGGCAAGATTCACAAACACAAACATGAGTGAAAACACAACGACCGCAGTTTGAACCAGTGGAATATCCCGTTGGACAATTGCGTTAAATACCAATCGACCCACTCCGGGCCACGAAAATATGGTCTCGGCAACGACGACACCACTTAACAAAAACCCGAATTCCAATCCGAACATCGTTACTATAGGAATGAGGGCATTTCGCAAGGCATGTCGCCGGATAACGACCCCTTCTGACAGCCCTTTTGCGCGGGCAGTGGTTACATATTCTTGAGGCAGCACCTCGAGCATAGATGAACGTACCAGACGCGCGTTGCGCGATAATGAATACACACCAATCGTCAAAGTGGGCAAAATCAATTTAAGGACAGCGCTTGGAAAACTCTGAATTGCGAGCGACAGGTTTCCAGCCAGAATTGGATCAATGATGGCAACCCTTCCGGAAATCGGTAACCACTTTAACGTGACCCCAAACAGTAAAATCAACATCAAGCCGAACCAAAAACTAGGCATAGATTGACCAGTAATGGCCAGCAGCATTGCTCCCCCATCAAGCGCCGTACCACGCTGGGTAGCGGCCAGTATGCCGATGGGAACAGCCAGTAGTGTAGAAAAAAGCATGGCAGAAATAGTGAGTTCTAAGGTCGCAGGGAGGCGTTCGATGACCAGTTTTAAGGAGGGTTCCTTAAATTTAAGCGAGTCTCCAAAATCCCCTCTCAGCATATTCCCTACATAACTAAGGTATTGTTCCGGCAGTGGTCGATCAAATCCAAGGTTATGACGCACACGCTCAATCTCTTCTTTGCTCGCTCGCTCATTCACGAATAATGCGGTTGGATCACCAGACATATGAAGGGACGCGAATGCTAAGAGCGTGACGCCCAGTATGACGACAATCGTTTGGAGCAACCTGCGGATGATGTAGTTAAGCATGAGTGATCTATCTTACGCTATTGAGCTTGCTTGATCAGACAAATTGTCCCTCCCATTTCTGAGAGGAACAATTTGCAGAGTTAGGACTTATTTGGCGAGTTCAGCCGAATACAGATAAATCTTGTCGGGTTGTGCTTGCCAGTTAATGCGGTTGCTCTTGCCGTAGAAATCCGGTTGGAAGTATAGGAACAGCCACGGCGAGTCGTCATGCATGATTTGGAGCATTTGGTTGATAATGGTTCGCTGCTCTTTTTCATCACGGGTTGAATTCGCTTTACCCCACAGGTCGAACCATTCCGGGTTTGGCCATTCGGTATAGTTTGTCGAACCCTTCGGCTCGGTGATGTCAGCCATGTCGTACAGCGCGCTCCAAGTGTCGCCACCGGTGCCGAGGAAGAACATCGGGCCAACTTCATGGGGCTGAATCTTGGTGCGATAATCGGCCCAATCAATCAGTTCGACATTGGTCTTCACGCCGACGTCAGTCAGGTATTGGCCAATAGCTTGCACCACGTTTGCGTCATTTAGATACCGACCACGGGGACCTTGGAGGGTGATTTCGAAGCGCACGCCGTCCTTCAACGGGTAGCCAGCAGCGTCCAAGAGTTCACCAGCCTTGACCGGATCATAGGGATACGGCTTGAGATCCGGATTGTCATTGGGCGGATTGACCATGCTGGCGGCGCGTTCGCAGTCCGTGCCGAGCAGGGTCTTACAAATGGTAGGTACATCGACCGCATATTGCAACGCGACACGAACATCTTTCTTCATGATGGCGTCCCAACCGGGAGCATCTTTGAATTTGTCGCTGAAGTTAAAGCCAACATACATACGGCGGGTGCCACGCACCGAAATCGATGTTGCGACGCCCGACGCGTCAATTGCTGGCAGTTGATCCGGCGGAACATTACCGATGATGTCAACGTTTCCAGCGACCAATTCGGCCACGCGGGTTGAAGCTTCAGGAATAACACGCCAGTAAACCTTATCGAAGTTAGCGGTACGCAGCGTGAAGCCCGGAACCTTTTCCAGCAGAACGTATTCGTCCTTCTTCCATTCCACCCACTTGTACGGGCCGGAGCCGACCGGGTTCTTGGCCGCTTCTTCCAGACTCATCTTTTCATAGGAGTCCTTGCAGTGAATGTTAACTTCAGAGAGCAAACCCAAAGCGATTGGCGAATAGGCACCGTAGTTGATGGTCACATGCAGGTCATCGTCCGCGACGGCATCCTTGAATTTGAGTGCGTCAAAAACGAAACCCGGGGTGTTACCATCAAACTTATTGGCTGGATCAGCGCCACGGTTAAAGGTATAAGCCACATCTTCGGCTGTCAGAGCTTCACCATCATGGCAGGTTAGTCCTTCATTCAACGTGAAGGTCATTGATGCGCCGTCATCAGACAGCTTATATTCCTTGGCAAGATAGGGGACAATCGCGCCCTTATCATCTACTTCATAAAGTGTGCCGAAAATATGGTTAGCGATGTTCGCCTCGGAACGCGAATTAATCATATTCGGTTCCATACCGGCAATATCAACGCTTTGAGCAACCACTAAGGTCTTTTCATCCGGTGCCTGAGCGCGAACAATTAGCGGTACTCCCACAACTAAGACCATCAGTACAAGCATCCAATTCCGTGCTTTTGTCATTTCACTAAGACTCCTCATATGAATAAAACGTCTTCAGAAATCGTGGTTTGAGTACACTATTACCCGTAATACCTGCTCCTTTCGCAGCATGTTGAAGCAAACTTACTGGACGAAATGTTGGGGCAAAACACTCGCGATGGGTACGCTCCGCGCTTCTGCGCTCGAAAGCGCACAGGCTTCAACCATCGCTAAAGACATCAGGTGATCCCTCCCGCTGCAATGCAGCGGCTCACCATCCATCACGGTATTGAGGAACGCTTCCAGTAACCCGCTGGTTTCAGTAATCCACAGTTCGTGGGGCGGCAGCGGTACAGCGTTTAAAACGGTTTCGGCCTGCTTCGCAAAGTACAGGTCGCCGAATTGATCTTTCTGACTAATAATCCCATTCGTACAATCGGTGCGCCATTCAAAGCGGGGTTCTGCCCAGCCGCTTTGCCATGTGCCCTGATAATTGACGATCATGCCGCCGTCAAACGTGATAATGGCAGCGACGTTGGCATCACTCTTGTACATACTCCAAGGGGGATTCCATGTTTTGGCTTGAATCAACACCGGCTCTTGAGCATACAGGTAGCGCATGAGATCAAAGTGATGGATCGACTGCTCCCACAGCATTGGTTGATCCATAACCAAGGGATATTTATTGAGGTCGGGTCGATTACCATCACGGTAGCGTTCGTAGGTGAAGCGTCCAAACGATGCATCGCCAACGACACCATCCTTGAGAATGCGCTGTACCGCTTTCGTGACGGCCAAATACCGGAAGTTTAGACCGACCATCAAAGGCACATTGGCTGCCTCTGCAATGCTGACGAGATGCGCGGCTTCTGCAACACTTAGCGCCAGCGGCTTCTCAATCAACATTGGAATGCCCCGCTCAACGGCCGCTCGAACTTGGCTCTCGCGACCGATCGGCGGATTGGCAAGGATAAGTGCTTGAGCGTCGGGCATGGCTTCCAGCGCTGCTTCGGGCGAACTGAAAGAGGGATGAGCGCCATATTTCTCGGCCATGCGCTCACAGGCTGCCGGATTGGGATCCGCATAAGCGATGATTTCACAGCGTGGTGAACGGGCAATTACTTCCGCCCAATAGCGTCCACGCACGCCTAAACCACCCAGCACAACGCGTAAGGCTGTCACAGGTTCATCTCCTTCTCAGTCCGTTCAGCAATCACCTGCTGCAATCCCTTCTCAAAGGGTGTCCAACCGTCAAATCCGGTTTCCACCTGTAAACGCTGATGGCTGAGGTAGCCCAACCGTGTCAGTTTTGGGATATTAGGATTCGTTCCCAAACGAACGTCCAACACAATCTTCGGCATCAAGGCTTGGAGAGTCATCGCAATATCGGTTGGCGAGAAAACTTGCTCGGAGGCCACGTTATAGAGTGAATGGTGAAGTACCGGTTGGCTCAAGAGTGAGTCCACGTTCACTCCGATATCCGGGGCATATGTCCAGTCACGTGCGGGGTCGTTCTGGTAAACAGTTATTTTGCCTGATTGAAGTGCTTGCTGAACCATCTGTCCGACGAGACTAATCCGCGGACGTGTGGGGCGAGCTTGTTCATCTGGCCCATAGATATTGCTCAGACGGATTGTAGCCACGTCACGCCCGTAGATGTCATGTAGCGTATTCACCAAGAACTCGGTCGTTTGTTTGGCTACAGCATATAATCCACTGGGCGAAGTAGGCAGCGTTTCGCTCACCGGACCGGGATCAGTAGCAGCGTAAACCGCGCTCGAACTGATAAAGAGTGTTCGCTTGACCTTGTGTTCGTTTGCCCATTCTGAAACGGCTAATAAAGGTTCAATGTTCGACCGGAAATTGTCTTCGGCACTTTGTCCCAATTCCTCAGGCGAGGCGGTAACCGCAGCCCCATGCACCAGCGCATCCACGTTTATATCAGGTAGATGATTACTATCCGCCTGCACAAAGCGTATTTGATCGCCCCACTGCGCCTGTAGACTCTGCTGAGTAGTTTCATCAAATTGGCGATCAACAGCAGCGACTTGCCATCCACGCTCAAGCAGAACGCGGGTGATACTGCCGCAGACAAAGCCCCCTGCGCCGGTGATCAGAACGCTGCGAGACGCCGTCATATATCTGCGCCTCCTTGATCATCATTCCAACCCTCTGCGATCAGCTCTCCAGAAGCGGCGACGTGTTTTTCCATAAGTTGGAGGGCTTTTTCGACTTCACCCGCTTCAATCGCATCAATGATGGGCACATGGTTAAAAGCGATTCGTTTGAGGTCACTGTTGCGCCGGTTGAGAAGCGCCATCACTTGGCGGACACGCATCGAAACCACATTCCAACTGGTCAGGAGCAAGCTGTGGCCGCTGAGTTCAATCAACGTGTCATGAAATTCACGGTCAATCTGGTTCACTTGCTTCAGGTCGCCCGCTTCAGCAGCGGCAAGCATCGCTTGGAAACATTGGCGTAGACGAGCCACATGTTCAGGATTGTGCTGTGCGATAATCCGCCGGATGGCAAAGGTTTCGAGCACACTCCGGAGACTATACAGTTCTTCAATATCGGTTTTAGTCAAGCGGCGAACGGTGGTGCCATGATAGGGAATGGTTTCGGCAAGCCCTTCGGTGCTGAGAATCTGAAGGGCCTCACGCAGCGGCGCGCGGCTAACACCAAGACTAGCTGCTAAATCGGTTTCAATCAGCGCCTGACCGGGTTTAAATTCACCAGTAATAATCGCTTCGCGCAGTGCATCCAGCACACGATCTCGAAGCGAACGATTTTCAATGTGATTAAGAGTCATAGTTCAAATTCTTCACTTGCTTGACAAGCTATTCATGCCTACTTATAATCGCCAGAAATTGTCGACAATCGACAAACGACAGAGATGACAGGATTATAGAAAGCACATTCGCATGTGTCAAGGAATCCACAAAAATGCCTCTTGCGACCAATGAATCACAACTTGTAGAAATTGCGGTTACGGGAAATATCAGCCCACCGACTCTGCGTTATCCCGGTTATACACTGGATGACAAAGGCGTTGGACGAGTGCTGCCGGGGATGTCGGGCGTCGTGTATAACGCGCGCGTCGGTGACCCTGCTTTTGGCTGGGCGGGCGATCATGTCGAGCCGGGAGCGTCAATTGCCAATCCGGATAATGCCGCCGAATTTGCATTGCACTACCTGACGTGCATGGGCAACAAGGCGGTCGTCGTCAATGGGATGGCAAAGGGGGCGGAAGGCATCGTCACAGGCGAACATGCACGGTTGCTCGTGGACTTCGACCCTGAGGTGCATGACCTGCTCTGCGTGGGCGACACGATACAAATCATTGCCTGTGGACGGGGTTTGGAACTCACTGATTATCCACAAATTGTGCTTAAAAAGTGCAGCCCGCAGTTGATTAACGGCATTCCTTTCGAAGTGATCAGCGATACCAAAATTCGCGTGCCAGTCACGACCGTACTTCCTCCACGTATTATGGGTTCCGGCGCGGAATTGAACTCCGAATATGTCGATCAAGATTTGATGTCCGGTGACCGCGCACTGATGGCTGAACTGGGTATTGACCAAATGAAGCTCGGCGATCTGGTGGTGATACCGGACGCCGACCACCGCTTCGGGCGTACCTATCGCAAAGGTGCGGTGACGATTGCACTGTGCATTCACGGCGATTCGGTCATGATCGGGCATGGACCGGGAATATTGACGTTGATGACCTGCCCCGAACCATGTATTGAATGGGTGATTGATCCCAAAGCGAATATTGCGAATTACCTCAACATTCGGGAGATAGCATGAACGTCCGAACCAACGTTGACAAACTCGTTTCCGTCTCAGTGATGGGACAAATCGCCTCACCCGGTTTCCCCGGATTACCGGCTGAACCTTACCGGTTGGATGCGAACGGCAAGCCTTTCCTGCTCCCCACATACGGTGGGATTGTTTATAACGTATCGATTGGAGACTCGGCCTATGGCTGGCTAGCGGACACCATTCATCCCGGAGTGAGCATCTCACTCAAGGATGATGTGGGCAATCGTGGTTTGAATCTGTTCGCCTGTGTCGGCAATTTAGCGATTGTGATGAGCGGCGATGCTAAAGGGACAAAAGGCGTGGTCACAGGCAAATCGGGACGGTTCTCGGAGCAGGTCATCATCCACTTTGATAAAGAAGCCCGCAAGAAGATGGCGATTGGTGACAAGATCAACATCAAGTCGATTGGTGTGGGCATGGAACTCAGCGACCATCCCAACATCAAACTGAAAAGCTGCTCACCAGACATCCTTGAGAACTTAGAAGTGACAACTGGCTCGGACGGCAAGCTGAATGTGCCGGTAGTCGGCGTTGTGCCTCCACACCTGCTGGGTTCGGGTGCAGGGCTGACCAGCGAGGGCGGTTCACTGCATATTCAAACCGCCGATAAAGACGCGCTCAAAGAAGCAAAACTGGATGACCTGAAGCTGGGCGATGTGGTGGCGCTCTTGGATTATGACAGCAGTTGGAATCACGGCTATTTGCGGGGCGCAATCGGCATCGGAGTGATCGGGCAAGGGGACAGCCCACGCGCCGGACACGGCCCCGGCATTACCCTGCTGATGACTTCACCCCAAACCGGCATTAATCCGGTGGTGACACCCGGCGTAAACCTCAAAAGTGTATTTAATTTGCTGGACTAAGGGGAAATCATGGATAAACCATATATCAAACACATGGCGTTTGCGGTCAAGGATGCGAAGGCAGCGCTCCAGACCTATCAAGATTTGTTGGGCGTCGGGTTAAACGCCAAGATTGACGATTTCCCGAAGTCGCGCAACCGAGTGGCGCAGTTCTGGGTCGGGGATGTGGAATACCAACTCTGCCAATCCTTGGATGAGGGTGGGCGCTTCGACAAATGGATTAAAGAGCGCGGCTACGAAGGGCTGCATCACATTTGCTACGCCGTACCGGATATCGATAAGGCGCTGGCAGACGCGCAGGCCAAGGGGGCAACCCTCAAAGAATGCAGCGCCTGTAAAGTCAAAGGCAGCCACGTTCATCCTGAAGGCTGGGTAGCGTTCCTTGACCAAGAGGCAGGCGGCATCGAACTGGAATTGATGCAGGTGTATACGCCTGAACAACTGGAAGAATACAAGAAGGTCAAGGGAATTTAGACCATGCCGATCATACTGGTGCGCGTCCCGGTTGACGCGCTGGAAACCTTTAGCTACAACGTGTTCCGCGCACTGGGCGTATCCGATGATGAAGCACGGCGCTGCACACGAGGCTTGATCGAGAGCGAACTGCACTGCCTGCCCGGACAAGGACAGGGCGTGCGGCGGCTGCCTGTTTACCGTGAGCGGATCACGAACGGCTGGATTATTCCCGGCGCACCCTATGAGATCGTCAAGGAAAGTCCGGCGCTGGCGCTGGTCGATGGTCACAACGGGCTAGGTTCGGTGGTGGCGCAGAAGTCGATGGAACTGGCGGTCAAGAAAGCCAAAGTCAGCGGCATCGGGACAGTCATCGTCCGCAACAGCACGCACTTTGGGTCGGCGGCTGTGCCGGGGCGATTAGCACTGGAGCAGGACTGCATCGGCGTGGTGATGACCAACGCAGGGCCGGAGATGGCGCCTTGGGGAGCGGCGAGCGGCGTGGTGGGCACCAATCCTTGGGGGATTCTGGCACCGACCGGAGGCGATTTCCCAATCGTTCTGGACATCGCGCTGACGACTGCTGGAAAAGGCATGATGCGCTGGTACGAACGCGAGGGCAAGAAGATGCCGCTCGATTGGGCACTGACGCCTGAGGGTCATGAAACAGACGATCCGAGCGCAGCGATGCAGGGCTTCCTGCTGACAGGCGTCATCAGCGGGGGTGGGTTTGGTCTTGCGCCTTACTCCAATCCAGCGAAACAAGATGTGGCGCATACCTTCATCGCGCTGGATATTGCGTGGTTCATGCCGGTGAGCGAGTTCAAGGCACGGATGGACGAGTTCATCGGGCAGATTAAATCGGCCAAGAAGCGCCCGGGATTTGATGAGATTCTGGTGCCGGGTGAGTTGGATTACCGCCGTGAGATGGAGTATCGGAAGAACGGGGCGCGGCTCGACTCGGTGATCTTTGATGAACTTGCGGCGCTGGCGAAAGACCTCAAAATTGACTTCCCATTTGAGCGAGAGGTGGTGGCTTGATGAGCACGCCCCAAACCCTTTCCCGACCACTGGCCGCACGGGTCGGGAGTCTGCCGGACGTGGTTGAGCACAGCGACGGTCCGCCCATTTCAGAAGGCGTGATCGAGGCGGCCATTCAAGCGCTGAAGGACGGTAAGACCCATTACACGGATCGTCCCGGTATTCTGGGACTGCGGAAGTGGGCAACCAATTATCTGGCGAAGCAGTTCAACGTGACGCTGAAGCCAGATGAAGTGACGATTACCTGCGGGGCGACGGAAGCCCGATTTGTGGTGATCAAGCGGTTGGTGAAGCAGGACGGCGTGATTTTATGCCCGGGTGACAGCCAAGCGATTGAAGGGGCAGCGGAGTTGGTCGGGGCGAAGATTGTGCCCAATGTCAGCGATGCTTCGGCTATAAAGCTGGTGTACGCCACGCCCAACGACCCGGTTGAAGCGCTCAAGCCGCTGATGGAGCAGGCCAAGGCCAACGGCTGGTGGGTGGTCTGGGATGTTAGTCATTCACAGAAACCCTCACCTACACGCGAGGGAGGGAGCAATACGTTTCATCCAGCACAGGACGCGGCACTTGCGCCGAACGTCATCAGCATCGGGAGCTTTTCGGATACGATGCCGGGATGGCGCGTGGGATGGATGGCAGGTTCCGAGATGGCCGATAAGCTGCGTGCCTATAAGCAGAGCATGACGATTTGCAGCACCAGCATTTCGCAGTGGGCGGGAATGGGGCTGGTGGAGGAATGAGTACGAAAAATCAATTGAACCGCCAAGACGCAGAGAATAATCAAGAACCCCCACCCCAACCCTCCCCCGTAAACGAGGGAGGGAGTAAATCTCTCGCTCATTTTGGTGCGATTGGGAGGGCGAAATGACGATACTTAATCCGAATATACCGGAGGCGGTGCGGGCGGTGGCGTCGGACGGGACGCAGCTTCGCTACGCCTTGATGGAACTGTCGGCGCAGTACAAGGATGCAATTGCGCTGGGACGCGGCGATCCCGATTTGGATACGCCTGCCCATATCATCGAAGCAGTGGAACAGGCGATTATCCAGCAGAAGACGGGACCGACACCGGTCGCAGGGATGCGTGAAATCCGTGAGGCGGTGGCCGAGAAGTTCCGGCAGGACAATGGGCTGCCAGTATCAGCCGAGAATGTGATGGTAACGACCGGCGGGCAAGAAGCGCTGTATCTGTTGATGCAGACCTTGATCGACCCCGGCGATGAGGTGCTGGTTCCTGATCCGCGCTACACCTCCTATGACGAGGCGATTGAGAGCGCGGGCGGGAAGATGGTGATGATCCCGACCGACCATGACGACGCGTTTAACCTGCGACCGGAGGCGGTTGAGGCAGCGATCACCCCAAAGACTAAAGCGCTCCTGATTGTGACCCCGAGCAACCCGACCAGCGGTATCGTAACCGAGGAACGGCTGCGCGGGATTGCCGAGGTAGCGATTAAACACAATCTGATTGTGATTTCGGACGAGATTTACGAGAAGTTTGTTTACGACCACTGGAAGCACTTTAGCATCGGTTCCCTGCCGGGAATGGAAGACCGGACTATCACACTGAACGGGTTTTCCAAGACGTACGCGATGACCGGATTCCGCATCGGTTTCGTGGCCGCGCCCAAGAATTTCATCGACGCCATGACCAAGGTCAAGGCCATCACGACCGGGCCGGTGGCGACCATCTCGCAGTGGGCAGGAGTCGCGGCCTTGACCGGACCGCAAGCGCCGATTGAAGCCTTCCACCAGATTTACAGCGAGCGGCGGAAGTTCATGATGGATGGGCTGAGCACGATGGGACTGGATTACAGCGACCCGCGCGGGGCGTTCTTCCTGTGGACGGATTGTTCGTCCATCGGGGTGCATTCGACCGAGCTTTCGTACCTGCTGTTGAAAGAAGCACAGGTCTTAATATTCCCCGGCACCGGTTTCGGTGAGAACTGGGGCGGCTACTTGCGGATTAGTATTTTGCAATCGACCGATTTGCTCCGTGAGGCGCTGAACCGGATGCGTCCAGTGGTGGAGAAGTATCGGGCACTTAGCGGTTAGCTGTTAGCACATTCCAAAATGCGGATATGGCGGAAATGGCGGAATGTGCAAAATTGTCCGCTGAAATGACTGGCGAACCGCCGGGGAAAATCCGCCGACGTGCGACTCATCCGCGGCGGGAGGCTCGGCTCATTCCGCTGAATTGGCGCCAGTGCAGCGGATGGCTCCCGTGATGCCACCGCGTGCCAATATTGGCATGTGCATGGCGGTATTGAGGGAGTGAGCCGCCGAATGTGCAAAAGAGTTGCAAATGACAAGTCGCGAGTTATAAGAAAAAGGCATTCGGGTATTCACCACAGATACAGAGTCAAAAGAGAAACACATCAATAATTGTAGCACAAAAGTTCTTTAATGACGGTTCGAGTTTACAAACTTTTGGGGTAGACGAACCCCCACCCTAGCCCTCCCCCGCAAGCGAGGGAGGGAACCATTCGGGCAAGATATATCTTGCCCCTACAGAGGGATGTTCGGCGTTAATAGTTAAAGACCATATTCGTGCGGATACAAAACAAATTGTTGTAGATGGGTTGGGTTTGTTGCAATAAGGGGTAGTTGAGATGGCTGATTTGAAGGTTGGCAATGTGGTGGCGGCGCCGGGTACGCGGGTGCGAGGTGTGATTCCGGTAACGAATTTACCCGGTGGGCGGATGCTGGAAATCCCGATCATCGTGATTAACGGCGCAGAACCGGGGCCGTGCGTGTGGGTAGACGCAGTGATTCACGGGGATGAGCCGGAAGGGACACTGTGCTGCCACATGCTGGATAAGGAACTTGATCCGGCGACCATGCGCGGGAGTGTGGTGCTGGTTCCGGTGTTGAACGTTCCGGCTTATGAGGCGGCGCAGCGGGGTAATCCACTGGATACCTTTAGCTATGACCTGAACCGCATTTATCCCGGCAAGGCGGATGGCTATCTGACCGAGCGGTTGGCCTATGCCCACAGTGTATGGCTGCGGGATGTGGCGACCTATGAAATTTCGATCCATTCGGGCGGGGCGCACTCGTATCTTTCAGAGACGATTTTCGCGACGACCGATGAGAAGGCAATTGAACTGGCGAAAGCGATGGGACAGGATTGGCCGCTGATCCTGAAAAGTTTCTTGCCCAAGGGCAGCCCTCCAGCGGTAATGTTTGAGGCGGGGAAACAGGGCATCACGGTTGAGTTGGGCGGACGTCCGGCCACCTCGCCTGAAGATTTCCACCGATGTTCGCGGGTTCTGGCGGACGGCATCCTGAACGTGCTGCGCTACTACAAGGTGATTGACGGAACGGTGACCCGTGCCGGCAAATGGCAGACGGGCATCCAGCATGCAATCCTCGCACCGTGCAGCGGCCTGTTCGTGGCCGAGCCAACACTCGGGTTCCAGAAGCCGATGCACAAAGGCGACCTGCTGGCGACGATCTATGATGTGTACGGCGATGTGCTGGCCGAAGTGCGGACGCCTGTCGATGGGATGATCTTTGGGCTGCGAGCGCTGCCAAACGTCCAGACGGGCGATTGGTGCTGTTTCTATGCCGAGATTCAGGGCGAGTTGTAAAAGACAAGTACGGTTGAACCGCAGAGACACAGAGATTACCCCCTACCCTAACCCTCCCCCGTAAACGAGGGAGGGAATGAGAGAAGAGAATACAGAGAAGATGATTGATGCCGTAGCATTATTGAAGGAATTGGTGAAAATCCCATCACCCAATTTGCCGGGTGATACGCGGGCGATTGCGGCCTATATTGCGGGTGTGACGCGTGAAGCGGGATGTGATGTAAAGGTGCTCGCGCCGGAGCAGAAGCCGGAAGCGCAAAGTGTGGTAGCGACATTTGGTCAGGGCGCGCCGGTGATTATGCTGCATGCACACATTGATACGGTGCCAATTGCGGCGAATGAGGCGCAGCGCTGGAGTGTCGATCCGTATACGGCGGTGATCCAGGACGGCAGGCTGTACGGCAAGGGCAGCGTGGATGATAAAGCGCCACTAGCTGCTATGATGGCGGTGATTATCGAGAGAAGTAGACTCCATCCCCTCCCTGACGCATCAGGGAGAGAAAATCAGCAAGGCACACTGGTGCTGGTGGCAGCGGCGGAAGAGGAAACGGGCGGGGTTTTAGGGACGAAGTGGTTGGCAGAGAGTGGACATCTGCCGATGTGTGATTTCATTGCGGTGGGTGAGCAGACGCATAACCGTGTGGCGACCGCTCACAAGGGCGTAATGCGGGCGACAGTGCGAACCACCGGACGCTCAGTCCACGCGACCAACCCTGATCGGGGTGTGAATGCAATTACGGCCATGGCACGGGCAGTGCTGGCGCTCGAAGCGTATCATCAAGAACTGGCGACGCGTCCGCATCCGATTGTGGGCGTGCCGACCTGTAACGTGGGTGTAATTCAGGGAGGCAGTACGGCGAATGCTGTGCCGGATAGCTGCGTGGTGTATCTGGATAGACGAATGGTTCCCGGTGAACAGCCCGCGACGGTGCAGGATGAAATGCGCAAGGTGATTGAAAGTGTGGACGCTGGCGCGGCGACTTTGAGCATCGGGGATTTCCAGACCTCGAACTGGTTTGAGTCAACCTGTGTTTCGCCACTGGCACAGGCATTTTTGGCATGTGTGGAATCGGAGTTAGGAGCGCATCCCGGGCCAATCGGGTATTTGCCGGGGAGCGATGCTAAGCATCTGACAGGTGTCACTCGCGGGGAGATGATTATCTTCGGGCCGGGGAGCTACGAGGTCGCCCATGCGTTTGATGAATACGTGGACTTGAAGGAATTTGAGAGCACGGCGAATATACTGCGGGCATTTGTGGGGAAAGCAATGCAGGATTAACCACAGAGACACAAAGAGCACAGAGAAAATCAAAATAACCATTGGAAAAGTAACGTGGAATTTGAAACTCATCATTCCCGGCGCGATTGATATTCACTTTCACTGCCGCGCACCGGCGTATCCGGATCGCGGGGATTTTGCGACCGAGACACGAGCAGCAGCGGCAGGCGGCGTAACGACCATTTTTGAGATGCCGATTTCCAAACCATGCTGCGCGACAGGCGATATTTTTCGGTCACGGAAGGCACTCGGCGAGGCGGATTCATATGTGAACTTCGCGTTGTATGGGGCACCGGGGCTGCTTGACCGCAGCGAGATCGCGGATATGGCTAACGAGGGCGCGATTGGCTTCAAGATTTTCATGACCGGCGCTCCGGCAGGCCGTAACGACGAGTTCGAGGGCTTATGTTTGCCATTTGTGCCGGAACTGTACCAAGCAATGAAGCTGGTGGCCGAAACAGGGTTGGTATGCGCCGTTCATGCTGAGAATGACCAACTGCTGGAATGGCACACGGCACAGATGATGGCGGCCAGGCGCAATGATGTGGCGGCACACGGTGAGTCACGTCCACCGCATGTGGAAGCGCTGGCGGTGGCAACCCTGCTGACGCTCAACCAGACAGCAGGGATGCATCTGCATATCGCGCATATGACATCTAAAGAAACGCTGGATGTGTTCCGGCAGTACAAACAGGCGGGTGCCAAGGCGACGGCGGAAACCTGCCCGCAGTATTTGTTCTTCACCGAGGCGGATATGGAGCGGGTCGGGCCGTACGCCAAGATCAATCCCCCACTGCGCAAGCAGGCTGATGTCGAGGCGCTGTGGGGCGGCATTGATGACAACACGCTGATGGCGGTGACGACTGATCATTCTCCTTTCACGGTAGAGGAAAAGGAACGGGCGCGGACGGACATCTGGCGGACGCCGCCGGGCGCACCCGGTGTTGAGGAATTGGTGCTGGGCATGATGAACGCAGCGCTCAAGGGACGGCTGAGCATCGAGAAAGCGGTGCAGCTCATCAGCACCAACGGCGCGAAACGCTTCGGGATTTATCCGCAGAAGGGCGCGATTGCGGTTGGAACGGACGCCGACATCGTGATTTACGATACTCAGCAAACGACCACAATCCAGCAGGATATGTTGTTCAGCAAGGCGAAAGCCTGTGACAAACTTTACGAGGGCATGACCTTCCAAGGTAAGGTGATGCGGACGTTGGTCAACGGCAAGACGGTGTTCGTGGATGGCGAGGTCGTCGGGACGCGCGGCGGGGGCAAGTTCGTGCGACCGGATGCGAGCAGGGTACAGGTACTTTAATACGAGTTAAACCGCCAAGAACGCCAAGAGCGCCAAGGTTAATACCGAGAGTTTTGACCACAGAGAGAGCGGAGAAATATAGAGAAGATTATCGAATGTCTATTAACTTTCGAAAGCTCGAAGAATCTGATGAAGTCAAACAGATATTGATGGAGCATCTTCAGATTGGGATTTCAACTGTCACTGACGTTCAAACGTTTTTAGAAGCACAAGATTTGGAATGTAGTGAGTTGTGGGAATTTAGCGAACACAATGTTGGCCAAGGATTTTTCAGAGAACTCATGACCGAAGCGTTTGAAAGTTTTATGCGCTGTGCGATACGAGATGTGGCTTGGTCAAAAACACATAAAAAGCGCTTTGGTCGGTGGCCTTGGCAATGGTTATGGAAATGGGTCTTAGACAAAACTGTCACATGGAATTATTTCGTTCATTTCAGCTTTAGGAATCAGACTTTGGTTCAAATCGTCGTTTGGAAAACAGGTACAGGATTTTAGATGAGCTATAACATTGATTTCGGTGAGTATTTCCTATTTGACGATCTGACCGCGCATCTCAAAGGACTGGAAGCGGCTTATCCCCAATTGGCGGTGCTGGAGTCGTTGGGGATAAGCTGGCGGGAGCGTGACATCTGGTGTATGACGATCACCAACAGCGCAACCGGCGCTCATGATACGAAGCCCGCGTTTTATATCGATGCACATATTCACGCCGAGGAAGTGATCACGTCGCATACGGCGCTTTATACCATCTGGCATCTGCTGACGAAATACGGAAGTGATGCTGAGGTGACATGGCTGCTGGATAACACCACATTCTATGTCATCCCGCGGCTGAACCCAGATGGGGCAGAAATAAGCCTGACCACCGGACATCATTGGTGCGGGAACGGGCGCTATCTTCCGGGTGAGGAACAGACACGCGGCTTGTGCCAGCAGGACATCAACGGCGATGGGCTGATCGTGCAGATGCGTATTCGTGATGACGCGGGCGAATGGAAGATTTCCAAAGATGATCCACGCTTGATGATCCAGCGGCAGCCGGGGGAAGTGGGCGATGGGCCTTATTACCGACTGTACCGCGAAGGCGTCATCAAAGGCGATTGGGATGGCGTCAACTTCGAGATTGAGCGTCCGCGTGACGGCAACCTGAACCGCAACTTTCCAGCAGGTTGGTGGTCGGAGAAACGGCAGTACGGCGCAGGCGATTTGCCGCTCTCGGAGCCGGAAGCGTTGGCCTGTGGGCAGTTTATCCTGAGCCATCCGAATATCGCGGGGATGCAGTGCTATCACTCGCATGGCGGGGTGCATTTGCGGCCTTCGTTGATCGCGCCGGACAGCACACTCCCGCGCAGCGACTTGGCGTTAATCAAGCGCATCGGGGCGATGGGGCAAGCGCTAACCGGCTATCCGGTGATTTCGGTGTACGAGGAATTCACCAGTGATCCGGATAATCCACGTACAGGGTCATTGATGCAGTGGTCATACGACGAACTGGGAATCATCACCTTCTCGACGGAGTTATGGAATCCGGAACTGGCAGGTGGCATTCAAGACCCGGCTAAGTACCAGATTCGGGCACGTTCGACCGAAGATGAAATCAAGCTGCTGAACTACAACGATGAGCATCTGGGTGGGAAGGGATTCGTCAACTGGCAACCGTTCGATCATCCGCAGTTGGGAGCGGTCGAAATCGGCGGGTGGACGCACATGTATACCTTCCGCAATCCGCCACCGGCCTCGATGGCGTCGAGTGAGAAAGCCCGTAACTTTCTGCGGGATACAATCCACACCAACTGCTTGTTCACGCTCAAACATGCGGCTTGTACCCCACTGGTGCAGATCGTGTCGGTGAGAGCCGAGTCGCTGGGCGCAAATTTGTACAAGATCACAGCGGTGGTGGCGAACGTGGGATTCCTGCCGACGAACACCACGGCACGGGCGTTGAAGTACGGCACGGCGGGGAGCGTCAAGGTGGATGCACAGTTGGGCGCGGGCGTGGAACTGATTATGAACACGTCGGGTCAGGACTTGGGACATCTGGCGGGGCGGGACGAACGGGTAGCCACGTGGTCACCTTGGATGCCGGACTGGCATCATCCGAAGGGCAAGGCGGAGTGGTTGGTGCGCGGCGATGCAGGATGTACGGTAACGATCACTGCGGGGGCACAGCGTGCAGGCTGGAAGCAGGCGACTGTGACACTTGGGTAAATGCAGACGAACCGCCAAGATACCAAAAGCAGTTCAGAGGAAAGAACATGATTGAACTCAAAGGGAAATCGGCCATTCTGACGGGAGCGGCGGAAGGCTGGGGCTATGAAATCGCTAAGGCCTATATCCGCGCGGGGATGCGGGTGGCGCTGATGGACATCCAAGCCGAGAAGCTGCAGCGGCTGGCGGATGAGGCCAAAACAATGGGCGGAGACTGTCTGCCAATTGTTGTTGATCTGGCGGATGCAGAGGCAACACAGGCCGCTGCTGATCAAGCATTGGCCTACTGCGGCACGCCGCGCGTGCTGGTGCATAACGCGGCGGTGCTCAAGGAAGTCTCGATGCTGGATGTGAGCTTCGAGAATTGGCGGCGCGAGATGAACATCATCATTCAGGCGGCGTTCATCCTATCGAAAGCGGTCTGGCCGAAGATGGTGGAAGCCAAGAGTGGCAGTATCGTTTACATCTCGTCGGGGTCGGGCATCAAAGGCTTCGTGAAAGAAACGGCCTACTGTCCGGCGAAGCACAGCCAAGAAGGGCTGATGAAGGTGCTTTCGATGGAAGGCGAACCGTATAACATCGCCGTGAATACGATCACCCCGGGGGCACCGATCAAGACACCGATGTCAGCGGCGCATTATACGCCGGAGTTACAAGCGCGGTGGATTGATCCAGTGATGATCGCACCTGCGTTTTTGTATCTGGCGGGGCTGGATGCCAAGACGACCACCGGACACCGCTTGGATGCGTGGCAGCTTTCCGAAGCGATGCGGGTGGCACAGGCCTATTTATAGCATGCTCTGCTTGCGATACTGCGCGGGTGGAACGCCGATCTCGCGCTTGAAGGCTTTGCGAAAGGCGGCTTCCGACTCGTAGCCCAACCGATCTGCGATGGTTTCCATGCCGACATCATTTTTGAGCAAACAGGTCGCCCTGAGCATGCGCCAGCGGGTGAGGTAAGTGAGCGGCGGCTCCCCAACCAACTCCGTGAAACGGGCGGAAAATGCCGAGCGCGACAGGGCTGCGGCGTCTGCCAATTCTTTGACCGTCCATTTGCGTTCGGGCGATTGGTGGATCAAACCGAGCGCCGCGCTGATCGGCTGGTCACGCAGCGCGCCGACCCAACCCACCGAGGCTTTGGCCTGTTGATCAATCCATAAACGAATTACTTGAATAAACAACAGTTCAGCCAAGCGGTTGAGCATGACCTCCGCGCCAAGCTGCTGCGAAGCGGATTCACGCGCCATCAGACTGACGATGTCGGCAAAGCTTCGCTCTACCTGTCCCTGTGCGCCGCGAATGTGGATGAGTTTGGGCAGACGGTGCAGCAGCGGGAAATCATGGGGATATTCAAAATGGAACGCGCCGCACAGCAGCAGCGGTCTTGGCATCTGGCCGTCACCGTCAGCCACTTGGATGCCACGCTGCGGGTTGTAATCCAGATGCACCAAACGGGTTAGCGGCGAAGCAGGATCATCATACAGCGAATGGGCATGCCCCGCCGGAAACAGAACCACATCGCCATCCTCAACCGCTGTCGGCTCGGCCTCACCTTCGACATGCAGATAGGCGCTGCCGTAGCTCAACACATGGAACATGGCATCTTTGCCCGATGCAAAGTCATAGCGCCAAGGCGGCTTCAGTTCGCGGCGGGAGGATAACCAGCCTTTGAATCCCAACTACAGCGTTACTTTCACCGTCGATAACACCCCCAAACAGGTCTTTGACGCCATTAATAATCCGTGCGGCTGGTGGTCGGAAGAAATCGAAGGAGATACGGATAAGCTCGGCGCAGTGTTCAAATATCATTATCAGGATGTGCATCGCGCATCATTCCAGATCACTGAATTCGTGCCGGATCAAAAAGTGGTTTGGCATGTCTTGGATAACTACTTCAACTTCACCAAGGACAAAAGTGAGTGGATTGGGACGGACGTGGTGTTTGAGATTGTTCCGAAAGGCAGCCAAACCGAAGTGCGCTTCACCCACGTCGGGCTGGTGCTGGATTACGAGTGCTACGATGTGTGCGCCAACGCATGGGGTTCGTACATCACAGGCAGCTTGCGCAACCTGATCACCACCGGCAAAGGCCAGCCTAACCCAATTGAAGCCGTGGTCGATCAAGCACGTGAGATGAGCGAACAGAACTACAGCACATCGTTTACAGTCGACCAATCGCCGGAAGAAGTCTTTGCCGCAGTGAACAATGTGCGCGGTTGGTGGACAGGCGAAGTTGAGGGGAGTACGGACAAACCCGGTGATGAATTTACCTATTGTCACGAAGACGTCCATTATTCCAAACAGAAAATAACTGAATTTATCCCCGACCAGAAAGTCGTTTGGCTCGTAGTAGACGCTCGACTGAACTTCACCCAAGACCAAGCCGAGTGGAAAGGCACGACTATTGTCTTTGAGATTTCGCGTAAAAACGACCGGACGGAACTGCGCTTCACGCATGCCGGACTCGTTCCAGCGATCGAGTGTTACGGAGCCTGTTCAAAGGCGTGGAGCTTCTACATCAACCAGAGTTTGTTCACCTTGATCACCCAAGGCGAGGGACACCCCACTCACAAAGCCAAAGTGGTTGAAACCTAGCCCTGAGGACTTACATCGCGATAGGCTGCCTTTGGCTTCATAATCAGGCGGGGATAGGTCATTTAACCATCCCTTACCTTCGTCACCCGTTATGACCACAAGGTAGCTTTTTTATAGACTATGCGTTAATACTTCAAGGCAAAAAGTTATACGCACTTGGAGATATGACGCATTATGATTGACACGACATTGACCGTTCGTACCGATGCCCCTGTCGGTACGATTTCGCCGCGCTTATATGGGCACTTCGCCGAACATCTGGAGCGCTGTTGTTATGACGGGCTGTGGGTCGGGCTGGGTAACAAGGATATTCCGAATATCGGCGGCTTCCGCACGGATGTGATCAACGCCCTGAAAGCCATGCCCGTCCCGATGCTGCGCTGGCCGGGGGGCTGCTATGCCGACCACTATCACTGGCGGGATGGCATCGGCGCACCGGAAAGCCGTGCTCGCCGCTTAGGGATGTCCTGCGGCTTGCAGGTCGAAGATGATAATAGCCTCGGTACGCATGAGTTCATCGCCTTCTGCCGTCTGATCGGCGCAGAACCCTATCTGGCGGGCAATATGGGCAGCGGTTCGGTGCAGGAACTGTGCGATTGGGTCGAGTACTGCAACGCCACGATTGATACTGACCTGACGCGCGAACGCGCCGCCAATGGCTCACGCGAACCGTTTGGTGTCAAGCTGTGGGGTGTTGGCAATGAGAACTGGGGATGTGGGGGCAGTTACGACGCCGAAACTTACGCGCAAGAATACCGCCGTTACGCCACCATGCTGCGGCATGTTGACCCCAAAGCCGAGCTGGTCGTCTGCGGCCACACTGACGAGTGGAATGAACAGGTGATCAAGACCAACCGTAATCACTACGGCTTGATGGATCACTTCTCGATCCACCGCTACTGGATCAACGGCAATGCCGAAACCAACTTCACCGCAGATCAGTACTATAACCTACTGGCCGAAGCCCAAGACACCGAAAACTTTATCACCACGACTGCCGGATTCATCCGCGAATATATGCCCAAAGGTGGCAAGCCGATGGGTATCGCGCTGGACGAGTGGGGCGTGTGGCATCCTGAAGCCCGTCCGTGGGGACCTGACCATGAACTGATGCGCGAACCGCTTTCTTACGAGCAGGCCGACACCATGCGTGATGCGTTGGCAGCAGGCGTGGCGTTGGAAGTGTTCCACCGCCAATGCAACGTGCTGTCGCTGGCCAATCTGGCGCAGATCGTGAACGTCCTGCATGCGCCGGTCATGACCGAAGGTGCGGCCATGTGGCTGACACCGACTTATTACGCGCTGCAGCTTCATACCCCGCACATCGGCGCGACAGCTTTGCCCGTCGAAGTGACCAAGGGCACCTCCATCCCCAACGGACAGTTCAAGGTCTCATCGAGCGCAGTGAGCGCCACCGCCTCCCAGAGCGAACGCGGTACTGCCGTCACCCTCATCAACCGGCATTTCGATCAGGCCGCATCGGTGAGTTTGGTGACATCCGGTGTGTCCAAAGTGGTCAAGGCGCGTATCCTAGCCGGTGACAGCCCACGCGCACAGAACAGCATCGAGAAGCCGGACAACCTCAAGCTGGCGGATCTGGTCGTAAGCGCCGACGGCAGCAACCAGTGGCGCATTGAACTCCCTGCCTGTTCGATGGCAACCATCGAGTTCAGCGCATAACATCCAGTATTTGTAGGGGTGCACCATCGTGCACCCTTAACCTCAAACCCCATGCCCTATGGCGTTTGAACCAGACCCTTGGGCGCAATATCCCCGATTGAGGCTTCCAATTCATCTGCAACCATATCCACCGGTTGTGCGCCTGCTGCGTAGCCCTGTTTAGCGGTAGGCGGCAGCGGCGTATCAAAGGTGTAGGTCGGATCAACCTTCTGACGCTGCCAGATGTCACGCATTTCCCGCCACGCACCACGCAGAGTTCGAGGCTGCGGCATGTCCCAAGCAATCTCCTTGTGCAATTTCTTGAGGTTGTAGCAGGGAACGCCCGCATACATGTGATGCTCGGTATGCCAGTTCATTCGCCAGTAGAGGAATTCAGCGATGGGTGTGAGTTCCATTGAGCGGACACTCTTGCGGAAATCAGGGATATTCTCCATCAGTCCACAGTGTTGCGGCAAACCCACAAAGTACCCCAACCAATTTCCAATGAAGGGCGCGACGGGGATAATCAGGATAAAGACCCAATAACCCGTGAGCAGCGAAATAACAGTAACCGCGCCATGAAACACGAGCAGTAAGCGTGACCACCAGATTGACTTGCGGTATTCGTCAGGCTGATCGTCATGCAGCGATTGAATCCACTCGTTAATCGGAACATCCAGATCGCCAACCCGACCAAAAGCCGCCAAAGTGGTCAGCCAGATAGTCGAAAGCAGGCCGCCTTTGCCGAAGACCCGTCCACGCTGGGTCAGCAAATTCACGGTGAACAGTTGCAGCATGAAGGTCGATCTCAGGCTGGGTTCGAGGGGAAGCAGGTTCTCACGATCACCTTCGGGATGGAGGGTATAGCGATGATGATAGGTGTGGCTGCTGGCGTAATCAAATGGGTCCCACCAGCTCAGCAGGCTAAACAGGTACAAGAAAAAGCTGTTCAGCCACTTGGTCTGGAAAACGGAACCGTGCCCCAATTCATGCGGGGCAACCCCGCCGAAGAATGTGGCGACAGTGCCATGAAAAAAGAGCGCGATGAGAAATGCTCCCCAGAGCTGCTGTGACCAGAAGTAGAACACCAGAGAGGCCGTCAGAAGGTAGAAGGCAAGATGACCACCGGCTTGAAACCATGCCTGTGCATCATTCCGCATAGATAATTCTTTAAGTTTGTTATGATCAATTTTTGTCCGGTACCATTTGACTTTAAGCGTTTCGCGAACTTCAGACAGCGGCTGATACGTAGTCATAATGAACCCCCTCTTATTTTTAAAAATTTGTATTTCATTTCCAGAGCATAACCACCCGCTAACGGTGGATTTAGACCCCGAAGAGACCGGAATTCTATCCCGAATAGTCAATCTGCTGCTACTCGCCCTGTAAATGGCGCTCAATGAAAGCGTTAAGAGGGTTAGAAAACTGTAGTTAACGTCAATTATGGATATGGGAATTGTTCGCTTGTATCAGCAAAGGTTGTAACTGGTGCAGTTGTTACAGTATTTTTGCATTATTTGCAATACTTCCACCGAAATGGCTGACGGGAGACTGCCGTGATGCCGCTGAATTGACAATTCTGAATGGCGGAACTACGGGAGCAAGATGCTGAATTAGCAGATTTGCACCGGGAATGGACTTGACCCGATATTGTGGAGAGCGGTCTCATAAAGAATAAGCCGCTTCAAAAGTAGCAAGCGTGCAATAGCCAAGGGTCGAATGTAATCGTTGACGGTTGTAATAAACTTCCAAATACTCAAAAATGACGGTTCGAGCATAGGCATGAGAGTGAAAGACCCCGTTGGTCAATATACTCGGCTTTGAGGGTGCGGAAGAAACGCTCCATGGCGGCGTTGTCGCAGCAGTTGCCGGTACGGCTCATGGTGACGGGGAGGTGATGTTGGGCCAGCAGCGATTGGTAGTCGTGAGCGGCGTATTGGCTGCCACGATCGGCGTGGTGGAGTAAATCACCAGTGGGCTGCCGCTGGGAGAGGGCCATCTGGAGGGCATTCTGAACCAGAGCTGCATCACAAGGAGCACTCATTGCCCAGCCGACAACCCGGCGAGAGAAGAGATCGAGAATTACTGCCAGATACAACCAACCGGACTGGATAGAGACGAAGGTGATGTCAGTCACCCATTTCTGATTGGGCCGCTGGGCTTAAAAGTCCCGGTTGAGCAGATTGGCGGCGAGAATCGGTCGTCCGCTGGCGTCGTTTGGCTTGACGCACCAAGCGTAGCTGGGTCTGGCGGATCAGGCGTGCGACCCGTTTGCGACTGCAGCGCCGTGCCCGTTTCCGTTTTGGCATGCACCGGGCGGGCTGCCATATGCGTCCCGTTGTTGCTGATAAATCGCTTGGATTTCAGTCACCAAGTCTTCATTCGCTTCCTGACGAGCGCTCGGCTGTCCCTTATGCAATGCATAATAGCCGCTTTCCGCCACTTCCAACACCGGACATTGACGCTGTACTGGATACACTTGGGCGTGTTCAGCAATGAACTGATAGCGCATCACGCCCCCTTCGCGAACACGCCTACAGCTTTTTTTAGAATGTCCCGCTTTTGCCACACGATTTCCAACTCCCACGTTTTCGGCTTCCAAATCCCCTTTGTTTCCCCCATCTGTCACGGCTGGATTGGACTTGTCACTCGCCACCCATGTGTACAGCGTCCGCGCATTGATCCCCAATTCTTCCGCGATCTCCGGCATACCTTTTCCACTCGTTTACACTAATGCAACCGCTTCGGCTTTGAATGCCTCAGGTTGTCGTTGCCCATACTGGCCTTACCCCAGTTTAGCGGAGAGAAAAAAATGTCCGTTAGACTGAAAGTAAGGAGCAGAAAATGGGAAAGAACAAGAAGTACAGCGATGAGTTCAAGCAAGAAGTGCTGGCAATGGTGGCAGGGGGAGAG
>JBGAGF010000007.1:0-373829 GCA_044226855.1 Aggregatilineales bacterium
CGTCCGACGCTGGGCTGGGCGGGTAATAGCGGTTGGATCAGTTCCCATTGGGCGTCGCTTAAATTGTGGCGGCTCATTTTCCTCTCGCCTTTGCTTTCTTTTATCCTTTGGGCTATTTTACCAATTCTGAAATACGCTCATGCCTTGTCCCTAAGAAAACTTTTCTGTAGTGATCAATTAGTCATGAACTATATATATAACGGACACAGCATGGTGTGTCCCCCCAAAAACCGGCAAATTGTTTACCTGATACATCGGCTGAAGCAGGCCTCCGCTCTACAAACACGATCTTGCGCAGTAAGTGAAATTATCGCAATTGTGAGGGCTAAGTCAGAGGCAACCAGAAGCCGAATTGGCTCCCGACACCGACTTCGCTTTCGACCCAGACTTTACCTTGATGGCGTTCGACAACGGTCTTCACCAAGCTGAGTCCGACGCCGGTGCCGTCGATGTGCTCGGTTCCGGCCTGTTTGGCGCGATAGAAGGAGGTGAAAAGTTTGGGCAAATGTTCAGGGCCGATGCCTAAGCCGTTATCCTCAACCACAAAGTAGAAGGCCGTTTCGCGTCTAAAGGCACGCACGAGGATCTGGCCGTTATCAGGCGTGTACTTGACGGCATTACTGACCAGATTTTCCATCGCCTCGCGGATCATAACCGGATCCACAACAATACGCTCGGGCAGATCATGAAAATCAGTCAGAAGCTGCTGGTTTTTCTGGGTGGCACCGGGCAAGGTATGTTCGATAATGGTTCCCAAGAGCGATTCGACAAGGATTGGTTGATAGAGTTCAAGGGGCGAGGACTGAATCCGCTCAATGCGCAGCAAATCGGTCAAAAGGTTATCCATGCGAGTGGTGGTACGGCGCACGGCATCCAAATATTGGTGCAGATTGGGAATGTCGGGCGGCAAATCCATTTCGATGACATCACAGTAGCCAGTGATGAGAGCGAGCGGGCTGCGCAGGTCATGGGAGGCCATGCGGAGCATATCATTCTTGAAGCGGTCGAGTTCAATGAGCGTGGTGACATCATGCATCATGACGACATAGCCGGACTCGCCCTGCATGGGATTTTCCCACTCGGACATGAGCACATCGAAGTGAAGATTACGCTGCTCGGAATGGGCTTTGAATAACCAGTGGTCTTTACCGGCAGGCGGATCGGCAATGATGTTCAAAATTTTGGTAAAAGCGGTGTCCCCCTGCGCAATATCATAGAGGTTACGCCCGATTTGCTGTCGAATATCGGTATCCCCGAAGAAGCGGTTGGCCGCATCATTCATCATCTGGATATTGCCCTGCCGATCCAACACCAGCATGGGATTATTCACGGCGTGGAGCACGGCTTGGAACTGCTGGCGACCGGAGCGAACATGATTTTCGAGGCGCGCATTGTGAACCGCTACCGACGCCTGATTCATGGCAATCTGGACGAGGCGCAAATGGTTATCGGTGAAGTGTTCCGGCTTGGGATGCAAGAGCAGCACGACGGCCATCATATCTTGATTGCAGATCAAGGGTACGGCCAAAGCAGACTGCCCATTCCGCATTTCATCACCAAAGGCATAGCGGCGGTCGTCCATCATGGTGTCACGCACCAGCAGGCCCTTGCGTTCCTGCGCGGCTAAACCGGGAAGGCCGCTATCGATACCGCCAACGCTGGCCGAAAAAATGGTATCCGGATCAAGACGGTCGGTTTGGAAGATATTGCGCCAATCCAGTTCATAACTGGGATGCAAGAAGAGGTGGGCACGGGTCGCGCCGACGTTATTCGCCACCAACCGAATCACACGCCCCAACACACGCTGCATATCGAACTGAGTCACCAACTGAGAAACTTCTGCAAGTAGTTCGAGTTCGGACGAAGGATCGAGGCGGCGGAGCATTCGGCTGGACATAAACCCGTCTTATCTAACTCTATGACCCCAACGGGGAATGGTAATAAAACTAATACCGACTATAAACCAATAGAAATACAATATGCCTGTTGATCGCTGATAATAGTAACTATAACACATAATTTGTACGACAATCAGAGCCGCAACCTTAAGATTATGCTTACATCAGTCAAACCCAAATTAAACAAAATGCAGAGGTTTGTTTACCTCTGCATACTTTATCGTTTCAAATTGTGAAGGCGTGTTTACCCCACCCAAACTCCTCCCCGAAGCATCAGGGAGGGGTTTCGAAGACCATTTATAGGACATACAAGCGAAGGCGATCAATACTGTCTCTGCCGTTTGATGCAATAAGTGACTACAAAACCGCTGGTTTGCTGAGCAAGGCGGTTAACAGCTTGATACAAGCTTCGACGTCATTGGCATCGACGGTTTCGCTGGTGGTGTGAACATAGCGACAAGGGATGGAAATACAGCCGCTGGGGACACCGGCACGTGAGGTCTGAATGCCCGCCGCATCGGTTGAGCCAAGTGTCAGCAGTTCCTTCTGATAGGGAATGCCATCAGCTTTGGCCTGCTTGACCATCCAATTGACGACGGCAGGCGGCACGACATGACGTGAATCATGGACTTTGATGGCCGCACCACCACCGAGTTTGACATCCATCTTGGCGTTCTTAATCATGTCACCGGTGGCGGTGACATCCAGCGCGATGGCGACATCGGGTTCGATGCCATAGGCAGCGGGCGGTGCACCCCGCAAGCCGACTTCTTCTTGCACGGTGAATACGAAGTAAACCTCGTTGGCCGACTTCTTCTTTTTGGCTTTCTTCAACCGGCGCATGGTTTCGATAGCGACCACACAGCCGATGCGGTCATCCATCGACTTGGATATCAGGCGCGTTCCACGCTGCTCAAAGGTGCGCCAGAAGGTGGCGGGGCTGCCGACTTGGACAGCGTTGTTGCCATTACCATCGCTGACATCGATGAAGAATTCGTCGAGATCGGGCGCGGTGGTGCGGCCAGCGCCGAACATGTCGGGTGCACCGATGACGCCGGTAACACCATTTTCAAAGCGGACACGATGCCCCATGATGCTGGTTGCTAGGACGCCGCCAATGTTGGTGAAGCGCAGGTAGCCGCTGTTGGGTTCGGCATAGTTCGCCATGACGCCGATTTCGTCCATGTGCGAGGCGATCATCACCTTGGGGCCGCCCTGCCCAACGCGGCAGATCAGGTTGCCGAGTGGATCAACGGTGATTTCATCGGCTAAATCTGCGACTTCGGCACGGATGATTTCCCGGACGTGGTGTTCGTAACCGGATGGTCCCCACGCTTCAACCAATTTTCGAATGAGTTCGATCATGCAATCACTCCCTTAACATGAGAATTTATTGACTGTTTAGTACATATTTGATGCGAACTAAGGCATCCTCACCCCTAAATCCCCTCTCCATTTCATAGAGAGGGGACTTCAAGACACTTCTTTTCAAATATCGAGACTACCCTCGCCCATAAAGACGCATTCGCCGCCGACGCCGACGAAATTGATCGCACCATCAGTTTGACGGATTTCGATATGGATATAGCTGGGTCGTCCCATCTCAAAGCCCTGTTCACTGATAATCTTTGCCGGATTGTCTTTCACCCAACCGTACTTAACCAAGTAGCATCCGAGCGGGCCGCTGGCCGCACCGGTCGCGGGATCTTCGGGGATACCCATCGCCGGAGCGAACATACGCGAATGTACAGTAGAGGTCGGATGCAGCGTTTCGGATGTGAAGACAAAAAAGTGACCATACTGCTTGATGGACTGTTCCCAGATGTCGGCACGGAACTTGATCCTCTGGACGGCAGTCAGCGACTTCACAGGAATGAACAGAAACGGCACGCCACAGGAGACTTCCTGTACCGGATAATCAGCTAGATCAGCGGCTTCTAGTGAGAGCAAACTGGCCGCGAGTGATCGATCCGTGAAATCAGGTGAGTAGGTCGGGGCAGGCTGCTGCATCTGGATGAGCGAGGGCATACCATCGGCGAACTGGAAAGTCACCGGAATGACCCCAACGCCTTCTTCCAAGCGAATGACTGGATGCGATTCGGATACGCTGACCATCGCTTCACGGGCGAGGACAAAGGATGTGCCGACGGTGGGATGTCCGGCCATCGGCAGTTCGACAGCGGGCGTGAAGATGCGCACCTTACAATCGTTGGCGGGACCATCGGGCGGCAGCACAAAGGTGACTTCAGAGAGGTTCAACTCTTTGGCGATGCGCTGCATGGTTTCGGTGCTCAGACCGCGTCCATTAGTGAAAACTGCCAGCGGATTTCCGCCAAAGCGTTCGTTGGTAAAGACATCGACCAGTTGGTAGTGAAGTCGGCGCATTTAGACGAAATAGCCTTTCAGATTATCAGGCAGGTAATCAAGAACAGGGTCTTCAAGTGCTGTCCACCCATGTGGCTGATAATCCTCCAGAGAAGATTGATCATTATGCCAACCAGAACCAGCCCATAATTTCTCATCAAAATTGATTAGGAAAGTCAGTTGCACTCTACGTTCTGTACCTTCCCAACATAGATTAGGGACTTGTTCAAGACTGACTTCCGCAAATATGGATTTCATCCATTGCTCGGCGTTCGTTTCATCAACAATCAACGTGCCGTACCGAAACTCACCCTCAGTGGGGTTGTGAAGGCCGCCATCATATGATGGATAGTCGAGTAAGAACATAGCGTCTTGGTCGTAAAAGAATCGCCAGTTCCCTCTGAATTTAACTGCTGCCAAAGAAGAGTCCCAATCAACAAAGATTTTCTCAGGCATGATCCCATATCCTCACAATCGTCAGCGGGAAATGTAACTTTAGGCTTTTTACCGCACTGCGCAGGGTAAGAACAGGTGGCACACCGAGCGCTTGCAGTTGGTCGGCGTGGCGCAAGATATTGCGGTCGCCTGTGACAAGCAGTGTCTCCTGTCCCTGACGTGCCCAATCGAGCGCGGCATAGACGATCAAGGCATCGTAGTGATCACCCTGTTTGCGATGGCCGAGCACACGGTTGATTTGAGCTAACAGGTCACCAGTGTCGGGACGTTCAATCCACTCGATGAGGCGGTCACTGGCTAATGCGAGCATGTCCATTTCGGCGAGCAGCATGTCCAAAGTGCGGTCTTGCTCATAGCCGCTGACGGACGAGACGCAAATATGGATATGTCCGGCACGATCCCAATCCAGCAGTTGGCGCGTCAAACCGGCTTCAGCATTTCCGGTCGGGTGCTGAAGGTGGATGAGCAGGTTGGTATCCACCAATAAATCCATTGCGTGACGATCCTATGCCGGACGAACGGCGTCCCAAGTGATGCTCTTCAGGACAGATTGCAACAGCTTGAGCGTGTTGTCGTAGTCATCACGGTTGAGATAGGCGGTCGGCGCATGGATGTAACGGCAGGGTACGGAAATCACCGCCGAAGGAACACCGGCATTGGCGCGGTGAATTGCACCCGCATCGGTGCCGCCACCCAAATGCGACTTCAATTGATACGGAATCTTGTTTTTGTCGGCGGTCGTCCGCAGAAAGTTCAACAACTGCGGCGGAACAATCAGTGAACTATCCATGACGGTCAGCGCGGGGCCATCCCCCAAGCGGCACACCGGATTCGGCGGAATATCATCATCGGGTTCGGCAGTGGCGTTGGGAACATCGTTGGCGGTCGTGCCTTCGAGCGCAATACCCACATCGGGATTCAAGCGTTGGGCCGCCACTTTGGCACCGCGCAAACCGAGTTCTTCCTGAACCGTGAAAGCCGCCAGCACATCCACCGGATAGGGGCCGCCCTGCAAAATATCGATCAGCAGTGAACAGCCAACGCGATTATCGAAGGCTTTTCCACGCAGGGTTTTCTCGCCGATTTCCATGTAGCGACTGTCGAAGGCGATGCGATCCCCGACTTTGACCTTGCCGCCGACTTCATCTTTGGTGCTGCCGCCGATATCGATGCGTAGATCGGAAAGTTTAACGGGCGTGTTGTTGCCGCCGGACTTATGAATGGGCGTCCAGATGACGACACCCGGCACATTATCTTTGCCGATTTTGACACGCAATGCCGACAGGATGCGTTCGTCGATGCCACCGACGCTGGTGAACTTAATCAGACCGTCACTTCCAATGCTGGTGACCATCAAGCCGACTTCGTCCATATGGGCATCCAGCATGACGCGCGGGCGGTTCTTACCTGTGCCCTTCTTAACGGCAGTGACATTGCCCATCGGGTCGATGGTGATGTCGGTGGCATGACCATCAATGGCTTTGAGGATAATGGCGCGAACAGCATCCTCGTTGCCGGAAACGCCGATTGCTTCAGACAATTCTTGTAAAATCATGTATTCAATCCTGAGCTATTGAAACGCTTATAATCAACACACGTTTATTGTCTTAGAGAGATATTACATCAGATCGAGCGCGACACAGTCGGTTGGAATCCAGCCATATTCATTGGTAATTTTCCGTGCCCAATACCAACCCCCAACTTCTTCAATGATCAGCAGGTTGTCGCCAATGGCTGCTGTCAACTCAATGGCGTTGTAGTCGCGGAGCATCGTGCCCTGCTCATCGTCCAACTGAATGAAAGTGTCCGGCGTCCAACCTTCTTTGCCAGTGTCCGCAATACACCACAACCACAGATAACGATCCTGCCACATATCACGCTTGGTCACACGTACAACATCACCCTTCCGCACCTGAATAGGATCGTCGTAAAGGCGGTCATAGGCTTTGATGACACGGCCATATTTCGTCATGAATTGGCAGTCGCTTTCAGATCATCCCACGCAATGGCCTGCAAGAAGTCAGCGTCGAGGCTGGCGATGAAATGTGCCATCAAGCGCCCTGCCCGTTCTACATCCCGGATGTCGATGGTTTCGACCGGCGAGTGCATATTCCGCAGCGGGATTTCGAGCAGTGCAGTAGGAACGCCTTCCTGCGCCACTTGAATGGCCCATGCATCCGTTCCGCTGGGGCCGGGAATGAGATCATCTTGCAGTTTGATCTCGTAAATACGTGCAGTTTCTTTGAGCTTATCAATCAACTTGGGATGGAAGTTCGGGCCAATGCCTAAGCCCGGCCCACCGCCCATTTCACAGGCGCTTTCAGCCTCAACACCGGGCTGGGGGGCAAAGGTCACGTCAAGCGCGATGGCAATGTCGGGTTTGATGTAGAAAGCAGCAGTGGTCGCGCCAAGCAACCCAGTTTCTTCCTGCACGGTGGCCGTCGCGTAAACGTCCCACTGGTGGTTCATACCTTGCAGCGCGTCGAGGCAGGCCGTCACAGCCGCCACACAGGCGCGGTCATCCATCGCCTTGGCAGCCAGCTTCTTACCGTTGAGTTCGATCATGGGTACGTCAGGCGTAATGAGGTCGCCAATTTGCACCAATTCAGCGACTTCGGCGGCGGGCAGACCGACATCAATCACCAGTTCGTCAAAGGTCGGGTACTTCTTACGTGCATCGGCTTTGAGCAAATGCGGTGGCACCGTCGAGACCAAACCCGGCAGGGGACGGCGGCCATGTACCATCACAGGTTGGGCCATCATGACACGGGCATCGACGCCGCTGATGCGGTGGATGAAGATGAAGCCATCGACCACGTCACGAACCATCAGGCCGATTTCATCCATGTGGGCGGCCAGCATGATTTTACGGGCGGGTTTCACCGGATTCGTAGCCTGTTTAATGCCAATCAGGCTGCCGAGCTTGTCCTGCTCCAGACGGTCGGTTAACGGCTGCCATACCGAGCGGATAATCTCGCGAATCGGGCCTTCATGTCCGGATGGCGCGTGCGCTTCCACTAATGTTTTTAAATGTGCTTTAACGTCTAGCAAAGAAATTCTCCCCTTGGTTTATGAGAATACGTTTGTCACGTTTCATGGGTTCAATTTAGGGTGCCGGCGCCTCGACAGTGGTGTTGTCGAAGGGCAGCGGTGTATCCGAAGGCGGCGCCACAACCGGCACATCGGTATTGGTCGGCGCAGTCGTAGCGGTTGGCGGTGGTGTGAACGACGGCTGAGGCGTATCGGTCGGATAAGGTGTGCCCGATGGAATAAGCGTCAAAGTCGGCGCAAGAGTATCAGTCGGGATAATCGGCACCAGATAAGGCGTAGCGGTCGGTGGAATGAAGACTGTGGGCGGACGATTAATCGGCACAAACTGTAAAGGCGTCGGCTGCAATGGGCTGAGCAAGGAGGGCGTCAATCCGAAGGGCGTCAGCGAGGGAATACCAACGGTTGCGGTTATATCGTTTCCAATCGGCGTGTTGGTGACTAGCGCGGTTGGCGTCGTAACTGCACCGCGTGGTTGGGCCGTACCCCACAACAAGAAGCCAATACAATAGAAGGGCGTCGTCATCAAAATGATGACAAACAGGACAATCCGAATGTTCCGCTGCCTGCGGACGGCAGCCGCTACCACATCGTAACCCATAGTGCATCCTAAGTCTTCAAAAATCGCCTGCTAACTATAGCACAAAAAAGGACACGTTGCGGCGTGTCCTTGGTCTACGATTGCTCTACCGGTTAGCTGTCAAACGGCAGCGGCGTATTGGTGATGGCCGGCTGCGGTGGCGGCGGTGGATTGGTCGGAATAGGCGCGCTGGTCGGCGGCGGTGGATTGGTCGGAATGACGATCTGCGGCGTCGGTGACAGATAGCGGGTCGGCAGTTCCAAGGTAGGCAACTGCTGGGTCGGGAAACCACCCTGCGTAGGGAATAAAGGAGTAATGCCGAGAGGCGTCACGCTGGGGAAAGAACCCCCAAAAGGCGTGACTGTCGGCTGGGCGGGCGTTGCGGTCACGACCTGCGGGCCGGTGCTGGTAAAGGTGGCGGGAATAGGCGTCGGCGTACGCTGCGGCGCAGTTCCCCAGAGGAAGAATCCAGCGCAGTAAAACGGAATGGTAATGGCGATAATCGTACCGAGTGCGATACGCCAGTTTTTTCGTCGTGTTTCCGCTGCTATAATCCGTTGTGAATGACTCGTCACCCTGCTATCCTCCACTTACGCAATGCCCATGTTCAACTATAGCACATCTCACAGCGACCGTACCTGATACAAATGGCCATCCGCAAAACCACGCTTACGATAATATTCGCGGGTGCCGATAGCCGAGATGACCGCCAATTTAGCGAAGCCGCGTTCACGAGCGATGTCGGCTGCCCGTTCGATCAACTGCTTGCCGAGGCCGAGATGCTGAGCACGTCCAGCTTCTGAAGCACCGAGTTCCAGTGACTGTCCATAAACGTGAACTTCACGGATCATGGCAGCCCCAGTTAACTCCTCAGTGATGGCGGGTTCTTTGGGCAGCGACAGCCGCAAGAAGCCTGCAATATCACGGCTTTCAGTGATGAACTGCAAGAAGACTTCATCGGAACAACTGCCGTCATACCACAATTCATCAAGGTGCAAATCAACCGCTTCAACGGCTTGGAAGCGAACTTCACGGGCACGAATATCGTTGCTACGTTCGCCAGTTTTTGCCAGTTCGTTTTCCACCACTTGGCGGAAGTTGGTCATCAGGTTGCCCACGACAATATCGGTCGAGGGAATGTCACGGATGACACGGGTCAGACGGCAGTATTCGGGTGTCAGTTTGAAGGTTTCGGTCAGCACATGCAGCAGTTCTGCATGGCTGTAAGGCTTCCAAGTGCCATCCTGATAGCGCTGCATGAGTTCGGCACTGTCGATGAGCGAACAGGGATAGACCTTGAGTTCATCCGGTCGGAAGTCAGGATCATCGAACATGCGGCGGTAGTCTTCAACGTCAGCGTCCGGTGACGAGCCGTAAAGGTTCGGCATCCAATGGGCGTGAATCTTGAAGCCAGCTAGACGGAGCAGCTTAACGGCGCGGCGAGTGGCAACCACTTTATGACCGCGTTTCCGAGACGGCGAACACGTAGGACTTCATCAACGCTGATATGGTCGGGGCGGGTTTCAATCACCAAGCCAACACTGCGGCAGGGTGCGGTTTCGTTTTCGAGGTGGGCGGCTTCCAGTTCTGCCCAAGTGGCGTATTCATCCACCGGAGAGCGTTCAACTTCACCACGACTGATGGCCTGTGCCAGATCGGTGGAGCGCAGCATTTCGTCCTTGTAGACCATCTGCACCACAGCGTTATAGCGTTTATCGATGTGCAGACCGTCAATGGTGGCGGTGGTAGTGTTGCGGTCAGGATGAAGCTGTGACAAGATGCGCT
The DNA here is from genome assembly GCA_044226855.1 of Aggregatilineales bacterium. Taxonomy (GTDB): domain Bacteria; phylum Chloroflexota; class Anaerolineae; order Aggregatilineales; family Phototrophicaceae; genus CFX2. The sequence goes on from JBGAGF010000007.1 coordinate 10,132, forward strand.
TGATGAACCAAATCTGGTAGCTTTCGGGATAGAATGACCATGTGCCACCGAGGACGATGATCTCGATTTTGTCGGTGGGATGGCCGGTGTTGTGGTAGCTTTGCAGGCGAGTATAGGTCTGCAAGTAGGGGTCAAAACTGTTTTGTTCGGCCCGTTGAGCACCGGGTTCGTCGGAAAGATAACTTTTGGGCATCCGAACGTCATTCGGGCAAAAGATACATTCACCGGGGCACGGATAAGGCTTGGTCAATACGGTAACGGGTGTGACACCGGAACTGGTCCGAACCGGCTTACGGCGGAGACGTTCAAGGACGGCCTGTTCGTAAGGCGGCAGGGAGTCACCAGCAAAGGTGCGGTAAGCCAAAATGAGGTCATCACGGCTGTAAGTTCCGTCGTGGCCTTTAGGATAGTCACGGAGCAACTGATCCAGTTGTTTGCGGGAAATATCCGGTTGGGTGACGACGGCGGTGAGAATTTTTAGCAGCGGTTCACGGTGCTGTTGCAGGTCAATGGTCTGTCGATGACTCATGACGATCCAGTAAATGTAGTGGTCATATCATAAGGATTCTAGCAGATTAGAAAGTCAATTTGTACCTGTAAAACAGGTGATAACAGGCAAGATTAAGGTAATTATTACAAAAAGAGGGGGTTTTAACCGCCAAGACGCCAAGAACGCCAAGGAAATACGGATAGTTGGACAATATTCGGCGACGGAAATGGCTTTAAAAGGGCAAAAAGTGGCAAAATTAGTTAGTGAAAACAAACTAGATGGAAACGGAATGCAAACCTAGGATACTCTCGATAACCGCAAAATTTTGCTCGCCATTGTCATCGTTTCACTCGTGATGGGAGTCATTTCCGCTTGGGATTGGGATAAAGGCATATTCGAGTGGCGGGGTTTGCTCAGTAATCTATCAGTCGGTCTGGTTGGTAGTGTGATCACCTATTTCCTCATCGACAAACTGATCAGTAAAAATGAAGACGATGAAGTCCTCAAAATACGGCTGATTCGCGAACTCGAAAACCCTGACAGCGGTATCGTGACACGCGCGGCACAGGAGCTAAGAACGTACGGTTGGTTAACGGATGGTTCCCTGTTTGGCTGGTTCCTGCAACGGGCCAACTTTGAGGGCGTGAAATTGAAAGATGCCGATTTACGGGGTTTAGGGTTGTATCGTTGTAACTTAACCCGAGCAGCGATTGAAGAACGTCAACTCTGCCAATTGAATGATTTGCGTTTCACCATCATGCCAGATGGACAGCTCTATGATGGCAGGTACTGCCTAAAAGGGGATATTGACTGGGCGCTGAGTCGATATGACTTGGACTTTGAAGTGATTACCCTAGACGAAATGGCAAAATACTATGATGTGCCCACAAGCAGGTTTCTTGAAGGCCAATTGTGGGCAAAACAAAACCTCCCGAAATGGAATATTTCATTACCGGCCTATCTTTCGCGGCAACTATTTGATTGAAATGCTCGGTACAGACTTACCCTTCCCAGACCAGCTTGCCGCCGACATAGGTTTGCTCGACGTGGACGCTAAGTAAATCGGCAATGGGTGTGGTCAAGGGGTTGGCACTGAGCACGGCGAGATCAGCCCATTTGCCGGGTGTCAGGCTGCCGCGATTGTCGGCATCACCGCTGGCAATCGCTCCAGCCATCGTATAGGCGTAAAGCGCTTGTTGAGCCGTAATCGCTTGATCGAGCGCAATCGGTTCGCCGTTGGGATCAAGGCGGTCAATAGCAGCCTTCATGCCGAGAATGGGATTATCATCGGGCACAACCGGCGCATCCGAACTGAGGGCGACCGTCAATCCAGCATCCAGCATGGAACGCACCGGATAGCAGTGGTCGAGATAATCATCGGTCAGATAGCGGCGGAAGCTGGTTCCCAAAGCCGCGAGAAAGACGGTTTGCGGGGCAATGATGATGTTCAACTTGGCGCAGCGGGCATAATGATCAGGATTGGGCAGGCCGAGATGTTCAATACGGTGGCGCAAATCCGGACGCGGCAGGCGGCGGTGACATTCCTCGTAAGCGCTCAAGACCTGCTCAATGGCAACATCACCGATGGCGTGCGTGCCGATGCGGAATCCAGCACTGTGGGCTTCAAACATCAATTCGGTCACTTCGGCGAGATCAAAACGCAGTACACCATGATTGTTGGTCACTTTATACGGGCGACTGACGGCAGCAGTCGCACCACTGAGGCCGCCATCGGCAAAGAACTTGACGGTATCAATCCGCAGCCAATCACTGAGGAATCGTTCGGGCAGCGGCAGCGTTTCGGTTCCGCCATCAGGACGACGAATGGGCATACCATTGACGCGCACAGCCAGTTCCCCGTTGGCTTCTAGGTGGCGATAGACGCGCAGATGAAAGGGAGTCAGCAGAGGGTCGGTGGCGCTGGTGATGCCGAGGCTGAGTTGATGCTGGTTAGCAGCTTTAATGGCTTCGGCCATTTCGGAGTCACTCGGATCGGGAATGACTTTGGTGAGCAAGCCCATCGCTGTTTCTTGAAGCAAGCCGGTCGCTTCGCCGTTCAGGTCACGGACGATGACGCCGCCGGGAGGATTGGGCGTATCGTGCGTAATGCCTGCCATTTCCAGCGCCAGCGTATTGGCGACGATCATGTGACCACAGGTACGGGTCAAGGCGATGGGATGATCGAGGCTGGCACCATCCATATCATGACGGGTGGGATGGCGGCGTTCCGGCAGTTCAGCTTCGTTATAACCGCGTCCGGCAATCCATGTCCCTTTGGGCAGCGATTCGGCCTTATCGCGGAAGCGCTCGATAATCGTTTCGATGTCCGGCGCGACGGCTTTGTTGGCGACGACCTGACGGGTGAGCAGCAGTCCCATCTTCCAGATATGTACATGAGCATCGTTAAAACCGGGAATGAGCGTGCGTCCGGCGAGATCAACACGCTTGGTGCCGACCTTGGCGGCTGCTTCGATATCCGATAGGCGTCCGATGGCGAGGATACGTCCGTCATCACCGATGAGCAGCGCTTCGGCCTGCGGTTGGTTGGCGTCGATGGTATGAATAGTGCCATTGTGAAAGAGGATCATGATCTGCCTCTGGTTTAGGTCAATGTATGGACTCTATGGTAACGAATATTGTGAGAGATTGCTTATCAGTGGGATAGACCACCAAATTTTTTAATCGGGATTTGAGAGTTGAGAACGTTCATTATTCATCACTGGAATGTGGTACTCAGTGGACTCGTTCTAAGTATCGCTTGTTTTTATCTGGCATCAGGTTATTACAGTTGGTCAACCCATTACATCGGCGCATATCGCATCACCATCAGCTTTTTTCACTTGTTTGACTTCATCGTGACAATGATCTCTGATTTGCAAACTGTTGCTCTGTTACTTTGGATTGCCTTTTGCGCATTACTGATCTTCACCAGTCGCAAATATTGGTGGGTGAACCTGATTTGTTTGGTTCTGACCGTTCCCATCCTTTTTGTAGGCACAGTATTCGGATGGCTCCCCCTCAAAAACGTTGATTCTTTAACATATGCCAGCCACAACTTCCATTTGAATTATATTTTTGATGGTGATGATGGATACGGCTCTTACAGCTTACTCCAGTGCGATTCCTTAGATATAAGCTGCCAACAGTTATACATCAGTCACGAAGACTTCCCTAAAATCGATCGAAATGCTCATATTGTGATTGACGAAAAGGTTCATCAGTTATCGGTCACCGTTAACAGTGAAAGCATCTTTAGTGAACCATTGGAGTAAGCATTGAAGCACTTAACGATTCTACCAGCCCAAGCCGCAGACTATGACCAAATTCTCAAGCTGTTACAGCATGTCAAACTGCTAACCGATGATCTTCTTTTGCCGGGGACGCGCTATTGGATAGTACAAACCGCGAATGGTGACATCGCAGCCTGTGCGGGCATGGAGTTGGGCGAAGATGCGATCTTGTTCCGCAGCTTGGCGGTGTATGAAGCTTATCGCAGGGAAGGATTGGCGCTGCGGTTGATTCAACAGGCGCTCGATGAAGCGAAGGCCGCAGGAAAACATCATGCCTACTGCTTTAGTACGCGAGCGGCGAATTACTTCCAGCGTATCGGGTTTAGCGAGGTAACTGTCGCGCAGTTGGTTGATGCCCTACCCGATGCGCCGCAGGTGATGCGCTTTGCCAAGATTGGCAAACTGGCGAAAGAACATGCATGGCATAAGGTGCTATAACCCACTCCGCAAGCATTTATAAGATTCCTCAAATCCTCACCCCCTTGCCCCCTCTCCATTTCATGGCAGAGGGGGAACCAGACGGGAAAAGAAGAGGCTATTAACAAGTTTTATATCCTGAAACCGCAAATACGGGAGGCTAAAACAAAAAGGACGCAGCGTATGCGTCCCTTACGATTGCACGAGATAGACTGTAATTACGAGTAAAACTCAGGGCGGCGGTCAGCAAGGACGGTCATCTTGCTGCGGACTTCATCGACCAGATCGAGTTCGATTTCAGCCGTAATCAACTGCGGCGTTTCACCCGCCTCGACCACGATCTTGCCCCAAGGATCGACGATCATGGAATGTCCGCCGAACTGAGTGTCGCCGGTCATACCCGCCGCATTGCAGGTGACCATATAACACTGGTTCTCTATCGCACGTGCCACGACCAGCGCCCGCCAATGTTCGACACGCGCTACCGGCCACTCCGATGGGACGATGATCATCTTCGCGCCATCAACGGCGTACTTGCGGAACAATTCAGGGAAACGCAGATCATAGCAAATCGCCAGCGCCGTATTGCCCCACGGTAAATCCATCGCCAAGCGGGACGACCCCGGTTGCAACCACTTATCCTCATCCATCAATCCAAACAGATGAATTTTGCGGTATATGCCGAGCATCCGTCCGTTGGGGGCAAAGAAGGCCGCGCTGTTAGCAACTTCCAAGCCGCGCTTTTCCAATACAGAACCAACCACGCTAATCTTGTTCTGGGCTGCCGCTGCGCTCATGTCATTGAATACGCCGGTATTGAGCGTGCTTGCCAGTTCCTTGGCTTGATCCCACGCGCAGCCAGTTGACCAGAGTTCGGGGAATAAGACAAGATGCGAACCCCGACGCGCCGCTTCCGCAGCCCACTTGTCCATCAAGGCAATATTTTTCTTGGCATCCCCCAGCGCGATATTCATCTGCGCCAGACTAATCACCAATTTAGGCATTTTCCTAACCTCGTGTCACAAAGTTGTTATATAGCTATGACTTTAACACGCTGTACCGAGTTATGTCCACTTAAGATGAACCATTGGCACCCGGCATGGGCATCCCGCTTGACCACTGTTCCCACATCGCGCAAATCGTCTCGATGATTTGGGGTTCGGTCATTTTAGTGACGTTCAATTCATGCACACCGTTGACTTTGCGGATGGCCCATTCTCGCTTGAGGTGACCGATGGCCAGCGCCCGTTCGCTGGGGTTGTGATAACGCCCACCAAGTGAAAGATGCAAGCGGCGTAAGACGACATCCAGCGCCACTATTTCACAGATGACAACGCCCGTTTCAAGCAGGCGCGGCGTGGTTTCGGTCCGCAGCAAGGTTTGTCCACTGACGCGAATCACGGCGCCACGATAAAGCATCACGTCTTGCATGACTTCGGTTTCAAGCATTTTGAGGCGAGTTTCACCAAAACGGGTTTGCATGGTTTCAATGTCCATGTCGCCGCGTGATTCCAGCAGTGTATCGACATTGACATAGCGCATCTTCAGGCGATCAGCAATTTGCTGCCCGACTAACGGCTGGCTCGGCCCGGTGTATCCGGTCAATATCAGGTTGCGATCAGGATAGGAAAATTGCATAGGCGTCTATGACAAGCCGCTTGAAACGGCTTATCAACCTAACCTCTTGAATTAATTCTCTCGCCAACCGGGGAACCAATTGTCCAGAATGGGCGGCAGTTCTTCCAAGCTGTTGATGGCGGCGTCCGGCACAATCAAGCCGCTCAACATCGGCGGCAGCGGCGCAGTCACGCGGAAGACGGCCTGCATCCCGACTGCCTGTGCTCCGGCGATGTCCGCGATTGGATTATCACCCACAAACACGGCCTCTTCAGCCGTAACACCCAGACGATCCAATGCCATCTGGAAGATACCGGGATGAGGCTTAAGCACACCAGCATCCGCCGCTGAAAGACGGCAGTCAGGAAAATATTGCAGTAGGTTGTGTTCTTGGATCTCAACGTCGCGCATCGACATGGGTTGGGAAGCATTGGTCACAATGGCGGTTTTGATGCCATGCTTCTTAATCAGCGCCATCACTTCAGGAACCTCTTTGAACAATACGGTTCCGGGTACGGCATGCCAATTGTAGACCTTCAGCAGTTCATCAGGCTTGAAGAGACCAGCGGGTGCGCCCTGCGCTTCAACCGCTTCTACGAGAATCGTCGCCACATTAGGAGCAATCAAATTGCTGCGACCGATGCGCCATGCCTCGCGAATACGATCAGTAAAGTCCTCGATAAAGACATCCAAATCGGGCAGCGGCGTGGTGACCGTTGCCACATAATTGAACACGTCGCCTAAGAATTTACTTTCGAGGCTTTTCCAATCGCCGTTGAAGCCGCTCCAATCCAGCAGCGTATCATCCAAATCAAACAGAATCGCTTTCAGCATAAGGGGATTATTTCCAATTATCATCAATCGGGCGGACAACAAATCCGCCCTCGATTTACGTGAGAAGATTAGGCTTGAACCGGTTCGCTTGCCCGCCATTGGAGCATGGTTTGTTCCAGTCCAGCCTTATAGTTCGGGTAACGCGGCTGCCAGCCCAATACGTGCTTGGCCTTGTCATTCTTCAAGCGAACGGAGGCATCCAGCAAAAGGCGCTGAACATCACTGGTCGTGCGCTTCAAAACAAACATAGGAGATGGACTGCCAGACGGTTGATCCATGCCCTGCGCAGTCGCCAGATAGCCTGCAAATGCGGCAGCGCTGACCGGTTCATCATCGACAACATTGATGAATTCGCCAGCAGGCTGTTTTTCGGCGGCCAGTACAGCGGCCTGCGCCAAGTCGGCTTCATGCACCCAATTGTGAACGCTGTGACTGTCGCCGAGATAGGCGGGTGACCGTCCGCGACGGAGTTCTTCGCCCAAGGCATGAATGGCTGGTGTCTCACCACCGTAGATGAACCCTGCGCGCAGCACACAGGCATTCAAGCCGCTGGTCATCAGATGATGCTCCGCCGCCAAAATCGGACGCAGCACACGCTCCTGATGCCCTACTTCATCTTCGGTCAACCATTCCCCGTGTGCATCGCCAACGACCGAGGCATAGCTGGTATATACAATAAACTTGACACCGGCCTCTTTGGCAGCCTCGACCAGAGCCACCGCGCTCTGAACCAAGACGCGTTCCTGCGACTCGTAACCATCCTTAGTCGGGAAGCTGTTGCCAACCTGTGGCAGCAGGTGAATCACCACATCGATATTCGACATCTTGAACAGGCTCTTGAGTTCGCCCGCGCGAGTGACGTCGGAATAGGATGGCAGCGCTCCGTCCTGACGCGCTTTGGTCGCACCGTCAAACCCTTCAGTCAATACAGTCACTTTGTGACCACGCGCAACCGCCTGTCGTGTGGCCTCACGCGTTACACCGGATGCGCCACCTGTGATGAAAATATTCAGTGGGGAATTGGTATCCATAGTTTAGGTCTCATCTTCTCTTTGGGATGGTTCAATAGCATCATTATGCCATTTTCTACGCCACCCAGCAATGAAGAACCCGCCTGCAAATATCGGGCATCATCGCTACAATACAATAAGGCATTAGGTGCTGGAGATAAAAAACCGTGGAACTCACGATTGAAGGTAATCACTACGAACTCATACCCATAAAAGACTTTCGTGCCATGCACAGGCTGCCACCTACCTTCAATATTAATCTCTTTGAATCCAAAGATTACACCGGACTAGCACAGATTGATTCTGCAGGAACGGCGATCAATCAGCTCCGGACAACGGTTATGGCTGCCCTCCCTAAACGGCTGCTGCCGCTGGAATGGCTCAGTTTTCTACCGGAACTCACCCATGTCTTTGAAGTGCAGCTTCGCCGCATTAATAATCAAGTCGGGCTGCGGGATGTCGAAATTGAATTTGCCGTTGCAGGTTTTAACGATGCCCTGCAAGCATACGCGTACTCGTTTATCTATGCCTGTGCCGCCCATACGCCCTTCCCTGATTTTCTAGTGGTCTATATGGAATGGCTCAATGGAACTGTCCGGTTATATGCCAAAGAGCATGCCTTTATGCTGGATGATGAATCATGTACAGTACAGGTAATTGCTCACGCTTACGGGCGCATCGGTATGTTAATCCGCGCAAGTCGGGTGTACGCGGTATACGATCCGGTGTTGGCCTGCCCCGCTGAAGGGTTCATGACGAAATTGCTGATTGAAGTCGCAGCACACATGCGGCGAGCCAGCAGCTAAATGTTCCGCTTCGGGTTCGGGATAATCAGTATCGGATTTATGATACTCACATTGGTGATGGGTACAGCGGTCGTTCTCGTGCACCTTCTCCCCACCAAGCAAATAGCCTATGTCTCGACCGCAAGCAACCACTCCGCCCTCTTTCTATTGGATTATTATCACCGAATTGAGATCGAGCTGACCAAAGACGCCTATACGCCGGATTGGTCACCAGATGGAGAACGGTTAGCCTTTTATTCCACGCGCGACGGTGGGCGCGATTTGTATATCATGGATATCTTCGGAAAGCATTTGCAGCGGCTCACGAATAACAGCGCTAATAATTCAAGTCCGTCATGGTCGCCGGACGGGCGCGAAATCGTATTTGCTTCGGATTTCGCGGATGCCTATGGTATCTATACCATGCCCGTTGATTGCATAGATCGGTTTGAAGCGTGTGCCAAACGACTGACGCCAATCGACCGATACTGGTACGCCGCACCCGCATGGTCACCGGATGGCAAACAGATCGCTTTTGTGACCACCAAGGATACGACGAACCCGATTGACGACTCGCTTGGCAACTCCAATATCTATGTGATGGATCGTGATGGTACGAATCTTCGCCGGCTGACTGAAAATCCCGGTGAAGATTACGCGCCGACATGGTCTCCGGACAGCCGCAACATCGTCTACTCCGCACAGAATATCCAGTATGGCACGATGGAGTTGATGGTCGCTGATACTCAGTGCAGCGCCGACTGCACTCGTCTGCTGCTGCGCAAGGTTGTTGATTTGATGCCGTCGTGGTCAAGCGATGGCCGTTCGATTGTGTTCGTCGATGCGCAAGCCGGAAGTTTTGAGATCTACATGACTGATATTCAAGGACGCTTTTTGCAGCGTTTGACCTACAACCAAACCGACGAAAGTTCCCCGCGCTGGCGTCCATAATCCACATCAACCAGACTGCTTGTGCGGAGGTGTTATTTACGTTAATATCCAAGGTATTATTTTTAGATCTATTGATGCTTTTTTACAATCATCATTTCGCTGAAAACAAGGAGGCGCGATGAATTCACAGGTTGCACCCAATTATGGTCGGCGGGCTGTTTGGCTCATTCTGGCGCTGGGGGCCGTGAGCATTATTCTTGCGCTGGTATCCGGCAGCACAGCCAACTTCCTGACATTTAACATCAACCAACTGCTGGTGTTGGGCATTATTCTAGTGATCGGCGCGATCCTGCTGTTCTTCGGTCAGTTTGCCAATGTGTCCGCCAACACCATCGGTACCCTGATCATCGGGATCGGCATTACCGCCATGATCGTCTCGATTGTGCTGGGATTAGGTCGTCTTGCCAGCGATTTCCTGAGCTTCGACTTGTCCCAAGTTCTGGCGCTGGGCGGCGTATTCGTCGTCGTGGGATTGATCGTCCGCAATTGGCTGGCCTCAACTGAGCGTGTTAATGTGCCGCAGCGCATCGCATGGATTGTGATTGTACTCGGCGCAGTTGGCATTGTTGTCGGATTGATCGCCAACAGTATCAGTGTGCTGGGATTCAGCGCCGTACAGCTCATCGCGCTCGGCGTGATTTTCGTGGTCGTAGGCATCCTTCTGCTGATCTTCTTCAGTGGTGATGTTGATCCTGCACCCAAGCCGATGGCACAGCCGCGAACAGCGCAGGTACGGTCATCCGCACCGCCTGCCCCAAATATGCCCAAGGCCGCAGTTCCACCAACTACCCAACAAGTCGTCACAACACAAGCAGTACCTGCAGCCGCCCCGACTCCGACCGTGCGCGTCACAACACCCAAACGGGACGATTTGCTGATCATTGAAGGCATTGGTCCCAAGAGCAAAGAAGCCCTCTATAAGGCAGGTATCACCAGCTTCGAACAAATCGCCAACCTGACACCCGACGAACTTCACCGCATCGTTAAAATCGAAGGCGGCGTTAATCTGGTGAGCGATACCAAGACGTGGCCGAAGCAGGCACGATTGCTGGCCGATGGCAAGACCAAAGAGTTCGAGGAATACGTCAAGTATCTGGTCAACTCGCGCGACACAAACAGCAAATCATAAGCACGTTTCCATAATGACGGAAATAAATAGGGCCATGGTGACGTGTCCCTATTTTATTGGCGCGGGTAATGTCCTCAATAACATCGTCGTCTAACCCATATCGATAAGAAGCGAGGAGAGACTATGCTCATTACCCACGATGACACGGCCCTGCGCGATTTACTGACCACATCCAAAGTGATTGCGGTCGTTGGTCACTCGGATCGGCCTTTTCGCACCAGCTACCAAATCGCGGCTTATTTGCGTCAAGCCGGTTATAAAGTCTATCCGGTCAACCCTGAAGTCAGCACAATTGATGGACAACCCTGCTACGCATCACTGGCCGATGTTCCCGAACCGATTGACGTCGTGAATGTGTTTCGCCGCTCTCAATTCCTAGTCGATGTGGTTGAACAGTCCGCAGCCGTTCACGCCAAAGCGGTATGGGCGCAGCTTGGCGTCGAAAGCGACGAAGCCGCCAAAATCGCTGAGGCCGCTCATCTGCCGCTGGTGATGGATGCCTGCATCAAGGTGGAGCACCGCCGGTTGATCCGATGAGATTAACCACCTGCTGCCATGCGCTGCAAGATGGGGATCATCTGCACGGCGGCCAGCCCACGATGGCTGATGCGGTTTTTCTCGTCAGCTGATAAACGGCTAAAAGCCACCGTATATCCCTGTGGAATGAATACCGGATCATAGCCGAAGCCATTGACGCCAAAGTCTTCTTCCAAGGCGATGTGCCCTTCACAGACGCCGCGCACGTGGGTCAGTTCGTCTGTATGGGGATTAGCGACTGCGATCACACAGGCAAAGCGTGCGGTGCGCTTTTCCGGTGGAACACCTTGTAATTCACCCAGCAGTTTTTGCCGCCGCTGCTGTGGAGTTAAACCCGGCCCACCATAACGTGCCGGATAGATGCCGGGAGCACCGTCCAAGGCATCTACGTACAAACCGGTGTCATCCGCCACCGTCACTAAACCACTGGCCTCAGAATAGGCTTTCACTTTGAGTTCAGCGTTTTCTTCAAGCGTCGTGGCATCTTCGGCCACTTCCATGTCACCCAATCCAACATCCTTGAGCGTCAGTAGTCGCACATCCACACCCGCCAACAGTTCTTGAAATTCGCCGAGCTTGCCCGCGTTACTGGTTCCGATTAGTAAGTCCATCTTGAATTCATCCTGCTCCTCATTTTGCGCGTCGATATTCTATAAGATGCCGCGCCAATAACCAGACTCGTCATCCATTTTGCCTGCACAGCAGAGCGCAGACTGTTATAATTAACTTGTTCACTAGAATGAGGAGCGCTGCATTATATGTCCGAATCAGCCACGACCAGCGGATGCGAATACACGCTAACCGAACAGGGGATTCACCAATTCATCTTCCGCCAGTCGTCTAAAGAAGCGATCGATGATTTTTTCCGCAAATTGGAACACATCTTCACTGTTACGCCGGATGCACAAACCAACCGTTACATCATCGACATCACGCAGGCTGGAGAGCGTGACGTGTCATTGGTCACCAATGTACAGCGCTTCCGCCGCCTCGAAACCCTTTTCCCGAACCGACCGCGCGGACGCACTGCCATCTTGCACCGTCCCGGCTTGGCCTATACCTTCATTGACAGCTTCATTCGTGCGCTTGCCCCCAGTCGGGACATCACACGCTTCTTTCCGGTGGATAAACGTGATGACGCGATTACTTGGCTGCTGAGCGAAAGCCGTTAGTTCCTATGCCAGCAACCCACATCGCCACCTTCAAAGTGCGTCATTATGAATGTGACGCGCTCGGTCATCTCAACAACGCCAACTATGCCCGCTACATGGAAGAAGCGGCCTTTGAAGCCTCGGCATCAGTGGGTTATGACAAAGCCCGCTATGATGCGATGGGGAATTTATGGTTGGCTTATGAAACCCAGATCGAATATCTGCATCCCGTGGTATACGGCGATGTAGTTGAGGTCAAAACATGGGTTGGTGATTTCCGCCGTGTGCGTTCGCGACGTTTTTATGAGTTCCGGAAAGCCGGACAGGACGAACTCATCGCCCGTGCCAACACCGATTGGGTCTATCTGGAAGCCGCTACCGAGCGCCCTGTGGTGGTTCCGCCGGAAATGATTGACGCCTTCGTGCCAGAGGGTTTGGGGGAGGCCCCGCCAAGTCGCATCCGCTTTCCTGTTGCGCCAGCGCCCCCACCTAATGTCTATACCCAGCACCGGCGCGTCGAATGGCGGGATCTGGACAGCGCAAGGCACGTCAACAACTCGGTATATTTCAATTACATTGAGGACTGCGGGATGCAGGTTGCCGTGCATTATGGGTGGCCGCTATCTCGCTCCCAGGCCGCAGGTTGGGCAGCCGTCGCCCGTGAGCATCACATCGAATACAAGCATCCCGCATTGTTGGACGATGAACTCGAAATCAGCACATGGGTGACGCCCAATGGCCGCGTTAGTGCTGACCGTTTTTACAACATTGTTCGCCCACGCGATGGTCTGCAATTGGCTCAAGCGCGAACTCGCTGGGTATGGATCGACCTGCAAACAGGCCATCCCATTCGCGTCCCTGCCGATTTCATGACCGACTTCGCCGAAAATATCGTCTAGCCTGCTAACAACACTGCCAGCCGGTTCACCACATGCGCTGCCAACGCAATTCCACCGGCCGCCACTTGCCAGTTGATCGGCTGACGATTACGGATGATCTCTGCCGCTTTATAGGCGAAGTATTCCAGTGACACCGCGAATAGAATAAACAACCCGATTTGGGTGCCCCACGTTAAATTGCCATGTGAACCATCTGGCTTTTCGTTGAAGAGATAGGCCTGCGCTAAGGTGATGAGGAATACCAACCAACTCAGATTGAGCGCCGTTTCATAACGAGTCTCATGCCAATAAAAGACATAAATCAGAGCCGGAAACAAAATCGAAGCCGCCAAATCCTGCAGCAGCCATCCGACCGGCACCTGATTAAGTGTCATGTAGTAATCAAACGGCGAGAAGACAATCTTGGAGTCGCTGCCATGAAATTGGGATACCTTGTCGGGTCCAAACATGAAAACATACTGCCAAACCAGCACCAAGCCTGCTGGAATCAAAACGGCGATTATCAACCACAACCAACTTCGAGAAGATCGCGCAAGCGCATACACAATAACCAAGGCTACAGCGGGCGCAATCGCAATCGTGTAGTTGGGTTTGGCCAGTGTGGCTAAGGCCGTGAGTATGGCCGCCGCAATCACCAGCAGTCCGATACGTCGCTGTGATGTCTGCATCATGTTCAGAATGACGAAAAACAACATAATCGCCAGCGGCTTCAGCAGACTGACCGTCGGATTATGATAGGTGTTGGCGAAAAGGAAGGCGTTCGCCGGACTTGGTTCAAGTGCATCTCGCAAAATGCTAATCGGCCCAAGCAGCATCAAAGCCAGCACGGCGGCGGCCCAGACATAACCCGAAATCGGTTGAACACTTTGACGCCTGCGATTCAGCCAGTGCAGCAGTTGATAAGTCGCCAATGCCGTTCCGATATACGACACCAGCATCACCACAAAACCAGCGTTTTCAATATTGGGAACGAGATGGCTTTCGAACAAGCCGATTGCCGACACGTGGTACAGAAAATGGGGCGGCAGCGCCCGCAAGTCACCTAGCGCAATGGTCGCGAACATATTGTGGTCAATATAGTCCTGCCCCAGATTGACCTGTACACGCAGCAGCGGCCCAAAGATGACCACGCCCCAAACCACAAGCAAAGCGCGAGGGCCAATGAGTAATGCCGACAGTAAGCTCAAGCCGATGATAAAGGTGGCTAAAGTCACCAAACCCAGCGGTGTACTGTACTGCTGGATGACAGCCAAATCGTAGAAAACTTCGCGCCCATCTTGAAAGATGACACGGAAAGAGGGCGGCTTTCCGATAGTGCAGCTTTCCTCCGTGTCCTGCCCGATCTTCCCGTGGCTATTCAGATAGACTTCGCGGATGCCTTCTAACTGCCACGTGACGGATACACACTGCCCCGGAAACAGAATTCGGTCACGGGAAGCCGTTATCAATACACTGCTAGTTTCAGCCTGTTCTTGAACTTGAAGCGGCTGCGCCTGCTGATTTTCAACCACAAGCATCACGCCTGCAACCAGCGTGATAATAAGTGAAATAAGTGTGATGAGGGTATGTCTTTTCATGGGCAAAGTATACTGTGGTCAATTCAGCTTGACTATGCAGAACCCATTTCAGCGTACAATGGAAATAAGTGTCCGATGCCCGTGAGAGGATGGGAGTATGCCCAAATCACCGCGCCGACGCAATCCAGTCGAACAATACGACAATTTTATGATGGGCGGCAAGACTGCCAAAACGCCGCGTGGCATTCTTTTGTTTGCCGGTGGCCTTATCGGGAACACAGCGCTCTGGCTGCTGGGTCTGATCAACGTGGCTCGAATTGGGATGGTCTTTGCGGTTATCCTGATTACAGTCATTGCTACCGCCGTTCTTCAGCGTGTCGCCCCAACGATGGAGCTATCGTCTGCCGTGGTTATCAGCGCCATTATCGCCCTGATCTTGGTGGCGATTGGTGTTATCATCGTGAAGCTTATCCTCAGTCGTGATGCCAAGCGGCTGGGTGCGCAGCCGATTTTTGGTGTAATGGATGAAGATGCCCGAACCCGTGACAAACAAAACTACCGCCGCAAAGCCGGACGCTAATTCTCTGACGCAGGGTCACCCGATCACCGCGCTTGAGTCGCGGCGCGTTTGGGACTGTCCGTGGTACGGTGTGCGCCAAGACCGTATTCAACTCCCCAACGGCAGCGAAGGTGTCTATAACGTCATCGAGCTAAATGATGCCGTGTGGGTCGTGCCGGTGACGACCTCTGGCGAAATCGTCTTGCTCTGGCATTATCGCTATCCGCTCAAAACGTGGGGCTGGGAATTTCCGGCTGGCGGTGGCGTCACCAAACCCGAAGACGCACTACCCGCTGCCCAACGCGAACTGCGCGAAGAAGCAGGCGGCATCGCAGCCGATTGGCGATTTCTGATGAAGGTGCTCACGATGAAAGGCACGGGCACGGAACACGCGCATCTCTACTTGGCGACAGGTGTCACACTCGGAGAGACTGAGCACGAGGCCGCCGAGGTCATGACCGTCCACACCTTCCCCAAAGACGAAGTGTACCGGATGGCCCGCGCCGGTGAAATTCATGATGGCGTCGGCGTGCTGGCACTGTTGTTGGCTGAACCCTTCTTGCGCTGAAGAAAGGTATGAACATGCCGCAAATCACCATCCTGACTGGCCCGGCAGCATCCGGTAAAAACACCATTGGCTATACTTACGCCCATGACTTTTGTGAACAGTGCGCCGTGATTGATGGTGATCAAATACGCTGGATGTATGCTCAACCGCATGTCGCTCCTTGGCACGGCGATGAAGGGCTGCACCAGCACCGGATCGGCGCGCGGCACGGTGCGATGTTAGCTCGCTCCTTTGTCGGGCTCGGTCTTGAAGTTATCCTATTAGATGTTCTCTGGTCGGATTTATCAGCGATCTATCGCAGCGAACTCAGTGGCCTTTCAGTACGGATTGTGCGGCTGCTGCCGAGTCTGGATGAATGTTTGCGCCGTTTGCACCAACGTCCACACTCGATCAGTGACGATGAACTCAAGTGGACTTATGACCATAGCGCAGCTCTAACTGACCACGATCTGACACTCGACAACACCGACTTATCACCCGAAATAGTCGCCCACTGGCTCAGTGACAGCCTGAAAAGCTAATCCACTACGTCCATACAAATACCAGCACAGTGGTCAGCAGCAGTGCCCCCATCACCAAGGGCCAGTAAACCAATTTAGGGATCAGATTATTCCGATAGTGCAGCAGCGAAAAATTAGGACGTTTCACAATCAAGAAGGTGTTCACTGCCACACCGATAATGGCAAGGTACAGCAGGATATACAAGGTTTCGAGATAGGTGATACCAACCGCCGCGATGTTTTCACGCAGCGCTGTGTGTGCGACGGCGATCACAAAAAAGAGGGCTGCCGCATAGTTCAAACTATTGACCAGTTCTTCTTTGTCGCCGATCTCACGGTCGTTCAACAAAAACGCAAACAACATGCCAGCAGCTACTATGCCCGGCAGCAAATAGGCGATAAACGGACCAACGAAGCCCCGCTGTGAATTGATCGTAAACGTCAAATCGGGGTGATTGTTGCGTTCGTTACGGGCGAGTAGTCCCAGATTGGTTTTGATCGAGTCGCTCCGATAGGTAAATTGACTGCTCTCCATCGTCCAATTATTAATGCTGACACCGCTATCCACGCCCGGGAGTAAGCTGGGGTTAATCAAGTTATAGGCGCTTAAGTCAGGTGCCAGCACAATATTGTGAGCCAGATCACGCGGGCTAATCAGTAGCTTAATGTCGCGGCTGTCAAACGGAAACTGCTGCGTATTAAATTCCTGCCGTAGTACCGTGTTGATATTCCACACGATCACTTCTTCGTCGCCCTGTTTACTCCGCTGAACTTCGTCAACCGTATACTGTTCGCTGATGATTTGTGGCAGCATGAATCCGCGCTCGACTTCAGTCGGTATATCGTTTTTATAGCGCTGCCAGATGAGCGCATTGATGGCAACAGATGTCGCATCCGGAAATTGAATGGCAGTGATTTGTATACCCGTCGGAACCAAAATCGGTGGATCAGCGACGCTCAGGTTACGGGTGTAATTATCGACGTAGCGGTTGACCGCCGTTTGATCGGTAATCGCTACACCGTCATGAGTGCGAATACGGGTCGCCAATGCCCATGTCACCGCAATTAGAATCATGGAAAGCAGCGTAAACATACCTACCATAATCCACAAACTGCGCGACGTCCCCTCATATGCATGGAACAAAAGCCCCACCACACACCACACAAATAGCGCAGCGCCCAACGCAATACTCACCTGCTCCTGTAGTGTAGCACGTGGGTTCGGCTGGAACTCGGCTTTATTCAGCACGATTCCTAACGTCCAATGGGTGGAAGGTATCGGTTCGAAAAAGTCCCACGACGCTTGTCCGGTGACCGGATCGAGTGTTTCAATACTGAATGACTCACCATTCACTGCCCGCTGCAAGCTGGCCTTCAAATCGTTGTCATGCAGCGAATCCGCCAACTGAAAAATTGTCGAACGAGCCACCTGCTCCTGCACCGGATACGCCAGAAATGTGCCGCTGGCAGAAACGACGTACCCATATCCGGTCGATCCCAGTTCCAGCGTAGACATCAATTCGCGCATCCCTTGAAGCGAATAGTCAATAGTGACCACTCCCGCAGGCACGCGCTGTTGGGTTTTCGGATCAATCCGGTAAAACGGAACCCCGTATTCGATCAATACCTTGCCTGCGCCCGTTGCTAAGAAAGGTTCTTGCCACATGGCACCATTTTGCAACGGCTGGTGATACCATGCCGTCTTCGGAGCGTTGGCGTCATCACTTGCGGCCACAGAGTAGTCATAGCTGGCACCGTCTAGGTTGGCGAAAGTGCCATCCGCTTGTTGATAATAATACGATTGGTACAGCTTAAGTGTGGGATCGTAAACATAAGGCTCGAAGGTCACAGCCAGACCATCAATAGTCGGGTTCTGCTTCACTTCAGCTTCGAGGCGCTTGCGGAAATCTGGATAGGCCAGTTTTCCATCGCTTAAATCGTTAGCAATACCATCGGCAATGGCAATCACACCGCTAAAGACTTTATTCAGGTCTGCAGCAGCGGTTGTGGCCTGCTGGCGGGCATGGGCAAAAGCCGCATCCTCCAATTGGGTGCGGGTACTGCGATATTGCAGCACAAACCATAAAGTTGCGACGAGTGCCACAACGCAGCCGATCCAAAACAAAACCCGTGTGCGGAATGTCCATGTATTTATCTGCCGTTGGGTCATGGTCAGCCTGTCGTTATATTTTTCCAACAATTGTAATGTATTCCGCATTGTACACAAATGACACTAGATAAATAGAGACAAGAACCCTGCTTATATCGTAGAACCACAGCTATACCTCAAGTCTTTCCCGATACCAATGAATAGCGAAATATCATCTTAGATAAGGCTCATTCGTCACTATGGTGGTAATGCTTCCTCTTGGATAATTACGCGATATATGAATTACAAAACACAGTAAGGCAATAACTTGGATTCAGGCAGCTGCCACAACCAGTCCGAAGTCACAGCACTCAAAAACGGCACCATTCTCCTCGTTGGCAATCCGAACGTCGGCAAGTCGGTCATTTTTGGTGCGCTGACCAAACGCTATGTCACCGTCTCAAATTATCCCGGCACAACCGTCGAAGTGACGGAAGGCTCACTGCCAGACGGTCAAAAGGTCATCGACACACCCGGCACCAACAGCCTCACCAGCGCCAGTGATGACGAACGGGTTACAGCGATGGTGCTCTTTAATCACCTTGATGATGTCGGCGCAGTTGTCCAAGTCGCCGACGCCAAAAATTTACGGCGTGCACTACTGTTGACGCTGCAAATCTCCGAACTAGAAGTGCCGCTGCTCCTCAACCTCAACATGTTGGATGAAGCACAGACACACGGAGTCAACATCAACCAGAAGTTGTTATCAGAGCGCTTGGGTATCGACGTCACCTCAACTGTCGCCACTGACGGCGTGGGTATCCCTGAGCTAACCGATGCCCTGCCCCATGCGCGCATTCCCCATTGGCGCATGATCTACGATCCAGCCGTCGAAGAAGCCATCACAACAGTATCGGAGTGGCTGCCAGAAGGAAGCCAACACCGGCGTGGCTTAGCCCTGCGTCTGCTGACAGGTGATGAAAAGTTGGCGAGCGGATTCAGTCTCAATGGCTCACTCACCGCCATTCAGACTAGCCTATCACAAACCTATGGACGTCCCATTCGTACCATCATCATCAACCAGCAGATGCAGGCCGCTCAAGCGTTGATGAACGAGGTGCTTACGCTCACACCGCCAAAAGATAATTCGTTCCGCCGCCGCTTGGCGCATTACATGATTCACCCGTTCTGGGGTTGGCCGATCCTGTTGATGATCCTGTGGCTGGTCTATAAATTTGTGGGCGAATTCGGCGCGGGAACACTGGTTGGCTTCATGGAAGATACCGTCTTTGGACAACTAATTAACCCGCTTGCCACACGAATCGTCGATGGCCTCATCCCTATTCCGCTGGTACATGATTTATTGGTCGGCAATTACGGCGTCATCACCATGGCCTTGTCCTACGGCTTGGCGCTGATCTTGCCGATTGTCGCCACCTTCTTCCTTGCATTCTCCGTGCTGGAAGACTCTGGTTACCTGCCGCGCCTCGCCATCATGTTCAACCGTACTTTCAGCATGATGGGACTCAACGGTAAAGCCGTGCTGCCAATGGTGCTTGGCCTAGGCTGCGACACAATGGCAACCCTTTCAACACGCATTCTGGAAACGCGTAAAGAACGTATTCTGGTCACCTTGCTGCTGGCGCTGGGTGTTCCCTGCTCCGCACAGCTTGGCGTCGTATTGGGGATGGTCGGCTACCTCAGCACGACAGGACTCCTACTCTGGGGTGGTGTGGTCGTGGGCACGATGCTCGTCGTCGGGTTTATCGCCTCGAAACTGCTGCCCGGCGAACGCAGCGATTTCATCCTCGAACTGCCACCGCTGCGTCTACCCCGCGTTGACAATATCGCTATCAAAACCTTGGCTCGCATCGAATGGTATCTCAAAGAAGTGCTGCCGCTGTTCATCGTCGGCACACTGCTGCTGTTCGCGCTGGATAAAACCGGTGCACTGGTGGTCGCGGAACAAGTCGCCTCGCCGCTGGTAGTGGGCTTACTTGGCCTGCCCAAAGCCGCGACCGGTGCCTTCTTGATCGGCTTTTTACGCCGTGATTATGGTGCAGCGGGTCTGTTCGCGATGGCCTTAGCGGGACAGCTCAACAGCCAGCAAATGATCGTCAGTCTAATCGTGATTACCCTGTTCATTCCGTGCATCGCCAACGTCCTGATGATCATCAAAGAATACGGCGGACGGGTTGCAACCGGCGTCGCGCTGACCGTCTTTCCATTAGCCTTTTTCGTGGGAGCGGTCGTTAACGTCGCGCTCAACATCTTCCACATTACCGTCTGAAAGTAAACGAGGTATACCCATGCTCTGTCCACTCTGTGGCTACGAGTTTGAAGCAACATCAATGGCCTGCCATTCATCCTGCGCCTTCAATGATAGCTGCGGCATTATCTGCTGCCCAAACTGTGGTTATCAAATGCCGGATGAAAGCAAATCCCGCATGGCGAACGCACTGCGCCTGTATATCGCCCGCAAACGTGGCGAAGGCAAAGCGCTCGATCCTGTGCGTCCGCTGAGCAGCCTACGTCCGGGACAATCCGGCAAAGTCGTCGCCATCAATTCCGATAACCACGCCCGCATCGAACGGCTGCATGTACTCGGATTAGTAAACGATGCCATCATCCGCTTGGAACAAAAAAGACCCACCTACGTTCTGAAGGTGGGCTTTACCGAACTCACAGTCGATCACGACATCGCGGCTGATATTATGGTTGATGTCCGCTGACTAGCCTGTGACTTTCATCCCTGCGCTGATGCCGTTGACCGTCGCCAATACGTTGCGCATCACAGCGTTATATTCTGGCGCATCCGGATTTAAAACGCGTAGTTGACGCAGCAAATCCACCTGAATGAAGTTCAAAGGATCGACATACGGGTTACGTCGTTCAATCGAGCGCTGCATGACCGGCGATTGTTGTAGAAGGAATCCCTCACCGATCACCTTGCAGACAACCTCACACGCCAGTGCATACTCGCGCTTCATCTCGCTGAAGATGCCATCACGCAGCGTTTCATCACTGACCAGTGAGGCGTACAGCTCGGCGATGCCCATATCGGCCTTCGCCAAATCCAGTTGAGCATTCTCTATCAACGCCTTGAAGAACGACCATTCGTGATACATGGTCTGAAGCGTGGCTAAACCATCCTCATGCTCATCACAGAAACGCGTCAAAGCCGTGCCCACGCTGTACCAACTGGGGATAATGGCGCGGCTCTGCATCCACGAGAACACCCAAGGGATCGCCCGCACGTCACTAAAACTACTCCCTGACGATTTGCGCTTGGCAGGTCGCGAACTAATCGGCAGATTCGCCAGTTCATTGATCGGCGTGGCCTGCTGCCAATATTGTACGAAGCCCTCGGTTTCATAAACAAATTTACGGAAGGCTTTGCGTCCTTCGGCAGCCAGATAATCCATGACTTGACGCCATTCCGGTTTGACGTCATGGGCTGACGGAATACCCGTTACCAGCAGCACGGCGTTCATCACATGATGCATATGCCGCCGCGCAATATCGGCGTTGCTGTAACGGTAAGCAATGACTTCACCCTGCTCGGTGATCTTAATCGCGCCCTGCATCGACAGTGGGGGCTGGCTGAGAATGGCCTGTCCGGTCGGGCCACCGCCGCGCCCGATACTGCCCCCTCGCCCATGAAACAGCTCCAAGCTGATGCCATGCTGGGTACATATTTCGGCGAGGTCATGCTGCGCGGTATATAAATTCCAGTTGGAAGCCATATAACCGCCGTCTTTGCCGCTGTCCGAATAGCCGATCATCACCTGCTGATGATTATTCCGCGCCGCCAGATGCTTGCGATATTCAGGGTTGACGAAAATTGCGGTCATCACACCCGGCGCATTTTGCAGGTCGTCAATCGTTTCAAACAGCGGCACAATATCGATGTCATCCGCGATGCCCACCTCATGTGCCAAGAGCAGCATAGCCAGAATATCGCTGGGCTGCTGGCTCATACTGGCGATATAGGTGTCAATCACCTGCTTGCCGTAGAGCTTATGCACCTGCGCAACCATCCGCCACGTGGCGATGATCTTGTTAGTGGCTTCAGAAAAATTCGGCTCAATCGGGAAGAACGGACGCGGATTGGCGATTTCCATCGTCAGCAGGGTTTGCTTATCCCCTTCAGAAAGCGCTTTGTAACTTTCAGTCCGCCCATAATATTTAAACATTTCTTCCAGCGCGTTGGCGTGCAACCGTGAATCTTCACGGATATCCAGCGGCACCAGATGCAGCCCGAAAAGCCGCACTTTTTCCATCAAGCGGCTGAGCAAACCGTTAGCCGTATGCCGCCCTTTGTTGTGGCGAAGACTCGCTTCCACCAGTGCTAAGTCATCGTACAAATCCAGATGGTTCTGGTATTCATCACGTGTCAGGCGTCCAGCGATGATATTCATCTGCTGGCGATAAAACTCGGTCGGGAAGCGCTCATCCAACCCGCCTGCTGAGGTTACAGCGTCGCGCAAATCATCCGAAACCGGCACCTCGTCCGAGGATTCAGTAAGGTGTTCACTCAGGAAGCTGATCTCATCCAAATAAACTCGCCGCGCCGCCTCATGCTGGGTACGCAGCGTTTGTAAGGTCACATCCGGCGTCACATTCGGATTGCCGTCACGATCACCACCAATCCATGACGCATAACGCAGCAGCATCGGCAGTTCTGACCAATCGGCTTCCGGATAATTGGCCTCCAAACTGCGGGTCAAATCTTCGTACATGTCCACCACCGTGTCCATGATGGATGAGGTGATGAAGTACAGCCCGAAGTCTACTTCGTCGGCCACGGTTGCTCGCGAAGCCCGCGTGGGGCGCGTCTGCCACAGTTCTTCAATCTCGCCCATGATCTCGTTTTCGAGTGCGGTTTGTTCGCGTGGCAGCAGCATCTGGCGGTCACGGTCGGCCATCAAGTTAGCAATGTGCCGCAGCTTGATCAGCACTTCCTTGCGTTTGGCTTCCGAAGGATGAGCGGTCAGCACCAACCGGATTGAAATCTTCTCCAGAAGTGCGCGCACCGCATTGGCATCGAGCCCCGCATCATGCAATCGTCGTACCGCTTCTTCAATCGACTCGCTGGTACGCCCTTCAATCTCTCGCTGGCGGAGAACGCGGATACGCTGCAAATCTTCCGCAATATTGATCAGTTGAAAGTAGTTACCAAAGGCTTTAATTAAGACCCGTTTCTGTTCAAGGTCAACGTTACTGACGATACGGGTTAGTTCTGCCGCCGCTTTCGGGTCATCACTGCGCCGCGCTTTAGCGACTGCCCGAACCTTCTCGACCAATTCAAAGGCCACCTCGCCGTGCTGTTCTTTGATGATGTTGCCGAGCAGATTACCCAATAACCGGATGTCGTTACTGAGGGGATTAGCAATTTCACGTGTGCTGGTTTTTTCGGAAATGGATTCAGTAGTCATTAGGCTGCGTTCCCATTCACTTCTTTATTATCCGAACAGGAACGCAATATTAACGCATCACACCCCCGATGCAAACACTCTATCCAAGGCGGCATTCGGCGTCTAATCGAAGCTTGAATTAACTATTTCCAACCGCTGACGCCGCAATCGCAATCAGCCGGTCTGAATCTTCAGCTTTATAATTCTGGCTGCCGTAGAGAATTACAACCGTGGCATCCAGATCAGGCAGATAAAACACAGCGCCCGTAAAGCCCAGCACACTGCCCGTATGCCCCACGATCAAACCATTGTCGCCCTGTATCACTTCCAAGCCGATGCCATATTCATTCGTCTCATCAGCGGCCTGAATCATCTCTTGGGTTGAGGCTACGCTCAGTATTTCATGTTTCGCAAACACCGCTTGGTAAAACCGGGTTAAGTCTGCCGTTGACGAAACCAACGCGCCATCCCCCAAGCCCGCGCCATCGTTGTAGTCGGTCACATGGTCAATTTGACCGTCATTGTTGAAATCTTCATACCCATGTACGGTGGCTGGCCCCTGTTCCTGTACTTGCACATAGGTGTTTTCTAATTTTAGAGGCGTAAAAATCTGCTGGCGCAGTATTTCATGCATCGGTTTCTGGGTCGCGGCCTCCACGATAAGCTGCAGCAGCACATAGTTACTATTGCAATACTCATAGCCTTCACCGACTGGAAATGATGCCGGTAAATTATAGGCATAGGTCAGGGCTTCCTCAGCCGTCCACGCATGTGTAGTATCTTTCGCAATAGCGGTATAGAAATCATCGTTCAGATATTCCGGAATGCCGCTGGTCATGGTCAATAACTGACGGATGGTCGCTTGATCAGCATTCGCGATCTTACTCGTCAGGTCTTCGGGCAGCCACTTGGTCACCGGATCGTCCAGCGAAAGCACCCCTTTTTCGGTAAGCTGCATGATAGCCACCGCCAGCCATGTCTTGGACATACTGGCAATGCGGAAATGGGCATCTGGCGTCGCCGCTTCAGTACCAGTCGTATCGACCAATCCACCGGCAGCCGCCCACGTTTTGTCACCAATCGTTATACGGGCTGATACTGCGGGACCGTCCTTGGGGGCAATTTCAGCGATAAAACTGTCGAGTTCGGCTTGCACATCATTTTGAGCATGAATATACATGGCAGGTATAAGCACCAGAGTCAACAATATCAAGCGGAGGGCAAATTTCATAACGCGTCCTTAATGTCAATATTAACCGGATAATCTTGTATGGCGTATTCGAAATATACGTTACCATTGGCGCTAAATTGCATAGAGAAATAAAAAGAGACTATCGCCAAATATCGCGACAGCCTCTTCTTCTGTTTGAATATATGTTGCGGTCAGTTAAGTCAAGAAACGCGGTAGATAAAAACTCAGGTAATCCAACCCACCTGCATCCGCTTGAATCACTGTTTCTTGCACATCAGGCGTTCCCAGAATGACGTCATATTGACTGAGTTGAACCGGCTTCCCATCATAATTAGCCTGCCCTGTTCCATCGGTCACATACAGGAACAAATCCTCATCAGGACGCGGCGCTTGAATCTCAGCCTGACTGTTGGCGTGTACTGTGGTCGCGGTCAGTCGCCCAACCACATGTTGATCCATTGGCGAGTCATCACCAATTAGGCTGTAAGTAGTCGCTCCAACACTGTGGATGGCAGGCAGTCCATCTCGCCCAATTTGCTGGTAATGCGGCTGTAATCCGCGATGTTGGCGGTCAGCGATAAACCAGATTTGAATCACGCGCACTGGTTCGTCCGTCAGGTTTAGCTCTTGGTGCTCGATGTAATCACCGGAGAACATGCGCTGCAAATCGCCTTTGTTCAGATCGCCTTCTCCGCCTGTCGTATCTTCGTGATGCAGCGTCCCTTCCAGCATCCATGTATAAATTTCCAACCCGCGATGCGGATGCCACGTGAAGCCGTTGCGCGGGGCGATGCGCGTCATATGAGCCGTGAGCATTCCGCTCAGCCGCTGCAGCGGACTCCAGCCGCCCACCGCAAAATGGGAGTTCAGCCAGTGGATCGGATGGATCGTCGGGAAGGTATTGGCCAGGAAATGTTGGAACGGCGTGTAACGGGCGAATCCCGGCTGAATCAGCGTTTGTTGGAGTGGGAAAGCAGCCATCAATCGACTCCCTCTTGAAATAAACAGAAGGGTTTACCATCCGGTAAACCCTTTTTGACTTACAATAAATCGCTTGTGTTCAGACGCTACCATTAAGTCCGTCTTACCAAATCTACAGAGCAAGTGATCATCCGTTACCCTGATAGATCGCTTACAACTTAGGCAGGAGCGGCTTCAGTTGCTAGAACGGCCTCGACATCGAGTTCGATGGTGACGTCTTTGCCGACCAACCAACCGCCCGCTTCCAGAGCCATGTTCCAGTTCAGACCGAAGTCTTCACGGTTAATCTTGGTCTTGCCATTGAAACCGGCGACGGTCGTTCCAAAGGGAGTCTTGCCCTGACCCAACAGCTCGGCGTCAAAGGAAACCGACTTGGTCACGCCCTTGATGGTCAAATCACCAGTGATTTTGGCCTGTGTACCATCAGCGCTCGGCTCAACCTTGGTGCTCTTGAAGGTGATGGTGGGATACTTTTCAATATCCAAGAAATCAGGGCTCTTGAGGTGACCATCACGCTGATCGTTACCGGTCGAGCTCATTGACGTGGTATCGATAACGGCTTCGACAGAAGCGGCTGCCGGATTTGCGGGATCAAAATTGATGGTGCCTGTGATCTTGTTGAAACTGCCACGGACGGTGGTGATCATCATGTGACGGGCAGAGAAATTAGCTTGTGCGTGCGCGGTATCGATATTCCAGAGTGCCATAGTTGTGTTTTCCTCGTTATGCTTATGCTCAAAGCGGACTGTAGTCCGTTTATGAAATTGAGGATACACCGATACGGCGATCTTGTCTATTAGAACTTTGTTAGAAACGGACTCAAGTCCACTTAGGTGATCATATGGGTGGCCATTTGCTGCATATTGGTCGTGATCTGTTGGATATTGTAACCGCGTTCTTTCTGCAAGAAATAGATGTTATGCACATCCAGCAGAATGAAGATCGAGTCAGCGACATAGTCCGCGTTACACTCGGAATTGATCTGCGCGACCAAGCCCCGAATGGTTTGCCGCCACCACCAATGGGCAGGGTGAGCAAGTGAACCCAACGGCCCATGCTCACCAGCGCTCACGCACAATAACTCACTATTGCGATCCGTAAACTGCAGCACTTCACTGATAAACCACTGAAGCGTGTCAAGTTGATCTTGGCTTTCGCGCATGCGCTGCAAAGTGCGATCCTGTAAATCCCGCTGATCGTGATCAAGCATGGCCATCGACAGCGCCAGCTTATTTTCGAAGTGGCGGTACAGCGTCCCTTTTCCAACCCCGGCGGCATCCGCTACAGCAGACATAGTGACATCAGCCACGCCCTGTTCCGTGAATAACCGCTTGGCGGTCTCAAGAAGCAGCGCACGGTTCTTGACCGCATCAGCTCGGCTGTGGGTATGGTCAACCAAAATCAGATTATCATCAGGTATCATGCGAAAACTCGTTTGTACTAGAGTATTGCTTTACTTCTGAAAGTATATGGTAATACTTACCTTACACTACATCGCATAAATATTGTACATGAAAAACGCCGGAGCATACGTCCGGCGTTAGTCTGATGTGCTTTCAACAAAAATCGTGTAGATTACGACGCCTTTGCCATCTCACCCATCGCCACCATACGCGTCGAAGGATGCAGCATCCCCGCGATCACCCGCTGGGAACAACCGATAACCGGCGACGTGCTTCCGGTGGGGTTCGCCTCAAAACTGGCACAGCAGGCAATCAGGTGATACGCCTCTTGTGCGATCTGTGCCACTACACCCGTATCCATCGTCTCTTGCCACTTCCACCACTGCGGCATATTTTGTGCTGGATGGTCAAGAGCATCGGTATCTAGCAAACGGGCAATCGCCGTCTGTTGGTTCAGTATTGACTGATACAAGTCCCACGCCTGCGCCGGACTACCCGGTTTCATACAATAATCTTTGCCGTAGCAGGATTGGAATATGCTTGCCATTTCGATGAGTTCTGCGACTTTGGCGGCTACAAGACGGGCATGTGTAGTGTTCATAAGCATACTCCTTTCGGAGGCTATCCCCATCAAGTGTCATAAAGAACACCTAGGGTTCTTAAACTTCAGTTAACACATTTTAACGGAATTTAACTTATAAATGCAAGTACTTTGGCTGTCAATTTTTGTTAAGAAAATAAAAACGCGTGGGCAAATAGTGCTCACGCCGTTTTATTACGTTTCCAAGCTTCGAATGATACTGTTTCTCGGTTAATCAGCGCGAATTAAGATCAAGTCATCTGGCAACGGTCGCTGTGGTATCCATGCTTTTACCATATCGGTAAAGAGTTGAGGGTGCTCACCCGGCCAACCATGATGTGCATTCGGAACAAGAGCCGCCACCGTATTTTGTTTAGGGTTTACAAAATCCTTTAAACTATCCTTAATCATCTGGTTTTCATGATCGCCTGCAACCGCTAAAAGCCGGATCGCGTGTTGGTCGGGATATGCGGGAAGCGTAAAGTTGAGGACTTCGTTATAGATACGGTGGAATCCCTCCCGCGACATCCGTTTGTTATCGCGCTTATAGAGTGGCATGACTTCTTGCGGAATGTGGAGTGTTTTCGCCTGTAATGAGATGAAAACATCCCATTTCATCAGGGGTTGCATAATGCCTAACAGGATCCGCCAGCGCCAAATATCGGGAAAGGGTTTAGCCGAAACCCCACTGATGAGCAGCGACTCAACCACATCGGCATGACGTTGCAGCAAATACAACCCCGTATACCCCCCCAATGACAATCCCACCACATGCGCTTTACCGTTGGCGCTCACCTGTCGGATAATGGCCGCAACCTGATCAGCCGTATCCGCAAAGGACAGCCATTCACTCTGGTAACTTTCACCATTACCCGGAAGATCAATAGCCACGCATTGATACTCGCTCTGCAGCGCCGTAATCTGTTCATTCCACATCCAACTGCTCACACCCGAACCGTGCAGAAACACGATTGTCGGAGCCGACGCCGAACCTGCTTTGTGTACACATAAACTCATGTTGAATCCTTCCCACCGGGAATAACAATAGAGGATAGGTTGTAGCGTTTCCGGTCAGGCGCAGGCCTATTCGACATCACACGTCCAATAACCGCGATAACCTCTTCCTGAAACTGCGCCCGTTCTGCGTCGCTCAAGTAAATAGAGGCGGTGCTGTAGGACATCGCATCCTGACCAACCTCTTCCAGCCGAGCATTCCTCAGGTACTCGGCGAAATCCTCGATCAACTTAACCGCATAGATCGTGAAAAAGTGAAGATGTTCCTCAGCCGAAAGCGTTTGGAGTTCCTCCACTGAAAGTCTTCCTGCCCCTTTTACAACCGCATATGTACGCTCCACCGAGCCGTTCACTTCCTGCTCAGCGACAACTTCCACAATGCCACCATCCAGTAGTGCCTTGATATGCCGGTAAAGGGTTGCTTGTGGAATATCCGGCAGCACACTTGCCAGTTGGCGTGGTGTCATTTGCCGTCCGGCGAGTTCAGTCATGATTCGCAGACGCGCCGGATGCAGAATTAAATCGGCCTTCGCTCTAGGCATCAGTTATCCATTCTCAATAATGATAACGGTTATCTGATGCTATTCTCAAATTTGAGAATAGTCAACTGCCAATTTAGGAATGAGGAGAAAATCCACGAGGAATCACAAAAGCGCGACGAATCGCGCTTTACAACAATCTCAGTTTAAAAGATGGGGATTACTTGGTGTAGTCCAGCGGAGCGCCTGCGCTGCCCTTCTTACCATCCGGCCACACAGTCTTTTCGTCAAACTTCAAACCGCTGACATTTGCGCCCTGAAGGTTCGCCCCTTGCAGATTAGCGCTGTTGAGCACAGCGTTCGTCAAATTCGCGCCGGAAAGACGCACGCCCGTCAAATTCGCGCCGCTGAAGTTCGTGCCTAACAGTGTGGCATTGTTAAAATCGGCAAATGGCATCTGAGCCGTCGTGCAGTCCACACCCGTCATATTGGTGGAGCGCAGAATCGTTTCGCGACAGGTGCAAGCCATCATGTTCGCCCCGCGCAAATTCGAGCCTTCCAGATTCAAGCGGGTCATATCCAGCGCGCTCAAATCCACGCCAGCCAGACGGGGGTTCGTCCCCGCACCGATCAACGCCAGCACAAGATCTTTACGTGATATTTCAGCCATCGTTTATTTTCTCCCTGTAGTAGTGGATGATCTGGTCAATCGTTTCATCCAATCGAGTGGTCGGTTCCCACCCGATCATAGACTGAATCTTGCTAATGCTCGGTACGCGCCGCCGGAAATCCTCAAAGCCGCTGTCGTACGCCTGCTCATAGGGCACAAACACAATTTCCGAGTCGCTGCCCGCACGTGCCTTCACGCGCTTTGCCAGTTCGAGGATGCTTACCTCTTCTTGGCTGCCGATGTTCACCACCTGCCCGATTGCCGCTGGCGACTCCGATAGTCGATAGATCGCGTCAACCACGTTGTAGACATTGCCGAAGCAGCGTGATTGTTCGCCGTCGCCATACACACGGATCGGCTTGCCCGCCAACGCCGCTTGCACAAAGCGCGGCAGCACCATTCCGTACTGTCCACTTTGGCGTGGCCCGACCGTATTGAAAGGCCGGAAAATCACCACCGGCAGGCCGGCTTCTTTATGGTATGCCAGCCCCAAAAATTCGTCAATTGCTTTAGTCGCCGCGTAGCTCCAACGGTTGCGAACCGTCGCCCCCATCAAGGTATCGTCATCTTCGGTGAAGGGAATACGCACCCCTTTGCCATAGACTTCGGAGGTCGAAGCCAACAGCACCTTACGCCGGTAGCGCCGCGCCGTTTGAAGCACCACTTCTGTGCCGCCGATATTGATCTCAATGGTCGCAATCGGCTGGCTGATGATTTTCTCAACGCCCACCGCCGCTGCCAGATGATAAATCACATCACATTCGCTGCCCAGCCGGTCCATCACCTGAACATTACGAACGTCGTCAATCACGACATGAAATTGAGGATTACTTTCCAATGGCTGAATGTTGCCATACTGTCCGGTGCTCAGGTCGTCGATAATCGTAACCTCATATCCGGCTTTGAGCAGTCGTTCCGCCAGATGGCTGCCGATAAACCCTGCGCCACCCGTAATCAATGCGTGTGTCAATCGTCTTTCCTTTGCAGTTGTCCGATCCGCTCTGAATATACCACGACTCGCTCACTTTCCTCAGTCCAATCCAATTTTGTTAAGCCTATGAAACATTTATTACAGGTAAGATTAAAAAACATCAAGACTTTATTTTCAGGGAGCACAAGTGTGGTATAGTCGTTTTACTGTAACAATCTCTGAAACAAAAAAGGCTCCTTTTTATGGAAGACATCGTGGGTTGGTATATCAAGAATCGCATCATATTCAGCCGCCCCGTCGGTGACATCTCCATCAACAGCGTACACGAACACGCGGATTACGTAGTGAGCATGTTGTCAGAAGGAATATCGCCTGTTCACCTCATCGTTGATGCCCGTTTCATCAGCCAAGCGCCAACCAATCTGCTGGCACTCAGTCGGGCCACGACCTTCATGGGTCACCCCTCACTCGACTGGGTGCTGACCGTCACCACCAATTCAGTGATCCAGTTTCTCGCGGGCATGGTACCGCAAATTGGTCGCGTAAAACACTATCGCGTTTTCCCTGAATTAGAGACGTGTATGAAGTTTCTGAAAGAGCAAGATCGAACGCTGGATTGGACCGCAGCCAACCACGAGCTATCCCTTGAGTCAAAAGTCTAGTTTATCCAAATATAGATCATCGTGTAGGGGCGCAAGGCTTTGCGCCCAATTCATTCCAACCTGCCATCACTGACACTCACATCATCTCGCGCTTCAGCTTCTCGAGCGTCTCTTCAGATTCAACCTGAACCCTCAGCCCGCCGAACCAGTTCGCCACTAAATTGTAGGCGAATGCGGCGATCAAGCCGAAGATACCCCCACCAATCGCTGAGCCGATCACACCGACCAGATAACCACAGGCGCAGCCCGCTAATCCGGCAGTTGCCAGCGCACTCCCATTGAATCCCGTTTGCGGGACACCATTTACCGTGAAGGATGCGTTATTCGCCAATGAATTCAACCCGCTCAAAATCAAGCTCTGAAAAACAATCCATAACAGCGCAAATATCGTAAACATCAGCGCATAGACAAATGCCCCGACACGCATCGCGGACACAGCATCAATTCGCTTAACAGTGACCATTTTGTTTCCTTTCGCCAAATCGCCTCAGTCTATTATGGACGAATATGGCTTTCTTGGCATGCAGTTGGGCGTGCTCTTTTGGGATTAGCCCTTTCTCTTTTTTGGTACACGTTTTAACCTAAGCCTATGGATACCGAAACCATCAACCGTCTCAATGCCATCAATCGCGCCTTCTACGCCGCAGTTGCCGACGACTTTGACCAGACACGTGGCACAGCATGGCCCGGTTGGCAGCGCTTATTACCCTACCTGACCATCCCTCTATCCATATTGGATGTCGGCTGTGGCAATGCCCGCTTCGCCCTCTTCCTTCATGACGATTTATTGTCTATTCGTCGTCAGTCACCGTCTTCAAACTCGATACTCACTTACACTGGCCTCGACTCCAGCCCTGCACTACTCGGTCATGCCCGTGCTGCCCTCACCGACAAGCCCGACTTAACCTTCACCCTCGAACAGCGCGACATTGTTGATAGTCCACCGGACACCGGTCAATATGATCTGGTCGTCTTGCTTGGCGTCCTGCATCACATTCCCGGATATGCCCAGCGCCAAACCTTCATGCGTCAGTTAGCCACACGCGTCAAAACGGGCGGCCTATTGGTCTTTGCCGCATGGCGCTTCTATGAATATCAGCGCTTCCGTGAACGCATCATCCCTTGGCCGGATGATATTCAGGTCGAGGCCAACGACTACCTGCTCGATTGGCGGCGTGGAGAATACAGCCTGCGCTACTGCCATTACACCGACGATGCCGAGCACGACGCGCTAGTCGCTGCCACCGGTCTCACCGAAATCGAAACCTTCCGCGCTGATGGTCAGGGTGGCACTGCCAACCGATACAGCATTTTACAGTTTTCACAAAGATAAAAGTCTTTTAATCTACCAGTAAGGATGCCGTTAGATTCGAAGTCTATGCTGAGGTAAATCATCATCAATTATCAGTGGAGCGAATTATCTTATGGCCTTCGTTGTCAAAGAACGTCAAAACGGTGAAATTATTGCCAGTGCACAAGACCACCAAACGGTTCGCCTGTTTGAAGGCAATTGGTACTTCAAGCCCGAAGCCGTCAACATGCAGCACCTCAAATTGACCGAGCGCACCTATACTTGCCCCTACAAAGGCGTCTGCTTCTGGATCGACCTCGAAACGCCAGATGGAGTCAAAGCCCAGAATGTGGCATGGGTGTATCAAAATCCCAAACCGACCTACGAATTTATCAAAGACCAGATCGGCTTTTACGCGCGTCCCACCGAAGGCACCATTTCTGAGAAAACGGGCGAACCTGCCGCCGTCTGATCCTAAACTTACACAGGTTTGGCGTAGGGGCGGCGTCTCTGACCCGCCCTAATCTGTCCAAATCACTCTTTGACCAAAGCCCAGCCTTACCCCATTTCCATGCTCATATGCATCAGGTCGTAATACTGCCCATTGACGCACAGTCCTTTGGGTTCAACCCCGTAAGACTTAAATCCACAGGCTTCATACAACTTTATAGCGGATTTATTTTCGTTATTGACCGATAACCCCACAACTGCCAAATCGGTCATCGCTCGTGCATGTTCAAGGGTCGTATTCAGCATCATCCTAGCCACCCCGTTACGGCGCTCCTCTGGAACAACATATACCGCGCCCACGTAACCTTTATGGTGGAATTTATCCCCTTGTAGACGGTTAAAATTGAGCATCCCGACGGGGGTCTGCGCCTTAAACACACCAAGTGTAAAACCGCCACCCGACTGAGTTTGTCTCAGCAGTTCTTGGATTCGCTCAGGTGATACGTCTCGTGCCCACTCATAGGTCGGGCCAAAGGCTTCAGGATGGTCATGCAAAGCCCGTACCCAAATCTTCCACAACTCCAGCATGTCGAATTCGTCTACCAAACGAATATCCATTTTCACGCCTCCATTTGTCCCTCTAATCACACACTATAATCGCCTCCTACCCGATTCCAACCATTTCTCAACCTTCTTAAATACCACTCTCCCTCATTTAGGTTAGCAAACTGTCTGCGAAAGAGTTACATTTTGGTCACCCTTTCTCCCTCATTTTCTGCTACGATCGTTTTATCTCTGCATACTCATGGCGTCTTGGCGGTTCAAATGCATTTCTCTGCGTCTCTGCGGATCAATAATTCTGCACATTCAGCAGCTTCCTCCCGTACACCCGCTGCGACGGCAGTGACAATTGTGCAGCGGCGGCCATGAAGGAACCATCCGCTGCAATTGCGCCATTTCAGCGGTATTAGCCGAACAAGCCGCGGCGCAAAAATGTCAATTCAGCGGCTTCTCCCGTGTGTCCCGCCAGTCATTTCGGCGGGAAAATGTTCAAATTGTGCAATTTGTGAATCAAAACGCTTAACGGATAAAGTCCATGAAAACAGTCTTGGTTACAGGCGCATCACGGGGGATTGGACTAGCCATCGCCACCCTGCTTGCCCGACAAGGCTGTACCGTTTTCGGAACGTCTCGCAACCCGCAGTCCAGCACCCTGAACAACTTCAACCTGCTCCCACTAGATGTGCGTGAACAAGCCTCTGTCGAGCAGTGCGTGAACACAGTCATCAACCGAGCAGGTCATATCGACGTGCTCATCAACAATGCTGGACAGAGTCTGTCCGGCGCGGTCGAAGATGCTTCCGCCGAAGATGCTCGACAGTTATTCGAAACCAACTTTTTCGGTGTAATTCGGATGACCAACGCCATCCTGCCCCACATGCGTCAGGCAGGCAGTGGGCACATCATCAACATCAGTTCTCTCGCTGGCTTAATCGGGGTTCCCTACCTTGGCATCTATGCAGCCAGTAAACACGCCCTCGAAGGCTACAGCGAGTCGCTTCGTTATGAACTCAAGCCGTTCGGGATTCATGTTTCGCTTATTGAACCGGGGGATATTCAAACGGGGATTATCGCCGCGCCGCCTTCTAATCCGCTCGCAGCTTATAATGGCATCCGTGAACGGGTCACCGCCATCCATGATACGAACGTCAACAATGGCCCGCCGCCGGAGAAAGTCGCTCGCATTGTTCTCCGTGCCGTGCAAAGTCGCCTCCCGCGTCTGCGATATACCGTTACGACAGGTCAGGAAAAATGGGTACCTTGGATGAAGCGTCTGCTGCCGGATTGGCTCGCTGAACACTTCATCCGGGATGCCTTTCACATGAATAGGAAACCGCCGACTTAAGCCGCCCACGCCAGCAATGCCAGCACCAGTCCAAGCACCGAGGCCGCAATCGCCAACTTCGCGTAAGGAGAAATCACATCCTGCATCCGGCGAAGCTGCGGATCAACATGATTCAGGTGCGTTTCAGAACGACGGTGACGGTAAATCCAGTACAGCGGGAAATCAATAATCCACATGACCGCCGCCGACCAGATCACATAGCCTACACCCAAGACCAGAAACGGAGAGAAATGGTTGTCCTTTAAGAAGGGCAGCATCACAAATGAAACCATCGTCGTCCAGATGAACATCAGCAGCGTCTTCACATAGCGCAGCATCAACCGCCGTAGATACAGGACATGCCGCACCAACGACATCTCCGTGACGGCGACTTCCTGCGCCAGCGTCCGGTCGATCGAGCGGGCAATGCCGAAGGCCGCGTTAAAGCGGTTCACATTGGTTTCGTCGTACTGTTCGGGCAGCACGTTCATCTTTTCCAGCACATCAATCCGCCGTGTTTCGGGGATAATCTCACCGTCAGTACTTTCGATGATAGTGTCGAAATACAGTTCCTTGCGCTCACGGCTGAATGGGATCATGAAGCCCATCTGGGTCGCGTCATACTGGTACCGCATCACCGCTTCTTTGACCGTAGGCGACTCATCCGTTGAAAACATCACGCCGGTCAGCGCAAAAGTAGGATTCAGAAGATGGTCAGGGAAACCGGGGGTATAAATCGTAAAGTAGAAGTGAACGATGTCCTTCAGGAGCAAATAGACGCCATATATCGGAACGATGAGTGATAAGAACAAGGGATACAGAAGGCAAAGATACATGACAATAGTCAGCACCATACCAAAGGAGTTCTGCGCCGGAAAATGATTACCCAGTTGTGCCAAGACGACCGAGAGCAGGTTGTCAAACGCGTCCTTAAAGAACACCGGAATGAGCAGTAATAACCCTGCCCCACCGATGAAAGCTGTTGCTACACGATGCAGCGTCGAAAGCCGGACTTCGCAGCGCTGCAAATAAGCCCGCATCGCGTTCCGTTCAGCGTCGCTCAGCGGTTTTTCAGTTGTGTTATTCGCGTGATTTTGATATGCCGTTGCCATGAAAATGACTTACCTTTGTACTTCTGGCTCAAATCCAAAATGAGCCGCCTTAATCCAAACACCAATTAGTGTAATCCCGCATACGCGTTAAAACACGGAAGATTTCGTAATCTTAAGTATCGCTAATGAAGCGCCACAAGGAACAAAAATAGGCAAATGAAAAGGGTGGGTAATGAACACCCACCCTTATCCCCATATGACAGGTCATGCCCCTGTCGACAAGCTGCAAATTCAGATACCTAATTACTGCCCGCCATACTCGTTGGAACCGGCAGTGAACTCAAGTCTGGTAGTGCAAACGGTTCGTTGGTCACTTCGGTTACTGGAGCAGGGACTGCCGTTGCTTCAGCCGTGCTTTCTGAAACACTCGAAACACTCGTTGGTACAGGCAGTGAACTCAAATCCAGCGGTGCAAACGGTTCGGTAGTCACTTCCGCTGATGACCCCGCGGGAACGGCTGTTGGGGCAGTTGTACTCCCTGCATCACCTGAAATACTGGTTGGTACTGCCAAGCCACTCAAATCGAGGGGGGCAAATGGTTCACTGGTGGCGTCGCTTGCTGAAGCTGATGTTGGCGCTGCCGTGGGTAATGCACCTGCAGAAGACGCCTTACCCTGATTCAAGCTGCGAATGTAGGCGATAATCTCGCGCAATTTATCATCGGTAAAATTGGGGTTACCACCACGCGCAGGCATCTGGACACCGGTCGTATTCAACGGATCGGTGACGGCCCGTCCAACCTGCAAGAAAGCCAATAATTGGTCATCGGTCTGGCTGTCTACAAATTTGCTTCCGATAAGTGCCTTACCGAGTCCGGGAATACCCATCGCATTAAAACCATGGCAAGCTGAACAAATCGATTGGAAGCTGGATTCACCAGCCCTTACCATCGCCGGATCAAGGGCCACTTCTACAGCTTGTGCTGCCTGTGCCGTCTCGGCGGTAACTTCTGCGGCTACGGTCGTCGCAGCAGCGGTCGGTGCAGCTTCTGTTGATTTTGGCGTTATAATAGGACGTGATGCCAACAAACCAACCAAAAGCAATGTCATTCCACCAAACAAGATTACGGCTGGTAGAAGCGCGCCGCTAGCATCTGCACGCGAAGAATGTTGTGAACTCATCTTTACTTAATCCATTCCTTTAAAGCTATGTATTGAGAAGGAGACAAGATGACTATGACTATAGCAAGTCCATCCTATCTTTGGGAGTAGTAACTTCTCAAGTGAAACCCATCCTGTTAATTATATGACAAACATTCTATGACAACATGACACGTATACATTAAGATTTGACTACCTTTATGACAAATTAGGAGGGTTAAAGAAATGACTGAACAACTCGGACGACGCCGCTTCCTTAAATTAGCTGGTATCAGCGCTGGTACCGTTGGGGCCGCCGCTGCATTCTCACAGCCCGGGAAGCTTTTTAGTGCTGCCGAGACACCAGAAATTTCCACCGGTCGCAACAGCATCCTGCAAACTGAAACCGCCGAGGAAATGGACAAGCTGCATGAAGAGGGTGTGAAAGCCTTCTTGGCCAATGTCGGTAAAGAACCCGATTTCTGGCGCAAACCGCTTGAACCCGTGATGGACGGCGATGTTAAGGTTTTCAATATCGTTTGCCAAGACATTACTTGGGAAACATCACCCGGCATGAGCTATCCTGCGATGGCTTATAACGGAATGATCCCCGGCCCGGAAATTCGTTTCACCGAAGGCGATAAGGTTCGTTTCGTCGTCAAGAATGAAATGGCACAAAGCACTGCCATCCACTTCCATGGCGTACGCCTGCCGAACGACCAAGACGGTGTGCCATTCATCACCCAGCCCGTCATCAAGACTGGCGAAACCCATTCGTATGAATTTACAGCAAGAAATGCTGGCACGCATATGTATCATTCGCATCATAATGCGGCTGAGCAGGTTACCAGCGGTTTGCTCGGCACACTGGTGATCGAGCCAAAAGACAAATCGAATGAGCCGAAGGTTGATGCCGAATACACCTTCGTGTTGAACGACACCACCTTGGGCTTCACCATCAATGGTCGTCAGTTCCCCAACACCCAGCCAATCGTCGCGGAAAAGGGACAGAAGATCCGTGTTCGTTACGTCAATGAAGGTTTGATGATCCACCCGATGCACCTGCACGGTATTCCTCAAACTGTTATTACCAAAGATGGTAACCCGGTCCCAGCGCCTTATATGGTAGACACGCTCCTGATTGGCCCGGGCGAACGTTATGATGTCGTCATCGAAGCCGACGAACCCGGCGTGTGGGCTTACCACTGCCACGTCTTGACCCATGCTGAGTCACGTCATGGTATGTTCGGTATGGTTACGGTTCTGATCGTCAAGTAAGCATTAGGCTGAAAAGCCAAGTCTTCCATTAAAGACACAAACAAAAGACGTGGTTGTCATTAAAACCACGTCTTTTTATTTTCTCTTTGCCTGATGGAGTTTGTGCGCTGGAATTTAATCCGGCGGTTCGGTGTGAATAGTAACTCGCTCAACAAGAGGTAAATGTGCCCGCAGCAAAACCTCGGCACTCTCAGCGATCTGGTGAGCCGCCTCCAAGGAGATTTGGGCAGGCAGCGTGACGTGCATCGCCAGTGTGAAACCGGAGACGGTTGGGAATGCCTCGATATTATGCCAATCGGCTTGCGGGAAATGAGCATTCAACAGCTTCTTGACCTGCTTACGGAATGTCTCGGCCGCAGATTGCTGCTCGAAGTCTGATGCAGTTTTTTCGAGGATTGCCGGTTCAATGTGTGTAATGACTTCTTCGACTTCAGGTAAGCGTGACTGGATATCGGCTTCAAGCTGGCTAACCTGCTCATGTGCCATACCCAAGGTTTGGCCGGGTGGAACCTCCACGTGCAGTTCCATCACTTTGCCCTCAGATCCATCACGCACGTAAACCTCATGTGTCGCCAAACCAAGTGCATCCGCGCGGGCACGGGCCAACATCGCGTAATCGGCGGGGCGATCTGCATTCGGCACAAAATGGACTTCAACCTCAGTCAGTCCATAAATCCGTTTTGCCAGTTCCTCACGAATGCTATCCGCAATGGCTTGGGTTTGAGCAGCCGTCATTTCGGGCGCGACCTGTACATCAATATCGACCTGAGCAGCATCGATTGAACCACGACTGCGGGCACGAACCACATGCTCTACGCTGGGCAATGCTTCGACCCATTTGGTAAGTTCTTCAGACGAGAACGGAGCGGCGTCGACCAGTACGCGTCCGGTTTTGCTAATCACTTCCCATGCCGCATGCAGAATGAAACCGACAATCACGATCGTCGTGACAATGTCTGCCCATGCCCACCGAAAGAGCACCACCAACACCATACTCACGAGAACCGATATGGTTACAAATACATCGGAACGGGTATGGGCAGCATCCGCAGCGAGCAGAGCCGATTTGAACCGTTGAGCCGCACGCATTTCATAGGTTGTAACAAATAGATTGACGACCAATGTACCAATCATCACCACAAAGGTAATCGGTGAAATGACCGGTGCTTCTCCACCTTGGCGCAGCCGATCAAAGGCGACAGAGATCAGCTCAAAGGCTGTCAACAGCAGGAAAGCTCCGATACCAAGGGCTGCAACCGTTTCAAAACGCCTGTGCCCATAAGGATGATCGGCATCGGCTGGACGCTGGGCAATCCGGTGAGCAAACAGCGCGATGACATTGGAAGAGGCATCGACGAGTGAATGGACACCATCGGCTGAAACAGAGAGCACACCGCTCCAAATCCCGATGATAATTTTGCAGATTGCAACTGTCACATTTAAGGCGAGTGTGACCACCAATACTTGACGAACATCATCACGAGTTGAAAGTTGAGGAATTGTATTGACCACTATGCATAGTCCGTTCTAGAGTCCCGCGTACAGTGTTCTAATTTCATCATAAAGTCATATGCTCGATTTCGACAATCACGAACAGAATTGTTAGGTGTGGCTCATTTGTCCATATAGGCAGCCAAAATCAGGGTTCGCCTTATTACGAACTAGTAGATCAGGTATAATCGTCACGGAAATTTGGAGAAACCTATGGATGCAATGCAGTTCGTGCCTATTCTATTGTTTGGATTTGCTGCCTCATTAGGATTTACACCGGTCTCGCGACGGATCGCTATGCGCTTGGGTGTTGTCGACAAGCCAAATCAGCGCAAAATTCATCAAGACCACAAGCCTTTAATGGGCGGTCTGGCTATTTATGGAGCTTTAGTCTTATCACTACTCCTTTTTAGTCCACCCCAACATTTGAAAGAACTCGGCGCAATTCTGGCTGGCGCATCATTCTTGGCGATTGTCGGGTTGCTCGATGATCGCTACAACCTCGGCATTCGCATCCGTTTGATCGCGATGACAATTGCAGCGCTGGGTCTGGTCGCATCCGGCATCAGCATCCAGCTTTTCAAAACCCCTTGGATCGACATTCCAGTAACCGTGCTATGGGTGTTGACGCTGGTGAACGCGGCCAACTTCATGGATAACATGGATGGGTTGACTGCCGGATTTTCGGCCATCGCGGCGGCGTATTTCGTGATCATCGCCTTCTCACAGGGCTTAACACTGGTAACGAGCTTGGCAGCGGCATTGGCGGGCAGCGCAGTCGGCTTCTTGATCTACAACTTTAATCCAGCCAGCGTTTTTATGGGCGATATGGGTGCGCTGGTCCTAGGCTTCATATTGGCCGTACTCGGTATCAAGATTAAGTTTGGGGTGCAGCCACTCAACGTTACATGGATGATCCCGCTGTTGGTGCTGGCACTCCCCTTATTTGATATTACCCTCGTCGTTGTGACCCGCATCCTAGAGGGTCGCTCTCCCGGGCAGGCGGGCAAAGACCACACTTCACATCGTTTGATGAGCATCGGCTTCAGCCAACGTCAAACCCTCTTTATCCTGTATGGAATGGGAATGCTGTTTGGCGCGATTGGTGTGTTGGTCGGTGCAGCACCACCAGACATTGCACTACGCATCGGGATTGCCGGATTGAGCTTTTTGGGCATGATGTTCCTCATTATGATGTGGATCCGTGCGCGTTATCAGAAACCATCAGCTACACCTCAACAGCCTAAACAAACCAAACAATAGGACATGTTCATGTCGAAAACCTATGTTGTCACAGGCGGAGCAGGCTTTATCGGGTCGCATATTGCCGAGCGGTTGCTCAAAGACGGCCACACGGTGCGGATAATCGACAATCTGATTACTGGCAAACGTGAAAACCTCTCCATACTGAGTGGAAAGGTTGAATTCCACGAAGTCAGTATCACCGACCTAGAAGCGCTGCACCCCATATTTAAGGGCGTAGACACCGTGTTTCATCATGCAGCGCTGGCCTCTGTTCCCTTGAGTATCGAGAATCCCCTGATCACACATGAGCACAATGTCACAGGAACATTGAATGTCTTGGTGGCAGCGCGGGATGCAGGTGTGCGGCGGGTTGTTTATGCAGCGTCATCAGCGGCTTATGGGAACAATACGGCGGAACAGCAAGTGGAAACGGCAGCGCCACAGCCTCTATCGCCCTATGGCGTTTCGAAGCTGGCGGGTGAATACTACTGCCAGAGTTTTGCCCAAGTCTACAAGCTTGAAACGGTCTGCCTGCGCTACTTCAATGTGTTTGGAGCACGGCAGGACCCGACCTCACAATATGCAGCAGTCATTCCTCTGTTCATTACCGGCATGATTGACGGAAAAGCGCCAACTATTTACGGCGACGGATTACAATCGCGCGATTTCTGCTTTGTGGAGAATGTGGTTCACGGTAATCTGTTGGCCGCAGAAGCGCCACGAGCCAACGGAGAAGTGATTAACATTGCGACTGGAAAACGGGTCAATTTATTGGAGTTGGCTGGTCAAATCAATGACTGCCTTGGCACGCGGCTTGAGCCAAAACATGTCGAGGCGCGTGTGGGCGATGTCAAGCATTCGCGGGCGGACATAACCAAGGCACAGAACCTTTTGGGTTACGAACCGATTGTGGACTTTGAGACTGCACTGAAACGCACAATTGAGTGGTATCAGAGCAGGTCATAAGCCATGCGTGTTGTTCATATCATCAAGGTCATTCGCATCGCGGGAGCCGAGCAGCACTTGATTACGCTCCTGAGTGGGCTGCGCACCCAGCAAATCGATGCGCAAATGATCTTGCTGGTTGAACCCAACAATCCGATGGAAAATTACATCGCAGCGCTGACGGCTAAAGGTGTACCTGTACAGCCGATGGTCATCCGGCAGCATGCGGATGTGACGCTCATTCCGCGTTTGCGTCAGGCGCTTGAAGCGTTGACGCCCGATATTGTCCATACACATCTGATACATGCCGATCTTTACGGCACCTTAGCGGCAAAATGGATTGGTGTGCCTGTGATTAGCAGCAGGCATAATGATGATGCCTTCCGGTATCGCGCACCGGTTCGGTTGGTCAACCGGACACTGTGGAAAATGACAGCAGCAGGCATCGCGATTTCAGACGCGATTAAAGACTTCAGCATCAAGGTGGAAGGGGCAAGTCCCAAGCAGATGCACCGTATCCACTACGGGTTGGAGACAGCGGTACAACCGCTCAACCGAACCGACGCTAAAAGGAAGCTGATAAGTGAACTCAACCTACCAGCAGAATCCACACTGGTTGGAATGGTATGCCGATTGGTTGAGCAAAAGGGCGTGCGCTACGGTTTGGAGGCGTTCGTTCAGGTCGCGAATACTTTCCCAAAATCTCATTTGCTGATCGCGGGAGAAGGCCCACTCCGACCGGAACTCGAAGTCAAAGTCAACGAAGCCAGATTGGGCAAACGTGTTCACTTTCTCGGCTGGCGATCCGACGCAGTGGCATTGATGGCGGGATTGGATATACTGCTTGCGCCCAGCCTGTGGGAAGGTTTCGGCTTGGTGATGTTGGAAGCGATGGCCCAGCAAACTCCAGTGATTGCCAGCCGGGTCAGCGCGATTCCTGAAGTGGTAATTGACCGCGAAACGGGACTACTGGTCGAGCCACGAGACGTGGATGGATTGAATAAGGCGTTAAGTGAACTGCTAAAGGACGCGGCGCTGAGACAGCATATGGGTTTGATGGGACGTGACCGGATGGAAACGGCATTTAGCGCCAAGCGAATGGTCGAGGAAACCATCGCGGTTTACCATACGGTGACTGATGGAATTTGAGGACAGGATTTATGACCGTACACACTTTGGAAGACAGCATCCGGCTCGAACAGGAGTTGGTGGAAGCGATTAAGCGCAACACGCGCCAGCACAGCGGAACCCTTCTGAAAAAGCTGGTTTTGACGTTCGCCATCCCTTACTTGGTATTCATGGGGATTTGGATCATCACCAACCAACTCCGCGCCAACGTAGCGATGCAGTATGCAGAAAGCAGCCTGAACACCACCAGCATGATCGCCAGCGTATTGGTGCTGATTACGGCGACCCTGTTTACATGGCGCTGGACGGAACGGCGCTTCGGGGGATTAGCCTTGGTAGGCAGATTAGTCGGGGTATCAGGTGCGGTGCTGGCGGTCGAGAGTCAGATTGATACGGCCAAGCAAAAGCCTACGCCCAGTGAAGAGGATGCGGCTGAGATCGAGCGATTGGCGTATGCAGCGTGG
The DNA here is from genome assembly GCA_044226855.1 of Aggregatilineales bacterium. GTDB lineage: Bacteria > Chloroflexota > Anaerolineae > Aggregatilineales > Phototrophicaceae > CFX2. The sequence continues at coordinate 54,172 of JBGAGF010000007.1, forward strand.
GATCAATATACAAAGGCGATGCAAGACTCCGGCATACCAATTAATAATTCCAACTGAACGGAATAGTGATGAGCCAAACACAACGCCCTATTCGTATCATGAACTTGATTGCCCGCTTGAATGTCGGTGGTCCAGCGGTGGCAGTGACCCATTTGACCGAGCGGCTGAGCGCACCGGATTATGAGAGCATCTTGGTGTGCGGAACGATTGAACCGGGCGAAGGCGACATGACCTACTACGCGAGAGAACGCGGAATTGAGCCGATTGTTATCCCAGAATTAGGGCGTTCGCTGAGTCCGGTACGGGATTTGCGAACCTTGTGGAAGGTGTACCAGCTCATCAAGGAAATGAAGCCGGATGTGGTGCATACCCACGCGGCGAAGGCAGGGTTCGTGGGACGAACGGCAGCGTGGATGGCGGGCGTTCCGGTGATCGTCCATACCTTTCACGGGCACGTTTTCAAAGGCTATTTTAGTCCAACGAAGACCCGTTTCTTTATCGAGTTGGAGCGTCTGACTGCCCGCATGTCGGACTCGATTATCACACTTTCGGAAGGCCTGCGGCGCGAACTGGCGGAGGATTACCGGATCACACGCAAGGGACGGATTACGGTTCTCCCATTGGGGCTGGACTTGGGCGTATTCACGCAGATGGCGCGTAAAACAGGCGTTTTCAGGCAGGAACAGGGCATTCCAACTAACGCGCCTCTGATCGGGATTGTCGGACGGATTACACCGATTAAAAATCACGCGCTCTTCCTGAAAGCAGCGGTTGAGATACGGAAGCAGTTACCCGCAGCACGGTTTGTGATCGTGGGGGATGGAGAAATTCGAGCAGAGATTGAGGCACTGGTTGACCAACTCGGATTACGCGAGGCGGTGACGTTTACGGGCTGGCAGAAGGATTTGGCGCATATTTACAGCGACCTCGATGTGCTGGTGATCAGCAGTATCAACGAAGGAACGCCGGTGACCGTGATTGAAGGGCTGGCGGCGTGCTGTCCAGTGGTAGCAACGGCAGTCGGCGGCGTACCGGACTTATTGGATCACGGCAAGCTGGGCACACTGGTGAAGGAACAAACACAGGAAGCTCTGGCGAAGGCGATTCTTAAAACATTGGCTTCTCCTCCGGATGGGAAAGAGGCACAGGCGTTGATGGTTGACCGCTACGGCATTGAGCGGCTGGTGAAGGACCTCGACGGGTTGTATCGGGGGATACTGGCGAAGAAGCAGCGGGGAAAGTAAGTCAATAGTCGGTAGTCTATAGAGTTCATCTCCATTTAGTTCGTTCATGTTGTTTAGGGCGAAACGGCCACTCAATATTATCAAATAATACGATTCGCAGTTTGTGCGGATTTTGCAATACTTCCGCCGAAATGACTGGCGGGAGTGAGGGAGCTATCCGCTGAATTAACATTTCCTCGCGGCGGGAAGCCCGGCTGATGGCGCTGAATTGGCGCATTTGCAGCGAATGGCTCGGCTATGGCCGCCGCGGCGCAATTGGCAGTGCCATCGCAGCGGATGTGCGGGAGAAAGCCGCCGAAGGTGCAAACTCGAAATGCAATTGAACCGCAGAGACACGAAGGCACAAAGGACGCAAAGAAAAGAGAAAGATACATATTTACCGCAGAGACTCAAAGAAAAACCAAGAGATATACACATCGTAGCAGAAAACGAGGGCGAACGGGTGACCAAAATGTAACTCTTTTGAGAGCAATTTACTAACCATTTTGAGGGAGCATTTGATGCGGAGATGTTGGTGAATGGTTGGTAATGCGTTTGAGGAAAAACTAATGCAAAAAGCAGGGGCTAAGGCACACCTCAGCCCTACCAAATGAATACATACCAGTGGATTACATCGCCATGACTTTTTCGTAGACGGTGAGGGTTTCTTTAGCCGTTTTGCGCCAGCTAAAGGCGGTGGCGCGGGCCAGCCCTTGATTGATGAGCGATTCACGGAAAGGCTGCTGAAGCAGCAAAGAGATAATCGCACCGCCCATTTCGCGGGCATTGCCTTCATCGACAAGATAGGCCGCATCGCCAGCAACTTCGGGGATGGATGAAACGTTGTTGGCGATGACTGGCGTCCCGGAGGCCATGGCTTCCAGCACGGGCAGGCCAAATCCTTCATACATGCTGGGAAATACAAAAACATCCGCGAGGCGATAGAGTGAGGGCTTATCGGCTTCATCCACATAACCAATCCAGCGCACATAGTCCGTGATTTTAAGTTCTTCGGCGTATTTGCGAAGATCAGGGAACATGGCACTGCCCCACTGTGGTTCGCGTCCGGCGATGACCAGCGGGATGTTGTCGCCTTCAGCCTGTCCAACATAGGTATAGGCCAGCAGCAGTTGGTTGACCTGCTTGCGAATATCGAAGCCGCCCATATAGAGCACGAATTGATCAGGCAAGTTGTATTTCTGGCGAACGGCGGCATCCCGCTCGGCACCCATGCGCGGGTGATAGGCTTCATCAGCCGCGAGGTAGGTGGTGGTGATCGAGTCTTCGGGCAGTTGCAGGTATTTGATAATATCGGCCTTGGCGGCGTTGCTGATGGTGATGGTATGGGCGTTGCCTCGCGCGGAGGCACTGACCAGCGAGGTATACAAACGGGCGAGAACGCCGCTGGAATATTCCGGCAGGGCCAGCGGGATGACATCCAAGATGCTGGTGACGAGACGGGCGGGTGAGGCGAGCGGCGGCCCCCAATAAGGCACATGGGCGATATCCGCGCCGGACTGCTTGACGGCCTGCGGATAAGCACGCTGCTCGAACAACACTTTGCCGAGGTTGCCGCTGCCCCCGCGTGTCGCGATGACGCTGACATTAGCGGGCAAATCGGTTGGCGCAGAGTTATGCGGCGGTATGACCATCGTCATTTGCAGGTCGGGGGCGACGCGGCGCAGATTTTGAACTAAGTAGCGGATGTACTGTCCGCTGCCTGTGTTGGGCTGATCCCAGAACCAGCCGTTGAAAGCAATGTGCATGTTTAGTCGTTAGCCAATAGAAGAATAAAATTTAACCGCCAAGACGCAGATAATTCCTTCAGAACCCCCACCCCAACCCTACATCACCACGTTCGCAGGCTCACTCCGGTGAAAGCCCACAAGCGATGGAGGGAGCAATTCGAAGTCAGTGGTAGGTTATTTTCAGAGCAGACGCAGGGAATATCAAGATCAATTCGGAGCGTTGCTAAAGGACAAGTAAGACATGTCCTGCCCTACAAGCATTTGTCGCAGAGGCCATAGAATTCGAGCAAATGGCCGGTGAGCTTGACGTGCAGACGTTCTTCCAGTTCAGCCGCGATGGCACCTAATCCACAGTTTTCAAATTCGATGATGCGGTTACAGTTGGTGCACACGATATGATGGTGGTGTCCATCGGGCATGAGCACATAGGTGGGCGTCATGCTGCTGTTCATATAAGTCGGGCGAATGATCGACAAGCTGGTCAGCAAATCCAACGTGCGAAAGACGCTGGCACGGCCAATCGTCGGGTCAAGGGCATCCACCTTTTCCAATACTTCGGCAGAGGTCAGATGACCTTCGTTCTTTTCCAAGACGTTGAGCACCGTCAAACGCGCATTGGTGAGTTTATGCCCTGCCTCACGCAAGCGGATGGCACGCGGGCTGAGATTTTCAGGTTCAGACATGAGGTTAAACCTCCCTACATATCAGACGCATGTTATGCAAGACATGCTTACCCTTATTGTACTCGCTATTGGCAAGATGGCGGTAGATAGGACAAGCAATACGATTGAACCGCAGAGACGCCAAGGACGCAGAGAAAAGAGAAAACGGCATGGTGTAACATTTAGGGCGGGGAAGATGAATAGCTTACAGGAAAACATGCACACGGTACCGAAAGCAGGTATTCCAAGATATGGCTCAGACGGAAAAAACACGCGTCCGCCAGTTCATCGAGTATGAGTCCGGCACGCTGCTCGGCACGCTGCGTTACTACTTGTTTCGCGCGGGTCTGGATGGCCGGGATGTGTCATTGGATTCAGCGGCGCAGGATTTGCTGCATGATGTGGTCGCGGAAGCGCTGGAACATGAAGATCGCTTCCGGGTGACGGGGCAGCCGAAAGCTTGGCTGCTGGGCATCGCGGCAAATCTGGTAAAGCGACGGCACCATGAACTGGTCAAACTCGACAAACGTGAACCGCTTATCCGAGATTTACATCCTGATATGGAAGGGCAAATGAGCGACGACGAACTCTTCGATTGGATTGCCGAAGCGGCAGCGATGACTCCTGACCGCTTCGACCAATACGACGACATCCATGAGTTGATGGCGAGCTTAGCCCCTGACGATGAGCGGGTTCTGCGGTTGGCGATCCTGAACGGGTTAGACGGCGCGGCGCTGGCAAACGCTTTGCAGATTTCAGCAGGTGCGGCACGCGTCCGGCTGCACCGGGCCATCGGACGGCTGCGTGTGGCGTACTATAAGCGGGAGAATGATCATGCGTAAACTGAATGCCCGCCAACTGGCACGGGAGAAAAGCCTGTTCCGCTACAGCAGCGCACTGGAACGCGCCGACTTCGCCACGGTGGAAGCCGTACTCCACGAAGCCGAACGCGATCCCGAACTGGCGCAGATGATCACCGAGATCAACATGGTTTACGAAAGCGAAGCCATCCGTCTGAGTCCTTCTTTGAACCATTCGTCCAATCATCGAGAGAAGGAACTGCTTATGACGACTATCGTGCTCCCCCAACGCAAGCAACCCAGCTTACAGCGCTGGCTGCCGGTGACGCTGGCGGCGGCCTGTGTATCGGTGCTGTTCATCGGGGCGCTGCTCATGCGTCCCATCCGCCCAAACGGGAATGCCCTCACGGGGATGCAGGCTAATGCTACCTCAACACCATTCCCAACAGCTTTGCCGACGCTCGTGCCAACCTCAACACCATTCAGTGTGGACTCGGTTACCGCAATGCCGCCGACGGTTGTGCCGCCTGAAAACGCACTGGTCGCGACCTTCGATTGCAACAATTTTGAAATTATTTCGGAAGCTCTTTATGTCCGCGCCCGTCCATCGAATCACTCCGCAATTTTGGGACAGCTATCAGCCGGTACACTGGTACAGACATTAGCTGGAGGAATAGCAGCGGAAGATGACACCAGCGATCCAAAGACCAATTGGTCTTTCATCAAAGCGGATGTTGCCGGCAACTCGGTACAGGGCTGGATTCCTGTCACCAAGACTCAAGCCGCCTGTCAAGCCGGCGCGGTAACGCTGACCACAGGCAATGTACCCCAACAAATTGATGTCGTACCTGCGGCGACAGTCATTCCTCCCAGTGAGATTACCCTCGCTCCGGCAGACTCAACCACTCTGGTACAAATCGGAGGCGTTAGTCTACCCATGAGTGTCTGCCACCTTACCAACCAGACGGCGAATACGGTGTCAATCTATGCCGCGCCGCTGACCACCAACAGCAATGCGGCGGTGGTGGGGCAACTCGCGCCGAATAACGGTGCAGTGATCCTCTACGCCAACAATGATCCGCAGTCGGCTCCGGTCGGTGCGGTGTGGTATCTGATCATGACTAACGCACCAAGTGCTCAGCAGGTCACGGGATGGGTTTCGGCGAACAGTGTGACCACAGCAGCAGGCACTCCCTGTACAGTGGACGTGACGGGTAGTAGTGGTGGTGCATCGGTCACTGTTGCAGGAGCACAGGCAGGTTCGGTTAGTGTTGCCGTGCCTGCGCAGGCCGCCGGTGAAACCTGTCATATTAGCAACCAAACGGATCAGGCTGCGACAATGTTCGCGGCAGCACTGACCGACGACAGCAATGCGCCAGTGGTCGGAAAGTTTCCATCAGGCAGTTGGGCGACGGTCATCTTGTCAAGCTATGACCAGCAGTCTGCCCCGATTGGCGCATTGTGGTATCTGATCAAGGTGGATGGCGATAAGCCGGTCATCGGGTGGGTATCCGCCAACAGCATCGGAACATCTAACGCATGCGGATTGGAAAACAGCGTTGGTATCGCTGTGCCCACGCTTGTGCCTCCAGCGGCATCCAGTGGGGTGAGCATCGTTGGTTCAACGGTTGCTGTGCCCGCATCACCGGGGATATGCCATGTGGTCAACGGCCAGACCGATAGCGTACCGGTCTTTTCAGGGCCATCACGCGACGGCAGCGAGGCGACCTATGTGAACAACTTGCCGCCGAATACGCCTACTACGGTACTCTACCAGCAGCGCAATAAACAAACGGGCGAGGTGTGGTATCTGGTTCTGGCGGTGATGGATCAGGAGAAGCAAATCTCCGGATGGGTGTCGGCGGATACTGTCAAAGTGATGGATCAGTGTCCAACACTGCCATAGGCACATAACATAATTTAGGGCGCACACGTTGCGCCCTTTCCTCTCATCCGGCTGAAACTCCATTACCTTAATTCGGTCAACAATTCGACTAGACGCTGATTGAGTGCTTCGTAGCCCGCGGCATTTAGGTGAAGCGTATCCTCCATATATTCAGGACGGGCAAGCCCATCGGTATTCATGAGGATTAAATCGGCGTCGAGAATGTGGACATGCTCCGAAACCAATTTATGCAGCGATTGGTTGGCTTGAGTCGCCGCCCGTGCGATGTCATCTGACCAGTAGAAGATACGGCGTTCGAAAGAAGCCTCGATCACTGGAAAGATGGTGGTCAAAATGACATCCGCGCCGAGATCGGTCGACTGTTTGATGATGGACTGAATGTTTGCAAGGCAGTTGGCAATGATCGAGTCGCGAGTCTCAGGGAACATGGGAATGGTGCGCAAGTCGTTGATGCCGACCTGCAAGACAATCACCTGAGGCTTGAGAGGCACAACATGTGCCGCAAACCGACCCAGCACCTGCGCCGTCGTCTGTCCACCGATGCCGCGATTGACAAATTCCCAACCGGACAAATCCGGTGGCGTCCACGCTTCAGCACGCGAGTCACCAAAGAACACGACTCGTTTCAGGTCAGACAACGGTGGGGTTGGCACGTTTTGAAATGCTGATAAGGCGAATGGGTCAAGGCGGATAGCGTTCTCATTGCGAGCGAAGATTCGGGCAAATGTGAACGCGACATAGGCTGCGGCAATGGCAATGACCAGCAAAATAAACAGAACGACAATGATGGCCCGCAGCCAATAGATTTGTTTCATGCACAGTCTCCGGTGTAAAAACTGCAAATCACATTGATCATAGCAGTCATTTTGCAGAATTCAGCCTATGGCCGTTGAATGGTTTTTACAGGCTGCCCAAAGATAAACTTGTATAGGAGTTGAACAAAAAGAGGCCGAAATGTGTATACTTGTGATACTTACTATGATGTGAGGTCACGTTGGAACACACCAGCACGGATCTACAATTCGTTCGCATTATCAAGCGCGGCAGTGATATCGATACGGGCTTGCCCTATTGGGCACGGCGTTCCAACCCGCTGGTACGGCGTGAGTTAGGCATGGCATGGCGCACGATGCTGCCGGAAGTGGGATTCCTCAAACAGGCGTTTATCGTTCAGGCAATTCTGGTCGCCCTGACCCTGCCCTTCCCATTCTTGATTGAACTGGCTCTGCCGATGGTGACCGCAGCGATTATTTTGCTGCCGTTCGCGCTGATTGTCTACGTTCGGGTGATGGTCATCGTGGGCAGCGCGGGTGCGCGAGCCATGACTAATGAACTCCAAAATGACACCTTGAACGTGCTGCGAACCACGCCCTACAGTTTGATAGAAATCATTGCCAGCAAAGCCGCCGCTGCTATGTGGCGACAGATCGAAGATTTGGGGCTGTTAATGTTAGGTGTAGCTCTGCTCAGCACCCCACTGCTCATATCTTATTATGGAACGCTGTGGCCGCTCGATCAAAATCCTCTGCTGGCGCGGGTTGCGATTATCTGCGGATTAGGTGTATCGATTATCCGGATGCTGGTCGAACCGTTCATGGTATCGGTGATCGGCATTTTTATGGGAGCAGCGCTGCGTACGCGGTCAGCAGCAACCAGCGGGACACTGTTTGTCAGCGGGTTTTACTTCCTGTGTTTAAATCTGACACGGTTGATTCCAATGAGTTGGCCGATGCGCTACTTGGTCGATTTCATTTTGCCCTTAGTACTGCCGGTACTGGTGATGTTACTGGTCATCCGATTGACTCGTTATTTAATTGAGCGGGAATAAGCGCAGCACACTGAACCGCCTTCACAAAACAAACCTCAAAAACCGTATGGACAATCTATACAAGATTTTCGGGCCGCCACACGAATTGTTACACGTCTTGGCACTCGTTTTGATTGGACGCCGCCCCAAAGCAATCAGTTATCAGCATGTGGATATCCCCGATGATTTGAGCACACGTGCCTATGTGTTCGTGGCAGGTTTGCCCGCGCTTGTCTTCTGGGGAGCGGCGGTTATCGCAGCGCTCAAGCTCGGCAGCGCGACAAGCTTTGGCGAAATTGTAATGGCGTTTGTCGTATTCTCGATCTTCGTCATGGCGGGGTTGGGAACCCTCGGTGATCTACAGTTGATCCTGCGGCGGTTGAAATTCTAGCCGAAAATTGGACTCACTAAATTGGCCTAGTGGCTGATTTCGAATCCGAATAAGACGTGTTATCATACATACTGGAATTGTTAAGAGAAGTTTAAACTTCCGTAAAGGAGGTAATGGTGTAATCCTGTATTCAATACAGGCGATGCTTAACAGCGACAGCATATTTTATTAATGTGGCATCGGTAATATAAAAATAAGGTGGTTCCGGGCGTCACTGCCCGATTGATATAAAGGAGTTTTAGACAAAATGCAGAAGAAACGTTTATTAATAGGTTTGCTGAGTCTGCTGCTGGTCGTCGCAGCGCTGGGATTCTCTCCGGCGATGGCGCAGACTCCGGTCGAAATTGCTTTCTGGCACGCCATGTCCGGCAATAACGGCAAGGTCGTGACGGAATTGGTTGACAAGTTCAACTCGTCACAATCGGATGTGCATGTGACCGAGCAGAACAAGGGTAATTACAACGAAACATTGAATGCCGTCATTCAGGCGGCGGGTCAAGGCCAAGGCCCGAATATCGCCCAGATTTTCGACCTCGGCACCCCGCTGGCGATTGACTCGGGTTTCTTCACGCCGATTGAATCGCTGCTTTCGGCTGATGAACTAAAGGCCATCAAGGATGATGTGCTGCCTCCGCTGATCAGCTACTTCAGCATTGGTGGCAAGCTGAACTCCGTGCCGTGGAACAACTCGACCCCCCTGTTCTATTACAATAAGGATATGTTCACGGCAGCAGGACTTGACCCCGAAAAACCGCCAGCAACATGGCAAGAACTCGAAGCAGCCTGCGAAAAGATCAAGGCCGCTAATGTTGCCCCGTACTGCATCAGCATGCAGGTTTACGGCTGGTACTTCGAACAATGGATGGCGCTGCAAAACCAAGAATTGGCGAACAATGGCAACGGTCGTGAAGGCCGCGCCACCGAAACCAACCTGACCAGCGCTCCCGCCAAGAACATCATGACCTTCTGGAAAGACCTGAACGACAAGGGTTACTGGACGTATACCGGCAAGCTGCATGACAATCAGGGCGCGAACCAGATTTTCATCTCCAAGCAGGCAGCCATGATCGTGGAAAGCACCGGCGCGTTGGGGACCTTCACCAAGGGCGCAGAAACCTCGGGCTTCCAACTGGGTACCGGTTTCTTCCCGGCCAATGGCGACATTGAACGCGCTGGCGTCATCATCGGCGGCGCAAGCCTGTGGGTTGGCGCTGGGCACCCGGATGCCGAAAATGCAGCAGCGGTCACTTTCATTAAGTGGCTGTTGGCTCCTGAACAGATGACCGTCTGGCATAAGGGCACCGGCTACCTGCCGATCACCAAGAGCGCACAGGCCGCTTTGGACTCTGAAAATTACTTCACCGATCATCCCGGTCAGAAGACCGCCATTGATCAGTTGGCAGCCGTCAAGGGCAGCAGTGCAACCGCTGGCGCGATCATGGGACCCTTCCCGCAGATTCGTGACATCGTTGAGCAGGCGATCCAGAGCGTCACCAACGGCGAAGACATTGACACCGTTCTAGCGGATGCCAAATCGAAGGCGGACGCGGCCATTGCCGACTATAACAGCCGCTTGTCACCGGAAGCGACACCCGCAAGCTAAGTTATAAGCTGTTACCCGATCATTTGGGTAAGCATCCACAGGGCAGGCCGATATGACCTGCCCTGATATCAGGTGCGATAGCGTGTGTTTCTACGGTGGAATCGTCTCCAATTATGCTATACCTTTATTTTTAACATTGAGCAGGAAAGCCCACGATGCAGGCTATTTTTCGTAATCGATGGCTGCCTTTTTTACTATTAGTACCAACGCTGATTATTCTCGTCTTATTTCTGTACTACCCCATTCTCAGCACTTTCAGCCTGAGCTTTAATAAAGCAGCCCCTAACGGTATCACCCTCACTTACACCGGACTTGATAACTACGCGAAGCTGCTTGATCCGCAAATCACGCGTAATGACGCCGGTACGCTTCTGGTCAAAGGCCAATATGTCATTGTGGTGGCACGCTCCATCGGCTATTCGGCGCTGATCGTGATCGGTGGCCTCGCCATTTCGATGGCGGTTGCGGTACTCGCCAACCAGAAAATACGCGGCATCCGCATCTACCGCACGCTGCTGATCTGGCCGTATGCCATCTCGCCCGCCATTGTCGGCGTGGTGTTCCTGTTTATGTTTAATCCAGTTGTCGGCGTCATCAACTACGCGTGGATGAACGTTTTCCACACGCGTCCGAACTGGTTGGGTGATCCGGTACTCACTCCCCTGTTGGTGATTGTGGCGGCCATCTGGAAGAACTTGGGCTACAACGTCATATTCTATCTGGCGGGGTTGCAGAATATCGGTGGAGAACTGCTGGAAGCCGCTTCGATTGATGGCGCGAACACATGGACACGCTTCTGGCGCATCATTTTCCCGCTGCTGTCGCCCTTCACGCTGTTCTTGACGATTACCAATTTGACGTATTCCTTCTTCGATATTTTCGGCACGATTGATGTGCTGGCAGGGCCGGGGCCGCGCAATTCAACGACGGTCTTGATCTACAACCTGTATACCGATCTGCAAACCAACCACAACACCGGATCGGCAGCCGCGCAGTCGGTGATGCTGTTTGCATTGGTGGCGTTGATTACCATCATACAACTCCGGAGTGGTGACCAAAGGGTGACGTACAATGCATAGCACAGCCGCAGCTTCAACCACAGTCATCTCACGACCGGTCAAACACCGCTCACGCCCGAAAATTCTCTCGCATGTCATGTTGAGCATCATTTGCTTCATCGTGGCCTTCCCAATGGTCTTCACGATTATTAAGTCAACACAGAACTTGGGTCAGATCATGGCCTTCCCGCCCAATCTGCTGCCGGGTGACCAGATCCTCGCCAATTATTCGGAGGCTTGGAACAGCAGCAATCTGGTACGGCTGATGAGCAACACCATCATCGTGGCTATCGGCGTCACGCTCTCCAAGACGGTGACATCCATGCTGGCGGGTATGGCCTTTGTTTACTTCCGCTTTCCGATGCGTGGGCCGCTGTTCATTTTTGTGCTGCTCACGTTGATGATGCCTACTGATATTCTGATAGTGGCGCTGTTCCGCATGATGGGACAGCTTGGATGGACGAACACCTTACAAGCCTTGATCGTGCCCTTCATGGCGAGCGCTACCGGAACACTTTTGTTCAGGCAGCACTTCTCGAACATTCCGGCAGAGTTAGCGGACGCGGCACAGATTGATGGCGCAGGGCCGATGCAGTATCTGTGGACGATCTTGATCCCGCTGTCATGGAACATCATCGGCGCGCTGGCGATGATCCAATTCATCGGCGTCTGGAACCAATATTTGTGGCCGCTGTTGATTATCAACGACAACACACGGCAGTTGGTGCAGGTGGCCTTGAAAGGCATCACTATCAACGCGCTCGACGCAGGCAATTGGGGCGTGGCGATGGCGGCAGCGGTCATCGCGTCGATCCCACCGCTGATTGTGTTCATGTTTTTACAGGAGAGCTTCCTGCGCGGATTTTCCCTAACGCGGGATAAATAACCCGAAAATCAGGTTACATCTTAACCATCATGGTGGATTCAAGTTGCCAAAATTCCGGAAATTGGGCAGAGTCAACGGGCGTTTAAATATCGTTGTTAGTAAGGATGCATTATGACTATTCGCATGGGGAACGCTCCAGTCAGTTGGGGCATTTACGAATTTAAAGATATTGAGCCTAAATACCCTTACGCACGGGTACTGGATGAAATCGTCGAAACCGGCTACACCGGCATTGAGCTTGGCCCTTGGGGCTACCTGCCCACCGATCCCACTGTCCTGAAAGCCGAACTGGATAAGCGCGGGCTGCAACTGCTGTCGTCTTATGTGCCTGTCAAGCTGGTAGACGCCGCCGCACATGCGGAAGGTGAAGCCCATGCTCTGCAAGTCGGCAAGCTGCTGGCCGCCTGCGGTGCACAGGTGATCGTACTGGCGGATGACAACGGCACAGTGCCGGAACTATTCGCGCAGGCCGGACGACGCAAGGGATCAGCGCTAACACCAGCACAATGGGAGGTGTTCGCGGCAGGCGTCAACCGCATTGCCAAGCGTGTCTTTGAGGAACACGGTTTGAAGATCATGTTCCATCATCACTGCGGCGGGTACGTCGAAACCCCCGAAGAAACCAAGCAGTTGATGGAACGCACCGACGCCAATTTGGTTGGCCTGTGCCTCGACACCGGACATTATGAATATGGTGGTGGCAACGCGCTGGAAGCTGTCAAGACCTACGGCGAACGCGTGCGCTATCTGCATCTGAAGGACTGCGACCCGAACATCCGCGAGTTGTGCATCAAGGAAAAACTCAATTACCGCGAGGCGACACAGGCCGGTGTTTTCTGCGAATTGGGTAAGGGATCGGTCGACTTCCCGGCAATTCTGGCTCACATGGAGTCACTCGGATACAGCGGCTGGGCGATTGTCGAACAGGACGTGCTGACTGATGATCTGGATGCGCCACGCCGCAGTGCCCGCCGCAACCGTGATTATCTCAAGAAGTTGGGCTACTAATCATTCAACATTGCGGTTTTGAGAACAGGGCGTGGATATTGACTACGCCCTTTTCATTTTAAGCAAAGGCCAATTATCGGTGGATATCGGCATAGCAATAGGTTGGGCAATTGGAGTCACATTTATCGTCGGCATTATCCTGCTGACGCTGTGGTCGATCCGCGAATACCGGCTGCAACGCGCAGTATATCGTTATTTGCTGACCCTAAAAGAACAGCAGCCCGACATCCTCTTCTTTGAACAAACATTCAACCGCTATGTACTGGACATCATCAACGGAAAAGCCATTCGGAAGCGGCGCGGGATGATCACCCTGTCGTCCACAGCCTTATGACAGCGGTATGAACGAATTGTGGCTGCATGTCGAGCGCAAACGGGAATGGGTCGTGGTCAAGCTGTGGTTGGGACGGGAGCAAATGATGGAGTTCATCCGGACGCTCAAGCCGATGGTCGCGCCTGAAATGGTCATCGCCTATCGCAGGCAGCGCCCCTATATCCACTATGGGCCGGTGAAAGCCCAGCCTGCCGAACAGGATATTCACGGCGCATGGACGCTCACGGCCAGCGTCTCACTCTATCTGATGCCGCGCTATTTCTTAGTCTTGCATGATGACGCCGTGCAGCAAATCATACCCTTGGAAAGCATTCACCAAGTCGCAGCGCTGCGACGCTTGGACGCCCCACAGGCGGACGGTCTAGTGCGGTTCGAAACCGCCGAAGCTCATTATGCCTTCGCCCTGCGAGATTACGAGACTTTCGCCAATGCCTTAGCTGACGCCGCCAAGCGCACGCTCGAAGCGCCCGTCATGCAGAAGCAAAAGGGCAAAGATGGCGAATGGGATGACGCCGATTGAACAGGTCTACCATCAAGGCACAAAAAGCATGCTCAACCCGTCAGCGTAAGACAGATTTTTTAGCTTAAGCACTCCAACAAGGCAGGCAGACGAATGAATCCGATTTTCTTGATCGTAGGACCACCCGCAGTCGGGAAAAGTACCGCCAGCCGCGCGTTAGCCACACGCTTCGCCAAGAGTATTCATATCGGCGTTGACGATTTGCGAGATATGGTCGTCTCGGGATTGGTACTGCCAAGTGCGACTTGGAGTGCTGAACTGACACAACAAATCAACCTTGCGCGGAGGACTGCCGTGCAAATGGCGCTGACATATCGTGAGGCGGGTTTCGCGGTGGTAATTGATGACTTCTGGGACACCAATCACCCGACCGATTATCAAGCACTGTTCGGTCAGGCGAATATCCACAAGATCGTCTTGTATCCGGCACAAGCAGAAGCCCATCGCCGTAACCTGCAACGGTCAGGGGATAGCCCCGCACGGGGGTATATCGACGAGGGAATCCGGATTGTCTACCAGCAGCTCAATCCCGTCCTTACACAACTGGCGGAAACCGGATGGCAAATCGTGGATACGACGGCGCTGGATGTCGAGGAAACAGTAGTGCTTTTGGAGAAGTAGACCATGCAAACGGCCACAAACTCGCGCTCAACGACGACACGAGCATGCCTTATCTGCTCTACACGCCGGATGCCTATGAAGCGGATACAGCACGGTTGTGGCCGTTCATCCTGTTCCTGCATGGCAGCGGCGAACGCGGGCAGGATGTGGAACTCGTGCGTTTACACGGCGTACCCCGCCTGATTGACAAGCAACCCGACTTCCCCACTATCGTCTTGTCACCGCAGTGTCCGCTGGATGAACGCTGGCCGCAGCAAGCCGATAAGTTAATTGCCGTATTGAACACCGTGCTCAAGGGGCTGCGCGTCGATCATTCGCGCGTTTACCTGACCGGCCTCAGCATGGGCGGTGAAGGCTCATGGCACTTTGGATCGCTGCATCCTGAACGCTTCGCGGCAGTGCTGCCGATTTGCGGACGGATGCCCCCGCAGGCCGAAGGTTTTCCGGAAAAAGCCTGCGCCCTTAAAGATGTGCCGGTATGGGTCTTTCATGGAGCAAAGGATGACCGAGCGCCGGTTGAGCACTCCAAGACGCTGGCGAAGGTTTTGGAAGACTGCGGTGGTAACATGCAACTGACCATCTTCCCCGATGGGGATCACTTTATCTGGGATCGCGTCTATGAAGACGAGGCCACGTGGAATTGGCTACTCGGCCAGCGGAAAAATGGCTAATCGATCATATTGAATAATATTGAGGTCTTGCCAATAAATCTGACTGAATAACCTCTCTATCAATAGCATACTTTTCCAGAACGGATTGTACTACACTCATGACCCACTTAGGGGCAGTGGGCGCGATAAAGACTTGTTCAATTAACTTGGGCAAGTCTATTGGAAAGTATAATCCATAATTTGTTTTAAACTCTGCTACCAAATTTGAATGAATATCAAATTCGTAATTTTTGTTATCTTCAGTCAGATAATAAGGTATCCAAGTTATCGCCCGTAGTTCACGCTCATGAGCAAAACTTTTTCGTTTAGACATAAACTGAAGGAATGCATTACGTGATGATATATGATCGTTCTCATAGTCTAAGTATTCAACTTCACCTAAATAAACAGGAAGCGGTTTTGAGATAGTTCCCATTACAGGTGAACTTTCGTTGTAAATAAAGCTCTCAGAAAGCCTAGAGAATGTAGATTTTATAGCTATTCCCGAATCATTAAGTGAATATAGTCGCCACATAGCAGCGGATTCAAACTCATTCATATGCCAACAACTTACTAACATTGACTGCTGCCAAATACTGATTCGACTAAGTTCGTCATCCTTTTGACGATTGAGTATACCGAGAAGTGTTTCGGCGCTACTCATAGGTACATCTTGACCTTCGAGCGATTGTTGAATATCTGAAAGAGTATATCGAAATGTTGCGTCGGGACGAGTAAGTACGCCTTCGTAGGGGTCACTCATTACTAGTCTTGATACAGAAGTGAAGAAGATTGCTCTTCTATGGAGTAATGAGACAAATTTGGCAAAATCCATATAACGCCATATAGGAATATTTGGATTCATCGGACTTTTTAATGCATCGTTCTTTTCATACATGTTAAAGCTTTCCGATTATGCCATACTCGAAAGTCGCGACTACTTCTTATAATACTTACGCCCCTTCAGCGCTTCCGGCAGCAGGTCATCCGTCGAGTACATCTCGTAGCCTTTGCCGTAACCCAGCTCTTTCATCAGTTTGGTCGGCGCATTGCGCAAATTGAGCGGAATCGGCAGATTACCCTGCGACTTCACATCTTCCAGCGCCGTGAAGTAGGCGTCGCCAGAGGTGCGATCCTTGGGCGCTAACGCCATATAGACGACCCCCTGTGCCAGATTGAACTGGCATTCGGGCAGGCCAATCGTTTCCACAGCGCGGAACACTTCATTGGCGACCACCAGCGCCGTCGGCTGCGCGTTGCCAATGTCCTCGCTGGCGAAGATCACGATGCGGCGGGCAATAAACTTGGGGTCTTCACCGCCGTTGATCATGCGGGCGAGGTAATACAAAGCGGCGTCCGCATTGCTGGCGCGCATACTCTTGATGAAGGCGCTGATCGTGTCATAGTGTTCTTCCGCGCCCTTGTCATAGCGTAGAAACTTGGATTGCAGCGCGTTCTTGAGGTTATCGAGCGTGACGGTCTTGCTTTCTTCGGCATAAAGTTCGACTGTGACTTCCAGCAAATTGAGCGATTGGCGGGCATCGCCATTGGCAAACTCGGCAAGAAAGTTTTCGGCATCCGGCTCAATGGTGATACCCAGCTCGGTTGCCCCCTGCTGGATAATCTGTTTAGTTTCCTCGACCGTCAGCGCTTCGAGGACAAACACGCGGCTGCGGGACATCAAAGCAGAGTTGACTTCAAAGCTCGGATTCTCAGTGGTCGCGCCGATCAGGATCAGCGTGCCATCTTCCACATAAGGCAGCAAGAAATCCTGCTGGGCTTTGTTGAAGCGGTGGATTTCATCGAGGAACAGCACGGCGCTGCCCCGCTGTTTGGCTTCGGCCTGCGAAAACAGATCGCGTTTATCAGAGGCGTGTACCTGCTCGACAATCGCCCGAATCTCGGCTTTGCCTGCCGATACCGCCGACAGCTCATAGTAAGGTCGGTTGGTGGCGGTGGCGATAATACGCGCCAGTGTCGTCTTGCCAACACCCGGCGGCCCCCAGAAAATCATTGAGTAAATGCGGTTCTGCGTGATCGCTAGATACAGCGGTTTGCCCTTCCCGACCAGATGCTTTTGTCCGATAAATTGGTCGAGCGTTTTGGGGCGAACACGGTCAGCCAGCGGTTGGGCTTGAGTGGTTGTTGACATTATGATGCTCCTCCGCTATATTCTAACCCATGATCAACTTTAATCTCTACCCGGTAATGATGTGTTGTCCCATGTGTATGTGTTGTACACAGGACTCTGCACGTCTGCGTCCGGGCAGGTAATGGTTGTCGAACGATTTAAACCCAGTTGACAACATCGAGCCGACCTACGCAGGTCGGCTTTTTATTTGGGGAGACGGAGGGTAGACCGGCAATTTGTTGATGCAATTCGGATTACGACTGGCGAGCGCCATTGTTCGCCGTAATACAAATCGTTATGATTATACCGGCAGTCTAGCAGGCAATAGAAGGAGACAAGAGATGAGTGACATTGCAAGTCGTGGCTATGCGAACCCTGATGTACTGGTGTCGACCGATTGGTTAGCTGGTCATCTCCATGACCCCAATATCCGCATTATTGAGTCGAACGAAGACCCCCTCCTGTATCCCTCAGGCCATATCCCCGGCGCGGTGCAGGTCGATTGGACCAATGATTTGAACGACCAAATCCGCCGCGATTATTTGCAGCGTAACGGCTTCGAAAAGCTGGCGTCGAAGATTGGCATTACTCCTGAAACCACCCTCATTTTCTACGGCGATAAGAACAACTGGTGGGCAGCCTATGCCTATTGGGTCTTCCGTCTGTTCGGCCACACCAACGCCAAGCTGGTCGATGGTGGCCGCCTGAAGTGGGAGAAAGAAGGTCGTGAACTGACCAAGGAAGTGCCCAGCTATGCCGCTACGGACTACAAAGCGCCCGAACGTGACGACAGCAAGATTCGTGCCTTCCGCGATCAGGTGCTCAAGCATATTGAAGCCGGCCTGCCCTTGGTCGACGTCCGCAGCCCCGACGAATACAGCGGCAAGCTGACCCACATGCCCAATTATCCACAAGAAGGCGCACTGCGCGGTGGTCATATCCCCGGTGCCAAGAGCGTGCCTTGGGCCAAGGCGGTCAACGCCGAAGATGGTACCTTCAAATCGGCTGACGAACTCAAGGCGCTCTATGAAGGCGAACAGGGTTTGAAGCCCACTGACGACATCATCGCCTACTGCCGCATCGGTGAGCGCAGCAGCCATTCATGGTTCGTGCTGACCAACCTGCTCGGCTACAAGAACGTCCGCAACTATGACGGAAGCTGGACGGAATGGGGCAATTCGGTCAACGTGCCCATCGAAAAGTCGGTGTAAGCCGCGCTGGATTTGATGCGTCAGTAATTGATGACAGACGATGTAGGGAGGGTTAAACGCCCTCCTTTACATTTCCCGTGAACGGCGCGTCGCAATGTGGTAAGATGCGTCGCATTAATTACCCCTATAAGGCGTTGAGCATGAGCAACTATCCCGAAAAACTGAATGACATCCTCGAAGATTTCTCGACCATTACCGACCGTAATGAACGTGCCGAATACCTGATCGAAATTGCGGATCGCTTTCCCGCAGCCAAAGTACCACCGAACGTCGCCACCCAGCCCTACGATGAATCCCACCGCGTTCCAGCCTGTGAATCTGAGGCGTTTGTCTGGGCGCTAGATAACCCCGATGGCACGTTGAAGTATTACTTTGATGTCCTCAATCCGCAGGGACTCTCGGCCAAGGCCATGTGTACCGTCCTCGATGAAACCTGCTCCGGTCAGCCGTTGGACAAAGTGGCATCACTGCAAACCGACATTGTCTATGGGCTGTTCGGAAAAGAGGTTTCGATGGGCAAGGGTCAGGGCTTGATGGGTATCGTCAACATGGTGCAGTACGAAGCCAAGAAGCGGCTGTAAGAACGAGTAGTGATCAGTCTTTGAGGGCGGGAATAGGTTATCTCGCCCTTTTCATTCCGCCTTAGGTTTGTAAACTCAAACCGATTCACATTGACCTATAGAAACTTTTGTTCTACAATGAACCTTGTGAACTGATCTGTTTGAAAAATGTTACACGTATAATCTAACTATCGCGTTGCTTTCTATAACGATGGCAATGATGTCGTCGGCAGGCACAAATGACAATTCAGTGGCATCAGCCGAGTATCCCGCAGCAGTTGTGTCATTTCAGCGGTTCGTACTGAGCCACCTGCCACAATAAATAACAATTTAGCGGTTTCTCGCTGACTTTCCGCCATCCACTTTATCATCTTAAATCAGACCTACTTCAAGTAGGTGTCAGTTACAATTTGTTAGGGATTCTATGGCCGCACGTTCGTTAACGCCCGATACAATTTTCGTCTCCTACAGCCGCGCCGACTGGAAAGATTATGTCGAGCCGCTGGTCGAGGACTTGACACAAGCAGGTATTCAGGTTTGGCTTGACCAAAACTTGATTCGCACTGGTGACGATTGGCTGGATAAGATTAATGAAGCACTCAAAATCTGCAATCGGATGATTTTATGCGTTTCCCCAGAAGCGCTGAATTCGCGCTACGTTAAACTGGAATACCGCTACTTCTTCCGCCACGACAAACCTATTTATCTCATTATGTGCCACCAAGCTGAACTCCCTCCCGAACTTGACGGCATCCATTACATTGATTCTAATCGGCGTGCCGAATTGATTCGCCAGCTTAGTTCTCGCTAGAGCATATGATGTCCAAGAATAGTCTGTTCTGTAATTGGGGATGTATTTTCTTTCAAATCGCTGTCTCTTCCGGATTTGAATGCCGCCTTTTTACTGGATACTTGAAACTTATCGCTGCAACTAAAGCAGCGGCAGTGCACAAATTGCGCAGCGGTGGCATTCGCCGAGCAATCCGCCGAAGTTGTGCCATTTCAGTGGCATTGAGTAAGCCTCCCGCCGACACAAAATGTCAATTCAGCGGCATCACGGGAGCTTCTCGCCAGCCATTTCAGCGGACAATTGGGGAATAAAAACCGGGGATGGCTGCCCCAATCCCCGGTTTCGCAGGCTTATCCCTTATAAGCGCCCAATGCACCCCAGATAAGCTGCGACAAAGTGTTCAAATCTGTTGTTAAACAATATAACACTTTTGATGTTGAAAGATGTGGGATACTTCTCCTATTTGTACATAATTCACATATCCCTTACTGACGGGCAACTATTCCCAAATCAAGCCTGACTGAATGGTTGGCCTAATAGGCTCCTCGGCTCATGAGAACCGCCGGAATGGTTTGAATGACGATCTGCAAGTCGATCCAGATCGAATAGTTGCGGATGTAGTTCATGTCCAAACGCACCCGTTCTTCATAGGTCAGTTCGCTCCGGCCTGTAATCTGCCACAGTCCGGTGATACCCGGTTTAACCGTATGCAGGTTCAAGCCCCACTTACCGTATTTTTCGACTTCTTCCATCGTGATCATACGGGGTCCGACAATGCTCATCTCACCACGTAACACGTTGATCAACTGAGGCAGTTCGTCTATGCTGGTCTTGCGCAGGAAAGCGCCGACCTTAGTGATGCGTGGGTCTTCTTTGAGCTTATAGTATTTGTCATATTCCTCCCGGGCTTTGGGATCGCGCACCAGCAGTTCTTCCAACACTTCTTTGGAATTAACCACCATGGTACGGAACTTGAAGGCATCGAACTCTTTGCCCCCAACGCCCACCACCCGACGCCGGTAAACAATCGGTCCGGGATCAGTGAACTTCATGACAATCGCAATGAACAGGAACAGAGGAAACAGCAAAATCAAGCCGACAATCGCGCCGATATAGTCGATCAAAGCCTTCAAAACGATATTGACACCCGTTAGGCGAACACGATTGACGCTCACCATCGGCACGCTGCCCACATCCTGTATTTGGACGCCGGTTGTTAAAATCTCATAGATACCGGAGGAAAGCCACATCGTCACATCCGTTGAATTGACGAAACGACGGAATAGATCAACCATGTTTTCACGGTGGATGCCGCTGGTAGCAACGATTAACCGTTCAATCCCAAAACGCTGTACGAGAGTTTCGGCTCGTGCGGTCGGGCCATGCACGACCAGTCCGGGCAGGACTTCTTCACCGGGGGCAATATTGTCATCCAAGAAACCGATGATATTCACACCCGTGGCCGTACTGCTCATCAACTGCTCGGCAATCGCCACGCCTTCGGCATTTGCGCCGACGATATAAGTCGGTGACATGAAACGGCCTCGACTACGCAGCTTGTAAATAATACGGCGGAATGTAAAGCGTTCTATCATCAAAATTAGGA
The DNA here is from genome assembly GCA_044226855.1 of Aggregatilineales bacterium. Taxonomy (GTDB): domain Bacteria; phylum Chloroflexota; class Anaerolineae; order Aggregatilineales; family Phototrophicaceae; genus CFX2. Next base: position 75,687 of record JBGAGF010000007.1, read on the forward strand.
TTGCCAATGCCCAAGCGATGATAAGCCACGCGCGCGCAAGAACTAACGATGGATCAAGATAACCAGCAATAATGACCAGCATGAAACCAGCGGTACACCCATTAAAGATATTGGCATATTCCTTTAACCCACCGAACAGGATCGTCGGGTCATATAACCGAAAAATGAAGAATAGTCCAATCCAGACTGGAACCAAAATCATCATGAACTGCAAATAGAAATTGGCGTTTCTAAAACCCGTAGCATCAAAAAGCGAGGTAGTTGGCGCAATAAAGCGGATATTAAATGCCACCTCAAAAGCGATAATAAGGCTAATTATATCCAGTCCTAACAAGGCGACTTGAACCACACGGAACTTCGTGTGAAAATTGCGGCGAAAGAGGTTATTGACCAGTGATTTAGGACTGTGCTCAACAAATTTGAGATTGCCCTCAACTACTCCCGTTCCCATCATCAGCCCTTCTACTTATGTGCCGATTGACTGCGCCAAAGCTGTCCAGCTTCGGTATACATATTTTCAAGAATAGATACTGAACGATCCCATGTTTGATAGGTTTCAACGTACCGGCGGGCGGCCTGCCCCAAGGCACGGGCCTGTGCCGGATTTCGAATGAGCGTCACGATATGGTCAGCGAGCGCTTGATAGTTATGCCCCATCATCACTTCACGTCCGTGTTCTACCTTTAATGTCGAAACAGCATGGGGTGTTACGACAACCGCACTGCCCATCGCCATCGACTCTACCGTTTTGGTGGTCAAGCCGACTCCATAACGAACGTAGCAAACGGCAACATTGGCCTTCGCAATATAAGGTCGCAAATCCGGCACAAAGCCGTGAACTTCCACATTGGGGAGCTTTTCACCGTAGGCCAGAATCGACGCAGGTGGATCTTTACCGATGATTTGTAAGCGTGCATTTGGTTCTTGTCTCCAAACCAGAGGCATAATTTGCTCGACAAGATCAGTAACCGCGGCAACATTGGCATGATAGCTGAGTTTGCCTGTGAAAATCAATTGCAGTGGATCACGTTCGACATTTTGCGGCTGAAAATATTCGACATCCACGCAGCTCGGTACGTAGTAAAGACGATCAGCCGAAGCACCCAATTCGACACAGGCAGCTTTGTCCAACTCACTGCAAATAGCGGTATGGATAAAGCGCTGGGTCATGATATGACCTTCGAAATGGCGTGTGCGTCCCAGATCAAGCTGCGCCATCAACTTACTCTTGAGGCTGGGCGCTTCTTTGACAGTCTTTTCAAAGAGTAAGGTGATGCTATCGACCGCATCAAAAACCAACGGCAGATGTTCTTCTAACTTATCCGCGAGGATATAACCACGAATATGCTCGATATGAGCCACATCAAACGTGTTTTGAGCTAACACTTCTTTGAGTTTCACTGCAAAATCCGGTGAATAAGAATATGAAGCCTGCAATGGCAACGAGCTAAACAAGCCGCGAACGCCGTTCATCAATACCTGATTACGTCCGTGCGGAACCGTATAGGTCGCTTTGCACCATTCCCGCAGTTTATCGAACGAAGTTTCAGGCTCACCGGGTGGCGTCAGCATCATCAACGTAACTTCATGTCCACGCTTTTTCATGGTGCGAATGAAGTTGAAAGATCGGACTCGTATGAGTGAAGGAACATAAGGGCAGATAAAGAGTATACGCATAATCGTTAGTTGGACTTCACCAGTTCAGGATAAAGCGCCCGCTCGGCCAAATGACAAATAATATGGCCGATGGCGATATGAGATTCTTGAATGTATTGGGTTACTGTGCTCGGCACTTTGATCGACACTTCAGCTACATCCGCCATCTTACCGCCCTTGCCGCCTGCAAAAGCAATGGTGTGGAGACCAGCTTGACGAGCATACTGAAGCGCGCGTAAGCAGTTTTCCGAATTGCCGCTGGTGCTGATGGCTATAAGTACATCCCCCGATTTGCCAAGTGCTTGAACCTGACGTTCAAAAATACCAGCAAAGCCAAAATCGTTCGCACTAGCAGTCAATATGGACGAGTCGGTCGTCATGGCAATGGCTGGAAGACCGGGACGCAAGAAATCCTGCGTGAGCACGCTCACGAACTCGGCGGCGATATGCTGACTGTCGGCAGCACTGCCACCATTTCCGCAAAGCAGAATTTTGTTGCCTTTTGACAGGCATTCGGCAACCAATTGAGAGGCTTGCTTAATTTGGGACAAGCATTCCTCTGCAACGCGCTTCTTCACTTCGGCACTGTTCAGCATGTGCTGACGAATTGTATCTTCAGCACTTGCCGACAAACTGACTAATGGCGAGGTTGTGAGATCAACTTTTTTGTCCATCGACTTAAAGAAGCTTTCAGCCGCCGCCAACGATTCAGGTGTGCCGATGTCAATGAATTGACCTTCGACACAATAACCACCGATACCTCGTCCTATCCATTCCGGGAAGATTTCACGCTCAATCGAGACAGCGCGATCTATAGGAATGCTTTCAAGGAGCTGCCGCGAAAACAAGTAAATCCCTGCATTAATTGAACCGGGAACAGCTAAACCCTGCTTCTCTTTAAACGCAGTAACTTTACCTTGAGTGTCTGTTTCGACAGTACCGAATCGTCCGGCATCAGGAACACGAGTCAGCAAGAGCGATCCGGCAAAGTCTGAACCAAAGTGCCATTTCATGAAAGCATTCACATCAGCATTCACATACGAGTCGCCGTTCATCGCAAGGCAGTTATCACTTTTTACCAGCGAACAAGCATTGCGCAGTGCACCGGCCGTTCCAAGCGCTTCCTTTTCAGGCGAATACACCAGTTCGACTGAGTGATATTGGAGGCCGAAGGCCTGTTCGATCTGGTCGCTCTTGTAGCCTGTGCAGAGAATAATGCGCCGAATACCAGCCTGTTCCAATTGGTCAAACAGATACGTGATAAAAGGGCGTCCCAAAACAGGTGCTAACACCTTGGGCTTATCGACAAGTATACCGTTCAAACGTGTGCCTAAGCCACCTGCAAGAATGAGAGCATCAACGTTCAGTGGGATCGACTGTGCCATGCTTGTAATCCTGTACCATCAAAGGATATATCGGTCAACTGACCACCAGCGGCTTCTAGTGCTTTACGCACAGCGTATTGGCGGTTGACTTCGCAATAGAGCAAGAGATAACCACCACCGCCTGCACCCAATAACTTGCCACCGAGCGCACCATTTTGGAGAGCCAATTCATATAACTCGTCGGCAATCGTGCCACGTGAAATATCAGGATTCATACGTTTCTTGTTGACATAGGCTTCGTTCAACATACGTCCAAACTGATCCAAGTTGCCCTTTAGAAGTGCCTCTTTCATCTCAAATACCATCTCGTAAAGACGTTTCATCCCCTCGATTGTTTCAAGGCGGCCTTCGTTGGCAAAGCGAACCTGATTACTAATCAATCCGAGGTTGGAACGCGCCTTGCCCGTATAACAAAGAACGGTGTGTTCTTCGAGGTCACTAATGATATCGGGTTCAATTCGCAAAGAATTGACGACTACCCGGTCAGCATGGAATTCCATGAGATTAAAGCCGCCGAAGGTACAGGCATATTGATCTTGTTTACCGCCTGCAATGCCGAGATCAATGCGTTCAATAGTGTGATTGAGTTCAGCGAGTTCGTAGCGTCCCAGCACCTTACCTGTGTGCATGGCAACCGCACCAATAATCGCAGTGGTCAAGGCTGAAGAACCACCTAAGCCACTGCCGGGCGGCGCATCCGAGCGAATGTCCAGTTCCATACCTTTCGTAGCGCCTAAACGCTGAATCGCAGCTTTCGCGAGATCGAGCACGCCATCATAAACAGGCTCCTCAGTGAGATTGTATTTGACGGAATAGCCTAAGGCGACGGAATGAATATAGACTTCTTGATCAACACGGGGATATAGACTCACATGAGCATAACGATTAATCGTGCTCGAAAGAGTCGCACCGCTGTGTTTCTCGTACCAATGGGGCAAGTCCGTGCCACCACCGACAAAACTAATACGCATCGGCGCACGTGCACGAATAATACTGCCCGCTGCACGTAATGATGTTTCTGTTTGTGAAATAATTGGTTGTGATACCATGATGGCTCCTTCAGTACCCCATCTACCATTCAACGTGCATAGACTTGCATCCAACTAAATTGAATCGAAGTCTGCTGTTAGGACACCGAATTAGCTATAGATTTGATCGAGTGGTAAACAGGCTTGGCGGTAGTCATATTTCTGCTCCGCTTTTTGACGCCCCCGCAACGTTAGCTGCTGGTTTAAGGCTGTGTCTGTCAGCAATCGAATTGATTGACGAGCAAATTCTTCAGGCGTGTCAGCAATTAAGATATCGTCACCATTAGTGACATGGATACCTTCGCAGCCTACCGTGGTGGTTACCATTGGCAAACCTTGGGCAAAAGCATTCAGGATTTTGACACGCATTCCCCCGCCTGCCCGCAACGGTACGATCATCATACTGGAATCTTGCAAGTACGGCAGCGGATCATCCACATACCCCGTAACTTTTATGGAGGGGTCGGTCTGTTCACGATCCTTAATATCCTGAGGTGGGCGCGCGCCAATTAAAGTGCAGCGTACATTGGGTACTTTTTGTTTAATCAATGGATAGATTTGATCGAGAAACCAACGGATGCCGTCAATATTGGCAGGCCAATACATTGTGCCGATATGGATAATGTGAGGTAAAGATGGTGCGCGATGTATAAAAGGCTGCTTATCAATATCAATCGCAATCGGGATTACCACAATATCCGGTCTCGCTCCAGCCTCAATAAGGGATTGCTTGTCTTCATCACTAACAGCCGTGACTGCATCAAAGGTACGGCACATATTGCCTTCGTAGGTTTTGAGCAAACGCCAATCTCGAAGCAATAGATACTTCATGGGGTTGTTAAGCGGCAAGGTAGACGACATGCGCTTGTAAAGTATCCACAGAGCATTGTGTAAATCCAGAATCTTGAGACTCTTCGTAAAGGGCAGCGCATATTGCCCCATATTCAACTGGTCAGCATGAACAACATCAAAGTGTGAAGTCTTAGCAAGCTCTTGCAAAGCTGCACGCATTTCAGGGCGTTCATCACGCAGCATCATCCAAGGCTGGTTAGTCAGCAAACTCTTACCTAAGGAGATCAAATCCCGGAGCGGTGAACGCTTGATCGGAACCGTAATCACCCGTTCACACAAGGTTTCAAGGTGCTGAATATACTCCGGTTTATCCGTATCACGTATAAATGAAACCAATGTCACTTGATGCTTTTGCACCAGATACTTGATTACGTGGTAAGTTTTGACTTTTGGGCCGCTATCCGGTGGATAAGGGAGAACTTGTGTTAGCAGCAATACACGCATTCTACACCGCCATCGAGATGGGACGGCGTGTTTGCTGCACAAGTTCCGCAACCTGTTTAGCGTGGGCGATCACAGCTTCGCTTGTCGAAAGCAACGGGTAGGCTTGAGCTGTATTTGCCAGATAGAGTCCAGAATAAGGTGTCTGCACATCCAATTTGTTTTGTAGCATATTCACTGTATGGATAGGTTCCGCATAGCGAGAACGACTGACCGCGAAATGAACAATTTGACTATCAGAAAAAGATGGAAAAATCTTCTTCAAGTGAGTAAGCCATGCTTCAGCAATATCGTCGTCTGAAACGCCCATCCAGTCATTATCCGGCGCAGTATAGCGTGGGAGATAGACAATATAGTAGCCGGATTTTTCTGCATGTGGTGTTTGAATGATTGTAGCAAAAGGACAAGTAGGATTGGTTAAGTTTAGAGTCCAAAAATTGGAAAGCGGTCGGTCTAAAACCATGACCAGACAGATCAAGCCCAAATATGACGATTTTTCAAGACGCATACGATATTCTGGATAAGGTGTTGGCAATAGACGGGCAAAAATGGGGGTGGCTACTGCGGCAATCAGCGCATCATACTCAAGTGTTCCCGCAGCCGACCGAACACGCTGAAACTGTCCATCCTGCACTTCGATTTCGCGGACTCGCATCTCGTAGAGAATCTCACCACCGTAATTCACAAAAGCTTTGGCAAGCGCATCGATCAGAGAGAAGTGTCCGCGCTTCAAATAGCCAATAGTGCTTGAAAGCTGAGGCGCTTGACGCACTGATGACATACGATTGAGCCATGCCCAAATATAGGTCGCGGAGACGTTGTCGTAAACACCATCAAACTTGGCTTCTAGAAGTGGTCTCCAAATGCGCTCAAAAGCGTCAGTTCCACCAATCCGCACCAACCAGTCTTTCGCCGAGAGAGTGTCTAATTCACGCCAATTCGACATGGTGCGCGTAAGCAAAATCATACGTCCGAGACGCAGCCGATCTCGCAGGCTGAGCATCGAAAATGAAAGAAAATCCAAAATATTGCTCATGGGATAAATCGCTTCGTTATTTACGAATCCCGCTCGAGCAGTCTGGAAAATTAAGTCACTTTTCAAACCCAGTTCATCACACAGATCACGCAAATTGACATCGGTCGGCATTAAAGCATGTTGATATCGTGGAATTATCATTCCATCGCCAAATTGCAACTGATCATTTAACCCGCCGAGGTGTGTGCCTTGTTCAAGAATAGTGACTTGATTATCGCTTTGCGCCAGATAATAGGCCAACGCGACTCCCATCAAACCACCACCAATTATTCCAATGCGCATAGCTAACTCTTTTTCTGCTCACTATGGGCGACAATCCAAACACCCGTGATGATAACGGCAAAGCCTAACACGCGAGGGAGTGTAACCTTATCGCCAAACAGAAATGCGCCACCTAAAAGCACAGCCAGATATGTAAGACTAAGGAAAGGATATGCAAAACTGAGATCAGCTTTAGCAAGTGCAAACAACCAGAGTAATGTACTGATGCCGAAAATGGCGATACCTACGATCAATAACGGATTAGTCGCCATATGAATAAGGGTATCAGGCGAAAGCTGCAATTTACCATAGGGTTGTACGACGCTGTTCATACCCGCTTTCAGGGTGAGTTGCCCGACCGCGCCGAAAGCCACGCTGGCAAGTACCATACCAACGGACTGCATATTTGCATTGGCAACAGATTTAACTTCATTAGATGGTAACGGATTAGACTTTGACACGGACATATGATAGGAATCCTACTATAGAGAAACGCTATATGTAGGCAACGATATGCCATTGCCCTTACATTAACCTTTCGGCAGAAAGTGAATTAAGTTGGTTCGGAAATTCGAGAACAGAAATAGAGGTGAATCACACCCCTATCCTGCAAATTAGCGTCGCCAGCGGAGTAGGAGAACGATTGCACCACAGAACAAGGCGGAAATGAACATACCACTTAACAAGGTCTGGGCAGCATAGTTATCCACTGTTACAACCGTCACCGTCGGCTGCACACCCTGTAATGTGGGTAAAGGGGTGGATGTCGGAACGTAGTTTACAAACACTGTCGCTGTTGGCAGGAGTGTCGGTGTAGGTTTGAAAGCGCGAGTTGGTTCCGCACTCATATTACCGGGAAGGTAACTATAATACACCTTTAAGTCACATGTGCTGCAATCGACTCCGGGAATCACTTTTCGATTAAACCAAACTAGGTGTATATCATTAGAATCGCCAATTACGGCTTGAGGCCATTCTGGGCGACTATCTGAACTGAAGTATATACGTTGAGGTTCAAGCCAGTAGTTTGAAGATGGCACATAAGTAACATCGTACAACTTCTCTGTACTGGTGGATTTAATGTTTGTATCCCCAACTGCAAAAAGATGGACGAAGCCTAAACGATCCGTAATTAATTCATATCGATCAAGGCTGGTAGAAGTTACTAATCGCGCTACGATTCCCGGGATCGGAGTAGGAGCAGTCCATGTTTTTCCGACATCTGAGGACAGTTGATAATAAATATTGCGGTCTGAAGCATTTGAAGCACGCCAAACCATCATCATTGAACCGTCACGCAATTCGGTAAAGGATCCTTGAATGGGCTTCAAGTCTGGCGAAATACCACCATCAAATATTATTGGCTTTGACCACGTAAGACCTTGATCCTCGGAGTAAGCTAAGCGAACGTCTTTTGGACTTCCACCACCCGTATTCCAGTCAATACCCTCATCCCAACTGATATAAAGCCTGCCCGAAGTTCCCTGCTTTATTTTAGGTCTATCAGAACCGCTTTCATTCTCAAGTGAAATGGGTACACTATCACTCCATGTTTTGCCGCCATCAGTTGAACGGCGATAAAATAAATCGAAGCACAAGAAGCATTTTGCACCTTCAGCATATCTATCAGTTTGGGAATTTTGCTTGGCATCCGGAAAGTATTGCCGATCACTTAATACCAGATGTAACGTATCATCAAAACCAGACGTCATGTCAAGATAATAGCCAGTTGGTCCAACTTGATTGCCGGGTGACCAGTTTCTTGGATCAAGCGCTCCAGCTACAGGAACACTTGAAACATAGTGTTCAACATTGGACCGATAAGCAACATGTAACATTCCGTCGCTGGTAGCCGTAATACTGTTACGGATTGTATAACCGCCATCGCGCGTATAGATTACATCGATAGGAGATGACCATGTTCCATCGCTTCGCTTAGAAGTATAGTATAAAACATCATGACCCAGATTATCCTGACCAAAAACTCCATACCATACTACGTGTAAATTATTTTGCTGATCAAGAGTAAGCGATTGCCACCATCCATCCCCGAGAAAACGCGCAGAAGACCATATTCGCTCATTCTCAGCGCTAATAGGAGATAAACCTAGAGTGAGTAAGACCAACCAAACAAAGATGGATTTAAACATTTTCTTTGCGTGACACCAATTCTAGGATACAACTGCAATTTGCTGATCAATAATACCAATTCTCAAAGCATTCTTCGGACATGTTTTATGCGAGTCATTTGCCGATTGTTGTGAATTCAGTTCTATCACATGTATATCTGGATTTACAAAGACTTGAAATGCAGCTTCCGCACGTCCGGGAAACCATACATCTTCAGGAATGTCTATGAAACATACAGTCTTGTCCTCTTCTGGTTTAAATTCATGTTTTTTCACTAAATTAATCGTATCATCCGTGTATTTCATCAGGGCAACAGGCCATGTTGTAAACTCTAAGCGATTAACAACAAGCACAGCCGAAATCATACTTAAGCAGATAATCCCAGTCAAAATGCTAGCGATTTTTTTTCCACTTAACTTAAGATAATCAGCAACAAAGTAGTCTAGAATGTAAGAGATTACTAAGAGAAACCCAACGACTGGAAGTGCAAATAAGTAATCAACCAATATTCCTGTTACTAAAGACGGCGCAGCAGATATAAGAAACCAGAGTGCGCCGAGAAAGATTGGGGACGCCACAGCAATGTTTTTAGATCGCCGTACAAAAAGAAAACCGGAGAGGAGCGTTATTGCAAGAAATAGTCCACTTATCAACAATGGTTGAAAGATGCTAAATGATGCCAGACGCTGCGTAAATAAATCAATGAACGTTTTCCATGGTTCAGTGAACGATTCTATACTCCACCATAATCCCCAAAAAGAACCATTAAACAAACTTTGAAAAGTCGAAATTTTATAGTAGCTTCCGCCACCACCACTAACAGCATAGGTAATCAGCGGAAAACGAATAATCAAAAAAACTAGAACAACCACGGCATGTGGAACTACAGCAATACATTTAAGTAATCTTCGACGAAAATCAATGCTCGGCAAATATATTTTAAAAAGTAGAACTGCCACAATCAAAAATGGTATCGAAATGGCAGTCTCTTTACTTAATATGCCACAAACCAATGAAATTAGAGAAATAAGAAAATATAACCAACGTAGAGCATCCCCTTTCTGAAGAAATAGCAAAAACGTAATCACCGACGAAAGTGAAAACAGGCAGAGGAATAACTCATTATTATCTGAGATCCAGAACAGTGGGGTAACAAACACTCGATTAAGAAGAAATAAGGTTCCTGCCAACCACCCTACACGTGATTTACTTGTAACCATCGTCACAAGTATGACTACAAGAATTGATGAGACAAAGTAAATTCCAAAATTCGCTAACCGAAACGGCAATGGATTATTGCCAAACAGCGATTGCAGTACTTTAAAAAAAATGTAGTGAGGAATAGGGCGAAAAACCACACCTAGATTAAGTGGTAGAATTTCAGTAGGAGGCGTAAAAGAAATTCTCACATAATCTTGTAGTGATTTATCATGAACAAACTGGAGCAAATTAAAGTCATCTTGCCAAAATGAATATATTAGAGCATGTCCAAAAACAAGCAGAAAGCTTAAAACTCCTACTACAACAAAAATCATCCATTGATAATTTGACAGTCGTTTGTTCATTTGGGTTGATACCTTAGTCATTCCGATGTAAGTCATCCATGATTATCAACATCATTTGTTTGCATGAGCCTAAATTGTCTTGCTTGCATAAGATTAATTTTGATCATTATTTTCTGAACAAACATTCTTCTTAGAATTTGAACCTGCCAAAAATCCAAATCGGTTAAGGCTGCGGTCATCAATAAACGGCCCAGTTAAGGTATAGTTCAGTAAAATCATTCAAAAAAAAGCTTTCTACTGAACCATATTTATCACTAGGGTGCAGTTCTAGGCCCAATATTAGTCACATTAGATAATTGGGAGTTTGGCGTATAGTGATACAAAGCGATCGATAGTCCTGAAATCATCCACGCCCAAATCGTATAATCAATGCCGAACAAGGATTGAGTATACGGGAATGGTGTAATCCAATCTCCTAACATCATTGCGACTAGAATAGCAGGGAAACTCGCAACCAACGAGTACTTTAAGGCAGTTAGGAATGTATCATCGAACCGTTTTCTGTAAAGTTTCCATATCATCACGCCCTGCCCTCCCCACACCATAATCCATAATGTGAATCCTACTACACCAGTCTGAGCAACAATATCAATATAGTTATTGTGGGAGAGGTTAGCCGTACCAACCGATCCGTTATAATAGCCATAAGCTTGAAAATAATACTCATAACCTGCTGGGCCGGCCCCAAATAAGAAGTGTTTGTCAACAACATCCAATGCACGAGCCCATGCTGTTGAGCGTGTACCGCCTGATTCCTTATTCTCGCCATTGAGTTGATTTAGAACAAAGTCTCTGTTCGCAACGCCCCAAACAATTACACAAAGAAGAGCCAATATAAAGAGATTACGATTAAATAGGACGATTAAAATGCCGATCACAACGGTCACTGGTAACCAACCACTTAGCCAACTCAGCCCCAATCCTAAGGTGATTTGCACCCATAAGCCAACACCAGCTAATAGACTTAGCTTTATGTACCAACGCAAATTTTTATTGAACAAAACCTGACCGAAAGCAAGAGCAACAAACCATGTTGGGAATTGGCCTCTAGCATTTAAGGGCTCCGGAACTGTACCTAGGGTCAAACGCATAATACCCATTGCCAAGCCGAGTAGAATAAACCACCATGCAAATATTCTGAATCCCGTTTTTGTCCGAATCGCGTTCGCAAATAATACAAGCGTTACAGGAGATACAATCAACACCATAGCAGTCATCAAGCGAACTAATGACTTTTGGGCAAAAGCGAAACTAGCTCTTTCTTCAACGAAAGCCCCACTCCAAAGATAAGCAATTATGACTACGATGGAGAAGAACACGATGGGCCAGTTCGGTAATGCGGGGAGTATTTTGAAATTACGATCTACAACAGCTCTCTTGAAAAGCCAGACCACGGACCACAAGATCAGAGCAAGAAATGCAAAGGTAAACTTCGTTCCAGTACCGGTGCCAATGCCATCATGAACTAAAGTTGACACCATTAAAATTGCTAAGGCCGTTGTTTGCCCGTTCCGATACATGAAGACCACAAGAACAATTCCGACCATTAGCATTATGAGTATTACTGCCTTCACAATGCTATTAAAGGAGTTCAGATCTATATCTCGTCCTAAAACAGCTGTCATAGCAGAAAAGGCAAAACATGCACCAATAAACATTGCCTTTATTGTGAAGTTATAATTGCGATCAAATAGCCAATAACGAAGCCAACCGATAAACGAAAGTCGCCGGTTAACACTACTCAACATAGTGTGAAATCCTCATAAAAAAGATCATATGACTATTTTTCTGTGTCATCGTTTGGATTCACGTCGCGGGCGGAAGCTAACAGTGCGTCACGTTGACCACCTAGTAAATCACGCAATTTGCCACTCGACAATTTACCTGTCGCATTCTTAGATGGCAACGATGATTGAGAATTACCCGCTGGCAGTTCATGGCGCGGTAAGCGTTCGAGTAATTGTGCTATTTCCGTTTCAGAAATCCATTCACGACGATTACGCTTTTCAGCCTTAATAAAGCCTGTGCGAACCCAATCTTGCATCGTTTCCTTGCTGACTCCTAATTGCACTGAGGTTGCAGCAATAGAATACAGCCGTATTCCACTGGCATCAATCATCACATTGGAATTCCGTCCAGCCAAAGGCGGTCGTTTACCCGCATTGATCATTTCACGATCTAGTTTTTCCGGATTAATAGCAAGGTTACGACGATAGTACGGTTGGTTATAGGTGCTGGTCAATTGCAATGCAATACGATTATAGACAATACCATAGATATTGATACTTCGATTCGTGCCCTGTCGTAAGGTTTGTATCGTACGACGTAATGAGCGCCGAGTCGTACGTTGTCCATGCACAACAATCAAAACACCATCGCTGTGCTCAGCAAGAAAAGCGGAATCGGGGCCTCCTATACTCGGAACTGAGTCCATAACAATGGCGTCAAATTGCCCCCTAAGCAGATGTATTAGGTCACCGAAGCGAGGTTTGCTAAGCAGTACAGCAGGATTAGAACTTGCGCGCCCGGCAGTCAGTACAGTTAAGTTATCAAACCTACTATCAAGAAGCGCACGAGAAAGAAGCACATTCAAATCATCGCGTCCAGCAAGAATATCCGAAAGCCCCATGACATTCGGAAGCCCAAAGAATTCGTGAAGATTACCTTTACGTATATCGCCGTCAATCAATAAAGTTCGTAAGCCAGACTCGGCAGTCGCTAACGCGAGGTTAGCGGAGGTGACTGATTTACCATCTCCTGAATCGTAACTGGTAACAGTAACAACTTTTGGCTGGGCTCCATCCGTCGCCAAAACAAGCTTGGCACGCAACTGGCGTAAAACTTCTGACTCAATCGTGCCGGGCATAGAATTGATATATAGGGGTAGTTTATTTCGTGGAATAACGCCTAATGGACCAAGAACCTTCACACCATCAATTTGTTCCAAGCTGTCTTGCCATTGGAGACGGTCGTCGAAAAAGCCTATCAAGATAATCGTCAATATAGAAAGGATAAGACCGCCAATAGCAGCAAGAACAACACTGGTCATTGAACCCGTAACAACCGATACGCTCTTGACCGTCGCGGGTGTAAAAATTGACAGCACATTACCCGTATCAGGCATTCCTTGGCTCATATCCGAATAGAGTTTGCGCAACGCCTGGAGTGTATTTAGGGCAGCATCAATCTGTGTCTTATTTTGGGCAATCTCAAAAGCGGAAGTGAGCGTTGCGCCTTTTGCAATAAGGTCATCGTACTGTGATTGCAGTTGGGTAATTTGCTGCTGCAGTTGAATAAGCTGTTGAGTTCTAAACGCTATATCCTGTGAGGTTTTACTACCAAGACCCGCATCAATTAGTTGCTGAGCAACTGCATTAGCCATATTTACAGCGTTATCAGCATTTGTATCCGAAACGCTGATGTCCAATAGAGGTAAGTTTGGCTCTTCACTTACAGTTAGTCGTTTGTTAAGGTCATCTACAGTAATCGACAATTTTAATTTATCGATGACAGGTTGCAATATATTAGCTTCATGGGCCAAGTTCGTATATGTGGTAATCTGCTGACGTATTTCATCCAAAGATACACGCTGACCTGTTGTTTGGAAAAACTGTCCAAACAAGACCTTGGTTTTTGCAACATAAATATTCGGCTGTTTGGAACGCACGAAGTAACCAACTCCGCCTCCAATCGCAACAGCAATGGCAATTACCCACCACCATTTAATGAGCAGTCTTAAAACAATCGTTAATGGAGAGGCAGATAGATTCACGTCCGAACACCTCACTGACTAAAACGCAGACCAATCAGAATAATTGGCCTGACATATTAAAATACAAAACAACTATATAAATCCTAACACAGACTTGAGAAAAACAGGGTGCGCGAAGGGTTTCGGGATGACTTCATTTGTTAGACTTTGTGAATAATTAGGCAAATATTTGCCACTGTTAGGGGAAAAAAAGAGAGATGGTTAGCTAAATAAAAATGTGTAAGGGGCGCACAAGCCATGTCGCTACACCCCCTTACAATTGATCCAAATGTTTGACTTTTGTTACAATATTAGACTGGCCAATAGCCAACAGCGGCATTAGTAGTCGTCGTCATCCTCATAAAAGTCATCATCATCATCGTCGTCGTCGTCAAGAAAATCGTCATCGTCGTCATAAAGGTAGTCATCGTCATCATCGTCAAATTCTGAGATGTCATACCCTTCATCATCTACGAATTCTTCATCAACATCAATTTCTTCGACGGCTTCATCTTCCTCATCAAAGTCGAGATCTTCGAGGTCCTCATCTTCAAAGTCGAGATCTTCATCTTCTTCGAGGAGTTCTTCCTCATCGTCATCTGCATCAATTTCGTTCAAAAACAGATCGTCTTGGTACATACTCATTGCCCCGGTTGTCAAATATGGATTTGCGCGCGATATTTTAGCAGGTTATAAGCGTTTGTGAACGGCAAACATCCGGCTAATTTTGTTACCCACTCACCCATTTTCCGATTACGAAATCATCATAGCATCAGTGCAAGCTGCAAATCCTTAAGAGATAGCTTGATTAGCTCTACTTACAGTAAAAACAGCCTCATTTGAGTGATTAGTCTACAAATTCATATAGTGGTCTGTTTAATAACCAATGTCAAGAGGGTTTAACACAAAACATGGAAATGAATTGCGGGTAAGGAAGTTAATATCCTCACCCGCAGACTGAATTTCTTTAGGACGAGACTGTATCCGATTCAGAAGATCGCGATTTTGGAGCAGCTAGGGTCTTAACCAACTGACGGACTTCAGAGAGTAGATCATCCTGACTATAGGCACCTTTTTGCAGAATTTGCTCGACAGAACCATTTAGCTTTTGATGATCGCTGCTGCTCAGATCCATGGCGGTAATGACAATAACGGGCAAATCGTAGCCAACCGGCAGCTTTCGAAGTTCACGCAAAAATTCAAATCCATCCATGTGAGGCATCATCAAGTCTAGCAAAATGAGCTGCGGCGGTTTCTGCCGAACTATTTCTAAGGCTTCAACACCATCTTGGGCTTGCTGCACATTCCAACCTTCTTTTTGCATCGTCCGCTCAATGATTTCGCGAATTTGGGGTTCATCATCCACCACGAGGATATCGCATCCGGGCAGGCTGCATTCATAGCGCTTGAGAATTTTCACAAGGCGATCACGATCAATGGGTTTGGTGACATAATCTGCCGCGCCCAAGGCATAGCCCATATTCTGATCACTCACCATGGTTAGCATGACGACAGGAATTGAGGCTAACACGGGATCGCTCTTGAGCGCATTTAGAACGGACCAACCATCCATACGGGGCATCATGACATCTAATGTGATGACATCCGGTTTCAATTCTCGAGCCATCTTCAGGCCCATTTCGCCATCATCAGCCGTATAGACCGTGTACCCTTCCTTAAGCATAAAGCGGTTAATCAATTCGCGTGCGCTGGGATCATCATCAATGACGAGCAGTGTACCAGCAAAGGCATGCATAGGTTGAGTCTTGCCAGTCCGCTTCGTACGAACAGGTGTGATAGAGGGTTCGGTTTGGGGGACAAGCTCACGAAGAACAGGCAATTTGAGTGTAAAGGACGACCCAACACTGATTTGGCTGGTTACGGTAATGTCCCCACCCAACATCTGGGCAAAACGACGACTGATGGAAAGTCCCAACCCCGTACCGCCAAACTTACGGGTGGTTGAACTATCTGCCTGCGAGAAGTCTTTGAACAATTTGATAAGCTGTTCAGATGTCATGCCAATACCCGAGTCAATAATGGTGAAGCTAATCACCTCTTCCCCATTTTCAACTCGACGGTCGACTTGGAGTTTAATTAAGCCTTTGAGGGTAAACTTGCTGGCATTGCTTAAAAGGTTAAAGAGTATCTGTCTTGTCTTGGTAAGATCGGTTTGAATTGAGCCAATCCAATCCGGACACTTGACCTCCAAACGATTCCCGTTCTTTTCCACCAAGGGCAAGATTGTATTGGTCACTTCATTAACCATCGTGGAGACATCGACAATTTCCATGAAGAGTTCCATCTTGCCCGCTTCGATCTTAGACAAATCCAGAATATCGTTAATCAAGGTCAACAAGTGGGCAGCAGCAGTCTGAATCTTCTTCAGATCCGGAATAAACTCGTCCTCACCTTCATCAACCATTTCCTCTTCAATGAGTTCACTGTAGCCGATAATGGCGTTAAGTGGCGTGCGAAGTTCGTGACTCATATTGGCAAGGAAGGTGCTCTTGGCACGATTTGACTCCAGCGCTTGATCGCGAGCGACCATCAACTCGCTCGCAATATTGTTGAAGGAGACTGCAACCTGTGCCAGTTCATCCCTGCTCTTCGGGGCGAATCGATAATTCATATCCCCTTTGACCATACGTTGAGCCGCCACTTCGAGGTCAGCGATTGTTTCTTTAACAGCCAGATAGAAACCAATTACGAGATAAATAGTCGCAACCAGAGCAACGACAGTGAAAAGGGAGACCAAGTTCCGCCGAATGTCAAAACGATTAATGCGCGCAATCAACAAATCATCGAGTGCCGCAGACACCTTGGTATAGAACGAATAGATTTGATCAATCACCACAGTAGATGACGTGTACAGAGAGCCAGCGGCCATACTCTCATTGGCAAGACCTTCTTGCGTCATCTCGCTGTTCATTTGGCTAATGAAATTGGTTAAGGTTGTTTGATAGGCGGTGACATCTTGCTGAAGTACAGTGCGTAGTTGAGGGTTGGAATCATAGGAATAACCAAACCCATTTAGGTTGTATTCAATAGTGTTATTGACAAGTCCAGAGAGTATCGTGAGACGTGTGACATCTTCCGGAGCAACTTTCTTAGAAATGGCGACGGCAATGCTACTGCTCCGGATTTGACTCATATATTCAGTCAAGGGAGGTAATTTGTTAATTACCGTGTCCATCAAATAATAGCTATCAATATCCGGGTCGAGGATCAGATTAGAAACATTACCTGAAATCACTACTAATTTAAGGATAGTGTTGGTCAAATCAGCATAAGACGAGGCACTCGTCGCCGGATTCATATTGGGCGATGCCTTTTTCAAGCTCCCCCATTTATCTTTTATACTTGACCATGTCGCGGTCGTATCCAAGACATCGCCATACTGTAGATCAACTGCATCCACCGTTTGAGCCGCTTGATCCGCAGCTTTTTCCTCATCGCTAAGGCGGGATTGGAAACTGGCATCTCCATTGAGAATGGCTGTCTTGAGCGAAGCGTAACGCTGCACATGCTGGAGAAAGTCCAATACAGGCGCGTTGTAGATTAGCCCAAGGCGTTCCTTAGCCGCAAAATCAATATCCTCATTAATTTTGGAAAGAAACTGGGTTAATACCACGATGAGTGGCAAAAGCAGCAGAATACCAACAACAAGAAATTTCTGTGGATACTTTAATCGGCTCATCAAGCGAGTGGCGGGTTGAAAAAATGTCAACATATTTAGACCTTAGCGCCTTCTAGCGAAAACAACCGCCATAAATAAGACGTAACCTAACCATATATCTAGATAATAGGAGAATTTGTATTTACGCAACAGTTGAGATGCTATAACTCCATCTCACATCACACTTTTCATAAATAATTCGGTTATGATTTCACTTTTGAGGCCAAATTTCCTTTACTCTAAATAGATGGGGGAGAACCACAGGATGACATCATGAGTCTTTATCGACGGGTTACAGTGGGCGCGTTTGTTATAGCTGCCTGTTTAGTTGGGCTGACGTTCTTAAGCAGCCAATATATCCTGCTCGATAGCTACAGACAACTGGAAAACCAAAATATTACGATGAGTCTCAAACAAGTACGTAGTATTTTGCAGAGTGATATTGATTCACTGAGAGTGAATGACCTTGAGTGGTTGGAACGACCATCACCGCGCTATCCGCCCTTATCTTCCATAATAGAAAATAATGACAGTGATTTGTTCAACCGGACGAGTCTTGCTGCGAAATTAAACGTTTCGCTCCTTTTGGACCGCGAAAATAATATTGTGTTCCATAATGCGACTGATGCAGATGATAAAGAACACACGAATATTCCCAAAGCTATTCTTGCTTCGGTAAATTCGAATGGCCCACTTGTCGACGAAGATAATCCAAAGACCATCATCAAAGGGATCATTGCGCTGCCTCAAGGTTTGTTAATGACCGTTTCGATGCCAGTCTTCTCAGCCAGTGGAAACGATGCAAGTTGGGGAAGACTGATTGCAGGGCGCTATATTGACGATGACGAGATCAAGCATTTAAGGGAAAGCAGTAGACTCGACGTTGATATAGCAGCGTATCAAGATGACCAAGCCACGAGCGATTTCCGAGCGGCAAAAAACAATATCGACGCTAATAAGGGTTACTACATTACACCAATTGACTCCCAATTCATTGCAGGCTACACCATTATGAGTGACCTTTTTGGTGAACCGGCACTCATCTTGCGCGTTCAAATGCCCAGAAGCATTTATCAGAATGGGCAGGCAAGCATCAATTTGTTTTTGGCGGTGCTCGTCCTTATTACTTCGCTCTTGGTGGGCGCGGCATTTCTCTTTTTGGAACGGACTGTTTTATCACGCTTAACGACACTGAATACCGGTCTTGCCCATGTCGGAAGTTCTGAGAGCCTTACACTAGAAGTTCCAACCACCGGGCATGACGAAATTACTGGTTTAATCAGCAAAATCAAACAAATTCTAAAAGATTATTCGCGAACAAAATCGCAACTAGAAGAGGTTCAAAACAAATTTGAAGCGCAGGTTACTGAACGTACTGCTGAACTCAAAAATGCTAACTCACAATTGGAACAAGAGATCAGTAAAGAGAAAAATAACCTGCAAAGCCTCTCGCAGAGTCACGACAAAGCTGTCAATGATTTACAAATCAAATCTCAGGTTCTCGCAAATGTAAGCCATGATGCACGCACCCCGTTGACGATCATTACACTGAATGCAGAGATGCTTCAGCAGGGACGGCACGGAGAATTAAATGCCAAGCAAAGTGAAGTCCTTGACCGCATCTTAAACGCGACAAGGCAACTGTTAAGTTTTATGACGAGTATGTTGGACGAAGCCCAACTGAAACATGGAAAGGTTTCGCTGGTTCAGGTAGCTTTCGAACCTAAATTGTTGATCGAAGAATTTGTGAGTATGTTGACTCCCCTTGCCGAAAGTAAGGGCATCAAACTGAATGCTGAAATTGATTTGGCGTTGCCCAGCCAAATCAAGGGCGATCCTGACCGCCTCAACCAAGTATTGAGCAATCTGACTGAGAATGCCATAAAGTTTACTGACAAGGGCAGTGTGACTATCCAAGCCCTAAGAACCGATAAACAGCATTGGGTCATCCAAGTGAGTGATACAGGACGCGGTATCCCAGCAGAAGTTCAGAGCCGAATCTTTGAAGCTTACTGGCAACTAAACAGCACTCAAAAGCGCGATCCGAACCGAGGTATTGGCTTAGGACTTTCCATTGTTAAGCAGATTATTCAACTGATGAATGGAAGTATATCGGTTGAAAGCCAAATCGGACACGGCACAACCTTTACTGTCATGCTGCCTATTGAACGAGAAAATGAAAACCTTATCACCCAATCGGTAGAGCAAGTTAAGGCCTAAACAGTTACTTTTGGATCGATGTCGCCTCTAATAACCACACGATTTGTCAGCCCTCCCCTAGGATGAAATCCGCCTCATGCTAGGCGGATGCAACTTACAAACGGTAGAATGATTCAAACAATAACGAATTCGATATGAGAAGTTAGTCAAGCGACACCTACGTTAAGGAGATTTGCGTGAAGATTTTCGTTCCGGGTCGTATATGCCTCTTTGGTGAACATTCTGATTGGGCGGGAGGCTATCGCCGTACAAATGCTGACGTTGAAAAAGGTTATGCGATCATCGCAGGGACTAACCAAGGAATTTACGCTGAAGTTCAGCCCCATCCGAACGCTCTGGTTTTATACTCGACACCCCCTGACGGTGAAAAACAAGGGCCGTATGAAATTCCTATGGTGGCCGAAGCTCTGTTAGCTGAAGCCGAAAAAGGCGGCTTCTGGAGTTATATCGCAGGTGTGGCTTACCAGATTTTGACCCATTATCATGTTCGCGGACTGATCATCGATAATTACAAAACGGATATGCCCGTTAAAAAAGGATTGTCTTCTAGCGCCGCAATTACTGTACTCACCGCTAGAGCTTTTAACCGCATCTACGACCTTAAGATGACAATACGGGGTGAGATGGAAATGGCCTATCAAGGAGAAATCCTGACGCCATCCCGTTGTGGACGTTTAGACCAAGGATGCGCGTTTGGCAATCGCCCTATTCTGATGACCTTCGATGGTGATCGACTTGATACTAATGAGCTTCAAGTCAAACAAAACCTGTATTTCGTCATTGTGGACTTGCATGCAAAAAAAGATACTCGCAAAATCTTAGCTGACTTAAACCGTGCTTATCCCTTCGCGAATAACGAGTTAGAACAGGGGGTTCAAGCCCTATTCGGCAGCATCAACAAACGGATTACACAACAGGCATTGGAAGCGCTTCAAGCTGCGGACGGGGAACGACTGGGCGCCCTGATGACAGAGGCTCAAGCATTCTTCAATCGTTATGCTACGCCAGCATGTCCTGAAGAACTCAAGGCACCGATCTTGAATCAAGTACTGAATTATGAACCACTTAAACCCCATATTTGGGGCGGCAAAGGGGTGGGCAGCCAAGGAGATGGCACAGCCCAATTCATTGCCCGCAGCGAACTCGATCAACAGGCGATTATCGACATCATTGAACGTGACCTGCAAATGAGTGGGTTGAAGCTGACGATCTTTGCGGGAACACAAGTGCGCAAAGCTGTTATCCCGGCAGCCGGTTTTGGAACACGGCTGTTCCCCGCAACCAAGGCCACTAAGAAGGAACTCTTCCCTATCGTTGACCGTGATGGAATTGCTAAGCCCGCAATCCTCTTAATTGTCGAGGAAGCCCTTGCGGCAGGCATGGAGGAAGTCATCATCATTGTGCAGGAGCAAGATTTGCCTGCTTTCCAATCCTTCTTTAGTGAGCAAGTCACTATTGAGAATTACAATAAACTGCCGCGACACTTCCAAGAATACGCGCAAAAACTGCTAGAAATGGGGCATAAAGTTAAGTTTGTTGTTCAACGGACCCAAGAAGGTCTGGGCCATGCGATTTACTGCGCTCGTGAAGTCATCGGCAGTGAACCATTCCTGTTGATGCTCGGTGATCACATTTATCGTTCCGACAGTGATCGATCATGTGCGCAGCAGTTGGTCGACGCATTTAACCAACAAGGGCGCAGCGTGGTTGGGATGCGTAGGACGGCTGAAGAGGATATTGCCAATTTCGGGACCATTACAGGACATTGGGTCAAAGATAATGAACTGCTCAACATTACCGAATTCGCCGAGAAGCCCACGGTCGAGTACGCGCGGGAGAATTTGAAAGTCGTTGGTTTGGAAGAGGAGTATCTGACCGTGTTCGGACAGTACATCATCAAACCACAGATATTTGATTATCTCGAAGAACACATCGAGAATAATGTGCGAGAACATGGTGAATTCCAGCTCACATCAGCCCTCGACCGACTGCGCAAAGAAGACGGATTTGCTGGTGTAACAATTGATGGCAAGCGCTACGATATTGGTTTACCAGAATATTACCTCGATACGCTGAATACATTCAGCGAACGCTAAGCGATTGACACATAGGAGAAACCGTTCCACTGGTTTCTCCTACTGATTCCCTCGGTGTCAATTTCTGCACCAATTGCCAAAACGTGCTTTACGATTTGGCACTTCTTACCATGCTAAAATGAATTGACGAGCAATTCTATTTCCTAAATTTGAGGCTCAATTTATGCGACTTGGTAGGCTAGCTTTTATACTCCTCGCCATTTATTTGGTTTTTATTGGCGGCGGAGCCTATTACACACTCGTCTTCCCCATACGGCAGTTTCATCACATTCTGATGACGGTGCTTATTATCCTGTGGCTCGTATTACGTTTTCGGCGAGGCGGATTCCCTTCAACACCACTGAACTGGCCGATTATGGCGGCTGTGGTGGTATGGGTCTTCAGCGCAGTAATGAGTACAGACCAACGCATGGCGTTCGAAAATCTGTGGTTCTTACTGATCCATGTCGTTTTCTATTTTGCTCTGGCTGACCTGTTCCAGCGTGGACGGCAGCGACTGATCATGGAAACTGTCTTTATGATCGGCGCCGCTGTAGTCATGCTCAGCGGTTTGGAGATCGCATCATGGTATTTCGGCCTTGGTATTCTACCGGGCACCAAGGTTGGATGGTTCAATGTTATTGGCCCCGGCGCTTGGTTACCACTAAATATGATCCGCTTAGCATTGGCTATGAATATCAGCACCTTGCTGGCTGGATTTGTTGCTCCTTTGGTCACCATTACCGCCGCGTGGGCGCTGACGGTCAGGCGGCGTGACTATCGTCGAGTCCTGTGGACACTGGCAGGAGCACTGCTCATCGTACTGATTTTGACGTTTTCGCGAGGCGGATTGTTATCCATCCTTATCGCAGTTGGCACGCTGGGGGCACTCCGACTGTCCCAAATGAAACGGGTCACCCAACAAATTCCTGTGCGCTTAATCCTTGGCGGTGCAGTTTTTATCGGCGTAGTTCTCGTAGCAGGGTCTGTGATTCTGTCATTGACACAAGAACGACGTACCAACGTCGGTGATGCGGGACGACTCGACATGTGGCGCAGCGCAGTCATGATTACAGAACATTATCCACTTACGGGCGTAGGAGTCGGCACTTTTGGCCGTACATTCCGAGATTACCGTGACGCCACAATCGTTCAAGACAAGTTGGCTTCTGCGCATAACGCTTATCTGAACACAGCAGCTGAAACTGGTTTACCCGGTATCGTCGTCAGCTTATGGTTGGGGTTTGTGCTGGTTCGTTCGTGGTACATGAATCGGAGGCAAACAAATTCAGAACCCCGTAGAATTCGGTTGGAAGCCGCTTTTGCTGCTCTAGTTGGAATGGGAGTTCACAGCCTTGTCGATGTGTTTACCATTACACCGATTGTATTAATCATTGTTGGCTTGGCCGCCTACTGCATTACACCCACTGAAATGGTTTATGAGGGGCAGCGACCTGTCCCATCCCCTAGTGCCGCAAAGAAAATCAGCCTAATTGCTGCACTAGCTGCTTGCATAGCCTACGGCTTATGGTTCTTTCAGATCGACCGGGCACAGGCTTTTTATCTCCAAAGTTTTGATAGTCCAGACAATGCTCTAGATAGCGTACAGACGGCATCCGCAATAGATCCAAGTCTACACTTGTATCCGTTACAGATTGCATATCTGACCGGACAAGCTGCATTTTCTCAACCAGAGACAGATATAACACAGGCGATTACGCGCTATCAACAAGCACTGGCACTAGAACCATCTTGGGATACTGGATGGATCAACCTCGCAGCGCTATCACTCCGGCAAGGCGATAATAGTTCTGCACTCGAATATCTTGATAAAGCACGCAAGATTAATACGCATAATTTGGCAACCTTGAATTGGGCAAAATTAGCCGAGCAACTCCATGTTGGAGACACCGAGACCATCATCAGCGCCTATATCGATGCAATTAAGAGCAGCCCTACTTTGCCGCTGTCGGCATTCTGGTGGTCAACGCCATTGCGGATTGAAGCACTTGAACGCTTCATGAAAGATCAAACCGTCGATATTCAATATCGTATTTTGAGCACTTCCGACATGACACGAGCATCACAACTGGTTATCCAAAATCCGAAAAATGCAGTCGAGTGGTGGGTTACAGGTGAAAACGCTCTTACCGTCAACCATGATTCCGTCGAAGCAGAACATGATTTTAGCGAAGCCATAAGGCTTTCCCCAACCGCCGGTGATTATTATGTTTCAAGAGCGAGAGCCACTTACTTATCCAATCCGACCGCTGCTCGTCGCGACTTAGCTATAGCCGAATTACTCGGAACATCGGCCGAATATCCAAATGCACTTCGCGCTGAAATGACCAGTAATCCCGAAGAGGCTGAGCGTTTGAGAGCTCAAGCACTGCCGAATAAACCTAATCCACAAGAGTTCGCAGCTGTGCTCTATAACCGTCCAGCGCAGTTCCAAGTGTTCCAAGAAATGCAAGGCGTTGGCCCCGGTCGAGCGGCTATGCAACCGTGGTATCAGGTAGCAGAGGACCGGTTGAAATCGGGCAATATCGATGGGGCAATTCATGCTTACCGATCCATTTTGGAATATGCCCCTGATGAAGAAGAAGCTAATAAGATTCTTGCACAACTTACTGGAAGTTAATGCAGAATCACTCTGCATCATGCCCAATTGATGTATTTAACAGTGGGGACTTTCTTGGTAATCCTAATAAAAGGGCAATTGGTCCCAAGAGCATGAACCACATGGCAGTGCCGAGGCCGAAGCGTTCAGCAAGCAGGCCGATGAGGATGGGGAATAGACCGCCAAGGATGCCCCCCACATTACTGATCGCCATGACCGCACCGCCCTGCCCCGGCATTGCCGAGTAGAACTGTCCTTGAAGGATGGCATACCAGCCGGAATTAAAGAAACCCATGAGGGCAATCAAGATGAGTTTGAGCACTACAGGTTCGACAACCATAAAAGCGATGAAGAGGACAAATTCGATCACCGCACTAACACGCAAATAGGCTAATCCACGAACGCGTTCCAGCAATGGTATGAGCAAGGCATCCCCTAACAATCCAACGCCGGTAAAAATAGCGACCGCGATACCCGCTTCAGCTTCACTGACATGAACAACATCTACGAAGTAGAGAGCGAGATAGCCAAGCAAGATATCAAGGATAAGGTTGGAAAACTCTAGCAGCACTAACCAGCGTACGACATCAAGACGCCGCAGCGCGTAAACGGCTGAGCGCAGACCCTGTACAAAACTGATGCGTTCTTCCCCATCTCCCATACCATTCGAAATGGAGGAGCGTCTGACAATGAAAGCCATAACGATGCTGACCACTCCAATAAAGATAAACAACCCACGCCATCCAGCACCGAGGGTCACCGATACACCGAGCAAAATCGGCCCGACCACCTGACCTAATGAACCCGCTAACGTCCAACGTGCCATGTTTTGTTCGTGACGTTGAGGGGCATGATCCATAAGCGCGACTTGTGACAATGAAACAAATGCGCCTGAGGCCGGAAACATAGCAACAAAGACCAGCATCAAGATTTCAAAGTTACCGCTTAGTGCCATCAAAATAGACGTCAGGCCAAATACGATGCCACCACCGACAATAAGCGTGCGGCGCTTCCATGTATCGCCTAAAATACCAATAGCAGGCTCGATGACATTGGCGAGCAAAGTCGGAACAGTCGTCAATAAACCAATCTGGACATATGTTAGGCCAAGATCCGTGCGAATGAGCGGCCATGCAGCTTCCCTCGCGCCAAACAATATTTCATCCAAGAGCTCGATGATGAGCAGCATTAAAACAAAGCCTGACATACGCGTAAGGTAGCGACGCAAGGTAGCAGACATATTCAGTTGCCCTTTCAAAATATGGCGTATAAAAACGAGGTAAATACAAAAAGGCGAAACTCTGGGTAGAGTGTTCGCCTATTGAAACCAAATATAGGGGATTACAACGAATTAAGACCTAATTGGGTGGCATATCTATAATTCCAACAATTTACAGCAATTACCTGACTAACTCTCTAACATCTTATAGGCGTTAGCGGCATAATCCTTGGCCGTGCCTGAGACCGGCAGCATATCAATATTATCGGCGATGGCTTGCATCTTAGCGCTTGTGACGACTTCCTTCAACTTGAGCACATCCCGGTCAGTCGGGTCAAGCGGAATAGCGTCGTTGAGAAGCAGGTCAGCGATTGCCAAATGTTTAGGACTCTTCGCCAGCAAGCGCACAATATCAACAATATTGCTGACAATATTTTCACGGTTGTTAGTTTCGTAGGCCAAGTGCAGCGATTGACGATAACGGATGAGTGCCTGACCGAGTTGATTAGCCTTATAAGACGCATAACCGAGATTGCTGAGTTCGAGCGCTTCCACATCTTTGTCTTTGACTTCACGGGCAATGTAAAGCGCCGAATTGTGGAAGTTGATGGCTTCCGTCCACCGATCCAAATCACCATAGGCCGTGCCTAACCCACCGAGTACACGACCTTCGTAATCCCGCTTACCCTGCGCTTTGAACAACTTGAGCGCCTGCTCCCACGTTTCAGCGGCTACATCCGGTTGGCTGCTGTCGAGTTGAGCGTAACCGAGTTTGTAGAGAATAAGCGCTTCATTCTGAGCATCATTCTCCGTACGGGCAATTTCGAGGGCTTGAGTATAGGCGCGAACCGCATCATCACTTTCGCCGAGCTGCTGGCGTGCATCCGCGAGTGTAATGAGGATGTGCATCTTGGTTTCGGCATCATCCAGTTCATCCGCCATTTTTATACCGCGCGTGGCATGAAGGACAGCAGCGCTGGAGTTCTCCGTCTTGACCATCAAGACTGACAGGGTATCTAAAAGTTGCAGGATATGATCAGGTTCATCGAGCTTTTCATAGGCGGCTAAAGCCTCTGTATAGGTGCTGATAGCTTCATTATCCATACCTCGATCCGCTTCTAGCTGACCGATTTTGTCCAGCCACTCGACCTGCTTCTTGAGGTCATTTTGCTGACGTGCCTGACGCAATCCATTTTGAAGACGCGTTAGCTCATCAACAGGTTCGGCGGGAGCAGCAGGTTCATCGACAGCTATTGAATCTTCGACTGATTCGTCGTCAAGCAACTCATCTTCCTCATCATCCAAATCAAGTAATGAACTAGGAGAGGCGGGTTTAGGAGATGTAGCTGGTACTGGTGATACAGGCGGTGCCGCTTGAGCGGCAGGAGTAGATGGTTTTTGATCGACTGACTGCCAGAGTGAACCCACTGCCGCAGATGCCGTAGGCCGTAAGCCTAGGCCGAGATCGTCCGCGCTATCGTCTGCATCATCCTTGTCCACATCGAGCAGTTCATCATCAAATTCTTCGTCTTCGTCAAACTCGTCATCAAAGTCATCCTCATCATCAAAATCGTCGTCGTCTTTTTCATCGACATCTGCATCAGCAACGATGTCCACATCCTCAGGCGGCAGTGAAGCTGGATTTGCGGGGAAAGGACGGGTAAAGCTGGAGGCCATTTCACGCAGCTTGAGCAGTTCGGAGACATAACCCCGTTCGTTGACGAAATCACCGGCCTGCATCAAGCTGACGACAATTTGATTGACGATATCGCGTTCACCCTGATCAGCGCTCCACTGCGCAACAGCCATAATTAAGTCCATCGCCGCAGCAAGTTTGTCGTGAGCAGCAGGACTGTTATTGCTGTATTTCTTGGTGTAGGCCAAAACAGAGTCGCGGACTTTGCTTTGCAGAGCTTCTAAGCGACCATTGGGACGCAGCCACGCCGTTGCGAAGGTGTTGGTAATTTCATGAAGTTGGTAGTACGGCGAGTCATAACGATGGAAACGCTCAACCAAATGGCTACTGACCAACGTGTTCATCACTTGATCAGTTGTTTCCTGCGGGGCACCGGCCATCATGCTGAGCAGTTCAGAAGTTGTCCCCACGTTAAAAGTAGCGCCTAATAGGAGCAGCACACCCTGAAATGCATTGCTTAATTTGCGGAAGCCGATGGTCAAAGCCAGCAGTTGAGGCGTTGCACCGGAACTACTGGGAATTTTCTCAAATTCAGCAAGATAATCCGCAGGTGTGATCTTTGAACCTCGGATTGTGCCACCCGCGACTGAGAGCGCGAACGGCGTGTAATCCAAGATACTTGCCAATTCGTCCAAGTCATCATCTAAACCTGCTGCTGTTTCTAGACCGGCAGCCTGTTTGAGCAGCGCGATACCGGACTTATCAGCTAATTTATCAACTTCAAACGCTGTCCAAGGACCTTCAATCTCATCTTTGGAAATGATAATAACCGGCAAATTACTGGCGCAACGGGTCACAAATTCAGCCGTTGCTTTGGGATCGGGTTTGCCATCAATCACGATTAGCGGTTTGCTACTGGCAAAGGTGCTAGCAACGGCAGCCACCATTCCCATCGGGTTACTGCTGGCTGCAATTTCGAGTTCGCCATAGGCGCGGCCCGTTCGCACGATAAGATCAGGCAGCGAACTTCCATCAACATTGAGCCAGAGCGCACCGCCGGGTAATTCGGTATAAGCGCTGGCCAGCGTCGCAGCCAAGGCGGTTTTGCCAATGCCAGCGTCGCCATAAATCAAAACGGCTTTATTCGCTTTTAGCTGTCCATAGACCTGTGCCAAGGTGCTATCGCGCCCGACCAATTTAGCAGGGAGTTGCACAGGGAGAGATTGTGCTTTGTGAGCAGGGGCTTCGTGGGATGTGAGTTCGGCCATCGCTTGCCACACCTTCATTTACATAAGTGCATCGGAGAAACTTAATGAAAGTATAGCATGATCGCGTGTATTGCCAAATGTATCCCTTAATTCCGACCAAGGTATGATTTCAAGAATTATTGTTTTGAATACACTGAGATTTGTATTAGTCGATTATTATTTGTGAAGGCCATTATGATCAAGAACTGTTCCGCATTGCTTCTGTTCATGATATTTACGCTAGGCGTTAACACTGCAGCAGGCGCACAAGCCACAAAGCCTCCGCAACTCGTGTCGGCCACAGCCGTTGAGGATATCGCAAAAACCGATTCCAAAATTCGGTTCGTAGCAATATCACCTGACGGCCGGACCATCGCATGGCTCGATAGAGAGAACTTCCAGATTTGCCTGTTAACGCTTTCGGATGCCAGTCATCAATGCTATCCCTTCGCGGAATCGTTGCGTCACATCGGCCCATACTCGGCTATCTCGTGGTCACCTGACAGCCGATATATCGCGACCAATGAAAGTTTCTTTGATCAGCTTTATGACAGTGATATATGGGTATTGGATACGACAAACGGAGAAATGGTTAACCGGACGGATGATCAGTATCTGGGCAGCTTTCTAAAAATACCTGACACAGCACATGCCGATTATCTGCCAACATGGAATCCGGCAAACGAGGATTTCTACATCTTCCGAACCCCGCCCCGGGCCGAAAATTCATCTGGCTACGACACGAACTTGTATCGATTGCCCTCTGATGGCGGTGATCCCATCCTCGTTCAAATGCTCGGAGTACGACTGCCAACCTTGAGCGTTTACCGTCCAGTGAGCATTTCACCCGACGGCAAACAGATGGCCTTTCTTGTATTACCTGTAGATTATGCAGAAAACCCCGCAACTGGTCTGTGGATTATGAATCTGGCTGATACCCAGTATAAGCAAGTAGCAAACTTCGAAGCGTTTCATACGGGTCTGCCTGACAATCCCGACCAGAAAAAGCAATTGATACCTAATACGCTATCGTGGGCGGGAAACGATGGACTTGTGGTTACGACACGGGGTATCTCAGGTATGCGCGGCTTTCCTCAAAACAGCTATTATGTGAGTCTTCGTGAGGAAAAGGTCATACCCCTGTTGGATTTCACCAGATTGACCGGCCCTGTGGAGTATTTTAACGATGCTTCCCAAGCGCATTATGCCACGAAAGATCTGCAATCAGGGATTGCAGCACCGGATGGCACAGGTTTTATCTATATTGGGCAGGATGCAGGCGTACAAACCGGATATATCTGGTGGAAACCGCTCCCACCAGATGATCATGAACCGATCTTACTTGGGAAGATCGAGGACTTCAGGGCGACATTGGCTGCAACAAGTGAGCCAAGCATCAGCCTAGACGGCTCGGAAGCCGTTATATACGGTTATTTGATCAAATTGGCCCGTTAAAGCGCGTTATTGGCTAGCGGCGCTGCTGGCGTACCTGTGGTTCTTCATCACCGTCTTGGAAGGAAAGTAGTTCATCCAAACTCATCTTGCCAAGGCGGTTTTCAGCCAGTGAAGCGCGCAGTTCGTTACTCAATTCGCCATCAGCAGTGATGTGACGGCGAATAGAACGGGTACTGGTTTCCTGCCACGAGAACTTGTGAACCGCCAGCGGCATTCCATCGGCACTGATACGTACCTGCCAGTTACCCATCATGTTGTGAGCGTCATGAATTGGTAAGCGGGCAGCGGGTGTAACCAGATTACGGCCACGTTCAAGGTTATTGAGATCCTCGTGAATGAAAATCACCTGCCCATCACTATCGATGATTTCGAATTTGATGCGTCCGACGGCACGGGTTGGCAAGCGTAATTGAACAAAGGGCTGAACATAGTCGGCATCATCAGGAATAGGCTGAGTGCGATATACAACCGGATCATTGTCGCCTTGAAAAACCATGACTCCCATATCAACCGGCAGGACTTGGGCGGTATCCGGATTCAACCCAGCCCTTTCAACTGCACGGAGCGCATGGGCATATACTTTCTCCGCGCCTGTTTGACGTGGGGTGTAGTCTTCGTCAACGTCGTAATCCGTATCATCAGCGCGCTGTGTAAAGCCGGTTGAAACGTCGACATTCGCGTTCAACTGCTTCCACAGCAGCCAACCCCCAATACCCATTAAAATCAAACCAACGGCGGCTTCGCCGGGTAAGGCAGAAAGACCAATAAGCAGCAAGAAAATGCCGCCCAAAATCTGCCACTTTCGTTGTGGTTGCGAGGTTGTCATACCCTATCCTTTAGCGGCGCTGACGCTGTTGTTTCTCAGCCGACCGCATCAAGTCTTCTAACGTCATTGGGGTTGAATCGTCTGCATCGTCCTGTAGACGAATTGGAGCATCATCAGCCACTCTTGTCGCAAACTGTTTGCTACGGGCGATGAGTGAGGGCGTGGTAGTGAAACTCAGCAAGCCCATCGTCAGACCATCCACGGAAACGCGCAAGTCCCATTCCCCTGCCCCCGGTAGACGGTCATTGCCGAGCAGCGGCAACTGGGTATCGGCCAGAATGTTCATTTCACCATCACGCAGGAAGGTTTTCATTTCGTGAACGTACTGCGTCTGACCATTATGATCAAGAATCTCAAAGCGAATGGTCGCGTTCCGATCCGCTGACTCCGGATCAATATTGAGTGTGATATAGGGACGAACGCCTTTATCGTCGAGCGAAACTTGGCGACCACGACGCATGATCATACTGCCATCCGGGCTGGTGACGAGCGCAATGAGGCCTACATCCAGAAGTGTAAGGCCGGTTGGCGTAAAGCTGCTGCGACGACGGGCACGCTCACTGGCTTCGCGAGCTTGAGCACTCATGCGCATCATGGATAAGGGCGATGAAGGTATGGCCTCTCGCAAGCGGCGCGGCTGCACTTCAATTAAGGTTGCGGCCAAGGCTACGCCGAGCAATGCAATTAAGGCCAAAGCAGCGGGTGGATTGGCAATCCCGCCCGCAGCGACAGCAACAAGTATGAGTGCGGTTAAAGCAGCGAGCCAAGCGGTGTTTCGTTTTCGAAAACGCATAGTAGTCTCTAGTCGTTCGTCAATTGGTCGATAGGAATTGATATACAACGAATCAGTACGACATTACCAGTCGATACGTTCATTATACGCCAAATAGAGAGCCAAGGTTGCATCCGTTACCCCCAAAAAAGGTCTGTTTTTCATCTTTTCAGGGCGGCAAATGAGCGCGTTAACTGTGCCCATTCATCCAAGGTTAGGGTTTCGGCACGGCGCCGTGAATCAATCTTCGCGTCATCAAAGACGGAAGCGGTTTGAGCGCTATCTAAACCTAAACCGCTGGCCAGCGAATTCTTTAACTGTTTGCGCTTTTGACCGAAACCCGCCCTGACCACCTTGAAAAACGTCTGGCTATCAGGGACATCGACAATGGGTTGATGGTAAGTATCGATGCGAACCACAGCACTGTCCACCTCAGGGCGCGGCCAAAAGACACTCGGCTTCAACCGGGCAGCAATTTGCGGTTGACCAAAGAATTGGACGCTCACACTGAGGATGCTCATATCATCCGGTTTGGCGATGAGGCGTTCGGCGACCTCCATCTGCATGGTCAAGACGAGACGACTGGGACGATGATCACTTTCGAGCAGGTGACGCATAATGGCACTGGTGATGTAGTAAGGCAAATTGGCGACTACGATGTACGGTTGGTTCTCATAGAGTTTGTTGATATCCAGAGTCAGGATGTCTTGATAGCGAATGGTGAGGTTCGGGTTTTGAGCAACAATCTCTTCAAGTACAGGTTGAAGGCGTTCATCTACTTCGATGGAAATAAGCTGTTTAGCAGCCTTGGCGATGCGCTCGGTCAATAAACCTGTGCCGGGGCCGATTTCAAGCACAAGATCATTGGGCGTGAGTTCAGCAATCGAGACAATCTTGTCCAACATGTTGGGGTCATGAAGGAAGTTCTGACCTAAGCTTTTACGGGGAACAATATCATATTCTTCGAGGAGGGTTTTAGGGTTCATGGTACTTCCGTTGTTGTGAACGGCGCAGGAAAAAGCAACGCTCATCCCGGCAGCAGGTACGGGTGCTAATCAGGCAGCAGGTACACAATATTAGCAGGAATGGGGGTCAGCAG
Organism: Aggregatilineales bacterium; assembly: GCA_044226855.1. GTDB lineage: Bacteria > Chloroflexota > Anaerolineae > Aggregatilineales > Phototrophicaceae > CFX2. Next base: position 108,640 of record JBGAGF010000007.1, read on the forward strand.
ATAGACATCACTATATTTTGACCATGAAACCCAATTCGAGTCGTCATAGCCCAGATCAATCCACAGTTTGAATTTACGCGGCCCACCAGTATCACCGGCTACACCGATGCCATAGTTCGGCACGTAAACCTGCGTGCCGTAGGGAATAATTTTCGGATCAATGCCGACTACTCCCTTGGTCAGTTTTCTTCCGGTGGCGGTTACGTCATCTCCATTTAAGGCAGCCGGATGATAACTGGTCGTATACATGCGCAGCACTCGCCAATATTCGCGAGGTCCGTCCGGCGTATCAACAGTACGCAGCACAATATTTGTCCCATAGGCAATGACGCGATTGATCGGCGCACGGGCGACTGAACCGTCTTCCTCCGAACGGCTAACTTCTACTCCGTTTTCATAGCGAATACGGATGTTGGTTTCGCGGATGCCTTTCTGCCCTTCCTGTAACACAACCTTCTGGTCGAGTTCCATCGCGGCATCGGCTTGATAGACGGTTTCAAAAGGCAAAACGGACTGTTGAACATCAACTTTTTCCGTAACACGAATTACGCGGATGCTCATGCCGGGCTGCAACGGTGTAGTTTCAGCGGGGATTGTGTAATCAAGTCCAGCTAAGATGACGCCTGCACCAACCAAGGCATTGGCAACCGATGCGCCCTGAGTTCGGGTTTCGAGAGTGACTCCGTCAGCTACAATTGTGATGGGCTGCGAACGGTGAATATTGATGACCAAGCTGGCGGTCACGGGCGCACTCAGGGCCGGCTGCACTTCATCAGCTAGATAGAGAGTCGTGCCCGCTTCGAATAATGCTTCGCCGACTGTTGGGGCAGTTGTCTCGACGGTAGTCGTCTGGGTGCCATCTACGATTTGGACAGGAATGGCACGTTGTATGGTGATGTTCTTAACAGGAACCGGCCAAACCAGCAAGTCACTCCTCTGCGTCATAGTGCCATCAACTAATACTCGATCTTTGGAACCGACAGTGATTCCGGCAACACGCAGTATATCCGTTGGATTGCTAAAGACCGTCTGTACAGGCTGCACTACCCCATCAACTGTCACAGTCACTTCGCGAGCGCGGTCTACGCGAACCACTACACCGGACGTTATTGGGGACTCAGGCGCGGGTGATACAATATCCCCGGTATTCAGGGGAATTGAGAACTCATGTAATAGATCACCCACTGTCTGGGAACGTGTCTGGACTTGGTAGCCGATGCCTGCGACGATGACCGTTGCGGGCTTTGTGGGTATCTGATTAATGAGGTTCAAGGCTAGCACGCCAGCACAAACAATCATGCAGAGCATTAGCAATACAATACCGCTCAAAATAATCCACAATGTACGAGGCTGACGGTGTGTTTTTAGCACTCGCGTTGGAACAAACGGCACGTTATCAGTTGAATTAGAGTCTATGGACATCGGGTATGGGGTGAGATAGGCTGTTTAAATTGATCTTGACTCAATGGAGTTGCATGATGAGGACTGACAAAATTAAAAGGTTGTTGCCAGTGCGATCAGGCCGGGTTACCTGCAACACCCAGAAGAGACTCCTTAGTGCTGCTACCTTCCGGTCCTGACACGGTTCGAAGGTTCTGCCGTGCAGGACCCAGTCTGACCGTACTGACAACAACCTTGGTAAAAAATGTATTGTGAAGAATTAGCGGTATAGTCTAATAAGTTTAAGTTGTGCATATTGTAGTGAGCAGCACACCAATTGTCAACCATTTTGCACAGTTTTCGTTTTTGACGAGGGTGGTTTGTGACTTTTTGGCTAGTGTTATTGCCTATTTATTCTTTATGATTTTCAAAACTCCTAAACGCTTTCATGTCATAAAGTCGGTTATTTTACTTTTATAATGGAAAGGAACGAGAAGAATCAATTTCCGATATAAAGCCTTTTTGTCTAAACTACAGACATGCAGTGCGTGTGGTAAGGCAGATTATCAATGTCCGATTTACATCAGGCGAATAAGGAGGCAGTCAGCAACACGGTTGAGCAAGTTGATTCCCTGCTAACCCAAATTGAATCCATTCGATACGACGACTACCAACAAGTTATCGTTCTGGCTAACGAGGCCCACAGCATTGCCTTAAACGCGGAATACTGGCGTGGGGTATCAAAAAGTCTCTATCACATTGCTGACAGTTACCTGCGATTGGGCAACTACACCAATGCCAGCCTCCCCGCACAGCAAGCGCTTTTTACAGCCCGGCAACATAATCTAGGTATTGAAGAAGCCTATGCTCTGAGCGCCTTGGGAGCAGTTTACGGCTATCTTGGCGACGATTCGGAAGCAACTAATCTATTTTTCCAACAACTCGATATCGCACAGGCACATAACCATCAAACCCTGATGGGTTACGCGTTTGGAGATCTTGGAGCCATGTATCTCCGCACGGAGGATTACAAAAAAGGTTTTGAGATGATTGCCAAATCCCATCAAATCTTTGACGATATGGGACGAGAGGAGGAAAAGTATCTGTGGTATTTTGATATTGGCGGCTTCCATACCCAGCGCGGTGAGTTTCAAAAAGCCTATGAATCTTTCGAGAAGATGTATCTCCTTGGTGAAAAGAAACGGATTACCGAAGCCAAGATTCTGGGGCTATCTGGCATGGCGCGGGCCAAGTCTGATATGCAAGAGCACGCCATTGCTCATATTTTCCTCGACCAAGCCTTCTCTATTATTCGGGCGACACATTCTCTTCTTGAGTGTGAAGTCGTGCTGGAACGCGGGAAAATATACTATCGGCAAAACCAACTCGACTTCGCATTAGAAGCCGTCACTCGAGCTTTAGACATGGCGACCCAGACGGAGCACTGGAATATCACTATGGAAGCGCGACGATTACTGTGTGAAGTGTGCGAAAAGAGGGGCGATTTCCAACAAGCGCTTATCCACAATAAGGCGTATCACGAAGCCCGGGACAGAAATTTCAACGACCGTTCCTATATCCGCACCCAAGCACTTCGCACCTTGTACGAAATCGAAACCGTCCGGAAAGAGTCTGAAATTCATCAACTCAGGTCGGAGGCAGCAGAGCACGAACTGAACGAATATAAGCAGGCTGAAGCTAGACGGTTAGAACTGGAGCGATTAAAGGTCACACTGGACAAAGAACGAGAGCTGGTAACGCTTAAAGACCGAATTCTTACCCGAATTTCACACGAGTTTCGCACACCATTGGCGATTATTCGGACTTCAACTGAGATCTTGACGCGCTACTCCGACCGATTGACCGAAGAGAAACGTCAGATTTATCAAGGGCGCGTTGATGAGCAGTTCAAGCTTATCGAGAAACATCTCAGCGATATTGGTATGGTTCTCAAAGCTGATTATCAAGAAGTATCGAATGCCAAAGAGGATACCTCACTTGATTATCTGTGTAAGACGGCTATCCGGAATGCGCAGTTCCAAACGAATACTTATGAGCGGGTTTGTCTCGACTTAATGGCCGCTTCAGATTCTATTTGGATTGAGAAACAAATCCTTTTGGAAATCCTGACGAATTTGCTCTCAAACGCTCTCAAGTTTTCGGAGGCGCAGGTAACATTCAAAGTCACTGCAAAACCTGACCTGTTGGTTATCCAAATTGATGACACAGGCATTGGAATTCCGGTCGATGAACAAGAAAAGGTTTTTGAAGCTTTGTACCGAGCGAGTAACAATGATGAAGTGCGTGGAAACGGCCTCGGATTAACGATTGTACGCGATTATGTGGCGCTGATTGGAGGCACGATAAAATTGCAAAGTGTCGTTAAAGAAGGCACGCAAGTTAGCCTTTCAATTCCCCTGAATACTCCCCCTGTTAAGTGAATAATCTCGCATCTCCTTAGAATCTGCGTTATTGTTTCCAAACTCAGTATTATCACCGGACACCACGGGCAACGCCTATCCGGTTAACATTGCACAACGCGAATAACGAGGAGAACAACATGGCACGTGCATTTATTATCGACACCGACACAGCTTCGGACGATGCGGTGGCGTTGGTTATGGCTTTAAATTGGCCTGAAATAGACGTTAAGGCGATCACGATTGTGGCAGGCAACGTGGGTTTGGAACAGGCTACACGGAACGCGCTTTACACAGTAGGCTTGTGTGGAAAAAGCGTACCGGTTTATATGGGGGCGACGAAACCCCTAACCCGTAAACACGAAGATGCGCAGTGGTTTCACGGGCAGGACGGGTTGGGCGACCAAGGGTATCCTCTGCCGACACAACAGGCGCAAGAGAAAGCAGCTGTGGACGCGATCATCGAGACAGTGAAGGCCAACCCCGGCATCGTGATGGTCACACTGGGGCCACTCACGAATATCGCACTGGCGGTGAGTAAAGCGCCGGAGATTATCCCGCTGGTAAGCCGATGTGTGGTGATGGGCGGCGCGGCGAACTGCGTCGGGAACGTGACCCCAGCAGCAGAATACAATATTTGGGTTGATCCAGAGGCGGCACATATCGTGTTTTCGTCCGGACTCCCGGTTGAGATGGTGGGCTGGGAATTATGCAGGGGTGACGCGAACTTACGACAGAATGACATCGACTATATTCGAGGGCTGAACACGACGTTGGGGCATTTTACGATTGACTGTAACAGCGTGGCGATGCAGGCGAATTACAAGCAGTCGGCAGAGATTGGGATTGCCCTCCCCGACCCAGTAGCCATGTCGGTGGCACTTGATCCGAAGGTGGTGAAGCGGGCGAGCAAACATCACGTGATGATTGAGTACCACAGTGAGCTAACACGCGGCATGACGGTTGTCGATCAAATGGGGGTGACGGGCGAAGCGCTGAATTACAGCGCTTGGGGCGAACTGCGCCAACGGGATGTGAAAGCGACCGTGGTATGGGAGATTGATATTCCATACTGGAAAGAGATGTTGTTCAAGGTGCTTAGCTGATAGTCATCAGCTATCAGTCTCTAGTCGTCAGTCAACTTCCGTTACCGTTCAATTCAATCTTCGACATCCCCTTTCCATAGATTTGGGAAGGGGAATTCAATTTATTGGAAACAATGAATTTGATTCGCAAAATTCGCAGTTTGTGCAGATTTCCCGCCGAAATGACCGGCGGGAGTGAAGGAGCGAGGCGCTGAATCGACATTTTTGTGCGGCGGGAAGCCCGGCTGATGGCGCTGATATGGCGCAAATGCCGCGGATGGCTGGCTCATGGCCGCCGCGGCGCAATTGGCAGTGCCGTCGCAGCGGTTTTACGGGAGGATGCCGCACGACGTGCTGCACATATCCAATCACGGAGGGTGCGTTCGGGAATTTCGGTGTAGCGGCAGGTCGCGTTGACATCCTGTTTAAAAACCTCTTTGTGGAGGCGAAGGACGAGTTTTTGTGGGATGGGGAATAGCGGGTCATGTGGAAACTCCAGCTACAAGTGGCACGAGCGATATGGCGATTGGCAGTTAGCGATAGCTTTTAGCTGAAAACACATGCAAGAATATCGTAGCACAGATGTTTGGTGAAGGGGTGACCAAAATGTAACTCTTTCGCGACGAGTTATCTAACCAAACTGAGGGAGCGGAAGGGTTAAGAAGGTCGGCTAATTGTTAGAAAATGGTAGAAGCCGTCTATTTACAGCTAGAAGGCTCCCAATATACACAATTCTATGGCAGGCAGATTGAGACCCAGCGCTATATATTGCCAATGATGAGATGTGGGGAGGTGGGTTTAGATGTTCCGCCCGCAGGCTCGACGTTAACGCCAATATGGCTAAATCGTTCAACCGGCTCAGGTGAATGAAAAATGACGACCCCTACCCCTTTGTCATCAATTTCAAAAGTTCCAAGACTGAGTGACTGATTGTCATTGACGAGCCAAAGCTGATAAGTTTCACCTTGTTCAAGAGGTGGCAGCCCATTAACTACCAAAGCACCGATTTGATTAGATGAATTCCAAACAAAAGAGGCTTCTGTACTTTTTACAGCGGTATCGGCTGGCAACAAGTCGCGGTGTTGATTGGAGGCATTGAGCGCCAAGGTTGTATTCTGTTGGGCGTTAGCAACCGTCTGTAGGAACGACTGCTGGTCACGGCGAAGGGCATCAATCTGCGACGCCCAATAGATATTTGTGCCGACGAAGGCAATCAAGAAGCAAGCAGCAAGCGCAATCCACAGGTATGAACGGCGAGGTTGCAGGGGAACAGCAGCTTGCAGCTTATTGGCAAGGGGTGCAGATGGGCGTTCGACAGGGCGAACAGAAGCGGTTTGCACCGATGCTTTTTCCACAATGCGATGGTTCGTGGATTGTGGCTGAGCAGTCGCTCGTACCCGCTGAAGAAGGGCGGCACTTGACGGTGGCTCTTCGGTTGAAGGGAAGAGCGTAACCAGATTATCAGCCAAGACTTGATAGTCGGCAAGGGCTTGGGCCGCTTCAGGGCAGACGGGGAGTAATGCTTCTACGAGCTGTACTTCCTGCAGCGTGGCAGTGCCGAGACTATAGGCCGGAAGAATTGAGAGTAATTCTTGACAGATGGTATTCGATTCAGTTGTCGCGTTTTGTGTTTTCATAGCTCAATACTTACTATAGATACCCGTATCATGAGTTGAATTGGCGGATCACACAACTATTGGTGTTCATTTACGGCTTCGTGCCACCATTCACGAAGCTTTTCCAAACTCAGCCGCAAGCGCGATTTGATCGTGCCTTCGGGAACTTTCAAGTGTTCGGCAATTTCGGGCTGGGTCATACCCCGAAAATACGTTAAGACTAGCACTTCACGCTGATCGTTGGGCAGGCGCTTGAGTAGCGAACGTAATAGGGTCGTATCTTCGAGAGCCGTAAAGCTCACTTTGGAACTGATCTGTTCGGCCAAATCTTCAAGTGAGGTCGGGACATCTGAACTGCGGCTTTTCTCGTGGCGCAGACGATCAATCGACATGTAGCGAGTGACGGACACCAACCAACTCCCCAGCTTACCTTTTGTTGGATTCCATTTATCCGGATACTGCCAGATTAGGAAAAACACGTCCTGAGTAATTTCCTCGGCCAAAGTCCGATTTTGCAGCGTGTAGTAGGCTACGTTATAAACTGGTTTGGCGTAACGGTCGTAGAGCATCACCAGTGAACTTTCATCGTGCTGACTTATTTTCTCGACTAAGGCCATATCATCTATCTGTTGATTATTTGCCATAATTGCCCGAACAATGCTTAAGTGGTTTTACTCTACGAATGTTTTTTCAGTATGACGTCATATTGACGGCTGAATCATACCTGATGTTACAGATTATGAAATAGATAATCAGGCAAAAATACATTTGTTATCTAGAGCAGACCGATACCCTTATTACTCCTCCCTAGATGAGAAACACATGAACATCCACACCCTCTTGTGATCGATTCGCATCTTTCCTTCCGATTAATAGACATTGTTGGTCAACACGACACTAAGCGTTGTGTAGACCCACCTTATTTTATTGTTAGTTGTGGGAGAGATGTAAATGTCAAAGGGAAAGAAGTTCGTGGTTCTTACATTATTACTCACTTTGATTGTGAGTATTCTGCCGGGGGCGATTGTGGGTGCCGCCAATACCCCCGTGGCGCGTGTTCGTGTCGCGCATTTCTCACCGGATGCACCTGCTGTGCAGGTGTTTCTTAATGGTGAGCCGAGCGGTATACAGACATTGAGTTTCGGTAACGTTTCCGGTTGGGTAGAAGTCCCGGCGGGAACATATAGTGTGGCCGTTGCTCCAGCTGGCGCACCCGTTGACCAAGCAGCTATCGGCCCGGTCAGCTTAACCTTCCGCGCCGGAAGTTGGACAACTGTCGCAGCCATTGGTTCATTGGGAAGCGGTTCGCTGACAGCTACGACGATTAATGAGGACTATCGTGCTATCGACGGCGGAGAAGCACGGGTCACCGTGTTCCACGGTATTGAGGATGCTCCAGCGGTGGATGTGATCCTACCGGATGGAGCCAAGGTGGTTTCGAATTTAGCCTTTGGTCGCTCGGCAACAGTGACCGTGCCCGCCAATGTGTATGATCTGCGTGTCGTGCCTGCCGGCAACACCAGACCGGTCGTCATTAACCTTGGGGGAACCCGTTTGGAAGGCGCTACCTATTACTTTGTGGCGGCAAGCAATACGCTTGCTGCACCTCAAGTTGCGCTGTCAGCAGTCGGTTTGTCAACTGTTTCGCCCCTGATCCGCAACTCAGTTGCTAACCAGACCATTGCCGAAATCGCGGCGGGTGATCCGCGCTTCAGCACTCTAGTAACAGGACTCAAGGCGGCTGATCTGGTTGCCACCCTGAACGGTGCTGGATCATTCACGGTGTTCGCGCCGACTAACGCTGCTTTCGCTAAGCTTCCGGCAGATACCCTAAAGGCAGTACTGGCCGATAAAGCACTTTTGACCAAGATTCTGCTGTACCATGTCGCAAGCGGAAAGGCATTGGCTTCAGATATTGTCAAACTCAGTTCGATTGATACGCTTAACGGCAAGTTGAGCGTGAACGCAAATGATAAAGGCGTGTTCTTGAATGGTAATGTAAAGGTGATTATCACTGACATTCAGGCAACGAACGGAGTTATTCACGTCATCGACACAGTACTGATCCCTTAATTTCTGATAGATCGATCTGTGTTCAAGAAGCTCATTGCAAAATGGGCTTCTTTTTTGTTGGTTACTACATCACTCCCCGCAGTCAGGAACAGGTGGTGGTCATTTGGTAAGTGATGATTGAACCCTCACCCCTAGCCCCTCTCCCTCAAGGCGAGGGGAACCAAACAAGTTATCACTTACTATGCAACCACTACCCAGGAACATCTAGAACGCAGGAAATAGGACAGGCAACCCATACGGTTTTTAGCTAAGTGGCTCATAGGATGCGGGTAAATACGGCATAAAGTGAGATTAGGCTTCAATTGAGGAGGGTGTTTTCACTGTTTCGATGGGCGACAAGAGCACAATTGAAACATTATGAAGACACCCTTTTATTTTTGTTAAGCAAAAACGGGCGCAAGGCCTTAAGCCTCTACAACAATAGAATTAAGGAGGGGAAAAGATGAACGACTCTAATCCATCGAATCAGATGACGATGATTAATGTACCAGAGAATGAGCGGACGATTTCGCTGATCGGTGGCGGTTTGTTAACCGTGTTCGGTGTGGTAGTGACCATAGCGAAGCGCAATCCGCTGGGTGCGCTGCTGGCTTTATTGGGTGGTAGTTTGATTTATCAAGGGGCAACAGGCTATTCCCCGCTGTACAAGATGCTCGGGGCGAACCGTGCCGTGCGAACGAACCAGCGACGCGTTAGTGTTCCGCATGAACAAGGGGAGCATATCAGCGCGGTCGTGGTGATTAACCGACCTGTCGAAGAACTGTATGCCATTTGGAAGAACCTCCAGAACTTGCCCCAGATTATGTCGTATCTGGACAAGGTGGAAATCAAGGATGACAAGCATTCACGGTGGACAGTCAAATCGCCGGTGGGAACGAACGTCAGTTGGGACGCCGAGATTATCAATGACGTGCCAAACGAGGTGATCGGCTGGCGGTCATTGGCGAATGCACAGGTGGCGAACGCCGGTTCGGTGCGCTTCCGTCCTGCGCCGTACCGTCAAGGGAGCACCGAGGTACGCGTAACATTGGAATATGTCGCGCCGGGTCAGAAGTTAGGCGTGGCGGTGGCGAAATGGTTAGGACAGCATCCGGAACAGCAGCTTCAAGATGATTTGGAACGCTTCAAGATGTACATCGAGAACGATGAGTTCAAACCCGCAGGACCTCCGGCATCATGGACACGCACCGATGAGGGGCAGTTCCGCGCACAGGATGAAGCACAATATAACGTGACGAATACGTCGTCGAGTGGCGATGCCGAGGACATAAATCGGGAAATGTAGGGTCTATAAATCCTCACCCCCTGCCCCTGTCCACTACGTGGCAGAGGGGAAAGGAAAGCGTGTCATTTCCTGAATCCACAGGTGAGCAAGGCACAATTGGTTTGTCGAGAAGTAGCAAGCAGGTTGCCAACTAGCAGTTCGTAAACCTGCTCTCCCCCCTTAGACAGGTGTCTCAATTACGACTGATGAAACCGCCCCAACTTATTATCGGGGTGGTTTCGTTTATGGAAAGTGCCACCCCTACCCTAACCCTCCCCCGTAGTAACAGGGGAGAGAACTTTTCAATCAGTGGAGCGGGCGGATTGGGCGATGGCAAGGGTAATGGACTGCCATTGAGCAGCTTCACCGGGGGCGGCTAACATCTGGACGGCGACCAACGCGCCTTTTTGGCTTTCGATGAGCCATGCTGTGCCTTCATAGTCTGTGCTTGAGAAGTCGACACGCGCGGCCCGTTTATCGCCAACAGAGGTCTGTTCCGGTGTTCCAAACTTTATGGAGGAACCTGCGGCCTTCATGGTTGCCTGCAATAGTTCAAGCGGCGACGCATCCTCCTTGAGTGGCAGTTGTGCCGCTTTGATGAAGTCTGCCGTCGCGCTGAAACTGACATAGATGTTGACTTCACCTTTTTCCATTTTGGAGCCGAAAGATTTTTTAACGCCCGATTCGAGATTGGACAGGTAAAGTACATTGTCACTGGATTGGCGGCTGAACCAGCCTTCAGGATAGGACAGGGAGGACAGTCCGTTGGATGTCTTGGCTGTTTGAGTCAGCGCAACGGGTTCAAGTGTCGACTCGATAGTGACTTTGTCCGAAAAATCCGAGGTCGGTTCGGCGGTGGCGTCAGGATTAACGTCAAACGTCACAGAACCGATTATGTCACGGGCAATGGTGTCCCATTTATCGCCTTCACCGGGGGCGGCATAAAGGATAAGCCCAGCCAGCCATTTCCTGTCATATATGGCCAGCAACAACTGTCCCTCGCCGCGTTTGCCCGCCGTAAGGTTCATGCGGACAGCAGGATTATCGTTGACGGTAATGGCTCCGGGTTTGCCGAATGTGAACTCGTCGGGCATGCCTTGTTTGGAAAGCGCCTCGATGATTTCCATAGGCGTTGAGTTTGTGGTAATTGTTTTATCGGGAAAGGATTTGAGCATTTCGGCCAGCTCAATCAGTTCGAACTCAATATGAACTTCGCCTGATGCAAAGACATTATCCTTATTAAACAGCTCTTTATCCATCGCGGATTGGCTGTTGGCGAGTTTGAGACTGATCACACTATCTGAGTTTGGATTGTTGGTGAGTATCCAATCTGGTGGAACATCAACGGATGCCACGCCATTTTCGGAGACGAATGTTCGCCTCGCGATCTGGTCAGTGGCTTCAGGTGTGGCCTCCTGTGCAAGAGTGGGCAAAGCGAACGCCAACACTGCAATGAGCAGTGCGAGAAGAATTGTACGGCTTGATTTCATGCGACCTGTCCTTTCAAGACGTGAGGGAGACATCTAATAGACGTCAAAACTACCCGTGAAGTTCCTGATATAGGTACAGGTTAGCATAGATTCTTTGCGCAGGTATCCTACATTAGCCCCATTTGTTTCGCTGTGGATTACTTGGCGATGAGGTCGGTGGCACCGATTTTCTCAATCTGGTAGCCATGGGGATAGGTGCGGTTGGGTTCTTTGGTGCGCTGATAGGGTTTGCGGCGGGGCGGAAAGAGGCGAATGACATTGGCGACCAAACGCAGCGTCCCGTTCAAGAACGATTTGAAGGCGGGTGAAGGCGCGGGATAACGGAAAGCTTCGCGCAGGGGGTCATCCATGAGGGCGTAAATGCCACGCAAGACCAGCGGACGCATCAAGGCCGGATACCAGCTTAAGAAGACATTGATGGTGGCGTCGGCAACACGGCGGCCTTCATCGGAATAGGCGAAGTGCTGGCGTTCGTAATCCTGAAAGAACTGTTCGAAGGCAGCGTCTGACTCAGGGATATTTTTCATACCCATGAGCTTGCCGACTTCTACCCAGAAGTAGTACATAGCAAGGCATTCTTTTTCGGTGAGATTACGCGTGCCGTACATGGTGTACCACTGGCGCGGAACGTAGATGAAACAGGACAGGACATAGAGGTAGTCATCATTGCTGATCGGCCAATGGTGATGGAGTTGATTCATGCGCTTGATGGCGGCGCGTCCCTGATGGCTGTCATAGCCATTTTCAACCCACTCGGCAATCAGTAAGGCGGTGTCATCGTAGCGCTTCTGGCCCTCTTTGTGGAAGTGATTGGTGTGATCAAGAAGCTTGCCGATGGATGGAACGGCATAGGTTCGGAATAGGGCGAACTCCAAGGCTTTTTGCATCAAGAAGGGGTATTCATAGGCGGTGGTCAGGCGAATGATTTCTTGATGGTCGGTTCTGGCGTCGAGACGTTGAATTTTTTGCAGGACACTCTGGGTCATTTTGCTCCTCCAATATGCGATATGTAGTGGGATACGGAGGAAAAGACAATATTGGATTTAACCACAGAGACACAGAGGAGGAAGAGAGAAATTAAAAGGGTTTGCCATCGACAAACCCCTACAAGAGTTCGATTGCGTTAAGCGGTAGCGAGGACGGGACGGCGTTTGTGCCAATCGGTGGCCTGCTCGTAAGCATGACCGACGCGCAGGATGGTGTCTTCGGCAAAGGCCTTACCCATAATCTGCAAGCCGATGGGTAAGTTCTGACTGTCAAAGCCGCAGGGCACGTTTAGGCCACAAATACCCGCGAGGCTGGGCGGCAGCGTAAAGACATCTTCCAGATACATCGAAAGCGGGTCGCTGCTGTTCTGGCCGATCTTGAAAGCGGTCTTTGGCGCGGTGGGCGCAACGATGACATCCACCTGTTTGAAGGCGTCATCGAAGTCTTTCTTGATCAAGGTACGAACGGCCTGCGCCTTACCATAGTAGGCGTCGTAGTAGCCCGCAGAGAGCGCATAGGTACCGAGCATGATACGGCGTTTGACTTCGGGACCGAAGCCCTGCCCGCGCGTGGCTTTGTAGGTCGGCCACATCTCACCTTTATCGACCTTCTGACCAAAGCGGATGCCATCATAACGGGCGAGGTTAGCGCTGGCTTCGGCGGGGGCGATGATGTAGTAAACAGGCAGGCTGTACTTGCTGTGCGGCAGGCTGATGGGAACGGTCTTCGCGCCTAATGATTCGAGTGTTGCGATAGCCACGCGAACAGCAGTCTCAACATCGGACTGAATGCCTTCGATGAAGTATTCGGCGGGAATGCCGATCTTCATGCCCTTGATGTCGCCAGTAAGGGCAGCAAGATAATCGGGCACATCAACGGGCATGCTGGTGGCGTCGAGCGGGTCTTTGCCTGCGATGACCTGTAGAATGCGGGCGGTATCCTCGACGGAGCGCGCCATCGGCCCTGCTCCGTCGAGGGACGATCCGAAGGCGACGAGACCATAGCGGGAGACACGTCCGTAGCTCGCTTTGAGGGCGGCGATACCACAGAACGAACCGGGCTCACGAATGCTGCCACCGGTATCAGTGCCGATGGCTCCGGCGGCCATACCTGCACTGACGGCGGCGGCACTGCCACCGCTGCTGCCTCCGGGGACGCGCTCGGTGTCCCAAGGGTTGCGGGTGATGGCATAGGCGGAATTTTCGGTGGACGAACCCATGGCGAACTCGTCCATGTTGACTTTGCCGAGCAGCACCATTCCGGCATCAGCTAGACGCTGAACGACGGTGGCATCATAGAGCGGCTTGTAGCCTTTAAGGATTTTCGAGCCACAGGTGGTTTCGATGTCTTTGGTGGAGAGTACGTCTTTAATTGCCATGGGGATGCCAAGCAGTGGACGATCATCGCCGTTGGCGCGAGCTTGATCAGCGGCTTCGGCATCGGCTAAGGCACGTGCCTTGGTGACGGTCAGGAAGGCTTTCAGAGTGGGGTCCAGCTTTTCAATTTGATCCAAATAGGCTTGGGTGAGCTGGACGGCGGTAATTTCCTTTGACCGCAGCTTCGCCAAGGCCTCCGTGATGGTCAATTCGGTGAGTTGAGTCATGGTTGATTGCATCTCGTGTGTGCCGCAAATGATGCGGGGAAGTATAGCATAAAATGCACTTGAACCGCAGAGACGCAAAGAGCAATGCGAGGAAATCTGACCACAGAGACACAGAGAGCATAGCGATAGGAAAGAGGATTGATCCATAAAAGAGCAAATTGGGTTTTCATTTATGTCAGCTTGAAAAGGCTAATCGTGGAACTTAAAAAGTGTGTTGAACAGGCAATAGTCACCGCTCTTGATTTACAGACGCTTCGCGCGGGATCTCATTTCGGAGAAACAGCTACGGGAGAGCGTTATTTTAATTTCATGTCATTTCGATGTGGATTGTAAGGTTTACCGGCCCTTATCCGTTTTTTGTGACTGTTACGATGGCAAAAGTATCTCCACCGTTAAAACAGGATAAACCCTCGTATCGTGGGTCGCTACTGGTCGAAATTCCACTTGAGAACTTTATTGGACATAACCCACTACAAACCATTGTGTTGAATGACTATCACGACATCGTTGAAAGTGCGCTGCAAAATACAAATCTACTCTTTCAGACTTATTACGAAATACCCGGTGAATCGTATGAGAAGCTTGATCCGCATGTGAACCTATATTGCTTTAATGGTGATCCATCGGTCGATTGGCACTGGCAAGGTACACCTGAAGATGAGAAAGGTATGGCACTGTGGGAAGCTATAAAAACCACCTGTAAAACGTTATTAGGCCATTATGGTGATCCTGAGTTGACGAAGGCACTTTATAGTGGAACCAATCCATTTTGGAGAAACAGCACAACATCGCTTTAAAAAGAGGCAAATCAATCTATGCAGCGGCCAACATTGGATTTAGAGACGGATGTCAATGATTTTTTGGCGTTCTATTGGTTGAAGAGTGAGTTGGTGGAATTTTGTCGCCTCAATGGGCTGCCGACAAGCGGATCAAAGACAGACCTGACAGAGCGCATCGCGCATTTTTTGCGGACGGGCGAACTACTGCTGCCGGAGAAGCGTCCGAAACTAAAAACTGACGGACAAGTACCAACTTTAGACACGGTGATCACGGTGGACTACCGTTCGAACCAAGTTAACCGGGCGCTTTTCGAAGAAGTGATTGGCAAACATTTCCATTTTTCAACGGCATTCCAGCAGTATTTTAAGGATCATGTAGGCAAGACCCTCGGGGATGCGGTGGCGTACTGGTATCAATTGGAAGAACGGGCGAAACGCGGCGAGAAGACCGAGATCTGGTCACAGTTCGAGTACAACCGATTTATGCGCGAATATCATGAGCAGAACCCTGATTCGACTCGTGCAGCAGCTGTGGCAGCATGGAAGATATATCGCAGTCAGCGGCGGGAACCTTGATCAGACTCCACAGACACATGAGTTCCACTCGATCCGGTTCAGACATTGTTTTTGAGTGACATCCATCATCTTTTGGTACAGATTTGACCTATCTCTATGCTTTTAGGCCAGTACCTCAGGTACTGTATTCAGTGAAAGATGTAGATAGGACGATCAGCATGCCAACTGAACAACCCAAACCAAGTGACAGGTCAGTTTCGCAGCCCCGCTTCAAGCTCTCCCTCGATTGGTGGGCAGTCATTACCGCATTGATCTGCGCCTTATTGATTTTACTCAATATCATCACGGTTTCGTGGTAATCATACTTCAGAACAAGCCGTTTAGATTTACAACAAAGGATCTATCGTCATGGCGCAAGAAAAGGCCATTGAAGCTCCAGCTTCCTCTAATCAGGCACTCTATAAGCTTTTGAGTTTGGTTCCCGGCGTGCTTCTGTTATTTGGTATCGGTTTCTTGGGTAAGCTGACTGAACAATTCTTGAAGGACTACAGCAAAGCAAATCATCTGACCTTGCCTAATATTGAGTATGTCCTCTGGTCAATCCTGTATGGCTTGATCATCAGCCATACGGTGGGTGTTCCAAAAAGATTCAAAGCAGGGGTCGCCTCCTATGAATTCTGGTTGAAATTGGGTATCGTGCTGCTTGGCGCACGATTTATTCTGGGGGATATTCTCAAACTGGGCGGCGTGAGTTTGCTGCTGGTCGTCATCGAACTGTTTGTGGCGATTGTTATCATGCAAGTGTTGGGACGCGCTTTCAAACTCAAACCCAAGCTCACCAGCCTGCTGGCAATCGGGTCTTCTATCTGCGGTGTGTCAGCGATTATCGCGGGTAAAGGGGCAATTGAAGCAGATGATGATGATGCAGCCTTTGCCATCGCCGCAATTCTGGCGCTGGGCGCGTTCGGGTTGTTCGCTTATCCGGCTGTTGGACATGCTTTTCATATGAGTGACCAAGCATTCGGCCTGTGGGCAGGATTGGCGGTGGATAATACAGCGGAGGCTTCGGCGGCAGGCGCAATCTACTCGGATGCAGCCGGAAAAGTCGCGGTGCTTACGAAGACAACCCGCAATGCACTGATTGGCTTCGTGGTGCTGGGATATGCTTTGTATTGGGCATCACGCGGGCAGGCTAAAGGCGTGCAAAATAAAACAGCGTTCCTCTGGCAGAAGTTTCCCAAATTTGTGCTAGGGTTCCTCTTTATCTCGCTATTGGCGACATTCGGTGTCTTTAATTCAGGCCAGCTTGCCAGTCTTGGCAATCTATCCCGATGGGCGTTCCTACTCACTTTCGCAGGCGTAGGCCTCAAAACTGACTTCCGTGAACTGCGTCGCCAAGGATTGCGTCCATTTGTGGTGGGCGCCATCGCAGAACTGACCGTTACAGTCGTAACCTTCGGCGTGGTTTGGGGCGCTTCGCAACTCTTCGGGCTGTAAATAATCTCTAGAATATGCAGGTCGATTTGCACTCTTTGGAGCTGACAGAGAAGTAAGTGGTGCTGTAATTTGTAAAAATTATTTGGCGCAAGGCCTTGTGCCCCTACGTTGGACTCGCTCAATTCAGGCTCTAGTCATTGCATCACCAATCATCTGAACATTAGTTATCCTCGCTTCCTACATATCATCTATGCCACCTCTTTTCTCGCTAGACAGCGCCTGCGACAATCCTTTCATTTTGGGATAGAATGAGCGAAATTGTCTTTGTGATGAGGTCAAAATGGCTGTTTCAATCCGTGAAAACCTAGTGATCAATCCGTATGATGGCAGTGTGGTCGGGCACGTGCCGGAGTTCAGTGAAGACGAAGTGCGCGCGGCGATTAGTCGGGCGGTGGCGGCGGCTCCTATGATGGCGGCGATGCCAGCGCATCAACGCGGGAACATTCTGAACAAAGCGGCGAATATCATTGCCAGCCAAGCCGACGAAATCGGGCAGATTATGGCACGCGAAAACGGCAAGCCAATGAAATACGCACGCGGCGAAGCGATGCGGGCCGTGGATACGTTTAACTTCGCGGCGGACGAAGCGCGGCGGCTGCACGGTGAGACGATCCCGCTGGATGCATCAACGGGCGGCGTGGGCAAGATTGGCTATTACGTGCGCGTACCTGTGGGAGTGATCGCGGCGATTACCCCGTTTAACTTTCCATTGAATTTGTCGGTGCATAAGCTGGCTCCGGCGATTGCAGCAGGGTGTCCGGTGGTGATGAAACCTGCCCCATTCACTCCAAGGACGGTGCTGAAGCTGGCAGAGATTATGCGTGAGGCGGGGTTGCCAGATGGCGCATTCGAGGTGGTTACAGGCGGAGCGGAAGTCGGTACATGGCTGACGACAGATCCACGCATTTCGATGATTTCATTCACTGGCAGTCCAGCAGTGGCACAGCATATCAGCAAGGTGGCGGGTTTGCGGCGGCTGGTACTGGAACTGGGCGGGAACGCGGCAACGATTGTTGATGAAGATGCCAATATCGATGCGGCAGTCAACCGGACGGTGATGGGCAGCTTCTCGTACAGTGGGCAGGTGTGCATCAGCGTACAGCGGTTGTACGTGCATCAGAAACGGTATGATGAGTTTCGCAGCAAGTTCCTCGCGGCGACTGAAAAGCTGGTGATGGGCGATCCTCTGAGCGACGCAACGGACATTGGGCCACTGATTAACGACGCGGCAGCGGAACGGATTGAAGCGTGGATTAAAGCGGCGGTTGATCAAGGGGCAACGGTTGCCATTGGCGGGACACGCGAGGGGCGTATGTTCAAGCCGACGGTGCTGGAAAACGTCAAGCCGGATATGCAGATCATGTGCGCGGAGGCATTCGGGCCGCTGGTGAACCTCGTGCCTTTCGACAATTTTGAGGATGCGCTGGCGATGGCTGACGATGGGACGTTCGGGTTGCAAGCGGGTGTGTATACGCGGGATTTGAACAAAGCGATGCGGGCGGTACAGCGCTTGAACGTGGGCGGCGTGATTATCAATGACGTGCCAACGCTGCGCATTGACAATATGCCTTACGGCGGGAATAAGGACAGCGGTGTAGGGCGTGAAGGGCCACGCTTCGCTGTAGAGGAGATGACCACACTCAAGATGGTGGTGATCAATGTGGGGGTTTGATCGGGTATCATAGATTTCTGTTACAGGTGTAAGAAGGCCAGAGAAGCTTTCGTCTTTTTCAGGGTGGCAAGTACTGTTTCTTGCTGCCCGAACCATATCTTATTGTCCAATATTTATACACAGAGCGAGTAGAAACGATGACCACAAGAATTGCGGAAGCAAGCGGAACGTTTATGTTGGGTGGAGACATCCCTGTTTACCGGATGGGATTCGGCGCGATGCGCATCACCGGTAAAGGTATCTGGGGCGAACCGGAAGATCGTCCAGAAGCAATCCGTGTTTTGAAGCGCGTGCGTGAACTGGGCATCAACTTTATTGATACGGCGGACGCTTATGGGCCGGACGTGAGCGAGGATTTGATTCGAGAGGTGCTGCATCCATACGGCGACATTATCGTGGCAACCAAAGGGGCGAACACGCGCCAAGGGCCGGATCGCTGGGCAGCGGTTGGCCGCCGTGAGTATTTGATCCAAGCGACCAAGATGAGCCTACGGCGTTTGGGTGTGGAGCAGATCGATCTGTGGCAGCTTCACCGCATCGACCAGAAAGTGAGCACAGAAGAACAGTTCAGCACGATAGCTGAGATGCAAAAAGAGGGACTCATCCGGCATGTTGGATTGAGCGAAGTGAGCATCGCGGAAATTCAGGAAGCGCAGAAGTATTTCAAGGTCGCGAGCGTCCAAAACCTGTTTAACCTGACTTACCGCCGCACCGAAGACGTGCTGGATTACTGCGAGAAGAACAATATCGCTTTCATTCCTTGGTTCCCGCTGGCGGCGGGCGATTTGAGCAAGGAAGGCGGACTTGTCGACACCGTGGCGAAGAAGATCGGCGCGACACCTTCTCAGGTGGCGCTGGCATGGGTGCTCAAGCGGAGTCCAGTAATGCTGCCGATCCCCGGCACGGGCAAGGTCAGCCACTTGGAAGAAAACACGGCAGCGGCAGGTGTCCAGCTTTCTGACGAGGATTTCAAGGCGTTGGATGAAGCAGGCAAGGCCGAGTGGAAGAAGCAACAATAACGGGTACAATCCTCACCTCTAGCCCCTCTCCAAAAATTGGAGAGGGGAATCCGGATAATACAACCATCATTAAGATAAATTACGATTATTTACAAGGGGGATTTATGCAAACACGACAGTTGGGCAATACGGATTTGCAGCTCACACGAATCGGGTACGGCGCATGGGCCATCGGCGGCGGTGATTGGCAGTTCGGATGGGGTGATCAGGATGATGCGGACTCCATATCGGCGATCCATGCCGCGCTGGATGCGGGCATCAACTGGATTGATACAGCGGCGGTCTATGGCTTAGGTCACTCCGAAGAGATCGTGGCGAAGGCACTCAAAGGACGCAGCAACCGACCTTATGTGTTCACCAAATGTACACGGCGCTGGGGCGAAGACCGCATCATCTACAGCAGCTTGAAAGAAATTCGCACTGAAATCGAGGCCAGTTTGAGACGCTTGCAGGTGGATGTGATCGATCTGTACCAACTGCACTGGCCGAACCCAGAGCAGGACATCGAAGAAGGTTGGACGACGATGGCTAAGCTCAGGGAAGAAGGCAAGGTGCGCTGGATTGGCGTGTCAAACTTCAATGTGGCGCAAATGGAACGCGCCGCGAAGATCGCGCCGATCACTTCGCTGCAACCGCCCTACTCATTGATTGAGCGCAAAGTAGAGGCCGAAATCCTGCCCTACTGCGAACAGCACCATATCGGCGTCATCAATTATTCACCGATGGGGGCCGGTTTGCTGACCGGCGCGATGACCGCCGAACGGGCGCAAAACCTGCCCGAGAATGACTGGCGCAGCCGGAGCGATAACTTCCGAGAGCCGCGACTGTCACGCCATTTGCAACTGGTCGAGATTTTGAAGTCAATTGGTGAAAAGCACGGACGGACGCCGGGCGAAGTCGCAATTGCATGGACGCTGCGGCTACCCGTGGTGACGGCGGCTATCGTCGGGGCACGGAGCGCTAAACAGGTTGAAGGTATTAGAGGCGCACTGGATTTGCAGTTGAGCGCCGAAGAAATTGAACAGATTGAAGCGTTTTGCCGCGCAAACCCATAGTGCTGTCGAAGTAAAGCAATGAAGTACAGAGCAGCCCACAACTACTCTGTACTATGCAAAAATGGTATTGGCACTTGACACACCATTTATTAGCCGGTTGGAGTGATCGAAACGTGTCCAGTGCGCCGTGACCGGCGGCGAATGATTTTGAGGTTTTGCTTCTTTTCACGACGTTCCTGATGCTTAGCTTCTACATCTTCGTCGTGATGCGGATTATGCTTTTTGTTCTCCGAACGGGGCTTATCTTTACTGGCCATGATCGTCTCCCATCAAAGAAATAGATCACCTCAACTTCGAATATAACAAGTGTCCACTTATTGGACACCTGATAAATGAAATATCATAAAGGTGATTTTTGTCGTTGCGCTGATCAGACGCGGTATTTGCGCTTGGGACGCGGCATATCCTCGATGCGAACGGCATAACGCGAGGCGAAGTAGGCGTAGACGGGAATAGCCAAGGCGGGCGCTGCAGCTTGGCCGATGCAGGGGATCACAAACAAGATTGCCAGTGCGAAATTGACAACCATCATGAAGAATATCCACTGGAGGGTATCATTAAAGTGGCGATAGACGGTGCTGAATAAATCCCCAAATTGAAAAAAAACACCAATGTTATCTTCTTCGGCGTAACGCACCATCGCCAGAGCAACCATCGGCCATGTAATAAAGTTGTAGAGTAAGATCAGCGGGACGATGCAGCAATAGACACCATAGCCGATGGCGCTGCCAATAAAGTTATCCCCCCAAAAGCTGGATGTGGTCGCATAGCAACAAATCGGAATAAGCAGGGGCAGATTGTAGACAATGAGCGCCGCGAGAACATTGCCGCCTTTGCGCAGTTTTTCTGTAAAGCCGACCCAATGCGGCAGCGGAGTTTGTAGACCTGTGTTGAGATTGTGGATGAGTTCAACCAGATAGCCTAAGAGCAGTGCCCAGCCTAGTAGGCCGACGAGCAGCACACTACCAAAGGTCGAGAGTAAGGCAATTCCCGCAGTGATCAGCAGCTTCGGTGTCCACTCGCGGTCGTCCAGAATATAGGTGAATGCCCTGCCAAATTCCACGTGTGCAACCTCCCACAGATGATAGGGGGATTATGCATGGGCAATGTCATTTCGACAAGACGAATTAAGACTCACCGCCAAGACACAAAAGAACGTCAACACTATTTAGGCGGCGAGTTTATCCATGTAGCCTTTGATGTCTTCTTCGCGGAGCATCCCGAAGTGACGGAAGCGAATGACGCCTTTCTGATCCACGATGAAGGTGGTGGGCAAGGCGTTGATGCCATATGCTGAATAAACTTCAATGTTTGAGTCAAGCAGCACATTCAGACCACTGATGTCATTTTCCTTGAAGTAGCTATTAATCTGGTCGGTTGTTTCGCCTGCGTTGACGGCCAAGACCATCGCGCCTTTATCGCCCTGCTGCGCCATAAACTTTTCCAAGGCCGGTAGTTCAACGCGGCAGGGACCACACCACGTCGCCCAAAAATTGACGAAGGTCACGCGGCCTTTGTAATCGGTGAGCTGGTGTTTAGCACCATCGAGGCCTGTCAGGGCAAAATCCGGCGCGGGCTGCCCGACCAAAGATACAAAGTCGGATGAAACGGCCTCAGGTGTGGGCGCAGTTTGCCCGCCGAAAGCACCGTCATTGATCGCCAGTGCCACGGCAGCAATGATGCCAAAAATGGGAATAATCAAGAAAACCAGCAGGATGGGCGATGGTTTGCCATGCGTAACGGGTGGGGTCGGTGTCACTTCGGTCATGATGCGTATCCTAGATAAACAATCGGTAAAGCTCAAACTTAGGGAACCCAGCGCGGCACAAAGGCATTATCCGACACTTTGACCAGCGCCTTGGTTTGCATATCATACGTCCAAATTTCGGGCAGCCCCGGATTATTGGGATCATTCATCGCCACTGGATCCGGAAAACGCTGGAGCACAAGCTGAGTGCCGGTTGGATCCAGCGAAAAAAATCCATTTTGATAATCGGCATCTACAATTAAGGGCTGGGCGCTTCCATCAACCGGATTCACTTCATAGATTTGCCTGCCGCGTGTCGTGCGCTCGTCCAGATAGCGGCGTGAGACGATCAAGAATTTACCATCCGGTGTCCAAATAGCGTTGTCGTCATCAATCGGGTCTTCAGGATTTGATACGCGTTGCAGATTCTTGCTCACCAGATCCGCAATTTGCAAATAGCTGGTGGCCTCATTATTGGCCAGCGTCACCTCTGGGTAAATCAACTTCGTGCCATCTGGAGAGAGTTCGCCGGGATTGCCGTATTTGCTGGGAACAACCTGCGTGCTGCCATCACGGAAATCATGAACCAAAATACCCTGACTGCTCATGTTAAACATGGCAATCCGCGTGCCATCGGCTGACCAGCGGACACCATAGCCGAGAATTTGCGAGTCATCAAACAGTGGGCGGGTAGTAGCGGGCGTACTGCTCAGGTCAACGATCCAGATGCGGGTCGGGCTGGCGCCTACTTGATCCGCAAGGCTGGTATTAAGGTCAATACGTTCATAGGCGATGACCTGACCATCGGGCCGCCAAACGGGCGTTTTGCACTCGGCATCAATGCAGTTGGTGAGTTGTTCGATGCCACCAGTTTCAACATCTAACAACTTGATGTCCATCGTACCTGTATTCGAATTCTTCTCGGTAAAGGCGATCTTGCCGCCGTCGGGACTGACACCGAAGTCAAAAATACCGGACGGGCTTTTGGTCACTTGATGAGCCGAACCGGGAACTGATGGATCAGCCACCCAAAGGTTTATAGGCGAACCGTCGGCGGGAGCAAGATAAGCCACGCGCGGCGTACGCACGGTAAAGCCATAGCGATATTCGGAGATGACTTTGCGTCCGCTATCACTGACCGCGCCGGGACTCAATATGACTTGATAAGCAGCACCGGGCTTAAGTGGAAATGAAGGACGGAAATTGAGTGTTGTGCCACTCCAATTTACTGTGCCATCGACCGTTGACAGTACGTCACTGGCAGTGATCGTCGTGCCCTGTTTATCAGGAGCGACTTGTACGACCTTCACGTTCGGTGGGACCGTCACGCGGTTCATGCTTTCACTAAACTGCATGATGATGGAACTGGTACTGCGGGCAACTCCTATCGGCGCGACGCGTTGAAGGGTCACACCGACCCGATCCCCCAATAAAATCACCAATCCCGTTAAGCCCAATAACAAGACCACGATCAAAACGACACGACGATCAAATTGATTAAGTTTGAGAAAGGTCGTGCGCGGGGTTATGGAACGCGGTCTAGGAGCAGGCGAAACCGGGGTTGGCAACTTCAGATCAGATTGGTCACTTTGCATCGCGAATCAAATCTCACGATTGTATACACCGTGCCCGAAGCGCGTGATAACCCATATGGAAGCGGCTTGCGGGATAGGGGCTACAATAGCACAGGTTGCCGCCTGCTGCGAGTGCGTGTATTCTCTTTCTCATATCGCTGTAAGCTATTCTCCAGATTCTTTCCAGACAGGCAGACTTAGTGTTATGTTGAATATTAACCCCCAAAATAAGAAGATGATCCTCTCAATTGATGGCGGTGGCGTGCGGGGAATTATCACGGTGGCGATGCTGGCCGAACTCGAACGCCAAACAGGCAAAACCTGCGCCGAGATGTTCGATATGGTGGCCGGTACAAGCACCGGCGCATTGATTGCGGCAGGCATTGGATTGGGCATCCCGGCAGCCGATTTGCTGAAAGATGTCTACCGAACGCGCCTGCCCCAAGCCTTTCAGTCACAGCCAAAAGGCGTGCTGCTTTACCTGAAATATCTATTTGGTGGTTTACGCAATCAGTATGACTTGCAGCCATTCATTGATTCGTTAGCCCCATTTGCACATGGTAAAACGATCAAAGACTTCAGCAAGCCGATTGTGTTTATGACGACACGTGATGTGCGTACCGCTAACACCTATTACATCGTCAGCAAAGGGCCGGGAGCAGTACGATTCGCTGACTGGCCGATTAGCGGAGCAGTGGGCGCCAGTGGAGCAGCGCCGGTTTACTTCGCGCCTGTGCTGGGCAATCTGATTGATGGTGGGGTGGGATTAACGGGTAATCCGTGTCTTGCAGTCACAGTTGAAGCGATGGAGTACATTGGGGCAGCGGAAGGCTTTACCGATGGTAATGTCATCCACTTTTCAATGGGAACAGGTTATCCACCGCGCACTTATGGCGACGGGGACGCGTCCCGATTCTGGCTGCTGGATTGGGTTAAGTACATCATCAACCAAACGCTGGATGATACGACGTTGGAGCAGGTTCTTCAGACACGCACAATCTATGGCAAGCGGATTGATTTTCGGCGCTATAACCCTTACGTACAAACGGAAAATGTGCGGGACATTTTGGGCATTTCATTAGCTGGAAAACCTGCCCCATCCAGCATTGGGTCGGGGTTGGAAGACTTCGAACAGCCACAAATCGAACTTTTAGAAGAGATCGGGCGTGTATATGCTACTAAGGTCGATTGGACAGAAGAAGGCTATTTACCGTGGCTAGATTCCGGGCCAGACAAAGGTGAAGGCCGCGACGGTGGGCATCCGCTACCGGGAATTGCTACCACCAATTGGACGGGATCAGTTTATACTTAAATGGTAAAGACTGGATATAGGATTACAACACTATGAAAGTCTATCGCGGCTGTATGATGGTTGTTTTCGGGATCATTATCGGCATCTTTTCGCTGCTGTTTAGCCAAACCTTTGGTCTTCTAGGGCTGCTGCTGCCGCCAGCCTTGGTCACGGTGACCTATACTTTCGTTGCAGCTATTATCGAAGAGTTAGCATGGTTACTGGGCGGTGATGAGTCCTAGGATCATGAAACCTCTCTCTACGCCGGAAAGCGGTAGGCATCATTCTTCAAACAAGCTCACAGGTCGTTCTGTGAAATATTTAACAATCCAGTGATACAATGAATATGGTTGAGGTGATTAGTATCGAGAGGTCTACTATGAGCCACTACCAGAAATTCATGATTGCTGTAATGTTTTTGATGCTCTGCTCCTATTCGATGATGATAGGGCACGGTGTTGGGCTGCTCGGCCTCGTCCTTCTCCCTCTTCTCGCTGTCGCATGTGTCCTCATCGTCAAACTACTAATCGACGAAATCGACGGCAAACACCGACATCAATCCCACCGCTAGAATATCGGGAGAATCATAACAGTCGAGTTAGTCGAAGCAAATCCGATTAGTCTCCGACCGTTTGTGGACGAGTGACTGGCTCATCCTTGGCAGCCGTTTCGACCACTGATTCCGGCTGGACAACTTTACGCGTCACATGCACTTTACGGATGCGGCGACCATCTAAGGATTCGATCCGTAAGGTCAGCGGCTCGTGTTCCAAAGTTTCGCCGACTTCTGGTACGCGTCCAAACTCGGCAAACAGGAAACCACCTAATGTGTCACTTTCCTCAGTTGGAAGTTCGACTTCTAACAAGTCGTTGAAATCGGTCAGGCTGATACCGGCATCAACACGATAGGTATTCGGCCCAAGCTCGATGTATTCCTGTTCTTCGTTGGTATCGTACTCGTCTTGAATGTCACCAATGATTTCTTCAATCAGGTCCTCGAAAGTGACAATACCCGCAGTGCCACCGTATTCATCCACAACAACTGCCATGTGAACTTTTTTGCTCTTGAGTTCCGCCAGCAGTTCATCGGCACGTTTACTTTCGGGCACGAAGAACGGCTTGCGCATCAATTCAGCAATCGGTTTTCGGTTGGATGACGATTGGAGAACGCGCAGTAAATCTTTGGCGTAGAGCAGCCCTTTGATGTTATCGATGCTTTCTTCGTACACCGGAATGCGCGAGTGACCACTGTCCAACAAGACCGTAAGCGCCTCATCGAGTGAAGTGTCGAGTGAAACGGCTATCACATCGATTCGCGGGATCATAACTTCGCGGACGGTTTTATCGCCGAACTGAAGCACCGAATAGATCATCTCTTTTTCGTCATTCTCGATGCTGCCTTCTTTTTCGCCAGCATCCAACATAGTCATGATTTCTTCTTCGGTGTAGACGCTGACTTTATCACCGCTGCCGACCACATTCGCCAGACGCTTGCTGACAGCCATCATGGCGATAACCAGTGGCGAAAGCAGCGTGATGAGAAAGCGCGTGGGGAAAATGAACCAGCGAGCCAAAGAATCAGCGTTGGTGCTGCCAATGGCTTCTGGCACCAGATCACCGAAGATGAGCGTGAGCAAGGCGGTCGGCAGCAGAACGACTATGTCTGCCAGCAGGCGATTAAGATCCGGATTTTGCAGATGCATGTTTGAGGCAAGACTTTGCGCTAATGTCGTCACCGCTAAGGCGGCAATGGCAAAGCGCAGCAGCAGCAAACTGAGTTGATAGGTAATGTGCAAACGCGGCGGTGCATCCGCTTCCGTTTCGATTTGTTCACGCAGCAGTGGCTCACGAGAATTGACGAGTGCAGCATAGCCGAGAGTCACAAGCGCGTGGATAACGATAAGAACGACCAACGGAACTAAACTCGCGATGTCCAAAATATCTATCTTTCTCCTGATTCGATCACCCGGAATACAAAAACACCTGACGCTTAAGGTACGCGAAAAGTTACCTTAAGCCGGTGTAAAATGTCGGTTAAGTTGGTACGCTGACTGGGAGGGTGGTCTGAATCTTGTTCGATCACAGTTGAATAATATCACACAGCTAAGACTGTTGTGCGGATAGTGTACCATAACAGAAGGCATTACATCAATATTGCCTTATAGGAAATTTGTAACTGGTTGACCAAAAAGTGCGATAATTAAGTAACTCAAGGCTGTCAAGATGAACGCAGAAGACCCTGAAAAAACTACGGTTGGCTCTCATTACCCCATACAATACATAGCACCCTTGCCACTTGAGGAGTGCGTGAACCGCATTCGTCAAAGCTTTGATAAGCGTATGGGAATGTCCTTCGCGTTTATGCGAGGCAACATTCAAAAGATAAATGAATCATCCTATGAATTTTCGCTCTATCAAAATTTAAAATATTGGAAAGAAACAGTAGAAGGCCGATTTGTTACCCTAAATTCATCTACGACTCAAGTTGAGGCATCATTCTCGCGTGGCGGCTCATCATGGAGGCTTCCACCTGAAAAAGAGAAATTCCTCATTCCAATTATTATCATCACCACTCTGCTATGTGGTTTTATGACTCCAATGCCTTATGGATTAATTATCGCGATCATCATTGCTGCCACAGTTGGATTCATTCAATATACCAATTGGAAACGGATGTCGTCCCCACCTAAGCCAATGCCACCACCTGCAAGTGAATTGCTCTGGTATTTCGAACGCACACTGAAACAGTAGGTCAACGACATTATCATGTTCGCTAAACTTGTAAACTTATTTGATACGCCGCAACAACTTCGATTTACGTCACCATATCCCATTGAGGAGTGTGCCAAACGATTACGGGAAAGCATTGGAAAACCAATTGGATGCCTAGCGGTTCGGGTTAAGGGACATGTTGAAAAAGTAGATGCGGTCACTTATGAATTCTCTTTATACCAACCCTATCGAGGAGGGCATAAAATAACAGGACATCTCTATGTAGAGACTGAGTCCACCACACGAATTGAGGCTACTCATACAGTAGATCGATCATCTTGGTTGAGCGGAATTATATTCGCTGTCGTCCTCATGATCATGATGTTTATCGTGCAAATTCCAAATGGGGATTTATCCACTGCTTTTATCATCAGTGGAATTCTGGTAGCAGTAACTATCAGCATCATGTTTATAAGCGCCAAATCACAGCACGTTAGCCAATTGGTCTGGTACTTCGAACGCACTCTGAAGCAGTAAACTAACGGTTGACCGACCGAAAGACCCATCTCGTGATGATTTCTCCATGTTACACTGTACAATGGATAACCTTTCAGTGATGAGGAACTCACCGGAATGAAATTAGCGATTAACTATTCACCGCAAACAGCGGAACTTCTCGCCAACCAACGTGTAGAATTCGACCTGTACAAGACAACCGAATGGCCGGAAATGATCACAGAGGCTGAAAAGCAGCGACCCGCCGCCGTCCATTTCCCCTTAATGGCTGGACGACACAACATCGACGCAGTGGGCATTCCACTGATCGAAGACTGTCTGGCAACGACCGCCACGCCTTACGTCAACACGCATCTAGCGCCTCATGCCAAAGACTTCGACATGGTGTTTGACACCAGAGATGAACGCTATCTGGAACCCTTAATTGAAGCGATGGAAGCCGATATTATCCGCATGGTGGAGCACTTCGGCAGCGAGAAAATCATCCTCGAAAACGCCAACTATGACCCGAACTATCAAGTGCCGATACTGGTCATCTATCCGGAAGTGATTACACGCGTCGTTGATGAAACGGACTGCGGTTTACTGCTTGATCTGGCACATGCGAGAATGTCGGCTGTGTATCTGGGAATCGACATGAAGGAATATATCAGTCGATTGCCACTGTACGCGCTGCGCGAACTGCACGTGGCGGGCACTCGTTATGTGGAAGAGCAAAAGCGTTTGGTTGATCATTATCCGATGACCGACGTGGACTGGATGCTGACGGAATGGGCATTGGATAATATTCATAAGGGCGAATGGCCGGAACCGAATATTGTCGGCCTCGAATATGGGGGCACCAATGCGTTCTTCTCGGCGAACAGTGAAGTGCCTGTGCTGGCGCATGACATTCCCCGTTTGCGCGAATTGATATTGGGCGTCGAGGAATCGTCGTTACATTAAATGCGTATCCTGCTCATCTCACGCTGTCCGCCTTGGCCACTTTATCTGGGTGACCGACTGATTGTTTACCATCTGGCGGAAGAATTAGAGGCTCGCAAACACGAACTAGATTTGCTGGCTTTCACCAACCGGCCTGAAGACGCGCAGGAAATCCAACAATATGACCACCTGTTTAATCATGTAGAACTTTTCCCCGAACCGCGGCGCAGCCAACTGAGCTATTTACGGCGTTTGCTACTGCCTCAGACCCGTTTTCCTCAACGTGTTGAGCAATCATGGTCGCCAGAGATGTGGCGGGCGATTGAGAAACAACTGGCGATAAACCAGTATGATGCAATCCACCTGTTCGGCGGCATCCATGTGTATGAGTTTTACCATGCGCTCGGCGGACGGAAAGCAATCATCACCCCGTATGAAAGTTTTAGCCTGTATTTACGGCGGATGATTGAGAATACGAAGACAAGGGAAAGTTACAGCCTCTCGCCTACAAGAGTCAACTTGCGTATTCAGCACCAGATTGCGCGACGGTTTGAGTCGTTCATGTTCACGCCTTATGCCAATACAGTGGTCGTGTCTGAACGTGACTGCGATGAACTGATCAGCATCAACCCCAAGCTGAGGGTGAGGGTCATCCCGAATGGCGTAGACACTTACCAGTTTCGACCACGTCCGGTGCAGCGGATTCCGGCACTGCTCTTCGTGGGCAATTATGAATATGCGCCCAATGTCGATGCAGCCATCCGTTTAGCGACCGAGGTTTTTCCGGCAGTCCAAGCACAAGTCCCGCAAGCGCGGCTGTGGTTAGTGGGAAATGCGCCGACGAGTGAGATGCGATCACTGGCAAATGAACACATTCGCGTTACGGGACGCGTGCCGGATGTTCGTCCCTATCTGGCGCGGGCGAGCGTGTTTGTGAGTCCGCTGCGGCTCGGTGCCGGGATTAAAAACAAGATTCTCGAAGCACTGGCAATGGGTTGTCCGGTGGTGGGTACGCCAATCAGTTTGGATGGCATTGCGGTCAGGGATGGACAGGATGCCATCGCAGCCGATGGTGTGGCGATGACGGATGCCATTGTCAAACTTCTGGAAGATGAAACGCTACGGGCTACCTTATCCACCAGTGGTCGAAAATTGATCGAATCGCGCTACAGTTGGGATCATGTCGGCCAAGAATATGAGCATTTGTACAATAATTTCTCCACTTCTGACTAAATTGCGTACACTGAGGCGTAATCTGTTGTTATGAAAGGAGATGGAGGACGTGACGTTAGCGTTAATGGAAATTAGTGATTCACGGGCGCGAGTTTTAGACGCTGCCGAGAAGCTGTTTATGGAGCGCGGTTATGCCTCCGTCACGATGCGAGACATCGCAAACGCACTAGGTGTCAAGCAGGCGGCGTTGTATTACCATGCCCCGAATGGCAAGGAACAACTTTACCGTGAGGTGGTTGCCCGCCACATGACCCATCAGCGTGAAGGACTTGAGAACATTGCTGCTTCTGTACCGCCAAAACTAGACGCCCAACTTGGCGCGATCACCGACTGGCTAGTGGAACAAGCACCGGTTGATCTAATGCGCATGGTACGGTCAGATGCCGTCCAGATTTCAGAGACCTACGCCGAAGAACTGATCCAGCAGGTTGACCAAGCAATGATGCAGCCGATCATCAAAGTGATCAAAGGGGCGCAAGCGCGCGGCGAGGTACGGCGGATCATCCCGGAAATGGTGGCAGGGATGCTGCTGGCACTGACCAATTGGGCTGTGTATTTTGACTCGACCAGCCGTTTTGAAGTGTCGTCTAAAGTGATGATGCGGCAGGTGATTGACTTGCTTTTGAACGGGATGATTGAACGTACTGTCTAGGTTCTTCTCATGTTTCGCTCACCTTTTGTTCAGTAATTGATAAGGTAAAAAATAGATACTGACGGCCATGCGTTATTCAACGCATTTTGTTTAGCCAAATTACTTACTGAACATTAAGTAGGTAAGTCAGACCAACAGTTTCGAACGAACAAACAAGTGGAGCGAATGAAATGAACAATCGGGAAATTGTCGCAGACAATCTCGCCAAGAAATACGGGAATTTTTATGCGGTAAACGGAGTTTCCTTCAAAGTCAATTCAGGTGAAATCTACGGCTTTCTAGGGCCTAACGGCGCTGGCAAAAGCACCTGCGTTTCGATGATGACCACATTGATCCTGCCTACGAGCGGTAAGGCAACTGTAGGTGGCTTTGATGTCGTGACGCAAGCCGGGGAAGTCCGGCGTCATGCGGGTGTCGCCTTGCAAGACATTGGCCTCGACCCGCTGATGAAATCGATGGAACTACTGACGATTCAAGCACAGACCTTCGGTTACAGCCGTAAACAAGCACAGGCGCGCGCCCATGAACTGCTCAATCTGGTGAAGTTGAGTGACTTTACCGACCGCCGCGTGGGCAAGTACAGTGGTGGTATGCGCCGCCGTCTCGATCTCGCAATGGCATTGGCACACGAGCCCGATATTCTCTTTTTGGACGAACCCACGACAGGGCTTGATCCCGCCAGTCGGCGCGACATCTGGACAGAAGTTCGCCGCCTCAATAAAGAAGTGGGTATGACTATCTTCCTGACTACACAATATCTGGAAGAAGCCGATGAACTGGCTGACCGTATTGCTATCATCAAGAATGGCAAAATTGCAGTCGAAGGCACACCGCTGGAATTAAAATCCAAGCTCGGAACCGAGTCCATTAATGTGACGTTCCATGATAACGAGCAAGCAGAAAAAGCAGCTGAGCTTCTCAAGCCCATTGCTGAGAGCGTCCAAACTGACCGCAAGGTGCTTCGCGTCTATATGCCGCAAGCTGCCGCCGCTGTGCCAACGGTTATGACTCAGCTTCACCAAGCTGCACTTGACCCGATTTCACTGACATTGACCCAACCGACATTGGATGACGTATTCCTTCAGGTTACCGGCGAGCGCTTCGATACCGTGGAACCTGACGAAGTTCTCACAGCCTAAACCATCAATTCACTGCAAGCACGATCTCGAAAAACATCCGTAAATAACCGGGGAAAAAGGAAAACAACATGACTGCTATTGCAAGTCAACAAAGCATTGATCTCAAAGCCAAGCCGGTCAGCCGGGGAGGAAGCATGCCGCTTCTTCTGCAAATTACGACGCTGACATGGCGCAGCCTAGTAACGACCTTTCGCGTACCCGCAGCAATCATTCCGGGCATTATCATCAGCGTCTTTTTCCTATTTGTGTATACCGGTTCGCTGGGCAACGCTTCCAGCTTTTTACCGGGATTAGCAGGCAAAAGTTATCTCGCTTTCATTTTACCGGTTTCAATTGTCAGTTCGGCGCTCAGCGGGGCAGGAGTAGCCGGACAAGCTATCGTCCGTGACATTGCCAACGGCTATTTCGACAAATTGCTCCTGACTCCAATCAGCCGTGCAGCCCTTTTGCTTGGCCCGATGATTGCCGGAGCACTCACGTTGGGACTGCAAACTGTCATCGTTTTGGGAGTTGGCATCCTGCTTGGTCTGCAATCGGCAACCGGCGTGGCTGGAATGTTGGTGGTCGTCGGGTTAGCGTTGGTCTTGGGTGTCGGCTTTTCCGGTTTGACGGTCGCCATCGCGCTCCGCTCTGGCAGTGCAGCAGCGACACAAGGTGGCTCGTTCCTGTTCTTCCCACTCACATTCCTGACGGCAACATTCGTTCCGGTCGCACTGCTCAGTGGTTGGATTAAGACCGCCGCAATCTATAATCCGATCACCTATATTTTGGAAGCGATGCGTTCGGTGCTTTTGGATGGATGGCAGCCGGAGATATTGGCACGAGGGTTGTTATCCGCATCCGTGCTTGGCGTCATTCTGTTTATCTTCGCGCTGGTCAGCCTGAAGTCACGGACAGCTCGTCGCTAAACCATTCAATTTTCACATTATTCTTCACTTGAAAACAGGAGGCCCCTCACCTCCTGTTTTGATTCGGATTAAAGTCAAATGTGAAAATGCTACGGGAGAGAACATGTGCCAGTAAGATAGGTCAATTGGCCTCAAAACTCACCCACACTGTGGAGTCATGATGGTTTCACACCGCCGCACGATCTATGCCGTGATGCTCTTTCTGGTTCTTATTGCTTGCTACTCATATTTTCGCCCCCCTCTCAATTGGGCGACCACATCTCGGGCGGACGTGGTCTATGCGCTGGTCGAAGAAAACACATTCATCATTGACAGCTTCGAGAAAAACACCGGCGACAAAGCCTTTTTTGAAGGTCATTACTATACGGATAAATCGATTGGCCCCTCGCTGATTGCACTACCGGTCTATATCGCTTACCGTGCTGTCGCTTCACTACCCCCGATACGCCACATTTTGCAAGCCGATACGAATGTCCCTTTCAGAGATGAACTGGTCAATTGGCCGAATAATTTATATTTCCGCTGGGCGCTGTCACTGATGTCGTTCTTCGGAGCAGCCTTACCTTCAGCACTATTGGGCGTGCTGGTGTTCTTTTTCGCTAACCGATACGCATCCAAATTGGTTTATGCGTTCATTCTGGCAATGGCCTTCGGGCTGTGTACGATTGTCTTTCCGTTTAGTGGGCAGTTATTTCAACATCAACTTTCTTCCTTCGGATTATTCGGCGGCTTTTACTGTCTGTGGACAGTCATATACGAGAACAAATCGACCAAGCGGCTGTGGCTGGCGGGTTTACTGTTCAGTTTGGCGGTGATTTCAGAGTATCCTGTGGCATTGTTTGCAGGGCTAATCTTCCTGTGGGCAGTTATCGTTGTGCCGGATCGCAAAGCACTGTTTCGAGTGGTCATCGGTGGCGTTCCGCTGGTTATCATCAATATCATCTATAACCTCGCCACTTTCCGCTCGGTGATTCCACTGGGTTACGAATACTCAATCTGGGGGTCAATTGTCAACGTTCAGGGGTTTATGGGAATCGGGTTACCCTCATTCAAAATCGCGGGCGAGCTGCTGTTTGGCACATTTCGCGGATTATTCCTAATCTCACCTTTCCTGCTTTTGGTTATTCCCGGTTTGTATTTCATGTGGAAGCAAAAGCCGGAACAGCGAAGCATGGTGATGTTGATTATCTTCGTTTTGATGGACTTCATCGGATACGGATCGGGCTATATCGTTTGGTGGGGCGGATACAGCGTGGGCGCGCGCCTGTTGATCCCGATGCTGCCGTTTATGGTCATTCCGGTCATTTTTGTGCTCAACCAGTGGTTTAACCGCATGGCTGGTGTAATTGTAATTAGTTTGCTGATGATCGCCGGACTGTTGAATACATGGGCACAATCGATCACAGCATATGGCTTGCCGCCGGATGCGCCACGCCAACTGCTGGCTGAATACAAAAATCTGATTGACTATAATCGCCAAACTATCATCTTGGTGAATCAAGGTCAAACGGTCAATCCATTGCTGGATTTTGCGATTCCCGCACTGCAAAAAGGTGCCATCGCTTACAACTACGGTATGGCTTTAGAACTGCGCGGGTTCTCCAGTTTAATTCCATTGGTTGTGTGGATAGGATTGGTGCTAGGAATTGGGTGGTTTTGGTTGAGGCTAAACGATCAAACTACGACAGAAACAGTGTCTACACCTACGACAGCCACAACTTCGTGAGCTTAAGTCTTGAAAACAAGAGGATGACTTTGCCGCATCCTCTTGCTTTTAAATATCTAAGTCCCCTACCGCCTGTGACACTGTCGGCTTGGGCGTCGGTTCTTCATCGGGAACATGGGTCGTCAGCCAGAAGCCCCAGAAGATGAGAATCGCACCGAGCATTTCCCCGATGTACTTGAATGACGGATCACCCAACCGGATAAGCGCACCACCGAGCGCTGGGAGTAAACCCCCGAAGGCAATCAACCAATTGCCGACCACACGGTTACGCATGATATTCTTGCGGCGGAAAATGTAGGCGGAGTAAATCGCGCCACCGACCAAAGCGACCGTTCCCCAGACATTCATCACGGGGGAGAAGAAGCGCACTGTGCCCTTGGAACTGCCTGCCATAATGCCTTGATGAATAACGGTGCCATCAGGCGCAACTTCATCACGGTAGATTTGGGTCATATCCGCGCCAGTGTGCCACGCGCTGGCATTAAATGGTGTCAGGAATAATGTCCACGGCAGAGTCATAATCCCCACTAGAATCAGAGCCATCATCACGTTGCGGGCGATGTTGCCCCGCCGGACAAGCAGGAAAACCGTTCCCTGCCCCAACCAAGGCGCGACCATTAACGCGCCGCACCAATACCACAGGGCAAAGAACAGCGGACTCCAGACAAAGGTCAGAATGACCTGTGAAGCCGTGCCGAGAAAATAGAGAAAGAGGCCAATGCCCCACGCCAATAGATGCGGGCGGGGTTTTTCCCACCAGCGGCGTAGGACTATAAAGGCAAAAACGGCAGTGACAACGGTGCTGATGACAGACAGCACGAATGGAATGGATAAGGTTTGCATCGAACAACAGCTTTCGTACTTCAAGCAGGATATGTGAATTTTAGCGCAAAGAAATCCGTAACGCCTATACCAAATACAATTCCTGATTTAACCGCTGGTAATCCGGACCGCAACAAAATTTACGTATGCAAGGCGTGGAATAATCGGGAAATGTGGTAAGGTTATATGGTTGCAATTAATATTCATTGCTTTTTGCCCAAACAGGATTTTTTGGACTGATGGATAAACCACAGCTTGTATACGGCCATGCCACCGACCATACCCATACCCGTGAAGCCAACCAAGATGCCTCCGCTGCCCTGATTATGACAGGCGTTTCGGACGCTGGCATTCAAGACGTCGGTTTATTCATTGTCGCAGACGGTATGGTCGGTCGTAACGAACACCAAAGCGCTCCCCTTTTAGCCGTACAGACGGTCACGCAAGAAGTCGTCAGTAAACTCTATGAGCCACTGATGGTCAATATGGGCGACTACGATGTGGCCGTACGCAAAATATTAGTCGATGCGTTTTTGACAGCCAACCAACGGCTGATGGAAAACCCATCTTATGGCACGACCGCTATGACCGCGGCCATCGTCAACGGCAGCGTGGCTTATATCGCACATGTCGGGGATACAAGCGCTCATGCGATTTCGCCAAGTGGCGTTGAACAACTGACGACTACGCACCATCTAGCCCATAAGCTGGTTGAAAAAGGTGAGGCCACATGGGAGCAGATTTATCAAAATCAAGTGGACGTCACTAATGTCCTTTACAAGACTGTCGGCAAGATGGCCGAACTTGAAGTGGATGTCGTGACTTACCAAATGGACGCCAACAAGCAGCTCTTGCTGTGTACGGATGGGCTATCCGGTTGGAATTGGGAACGGGTCAGTCGCGCCGAAGTCAACGCGGTAATGATCAGTTCCTACGATCTACAATTCGCTTGCAACCGCCTCGTCTCACTGGCGCAAGAACGGGACATGATCGATGCGGTTACGGCAATAATCGTAGGGGTCGCGCCTACTTAGCGACCTATTCCCACCGCATCACCTACGTCAGCCTTTTGATGGATACACCGTTTGCAAATTCAGCCTATAATAAGGTTTGTAACTTGTAATCCCGAATTGGATAAACGGATTCATCATGCAATCCAGACGTGCTTATTCACAAGCGCAGGCCACCCAGCCAATCCGCGTGCGCCCGTATCCGGTACATCAACAACCGATTGCCGCGCCGATCCCGCGCCGTGCGGCAACGCCACCACGACAGAACGCTTATCCGGTGCCGCAGCCTATGCCCAACACTTATCTGGTGCGGCCTCCGGCACACGCGCCTGTACGCAAAACTCAACGTGGCAACAAGAAGTTTTACTTGGTGCTGGCGGCAATGGTTGCGGGCTTCATGCTCATGTCATGCGCGGTGATGACGCTGGGCATTGGCATCATCTACGGGCGCGGCATCCTTCCCGGTGTGCGGGCAGGCGGCGTCGCTTTAGGTGGATTATCCCAAGTGGAAGCCGCGCAAAAACTAACCAGTGATTGGGGATCGCTGCGGCTAACCGATGGTCAGCGAGCATGGCGTTTTCAGGCATCCGACCTTGGTTTAACAATTGATGCCAACGCGACAGCCAAAGCCGCATATGAACAAGGGCGCGGTAATCTGAGCAGCGTTTTCGCGGCATTGATCGGGCGAGTTGACACCCAGCCTGTGGTTAGCATTGACGCCACTACATTGCAAAACACCTTGACCACTAACGCCGATCAATTCGCGCAGGCAGCGGTGAATGCGGGTGTCAAACTGGTGAATGGTCAGGTCACAACTACACCTCCTCAAAATGGTCGGGTGCTGGACGTGGCTGCGACTGTCGCTCAGGTACAGGGAAATCCCAGTGCCGCGCTGGCGGATGGACGATTGACGCTGGTCATGCAAACCATCGCACCCAGCGTGACCGATTCGACGTCGATGGTCGATCAGGCACAGCGCTTACTCAGCAGCCCATTAGGCATACGCGTTTTTGATCCTGTGACCGGCGACTCGGTGTACTGGTCGGCACCACCGGAGCAATGGGGCAATTGGTTAAGCGCGGATTCCGATCCTAACAGTCCAACTGGATTGTCGTTGACGGCTAATGATGCACCTGTGCGAGAATATTTGACAGCGCAATCGGGCATACTGGATTCGACACGCTATCTCAAGCTGGATGAAGCGGTTACCAATGTGCAGCAGGCGATACGGGAGGGGCGCACCAATCCCTATGCCCGCGTTTATCATCATGATTATCAATACGTGGTGAAACCGGGAGAAACGATCACCAGCATCGCGTGGGATGTAGGCGAACCCTATCTATATATTCAGAAGGCCAACGGCGGAATCGACAGAGTTTCAGCCGGACAGACCATTACTATTCCTTCGCCAGATACATTTATGCCTTACGCGGTTGATCCCGATAAGCGCATCGTCGTCAGTATCAGCGGGCAATGGGTGAAAGTTTACGAAGGCGGCAATCTCAAGTGGGATTGGGCAGCCAGCACAGGCATCCCGAACAGCCCAACATGGCCGGGGATTTACCAGATCATTTCGCACGAGCCGAACGCCTACGCCGCCAATTGGGATTTGTGGATGCCGCACTTCATGGGTGTGTATCAGCCGATTCCTGACGCGGATTTCACTAATGGCTTCCATGGTTTCCCGACGCGCGGGGGCTGGCAGTTATTGTGGACAAACAGCCTCGGCACAAAGGTCACTTACGGTTGTATTTTGCTGAGCAATGAAAATGCCGAGGCCCTATACAACTGGGCAGAAGAAGGCGTGGTCGTGGAGATCCAAGCGTGAACACCAATCCGCCAAGCGTAACATGGCGGGTTCTGCTGCCACTGGTCATCCTCGGCATCATTATTCAGTTGGCGTTTCCGCTGATCAATTCGTGGGTGATCGCGCTGGGCATCATCTTTGCGGTAGTGGTGATTTATCGCAAAGTGTTCATCGGCGGGGTTCTCCGTGCGTTCAATCGGGGACGCAGCAATCCGTATCTTTTTAGTGAAGAATTCGAGAAAGCTGTCGAATTCGCGTCTGAACAGTTGGTGAAAAATCCAAAGGATGTGGTGGCGCACCTCACCCGCAGCACGGCCTATATTCAGCTTGGCAATTTAGAGGCCGCCCGCGCCGATTGTGAGGCGGCGATAGCGCTTGATACCAAATCGGTTTATGCACTGAATAACCGCGCGGTCGTTTCTTTGCAGCAAGGCGACTTATCCAGCGCCCTCAACGATATGCAGCAGGCAATAGGTCTTCAACCGGATAATTCCGTTCTCCTGTATACACGCGGAGCGGTTTACGCGCGGATGGGTCATGACGAACCAGCACTCAAAGATTTCAACGAGGCGATTGAGATTGAACCCGATCAAGCAGCAACCTATATTGGGCGCGGACATCTCTCGTTTAAACAAGGTGATATGGCGGCGGCCTTAGCGGATTATCAGAAAGGGTGTGGCCTCTCCCCAGAAACGCATCAATTTAGCGCGGCGCTGGCGGTTGCCGAATTCGCGATGGGGGAAGAGAGTAAGGCGCTTGAACGCTGGCGCCAACTGCCGACCCGCTACAGCAATTACAACGATGCAAATTGGCAGCGGAACGTCCTCGGTTGGCCTGAGGCAATGGTAAGTGAAGCGGGGAAATTAATCACCAAAATGGAATTGCCAAGCTAATGCATTAATAAGTTGGTTCAAAATGGCCCCTCAAGTAACACGAGAAGAATATGACCGAATAACACGATCCGACTGTTTCGTCTGTCGGATTGTTGAAGGCAAGCCTCTGGTCGCTAATCCACATATCGTGTATGAAGATGAGCAAGTCATTGCCTTCCTCAATCAATTTCCACCACAGGAAGGTTATACGATTGTTTGCCCCAAGCGGCATGTGGAACGGCTTGAAAGTGATTTAAGTCTCGAAGAATGGCTGCATCTTCAAGCCATTGTCCAGCGGGTAGCCCTCGCTGTTTCAGAAACAACAAATGCTATCCGCATGTATATCGCGTCACTCGGCAGCCCCGAACGCAATGCTCATCTCCATATTC
Source organism: Aggregatilineales bacterium (assembly GCA_044226855.1). Taxonomy (GTDB): domain Bacteria; phylum Chloroflexota; class Anaerolineae; order Aggregatilineales; family Phototrophicaceae; genus CFX2. The sequence goes on from JBGAGF010000007.1 coordinate 148,418, forward strand.
ATGTTTGCCCCTGCCCACCCAATACTCCCTTTGAAGCGCAGCAATTTGAAGCCATGCAAATCAAAAATGGTGAGTACTTGGAACTGAGTGAAGAACGGCTAGAAGAATTGGCCTCGCAAATCCGCGCCAAAATTGGATCAGATCGCTGAGACATGAGGCCAATCTGACAACAGGTTCAATTTACGACTTCAATACCTGCTCGACGATCTGCATGTAGTGAGCGGCCATCGCTTTGACGGAGAAGTGTTCCTCGACACGCGCACGTCCGGCAACGCCCATCCGTGCCCGCATGGTGGGATTGTGCAACAGCGTAATCACCTGTAAAGCTAAACCAGTCGCATCGCCGGGTGGGACGAGATAGCCGGTCACACCATCGGCGATGGTTTCAGCGGGGCCGCCTTTATTGGTGCTGACCACCGGCTTGCCTGATGCCATGGCCTCGATGTTCACCATGCCGTAGCTTTCAAAGTGCGAACTGCATACCACCACATCGGCAGCGGCGATCACACGCTCGGTATCGGCACGAAAACCGAGATAGTGCAGTCGATTTTTTAAGGCAGGATCGTTGGCGGCTGTTTCTAAAATACGTGTTTTGTATTCATTATCAGCACTGGTCTGGGTATTCTCGCCTGCCACAATAAAATGTGCTTCGGGGATGATGCGCACGACCTGCCGCGCCATGTCCTGAAACACATCGTGCCCTTTTACATCCTGAAAGCGGGCGAGCAGCGCCACGAGCGGCGCACGGGTTGGAATGTCTGCATCTCGCCGCACCTGAACCCCGTCGATGCCTGGACGGAAACGGGTCGTATCTACACCAGAGTAAATTAATTCGACTTTATCAGGCGGCATAAAGGGTGGCTCACCGAGGAAGCCAGCTTTGATGGCCTTCGATAGTGCGATGGTGGCCGCAGGGCGCTGAAAGAATCCACGCTGCCACGACTTGGGTTTGAACCACCAACCCCAACACCACCAAACAACAGGAACGCCGTTACGCTCTCCAGCAGGCAGTGCCATCGGAAGCGTATGGTAGTCGCTGTGGACAAGCTGAATGTGCTGCTCACGAATGATCTTGCCAATGCGGCGGCTGATCGAAAGCTGCGCCCAGAGTGCTGGAATGAAGTAAGTGGTCGCGCCGCGCCAAGGCGTAACGTAAACCGGCCATCCCCGCTTGCGCCATGCCTCCGCGAGCTGTCCTTCTGCACGTACTAATAAGTGCGGCAAATAACGGGTCGCATCAAGATTATCAACCAGATTGAGCAGCGCGGTTTCCCCGCCGCCGAGGTCGATATAACTTGAAACAAAGAGGATGTTGATGCGTTCGTTCATAGGCTGCTGATGTTGATACAGGCGATACCGGCGAAGAGAACCACCGCGATTAAGCCCTTGCGGATGAGATCGGGACGAGCAATCTGCTCCTTATAGATGGACGGTACGAGAACCGTCAAAATCCATCCGGCGACAATGCCGAAGAAAACCTGCGTGCCACCTAAAACACTGACTAAAGCTGTTGGGCCGAGCGCAACTGCCGCTAAGGTCAGCAATTTAGCACCGAGGAAAATGGTTTCATTTACGGCTATGGTCGCGAGCGCCTGCTTCGGAATGGTGCGGAGGCTTTCGCGGAATGCATCCCGCACCGAGCGGACGAACAGCACGATGAACAAGCCGCCTAGCGCGAAGCCCCAACTTTCGTAAGGCAAAAGGCGCTCAAACTGGTCGCCAGCGACCACGAATTTGAAGAGCACTACTGACAATGACCACATGAGATTGACGATCAGTAAAAGTCCTAGTGCTTTTGAAACCTGAATGCCGCCCATGCCGCGCCGCGTCGACAGGGCGATAGCCGCCCCCAAGATCAATATAAAGCCGATGAATTGAAAAGCCGTGATTGTCTCATGCAGCAACAAGAACGATAGGATGAGCACCATCACAGGTTGAATTTGAATCAGGACAATAACTTTGCTGGTTTCTTCGGTCGAGAGCGCGCGGTAATAGAGCAGTGCCCCTACAGAAGTTAGAATGCCCGTAAACATAACAATTACCGTATCATGCAGGGACAGGACTGGAAATCCGGTCACCACCCACAGCACACAGCCACTGATGAAGGCCATGATCGCGATATAAGCCGACATGGACGCCGGATTGCGAACATGTTTTTCTAGGATCAACTTGTCAATGAAATTGACAACTGTAAAGATCAAGGGTGCGAGTAATGCATAAGCGAGCCAGCTCATGAAGCGTTCCTCAAAGGGGTAGCAATGTGTCATTTCAGTGTACACCAGCCGTCTAGCTGGGTGTAGGTCATCCCCGCATCCGTGCAGTAAAATAATGTAATAAACCCCAACAACCCTCACGGATATGGAGATGCCAAACGTGATTGACTTCCAACCGATCTTTCAGGCCGTGCGCCAAGCCGCGGTCCTCTGCCAGCACGTACAGGAACATTATCTGATCAGCAGCGATAAAGGTGGTCACGAACCGGTCACGATTGCCGATTACGGCGCACAGGCCATCCTGAGCCGTGCCATCAGCCAGCACTTTCCGGATGACGCCATCATGGCCGAAGAGCAAGGCGGCCAGTTCATGGAGCTGGTATCCGAGGAACTACGCAAAGAGGTGATCCATCTCATCAGCCAAATCCTCGGCATCACCGTGACACAGGTGGACGTCGTCAAATGGTTGGATTACGGACAAAACCGCGAAGCCGAACGGATGTGGGTGATTGATCCGATAGATGGCACCAAAGGTTATATCTCAATGCGGAATTACGCGATTGCTGTCGGGCTAATGGTCAACCGTAAGCCGGTGGGTGGCATTATTGGTACACCGTCGTATCCCGGTGGCGCACAGCTTTTCCATGCACAAAGCGGCGTGGCCTATATGCAACCGCTGACAGGTGGCGAGGTCAAACGGATTCACGCCTCAAAGCACACTGACGCGGCGAACCTGCGTGCGTTGGAAAGTGTCGAGAAGAGTCATGTGAACCACGATCGCATGCAACGGGTTCGTGAGGTGGCTGGCTTCGGTGAGGCCGAACTGATCCACATCGACAGCATGGAGAAATATGCGCGTATCGCAGCAGGAGACGCGGAGCTTTATCTGAGGCTGCCCCGTATCGGCAGCACCCGCCCGTTCATGATCTGGGATCACTGCGCGGGCACGGCGATTGTCGAGGCGGCTGGTGGCAAAGTCACTGATATTGATGGTTCGCCACTGGACTACTCAAAAGGAAACACCCTTAATAATCAGGGTATCATCGTCAGCAACGGCGCTATTCATGACCGAGTCATCACAGCCGTGCAAAAAGTGCTCGCTGAGGAAAGCTGATGTCACGTAAGTTTGCTTAAGAACTCGTGAAAGCATCATCGTCAGGGAAGATATTTACGTATTCGGTGCGGGTAAGCGGTGTGACGAGCATATCAGCGACAGTATCGCGCCAAGTCAAAAAGTGAGGAGTCTCGCGGTGCCGGGCGCGCGCATCATTTGAACGATAGAACTCGACCAAGACGAAGCGGGTAGGGTCGTCGGCTTGTTGTATCACGTCGAAACGTGCGATGCCCTCCTCTTGGATACTATTACGGGCGTTTTGGACTGTCGCCGTTTTGAAGGCTTCCACATATTCCGGTTTAACATGAAGGAAGACGTGCAAAATATGCATGGGCTTTTCTTTAATAGCTACGGTGTGGCGAGTATAGCACAACCTTATGATAACAAAAAAGGTGCCCTGAGTCCGCTATCCTTATGTATAACTGAAGTTAATTTACTGCGGTACAGGCTCTTGGTAGAGCGGCAGGCTGAACGTGACCTGCGTGCCGGAACCGGGACGAGACACAATCTCCATGTGACCGTAATGGGCTTCCGCAATACGCCGCGCCAGATGCAGCCCCAAGCCCAAACCCTGCTGTTCATTGTGTTCGCGGTCAATTTGCTCAAAGTCTTGCAGTGCATGTTGGATCTGTTCTTCGGTCATCCCTGCGCCACAGTCGGTTATGCTGATGTAAACCCACTCATCACGCGCCCATTGAGCAACGGTTACATCGCGACCAGACGGTGAAAAATCCATAGCGTTGGCGATGATTTCAGCAATGGCATGAGTCAGCGACGGGGTGTTACACAACACGACTGATGTCTTATCGCGATCATCAATCTGAACACCGCCACTTGGGTTGCGGTAGGCAAAGCGTCGCGACAGGTTCATGGCGGCTACGAGTACCGTCCAAATCGGCGTTGCAAAGCCAAACTCACTGACGACCTGCTGGCTGAGGGTGTTGGTGTCCAACTGGGTCATGAGCGACAACTGCTCAGCGAGATGATAGATGCGGTAGCTGCCGGTTTGCAGACTGTCGAGAATGTCACGGATTTCGTGTGTTTCCAGCGTGTCCAGTTGGGCGGAAAGCAGATTTTGCACCATGAGAATAGATGCGACTGGCGTGCGCATCTCATGAGAGACGACGCGAGCCAAACGCTTCTTCACGGACTCCAGTTCTTTGGAGGCCAAATTTTCATGTACAACACGGCGTTCCAAGCGCGCTTGAATAGCGGCCAGCAGTTCGGGGTAACTAAAGGGCTTGGTCAAATAATCATCTGCGCCGAGTTCCATGCCGTGCCGCACAAAAGAACGGTCAGCCATTGCGCTCAAGAAGATGACCGGAATATTGGCCGAACGCGTATCTTTGCGGAGTTCCAGTAGTGCGTTATATCCATCCATATTCGGCATCGAAATATCCGAAATAATCAAATCGGGCAGGTGCGCGCGGGCAGTATCCACGCCGATCTGACCATCAGCCGCCTCAAGCACTTCGAACCCTTCCATCTCAAGAAAGTCAAGAATATTCTTTCGCAGATTGGGTTCGTCTTCGATCACCAAGATACGGGACATGGAACACCTTTTCAGAAAATCCCAGAGGACAGGGACGATAATTGCAGATGACTATCTTGAGTATAGTCACAAGCTGCCCTTGTCTGCGTTAAGAATCAATTTTCTATTCGAATTTCAGAAATTCTTAGTTTTTTATTAAGCCCGACAAGAGAAAGCGGGCTTAATTCACAGGGGAGGAAATCTAGTCTGTAATTCTCTGGTCAAAGATTTGCTCGGCAGCTTCCATTAATTCGGTTCGGCGTTCGGAGGGTATCTCTTTACTCAACAGGTACCGATCAAGTAACTGCGTCTGAGTCAATCCTTCAGGGCTGCCTCCTAAACGTGCGCGGACAGGCTGTTCAACCTGTTTGCGAATAGCTGCCATCTGGCTAATTCCAGCACGTTTGAGTTCATCACGGATGATCACTTCGTTCAAACGCGACTCGGTTTCCGGCGCAAGCTGCACGTTCAACCGTACGACAGCATCTTGAAGATCATGATTCTTGATGAGCTTGAGCACTTGGTCGGTTGGATTGGCCGCGGTTCGGAGATCAGCCGTTAAAGTCACGAACGGTCGTGCTGGCAGTTCTTCGAAGCGCCACGAGGCCGATCCGCGGGTAAGTTCGACCCAGCAGAAGCCTTTGGGGTCACCTTCTTCACCAAAGTCGATGCGCTCCATACTTCCGCTGTAGACAACCGGCGGAACACCTTCGTGTCCACTGGTCATGTTCTGGTGCTTGTGGATATGGCCTAAAGCGACATAATCCCAGCGTGGATCAGCCAGCGAGGACAAGAGCACCTGAATATCACGCCCGAGCATGATGCCCCGTTCACTGCCGAAGACTGCCCCGCTGACCGTAAAGTGTCCAGTCAAGATTCGAGGTGCATCATATTGCTCGGCCTGATCAGCCATATCATCCAAAATCTGAGTGAGATGCTCTTGCAGCAGCGCATCGGTTTGGGCGATGGTGAGGCCACCTGTGCGGCTGTCTTCCAGCAAGCGTGAGCGAATGGGATAAGGCGCGGTGCCGATCACGACAGGGCCACGTTTAGTTTCAACCGTGAAGACTTCATAATCCGCGGCGACGCGTACATTTGGAACCCGCAGCGTATCGTAAATTTCGATGCTGCTGGCCTTCAACATGGTTGGCGGCAAATCATGATTACCCACCAGCATGACGGTCGGCGCGAGTTCGGATAGATCACGGATGCGATGCGCAAACTCACGCTGATAGGTCGGGTTCGGAGCACGGGTTTTGAAGGCATCCCCCGCGAAGATGATGAGGTCAACATCGCCTTTTCGGGCATAATCGATCATCTCATCCAGACGATGCAGAAAATCCACAACCCGACTGCTTAATCCGGTTTGGGGATCGGTTTTACCATAGTTTTCCATGCCGACATGAATATCGGCAAAGTGTAAGACGCGTATCGGTTCAGTCATTACTCATGACCTCCCAGCAACTTGGTCTGATTAGATGGCATTATACCAGTCAGAAGCGAAAATGGATGAAGATGCGTCCGAAGTTTTTATCATCTTTTTCTACGCGATGATAGAGGGCGCGGATGTGCTTCTGATCAAGGAAGCGCAATACCTTTTTCTTCAGTGCGCCGCTGCCTTTACCGGGGATAATCTCGACCAGTTCGATCTTTTTCTCGACCGCTTCTTGCACGATGCGGTTGAGTTCGACGTCGATTTTATCACCCTTGTTATAGATGTCGTGCAAATCCAATTTGAGCTTCGCCATCGTTCTTTCCTATAGATTGTATATCCGTCCATTCTATCATCATCAGGTAAACTAGTTCCGCAGGTAAAGTTAGGAAGAGGCTTATCTTATGAAGAACCCCATTGAAACCATCCTTGAAACCCAACCGCTGGTCGTGCTCGACGGCGCACTGGCCACCGAACTCGAACGACGCGGAGCGGATTTACATGATCCATTGTGGTCAGCCAAGATTCTGATTGAATCCCCCAACCTGATTCGAGATGTTCATGCCGATTATTTCGCGGCAGGTGCAGACTGCGCGACCACCGCCAGCTATCAGGCGACATTCGAAGGCTTCGCACGACGCGGATATGGGCAGGAAGTCGCCCGCAACTTGATGCGTCATTCGGTGCAGTTGGCTATCGAAGCGCGCGATAATTTTTGGGCCAATCCGGCTAACCGAGTGGGACGCGTACGCCCATTCGTGGCGGCGTCGGTCGGGCCATACGGCGCGTTCTTAGCCGACGGCTCCGAATATCGCGGGAACTACGGACTGAGCGAACGCGAACTGGTCGAATTTCACCGCCCCCGCATGTCGGTGCTGGTGGCATCCGGCGCGGATATGCTGGCCTGCGAGACGATCCCCTGTCTAGTTGAAGCCCAAGCGCTCGTACGGCTCCTGAGCGAATACCCCAATATGAGCGCGTGGATCAGCTTCAGCGCCCGTGATGGGGAACATACCAACCACGGAGAACGACTGGCGGACTGCGCAGCCCTGCTCGACGCTTATCCACAGGTGGCGGCCATCGGCGTGAACTGCACCGCTCCGCGTTATATTCCTGACCTGATCCGCGCAATTCGTTCAGGGACAGACAAGCCGATTGTGGTTTATCCCAACTCCGGTGAAACCTATGACGCCAACACCAAAACATGGAGCGGCGAGGATACCTGTGAAGCATTCGCCAGTGACGCTCGCATGTGGTACGAAGCGGGAGCACGGGTCATCGGCGGATGCTGTAGGACGACGCCCCAGCATATCCGGGAGTTAGCGGCACAGTTCGTGAAACCTCAACACACATCTTAGGCTATGTGCTCGATGGCTTCCATCAGGCCATAAAGGTAGGTGGCACCCAACGCACGGTCATAGAGACCATAACCGGGGCGACCTGTTTCGCCCCAAATCATCCGTCCATGATCGGGGCGGATGGGACCGTTAAAACCTACATCGTGCAGGGCACGGATGACTTCGAACATGTTGACGTCACCAAACTCTGAGGGGTGCTTGGTCTCGTGGAAGTCATATTCAGCGGTGCGCTTGACGTTGCGAGCATGAACGAAGTTAATCCGGTGACCAAACTGCCGGATCATAGCAGGTAAGTCGTTTTCAGACGACGCGCCAAGCGAACCGGTACAGAAGGTTAAGCCATTGTAAGGGCTATCGACCACATCGAGCAGGGCTTGGAGAGTTTGAGCATTCCGGACGACGCGGGGCAGTCCGAAAATTGGCCACGGTGGGTCATCGGGATGGATAGCCATACGAACACCCGATTCTTCGGCTACGGGGACGACCTTCTTTAAGAAATAGGCCAAGTTCTCGAAGAGTTGGGCTTCACCCACCTCGGCATAATCAGTCAGGAGTTGGTTAAGTTCGGCGACGGTATAGGCTTCCACCCAGATGGGTAAATCGCGGGTTCCGTGACTGAGATCGATGTTCCCCACATCGGCCTGTACAAAACTGAGGGCGGTTGAGCCATCGAGGTTGGGCATGGCGTAGTCGGTGCGGGTAGCGTCGAATACGGGCATGAAGTTATAACAGAGTACCGGAATACCGACTTTCCCCAGATTACGAATGCTCTCGATGTAGTTCGCGATCAGTTGGTCACGTTCCGGCTTGCCCAGCTTGATCGACTCATGGACAGGTAAGCTTTCGATCACCATCCACTGTAAGCCCATGGCCTCGATGGTTTGTTTGCGTTCTTGGATACGGTCAACGGTGAGGATTTCACCGGCTTTTAGATCATGGAGGGCGCTGACGATTCCGGTCATGCCGGGAACCTGACGGATATTCTGGAGGGTGACGAGATCGTCGAGGCCGTACCAGCGCATGGTCATTTTCATCATCTGGGTTGTCCTTTGGGCAGCGGGTATAGGGTAAAGGCTGGGGTACCGCGCCACCGGAGGGTTATTTTAGCGCCAGATGTTCAAAAAGTTGTAATTGTTGCAGTTGTGAGTGCAATTTTTGCAGAATTTGCATATTTTCCACCGAAATGTCCAGCGGCTGCTTCCTGTATGGCCGCTGAATTGACATTTTATGTCGGCGGGAGGCTCCCTGAATGCCACTGAATTGGCGCACATTCGGCGGATTACTCGGCTAGTGCCACCGCTGTGCAATTTGTGCACTGCCGCTGCTTTAAGCGTCACCCGTCATCAGTCTCCAGTCATCAACCAAGACAATTGAACCGAAGAGACGCAGAGAATATGCGACAACAGGAGCCAAAGCAGTTCATCCTTATCGCTCACTCGCTTTAGCCTCACTTTAGAACAAAAGTTTGCTAGTTGTCAAGGTAGTGGTTGCATAGTAAGTGATAACTTGTTTGGTTCCCCTCGCCTTGAGGGAGAGGGGCTAGGGGTGAGGGTTCAATCATCACTTACCAAATGACCACCACCGTTGTCAACGCGATTCGGTTCGAGTTTACAAACCTTGAAAGTGTGAGCAGGAATTTTCATTCAGCGGGGGATGAACCATCCAGTACAGATGGCTGCCACACCTCACCTAAATACGTCCTATTTTTGAGGAGAGTTGAGTCCGAATAGACCATTTAGAAGGGTGGGCAAACTGAGGATCAAGCTGAGGCTTCGTGTTTAGCGGCTGATGCGAAAGCTCAATGTGACTTTTCCAGATGCAGAGATAACTGCATCTTGGCTATCGTGATCAAAAAGCAGTTCATCCCCGGCCTTCAACACATAATCTCGACCTTTGTAGGTCATCCACGCCCGACCAGCGAGCACCTGCAAACGGCGGTAGCCACGTGGCAAATGAACCACTTTTGGCGGTTGTCCCTGCCCCGACAGGCGATATTCGACCACATCGTCAGAAGGCGTGGTGATCCCATTAGACTGTTTGTAATGTTCGAACTCCGGATTGAGCGACGACGCGCTTTGAAGATAGGTAAGGCGCTCAAACTCCCACGTCGAGGTGGTATCGGATTTTGAGTTGGAATTGAGTTGCATGATTGATTTTCTCCACTCACTGAAACTGATAGTTTCAGAATATGAGGGTATTCTGATTCCTGCGCCATCAAAACGACGGCCAAACGGCTCAGACTTTCGATGGAGATATTTCTCTTTACGTATTGATGCAGGTTGTAAATGCAAAAGGAGGAAGAATAGCGAGATTCAGAACAAAAGCTCATGAATATAAACGCGGTTAGGTTCACATTTACAAGCTAGGTAAATCCAATAGCCAAGAATTGAATAATAATAGAAGTTTCCTGTAAAATGGTTTCATATAATTCAATAAAAGTCCCATTAAAATGTTAATCCAAACAAATAAAAACCTTGATTTTCTATCAGATGAAAAAATCATCAATCTCGTCAATTCAATCCTGACTGAAATTGATGTTGTCTCGAGTGTAGGAGCACATCGTTCTACAACGTATTTATCAGTATCTGCAATTGAAGGCCTTTTTGACGCGTTAATACAGTTGAAGGATATCAATGCCAGCAATTTGCCGACTTGGCCTCAATATAAAGATAAAATCCGTAAGGGAGTAGCAAAAAAATTTGACGACCTAACTTTGGAAGATAAAGAATACATTTTACGCGATGTAAACGCACTTCATCCAGACTTTACAGCTATTTATCAAACGGTGAGAAAATTTCGTAATTACATGCATCCTGAACGAGAAATAAGGAATAAAACTCCTATTACTCAATCAATTGGACAGTTAACGTTAGCTTCTTTAAACGCTTTAATTGAACAATTTGAATTCACGCGGTTTATTGCAAACCATGAATGGAAGCTCATCTACGGTCTGGCTAGAGTACCGAACAACAGAACAATTCACATGCCCCAAAATCCGGGTCAATATAAATCTTTATTAGTAAGTGATAAAAAGGCAGGGTCTTTCAAGGAACTAAGATTTCGTGTAGTTGTACCTAACGAAGCAATTTTCAATTTCATTTATAACTACTTCTCGCCAAATAAATTCATGGGCGCAAGAATAGAGGGTCGAGTTGGAATAGATGGAAGAGGGAGCCATAACGGACGGCTTATCGGTAGTTCATTGGACAGTTGGTCTATCAACGCCCAATACACAGCAAATACAGAACCTGATCCGAAAAAACAAGAACATACAGTAAGGGTCGTTATGCAACCTCAAACAGCGTTTGCAATATACGTCGATAATGTGCAGCTTATTTTGAGAAATGGAACCGATTGGGAATACAATCCCGAAGGGCAAATCGGCTTTCTAACAGAGCTAGTCCCGGTATCAATAGTAGATGTAGAGTTTGATACATAAAAAAGGGCAGTCCATATGAAGACCACCCTTCTTTCAACTTTGACTTACGGGTATTTGCGGTTGAGCATGCGGGCATAGGGGATGGTTTCGCGGATGTGCGGGAGGCCGCAAATCCATGCGACGGTGCGCTCCAAGCCGATGCCGAAACCGCTGTGTGGTACGCTGCCGAAGCGGCGTAAATCCAGATACCACGCATAGGCGTCACGACCCAAGCCCATCTTCTTGACCTGCTTTTCGATCAGATGGGAGTCCGAGATGCGTTCGCTGCCGCCGGTGATTTCGCCGTAGCCTTCGGGGGCGAGCAAGTCCACGCTGCGGCAGACTTCAGGACGACCTTCGACAGGCTGCATGTAGAAGGCTTTGAAGACCGAGGGGAAGTTGTAGACAAACACGGGCTTGTCGAACATCTCGGCGACAGCCGTTTCGTGCGGGCTGCCGAAGTCCGTACCCCAATCAATGTGCAAAAGCTGCTTCTGTTCGGGGTCGGTAGCTGCATCCGAGAGTTTGTTCAAGCGTTCGACACATTCGTCGTAGCTGATGCGCGGGAAGGGCGGCAGTACGCGTTCGAGGCTGGATGTGTCGCGTTCCAGAATCTTCAGTTCTTCCTGATGCTTCTCCAAGACGGTCTGCACGACATGGCTGATGAAGCTTTGCTCCATATCCATCAGGTCTTCCAGCTTGTAGAAGGCCATTTCGGGTTCAAGCATCCAGAATTCCATCAGATGACGGCGGGTCTTGGATTTCTCGGCACGGAAGGTCGGGCCGAAGCAGTAGACCTTGCCGAAGGCGGCCATGTTGGCTTCGTTATAGAGCTGTCCGGTCTGAGCCAAGAAGGCCTTCTCGCCGTAATAGTCGAGTTCGAACAGGCTGGTTGAGTCCTCACCTGCTGATGGTGTGATGATGGGCGTATCGACCAGCATGTAGCCGTCGTTATCCAACCAATTACGCATGGCGTTGACGATGGTCGAGCGAATACGGATGATAGCCCACTGGCGGGTGGAACGCAGCCACAGGTGACGGTTATCCATCAAGAATTCGACGCCGTGTTCCTTGGGCGTAATGGGGTATTCATCGGCCATCTGAACCAGTTCCAGCGATTTGATACCGACTTCGTATCCACCGGGGATGCCGGGGGCACGTTCATCTTTGCGGACGCTGCCGGTGATGATGACAGATGACTCCTGCGTCAGTTTGCCTGCGATTTCGAACTGCGCAGGATCCATGTCTTTTTTGAAGGCGACACACTGGGTAATGCCGGTGCCATCCCGAAGCTGAATAAATTGTAGTTTGCCCTTGTCGGTGCGGTTATAGACCCAGCCGCGTAAGGTAACTTCCTGCCCGTCATATTGGGCGATATTCTTGATGCTGACATTTGTTGCCACAATGACTAATCCTTATTTAAATACAGGTGTCGAGCCGCTATAAACTGCGCTGATTTGTCCCTGTTGTGCAAATGACTTTTAAGGGCTAATTATACCACGCCTCCTTCTTGTGTAATTCATCACAATGAGATATTGTTAAATTTGTAAATACTTACAAAAGCTTTACAAAATTGGTTTGTTATACTTAACCGAAATTTCAAAAGTACGCCACTCCCTCTTAATGTTCATCTAATAGAATTTTTGTCTACTTTGCCTTATGGTATTTAAGTATGACTCTTAGTAAGGGGCGCACCAATGAAAAAACTGCTTCAACACCTGACCGATTACCACTTCGCTTACCAAGACCTCTACCGCCACTGGCATGCTGACTCAGAACGATATACCGGCGGCGATGCATTGAATACCGCGCTCGATGAGGGCTGGACGATTAAAGATATTGTCGGCATCGAGGAAATTGAACACGTCGGCGCACGCGGCACGGTTGTTTATTATTTCGAACTGATGCGTGGCGCAGATGAAGTCGCGACCATGCCGGTTATCGGCAATCCGTACGTGGATCGCCTCGTGATGATGATGCAATTTACGCTCGTTCCGCTGGCAAAAGCCAGCTAATCCCCCGCTGCCCGGGCGAATAACGCTGTTCGCCCTCTGAACTACGTCGAACTCACATTACACAACGACCGGATTTGTGCGGCAATCGCTGGATTGACCTCGAAATGCGCTTCCAAAAATTCAAGAATCGCCAGCGCTGCCTCAGGACTGCGGTCATAGCCTTGTACGAAGTTTGGCAATTGCGCTGCAAGCTTGGGAAAGCGCTGCTCAAACCGCCGTTCGGCATTGTACACATCTACCAAGGCAGGCTGTGCCGTTTCGATTTGGGCGGCAAGCTGTAGGATTTGATCCACCGCATAATTCTGAATGAAGCGGGCGGCAGAGAGCTTTTCGCCCCGATGGTAGCGCCCTAGACCGACGTATAAATTGGTCAGTGCTTCGCCTAAACGGAACTCAACTGGATGCTGACTCGGCTGTGATTTTTGGCGCGGCTGGCAGATCGACTCGTCGAAGTCATCCGATTTCCAGACGATGCGGCCTGCGCTAAAGGGAATGTTTGCCATTTCTTGCGGCTCGAATACGGCGAACTCGCAGAAAATGCCATCTTCGAACAGCACTTTGTAGCCATCGACGGTATTGCGTACGGCGTAGGCGATGGGGTTTATGTTGGATAGCCAGTCCAACCGGTCTATATAGTGTGCCTTATATCCTTTGCGCGCGATGGCGAAAAAGTCGAGATCCGAGTAGGCATCCAAGCGCGCGGTTTCAGTTCCCACCGAACCCAATCCCAGTAAGGCCAACGCGTTGCCACTGACTCGCAACGACTCGCCAATTGCCTCAAGCCGTTCGAGCAGTTGTTGTGGTGTCTTCATCGTCCATCCTTCTTATGTTGCCGTCAGATTAATATTTTTCGACCTACTTCAAATTACCCAGTTTACCCATGAATACTGGAGCTGAAAGCGTATAGTAAAGAATTGTAAAGGTTCTACACTGAATAGTTAGATTCAGGAATATATCGTGTCAGAAAACAGACCTTCTCTTCAACGAGTCGCGTTTATTGGCAGCTATTCGCCCCGTCAGTGCGGCATTGCTACCTATACAACCGATCTATCCAAAGCGATTTGCGAACATAATCCGGAGATGAACTCCTTCATCGTTCCGGTTAATGATACCGAAGAGGGATATAATTATCCTCCTGAAGTACGCTTCGAAATCCAAGAGCAGAACATCGACTCGTATCGTACCGCTGCCGATTTTTTGAATATCAACGGCGTCGATCTGGTGTGCTTGCAGCATGAGTACGGCATCTATGGCGGGACGGCAGGCAGCCATATTCTGGCACTACTGCGTGAACTGCGAATGCCCGTCGTAACGACCTTCCATACGGTGCTCAAAGATCCTGACACCTATCAACGGAAGGTCTTGATGGAAATCGCCCGCTTGTCCGACCGAGTGGTCGTGATGAGCCAGATTGCTGTCGATTTTCTCAAGGATATTTATGAGATTCCAGCAGAGAAGATTGACCTCATTCATCATGGGATTCCGGATGTGCCATTTGTCGATCCACACTTTTATAAGGATCAGTTTGGCGTAGAAGGCAAGCCACTGCTGCTGACGTTTGGACTGCTTTCAGCCAACAAAGGGATTGAGAATGTCATCAACGCGCTGCCAGAGATTCTAAAGCATTACCCCGATCTGGTTTACTTTGTGGTCGGCGCTACTCATCCGAACGTTCTGCGTCATGACGGCGAGGATTACCGACTGCGGCTGCGTTACCTGGCACGGCAAAAAGGCGTAAGCGATCACCTGATTTTTTATAACCGCTTCGTCAGCATGAAAGAACTGATTGAGTTCATCGGGGCAACTGATATTTACATCACGCCTTATCTCAATCAGGCGCAGATTGTTTCGGGTACGCTGGCCTATACGGTTGGCGCAGGCAAGCCAGTTATCTCGACACCGTACTGGTACGCTGAAGAACTGTTGGCTGACGGACGCGGAATCCTCGTTCCATTTGGCGACTCGGAGGCGATTGCCGAGCAGGTCATCTATCTGCTGGATCATGAGGCCGAACGTCATGCGATGCGCAAGAAGGCCTATCTCTTCGGACGTGACATGATCTGGTCAGCCAGCGCACAGCGTTATATGGACAGCTTTGAACGGGCGTCCCAAGCGCGTGCCCTTGCGCCGCGTCCGGTGATGGACAAAATTTCCAATCGTCCGATTGATCTGCCTACTCTCAAACTTGATCATGTGCAGCGCATGACTGACAGTACCGGCATTTTCCAACATGCGTTGTATGACATCCCTTATTTTCAGGAAGGCTATACGACTGACGACAATGCCCGCGCCCTGCTCTTATGTGTGCTGCTGGAAAGCGCTGATACGCATCTCCAAAAACAAGCTCATGTGCTGTCGAGCCATTACATGGCGTTCCTGTACTACGCCTATTCCGAATCTGAGAAGCGCTTTCGCAACTTCATGTCCTTTGACCGTCATTGGCTGGAAAAGGTCGGTTCGGAAGACAGTCATGGACGTTCGCTGTGGGCATTGGGCACTGTGCTGGGTCGCTCCAATAATCAGGGATTGGTGGGGCTTGCCAGCCGTATCTTCGGTACTGCCCTGCCGATAGCAGAGTCGTTTACCTCACCCCGCGCATGGGCCTATACGATCCTCGGCGCTTACGAGTATCTTGAACGTTTTGACGGTGACCGTGTGGTGCATGATGTTCTAAATCATCTTGGAGACAAGTTATTCGCACTATATCGCGGCAGCAGTACAGAGGATTGGTCATGGTTTGAAGACGTGGTCAGCTACGGCAACGCCATCCTACCCCACGCCCTGTTGATTTGCGGGGTCGAAGAGGAACGTGCCGACATGAAAGAAGCGGCTCTCAAGTCTCTGAAGTGGCTGGTCGATTTGCAGCAAACAGAGGATGGTTATTTTAACTTTATCGGCAATCAAGGTTTTTACCATCGCAACGGTGAGAAAGCGGCCTTTGACCAGCAGCCGATTGAAGCGCAGTCGATGGTATCCGCCTGCCTCTACGCCTATCATGTGACCAATGACAAACAGTGGTATCATGATGCCCGCGCCGCCTTCGAATGGTTGCTAGGACGTAATCACCTTGGACAACTGCTGTATGTCCCGCATACCGGTGGCTGCCGCGACGGGCTGCATCCGAATGCTGTCAACCAGAATCAGGGTGCAGAATCGACGCTTTCATACCTGATTTCCAGCGTCGAAATTCAACTGTGCGAATCGCGGCTAGAGTTTGTCAGTCCGCATGAGCATGAAAAACATGTTCAAACCGCACCGGTGGCATGACAATATTCTTTCCTTAGCCGAGTAAACTCGCCGCCACGCGCACGGTTGAGACATGAATGTCGGCAATATCCTCCACATTACGGGCATAACCACCGGCCATGGTGATGGCGACGGGTAAGCCGCGCTCTTTGCATAAGCCCAGCACCAGTTCGTCACGCTGACGCAGCCCGTCTTTGGTGAGCTTCAACCGTCCCAAACGGTCACCTTCGTAGGGATCGGCCCCTGCCAGATAAATCGCCAAATCGGCATGGCTCAAGGCCAGCGCGCGCTGCACGCCTTCTTCCAGCATATCGAGATAAATACGGTCGCTGGTACCGTCCAACAGTTCGATATCCAGATCACTCTGCTCTTTGTGGTAAGGGAAGTTCTTCTCGCCATGAATAGAGAAGGTGAATATGGTCGAATCGCCTTTGAGGATGGCCGCCGTTCCGTTACCCTGATGTACATCGCAGTCCAAGATTACGATACGCTGTGCCCGACCTTCGGCTTGCATGGCGCGTGAGGCAATGGCGCTGTCATTAAACACGCAGTAGCCTTCGCCATGATCGCGGAAGGCATGGTGCGTCCCTCCGGCCAGATTGACCGCCAAACCTTCGACCAGTGCGGTACGACAGGAGGCAATCGTCGCACCCGATGAACGCCGTGACCGTTCCACCATTTCGGGTGTCCACGGGAACCCGATCCGCCGGATTTCTTTGGCGGTCAACGTGCCAACCTTGACCCGTTCTAGATAATCCGCATCATGTGCCCGTAGAATTTGTTCGTCGGTCGCGGCATCGGGAACGATTAAATCTTCAGGCTGGATAATGCCCTCGATGACAACCCGCTCACGCAGCAGACTGTACTTGGGCATGGGAAAGCGATGCTCGGCAGGCAGGGGCAGTACAAAATGATCGGTGTAATAGCATTTCAAACTCATGGTTGATCAAATCACCCATACTACATAACGCAATTGTTAATTCTCAACAAACAAATTGTCTTTTTTTCCTATTTGTAATTAACCAAACGGCGGATTGGCAAACGCCAAGGTTGGAATAGGATTGGAAACGCGGACGGAAATTCGTATACATTTGACAGCAATAATTAATGTTCCTCTTAGCGATTCTGCCGTATAGTTATGTGTAAGTCACTGTTTGAAACCAATACTTATTAATTGTTTGTAACAGTCAAATAGTGAACGATTCCAATGTAATGCGACGGCGACGGTCAAATTAGTCGGGAGTTGAGGAGAAAAATCATGGCCACGACCACTCCGTTGTTCATGGATGATGTTACTTTTTATCGTCACTGGCACGCGAAATCCGAACGTTTCGCAGGGGGTGATTGTCTTGCAACCGCGATTATGAACGGTTGGACCCTCAAAAAACCGATCATTATGGATGTTTATTGGTGCATGGGTTCGCGACAGGTGAATGTCTACCATTGCGATCTTGTTCGTGATGAAGAAACTATGCACATGCCAGTGTTGGGAAACCCCTATATGGATCGGCTGATACATGAGCTGGATTTGCCGATCATCGTTTCGGAGGAGCCGAAGCAGTTCTTACTACAAGCAGTCACGCCGGCTCAAACCGTACAAGAAAAAGTTTCAGTTAACAGCTTCTAAATGAAGTTTAAATGACGAAAGAGTGCAGCTCAAACGCTGCACTTTTTTTGATTCAGTGCCATCACAAATATAACAGTGCCAGCGCGACATTGGCTGACCACGCCAGCACTTTGAAGGCGCCAGCGCGTAAGGCGGATTCAACTTCTGGGCGATCCAACAGCACTAACTCTTGTTCCTCTAAATCATCGGCGTTTCGCTTTGCTGTTTGGACTGCACCCTTCGCCAAGAAGAGATGAGCAATTCCCGCTCCACGATTGCCATCGACTACGTAGTTGCCGAGCGCAATCCATTCTGGCGCGCTGTATCCGGTTTCCTCAAGCAGTTCGCGCTGCGCGGCCACCAACGGCGCTTCGCCCGGTTCCAGATAACCCCCGACTGGCGCGAGCGTCACCCCTTCGACAGCATACTTCACCTGTTCAAAGCAGAGAAAACGCCCCAACTCGGTCACCGCCACCACATTCACATATTCCGGCAGTTGAATCCACGTCCAGTCGTCAATGATCTGACCGTCGGGCAATTCCAATGTCCGGTATTCGACCGTGACCCATTTTCCATTTTCCAGAACCGTACGTTTATTGAGCGTTTTCCATGCCTGCATTGCCTAAGCCTTTAAGTTGGTCGAACGGTCTCCACAGGTTCGACGCGTTCCACCGCATATTGATTGAGCGTATTCAAAACGATGGCTTCGAGCATCGGCGGATCAAAGAAAGTACAAACCCGCATCCAACTGCCCTGCCCATCCTCGACCACACGACCCATTGTAACCCCATTATCTTGCAAAACACATAACCGGCACTCCTCGAAACGGGCCAGTTCGGGATGGGTTGCAACCACCGCTGCAACCAAGTCCCAGATATAGACTGTTTTCTTACCAGACAACATTTTCAGCCGCTTCAGCACCCGCGCCGTGAAATGGGCTGCCGGGGTTTGAATTTCAGAGACCATGTGGTTTAGGAATGACTCTGTAACTGGATACTGGTTGGTTAGGTCCAGCGGAATGAGCGTGATGTCCACACCGGAACGAAACACCACGTCCGCCGCGAAGTAATCTACATACAGGTTCCACTCGGCATACGTGTTTTTGGTAGTCATTATTTCGTTCAGGTTGCCCGGCACCTGAATCGCGCCGCCCATCACATACAGCATCTCAATTTTATAGCGCAGATCAGGGCGTTCCATCAGCACTTCAGCGATATTGGTCAGCGGCCCCAGCGTCAGGATACGCACTTTGTCAGCCGCTGATTCAAGCTGCTGGATGAGCAGAGCTTTGCTATCGCCGTTCCAAGCTAGGCGCTGACTCTTCGGAAGGCGAATACCCAACCGAAAATCCATTGCCAGACGTACCGGCAGGGGAAAAGCGTGATTGCCCCGCAGCGGCTTAGTACGTCCGCTGGTCACGGGAACAGCGAGATTATTCAATTGCAGAATGCGCAGCAGCGTATCCACACCGGCTCCGGCATGCGCCTCGCCAGTCGCCGCCAGCGTGACGGACTTCAAGTCAATATTGGTACATTGGATGAGATAGGCCAGTGCCAGCCAATCGTCAAAGGCTGCGTCGGTGTCCACAAGCAGAGGAATTGCCATACAACACACACCTTTCTGAATATGTGTGTTATAGCGCATATCTTTATGCGATGCTAATTAATATGTAATTAATTTTGTAATTGATGTAAGGAGATTAGCGATTCCTATCCTCATAAATATGGGTTGGCAAGCCATCCGTATCCAGCACAGTACGGCTGAAGGCAAAGCCGATTTTACTCGCCACGCGGATGGAGGCACTGTTATTGGGGTCAATCGTGGCAATGATCCGCTTTAATCCGCACGACTGATAGCCGTAATCGACCATCGCCTTGCCCACCTCAGTGGCTAAGCCCTGCCCCCAATAGGACTTCTTGAGCGCATAGATCAGTTCGGCATCATCCGGAGGCTCGGCGAACTCGGAGCGCACCAATCCGCAAAACCCGATGAACGCTCCATCGTGCTTGTCAATCACTGCCGAGCAGCCATAGCCTTTGGTGGCGTAGTTATTGATCGACACGTCAATCCACTTGTCGCTCAACTCGCGGGAAAGCGGCTGCCCATCACCCATGTGGCGCATCAACTCGGCGTCACTGGTGACCGCGTAGAGGTTATCGCTATCGTCTCGCGTCAAGTGGCGGACTTGTAGGCGTTCGGTTTCGAAGATAGTCATTGATTACCTATTCTTTATCAGGTAGCAGGGTTGAGTTTGAAGACTCGCCGTACCCGCCTCGGCAGCAGCGGCGCGAGGCGTTCCACCTCGTCAGAGTCGAGGGGCTTCAACGCCAGCAGCACACCGATATAGACCACACATCCGACCGCCACGCCAACGATTGCCGAGAAGCTGCCTAACACCAACACGATCGCTAGCATGGCTCCGGCAGAGACCACCGGTTTCCATAACAGACGTGCCCATTCAATCCGCCCGACCGCCCCTTGCAGCAGGAGCGCAAACGGAATCAGCAGTGCCAGTTCGGAGAGGATCGTCGTTACAGCCGCAGCACGGTAGCTGTACATCGGGATGAAGATCCAGTTGCTGATGATATTGAAAGTCACCGCGATGAAGAACGCCCGCGTAATCCGCCGCTGGAGGTCAAGCGCAATCAACACGTACTGTGTCAGGCTGTTAATCCAGCCAATCATCACGGCTACAGGCAGCGCTGTACTCACCAGCAGCTTGATCGCCAGTCCGTAATTGCGCTTCAAGGCCGCACGGTCTTCATGCGCCTGCCGCGACATCACCGGCAGCAGCGCCATCGTGAAAAAGGCTGGAATGACGTTGAGCGCGTTCACCCACTTATAGGCCACGCCATACTCGCCGACGACCGTATCGCCATGAAAGTACTGGATAATGACCACGTCAATCTGGAAGAAGATGGTCGCCAAGAAGTGGTTGAGCATCAGCGGCCAGCCCTCGTCCACCATGCTCCGTATCAACTTCGTGTCCGGACTGTATTCTCTCTGTACACGAGCGGGTTCCGTTTCACGGAGCAGTCCACGTCCGACCCACACCATCACTACCAGCGTGATCGTATTTGTAACAATGCTGGCCGCCGCCAAGCCGATGACGCCATATCCGAGTACTAGAGCTGCGAGGCCGAACACCACCTTACAAATCGTCGCGATAGTCGAGATCGCTGCTGGATACTCCGCCTGCTGGAAGGCGTAAAACAGCGCCGACATGCCCGTGCTCAGGCTGTTGGGCAGCAAGCCGATATACAGCAGGCCAATCGCAATCAAGGCCTCCTGCGTCAGCGGTGTACTGCCGGATGCACTTTGCCGCGCACTCAGGAAGCCCAACAGCAGCAGCACACCAATTGCCATCAGCACCAACCGCAGTACACTCGTGTTATAAAAATAGCGCCACGCCTTACTTGGGTCACGGGCCACTTCGCGCGTCAGGAAAACGTTTAGACCAAAGTTAGTGAAGATGTCAAACCAGCCGAATATGAAACCGGCATAGGTGTATATACCGCTGCCCTCTGGTCCCAAAATACGCAGCATGATGAAAGCGAAGCCAAAGTCGATGCCGCGATTGAACAGGTTGAGGATAATCGGGGCGAGGCTGTTACGCGCCACCACCTGCACACCCTCAGTTTGACCGCCTGCGCTCACGAACAGCCGCCACAGATAGACACCCGTCATAAACACCAGCAGCACGCCGCTGATGAAGGTGGCGAACAATCCGATTTGGAAGCTAATGAAATTCGTTCCAACCTTCAGCGTATCGAGTGGGCGCTCAGTGTCCTTATTTCCGCCAAGAGGCCGTCCAAAAGCGCGCCAGCCAGAAACATAGGTTTCACTCAACACTACGACTTGCTGATATTCTGAAGGCTTTAGGCTTGCTTTAGGTATTTGAACATTGATGATCTTTTCGCGACCACTATCCTGTTCAATTGTTACCTGCCCCTCTCTTGACCACGCCAAACTAAGATCTGGTGGAGGTGCATAAGCCCAACCACTCGCACGCGGATCATACTTATGCTCCCAGATGTGAACAGCTTCATCCTCATATGCTAATGTCCAACGCACGTTGGGGTCGCTGCTCGTTGTGAGTTCATCCGGCATCGTGAACTGCTTGGAGGTTATGACAAAGCGCACATTCAACGCTTTCAACAGCCCTGAGTTCAGCACATCCACCAACTTGAAGTTCTGGCCCATCGTCGCGTATTGTTGATCGGAATACAACGGCGCGACACGGTTGTAATCTAGCTGCACCTGTGGGGCAAGCTGGCTCATAAAATCGACGTACTGCTTGGGGATGATGCTCTCGTAACCGCGAATATCGTCCAGACCGTAGCGCCAGCCCATATTGGCGTTCATGATCTTGCCGCGCTCGCCCAACGACGGATCATCAATGGTGGTGTAGCGCCACTCACCCGGCTGCTGCTTCAACCACTGGATGGCAGGCGGCGTAAAGTCGAGCAAGGCTGGATCACTGGCGGGATTAAAAGTCCACGAGGCTGCTATCAAATCGACTGCAACCAGAGCAATTGCTATGACCTGCCAAAGGGATATGTGTCTCCGCTCCCTATTACTATGGAATGCGGTTCGTCCTCCCCACAAAAACACCACACCCGCACCGACGAGCATCGCACCGAGCACAGCCACATTGACAAATTGGTAGCTGTAAAACATCCGCGCGTCACTGAAGGCATTTCCGGCCAGCGCCATGTTATCCACAATGCGCTGGAACAAAGTCTCGAACTGCCCGAAGAATAACCGCGTCACCAGCAGCCCAACCAAAATGACTGCGCCACTGATAAGGCCTACGTACCCAAAGGTACGCGTCAATCGCAATGACTTGCGTTCATGTACCAGCGTATCCGCGCCGAAGCCTGCCAGCACTGCTATACCTACCGTCACCCCAAAAATCCAGCGAAAGGGAGAATGAAGCTGGTTAATCCCCGGAAAGCCGTAATACAACAGCGCATAAGTCGGCAGCCCAAACATGAACGTCAGAGACACGACGGTCAATACTGCGAAGATACCTTTATAGGGCGGCTTCTCGTCTGTAGCCTCTCTGTTCTTGGCGTCTTGGCGGTTCAGTATTCCCTGTATAATCCCGTAAATTGCCAGCAGCAAGGGCAGAATGCCGAGATACAACGCGCCTTCGACGTAATTCTTGATGCCCCAATCAATGGTCGTGATCGGCTGCCCTGCCGCATTCGAGAACGACGTAATCGTTTGTCCAGAGAACACATCCCAATAACTGTGATGCGAGGGATTCCCGTAGAAATTCGGCAGGAGGAACTGCACCACATCGCGCATGGGGTGTGCCCAAGCGCGTACCTGATCCAAGGTTGCCCGTCCATCACGGTAGTTCATGCTGGCCAGCTCGAACAGCGGCACAAACTGGATTGCGCCTATGCCGAGTCCCAATACCACCATCGCGATGAGCCATATGCCGCGCTGAATCAGCCACATCATACCGCGCTGTTTACGCCCAATCCACCACTGCCAGATAAGCCGTGCCGCCGCATAGTATCCAGCGATGATCAGCACGTAGTAGGTAATCTCGACATGTCCGGCCAAGACGTTGCAGCCCAAGGCCACCGCACCTAGAACTACCCAAGGGATACTTGACGGTCTGCCGCGTAAAGCCGGTCGCTGCTGGATGATTAACTCGACGGCTAGCAGCACCAAGGGCAGCCATGCCGCCGACGCGATAATCATGGGGAAGACAGCACTAATCACAAAGAAAGCGCTGAGTTGATAGACCACACCACCGAGTGTACTTCCGAAGCGCCCGAGGCTCAGACCGCGCAAGAAGAGATACATGAACGCGCCAGCCAGCCACAACTGTACCACCGTGAACCAGCCATAAGCCGCTGGCAGTGGCAGCACATAATAGAGCAAGCTAAACGGATAGAGTGTAGACTGCTGACCTGCCGCTAAGAAGGGAATGCCACTGAACTGGTGAGGATTCCAGAGCGGAATATCGGCCTTGCTGATGCTCTCGCGGATGAAACTCTTCCACTGAAGATTTTCCAGCACCAAATCGGAAAGCAGTGCGTTATGCGGCACGTCCGGCGCTTTGACCACTTCACGATAAGTGGCGAACGGCTCGTATTGGTAGAGGTTTTCGGTCGGGAGCAGTGTTCGTCCACCGATCGTTTGCTGCCAGAACAATACCAACGGCAGCAAAAACAGCAGCGCAATCACGGCAAAATCGGGGGTATAGCGGCGTATCAAATAGATCTTCCTTCGCTAAAGTCCTATGCCTCACACGCACCCACTATACACGCTGTGCCGCATTTTTTCGATTGACGTTTCCCCGACGATTCTGCTCACCAATAGGCATCCATCGCCTAAATGGGTCTATTGAACTCTAGCCAGTTATCCTACCTATAAATCCCCCAACACTCGCATGGGTTCTCTCTAAAATAAGCCTATTATTATCTTCAGTTAGTGAGTTCGGTATATCAGTATACAAAGGGGAAATAAAAATGGATGGTGTCAATTTACTCGCTTGGATTATCGTCGGTGCAGTTGCAGGTTGGCTTGCAAGCATTGTCATGAGCACCAATCGTTCACAGGGTCTGCTGATGGATATCATTGTCGGTATCATCGGTGGTTTTCTCGGTGGCTTCGTGCTGAATGCATTGGGTGTCGGTGGAGCGGTGACCGGTTTGAATATCGGTAGCGTGGTGGTTGCCTTTATCGGGGCGGTCATCTTGCTAGCGCTCCTGCGTCTCGTTCGAGGCAGCGCCCGTATCTAAGCACCATTGCTAAGCAACAAAAAAGCCGTTGTAATAATATGCAGCGGCTTTTTGATTCTGGTGAAAGCTATAGATTTCCAGTATTAATAGTTGCAGAGGAGCGAAGTCAGTTATAATGACAACAACACACAATATGGGGAAAAATGTGTCGACCCTATTGGCAATGGTGAGCTTAACCAATCTGCAAGGGATTGACTCAACGCCCCCAAATCCGTTCTATGTGATTTGGAGCCTTTCCATGGTTGACCGTGCAATGATCTTCGGACTAATTGCTGGCATCGGCGCTTTCATTTTTGTGCTGGAATTGGTACGACGACGACGTCTCAAGGAAGAATACTCCTTGCTCTGGCTGGCGACTGCCGCTGCCCTCATCATCCTCAGCTTATCGCGTCCGGTTTTGGATCTGCTGGCAACCACGGTCGGCATCATTTATCCGCCAAGCGCTTTGTTCTTGGTCGCTGTTATCTTTGTGCTGTTTATTCTTCTGCATTATTCCATCGTCCTGACACGTCTGACCCAAGAAAACAAAGAGAATGCCCAGCAGTTGGCGTTGATGCGCTTCCAAATTGAGCAGCTTCAGAAAGCGCTAGCGGTGCGCGAGGAAAACGCCGACGAACGTCAGAACGACCAGAACAGTCGCGTAAATCGAGACAAACCAGTAGTGCTTACGCAAGGGGTTGATGTCCTCGCCCAGTAATTCAAGAGGATGGTCAGGGTGCTGCCGTAGATTGAGAATCGGGCTGATGACCCACGACAGGATCAAGCCACCAATGAGGCCACCCGCATGTCCCCAATTGTCGATGACCACATCGCTGCCGGGCAACTGAGAGATCAAGCCACCGGCAAAAGTCAGCACCGCAAACACGATCAACGTTTGACGGCGGGCACGTCCTGCTGCGCCCATCAACTGCCGGTGATGGTAGAGATAAATGAATTCGGCGGCCAGCACGGCAAACACTGCGCCGGACGCTCCGACGGCATAGACATCGTTTCCACCGAACAAGGCACTGACAATCGAGCCGGTTACGCCGCCAAGAAGATAGACAATCAGGAAGCGCGCGTGACCAAAGAGCCGCTCCATCGACACGCCCACCGCATACAGCACATACATGTTGGAGATGATATGGATGCTGTATTGCAGCGCATATTGTCCCCGTTCGTTAAAGATTCCGGCGTGTAGGAACATAGCCGTGAACAAGCGGTAATATTCCCCTTTTGAGAAAATATCCGGCGCGTGATTGGCCCCCCACAAGAACAACTGCTCATCAATCTGGACTGAGAAGGCGCGAATCAAAAAGACAATGACATTGATGGCGATCAGCACATAGGTCACAGTGGGCGAAACCGATGGAATGCGCAAATTCACCCGTTGGCGAGGCTCCCCAGCCGGACGGGTCGGCATCTGTTCCAGCGGATGACGTTTGCGCTGCTGCTCTTGTTCCAAGGGATGTTTATCCGACTGCGGATCATTCATTCAGGGGTAACTTTCGATTATAATAAGACCCATCATAAGCGTAGAGGCCAAGTGTATTATGCCGAGTTACGATTACCGATGCAATCACTGCGGGCGAAGCTTCGCCCTCTTCTTCAAATCTATTAAGGATTACGATCCGGCGGGCACACATCTATGCCCTCACTGCCAGAGCAGCGACGTGGTGCGCCGCATCAAGCGCGTGGCGATCCCCAAGCAGGGACGCGACATGAGCCAGCTTTCTTCCGGCGAGATGCTCAACGTCTTCAATTCCGGCGACCCGAAAGAAGTGGGCAAGATGTTCCAGCAGGTTACCGATACCACAGGCGTCGATGCGGGCGCGACCTATAATGAAGCCACGCAGCGCTTGCTCAAAGGCGAAAGCATGGACAGCGTCGAACGCGACCTCAGCAGCCGCCCCTCAACATCCTCAGGCGATGAATAACTCGCTATCACAATTTGTTCTGCTGATGACTGGCGACTATCCTAGTGATTGAGCGCCTGCACCGTTCGCATGAGCAGCATCTGACAGCAGGTATCGACGTGATAGTTCAGTTCCATCTGGTCAGCCTCGGTGGAGTACATGCCCGTCACGGTCACACGGGGCTGACCGCCGTGTTCCTCGCAGCGGAGATCGCCCACCTGCCGTTCGACCTGCCGCTGGATTTGGGCGCTGGTATGTTCCAACATTTCGGCTAAATATTCATCGGTGATCTCATCCATTGTCACGGGACGGTCATCCACTTCAAATTGCACAATGATTTCAGTCAATGGAATGCTCCTTGTCCATGCAACAAAACAGCATGACACTACCACACTTCTATAGGGCCTTGCCAGTCAGCGGTCACCCGACGATTCTCCACCTTCACCCGCCCCAAATGCGCCAATTCCGTTATAATCGGCGGCATGATGAACCCAAACCACGCTAAACGCTTTAACCGCCGCATCTGGATTATCGGCCTCATCGTCATTCTCGCCTTGGGTGGCGGCCTCGCACTGGACCTCGCCAAGCACGGCCTCGTCTGGAATGTCTTCTGGTCACTGACCGGCGAAGAAACGCCGCTTTCCCAGATACGCGGCATGGTCGAATGGGCAGGCAACTTCATCCGCCAGCAGCCCCAAACCGAGCCGCTGGTGCCCATCAGCCATACCGATGTGCCACCTTACGGCATCAACACCTTTTTGCAGCAGGAAGTCGAAGTCGCCAAACGCGAACGCAGCCTGCAGATGATCGCCGAAGCCGGATTCAAAATGATCCGGCAGCAGTTCCCGTGGGAAGACATCGAAATCAGCGGGCGCGGTGACTTCATCGACCGCCGTAACGACCTGAACGGCGATGGCGTGATTGATGATAAGGATGCGATTTCGGCATGGGCGAAGTACGACAACATTGTCGATTTGGCCGACAAATACGGCATCCAGATTCAGGCGCGGCTGGATAACCCACCAAAATGGACACGCGCCAATCCCGATGCCGGTGACAAAGCCCCGCCTGACGATTACCAAGATTTTGTCAATTATGCGGTGACGCTGGCTAAGCGCTATCTGGGGCGTATCCATTACTATCAAATATGGAACGAACCCAACGCCAACGAAGAATGGGGCAATCAGCCGGTTAATCCGGAAGCCTACACCGATTTGCTGTGCCGCACCTACAAAGCGCTCAAAGCAGTCGATCCTGATCTGGTGATCATCAGTGGGCCGCTTTCGCCCACCGTTTCGCTGACAGATCGCAACCTGAACGACTTCATTTTCCTCCAGCGCATGTATGACGCAGGCGCGAAAGACTGCTTCGATGTCATGTCGGCACAGGGCTACGGTTTCTTCAGCGGCCCGACTGACCAGCGTATGCGCCCCATGACACTGACCTATGCCCGTAACCTCTACATCCGCGACATCATGGTCGCCAACGGTGACGCCAACAAATCGATCTGGATCAGTGAGGCGGCGTGGAATCCCCAACCGGACGATCCGGCGAATATCATTCAGAACGGCACATTCGGTATTGTCACCGAGGAGGAAGCGGCGCGTTACATGCCGCTGGCCTATCAACGGGCGCAGGAAGAGTGGCCATGGGTGGGGAACATCTCCTACTGGTTCTTCAAACGTCCGGCGGATTACGAGAAAAACCAAGCCTTCTACTACTTCCGCATGGTCGAACCGGATTTCACGCCCCTGCCCGTTTACGAGTCGATGAAACAATACATCACCACCCAAAAGCCGGTGCTGTATGCGGGTGTGCATCAGGCGGAAGATTGGGCGGTTACCAAGTCAGATGATGCAGAAATAAGACAATCGAATGAGATGGAATTTGGTCACATTCTGGACACGAAACTAATTTCATTTGATGCACATGGTACGAATATATTCATCAAATTCGCTGCGTCAGATTCACCACCATCTATTTACGTGAATAATGAAAATTCAATCTATTATTTTGATCACACCAGCAGAGAACCTCAAGCAGGCTGGTATCTATCTAAGCTTGCAAGTTCTTTGTTGCCAGCAACTTATTCCATTCGTGTAGAAGGTTTCGAAGATAAAGACTTTAAGATCGACTCCATCACCGTTCTTGACCGTTCCGTGCAAAATATTCTCCCGATAGCTGCAAGTTTATTGGGCGTTCTGATTATCACGCTGTATGTGGTCATCAGTGCCTTGCGGGAGCGCTGGAAGTGATGCGGTCGCGTGATAACGGTGGGGTGCAGGGCCGTACACCCCTACATCTTGGCGTCTGGGCGTTAAGTCTGGGCGTTGTCTTTCTGGCAGCAGTGCTGCGCTTTCATCACCTCGGCACACAATCGCTGTGGAACGACGAGGGCAACGCTTATGTTCAAGCGACTCGTAACTTCGCCGATATTGCGTCGAATGCCGCCCGGGATATTCATCCGCCGGGTTATTATTGGCTGCTCGCCCTGTGGCATGACCTGACCGGCAGCAGTGAAGTCGCGCTGCGTTCTTTATCCACCTTTGCAAGCATCCTCAGCGTGGCCTTTACTTTGGCGCTGGGCAAAAAACTGTTTAATCCCGCCGCCGGATTAGCCGCCGCTCTGATTGTCGCTCTCAACAGCTTCAGTATCTATTACGCCCAAGAAGCCCGCATGTATGCACTGCTGGCGCTGTGGGGATCGGCGGGCATGTGGGTGTTAGTGGGGTTAGTCACCAGTCGCCAGTCACCAGTTGCCGATCAAAATGCGAGAATGCCAAGACCAAACCGGTTAAAGTGGGGCTTAGCGCTGGCGCTCATCAACACGGCGGGTCTGTACACCCAGTATGCCTACCCGTTCATCATGCTGGCACAGGGCGTTATCTTCCTGATCTGGCCTGTTATCCGGTTCATATTTCAGGCGCGGACACAGCATGCTGCCTCGCTACTTGGTATCTACGTTGGCACTAACATTCTGACGATCCTACTCTTTCTGCCGTGGCTGCCGACAGCGCTGCGCCAAGTCACACAATGGCCGAGCACCGGCACGCCGATTCCAGCCAGTGAAGCGGTGGGCATCATCGGCGGTTGGTTCACGCTGGGTATCACGTATCAATTTATCCCGAATGCCGCCAGTTATTTACCAGTTGCGCTGCTGCTTCTGCTGGGTGGCTTGATTGGTTGGCTGTGGCTGCGGGGCAAAGCGGTTCTGTGGTCAACAATCGTACCAGTGATTTGGGCGGGACTGCCTGTTCTGCTGTTTCTGGCGCTTGGTCTTTTCCGCCCTGCAAACCTCAAGTTTCTGCTTCCGGCACAAATCGGCTTTGCGCTGGTGATGGGCGCAGGTGTCGGCGGATGGTGGGCACTCTCCCAGCGCGGCTACCGGCTCGACCGGATTACGCTGGTTCTGGCACTACTTCAAGTCTTGTGGCTAGCCGCCTATCTCTACAATGGACTGGCTCCGCTCTACACCGATCCCCATTTCCGGCGGGCGGATTATCGCGCGATGGTGCAGACCATTACCGCCAATCCACGCGAAGGCGATGCCATTATTCTGGATGCGCCCAATCAGGAAGAAGTCTTTCGCTATTACTATCATGGCGCAGCGCCCATCTATCCGCTTCCGGCTGGCCTCGGCGGGGATGACGCGCAAACGCTCGCTGCTATTCAGAAGATCATTCAAGATCACCAGCGGATCTTCGTCCTCTTCTGGGGCGAAGCCGAACGCGATCCGAACCATATCGTTGAAAACACGCTGGACAGCACTACTTTTGAAGCGGGACAAGACATCTGGTACGGTGATGTGCGTTTCGCGCAGTACGTCACACCCGTAACGCTGACCGATTCGCAGCCTGTGTTTAAACGCTTCGGCGACTTGATCATGTTGGAGCATGCCGCCCTCAGTGGTCGCACCTTCGAAGCCGGCGATGTCATTCAAATCCAATTGGAATGGCGCACGGATGCTGCGCTGCAAAAACGCTACAAAGTTTTTGTTCAACTCTTGAATTCAGGCGGTGTCCTCGTTGCCCAACGAGACAGCGAACCGGCGGGTGGATCGCAGCCGACAACCAACTGGCAAACGGACACTATCATCAAAGATCAGCATGGCCTTTCGCTGCCGGCTGATCTCACGCCCGGAAATTACCAGATTATTGTCGGCTTATATGATCCTGATGATCCCAACCAGCGCCTACCCGTAGCCGGAAAAACTTACGTCAGTCTAGGTTTTGTTGCGGTTATTACCCATCAAAACTGAACATCCCATGAGGATTGGTTGACGCCGATTCGTCGCCAACTATACAATTCAATTATGGGGAGATTATTCTATCAACTGACCGGAGGCAGACTGAAATGCGAATCATTATTACCGGGGGAACGGGTCTCATTGGCCGTGCCGTCGCCAACAATTTGGCGCACGATCACGAAGTAATCGTCCTCAGCCGCAACACCCATAAAACCAGTGGACTCGATGGCGGTGTCAAGGTAGTCAAGTGGGATGCCCGAACCGCACAGGGTTGGGGCGAACTCGCTGACGGCGCGGGCGCGATCATTAACTTGGCCGGCGAAAGCATCGCGGGTGAAGGTTTCCCGCCAAGCCGTTGGACATCAGAACGCAAGAAGCGCATTGTCGAAAGCCGCATCAACGCCGGAAAAGCCGTTGTCGAAGCGATCAGCGCGGCGAAGAACAAGCCGGAAGTGCTCATCCAATCATCAGCCGTCGGCTATTACGGCACGCATGGCAGCGAAGACATCACCGAAGATCATGCGCCCGGTGGCGATTTCCTCGGACAAACCTGTGTTCAGTGGGAAGCGGTTACCGCGCCTGTCGAGAAAATGGGCGTGCGCCGTGTGATTATTCGCACCGGCATTTTGATGTCAACCAAAGGTGGCGTTCTGCCGCAACTTTCACTACCCTTCAAGTTATTTGTGGGCGGGCCTATCGGCAGCGGCAAGCAGCAAATGCCGTGGATTCATATAGATGACGAAGTCGGTGCCATCCGCTTCCTCATCGACAACAAGGATGCCAGCGGCGTCTATAACCTGAGTGCGCCTGAAGTGCTGACTAATGCCGAACTGGCGACGATTATGGGGCGCGTTCTCAAACGTCCATCCTTCTTCCCGACTCCGGCGTTTGCGTTCAAACTGGCATTCGGCGAACTTGCCATTTTATTGACTGAAGGTCAGCGCGCGGTGCCTAAGCGGCTGCAAGAGGCCGGTTATCCGTTTAAGTTTCCGAAGGCCGAGCCAGCGCTCAAAGACTTAATTTCGAACGGGAAGTAACTCAATACCCTTCTTAATCCTTGATCTTAAATTAGGCGTGAGGTGTAATCATAATATGCTCGTCACGCCTATGGATAAGGAGTTTGATTTGTCTACCCCCAGCTACCA
Organism: Aggregatilineales bacterium; assembly: GCA_044226855.1. GTDB lineage: Bacteria > Chloroflexota > Anaerolineae > Aggregatilineales > Phototrophicaceae > CFX2. The sequence continues at coordinate 180,401 of JBGAGF010000007.1, forward strand.
GACTGTCATCTTCATCGATCTCGACGGTACCTTGATGATCAATCCTTTTGAATCAGCCGTTTGGCCGGTTGTCATGCAAGAGCTACGGCAAAAATCCGGCAAGGACTCGTCCACGATTCTGCAAATGATCGAGGATGAGAATTACACCCGCCAGCGAGACGAAAACCTTTCGCCTATCCTCGCGATGGATTGGGACGACATTACGCTAACAGTCGCTCAACGATTAGGTGTCACAGTCTCGGCCAATGTCACCGAGCTGGTACGTGCCCATGCCGCTTCGCATTCGTCCTTGCTTGACTATGCGATTGAAGCGCTTCGTGATCTGGCAGCACCGCATCGGGCATTAGTGGTCGCTACCAAGGGTTTAGCCAAGTATCAACGCCCCGTATTGGATGCGCTTGGCCTCACGCCTCATTTTCAGGACATTATTACGCCGGATAGCAACAACGGATTAAAAAAACACCGTCACTTTTTTGGCGATTGGCCGGAACATGGACAGCAGACCGTCATGGTCGGTGATCTCTATACCGATGATGTACTGTATCCGAGTGCACACGGCTTCAAGACGATATGGAAACCGCGTGCTTCATTGATACCTAATTCGCTGTATCATTTGAATCCCTTTTCCCGTGCCAATGAGTTCCCTTATACGGCTGAGCAACCGGCACGCCCGAACGCCATTTTGGTGTCTTTGCGTGAACTGCCAACCACCATAACCCATATGGAGCAGCACGGCTTCTGATGGATTACTTTGAAGCACTCCAAGCTATTTGCCAGCCGATTCGTGCTACCGCACTGCCGCATTCGATTGAGCATGTGAAACGCCTGCTAGGTTCAATCGGCAATCCCCAGCAGGCGTATCCCAGTGTTGTCGTCGCGGGGTCAGTTGGTAAAGGCACGACCTGTCACCAAATTGCCGCCTTGATGGGTGACCATCTCAAAGTTGGTCTGTATACCAGTCCACACCTACATCGTTTCCGTGAGCGTTTCAGCATCAATGGGCGGATAATCTCTCAGACCGAATTTACTGAGGGAATTGAAGTCATTCAGCAGGCTGCTGCTCATCTGGATACCCACTACAGCACCTTTGAACTGGCAACCGCCCTCACGCTCTGGTGGTTTCGCCAGCAAGCTGTGGATATTGCCGTTCTGGAAATTGGCATTGGTGGACGCTTTGATGCGGTCAACGCGGTCAGCAACACTCTTGCGGTGATTACGCCGATTGAATTCGAACATGCAGCTATGCTCGGCGGAACACTCCCCTCCATTGCCCATCACAAGGCAGGAATCATTCAGCCAAAGGGTTATGCGATCAGCGCTCCACAAGTGCCTGAAGTCGAAAATGTTCTACGCGAAGAAGTAAGCATCCAGAATGCAGCAATTACCTTTGAGCCGGTTGTTTCGCTTGCTGTTGCAGCCTGTGCCAACTTGATGCAGTGTCAGGTGATTCCAACCTTTTCGCTGCCAGATCATTCGCCCAGAGTGTATTTACCGGGACGAATGGAACAGATCGATTATCACGGTAAAACATTTCTCATCGACGGGGCACACACGCCAAGCAGCGCACGACGCTTACGCAAGATGATTGAAGAAATCCACTCGAATATCCCGGTTCGCATCATCGTCGGGATGCTGCGCGACAAATCCGCATATGATTTTCTTGCCGAATTCGACTCACAGCGCTTCCATATCACGTTGACTCAGACGTCCAACCATCGAGCCTTGAGTGTGAACGAGTTACAACAAACCACTGACTTGCATCATGCTGAGCTCACCATCCAGCCCGACTTACACATGGCTATTGAGCAAGCCTTACAAGGTTCAGAACCACTGGTCGTTATAACCGGATCACTCCGTATGGCCGCGCTATCGCGTGAAATGCTGGGTCTGTTAAACGATGACGAACTCGAAGAAGCGCACAAAACCCGCGCGATCTTTGAAGGGCAAGGCTATCTGACTAAGCTGCGATGAACATTCCTTGATGTTCAAACGTAGTACAGATGGGCAGTAGAATACTCGTGAAATTATTATAGGAAGATTATGTTATAGAGGCATGCCTCTAACACAAGCTTAAACATCTCTACATCTAAATTCGCCAAACATGTGTTAGAGTGAAGACTACGGCTCACAACGTTTACCTCCCTTTTACAACCCGATTGGTATTTTGCAGAGGACTAAGTATTGAAAACATCTCGTTACATGAACGCACGTTGGGCACGGGTGATTTCCAACTTACTTAGCCCGCCGATGGTATGGGCGACACTAGTCTTCGTCATCGCTTTTCATTATGCCGATAACCGCGTACAAGGATTGATGTGGGCATTAACCTACGGAATTTTGGTTTGCCTAACGCCTATCCTGTACATTGCTTGGCGTGTCCACAGCGGCAAAATTAGCGACCTCCACATGAAAGAACGGCAGGAACGGATCATTCCCTTCGCTGTGTCGATCTTCTGTGCGGTACTGGCGTGGGAAGTCTTACGATTAATGAATGCACCGTCCATTTTGCCGCTCATCGCCGCCATTACCTTAGTCGAACTCGCCGTCATGCTGGTCATTACCTTTGCGTGGCAGATCAGTATGCACGCCATGAGCATCAGTGTGGCGGTCGTCGCGACAGGCATCGTCTTCGGCGCAGCGCCTGCGCTGTTTGTATCCCCGCTGCTGCCAATTGTCGGGGCTGCCCGTCTGCGCTTAGAGCGACATACGCTGGCACAGGTTATCGCTGGCGCGGTTGTCGGGGCGGTCATCCCCTTGGTCGTACTGGCCGTGATGTAAAACAAACGGGGCGACCTTCATCGGTCGCCCCATTCGTATTCCTTTACTTTAAATATGATACAGCAGCGCTAACCGGTTATCGGGATTTGCGCTACAACCGCGCCGCCTTGAATGCGAGCATAGGTTGAACTCACCCAACCCACCGTGCCTTTGTAATTGACCTGCCACCACGAATTATTGGCTGTACGTCCGACTATGCGAGCTGTTTCATTGCGCTGCATCTTGGCAACAATCGTCGTCCCACGAGTGGATGGCGAGTTGCGAACATTGACGGTAGACAGTGCCGTGACATTAAATCCGGTATCGACCGGTTGTGCGACCGTCGGCGCCCCCGAAACTACTGCTACATTCTGGTTGCCACCAATGGCCACAAAACGACCTGATACCCAGCCTGTAACGCCATTGACATTAATTTGATACCACGCCGAGTCATTGGTCTTACCAACAACGGGATAGACTTCACCGATGTTGACCTTAACAAGTATGGTCGCTGTGGCATTCGGATTATCACGCACATTCAAACGGGCTGCGGTTACAGTCGCGGTTGTGCCGGTATTTACTGTGCCGCCACCTTGACCGGGCTGCGTCACAATCACCGATGACACACGGTTGAGGTTGTAATTGAGATAGGCCTCGCCGCCGCCCTCATAATATTCCACGACAAAGGTGTGTTGACCAGCACTGAGATTCAGATTGGAGGTATAGGTTACGTTGGAAGCCGAATGAAATTCATTGATAGCAAGGTTGTTATCGACATAAACGCGTACACCATCGTCCGCTTGCACCGAAAGTTGATAGCTGGCCGCATCAAGCGTCTGGACGCTCGTCCAACGGGCCGAGAAATTGTCAGATGGAATATTCGAAGCCGGTGCCCCCCCACCCCATGTGTGGCTGGGACTGCTTTCACTTTGAATGAGGATGGGCGATCCAGACAGAGAAGGATTGTTAAAATACTGCGCTGTCCACAGCCCGTTATTGACATTCGAATACGAGACCTGCGGTACCGGGAAGTTCGGCCCACTGGCACCTTGAGGCGCCCACGTCACGTAAGCGTATGCATTACCCGATACTTCTTGATAATCCACCCGTATCTTATGAACACCTGCCGTCATTGGGACATCTGCCGACACCGTCTGCCCCATTTGGGTTTGACCAAAGGTATTCAGTACAGGCGTATAGTAGTCATCTATGGTGATGCTGATGTAATCATCGGCCAAAGCCCAGAAGCGATAGGTTCCTCCGTTAAACGACGCTAAGGCCGTCCAACGGGCAGAAAAACCGTCAGCGGGTATATTCGTTCCCGGTGATCCATTACCAAAGTCAAATGCTAAGGCATTATCCGTTCGAGTGATAGTTGGGCTACCCTGTAAATAGGGATTGTTATAATACTCGCCCGTCCACGAATAACCTTGGGCCGCAACCCATGCACTCGGCTGCATCATAAACAGGCTGAGCATGGCGAATAACACGCCGGTGACACCCCATTTTCGCCACTTCATCATTAGCCTCCCTTTGCTTTTAGTTATGTGTTTAATCTATGCCCATTATAGGCAGTTTTTACGGGGAAAAGTGTACGCCGTAGAGTAATCGTCAGGTTACAGTCGTAAAACCCCTCTCTCGGACTAACGCTGTATAGTACGCTTATCCTACTGCTAATACGATCACACCAATCATCATGACGAGTGCAGCAGTGATTCGTCTGCGCCCCCCTTCTTCAGATAACAAGCGCGTTCCTAAGAATGCACCGATCAAAATGCTGATCTGGCGCAGTGGTGAAAGTTGGGTGACTGTACCTGTTGAAAGCGCGATGAGAAACAAAATATAGGACAGCGAATCGAGTACGGCGACACTAAAGGCCTCACGCTTAAACTGCCGCCAACTGATCTTTGCCCGTTCCCAATGACGAAACGCATATGGAGCAAGCGATACTGCCCGAACCAAGTTACTTGCCCACGTCAAAATCAGCGGGGGAACCATGTAAAAACCGACCACCTGCTTATCTTGAAGGGTGTAGGCTCCGATGGCTATCGCAGTGAGCAGTCCGTAAATGATGCCCATTCGCACACTGCCATGCCGCCTTGCCGATGGACTAGCTGTCAAAATGACGATGCCTGCTGAAATGAGGAGCATGCCTCCAACCGCCCACCAAGACGGTCGCTCACCTAAGATGAAGATCGCTCCGATTGATCCCAGTAGTGGCCCTGCACCCCGCGCGATCGGATACACGAGGGACAGATCACCTACTTGGTAGCCCCAGTTCAAGAACAGATAGTAGGTGATGTGCAACAGACAGGTGATCGCCAAAGCCGTTAGTTCAGGCGCACCTAACTTCGGCTTCTGAATAACGACAATCGCAATTGCCAAAGGCAGATAAATCAGCGTGGCGAGTACACTGAACAGCCACACAAAGGTAGTCTCTCCACCGGCACGTTTAGACAGAAAATTCCACGTGGCGTGTAAAGTCGCCGAAACCAAAACGAGAGCAAAAGCGAGTATCGGCACGATTAATTACACGCCTTGGTCGCGTTCAGGTTAATCAGCCACAGCCCGCCATTTATGCCTTCTGCTGCCAGCGCAATCGTATTGCTGTTGGGGGAGAGCCACCACCATGCCCGTTCGTCGGTTGTCAGTTGGAGCGGTAATGTTGTCAAATCATGCGTGCTCCTAGATTGGACGTTGTAACAAACCAAGGCAGCTCCTTCATCTTTGGGAACAGCCATGTAAATGAATGAGGCATTATCGGGGTCTTGCTCATAAAGAGGCCCGGGCCAATTGTTTCCCGGCAGCGGTGATTCGAAGAGCAAAGTCGTGGTCTCGTATGCTGCCTTCTTGTCGTAATAGCCAGTTTTACCCTCCACCTCTAAGCCGATGATCACATCTTCACCGTCAGGACTTGCCCCCGGTGTAATGATTGACGGAGTACTGTTCACAGGCGTTTCGCTCAGAATGCGGTTATCAACGTTCGCTGTAAAGTACGTCACCAAGTCGCCAAATGCCCCATAGTAGTAAGCGAGAAAAGTGCCCTTTCCCAGCCAGCTAATGCCTTGCAGCGTCCGGTCGGATAACTTGTCCAGCATCCGGCGCTTGAACGAGCCATCACTTTCCGCACTTAGCACGGTGTTCAATTCCGTTTGATAGACCAAGCGCCGACCGTTCGGCTCAAAACTCAGGAATGAATGTTGGAAATATAAGGGATCAAGCAGCCCAAGCTGACGGCGCAGCGCTTCCGTGACCAGTTCCGCTTTGGGATGCGGTGTCAAGTTGACGGCACCCATTTCCAAGTTATAGGTGCGCCATGTCCAGTCCGTAAATAGATCAAGGTGGCAGCCCTCGGCATAACGCAGCGTTTGGTCGTCAATCCATTCAACCTGTGTCACCTCGTGTTCATCAATCTGCTTAACGCCTATCCCTAACGGCGTCTCTGTGGCCGCTGGGATATCGGCAGGGGACGAATCAACCGTAATATCAACGTGATCAACTTCTACTCCTTCTTCATACAGTTCAAGCGGTATCACATAGAACTGCTCTGCACCGGGAGACAGCACGAAATCCGGATTTAGGGATGCGCCACAAACATTCGCCAAATACCCGAACCCCTCCCCCACTTCTGCGCCAGATGCGTCAAAAGCGGTCGCTTGAAGCTCAATTTCGCTAAATGCTTTGTCGGTTGTTTTATTGGTTAGGGTACCGTTGACATAGATGGTTGGCTGACCATAAACATCCTGTCTGGTCACCAAACGGGGTTCGCTGGCAACCAATGTTCCGTCTTGCGCTGCGACCACTCGGGCAGATAGCAAGCAAATGAGAACGATCCAGATTCGGCGCATTGCCCGTTCCTTTCACACACACTTAACAGGGGGATTGTAAACGACTAAACTAATTTGTCGAGTGCATTGGCTTAGTCCAATTACGCTTAACATATTGCATACCGAGATTGAGCGAATATTGACCACAGATTAATAAGCGTAGAAGTCACATGCCAAGCTTGATGAGATTGTGGTAGCATATAAAACAAATATCATGCTCAATAGTGAATAGCTTTAGGGGTTGATATGGATGGTTATGGAACCCGACGCAATTCAGCGCGCCGTGCCCGCGAACGTCAAATGGCTCGTCAACATAGAAGCGCATCCGCCGCACCCTTTAAGGATGCCATACGTGGACAACTGTCAGGCATCGGTATGGCAACCGTTGAATCCAGTTGGTTCATGCGGGTACGGATGGTTCTAACGGATCTTTTTTGGTATATCACGCACACACGTCAGATTATCATTGGTATCGTCGGTTTAATCGCGATTATCTTCTTACTGTTTGTAGGCAGTCATGTCGTAACTGGCCGTGTGTTCCCCAATGTATGGGCGCTGAATGTCCCGCTGGCTGATCTCACAGTTGATGAAGCCGCAGCTGCCTTGCAGGATACATGGGTGAACAGCTACCAGATTCGGCTGGTGGACGGCGACCGCTTCTGGACCGTCAAGCCGGCTGATATCGGTTTGCAATTGGATGCCCGCAAGACGGCTGAGGCCGCGCGAAATGTTGGTATGAGCGGTATACCTCTCGGTATCGGCGTCAAACCTGTCGTGAACGTAGATTTCAACACAGCTAATAATTATCTACTGAATCTGACGACCGCTACGGACATAGCGCCTTTTAATGCGGGCTACAAGTGGCAGGACAACCAACTGGTCGGTCTCGAGGGACAAGATGGCAGGATGTTAGATACGTCATTGACCATGGACACCCTGCAAAAGAAGACGGTCGATGTGGTGCAGCTTGGACGGCTTGAGCTGTCGATGTCCGTTATTCCTCCGCAGCAGATTGATCCAGCACCTTATCTAGAAGCCGCTACAAAGTTCGTCGGTCAAACCTTCACCTTGAATGGTTATGATCCGTTTACGGACAAGACCACCACATGGACAACCACCAAAGAAGCGTTGGCTTCGTGGTTGGAAGTCGGGGAAAACGGATTGGTGCTGCGCGATGCGAATTTTGCGCCGTTCCTGAACGCCCAAATTCAATCGCTCAACCCGCCGGATGCAGCCGAGTCGCGTTACCTTGACCCGCGTGAAACCCAAGACAAGATGAATAAGGCAATTAATCAGCAGGCCAGTTCGGTCATGCTGCGTGTTCGCTATCGGGACACACGCTACACCGTCGAGGCAGGGGACCGCGCCTATTACATCTCGCGCAAGACGGGTATTCCTTTCTACCTGATTCAGGAAGCCAATCCGGGACGTAACTTGGATGTGCTCTCCCCCGGTGATACCCTAAACCTGCCTTCCAAAGATAAATCGGTACCGCTTGATCCGGTACCCAATAAGCGCATCGTGGTTGATCTGGATAACCAGAGCATGACCGCCTTCGAAAACGGGCAGGAAAAGTTCAAGTGGCTGATTTCCTCCGGCATGGATAAGTATCCGACATCACCGGGCATCTACCAGATTTTGACCCACAGTGAAGAAGCCGCCGGTGGCAGCTTTACGCTGTGCAGCAACAGTGGTTTGAACTGCGGAAGTTGGACCATGTACTGGTTCATGGGTATGTACGAAGTTGTGCCGGGACTGATGAACGGCTTCCACGGCGCGGTACTGCTGCCCAACGGCGCTTACCTCGGTGGAGGGAATGTCGGTTCGAAGTACACCTTCGGCTGCGTTATGGCACAAAATGACAATGCCAAGATGCTCTATGATTGGGCAGATGAGGGAACGGTCGTCGAAATCATTTCCGATGAATATGCCCCACAGAGCGATCTTGGTCAGCGTGTTTTAGCCGGAGTCAACAAAACGTAGTCAACGAAATCACCATGCAAAACGAGGCCGACAGTGGCCTCGTTTTTGTTTTTGCTAGGAACGGCTTTTAGCTGTGGATGAATCCACTATTACAGAAGTCCATGCAGGTGTTCGGCTACAAAAAGCATCATCGACAATCGTAGTTCGGCGTCTGCCTGCAACATCCACAAGCATCAAGACACCCATCTTTCCACCCGTGAGATTGGCTTGGACAAGTATCTGTTTACTATCCGGTGACCAGACAAAGCTCAAATCAGCAGCATTCGCAGGCGCAGCGAGCTGCAGATCACTTCCATCGGCGTTCATCGTGTAAAGCTGGTTGTAACCTGACGCAGCACCAATAAAGGCCAGCGTTTGACCATCCGGTGACCAAGCGATGTCCAAAATAGATTTGCTACCTGATGTAAGCTGACGCTCGTTCGAACCATCCCTGTCGATCAGCCAAACATCTTGATTACCCCTCGATCCACGAATGAACGCAATTTGCTGACCATCCGGTGACCAAGCTGGATTAGTGTCCTGCCCATCGATTGGCGTGAGAGCGTTCACAGATGTGCCATCAACATTTATGACCAATATGGCTGAATTCGCTTGAGTCGCTCCGGTAAAGGCAATTTGTTTGCCATCCGGCGACCAGATGCCTCCCCAATCGCTGTGAGTATGATCTCCGCTCAAGTTTTTCTGGTTCATACCGTCAGCGTCCATGACCCACAAATCCCAAGAGCCAGCCGTCGATGTAGGGCTTGAGAAGTAGCTGCGAAAGAGGATGTACTTGCCATCCGGTGACCAAACCGGCTCGTGGTCGTCACGGTTTAGTGACGCGCTCAGGTTCTTGGGAGCCGAGCCATCGGCATTCATCACATAGATCTGTGACTTCTTATCACGAGAGGAAGCAAAAGCAATTTGCTTGCCATCCGGCGACCACGCAGGGTCGATTTCATCCGAACCGCTATTGGTGAGGTTGACACGTCCAGCGCCATCCAAGTCAAAGCGAAAGATCTGGTTAAAGCCCTTGTCAGTGAGGATGGGCACAAGTAACGGCCCATGTGCCGGAGTACCGGGAAGCGCGTAATTGTGCATCTGGTCATATATCAAAGCACTAACTAGAAGTAATGGTAAAAATCCAAAAGCCAAGATCAGAATGCCATTGAGGCGCATCTTGTTACCTGTAAAGGTTTCACTGATGCCACCCGTTAAGCGCACCACGCCGGGTTCATTTTTTAAGTAGCGTAACTGGACTTTCTCACCGGGGAAATAACGATCATAGTCTTTATACGACACAGCCGTTTCGGTCGTCAGGTCTTTCGATGTTCCATCCGGCTGAGGAACGGCATATTGGATCGTAAGGAAATAGAGGGTCGCACGTCGCCGTCCTTTTGAGACACGATGGGCCGTAACCGTTCCTTCACTACCGACGCCTTCTGTTTCCACCAAGCGCTCGATACCGCGTAATGCATGCCCCGCCCGCAGCATGACCCAACCATAAACCAATATGAACAGGCCAACGACAGCAAGCAACAGGTAAACAAGTAGGTTAGTCAAGCTATCCTCTTACTGTATGCTGGATGCGTATAGCGAACGCCAAGAAAAGACATGTGGCGTGCATGAACCAGCGACGATTAAATCGCTATCATATTAACGGATTGACTCACCTGAAAGCCTACGGATTTAGACCGATAGGCACTCCGTCTTTAGCTATGCAGCTTATCCAGTATATTTTGTAATCCGGGAGGTAGCGGAGACTTAAATTCAAGCCGTTTGCCGGTTACAGGATGGTCTAAGGCGAGTTCGGCTGCGTGAAGGAACTGGCGCTTGAGCTTGATGCGCTGCTTGCGAAAACCATAGACCGTATCTCCAACAATCGGGCAGCCGATAAAGGCCATATGCACACGAATTTGATGCGTGCGTCCGGTGTGGAGCGTGACCTTCACCAAGGCTTGATCGCCAATAAAGTGATGATCAATAACCTGATACTCGGTAATCGCGGGCTTGCCACCGCGCATGACTGCCATGCGTTTGCGCTGATTCGGGTCACGGGCAATCGGCGCTTCGATGCGTCCAGTGAGGGTAGCGGGCATCTTTTCCAGCAGCGCCAGATAGATTTTGCTGACCGTCCGTGACTGGAACTGCGCTTGGAGCTTCAAGCGAGCCGCGTCATTCTTGGCGATGACAATCAAGCCGCTGGTGTCCTTGTCCAAGCGATGGACAATACCCACTCGCTTTTCAACGATGTTCATCTTGGCAATATCCGGCCAACGGGAGAGAATGGCACTAACCAACGTGCTTTTTTCATTACCGACACCGGGATGAACGGTCATACCAGCGGGCTTATCAATGACAGCAAAGTCGGGGTCATCATAAATGACGGATAGTGGAATATTCTCCGGTTCAACTGCTTCACTCACTTCGCGGGTGACGATGGTCACGCTGATCTGCTCACCACCCTTGAGCTTGACGCCGGACTTAACCTGCGCCCCATTGACCGTGACTTTGCCCTCTTTAATCATCGCTTGGACTTGAGCGCGGGACAGGCTGTCGCCGATATGTTCGACCACCAATTTGTCCAAGCGTTCACCGGCTGATGTGACTTTAAATTCGATCTGTTGTTCGGTCATGGGGTTTCTTTATGGCTTAATTGATGGCTTCATCGTAGCAGACGACACCCAAAATGAGAACTGACAAGGGCTATTGGTTGAGCCAATCGAGCGCTTTTTGCTTATCGGTAAAGTAGTTTAGCTCGAAGGCCAGACGGCCCAAGGAAGCGAAGAAGATACGCGAATAGTAAGGCGCGACACGGCTGGAAAAGAGAAAAGCAAACCGTCCACGATGCGCTCGAAAACGGGTGAACAGTTCAACCGTGCGCTGGCGGGCGCGAGGTGTAAAGCTCACGGATTTGTCGGAGACATCCATCAAGATTGAAAAGGCTTTTGAAGATGGCAAGTTTTGTAAATAGGCATCCAGCGCGGACGCCCACACATCCACGTCATCATCGTTGGAGCGAGTAAAGCCATAGATCATGACTTCACCCTGCTGTTCACAATAAAACTCCTCCGACATACTGTGCCTCACCTCGTTGGCTTATCCCTAACGAATTATAGCAAACAAGGAAATTAAGCGAGTGAGGCCCGAAAAACTGCAAAAACCACAAATACTACAAATAAGAAGCGTTTGATTCGGAAAATTCTGCAAATTCTTCAGAATCAGAAGGTTTACTGTGCATGTTCGGCGGTGGCGGTAATGAGAAAATGGCGGCGGCGATGGCGGCGGCATGCCATGATGCTAAGGTATATGCATTGCCAGTGTAGGGGTTTGACGGTGGCAAACCCGTGTGGAGCGGCCTGTTATCTATTGTACGGGAAAGCCTGAACAAACGGGTTACCTTTTGGAAGAACATTTGGTAACTGATTCGCGGGGTGAGCACTAACTATTTTGAGGGAGCAGGAAGGTCAAATTGATTGGAAAGTGGTTGGAAAACAGTTTATCGGACAAACCGAAAATAAATGTTGATCATAATAGGAGGTCAGTTGACACATGTGCGGGAGGGTGAAAGACCCTCCCCTATGGAATATTCGACTCGCTACGGGCGTTAGATGACCTTGTCGTCGGTGCCAGCGAGCTGGCGCAGCATTTCGAGATTGCCGAGATGATAGGCTTCGTGCCACAAGAGAAACTCCATCCAATCCCAGCGCGGCGCAGCGTCCGCCGGAATTTTGTGTGGAATAATCTCCACATTCAAGTCATCCGGTGAACAGATTTCTAACCATGACTGGATGCGTTCCTGTGTCGTCGTCAAATCCGCCACGATTTTCTCAAAAGGGAGCGCGTCCTTGCCATCGATAATCGGTTCTGAGCCACGTTCGTAGCGGTCACACTGCTCTTGAGTCCATACATTCGGCTGCTCAGTCATGATGAGGATGCGCTGGCGGCTCATCACCAGATGACCAAGCACCCAATTGAGGCAGTTCCCACGAAAAGGTGGTTGAAGCAGGCTCTGCTGGTGGGTTATGCCGTTAATCTGGCGCTGGATGACACCATAGTTGCGCTGCAAAATCATCGTCAAACCGGCTGCATCAATCATGGTTTTATTCCTCTTATTTCCCTTTGTGGGCGTTGTTATAGGCCTGCTGGGCATAACCGATAAGTTTATCATTCACATCAGAGGGTGCTGTGATTTCGACCATATGGGTCAGGTTGGGCATCGCGCCGAGGCTGCGTGCTTTCTGGACGTAATCATCAAAGGGTAAATCACCCAAATCCAGCCCGACACGAATGGTGCTTTTGGTGAGTGTAGCACAGGCAAAACAGCGCTTGGCTTCAATCGACACATAGGTTTTGGTGGGGATGAACAAGGCGTCTGGCAGCTGCTTTTGGACGGCCTGCTCCAATGGTCTGTAGACATCCAGCAAGGCATCTTTGCCTTCGAAGAGTCTGGCAAACAGCACCTTGTGATCAAACACCGGCTTGCCGTCATTGAGGTACATGCCTGAAAGAAAGTTAGCCTGCAAGTGGTTGAGACCCTGATTCTGCTTGAGCCAATTAAGGATGGCGTTCGGCTTGGTTTCGCCGCTGGTTTGGATGACCTCCATCCATTCAGCAACATCTTTACCGGTTTTTTCGCGGGCGGTTTCGATAAATTCGCGCTCTAGTCGTTCCGAGTCTTTTGCCATGCGGTTCGCTCCTCTTATGTGGTCAATGGTTAGGTAGACCAAATGTACGACTTAAAGCTAACTTTAAGTCAAGCACGAGTTTTCAATTTGATGCAATCCATTCATTGACACAACAGAACAAATGTATCAGAATAACAGGGGCACTTATTACACACAAGGAGCGCCAATGGCCGCAGAACCCGTCACCATACTCGGCAGTGAAATGCACATCATGAAGTCGCAGCACAACGGGCGGAAGTACCGGATTACGATCAGCCTGCCGCTGGGATATGGCAAGTCGCCAAACGAAGGGTGGCCTTTCAATAATACGCCTGAGAAATGGCCAGTGGTCTACGTGCTGGATGGAAACTGGTATTTCGGCTTGGTGACCGACATCATTCGCCCGATGGCGTGGTGCGGGAGCACAACGGATGCGATTGTGGTGGGTATTGGTTATCCCGAAGACAGCAACCCGATCACGACCTTTCGTGAGACGATGACCCGGCGAGACCATGATTTGACGCCAGTGCATGACGCCGAGACGGAAAAGAATATGTCCGAAGGGTTTAAGCGGCCCGTGCCTAACGGCGACGCGGCGAACTTTCACAAGTTCATTGAAAAGGAACTCATCCCCTTCGTCGAGAAGACCTATCGGACTGATCCGGCGAAACGCATTCTGGTGGGGCATTCCTACGGCGGGCTATTCGCACTGCACAGCCTGTTCGAATCGCCGGATTTATTCAGCGTTATGGTGATGGGCAGCCCAACGCTCTCCTACGGTAAGCGCTATATGTTCCAGCGCGAAGAAGCCTTTTCGAAAGAACCGAAGAAAGTCCCTGTAAAAATTTATCTCTTCATGGGTGAATATGAAGAGAACATCGAGGACACGACAATGACGGATACGCTGCGGCTGGCGGCGATTCTAGAGGGGCGCAAATACGACGGGCTGTCGCTGGTCAAGCACATTTTTGAAGATCAAAATCACTGTGAGGTGGCGGCGGCAGGTTTCCAATGGGGTATCAAACACGCGCTGCGGAAATAACCCTTTTCTTGTTGGCTGATTTGTTTTTAGTAGAAAGAACTCCACCATGAGCGCAGAATCAATGGTCGTCAAAGCGGAAATGATGATACGGAAGCCAGTCAGTGACGTCTTTCAGGCATTTGTTGATCCGGCGATCACCACGCGATTCTGGTTCACGAAAAGCAGTGGAAAGCTCCAAGCGGGCCAGCAAGTCCAGTGGACATGGGAAATGTTCGGCGTCGGAACACAAGTTGATGTGAAAGCCATTGAGGACAACCAGCGAATCCTCGTCGAATGGGGCGAAGGCAGCGAGCGCAATACGGTCGAGTGGGTGTTCAAAAATCGTCAAGACGGCACGACGATGGTAACCATCACCAACAGCGGTTTCCAAGGCAGTCCGGATGAGATTGTGCAGCAAGCGATGGACTCCAAGCAGGGGTTCACGATTGTGCTGTGCAGCGCGAAAGCGTGGTTGGAATACGGCATCGAGCTTAACTTGATCGCCGATCATTATCCGGATGCGGTGAAGGCGTAAGTGACGAGCGCTTTTCAGTGGGGTCAACCTGATCGAGTTCGAACTGCAAGGCGTGACTGTTGAGGGCTTCTTCCAGCAGGGCTTTCATATCCTGCGCGCGGTTGATGACGACCTCCAGTTCACGGATTTTGGCGACGGCGAGGGCTTGCCAGCGTTGAGAAAGCACTTCACCATCGGTCTGAGAATAGAGCAGCGTTTGGATTTCGGGCAGGGAGAAACCGGCTTCTTTGGCCATCTGGATGACCGCCATAATGGGCAGAATGTCGGTCTGATAGCGCCGCTGTCCGCTGACGCGCTTGGCCTTGGGCAGCAAACCGATGCTTTCATAGTAACGCAGGGTCGAGGCCTGAACGCCCGCCATCGCCGCGACTTCACCGATGGTCAACCAGTCATCGATTGGTGACTTCTCCCAGTCCACTCGTCATTTCCTCATCACACGCTGAAATAAAGGCATGTTATACTTCAAAAATGATAGCAAGCCGTTCTGCCCTCAACCTTCATTATAACAGTCATGGCACTGGCCCTGACGTGCTGTTGGTGCATGGCTGGGCCAGCTCCAGTCTGATGTGGGATCGGCTCATGCGCGATCTGGGACATGTCGCGCACTTCTGGGCGGTTGATCTCTACGGCTTCGGTTTATCCCCACGCCCTGACGACCATGAACCGGTGACTGTTCAAGACCACATGGAGATGCTGCTGGATTTTTGCACGCATTATGGCATCCGTCCCAAAACAATCATCGGGCATTCGATGGGCAGTTTATTAGCCCTTAAAATTGCCGCCTGCCAGCCGAATTTCACCGACAAGTTGGTATTGATGTCGCCAGTCGTTACCGGACGCTTCGGCTATCCGATTGACTTCAACCGCTTGTTCACGAATGAACTCGGCAGTTATACGCTGTCCAAATCCAAGCCGCTGTGGACATTGGCGCAGACCGTGTTCAGTCCGCTCTTTACCCGCCCTGCACACTGGTATCTGGATCAGGCAACGGCATTTCGCATCCAGCAGGACTTCCAGCGTGCCTCATGGCCGGCCAGCGCATACGCCTTACAGAGCATCGCCAAAGAAAATATGCAGCCCTATTTGCCCGGCATTCAGCAGCCAGCGCTGGTGATTGTCGGCAGTCATGATACAACCGTGCCCCCAGATGAGGGACGCCTCGCCGCCAAGCAATTGACGAAGGCTCAACTGCTGGAGCTGCAGCGCGTTCATCATCAACCGTTGGACGAGCAGCCGGAGCGTGTGGTGCGGGCCGTGCAGGATTTTCTAGGCTAACCAACCCATTACTTCTCGTGAATATTATGCTACAATGCCAAATGAGTGACATGCTCACATCTGTTTGGTGTCGCTCATTGATGACCGACTGAGCAAGGAGTTTTACTCTGGAATCTATTGATCTCGCCCGCTTTATCGTCAACGCCGTTGAAGATAAAAAGGCCGAAAACATTGTCCTTCTCGATCTGCGACCGGATGCGATCATCGCGGATTATTTTGTCATTTGTAACGGTAACAGTGACCGCCAACTGCGCGCGCTGGCTGATAACGTCCGCGAACAGGTCAAAGAAAAATACAGCAAGCTGCCCTTCTCGGTAGAGGGTACACCCGACAGCGGTTGGATGTTGATGGACTACGGCGATATCGTGGTGCATCTCTTCCAAGAAGAAAAACGCCGTTTCTACGACTTAGAAGGCATGTGGCGCAGTGCCCATGTCCTGCTTCAAATTCAGTAAACTATTCCCACACCCAAAGTAATAAGGGCGAAGCGTTGTGCTTCGCCCTTATTATTTTTCGCAATCGCCACTCACCATGAACGAACCCTGAAGGTCTGAAGAATGCGCAGGTTATCCTCTGTCAAATCCGGCGCGGATGCCCGTGTATTATCCGCCGCTTGGTACACAACCATCGCCAATTCAAAGGTATGCACCCCGAGCCGCGTAAAAGCAAGGGTATCGGGCAGCGACAGGGTTCGTTCCTCGACATAAAGCTGGTCCGGCTGCCAACGGCTGGTTTCGGAGGGTTGCTTGGCTGTATCCATCGGATCAAGTTTGACCAACTGCGGGGCACTGTCAAGCTGGGTAATGAGCGCGCCGGTTTCTGTGTCCAAAACATAGAGGCCCACGCTGTAGTCCAAGGGCGGTGGTGTATCAACCGACCACCATAAGCGCACATTTATGGTGTCACTTTCGCGCTTCACAAGCGGGATTGAAATGGGCTGACCGTCTTCGAGAATTTCGTAACCCCGAAAGCGCATGCCATTGTCGTACAACGCGCCTTTTGCATTAGGCGGCGCGATGTACAGCCGGAACAGGCAGTTCCAAGGGCCATTGAAAATCGAGGGTAACCGTCCGGTGGTCACCTGCCGCTTCAAATCAGCATCGTTCCATCCATCGGCGCTGATGTACCAGATACGCCGGTAATTAGCAGGATGATCGACGATGTTGATACCCTGCGGAAAATACAACCGCGTATCGTAATCCCACTCGTCTTTATAGCCGGAACACTGCTGGTTGGGATCGACCACTACGGCATCCCCCCAACGGGCATTCCGCGCCATCCACGCGAAGGAGGTTTCCATCGGCGGATTGGGGCTGCCGCTTTCATCCAATGTGCCGGGCAAAGCGGGAATATAGGTGCCGATAAGCAGGAGCGCAAAGCAAGCGATTAAGGCAGGTCGCGGCAGGTAGGATAATCCCCATGCCATGATGAGGACAACCGGAGTCACCAGCCACCACGCATGACGCTGCCCGGTGAAGCCCAAACGCCCACCGAGAAAGATCAGCATCGCACAGCCGACCGCAATCGCCAGCAGAAGTGGCAAAACCGTCCACTTACGCGGTAGGTATCGCCATAATAAAAACAAAGCCACGATGATCAACGCGGCGGCCAGCACCTGTTGGATTACGGACTGTCCGGTGTAGTACAGAAAGAAGGAATAAACGCTGTTCAGATCAACAATGGATGGGGCGGTATCAAGGCGCGTCGCAGCCGTACCAAAGCGCATCTGTAACTGGGGCAGAGACAAAATCAGCACGATGAGTCCGGGCAGCAACCAGCGTATTATCCGGCGCGGATAGGCAACCACACTGTAAGCGCCAATGAGTATGCAGGCCAGCAGCCCTGTGGGATGAATATAAACCATCATCAACAGGACAATGGCTAAAATCACACCCAGCAGTATATCTTTCCATGTGTAGTGCTTGGTGTCGAAGCAGCGGAGCAGCAGCCAGAAGGCCAGCGGCATCAACGCCAGTTGCAGCGCGTAACCCCGAATGTTGAGGCTGAGATAGATGATTCCAGCGGAGGTGGCATACAAGAGCACGGCCAGTAAAGGTGCTGAACCGGAGCGCAGCCTGCTCATCGCGCGGTAAACGAAGGCCGAACCGAGCGCCAGCCACAACACGGAAAGCATGCGGGCAGTCTCGATATGATTGCCGACCAGCGATTGCCAACCATAGATGACAATGTAGTAAAGCGGCCCCCAATCATAGGGCGTACGGTCGATAACCTGCGGCAGCGTCCCGACTGACTGCCACATCGTCCAAACCTCGTGACCATCTAGGTTCAGATTGCTAAAGTAAGGAACACGGCTCAGCAAGATTAACTGCAGGAGCACTGCAAACAACAAAACAGCCAGCGATTTCGGTTTCGAGAGGTGCATAATCGCCAATCAATGAAGGACGATAGCAAGTAGTCTATCGGTAGGCAGTGTCATTTTCAATAACCGAGCTAGCTGCTGGCGACGGCGACTGCCGAGGCGTATTCGTCGGTATGTGTCAGGCTGATGTCCCACTGAACCAAGCCCATACTCTTCGCTAACTCGCCGGCAGCCCCATGCAGGAGCAGTGTCGGGCGCCCACGTTCGCCGCAGCGGATTTCGATCTCCACCCAACTTACGTCACCGATACCTGTGCCCAGCGCCTTGCTGACGGCTTCCTTGCCTGCCAGCCGCGCGGCTAACCGGTGAGGCTTATCATTGCAGTCTTCGCGCTCGCCAGCCGTAAAAAAACGGTTGAGGAAGCGTTCACCTAAACGGGCGATACCATCCTCGACCCGCTTGTTTTCGATCATGTCAATTCCGCAGCGCAGCATTCTTATTTTTTTCCTTCGTGGCTTATTTGCATTCAGCTTCACCTTTAAAGCCTGCCGGACTCCACACAGGCGGTGTATTTGCGGGTGGCACATTGGTGAGCGCCCACTGTCCGCTGGTGACATCGACCAGCGCCAGCGCATATTCGCTTCGCACCGCCAGCCACTTTCCATCGACACTAAAGCGGGGATAATCGGCAAAGGTCAAGTTGGGATCAGGGATGTAGCGGGTGGCATCGGTATCGGCATTGCCCACGAGTGGGACCTGCAATAAGACGTTGTCGGTCGTTTTCTGGAAATCTCGCGCCACACCGAGTATGGCCGCACTGTTGGGAAACCACGTGGTATCCAAGATTTCACTCCACTGGTAGCTCAACTGCGTCGCGATTGCGCCATCAGCATTGGCAATCATCCAGAAGGTATCGTTATTAGGACTCGGCGAGTAGATGAAACTGATCAGGAAGCCATCCGGTGACCAGCGCGGGGCACGGACACTGCCTGTCGGGAAATTAGTCAGGCGATATTTGGTCTTGCCATCAGCACTGACCACCCACAGATCAGCTTCGCGAAGCAGCGTTCCAGCAGTCACCGTTTGCCCTTCAGGCGTAGGCACAGCGGTCGAGTTGATGTCCGCGCCGGGAACTCGCTCCGTGAAGGAGATATAGGCCAACCATTGGCCATCCGGTGACCAGCGCGGTTCGTACTCACTGCCGCTGACGCTGTAAATGTTGGGCACACCCCCATTGGCATCCACGACTGCGAGATGGCTGGTGGTCTTGCCGGATTTGGCGTCTTTTCGCAGCAGATTGAAGGCGATCAACGACCCGTCCGGTGAGGGCTGCGGTTCCCAGACACCCCATGCATCCGGCGGCAAGTCTTTGTACTGCACCAACTCACGCCGATCTGTACCATCCAGCTTGACGCTGTAAGCACGGGCAAAGGTCGGGCCATCGCTGGTGGTGTAGATGACGCGGCAGCCATCGGCACTGAACCCCCAAGGGAGCAACCATCCGCTGCCCAGATTGAGCAACCGCTGTGCACCGCTGCTCACATCGTAGAGAACGACATGATCCTGTGCCGCCGTGTTGACCGCGATCAATGGGCCGACCAACGACATGGCGCCTTGGGCGTGAACACCTCCCACAACGCCTAACAAAATGAGGGCAGCAGAAACAATCCATTTTCGCATAGAACGATGTAGCCTGTAATTACAAACATAGAGGCGGCCTATGAGCCGCCCCTAAGATTATATCAGGTTATTCAGTGACGAAATTACGGCGTGGTCACTGGCAGATTGGTGCCAGCAGGTCCACGGAACGCACCCAATTCGGCTGCGATCCAGCCTTTGACAACCGCGTTATCGCAGGTCGCCTGAATTTCGTACCAGTTGGTTGCCTTATTACGACCTACCGCAACATATTCGGTATCGCCAGCGATGCTGCACAGCGGAATGGCGTTGGCAACGGGCGCTGACAGCAATGATGCCTTACTGTAAACGTAGATCGTCGCCGGGGTGATCTCGCCTTCCGACGGAACAACCTTAACGCTGGTCAAATCACCACGCGCCACCAAGAACTCGGCCTTTGCCCAGCCAACGATGTCGCCCGCCTGCACCAGCCACCATGTGAACTTGAGGTTACGTCCCAAGGGGATGAGCTTGGTGCCACCATCAACGATACCGACACGTGTATATTCCGGGCCATCGCCGCTGCGCAGTGTCAGGTTATCGGTATTCACAATCAGGAAGCCGGGGAGATTCTTGGTCACGGCTTCATCGTTGACCGGACGCGGCGGAACCGCGTTGATCTCGACCGAAGCGGAAGTTTCCCCATTCAACACGAAAGGCAGCGCGCCGAGGCTTGTCAGCCCATCGCAGCTCCCGGTCGCCACGGCAATGGTTTGTTCATCAAAATCATTCCCTGCCAAGCTGACCACACGCAGCGTCAGCGGATTGTATTCGGGCGTCGCCGTCCACTCGATGACGTTGGTGGGCGTCCAAGACACGGTACCACCGACAAAGAAACTATCTACAACCGGTTTATAAATAATATTTCCGACACCATCGGTGACCACGACCTGAAACGCTTCCCGCATCGAGCCGGTATTGTCGCGATCCAGTAAAATTTGCCCACTGCCGGAGAATCCCTTGCAGTCTAGCGAAAAACTCGCGTTGACTGTGCTTCCGGCGCTAGCTGGCAGTACAGCCGCGCCTAGGACGAGTGCCATCACAAACAGGATGAACAGTGAACGCCGCAGCATAAGTTTGCCCCCAAATATATAAAATCAATCATCACGCTTGCATTAATGATAGCCGGAAACTATTTTTGCGCAATTCATGAATCTCTAAGCGAGGCGTAGGAATTCCGTAGGGCTTGCGTCGTTTTTATCTCATCTTTACCTGTTATATTGACAGGCGTTCGGTGGCAGTTACCCCCACTTGCTGCCGAACAGGCTGCCCCGAATACCAAACGCCTCTGCCCCCCAGAGGCGTTTGGCTTTCTATTTCCAGCGATGAAACGTGGAACTTTTCCTTGTGCGCGGCGTATAATCTGTCATATTCCATTCAAAAGATACGTTCAAAGGACATGGTTATGGCATCTGCAAATCCACGTGTTGCAATACCGACCTCCTCACGCCGACGCATTGAAGGCTACCCCGCGCAAAGCCGCTGGTTGGATACTCTTTCAATCATCACGTCGGCACTTTTCATCTGTGGACTATTTTTAGACGGCTGGGCGCATAACAGCATCCCCAACCTCGAAACCTTCTTTACACCGTGGCATGGGGTGCTCTATTCCGGCTTCTTTTCCGTCGCCATCCTACTCGGCGTCACCCAATATCGCAATGTGGGCAAAGGTTATGCGTGGTCGAAAGCGCTGCCCAAAGGCTATGGTTTGTCGCTGCTGGGCATTACGCTGTTCTTTATCGGCGGCATTGGTGACATGTTCTGGCACACCATCTTCGGCATCGAACAAAACTTGGAAGCCCTGTTCAGCCCCACGCATCTGCTGCTAGCAACCGGCGCGTTCCTGTTTATCAGTGGGCCGCTGCGCTCGGCATGGCAGCGAACGGGCCTACACGGCTGGCGTGATCTGTTTCCGGCTGTACTCTCAGTGACCATGTTGTTCACGCTGTTCACCTTCTTTACCCAATATGCCAACCTCTCGGCTAATGCTGGTATCTTGAACATGTTCCCGCCGAGCGGCAGTTCAAGCTATTTTGTCGAAGCCACCAGCGTCGGGTACGTGCTCGTGCTGGGGACGTTGATGATGGGTTCGCTGCTGTTCATCATTCGCCGCTGGCAGTTACCGTTCGGCGCCGTGACGGTCATGTTCACCATCAATGCCCTGCTCATGTTCCTGATGCGCATCAAATTCAATGACCGCTATGCGTTGATTGTGGTGGCCGCTGCCCTTGCCGGATTGTTCGCCGACACACTCATTGCGTGGCTCAAACCCTCAGCCGACCATGCCAATGCCTTACGGCTGTTTGCATTTGTGGTACCGGCTGTCTATTTTCTGCTGGCGTTCGGGGCGATTGTCCTGAGTGGGCCGCGCGGATTGTGGTGGCAGATTCACACGTGGCCCGGTCTGCCTTTCATCGCCGGAGCCATCGGCATCGGCTTGAGCTTCTTGATTGTTCCACCACCTATCCCGAAAGAATAAACCTGACTTTACATCCCACTTGCGAGAGATGCGCTTTGTACGCATCTCTCATCCAATCTGCATTCTCTGACGGCATCATCTCCAAAACATAAAAAGTCCGTAGATTAAGGGTTTATAGGACTTTATTACAACTGGCTCCACTTTGGATACAATATGCCGTAGTGAACCTTTTTACTGTAAGAAAGATTAATCATGACCCAAGTAACAACACCGCCACGTCGCATTTCGCCTTTTGCCAAAACAGCTTTTAAAGTTCAGATGTTCTTGCTCCGCCGCAATTGGATGGGGCCAGCCGGCAACATCATCATGATCATCACCACCACTGGACGAAAATCCGGTAAGCGCATCAGTACGCCGATTGGCTACCAGTGGGATAGCGATACTGTTGTGGGTTTTAACGCGCGCGGCATATCCAATTGGTACAAGAATATCGCCCATAATCCGCTGGTCACACTCGAGATCAAGAAGAAAACCTACCAGATGCGTGCAGTTTATGTCACCGATACCAATGAAATCCGCCAAATATTGGAACTCTACAAACGGGAACAGCCGAATATGCTTGAGCGCTTCTTTGGCGTGTCAGCCGAGGCCACCGGCGATCAACTGATGAAAGCTGCGGAAAACGTCCGATTCGTACGCTTCCATCCCGTGTAGGCGCGAGAGCCGTTCTAACGTAATACTGACACACGATGATTTACACCTCCGTCGTTTCTGCTATAATAAACATTGAAACATGGGGGTGTACTAGATTCGACAGGGGAGGCTGTGTCCGTGTTGCAAGCCGTGGAGCATGTCCACGTAAAAACAGGCAAGGCATTAACTGCCAACAATAACACATTCGCTCTGCCCGCAGCCGCCTAAGGCTCGTGACAGAGTGTTAGCCCTGCGGGGCTAACCGTTCACCCCATCCGTCGCTATGCGGGTGGATTGGTGGGCGTAAACAAACATAGCGTGCGGCACTGCTCACACCGATAAAGCAGGTCAAAGAAATCATCGGTTAGCCGTCGACATACCTCGCCAGTTAGGGCTATCGGCGGTGAAACCAAAGAATTGGCTACGCTTGTAGACGCACGTCCACGAATCTTTTGGACACCGGTGCAATTCCGGTCACCTCCACACATAAAAACAGCCTGAATACTCAGGCTGTTTTTGTTTTGCGTTTTAACGGCTGAAGCTAGCCATTGGCGTTGGGATCAGACTCCGGATTTGGGTTTTCCGGCGGCGCTTGCGGGGCATCGACGTGCATGGCTCCCGGCGCGAGGGCGCTCATCGCCTCTGGTGGTGGAATTTCATTCACTGCTTCGTGATGGATGGAATCATCAAGTGCCTGTGCCTCGACATCCGGATTTTCTGGCGGCGCTTGCGGCGCGTCCACATGCATCGCTCCCGGTGTGAGGGCGCTCTCGGCTTCCGGCGGTGGCTCATGCTGCTCGACAGACTGATCGGGTGTTTCTAGAGCTTGAACATCTTCCGCAGGAATAACACGCTCAACCGTTGTCGTCTCGACGCGTGTGGTCTTGACGGAAATGGCTGGAGCCGCCACTGATGGAGCAGCCTGTGGTGATACCTCTGTATCTGTTTCAGAATGCTGTGTATCGGTTTCTACGGGGAAAAAGGTTGATGTCTCGCTGTGGGTTGAAGCGATGGTAACTGGCCCAACCGGCTGATTCGCGGGTGGCTCGGACTGAGCGCTGCTGGCCGCACTTGCCGGTAAAGCACTGGTTTCTTCAGGGTGAACGGTGATGGTATGTTGGCTGCTGAAGGCCGGTTTAGGAGCACCCGCCGCCACAATTTTGCGAATGGTCTCAATTTGCTCGTCGCTCAACTGCAAATCACTCATCAGGGCATTGGTTACGCGTTCGTCAGTGGTGTCTTCTGCCGCCTGCTTATCGGCGTTCTGAACAAACTGCCCCCACTGATTGACCTCGCCTGTAAAGACCTCTTCACCGCCCGTGACCAACTGTGGGTAGATCGACTGTAAATCGACCAAAGGCATCCGATCCTTATCGGGTGTCATTAGTTTCACGCGTTCCAACCCCATCAGCGCGTCCTGATAGATGCTGATCTGGCGTTCCCAACCGTACAACTGCCGGAAGGCCGCCAGAAGTGCAGCCAGAGCCGGCAGAATCGCGGACAGCAGCGAAAAGATTGGCGAACTAATGACCGCGCTGACCGTAGCGACGAATGCCGAGAGGGTCATCACCGCCGTACTAAAGGTAAAGGTGAAGTTGGCATTCGATTGATTTTCCCGCACACGGCTTTTGTAAAAATCCGCCTGTGAGTTAATCCGCTTGTCTACATAGATCCGGTACAGAAGCTCAACATCATGTCGATCATGAACTTGTTGATCGAGATCAACAACTTTGTTTGCGGCAGTCGTTTTAGCGGCTGTGGTCTCGGCATCAGACATTTTGCTGCTCCTTCACGCGGATATCGACCACGTTGCTGCGCATGATCTTCAAACGGTCAGGCGTATCGTATGGGGGAAGATGCGATAAATAAGTGAAGTAGTGCATACGAAGTTCTTCGGTCAAGCGGCGGGTCTTACCCCAGCGTTTTTGCGGCTCGCCACGGTTGCTCAACGCCGTAAAGAAGGCCGTTACAGCGCCGATAATCGCTGTAATGATGCTGAAGACTTGCTGCCAATTCACGGCACTCAAATCCTGCGAACGCTCTGCTAGCTGCGTCGCGGCCACCGACAACCCCGGCGGAATATAGAGCAGCGTCGCGATGGCACCGGCTACGGTCGTCAAGAACGCCCCAAAAACAAACACCCACTGGTAGAAATAAAAGCGATCTTGGTAATACTTCGACTTCTGGCTGTATTCAAAATAGGTTGGCAGTAAATAGTCAGCCAAATCCTCAGCATCGTGCCTGATGATTGGATATTGGCTTAAATCATCTTCCTCCCAATACTTGGTGGAGACGAAACCATCATCATGAATTAGTTTCTGATAAAGATCGTCATCGTCCGGCTTTTCCCACTCCATAGGCAGTGCCCGTAGATGTGGTCGCCGCCGGTTGAAAAACAGATCGCTATACCAATTTCGGGTCGAACGTTTGACCGGCCCGGAAGCACCCGTATGCGCCATAATTTTCTCCACAAAAAGACAATGGGTTTATCAAACAGCCTCATAAACAGCTTATAGAGATATTCGTCTTGAGTATAGTGCGAATTTAGTTTCTCGGCGAACGCAAACCCAAAATCCCTCCGTTTACTCTACGTTCACTTGATCATCAGGTCTATGCTGTTAGACTAATGGCGTCAACAATACAGGAGTCTAGGATGCGATCACCTCATATCCAGATTATCACAACTGCCGTCGTAATGCTGCTCACTGCCTGTTCCGACGGTGGCGGTCAACAGACACTCGTCGCCGAAAATGCGATGCTCAGTACCCAGATAGTCGATCTCCGCACCACTGCCACCTATCAAGCGGATGAACTCAAACAAACCCAAGAATATATCGAAACCATTGTGCCTCGAGCTAACCGTCTGCGTGATGAGATTGCCAGCACTTTACAGGCCGCAGGTATTGATGTCACCCAAGCAGCGGTACAGGCGAATCCCAACTTCACCCTCGCGACACCGCCGCCCCAATCGTCCGGTAGTTCCGGCGCACAAGCTCAGCAGCCGGTCATCGTACAAGGCACAACCATCTTTCCATCTGCCGAACCTAACAGCGGGATCAGCGGTCCGGCAACCGGCCCCACTGCTACCGTCGGCGAACCGATGCTGTATAATCTCGTCACTGCCGAAGGCGTCGGCTCGAATGACTGCGCCTTATCCTCGGTCACCACATTTTCGCCGGACACCGCACAAATCTATATCGTCGCCACGGCTTCCAACATCACGGCAGGCAGCACTTTAAGCGCGCAGTGGTATTTGAATGATACCCTGCTAATAAAGCAAGATTTCTCACCCAAAGATGACATCAATGACAACTGCATCTGGTTTTACGCCGAACCCGTCGATTTCCCCTTCACCCCGGGGAATTACCGCGTAGATCTGCTCATCAATGGCAATGCCGTTGCGGGTGCACAGGCCAGTTTCACCATTCAAGGCACGGAACAAACAACGGGCGGATAACCTCCGCCTCACTACCCCCATTAACGAGGGTAATATCACTGTAAACTCTGTGCTAGAACTGCAACTAGAAACGCGCAGATGCGTAATACGAGCATGGAGGATTTCATCATGCGAATTAACGTTGCGTGGGACGATAACAACCATCGAATTGTGCGGATTGTGTTTCAGCGCGGTTGGACATGGCAGGATTTACACGCGGCTGTTCATCAGGCCGACGAACTCATTACCAGCCAGCCACACACGGTGCATCTGCTGATTGATATTCACGATGCGGGTGGCATTCCGGGTGATTTCATAACCCGCGCGGGTGAACTCTTCGCGCAGGGTGATGCCCGTTCCAACGAGGGGCACAAGATTGTCATTGGTGCCGGTGGGTTGATCCGTTTGGCCTATAAAGGCTTTCTGAAAGTCTATGGCAGCAATCTCGAAGGCAGGCCTTTTATCTTTGCCGATAATCTCGATTCGGCGCGTGAGCTACTGGCCGCCTCACCCGCTTGAGGCCTTCTGCCCGACTCTCCGGATTTCGATTTCCCACTCGTCATCTTTATCGGGTTCGACTTTACAGAAATAGCTGTCGCTGCTTTTCAAGCTGAAGCCGACTTCACCCTCACCACTTTTGATGGCAATGATCTCGTGGTCACTGCCATCAACACTAAAGAATTCCACTTTGACTGTCACATCCCGTGGGAAGGTATACACCAGTCTATAGTTTCCAGCAGCCACCTTGAAGTTCTGCGAAACGAAATCCGAATCCCCTGAGAAGGCGATACTTCCAAACGTCTCCAAATCACCCTCATCAGTGTCAAGGTCGCCTTCCGCTGGCTTATAGAGACTGTCAAACGTCCGCTGGTCACGCCGCGACTTGGCAAAGGCCATGTAACCGACCAACCCCACCAATATCAGCGCCACCAGCAGAAACGTTGTGTCCACAGACCCAATCTCCGTTTTTGATGCCTATGCGAAGACCACATACTGCGTGAGGAACCGGATCACAGCATTCTGATAGTGCTCAATCGTCTCAGGCTTACGCCAGCCGTGGCCTTCACCCGCGTAAACATGATACTCATGGGGAATGCCGCGCTGCTTGAGCGACTCGACAATCGAATCCGATTGGTTACGCGGTACCACGTTGTCATCTTCCCCTTGGAACACGATCATGGTATCCACAATTTTGTCGGCATGGAACAGCGGCGACCGTTCACGGTACAGATCAGCCGCCTGTGGCAACGGTCCCAGTAGTGTGTCACTATAATGCACCTCGAACTTGTGGGTATCCATCGCCAGACCGAACTGGTTGCTCACACCGTATAAGCACACGCCGACTTTATAAAATCCCGGCTTGCTGACCAGCGATTGCAGCACGGTATAGCCGCCCGCACTCCCGCCCAAAATGACAAACTTCTTGGGATCAGCCAACCCCTTTGACGCCAGATAGGCCGCGCCAGAAGCCGAGTCTTCCACATCATAAACGCCCCAGCTGCCGCGCAGCTTGTTCATATACTCTCGACCGTAACCCGTGCCGCCGCGATGGTTGACCATCAGCACTGCATAACCTTTGGTCGCGAACAACTGCACTTCGCCGTAATAGTGCTTGTTGACCTGCGAGGTCGGCCCACCATGTACATAGACAATCAGCGGTGGCGCACCAATCCCTTCGTAGCGCTCGCTGGTTGGCGGATAGTACAGTCCGTAAGCCGTGCCACCATCAAAGCTCGTCCACGAGATTGACTCGGCAGGGGCCAATGCGCTGGTCGGAATGTTCTCGCTGCTCGAACGGCGGTGGATGACGACCTGCCGTGGATCATCATCGACAAGCACTTGCATGCTCAGCGGATCACTGTTCGGCATGGTGATAACAGGTGGCACATCCTGAATGTCCGGCACAAAACTCACGATGCGAGAAGGGATTTTGGCCGACGATGCAATCACGGCTACCCGACCACTCATGGGCGAGACTGCGACATGAGACATATCTGTATAAACGCCCAAACCTTCCAACAGCTTGCTTTTGTTCGACTTGTGGATATTGAGCGACGTGAGGTAGTTTGAGCCTTCCAAGTTGCGGGTATAAATAATGGACTGGCTGTCAGGCGACCAGCCGAATACCCGCATCCCTTGCACCCACGCGGGCTGCCCGTGATCAGCCTCAGCCGTGGTCAGTTGGGTATGCTTTTGAGCAGCAATGTCGTACAAGTAAATTTGGTTCCAGCCGGTCGCGTCGCTCACATAAGCCAGATATCGACCGTCCGGTGAAAACTCTGGTTGGAACACGGAAGTTTCCGTATTGCCGGCGATGGTCGTGGTCTGAGCCGCGTAGGGTATCCCGTCGCGATCATATTCGACGGTCACCAAACGCAGTTCCGCGCCGTCCCAAGGCATCTGGGGATGATTCCATGCCACATAAGCCACATACTCGCCGTCGGGATGCCACGCGGGCTGCATCACAAAATCGGTACCTTCTGCGAATTTGCGCGGCCATTTACTGCCATCCGTATCCACCAGCGCTAAGGTATCCACCTCTTCGTAGCTGTGGACGTACAGCAGCCACTTCCCATCCGCCGAAACGCGCGGTGCAGCCACATCACCAAAAGACGGCGTAATCGGGCGCGACGTGCCTTCCTTTAAACTCTGCTTATAGATGCGCCCACTGTTCCCTGCAAAGTAGACATATCCCTGACCAACCGTGAAATCACCGCCGCCGTAGCCAACCCGCGCCCGTACCGATTGGTCATCTGTCAAATCGCGCGGTGCTTGGTCACCAGCTTGCATGACGACGACGCCTTTTGCGCCCCGCCGTTCATGCCACACCAGCGTATCAGACACCGTATCCCACTGTACATCGGTCAGGACCAGAGACTCGGCCAAGGAATGAATCGAAATCGGGCTGGGCCACAGTCCGTAGGCTTTGGTTGTTTTGGTCATAGGTTTTATCTCCGCTTGGGTCGGAAGAAGTATTTCAAGTGATTGTAACCGAGGTAGATGAAATAAAAAACGCCCCGTTCATCACGAGGCGTTGGGTTTGCTGACACAGAGGGAAAGAAATTTATTAAAGAAAAATTTTAGTTCTCTGTGTCTGTTTCATTTTTCTACAATCAGTATACGAACCTTGAAACACAGAGTCAACATCTCTAAAACAGCAAAAACTTTGTGCCATTTGGAATTAACGATAATTCTAAATCGCACAATCAAGTCATTGATTATGAGGAACTTGTGAAAATCATGTTAAAAACGCTTAATCATCAACTATTCATTGTGCAACCATTGACTGATCACAATTAAAAGTAAACGTGCTTATTTTCTACCGTTTCTTGCGCACAAAATTACGTTGCAAAGTTCGTACAAGCTGCACAAAGCAACACGTGATAAAGCGCCTGATTCACCCTGTTGAACACTTTACCTGTATTTCTATACGCCTTCGTAAGACGAAAGTTGCATCTTTCTCTAGGACTTTAGGTGGATACTCCCGTAGGCCGAAAACGCATTGATCTTCGTTAGGCAAAACGTAATACTAGAGTCATTCAGTTCGCAATTTGGAGTGATAATCCCATGATGATATGTATGCCCTTGTGGCAGAAAGTTCTACTTGGTTTGGCTTTACTGCTGCCGCTGGCATGTAACTTAACGACAGTTGATCCGACGGCTACACCTTTCCCGTCATCAACACCCATCGCCAATGTGACGACTTCAACGCCCACTGCGACCAGCACGCGGTCGCCATCGCCCACGCCAACCAAGAAACCGCCCGTCCCACAGCAGCCAACGGGCACGCCGGTCTTTTATCTGAAGCAGCCGATTCCTGCGCCGGTTTGCTCGGTTGTTCCCAATGTATCGGCCTCCAATATCCGCAGCGGTCCCGGAACCAACTTCCCGATTATCGGCGTCATCCTCGCTAACAATTGGGCATTAGCCAGCCGTTTGAACAGCAGCGGTTGGTATCAGATCATCGCACAAGGTACAGTCGTCAACGGTGGCTGGATTTCCAGCACGGTTGTGGATTTGCAGCAGCCATGCATCTGTACACCGGATAGCTGCACTCAGAGCGGCATTGTCCCCCCAACCATCAATCCACCCACGCCCCAACCCGGTGTCCCCAAAGTGGGTGTGGTTGGACTGAAACCGTCCGGCGCAGCACCCTGCGTCATCACCAACGGAAGCGATGATGTTCCTGTCTTCAGCATGCCGCAGGGTCTACCGCCCGTGATCGCAATGCTCGTGCCAAACGGCGGCCTGCCCGCCTTCAAGTTCCAAGATGGGCGTTACGCCGTCAACTTCTCGACCGAAACCCAGCAGTTGGTCGGTTGGGTGAATGCCAACCGCGTCACCACTGAAGGCGATTGTGCGCCATTGACCCCACCCACCATTTGCAGCGTACAATCCTCGGTGGGTCGCATCATCAACGTCTATGCCGAACCCAAGCGTGATGCAAAGGTCGTCAGCACCATCAACGAATTCCTGACCCTGCCCTATATCCAGACCAACACCGAAGGCTGGTTTAATGTCAATCTCGGTTTCGTCGGCTCCGGCTGGATTGCTCCCGACGAGGGCAAGTTGGTCGGCCCCTGCTGACAGCGGTCAGTTCACAGCATGAATTAAAAAGAGGCTTCGGCCTCTTTTCGTTTACTCGAAATATCGACTACCATCCCTCAGCTAATCGATGAAAATCACCTTTCAGCCGGGGATACAACTCGCGGAAGTGCGCATACAGCACATCGTATCGAGCATGTTGTGCCGCGTCCGGCTCGGTGATATCCCCATAACGCACGGTACGTTCGCAAGCCTCTTCGAAATCCCGATACACTCCCGCCCCGACGCCTGCGATCAACGACGCGCCGACGCTCGCCTGTTCCTTGAGCAGATTGCGCTGCAGCGGCAGTCCAAACACATCCGCCTGAATGTGTCGCCACACGTCGCTTTCCATCGCCCCACCTGCGGCGATCAGTGTATCCGCCGACACGCCCAGCCCGCGACTGATTTCCAGCGCCTCGCGCAACGCATACGTTACACCTTCCATCACCGCCCGTGCCAGATGCCCACGTGTATGGTGTGCGCTCAACCCAATGAAGCTCCCCCGCGCCATCGGGTCCATGTGCGGCGTCCGTTCGCCGGAGAGATACGGCTGGAAGATCAGCCCATCCGCCCCCGCTGGAACCTGTGCCGCTTCCGCACTCAGGATAGGGTACGCATCAGGCACACGCCCCCAGTACATAATATGTATCCGGCACGGCATGGTTGAACACATGCAAACGGGGATCTGTCCGCAGCGCTTCTCCTGCCTGCCGTGTGAAGGGAATACTCACCTGACCGCCGCTGCCTGTCGTCACCGAGCCACGCCCCGCTTTGATCAATCCGTTGCCGATGCCCTGCGCTGGTTGGTCAGCACAGCCCATCATGACCGCCTTCCCCGGCTTTAACCCCAACTCTGCCGCCGCATCCGCACGTAGATATCCGGCCACTGCCACAGATGCCCGTATTGTCGGCAGCACCTCCATCGGCAGCCCCGCCGGATGGATAATGTTGCCAGCCCATTCCCGTCTCGTCACATTGAACAGCGCCGTCGCCGCCGCATCACTCGGATCGGTCGCGATCTCCCCTGTCATCCGCATCCGTACGTAATCCTTGGGCAGCATCACCTTATGGATACGTCCCAACAGCGCTGGATCATGCTGCTTTAGCCACAAGAGCGTCACCGCCATGAACCCCGCTGCAGGCAGCGTTCCAGCGGTCGCCGCAAAGGCATCCGCCCCCAGCATACCGATTAACTCCCCGACCGTCGCGCCCGTCCGTTGGTCTGCCCAGATGATCGCGGGCGCTGGCGGCTTCATGTCCTCACCAACCATCACCACACCGTGCATCTGCCCGCTGAAGCTGATGCCTGCCACCGAGTCGACCTTCGCCTCAGCCGTGACACGCCGCACCACATCCACCGTGGCCCGCCACCAATCGTCAGGGTCTTGCTCCGCCCGATCCGGTGCCGGATGGTGAATGGGATATTCCTGCCCCGCCACCGCCAGAATCTGGCTGCTATCGGCGTCAAATAAAACAGCCTTCGCGCTCGAAGTACCGATATCAATTCCTAAAAGAAGTGTCATTTTGAATCTCGATTAATAAGCAATAAAAAGGGCTGACGTACTGCCAGCCCTCAATCATATCTATTTTTGAACCTACTTCGCCAGCAGACTATGTGCTGCCGTGAGCACCGCCTCAGCCGTCAGACCAAACTTGCTGTACAGCACCTCATACGGAGCGCTGCCACCGAACCGGTCTAGACCGATCACGATACCATCCAGACCGACGTACTTTTCCCAGCCCATCGTCACACCAGCTTCGATGCTGACGCGGCGGCGGACACTCTTGGGCAGAACGCTTTCACGGTAGGCGGCGTCCTGCTTGTCGAACAGGTTCCACGAGGGCATCGACACCAAACGCACCTTGACGCCTTCGTTCGCCAGTGCCTTGTACGCCTCATGAGCCAGATGCACTTCACTGCCGCGGCTGATCAGAATGATGTCCGGCGTGCTGCTGGTTTCGGCCAAGATGTAACCGCCCTTGGCCACACCTTCACGGACATGATCACCGACTAGCACCGGCAAATCCTGCCGCGTGAAGACCAGCGCCACCGGATGCTTCTGAGTCATGGCGGTTTGCCATGCCGCAGCCGTTTCGTTGGCATCTGCCGGACGGATGACTGTCAATTGCGGGATAGCCGACAGCGTCGCCGTCTGCTCGACCGGTTGGTGCGTCGGGCCGTCAGCCCATACGCATGGCATTGCGCATGTAATCGCTGAAGGTCAAGAAAGTCGCGCTGTAAGGCTTGATGATGCCGCCGTGCAGGGCCAAGCCGTTAACGATGGCACCCATCGCGAATTCACGGACGCCGAAGCGCACGTTCCGTCCACTAACCTTACCCTTGCCGGTGTTATCCGAACCCTTGATCAGCGTCTTGGTGCTGCCAGCCAAGTCAGCATCGCCGCCGATCATGGTCGGGATGTGTTGGGCAATCGCATTTAGCACTTCGCCGGAAGCGATACGGGTCGCGTACTTCTTGCCTTCGCCATACACCGGAATATCTTTGTCCCAGCCAGCAGGCAGTTGACCTTCCATCACTTGATCCCATTCAGCGCCGAGGTCGGGATACTGATGGCGGTAGTCCGTGAACAGCCGGTTCCAGTCGCCTTCATAGGCAGCGCCACGTTCAACCGCTTCACGGAAATGTTCCAGCGCTTGGCCGGGGATATAGAAGTCTTCTTGCGGCCAGCCGAATGCTTCCTTGACCAGCTTGATCTCATCTTTGCCCAATGGCGAACCATGCGCTTTGCTGGTGCCCTGCTTGTTCGGGCTGCCGAAACCAATAATGGTGTGGATCAAAATAATCGTCGGTGCATCCTTGAATTTCTTGGCTTCGGCAATCGCGTTGCTGACAGCCTCGACATCATTACCGTCAGCCACATCCAGCGTATGCCAGCCGTAAGCACGGAAACGAGCCGCCACATCTTCAGTGAAGGTCATCGACGTTTCACCATCAAGCGTGATCTTGTTATCGTCGTACAGGAAAATCAGCTTATTTAGGCCCCATGTGCCAGCCAGTGAGCAGGCTTCGGAACTGACACCTTCCATCAAGTCACCGTCACCGACGAGGCAGTAGGTGTAATGATCAACCACCGGGAAGCCAAGACGGTTGAAGTGGCTGGCGAGGAAGGCTTCAGCCAGTGCGAAACCAACAGCATTGGCAGCGCCTTGACCGAGCGGGCCGGTCGTGGTTTCGACGCCGGGGGTTTCATGATATTCGGGATGGCCGGGGGTGATGCTGCCCCATTGGCGGAAGTTCTTGATTTCATCCAGTGACAGATCGTATCCGGTCAGGTGCAGCAGCGAGTACAGCAGCATCGAACCATGACCGGCACTGAGGACGAAGCGATCACGGTTGGCCCAGTGCGGATTATGCGGGTTGTGGTGCAGGAAGTTATTCCACAGGGCATAGGCCATCGGAGCGGCACCCATCGGCAGGCCGGGATGTCCACTGTCGGCTTTTTGCACGGCGTCAATCGAGAGCGTGCGGATGGTATTAATGGCCAGCGTTTGTAGGTCGGAATTCACGAGTTTTTTACTCCTTGAATAAATTGAGACAGTCCTCAGAGGAACGGTCAGAATAAGCGCAAGAAACGGCATCCATTGATGCCGAAAGTTCCAATACAAAAAGGATTACAGACAGTACGAGCGAATTATAGCACGAGGAGGGCCGTTGGGAGGCAAAATCGTTATAAATAGTCCATTAAGCATAATTATTCGTATGACAAAAGATGATTAACAGGTGATAACGAAGCAATATACCATGTCAGACAAAATTAGTTTCACTGATTACATATTCACATTACATAAATCTAGTAGAATGGATTTGGGGGTTATCGTATGTCAACGTCTACAGACAAAGTGCAGGTTGGGAAATATTGGCTTAGAGTTTTCAAGCGTGCTTTCAAAGCTGCTTATGAGGACTCTGATATGAAAACAGTAATTAAGTTGTTTTCCATTCTATTAGTTCTTGCACTGTTAGGCAGTTTCATCATTGCCGTTGGTGGAACACCGCCTGATTTTCTCAAAGACTTTATTAATGACTTAGGTGGGGCTTGGAGTGCATTTCGTGACGTGTTCTTAGTGATGTTTTTTACCCTTGTAGGTCTGCTTTATCAAGTACCAGCCATTATGAATCAGGAGAAGGATGATGAACTTGCAAGGGTCAATCAGATCGTTGTCCAACTTGAAGAAGTGGCCAAACCCAAACTTGAGCTTAAGTTCGATGATACCAATGCAACTTCACGGTATCCACTTGCCGATGATGGAACTCTTTTCAGATTCTTTGTAACAAATATTGGCACTAAAGAGAAGATTGAATCAGTCGTCGTTACACTAGCGAAAATTGACATTACACCCGAATTACCGATCTTGCCGATAAGACTAGGTATCACACATAACTATCCGGATCAACTGAACGCAGGCGATCACTTATTTGCTGATGGTATACAATTTTATCCACCAAAGGCAGAAGAAGGTAAAGCAGAGTGCAGCCTAAGGTTTGGCTGGGATTTAGGAAACCACATTAGTAATATACCTGTACCTTTTGACCCATCGAAATCTTTGAGATTTTCGATTACAGCGAGTGGTTCTAATACAAGTTTGGTAGAGAAAACTTTTGAATTCTATTTAGAAGATGTAAACGGTGTTGAATTACCCAATGTTCGGGAAGTGGCAAGTTAACGATTGAAAAACAAGTAATGGAAAAAGACTAGCATAGCAGTGAAACTCTTGCGAAATGCAAAGTTCTCTAGTTCCAGTCCAAACCAACTCCTAACTTGACACCATAGACCTTTTGTTCTATACTGTAGATACACGTGAACGTCCTTTAGAAGGAGCAGTCATGGGGCAACCCGTCGTCCATTTCGAAATCATCGGCCAAGCCCCTGAGAAGCTCCGCAGCTATTACGGCGATCTTTTCGGCTGGGAATTTGACACCGACTCCCCTGTTGCGCCGGAGGTCTCCCAAGCGGGGAACTATGGCTTTATCGACCACAATCCTGCTGATGGCGTCGGTATCCCCGGCGGCGTGGGCGGAGGCACAGACTTCACAAGCCATACCATTTTCTATATCGGCGTGCCCGATGTCGAAGCCGCGCTCCAAAAAGCGGAAAGCCTTGGTGGCAAGCGCCTCATGGGTCCCGCCAAAAATCCCAATGGCAAACTGGTTGTCGGTCACTTCGCCGATCCCGAAGGCAACTTAATCGGCATCGCTGGCCCCAAATAGGTGTTCAGAATGGTTGCCATGAAAAAGCGTCTATCCTCTCAATCCACCGCCGCTGATCAAATTGCACATTCGGCGAAATCCTCCCTCACATCCGCTGAGACGGCAGTACCAATTGTGCAGCGGCGGACATAGCCGAGCCATCCGCCGAAGTTGTGCCATTTCGGCGGCATCAGCCGAACTTCCCGCGGCGTGAAAATGTCAATTCAGCGGATCGCTCCCCTGCTCCCGCCAGTCATTTCGGCGGGAAATCTGCACAAACTGCGAAATTTGCGAATCTTACATTCCCAAAAGAAACCTTAAGCGCCTCCTGAAGCGTTCGCCCCTTACAATGAGCTTGAAGAGGGAAATCTGAACTGCCCGATGATCTTCACAGCAGCCCTTCCGGCTTATGAACAGGAGCGATTTGAATGGATGTTAGTCTGAAGTTTCAGCCCGCTTTTTCGTTGGCCTTTGTCAAAGTTGGACCGAATGAGGAAATCCGTGTCGAACCCGGCGCCATGGTCAGCCACACCGAAGGTATGGCCATGAATACCAAAGCGGAAGGTGGATTGTTCGGTGGTCTCAAGCGGATGGTCGCTGGCGAAAGCTTTTTCCAGAACACGTGGAAAGCGCCTGCCGGTGGAGGCGAAATTACCCTTGCGCCTGCCGTTGCCGGTGACATGTTCGTCCTGCCGGTCGGTGGGGAATTTCTGCTCGCCAGCGGTGCCTATGTCGCCAGCGAAATGAGCCTGACGGTCGATGCCAGTTGGGGTGGCGCGAAAGGCTTCTTCGGCGGTGGTGGATTGATTCTGCTCAAGGTCAGTGGTAATGGGAAGCTGGTCGCCTGTTCTTACGGCGCGATTTTCGATAAGACCTTGGCCGCTGGCGAAACCTACGTGGTCGATACCGATCATATCGTCGGCATGGATACCAGCGTCAAATTTAGTGTCGTCAAGTCCGGCAGTTGGAAGTCGACCATACTCGGTGGTGAAGGCTTGGTTTGTAACCTGACCGGGCCGGGGCGTGTTCTGATGCAGTCGCGCTCGGTCAACGCCTTTGTGGGTTGGCTTGCGCCCAAGCTGCCTACCAAGAGTTCGAATTAAGCGTTAATATCATTCGGCGGGGTATGAGTGATCGTATCCCGCCAAGCCTACGCTTGTCCTCCGTCCATGTAGCGTTGTGGAACCTTTGGGTAACGTTCGCCGTATTCTAAGCGAATAGATACCGAGGGGGACGATGAAATATGTTGAGCCGCTCGCATCGATTAAAATTATTGATTGTTCTCTCCTTATTGCTTGCCTGCGTACTTATAATCATTCGTCAAACAACCTCACCAACTCCCACACGGGTTGCGATGAACTCATCGACTGCTGCCGTTGGGGAAACGGTCACGCCGCCGGAGGAAACGCCCGCCGCACCGAGCAGTGACGACGTGTGGTCGGTCAGTCCGGATCACCGTTTGATGGTCGCCCAAACCCGTGATGGTGCGTGGTGGATGTGGGATGCGTCCACCCAGCGCCCTGTTTATTTGCTCAATGATTCCCCACGAAAATCACCGCCGATGCGCCATCCCACCTTTAGCGGTGATGGTCGTTTCCTCGCAGCCATCAGTATGGGGCATGTGCTGTTATGGGAAGTTGGAACCCGCAAACGGCGCGTCTTGTTCACACAGGCCACCGTCAGTCATCGCAGCATCAACATTTTGGCGTTCAACGTCGATGGCAAATTCCTTGCCAGCAACGGTTGTGAGCAAATGAACAGCCATATGGTTTGCAACGGAGGCTTCCTCTCGATTTGGAATACCGAAGATGGAACGTTAGCCCATACCTTTGCTACCGGTTTTCGGGTAGATTCGGCCAGTTTCAGTTCGGATGGCACGCTGATAACGGCCTCCGGATGCAGCAGTACCGATGGGGTTCTGGGCGCCTACTGCTACGAGACGGCGACAGCCACCTATAATGTCGTTTCGGGGAAGCGCCTCTTTCTGACCCGCGTTCCCCAATTTCACTGAGTTGTCGGCTTATTCCAGACCCGCGTTCTGGGCTGCGATGCGTCCCAGCACCGCCCAATCCAGTTCTTCATAACCTTTGGCCATGGCCGCTACCAGATGATCACGCACCACGCTGGCAATCGGTAAGGGGGTGTTGGTGGCATCTCCGGCAGCGATGGCGAGGCGCACATCTTTGAGTCCGAGGGGCAGCTTAAATCCGGCGGGTTCGAACTGCTTGCGGGCGATAATCCCACCGTAGTTCTTGTAGACCGGCGCTGAGAAGATGGTGCTGGTCAGCAAATCGAGATAATCCTGCGGATCGACACCAAACTTTTGCACCAGCGCAAAGGCTTCGCTCAGGCTTTCGATCATCGAAGCGATCAGAAAGTTGCCGCCGATTTTGATGATGTTGGCCGCCACCGGTTTGTCACCGACCACGAAGGTCTTTTGGCCGAGCGTATCGAATACCGCCTGGCATTTGGTGATGGCGTCTGATTCACCGGCTGCCACGATGAACAGTTTGGCTGCTGCCGCTGCGTCCGGACGCCCAAAGACCGGCGCGGAAACGTATGCGCGTCCGGCTTGAGTGTGGGTTTCAGTCAGCTTTTCGCCCAACGCCGTGCTGATGGTGCTCATGCAGACGTGGACACTCTCCGGCTTGAGCGCAGACAGAATCCCGTCGTCACCAAAGACCACACTCTCAACTGCTTTGTCATCCGAAAGCAGGGAGATCACGACCTCATTTGCTGCGGCCTCGGCTGCTGTGTTCGCGATAATCGCCCCGTCTTCAACCAGCGCTTCAGCACGGCTGCGGGTGCGGTTATACACCGTGACCTTATGCCCTGCCTTGCAGAGATTGCGTGCCATCACCTGCCCCATCGCGCCCAAGCCGATAAACCCTACGTCCATATTGATTGACCTCATTGCTCGAATTAGATGACGCGTGAGTATACGCGATGTGGGTTTGACCAACCAGCCTCACGCGAGGTGGAGAAACGACGCTGCTAACCCGACCACGCCCCCCATGAGAATGAGCCATGTGGCATTCACTTTGTAGCGGATGAGTAACCCTAACGTGACCAACGCCACTAGGATCGCCAGCGGACTCCACATGGTTCCATCCAAGGTTCGCAGGGCTGCACCCGTGAGTTCAATGAGTGTGACGAGTATGGCTGCGATAACTCCTGCATTCACTCCCGACAAGAAGCCACCGAGGAATTTGCTCTGGCGCATTTTGGGGATGAGGGGTGCTGTCAGGATAACCAGTATGAAGCACGGCAGGAAGATACCTAGTGTGCCTGCGATAGCTCCGGGTACGCCTGCGATAATGTAACCAACCACCGCAACGGTCGTAGACACCGGGCCGGGAGTCAACTGCCCGATGGCAACCGCATCCAACAACTGCCGTCCGGTCAGCCAGCCAAAGCCATTGACCACATCCTGCTGAATGTAGGAGATCAGCACGTAGCCGCTGCCAAACAGCACGGATCCAATTTTGAAAAAATAAAAGAAAATGTTCCATAAGCTGGGCGGTGCAGCCAGAACCGTCTGAAGGGCAAGCGGGTTTTCTATCGGGAAACGAAATGTTTTATCCGCAATATTCGGCAGCAAGGCGATCATCGCAGCCACCGAACCGCTTACGCCTGTTACGTGGATTCCATAAATGACCCCGGCAGCAATCATGACAATCACTTCAGGTACAGGGGTTAAAATCACAACCGCCACCGACGCAGCGAACAAGACCCACAGGGCACGATTTTTAAGGGCTGTCAGCACCAGCCGATAACCGACGTTAGCGATGATCGCTACAATGACAGGCTTGATGCCCCAAAGGATGGCTTCAATTTGGGGGATTTGTCCGGTGGAGCTGTAGAGAACGGCTAATATGAGCGTCAGCAAGAAGGCAGGCCCGATAAAGCATGCGCCAGCGACTAACGCGCCGGGGATGCCTTTGGTCACATAACCGACATGGATCATCACTTCAGTGGAGTTTGGGCCGGGGATAAGATTAGTCGCCGCTACCAAATCCAAATAATGATCGCGCGTTAGCCAGCCGCGCCGCGTGACAATTTCGTCTTCGGCCATCGCGATATGGGCAATCGGCCCGCCGAAAGCCGTCAGACTCAGTCTGAGGAATAAGCGGATCAAATCGCCATAGGTAACGTCTAGGGGTTTGGGCAAAGCGGGGGCGTTTGATGGCATGTTAGTTCCGTTTAAATAGTCAAGAGGTGACAATCATAGCGCGAAGCCGTTAAGTCGGGGTTAAAGGCTCGATGCTGTTGATAACTTGATTAAACGAAGCGCCAAACGCAAGAGCTAACCGGGTTTCCACATCTGGATGAACTGCACCGCATCCACATAATTGCCGTTGACCACGACTTCCCAATGGAAGTGCGGCCCACTGGTCCGTCCAGTGTTGCCAACCACGCCTAACACTTGTCCGGCTGTAATAGTTTGTCCACGTGTCACATGAGTCTGTGAAAAGTGATTGTAGGTTGTGAAGATGCCCATACCATGATTGACAACCACGATATTTCCGCGAATGTCCATCAATCCGGTATAGGCCACCGTACCAGAAGCGCTGGCCATCACCGGCTGCCCCAAAGTGGCTTTGATGTCCCAGCCTGTGTGCCGCGTGTCCATCGTACCGTTGAAATTACGGAATGCGCCGAAGGGAGAGGTCAGTTCGCCGCCGGGGATCGGAGCTTGGAAACCGCTGCTATCCCAAAGTGGCTGGGGCGTAAAAGCACTAAATATGCTTTCCAGCTTCGCCAGTTCGTTGCGCTCGATTTCAGGATCAGCCAGATAGGATTTATCTGGCGGCAATGTCACCACCTGCTTTATGAACGACCCGACAACCACATCGACTTTGGTGCTGATAGTCTGTCGCGTGCCATCCTCATACCACACCAGCACATCAAGGTTATAGTTTCGTGCTGTCTGCTCCATGCCGACCGATACAAATCCATAAAAACCATCGTTGGGTATCGGGAAGAAATCAACCAACGTATCCAAAAAACTCGACTTCGCTCCGGCAACATTGGCGCCAGTCACGTGCAGCAGACCAGTATTGCCCTGTGCCAAACTGGTGAAGTAAATCTCTAGTACTGTCCCGTCTTGGTTGAACACATTGGCAGGCTGTGGACGGGGAATGAGTGTCGGTGTGGCAGGAGCAGAAGGCGTTGGCATGGTGGAATTGCCTTCATCCTGTGCCGTCACAGGGAGCAAAGAGACGCCAACTAGCAACCCTACTAACATCACCAGAACAACATGTTTCAGGGATAACTTCATTACAAGAACCATTAAGCTACAAGAATAAAAATGGTCTGCCAAGTATCCCACCGTCAACCATACTCTGCAAGATGCGTTGGGCAAGCGTCGGAAAACAATCATAAAGTCAAAAGAAGTGCTTGACAGAATTCAATTTACAGCGTTAAATAAACAGTGTAAAGTAAATCCAATAGCAGTATGGTAGGGACATGGGACGCAAACGTAACGAAGAACTCAATACGGCACATGCCGAGGCTATCAAGCAGACCGCCCGACGGCTAATGGCGGAAGAAGGCACGAATGGTCTATCCGTGCGCGGCATCGCAAAAGTGTTGGACATGACACCGCCCGCGATATACCACTATTTCGCCAGTTTGGATGATCTGACGACGGCGCTCATCGTGGACAGCTTTAATGCATTGGCTGACGCTCTTGAGCTAGCTGCACAGCGTTCACTCGCTCTGACAGCAGGTGGCAAGCTGATCGATGTGCTTATGGCTTATCGGCAATGGGCTGTTGAACATCCCATTGATTTTCAACTGATCTACGGCAATCCAATTCCCGGTTATGAAGCACCATCGGATGTCACTGTACCCGCTGTTGTCCGAACGTTTGTTGTCACCGTAACGCTTATTGATGAAACCCTTCGGAGCGGCGAGATCGTACCGACCAAGCCATATAATCGCATTCCTCCAGTGGTCGAAGCTCGCTTACGACAACTGATAGCCGCAGGGAACTACCCTATCTCGGTCGTATCCATGTATTTTGCGATGGTCCTGTGGACGCAAATACACGGAATCATCTATCTCGAAGTCTACAATCACATTCAGGCCAACGTTGATGACGTGGGAGAGTTTTATGAAACCCAAGTCCGCAATATGCTCATCGCGATGGGGATGAAAACCTCAACGTAACGTTTCATTTTCAACACAACTTGCCCGGTTAAATCGCCTGTAATGACACAGGCTTGTATTGATGCGCCATAGCGCAGGGAGAATTCACATGACTACCAATGAACTACACGTCGTTTTAGGTACTGGCCCGGTCGGGAAATTTACCGCTCGTGAACTGGTCAAACTCGGTAAAAGTGTCCGGATGGTCAACCGCAGCGGCAAAGCAGCAGATTTACCGAGCAGCATCGAAGTGGTCAAAGGGGATGTTTATAACACCGCCAACGTCACCGAACTGACAAAGGGAGCAACCACCGTTTATCAATGCGCTCAACCCCAATATCACGAATGGGCTGAAAAGTTCCCTGCTTTGCAGTCCGCTGTTCTGGAAGGTGTGGCAGCGAATGGTACGAGACTGGTGGTCATAGAAAACTTATATATGTACGGCGACCCGAATGGCCGTCCCATCACGGAAACCATGCCCTATGAGGCCCATACTAAAAAGGGGAAAGTTCGCGCAGCCATTAGCAACGCTCTGATGGACGCAGACCACAGCGGCAAGGTGAAGGTTGCAATAGGACGTGCCTCGGACTTCATCGGGCCGGAATATGCGATTGGTGCGAATCAGTTGATTTATCCGGCGATAGAGGGAAAAACGGCCAATGCGCTCGGTGATCTGGATGCCCTTCACAGCTTCACCTATGTACCGGATGTTGGCAAAGCACTGGTTACTCTGGGGACTCATGATGAAGCCTTCGGGCAGGCGTGGCACATCCCCAGCCCAGCGCCTATCACTCAGCGGCAGTTAGCAACCATGATTTACAAAGAGGCAGGAAACCCCCTCAAAGTACGAGCAGGCGGGCGCGTGATCCTCAGCATTCTCGGTCTGTTTAACCCCAGTGTGCGTGAAGTCGTCGAAATGCTGTATGAGTTTGAAAAGCCGTTCATCCTCGACAGCAGCAAGTTTGAGAAAGCGTTTGGCATGAAAGCGACCCCAATTGAAGTGGCTGTCCGCGAAACTGTCGCCTATTTCAAGGCGCATCCCAAAACTCAAGCCCATGCAGCATAATCGATTGGGTAATTGCTTCCCACTATGAAACTTTTTCTATATGTGTACGTACATATACAAAACAACGCATATAGATCATGGAGAATGAACATGTCAGCCGTTATGCCCGGACGTTTTACCGCACAGATCGATGAGCCTTTTGTCGTTTTTATTATCGGCATGCGGATTAATAAGCTTTTGGCAATGCGGAAGTGGATTCCGGTCGCGAACGCGATGTCGCCGATGCTGCGGGACTTGTACACACACCCCGAAAAAGGCTTTCTAGGTGGGGAATTCTTTGTTTATTGGCCGGGCGTGACTCTGGTGCAGTACTGGCGCTCTTTCGAAGATCTGGAGCGTTTTGCCCGCCAACCTTCTGACCCACATCTCGGGGCATGGAAGCGTTTCAACCAATCGGTCGGGGCTGACGGCAGTGTTGGAATCTTTCATGAAACGTATCTGGTTGAGCCGGGGAAGTATGAGGCGGTCTATGGCAACATGCCTGTGTTCGGCTTAGCCGCTGCAACCAAGCATGTCCCGGCGATTGGCCGACGCGAAACGGCACGCCGACGGCTCGGTGGCCAAATGAGCCTGCAGTTCAAACGCCTGTGATCCCCACATAAATCGTTTAAGTAGACGATGAGGGCATTAGCAGTTAATGCCCTTAGAGCTTCACCTTGCGAATCTCCCAATCTGTTATAACCATCCAAGTTATGTGCTGATTGCTTACAAATTCGAGTAGAATATGACAATTCTGTTTACTTGTAATTTGGAAAGTTCGACATGGGATTCAGCATAGAACTGCTGCCGAACGAACCAATCATCATCACTACTGCGTCAGGCAAATTATCAGCACAAGACTTTGCCGACATGTTTGCCCGTTCACGGAAGCTGCTGCAGGGCATGGCGGGGCCGATTTACCGCATC
Organism: Aggregatilineales bacterium; assembly: GCA_044226855.1. Classification (GTDB taxonomy): domain Bacteria; phylum Chloroflexota; class Anaerolineae; order Aggregatilineales; family Phototrophicaceae; genus CFX2. The sequence goes on from JBGAGF010000007.1 coordinate 224,908, forward strand.
TCTGATTTCCGGGAGGCTACCAGTTCATTTATGGATCTCTTGCGGATGGCCCAAATTGCCTCCAAAGGAGATGAAGGGACAACCAGTGATCCCCGCATTAAGGCAGTACTGGTGGGGACTAATCAGTGGGTTAACCTTGCCCGCACTATTGTTGCGCAACCTCAGTATGCAGCCATGAACTTTCCCACCTTCGAAACATTTGAGGAAGCACTTCAGTATGCTCGTGCTCAGTTATCGAATGGAGTCGATAAGTTCACTGCCTCCGGTGCATAATCAGCTTACTACTTCGTTTACCATCCTCGCATGATTCACACCATTTTTTACACTTTTCGTTGAGCTTAATCTTTTTTGCAGCCCATCGCTTATAAAATGAAATTATATCCTCTGTATTGTAATAAATATGACACAAGGTGGATGAATGGGATTTACACTAGAGCTTTTACCAGATGAGCCAATTATGATCGCCACTGCCCAAGGTATGTTGAGCGTCCAAGATTTTGCGGACATGTTTGCCGAGTCGTCCCGTATGTTGGAAGGGATTGAACACACGATTTATCGCATTTCAGATTTTCGGGAAGCAACCACTTCTTTCATGGATCTGATCAAAATGTCAAAACTGGCTTCTCAGGGTAATGAAGGGTCCACGACAGATACCCGGATCAAGGCTATTCTGGTCGGTTCCAATCACTGGGTCAACCTCGCTCGAACGATCTTTGAGCAGCCGCAATATTCTGCGATGCGTTTACCGACTCTCGAAACGATAGACGATGCTTTGCTCTATGTTCGCGCTCAGTTCGCTAAACAAGTTGATGAATCAGTTCAGTCCGAAGTGTGATCGCTGTTAACTGTTCTACTGCAGCATCAGTCAAGGTTGTCATTTACACCATCTTTATTCTGTTGCGGGCAAGTTGCAGTTAAACTTGAACTCAAACGTTTTTTCCGTAACGAAAGTGAAGAAAACACTCAACCGGTTCTGTCATACACTTTTCTCAGGTGATATAGCAAAGTAACTGACACTGGTTGATGTGCTTTCCGAAACAATTAACTGACTTTATCTAATTGGTAAGGTAATCAAGAAGATGGGATTTCACATTGAATGGGTTCCTAATGAACCAATCATCATCGTAACAGCCACCGGTCTTATTTCTGCTGATGACTTCAAAAACATGTTTGATGAAGTCGCGAAGAATATCGACGGCATGGACAACAAAATTTATCGCATTGCCGACTACACTGCTGCTGACAGCTCTTTCATGGATATCATCAAAACCGTGAAAATCGCCTCAACCCATGCTGCCGGATCAACCGCTGATCCACGCATTCAGACCATTTATGTAGGGACAAGTCAGTGGATCAGTCTGGCACGTACCGCATTGCAGCAGCCCCAATTTGGCGGCATAATGATTCCCACCTTCCATACGCTCAACGATGCGCTCATTTATGCGCGGCGTGAGATCGCTCGAACACAGGAAGAAATCTCGGCCTCATGATGGGCAAGTGGTCTATCCATCCCATCTAAACAAGGGATGGATAGATGCCCCACAACTTTGAACTCTATGACCTGCGCGTGACGGTAACTGCTATTGAAGGTCGTTCAGTATGCAGCATGCAGGTCGGGGATTATTTCGAACTGACAGAAAGTAACAAACTGCGCTTGCCACCCGGCAAGCATTTTTGCATTTATGCCTTGAGCAGTGTGCTTCCGTTGTTGGCGGCTAAACAGCGCCAACTCTCGGAGGGCGATTGGCTGGAACGGGATTCGCTGGTGGCCTGCCCCGACCCTGACGAACGACTGATCATGAAGTTGGAACGCATCAACAAGCGCACCCTCGACAGTGATGATTTGACCTGAACATTGCAGTGGCTATAAGGCGGGTATTCGAACAAGAAGATTGGGGAGGCGATAATCACCTCCCGTCTTTTGCAGGGGTATATTAATTAATTCGCTGACGTACTGGCTTCCTTGTTGATGGCTGTAATGTGCGGGCAGCCTGCCGCAACCGCCTGCTTAATGACATCCTGCGAAACCAAGGTGTTCAATGGCTTGCGGTTGTAGCGCACCACTGCACCTTCCGGACGGCTTGCGCCGAGGCTGTAGGTCGTATTCACGTTCTGGTTGATCAGTTCCAGATCAAACTGTTGAATCAACATGCTGGTGATCAACGTCATTTCGTTGTTGGCAAAGTTCATACCCGTGCATTTGTGCATGCCACCGCCAAAGCCTGTAATCGTGAATTTATGTTTCCGGTCTTCCTCACGACCCGGCGCGAACCGCAGCGGATCAAACTTCTCCGGCTCAGTCCATACATCCGGCAGCTTGTGGGCCAGCTTAGTATTGAGCATGACCAACCAACCTTTGGGAATAGTATAGCCTGAAACTTCGGTGTCTTCTTCAGCATAACGGAAAATGGTATCGGCAGATGGATGCAAGCGGGTCGTTTCATTGACGGCCCACCCGACATGTTCCAAGCTAGCAATCATGTTGAGATCAACAGGCATTCCGTAGGGGAATTTCTCAGTGATCTCGGTCTGTACCCGCTTCAGATAATCGGGATGCTTTAATATTTCGGTTAGAGTCCACGCCGCTTGGCCAACGGTCGTTTCGTGTCCGGCGAACATCAGGGCAGCAATCAACCCAAAGATCACTTCATCTTCGACCGGTCGTCCATCTTTGTAGGTGGCGGTGGCGAAGTCTTGCAGCATATCATTGTATTCGGCTTTGCTGGTGCGGCGTTCCTCGATGATGGGCTTGAGGATGGCCTGCATCTTGGCCTTGGCAGCGTCACGACGCTTGAACTTGGGCAGCGGCCAATTGGGCGGGAAGATCATGTCCATGCCCTTGTTCAAGTCGGTGTACAAATCCCAGAACTCGCGTCCCATACGCTTGCGGAAAGGTTCCCCCATAATGGCATGAGCCGCGACGTTCTGCACCAGAGGTGCCAACTCTAAGCCCAAATCGACTTCGCCGGATTCGCCCAACGAGTCCAACCACTGCTGAATCTCCTTCTGCATAATGGTGACGTAGCCCGGCATCTTGCCGCCCTTAAACGGTGCGTGCAGGATATGACGCTGTGCCATGTAGACTTCGGGTGAGGCGGTGAAGGCAATATCACCGAACATTGCCCGCAGTGCTCCATAGGCTTTATCCATCCGCAATGCTGTATCGGTCTTGGCGAAGAACGCTTCTTGAGCTTCTTCACCAGCAATTACCGCAACATTCTGCGAGACGAGCTTGATGCTAAAGATAGGCCCTTTTTCTTTGTATCCGCGCTCAATTAGATCTGCACGATTACGCGAAAACTCCACTACGTTGCCGATGACAGGCAGACCGGACAGTTGAGGAGGTGTTGGGTTCATTGGTTTATCCACTCTACTCTTAATGAACAATGTTGATACTTTCCAAGATAAACCAAATTCCCATTAGAATTAGCCTAAGATTTCGCCATACTGTTGTATAATCAACAAAAAAAGCAAAAATGTCGAGAAAACCTGTATCTCCATCTGACCCGCGAATTTTGCGAACCCACCAGTTGATTCGCAGTGCCTTCCTTCATTTGATCCGCGAAAAAGGTTTTGATGCTGTCAGCATTCAGGACATTACCGATCGCGCGACCCTGAACCGTGCGACCTTTTATCTGCATTACCAAGATAAGCACGATCTGATGGAGTCGCTGATACAAGAAGTGCTGGACAAACTCAGCAGCTTACCGATGCCCTTCATTCCGGCCCGCCCACAAGAAGCTGATCCGGAACGGCTCAGTGCATTTTTCGTGAGCTTGTTCCAACATGTGGCCCAACATTCAGATTTCTATCGGGTGATGGTGGTGGAGGAAAGTGTCGCGCCATTTGCTCAGCAGATGCAAACTTACATCGAGCAGTTTGGACTACGCTGGTTCGCCCGTGCCCGATCAAGGCAGTTCAGTGTCCCGCCGGAAGTGGTGATGAGCTTTCTGAGCGGTGCTTATATGGGCATGATCAAGCTGTGGCTCAAGCAGAACATGCCCACCTCACCGGAAGAAATCGCCGCACAGTTTATGCAGCTTGCGCTCCCCGGTATTATCGAAATTGATCAGACCGATGTGCAGTGATTCTCAATATTCACACGGGGGAACACTTTTTACACTGAATTGATAAATTAAAACAGCAAGCATTCTTACTGCTTGCTGTTTACAATTCGGGTATGTATTACGCTGCAAAATGTGCTGAAGAGGTAATTCGAACTTAACGTTACTCAGCGTCCACGTCGAGCTTTGCGCGGCGGCTTGAGCGGTTTGGTCTGTTCTTTGACCTTTGCCATTTTATCGATGTATTCATCAATGAAATCACCGCGATCGGTCGCAACAAGCAAACCAGACAGTGTATTGATCGTCAATTCACCAAAGTGGTCGATGAGACGCCCCATCTGTTCACGGACGATCATCATCATCTCATCCCAATTGACGCCCTGCGGCAGTTCAGCTTCGCGAACGCTGCGGGTGCTGTTCAAATAAGCCAAAGCCGGTTCTGGGGTCGGGAAAATCAACGCGCGTGGAAGATCGTAGCGTACCACCGCGAAGAACTGGCGTCCAAACAAACGGGTTCCGCTTTCAAGCGTGAAGGGATCGGTATGCTGCCCGGGCACACGAACATTGGCCGTCCCCGGCGGAGAAAGCAGCGTAATAGCGCGGCGCATCAACGCCTGAAATTCCGGCATCGTGTGAATGCTGTTGGTGGTCGCCATCACAAACCCTGATGGCTTAACCACACGACGCAGCTCACGCAGCGCCCGTTCTACATCCGGCACATGAAACAGCATATGGTTCGCCATCACGACATCAAAAGTCGCATCGGGATAAGGCAAACGCTGGGCATCCGCTAAAGCCAGTGTGTTTTTATAAGGATGGGACTTCACCATGCCTGCAAACAAATCGCAAGAATAATATTGAATATCCGGGAAGCGTTCGTGTAAGGCAGCATAATAACGTCCCGGCCCACTGCCGACATCGAGTACCATCTCATCGCCTTGCCAACTGACCGAGTCCAGTGCCCACTCTGTAAAGTCTAATTTGGGTTCGCTGTAGAGTTCGTGGGTTTCCTGCCGGATGCGAAGGGCTTCTTCGTTGAGATACATGCGACCGACGGCCTGAGGGTCATTGGCGAAGTTGAACATCAAATCTTCCGTTCTGAGCAAGTCAAACATAGGACAACATTCACTCGTGTGTTAAGAATATTATCATCAAAAACCGATTTGCGGCTATTGTCTACGGTAAAGGATAACAAACGCCTAAATTTACGAATATTAGGCCTCATTCAATTATAGCCCACATATTAACGGTAGGCTGGCAAATTGGCATTGAGTATTTAGGTTACTCGCTCCGTAAAGCGCGGCTTGTCACCAATTTACCCAACCGGTAAGCAGGATAGATACCGGCGGCCAAAGACGCGATGACCGCCACCGCAAAGGCTTGGGCAAACTCTCCCGGTGGCAAGTGAAGCTGCATCGTCCAGCCAAATGAGCGCACATTGATGACGTAAATCAGCACCAGCGCCAGCGCCAGTCCAATGGGCAGTGCCAGCACCCCTGCCGTGAGGCCCATCAACCCGGTTTGAATCAGGGTGTATCGCCACAGTTGGAAGGGTGTCATACCGGTTGCCCGCATGACTCCATATTGACGGGTTTGTTCAAGTTGCAGGGACATGAGTGCGCTCAATACGCCAATAAACGCGACAACCGTGGCCAGCAGTTGCAAGGCAATGGTGATCGAAAAGGCCTGCTCAAAAATGGTGAAAACGCCGGTACGTAAATCTTTATAGCTCTGGACACGCAGATCGTAGCCTTTCAGGGTATCCGTTTGGAGCGTATCGATGATTTTCTGACGGTCAACACCGGGCTTCAGGAATGCGGCGACATTCGTGGTATAGGGATCGTTATAGAACGAACGATACACCGGATCAGCCATGAAGACACTGCCTTGATCGGTCGAGTAGTCGTAAAACACCCCGACGATGGTAAAGGTCTGGTCGCCCTTGGCGGTCAGCAGCTTGAGTGTATTGTGCTCCGGCGTAATGTTCCGGTGAAAAGCGAACGGTTCGCTGACAATCAGAAAGCCGTCGGTCAATGCTTTGCGGTAGTCGCCATTCGGCGCGTTGTTCCAAATGAAGTTGCGCTTGCCTCCGGAAGTGTCCTCACTGACGGCGAGGAGATTCACCGGCGGAAGGTCAGGATAATCCGGCGCAATGACGTTGACCTCACGCACTGTCGCCACATGATCAACACCTTCCACTTGGCTGACCAAAGTCGCGACCTTGGGATCGGTGTTAGGCGTAGCGCTGATGACTGTCAACAATGGGGGCGAGATAAAGATGTCCGCGCCGAGTGTCGTATCCAACCAATCGGAAACCGTGGTGCGGAAGCTGGAAATCATGACGCTGACACCGACGATCACGCTCACGGCAATCGTCAAAGCCGCGACTGCAATCGAGGTTCGGCTAAGCGAACGGGTCACCGCGCGGGGAGCCATGCGGCCTAAGACTCCAAAGAGACGTGTGGTCAGCGGTGCAGCCAAGCGCATCACCAAAATCAACACAACCGGCGTGAACAAGGCGCTGCCGATGACAATGCAAAACAACGCACCAAAGCTCACGTAAAGGTTGGTAGTCGGTACCCGTAAGAGAACTAAGCCGATCAGATTGGAGACAACCGCTCCAGCAGTCATCAAAGGAACCAAACGCAGCGCATTTTGTTCCACATCCGAACGCCGCATATTTCCAGCAGGTGGCGTGCGGGTGGCTTCATACGACGGAATCAGAGCGGCGGCAATACTGGCGATCACGCCAATTATCGCTCCTTTGATCAATGTCAGCGGAGCAACTGTGACCGCCTGCACATTAACGGTGAAGTACAAATCACTGATGGTCTTGGACACTAGATTCACCGAGGCACGTCCCATAATGATGCCCAAGGCCAGCCCGATAATCGTGCCGACTACTCCGAGGACAAAGGCCTCACCTATCACAAGTAGGAAGATTTGCTCACGGGTCGCACCGAGCGCACGGAGTATGCCAATAATCGGACGACGCTGGATGACGCTAAAGGTCACCGTGTTGTAGATAAGGAATACACCAACAACGAGCGCCAACAAGCTCAAGGCTTGCAAATTCAAGTTGAAGGCCGCTGTCATCTGGTTGATGGCGCTGTTTTCGGCGTTGGGTGTGGTAAGAGCCGTTCCCTGCGGCAAAAGCGCTTTGATCTTCTGAACGTCATAGCCTTCAGGCAGGATAAGGTCAATGCGGCTGATATAGCCTGCCGTGCCTGCAATCTCCTGAGCCGACGCAATATCGGTCAGCAGCAGATTGTCAATCGCCTGCGCGCTGGCTTGATCCGGCACTTGCAGCAATCCTACAATACGCACGGCCACCTGCTGATCGTTGGCACGGACGTTGAGAATGTCGCCCGTTTTCAATCCAAAGCGTTTGGCTAAGGAAGAACTGATGAGCGCAGTTCGAGGTTCGGCAATAAAGGCGTTGATGGCATCTGTCGTAGTGCCGTTCGCACCACCGCTCACAGCCGTTTCACCCGCGCTTTGCGAGGATGCGGTTGTCAAATAGTCACGGAATGGGGGTTCGGCAAACGGATCAACGCCTAACAAACGCAGTGGTTGATCACCCGCATTCACAGCGCGGACATACTGTTCGACAATCGGCGCAACTGCCTCTAGTCCGAGGTCGAGCCGCAATTTCCGGTAAAGATCGGTTGGGATGCCATTCGGTCCGCCCAGAATTTGATGCGTTGCCCTACCTGAAATGCTTTGTGCACTGAGGTCAAAAGCGCGACTCGAAGAGGTGTTGGCAATATCAATGGCAATGACCATTGCCACGCCCAAGGCAACACCCAGCACGAACAAAACACTTTGAAGCAAGCGGCGGCTAATATAGCGACGCCCTAAACGGAAGATGGCAAATGACATCATGTGAATTGGCTTTGTAGTGAGCGATTCGGCCTAACAACTCGAACTCGCGGCGGTTGATGTTACGAAAGTTACAAATCTATTTCATTATTATAACCGTGTTTATAGACAAAATGAGGGATATTTAGAAAACGCTTATTCGCTTCCGTAGGGATAGCGTCACAAGATTGTAACCTTCTTGTGCTTCAATTAGCCTATTTCTCTTATACAGTCCTTTCGTCCTGTGTTCCCACAGTTTCAGAATTGCACTATAATAGGTCAAAATTACTCTCAAGGAGTCCGGGTATGCAGAAACCGGAGCACGGCATCAGCCTTCGCAGCAGCGCACGTACCAGTACCGGGCAAGTGCGCCAGAACAATGAAGACAGCATCCACCTATGGACAGGTGATGGTTTTGTGCTTGCTATCATCGCTGATGGCATGGGCGGGGCAGCGGCGGGTGAAGAAGCCAGCCGTATTGCCGTCGAAACCATCAAGGCCGGTTTTCGCCCCAATGATCCCGAAGATGTCCCGATAACAGAACGATTGCAAGACACGATTCATACCGCCAACATGAATATCGTGCATAAGGCTCTTAACGCCCCTGAAATGCGCGGGATGGGTACCACCCTGACCCTCGTGTTTATACGCGGAACCTATGCCACGTTTGCCCATGTCGGCGACAGCCGCGCCTATCTGGTTGAGCCAGAAGATCAGAACATCACCCAGATCACGATTGACCACAGCTACGTCCAAGCGCTGGTTATGGCCGGACACATTACCCCTGAACAAGCCGAAACCCATTCCATGGGCAACGTGCTTTATCGCGCCCTTGGACAAAATGAAGACGTCGATGTAGACATTTACTACAAGCGGTTGCATGTTGGTGATCGTTTAATCTTGTGTTCGGACGGATTGACACGCCACGTCAAGGCACCGGAGCTAGCAAAGTTAGCCTTCGCCGACCCTAGCCCGGATGTTGTGAGCCAGAAGATGATCGACCTCGCCAATCAGCGCGGCGGCGAGGATAACATCAGTGTGATTGTGATCGCAGTTGAGGCTGATCCGAATGTCCCCGTTCAAGCCGATTTCGCCGGATTAGACACGCCTTTCAAGAGTGAAGATGATCGCGACTCGACCATCATCCTCAAGAACAATCCGCTCAAGCGCCAACGCGAAACCCGTGAAATGCCCAGCGCCGACCCGCATGACACCTTGCGTTTACCCAAACAGGGTGATGATGTCTGGTTGGAGGAATCAGACAAGTCCAATAACCTACCCGATACACCCACTGAACCTGTAACTCCGATTACAGAGGTCGATACATTAAAAGTACCATCTGTTAGTGGGCCAAACGGTAATCGGGATGGCGCCGGTGAAGGACGTGACACACTCACGCCCGACCAGTAAGTATTTCACTTCTCAAGTTGCATGAGTTTGAAAACGACACATAACTTTTGTGTTCGATTCGACCTCGTTGTCAGACCTCCTAAGCTGCATATTACCCCACCCCGAAACCTGCTTCTCGCATTCGCAGTAAAAAGATAAATCCGTGTATAATATGCGCGTTGGCACAAACCATTTACTAACTTTGTAGACATTTAGGGGTGGGGCTTATGTCCGATAACCCGTCTAAAAAAGACGACCGCAATGCTGACGGCAAGAGCAGAACTGGCTGGTATACACCACAAACAGCCACTATCGAGCCAGTAACCGAAACACCAGCAAGGACACAAACGGGCAGTGCATGGCGCGTACCGACGCTGCCACAAAACTTGACGGCCAAGCCTCAGAGCCAAGGCGATTGGCACTTACCCCGTCCAGAAGATACTGTCTTCACTGAAGAGAGTGAAACGGAGATTACGCCTGAGCGTAAACAGGTTATTGAATCACGCCCCGAAGATTTTCTAGAGAGTCTTCAATTAGGCGAGGAATCAGAGTCTTCAACGCCGACAGAGGCAGCGCCAATTGCGGAGCCAACAACCGAAAAGACCGATTCACAAAGTCTGCTTGACCTCGAACTCGGTGGTTTGGTCAAGGACACTGGCGCTGACCAAGACGACGAGGATGAAGACGCTTTTAGCATGAGCGAACTCATCGCGCTGTCGAGTCTTGTAGAAAAATCCGCGCCTTCTACCATTGTACCCAAAGCACCAAGCGAAACCGGCGCACAGCCTGCCGAAGTAACTGGCCCGCAGGCCGCGACCACAACGGCTGATTCGACCACTGATAACGCTGCCGATTATGCGCGTCGCCAACTCGAAGCACTGCAAGGCGGCAGCACAGGTGTAGCACCTGCCCCAACAGTAGCCGATACGCCAACAGTAACCGAAACGGATGCAGAAGCATACGCTAGGAAGCAGCTTGAATCATTGGGCGTCACGCCATCTGAACCCGCTGCACCGGCGTTCACCCCCCGCCAGCAAGAATTGGCACAAAAGTTCCGTGATACGGAAACACAGGTACGCGCCCTGCGCACACAGTATCAAGCGAATCAACTGACCCGTGACCAACTTCAGGAGCAGTTGAAGCGCCTGATGATTCTTGATGAAAACAATACGTGGTGGATGATGGGAGTCGAGACCGACACATGGTATCGCTTCCAGAATAATGAGTGGGTAGTCGCCACGCCGCCCTATGGCTCATCAACCACATCGGCTGGTGGCCGGACACCTGCTCCTACCTTGACCTCTGAGATTGATCCGAGTCAAGTCATTCAAGGGTCACTACCCTACTTCCCGACGGGAGCGAACGCGCCTGCCATTGGTGGATTTGGGTCAGACGTATTGGATACCAACCAAACGAGCGGCTTTGGCATCACCGAAGAACTCGGTTTGCCCCGACAGAGCATCCCTATTCAAGATCCGGAACGTACGGTCGTGGGTACCGCTGGAGCCTACCTCTCGCCAGTGCAGCCAAACAGCGCACCTACTGTGCCGAATATTCCTACCTATAACCCGGCTACCGCCCAGACACAGGTAAGTCCGGCAGTCGATCCTTATGGTTATGGGCCAGCGACGCCCGCGCCCATTCAAGGGAAAGCTGAAACGGCACCAGACTATGCGCTGCAACAGGAGCCGGGTGAGGTCTATGAAGACGCCGCGAAACGCCAGCAGCAGCGCACCATTCGCACAATTCTGACGGTTGCAGGGTTGGGTATTGGTGCTTTGATCCTGCTCGTCGCCTGTGGCATTGGCTTTATCCTAGTTCAATACAATGGCCTCGCGAGTCAATATCAATCTCAAATCGCAGCCCTAGCCAATTACCGGCCACAGTTTCAGACAGCCCGCGTGGTCGATATTAACGGCAATCTGATCGCTGAACTCAACAGTCAACAAGGCGGCGCACGAACGTCTGTGCCGCTTAATAAGATTTCCCCATTCATGATTCACGCGGTGGTCTCGCTGGAAAATGAGCGATTCTTTGAAGACCCCGGTTGGGACTGGGTCGCGATTGGCCGCGCCATCATCCAAAACATCAGCGCCGGACAGGTTGAGTCAGGTGCCAGCACCATCACCCAACAGATCGCCGAGCAGCTCATCTTAAAGACACCCACCAATACAGCGGCACTTAAGCTGCAAGAATTGATCATCGCCGCAGAAATCTCCAAGCAGTACAGTAAAGAGAAAATCCTTGAACTGTATCTGAATGAAATCTTCTTCGGCAACCAATCATACGGCGTCGAAGCAGCTTCGCAGTTCTATTTCAATGTCAGCGCCAATGATTTGAACCTGCCGCAATCCGCGATGTTAGCAGGCATCATCGCCTCGCCGGTGGAATACAATCCGGTGCGGTTGAGCACCGACACTGAACAGGAATATAAGCAGCGCCGTGCCGCGACCTTCGCCCGAATGGATTATGTGATCCAGCGCATGCAAACGGTCGGCTGTTTGACGCTGCAGCAAAGCGCACAGCCTTTCTGCGTGGATGCAAACGTTGTAAGGCAAGCCACCGTCCAAAAAGCACAAATTAACGCGACTACCTTTGCCCCACGTGATGTCAAATTCAAGTATCCGCACTTCGTCCAATTCGTGACGCAGTATGTCGAATCGGTGTACGGTTCGGGTGAAATGTACCGGCGCGGTTTCGTCATCAAGACCACGCTCAATTCAGCCATCCAAGATGCCGCTGAAGTTTCTCTCAAGCAAGCTATGACCAGCCTCATCAACACTGGCGTCAACACCGGCTCTGTCATGGTGACGGATCCACGTACAGGCGCGATTAAAGCCATGGTCGGCAGTCCTAACTTTAATGACGCTACTATTGACGGACAGGTCAACGGCGCACTCACATGGCAGCAGCCCGGTTCGTCCATTAAGCCTATCGAGTACACCAAGGCGCTGGAAGGCATTGATGATAACGGCGACGGACGGCCAGATCGCTGGTACACCCCTGCGACTATCCTTTGGGACGTGCCGACGACCTTCCAGAATCCGTCGTACACACCAACTAATTTCGACAACCGTTATCACGGGCCGATTGCCCTGCGTTATGCGCTGCAAAACAGTTATAACGTGCCTGCCGTTAAGACCTACCAATTCGTTGGTGATGCAGGCTTTAAAGACATGGCCTCGCGTCTTGGTTTGAGCTTCCCTGATGGCGCACAATTCGGTTTGCCAACGGCTATCGGTGCGACTGAAGTCACACTTTATGGCATGATGTCGGCCTACGGCACATTGGTCAACAGCGGTGTCCGTGTTCCGCTCTATATGGTAGACAGCATCACTGATGCCAGCGGCGCACCCGTCGATCTGCCTGCCCGCGCCCAACCGGCACAGGTCATCCAGCCTCAAATTGCCTTCTTAATGGAAAACATCCTCAGTGATGATACCGCCCGCGCGACAGCCTTTGGTGTCAACGGCCCGCTGACCATCAGCGGCATCCCGACCAGTGGTTATGTCGCAGCCAAGACCGGCACAACCAATGATGCCCGCGACCTGTGGACCATGGGCGGCACGACCAACACTGTAGTCGGCGTTTGGTTGGGACGTCCGGACAACAATCCGACTGCCGTTCGTGACGGCGGTTATGGCAGCGCTGCGCCACTTTGGAACCGTGTCATGACCGCTTCCCTACAAGTACAAGGTCGCCCGAATGCCTTCCCCAATCCGCCGGGGCTAATTCAGGCGCAGATTTGCTCGGACACCGGTACACTGCCACCGCAAACCTGCGGTGCACTCCGCACGGAACTGTTTGTTCAGGGTCAGGAACCGCCTTCCGCTGACCAAGCCTTTGTCCAGCAGGTGGCTGTCGATACTTGGACAGGACTCCGCGCTAATGAGTATTGTCCGGATAACCGTGTCAGTGCCACCGTTCTTAATATCAGTGATCCAACGGCTGTGGCATGGCTCAACAGTCCTCAGGGTGCGGCAGACGCTCAACGGTTGGGCATCGCCACCGGCACGGTAACAACGGTTCCGACCGATGTGTGCAGCGTCAACACGGAAGTACCAATTGCCCGTATTCTATCCCCGACTGAGGGACAGGTGATCACCACCGGACCGACGCAGGTTGTTGGTACGGCGTCCGCGTCGCAAACCTTTAACCGCTACCAGCTTGAGTATGCCTCGGCGGCGCAGCCCACGGTCTTCACCATCATCGGTGGGCCAGTGACTACCCCGCAAAACAGCGGTGTCCTCGGCACATGGAATACCCAGCAAATGCCGAACGGCGCTTATATCCTGCGGTTGGCTATGTTCTCAAACAGCGGTGGTTATCTCTACCGCACTGTGAACGTGAATATTGTCAACGCGGTACCAACAGCAGTACCGGTTCAGCCGACGTCTAGTATCCCGCTGTTCATCACGGCGACACCCTTCGGCGGCGTGATCGACGGTAATGCGCAAACCCTTCCGAATAACGGTTTCGCCACGACCGCGCCGCTGCCCTTCCTGCCTGTGGTGACGCCGCAGTCCTCTCCGTAAGCAGCCTATGCAATCAAAAAGGCGAGTACTAAGTGACTCGCCTTTTTGATTAGCCTGTGAATGCTGAGAAGCTCAATCAGACTTTTGCCAACACAACCCGCTGGCCCTTCTGCAAAATCGGTATGGCTTTATTCAGTGGCTTACTGCCTCGCTCATCCATAATCGGTTTGGCTGAATAATGCGCTTCATAGGCTCGCCGGATATGAGGGGTTACATTCGCCCCGCTGCGATGAAACAGACGGCTGGAAAAGACCACGATACTCCCTGCTGGAACGAGCAGGGGTATACCGGGATCTTCGCCGTAGTAGCCAACACGATCATTCGTTTCTTCTTCGACCGTGTGCTCAAACAAATCTTCAGGATGCATTAAGGCACGTTCATAAGGCAAAACGTAGAGCGTGCCGTTTTCAAGCGTCATATCATCCAGCGCACACCAGCAGGATAAATACGGTTCATGATAGTGGCCGATATATCCGGAGTCCTGATGCCAACCAAATTTGGTTCCCACTTGGGGCACCTTCACAACATACTTTTCGTCGAAAAGGAAAACGTCCTCACCCAACGTGGCCTGACAGATTTCGGCCATGAGTTCACCTGTGAGGAAGTCAGCGACTTCCGGATGATCATATCCCCGATTAGCGATGAAGTAGCGTTTTTTGTAATGCGAAATGCCTATGTCTTTCACCCCTTGAGCTTCCATCTCAGCTTCATAATCCTTAATATGGCGCTGGCATTCACTCCGCAGCAGGTCAAGCTGCTGTTCGCTCAGGGCACGTTCAAGCACAAAATACCCGTCACTTCTAAACTGTTGGATATGTTCGGGGGCAATTCGCATGGCAGCAACCTCCTAAGGATTCAATAACGAAATTTTTGACCTCACTTGGACATAAAGACCGCTATTGCCATCGCGCAATAGACTGATCCATCTCAACCAAATCAACCGGTATATTTCTAGTAGAGACAACAATATCATGTCTTACTTAGAAGGCAGATATTGATCGATTTATTGTGTATACGTCTCAATTTGTTAAAGACATACGTCTATTAAGACCGTATTCCGGCTTCAACAAATTGTGATGAGCCACTTAGCTAGGAATTAATGGGTGGTTGCGGTGGGGAATCGGTGTTGGGTTGTAGTGCTGCTCTTTGGGCGTTTTGCCGTTCATCACGCCAACTGCTTATGAAAAATAATATCACGCCTAAAACAATAGCGTGGTCAGCCAAATTTGAGACGTTCGAAATCACACCCGGAATCTGATAGTTGATGAAGTCGACCACGTAGCCATGCATCAAGCGGTCAAGCGCATTACCTAACGCGCCGCCAATAATCAGTCCGGTTGCGAACCACGCCATACGCTTATCGTCAGGAATACGGGGATACATATAGAGCAGCACGATTACCACAATCAGCGCGATAATCGTGAAAATGTCGCCTGCCCACGGAAGCAATCCAAACGATGCGCCGGTATTGTGGCTGCGAACAATTTGAAACAACGGGCTGAGGAAGGGAATGATACGGCGCATCTCACCCAGTTGGAGATTATCCACCACTAACCGCTTGGTGATCTGGTCAACAGCCAGCACCAAACCAACAATGATGATTAAACGCAGCCAGCGACGTACCGTAGGGTTCACTCAGTCTATCCGTTCACTTCGCAGTCTATTACAGAACGCATTGTAGCACAAAAACGCCCTATTCCGATGCCTCTTGCAACATAGTCTCAAAGATCGTGGCGGCCCTGCTTAGTGGGCGTTCGGCGACCATCACTTTACTCATGGTGCGCGTTAGAACGAAATCAGCGACATCCAGAACCATCAGCGTCCCAACCGCACGTTCCAGTTTAATAGTCGCCTCAGACACGATTGAAATGCCCAATCCCGCAGCAACCGCCTCTTTAATCGCCGATGTTCCGCCCAGTTCCATCGCGGTATTCAGTTTCAGTCCGCGCGTCCGCAGCGCCCGCTCAATATTTTCGCGCGTGCCAGAGCCGACCTCGCGCATGATAAATGGCTCATCCAGAATATCCTTCAGTTCAAGTGGTTGCCTCTCAACCAGATGATGATCCGGCGCGGCAATCGTCACCAGCGTGTCAACACGCCAAGGGGTGATGATCAAATTGGGTAAGTCCACCGGTCCCTCAACAAACGCTAAATCTAGCGGAGCGCTGATCAGCCGCTCAACGATTTGATGGGTGTTGAGAATATCCACCATCAACCGCACTCCCGGATAGCCCTTATGAAACTGGCTGAGTAACGGTGGCAGCAAATAGGTGCCGATGGTTTGGCTGGCACCAAGCGCCAACTGCCCACGCACCAGTCCGTGTAGTTCTTCAAGCGCGGTCTCAGCAGCACGCTCGGCAGCGAAGATATGCAGCCCATGCTGGTAAAGCAGCCGTCCTGCCTCGGTCAGTGTAAAGGTCGACATTGAGCGGTCGATGAGGATTTGATGAAGCTGATGCTCCAATTCTTGCACACCGCGTGAGACTGCTGGTTGACTGATGTATAACTGTTTGGCCGCTTGACTAAAACTCTGTGTACTGGCGACAGTCACGAATATTCGCAGCAGATGAAGATTCAGTGCCACTGGTTATAACCTAGTGTTATGAGATATATAAATGATATGTATTGGAATTATAGCCAAGGATGCATTAACGTGTTGCTATTATCAATGCTGCATTTCAATGGCCGGTCATGGTTTGACCCCCGTTTAGGAGTTCTCGCGTGACATTTCCACAACTTTTCGTCATTGGCGTGATCGTCGTTCCTTTAATGTTGATTGCGACCAACCGTCTGCGCCTCGATGTAGCCGCCATAATGACAGCTCTTGCCCTCGCTCTCGCACAAGTTGCGGGCCTCGGGGTGCTTGGTGCGCCTAATAACCCCAATGACGCCATCAAATCCCTGATCGGTCTGTCCGAGCCTGTTACAGTCACGCTTTTCAGTCTGTTTGTTATCACGCGTGCTCTCGACCGCACCGGAATAACACGTTGGCTGGCGCGGCGCATCATGGGTATTAGTGGTCAATCCCAGTGGCGAATGATTGGCCTGCTGACTTTAACCAGCGCCTTTTTCTCGTTGTTTATGAATAACCTAGCCGCAGCAGCTTTAGTGCTTCCGGTGGCGATGGAACTTTCGCGCCGCACCAATACCAAGCCGAGCAAGCTGTTAATTCCGGTTGCCTATGGAAGCTGTCTCGGTGGCGCGGCGACCTACTTCACCACCGCCAATATCATTGCCAGCGATTTGCTGCGCACAGCTAATCCACCACAAGCACCCCTGCACATTCTAGACTTCACGCCTACCGGCGGCCTGATTGCATTGGCTGGAATCGCCTTTATCACCATTTTCGGCAGCCGCCTCCTGCCAGACCGCGATCCATCGGCTGAGCAAAGTATGATCCGCCGCACGGGCAGCGACCTCGAAGATGCTTACCAATTGGGGGAGCGGCTTTGGGAAATTCGCGTGCCGGCCCAATCACCACTTGTGGAAAAGACACTCGCCCAGACTGGCATTGGCGGAAAGCTGGGCCTCACTGTGGCTGCCATCTGGCACGGACGGCAGGCGATCTTTGCCCCTTCCCCACAGCAGATGATCCAAGAAGGCGATATATTGCTCACCGTTGGTCGGGAAGATCGTGTCAAGCAGTTAATCGATCAGGGCTTGAAGGTTGGCCGAGAAAGTTTCACAAACGGCCATATCAGCGCCCGAGGCGTATCGTTCGTCGAAATCCTCCTTGCGCCCCATTCCCGCGCTGAAGGTTACTCGCTGAAGGAGTTAGAGTTTCGCCGTAACTTTGGTTTTACCGCCGTCGCCCTCTTACGGGATGGTCGCAGCTACCGTACTGACGTAGCCGACTTCAAACTGCGTCCGGGTGATTCACTGCTGCTGGTCGGTTCACCCAGCAAGCTCAAACTGCTGCAGCGTAACCCTGACTTCCTAACGCTCGAAACAGATGCCGGTGATCAACCTGTAAACTGGCGACAGGCTGCCTTTGGTATCGCAGTCACCCTAGCGGCCATCGGTGCCTCAATCGCAGGCTTTCCAGTTTATCTAGCGGTATTGATCGGAGCCATCGTCCTGATTGTGACCGGCTTCATGACTATGGAAGAAGCCTACCGCACCATGGAATGGCAGGCCATCATTCTCATCGCAGGCATGTATCCAGTTAGCTTAGCAATGGTCAATACCGGATTGGCTGGCATATTGGGGGATATCGTTGTCAAAGTGGTTGCGCCCTTTGGCCCACTGGGTTTAGCAGCAGGGGCTTATCTCTTTACCGCCGCCGTGTCTCAAGTGGTCGCCGGACAAGTGACCACCTTGATTACCGCGCCGGTTTTCATCAGCGCGGCTATCACATTGAACACCAGTCCACAGGCAATCGCCGTTGCTTCAGCCATTGCCTGTTCGGCGTCGTTCATTACTCCGATTGCACATCCTGTAAACGCCCTGATGATCGGCCCTGCCAATTACCAGTTCATGGATTTTGTCAGAGCGGGATGGATGATGACAATTCTGTCATTTATCATGTTGATCATCGGCATGGGCGTGTTCTGGCACCTTGGTTTTGCTTAACCGAAGCGCACTGAAAGCACAGGCGGTAGGTGGTGGCTGACACATTCCCAGTTTTCGCCGCGATCATCGGACACAAACAGGTTGCCGGTTGTCGTCCCAAAAGCCAGCCGATCACCAATGATATCCAGCGCGTGGCGGTAAACCAGATCGTAGCAATCCTGCTGCGGCAGACCATTCCGTAAGGCTGTCCATGTCTTACCGCCATCTTCTGTCCGCGAGACACACAGCGCCCCATTGACCGCCACCCGATATTCATCACTCACAGCAGGCACAACCCACGCCGTTTGGTCATCCTGTTCATCGAGGGAGATGGCAAAACCAAAGAAAGCAGGCGCATTCTTCTGCGAGATGTCCTCCCATCGTTCGCCGCCATTAGTCGTGCGGAAGATGCCGCAGTGGTTTTGCTGCCACATCACGTCCGGGTTCGAAGGCGACATTTTGAGGAAATGGGGATCATGGCCAAACTCGGCATCCGGATTGGGCAGATAGCAGGCTTTGAGTCCTTTGTTCTTGCCCTGCCATGTCTTGCCCCCGTCACAGCTTTCATAGACGCCGCCGACGCTGATGCCGATCACGATGTGCTGGTCATCACGCGGGTCAACCTCAACCGAACAGCAGCCGGGGAAGTCCCGCCCGCCGCCAAACCAGTTCTTCTCGCGTGACGGATGATTCCACAGCGACTCGACCAGATGAAAACTATCGCCACCGTCATCGCTTATGAACAGACCACCCGGTTCGACACCGACGTACAATCTTCCCGGCTGCGCTGCACTCCCCGGCTTGAGGTACCAGATGTAACTCACCTTAGCAGGCACGCCCTTCTCGCGTTCCGCGCCTTCCGGATAAGCAGGGGCAGCGACTTCTTCCCAAGTCTTGCCATCATCTTTGGAACGGTGCAGTTTGCAGCCCCAATGCCCGTGATCGAGACACGCCCACAGTGTTCCGTTGCGCGGGTCAACTGCTGCATACGATACCGGAATGGCTTGGTGTGCTTGCTGGATCAGCTGCCATCCCTGCCCGTTCTTCTCGTAAGTCAGCAGTCCTTTGTTCGTGCCAATGTGCAGTCGGTTTGATGCCATGCCTTCCCCCTCCTTGATGTGATATTTTCGAAAACGGCCCTACTTTTTGCTGCCGGGTTTGGTCATATACCATTCTTTGAACAGCGTGCAGCGTCCGGTATCGTCAAATTCCAACACGAAAATGTTGTCGAACTCTTTGAGGAATGTCTTGCCATCCGCCTCAAAATAAGTGGTTCGGCCATTGGCGACGGCCAAGTTGCCATTGGTCGCCAGCAGTTTATATTCTGCTTCGAAGGTTCCGGGTTTGTCGGGGTTATCCAGCCAATCTGCCAGAATGGCTTCGCGTCCTTCAAGCGGTTCGCTGTAAGCGGAGTAGTAGTAACGGGCATCCTCACTGAACAAGACGCGTATCGCCTCAGGGTCATAGGTTTTCCATGCTTCGACGTAATTCGCCAACCAGACGTTGACCGCTTCATTGTTAATCATGTTTTACCTCGCTGTAGGATCACTTTGTGACAAGCCGAAAATGTTACCTTCTGTGTCTTTGCAGTAGGCTGAGTAACCGACACCGATTAAGGTTCGTTTGGGGACAACCACCGT
Source organism: Aggregatilineales bacterium (assembly GCA_044226855.1). GTDB lineage: Bacteria > Chloroflexota > Anaerolineae > Aggregatilineales > Phototrophicaceae > CFX2. The sequence continues at coordinate 244,948 of JBGAGF010000007.1, forward strand.
TCCGCCCTGCGCGATGACACGTCCCATCGCGGCATCAAGATCATCCACATCGACACTACATACATAGGCCGATATGGGATTGGGTTCAACCGGCGCAGCCCCTTTACGTGGGAACATCCCGCCGTTGATACCGGGCTGCTCAGGCGTTCCGGTGGTGATCAGCCAATAATCGAGGCTTCCCCATTGCTGGATCGCCCAGCCAAAAACACCTGTATAAAACTGGCTGGCCCGTGCCGGATTCTCAACATGAATTTCGAAATGGACTACGCGTGACATACCTGTTCCTTTCACACAAAAATGAAACGAAGGTGTAGCTTGTCCGCATCGTAATCCATGATTATCATCCGTCGCATGAGCCAACTGTTCATGTGTAGAAGTGAGCTTTCCTAACCGCCGGAGAGAGCCTGAAAAATAAACACGCGCGTCTTCTGCCCAACTGCATCACTGAGCAGTTCACGGTCGGTTACCAATTCGTCATTCACAAAAATATTCACGTGTTTGCGTAGGGAGCCGCGTTCATCAACGATGTAGGCGGCGAGGCCGGGGTGCTGTTGTTCCAGTGAGCGGATGACTTCAGCGACGGTTTGACCTTCAGCAGAGGTGCCCTGCTCTAGCGTCGGGAAGAAGCGCTGCAAATGCGTGGTAAAGTGAACATTCGGCATGGTCATCCTCCCGCTACCTAGAACATATTTACGAATAATAGAACGTAATTTCTCTCCTGTCAAGCCACTGGCAAACAAAAAGGCGAGTATCGCTACCCGCCTTTTCTAAAGACTAAAAGCTAAAGACTATCGACTGCTTATTCCTTGGCCTTGCTGCCCATGCCTTGCAGCACTTGATCAAGGTACCACACGCTGGGGCCATCTTCCGGCTTGGCGATCATCGGCAGCTTTTCGCCATCCTTCGCCAGAACGGTGCCGTCAGCGTAGTTTAGCGGGCCCTGCCACAGCCAGAAGGTATCCTTGTTGGCGGGGTCTGTCGCATAAGCGGCCATCTTGCTGATGAACTCATCCAGTGATTTCTTGCTCTCGGCGCTCAGAGCGGGGCCTTCGGTGAAGCCAACAGCCGAGGTATCCGGATCGTTGATGTTCTTCCAATCCGGCGCATTGTAATCCCAGCTTTGCTTCCAAGTACCAGCCTTCACCGCTTCGATGAGGCTCTTATAGGCGGGACCCCAATTGAAGTACGGCACACCGAGGCACACGTCCGGTGAAATGTCGCAGGCTGTGCTCAGGTCATAGGGGATTGCCCAAACCTTCTTGCCTTCTTTGGTGCTCTTGTCGGCAATCGTGATTGCCTCGGTGGTATCAATACCGGAGATCAGCACGTCCTTACCTTCGTCAACCAGTTGGGTGGAAACTTCGGTTGGATCGAGCGTGACACCCGGAATATTGAACCAGAAGCCAATCCACACCACATCAAACTTCAGATCGGCACCGCTCATACCACGATAGTTCTCATAGCAATACTTGGCACCGAGGTAAGCGGACGAAACCAAACGGCGGGTTTCGGCGTTCACCAGCGGCCCGACGTAACCGATGCTGCCGGACTCAGTGGCCAGAGCAGCGGCGCAGCCTGCCATCATCTTGCCCCATTCCATTTGGCCCATGACGTTGCCGACGTTCTTGGGAGCTTTGCCCGAGTAAACATGGTCACCTGAAGCATGAATGAAGATCACATCTGGATACTTGGCGGCGATCTTATCGGTATCATCGGCATAGTCGTCGGTGGTCATGAAGACGACCTTCGCGCCAGCGTCGATCAAGGACTTGGCGGCGGCTTCAGTGGTAATATCAGCATTGCCTGCGTTAATGTTTTCCAGCGGTTCCAAGAACTCTACGCCGGGTACGTTCTTGGCGACATACTGCCCTGCGTCATAATGCGCTTGGCTCCAGCCACCATCATTCTTAGGGCCTACCAGCAGCATACCAATCTTTAAAGTGTCCTGCGCCGCGGCTGGCATAATCGCCAACGCAGCAAAGGCTGCAATCATCAAACTACACAACAGTAATTTACGAGACATGCCAAAAGCCTCCTGAACATTGCTAAATGTTAAGCAGAGTTTATCAAGCATTGCTAATCCCACAAGTGTAAAAGTTGTACAAAAAGCCCTATGCAGTTATCGTGCAAAGCACCGCAGGATGAATTGCAAGTCTTCTGCGCTGTGGCAATTTTTTGGCAAAATGGACATTTTTGTGTCAAATTTGGCGCTTGGGCAGCGGAAAGCTCGCTGATTGTCGCTGCTCGCAGCGGATGCTCCGGCTACAACCGCCGAGGGGATGTCTGCCGCCAACTTTGCCAATTGCCCGATTACGTTTGTGGATGGTTGACAATATTCCGAGGAATGAATCCAGCATGTTCATAAAGCTTCGATGAGACGCGCTTTTTACTGCTAATAGATATAGAGAAGTTCAGTATAGAACAAAAATTCAGTACAAGCAAGCGAAAATCGTTCGAATATACAAACTTTTAGGAGGCGAAGCAACTACAAATCCCCTTCAAACCACCGGCTTACTAATTCGTGATCAGACAGGGTTGCCAAGCCAATGAAGAGTCCTGAACGGATGAAACCAATTGCTGTGGATTACTCCCATCACTATCCATCATATATAGGGAGGTATGGTCTTGCCCAGAATAGAACGCAATATACTTTCCGTCAGGTGACCAAATACCGCCACTGTCATTAGGGGAATTCTGAGGCAAAATTCGATCAGTACCATCGTCAGTCCTTATCATGTGTATAGAAGTTCCAGAAGGCCCCAAAATGTCTTTGGTAATTCCCCAATAAAGTACAAACTCACCAACAGGTGACCAATATGGCTGCAAATTTGTGTCTTGAGTAGCAGTCATCTTTATTATTAATCGGCGTTGAACGTCCAATACGTATATTTCAGATGCTCCAGAATTACTATCTATAAATGAACTAAAGGCAATGAAATTGCCATTTCGCGACCATGACATAAAATTCACGTGACTTGTATTCTGATAGTTGGTCGCTGTTCCCTGCTTAAGATCATGAATTTCAATCTGCCTCAAGTCATTATCACCTGAAAGATAGGCAAGTGATTCGCTGGTAGGAGACCAAACGGGCATAATACTATCTCCAACATCATTACTGATATTCACGACATTAGTTCCATCTGAATTCATCACGTAGATGTCTTCATTGCCACCACGATTAGAAATAAAGGCTATTTTTGAGCCATCGGGCGACCATTTTGGATATTCATCGTCCGAAGGGTCATTTGACAGGTTAATTAGGTTGGTTCCGTTTGCATCAATAACATATATCTCCCAGTTTCCATCTCGATATGTCTTGAATGCCAGTTTTGAACCATCATGCGACCACGAGGGATTAAGATTCTGCGAATTCCCATTTGTCAGATTTCTTGTGGAAAGGTCTAATGGATTCACAGTCCAAATATCCAATCCATTTTCTGATCTTACTGTGTAGGCTATCAACCGTTCTAGCCCATTACAGGATTTAATATCTTGCGTAATATTTAGAGGAATCGAATGTGAATTAAATGCCCTTAGCGAAGACAAGAATAGTAAAAATAAACTAATTGTTATCTTGAACATACAAATAACCCTTTATACAGCGAAATTAATTCTTAGTTCGAGACTCGCAGCTCACTTCCACTTGAGCACGTAGCGTCCGCGTGTATTCTCGCCCGTTTGGGTGTACATCATGGTCACACCATCCACGATGAGCATATCGGCGTGACCGATGCCCACGTTGAAGCCGGTCGGCTCCAGCACCGGATTGTTTGGGTATTTCTCCCACGCGCCGTCAATCGCATTCCCGACCGACCGCGCGAAGCCCAAGCCGAACTGCGTATCCATGCCACGCTCTAAAACATCCGGCCCGCGTATGCCCTCGTAACTCATGTAGTAATGGTCGCCCACTTTGAGCACATCTGCTGCGCTGGTATAACGGAAGTCAAAGTAAGCGTCAATCGCGCTGCCGGAGCTAATGTCCGTCGGGCCATATTCATTTGCACCGCTGAACAACGGGTCAGTGTCGCAGCGTTTGAGCTTGCCCAAGTCGCCGTAGCGATTCCCTTTATAGCAGCGCATATGCCCCGGCGCTGAGCCTGCTGCTGCGAACACGTAGAGTGTGTTACCTTCCACATACAACCCCGGCGGTGCACCCACCAGACAGCCATCCGCCTGCCCGCGAATATTGGGATGCGGGCCAATCGTCTCGGTAGCCGTACAGTCTTTATAGGATGTCGGCCATGTGCCCCCCGGTGTCAGCAGATACTTCCAGTCTGACCAATTGATGCCATCGGTCGATGACCGCAGCATGATCTGGGCATGCCATTCGTAGGCCATGTACTGGCGATCACCGGCGTCTACGACACGCGGATATTGCTGCGCCGTGATATGGTCGCGCTGGTCATCACAGGGGCAGCTTGTACACTGCATCAAACACACTGGCGCGGTGATGTTGAAGGTCTTGCCGCCGTCGGTGCACCAGAATTCGCCGTTTCCTTTATAGAGTGTGTCGCTTTCGCCAACGGGCAGCCCCACATTGGGAACATCAACCACCCATTCGGCTTTGCCATTCCAGAAATCTTCGAGTGTCGGATGTGTCTGAGCAAGGGTTGGGGAAATGAGCATTAGAAACGGAAAAATAATCAGCCAATAACCCATTTGATACCGTTTTCTTAACCTGACCATTTTCCCATCCGATACAATCAATATAGATTAAGATAGCTTGCACTTCCGAATTCGGATTATATGCTATAATCTTCAAAACAGCCGAACGACGGGCGAGTTTAAATTTGTCCGCGACAGGACGAAGAGCAGAATGGCCGAAATCAGCCTACGTGAGTACCTTGCCAAACTGGATACCCTGCTCAAGAGTGGCAGCGCCGCCGAAGTCATCCTGCACTGTCGGCATATCCTTCAATATTTCCCTAAGAACGCACAGGCTTACCGCTTACTCGGTCAGGCCCTTGTGGCGACGTCTCGCTGGCAAGAAGCCGGTGAGGTTATGCGCCGTGTCCTCAGCGTCTTTCCGGATGACCGCGACGCCCATGCGGGCTTAAGCGAGGTCTACCGTATCGAGAAGCGTCCGGATGACTCGATCTGGCATCTGGAACGCGCCTTCGAACAAACCCCGAATGACCAAACCATTCTCGACAATTTGCGCGAACTGTACCGCAAGTTTCATAAGGTGGAGCACGGCAAAGTCCAGTTGACCTCTGCCGCTGTGGCCCGCCAATACATCCGCAACGGGCTTTACGAGCAGGCTATCGACGCGCTGCAAAAAGCGCGTACCGCATCACCCGAACGCATTGACATTCCACTGCTTCTGGCGCAAACCTATTGGGATCGTGGTCAGCAGATCGAAGCCGCAGAAATGGCGCTTGAAGTTTTGCGAGTCTTGCCGGACTGTCTGGTCGCCAACACACTGTTGGCCGCCATGTGGCTGACGGAATCGCGTCCCTCAGACGCCCAGCGTTATATCGGGCGCATCGAATCGCTTGATCCGTATCTGGCATTGGAACTAGCTCAGGGACAGGAAGTTCCTGATAACGCCTTCAAACTGTCAGAACTGGATTACCAGCGTGCCGCCGAGCGCGAGATGAGCTTGCAAACGCCTGATTGGCTGGATATGACCGGCAACAATGAGGTTCAAGCGCCCGCCGAAGAAAACAGTGACGAGGTTCCCGATTTCTTTAGTGAGATCACCCCCGATGATGTCATCGCCAAACAGTCATTTGATGTACCGCTCACAAGCGCAGATTGGGCAACAACATCAAACGACACGCCATATGTGGATAATGAACCAACCGTTCGCAAATCCACAGGCGGACTCACCGGATTAAGCGGACGTTTGAACAAACCGCCAACAGGATCGCTGCCCTCCGTACCCGGCCCTAAACGTGGTTTGACGGGACACCTGACTCCTATCCCGGAGCAAATGCCGCAGCCCGAACCCACGCCATCAGATGAACTTCCAACCTTTATTCAGGATGTTGTTCCATCGTCTGATGAAGTGGCTGCGCCTCCACAAACGACCACCTCATACACCAGTGATTTACCCGATCTTGAAAGCCTTGTGCCCGGAACGCCTGACTCTGAGGATCTTCCTTTCCGCCGCGAGCGCACAATCCAACCTGAAGACAATGATCCTCTGGCATGGCTCCGCAGCAGCGGCGTTGAGATTAACGAAGAGACGCAAGCCCCGGTTGATGACGACATCTTTGATGCCGAATTCGATAGTGCAGCCCTCAGCGAGGCCGACGCTGCTGATCCGCTCAGTTGGCTGCAAGGGTACGGTGGGAACGATCTGGTCGTGGATCAACCCCAGACTACTGGTACATCGTTTAAAGGCACAGATGACCTTCCCGTTCCCGAAGATCAAGCAGGCGATCCACTGGCATGGCTGCAGAGCTCTGAACCTGCTGCCGCATTCCCACCTTCTGCGCCAGCATCTTCACTCTCTAATAATGAAGACGACCCACTGGATTGGCTGTCCGACGACAGCCTATTAGACGAAGCATTTGACCTTGAATCGTTGGTGAACAACCAACCATCTATGCCGGAACAACCGTCTGAGCAGGCGGTTTCCTCAATGGCTGCTACGCCAGATTGGCAGGATACAATGGCCGATGAAAAAGACCCGTTGGATTGGCTGTCATCCGAACCTGAACCGGAAGCCGAACCATCGGATTCGTTTACATGGATGGACGATGCTCAAGCCGCGTCCGCTGCACCAAATGAAGAATTTCCGGATTGGTTAAACGCATCCGCTTCAAACAGTGAAGTCATTGATGCCTCGGTAACCAGTCCCGGTGACGACATGAACTGGATGACCGATCTACCGGATCTGGTCGCAAGTGAAGCGGCAGAACCGCCCAAGCCCACCAACACTGGTATGCTCGATTGGTTGGGCAAAGAAAAGACCGATGTACCCGTATCCAATATGCCGTCAATGGAACAACCAGACGTGAGTGTTCCTGATTGGCTGGGCGAACTAAATACCGGAACACCCTCAGAGCCAGCCGCGTCCCGCGTGGATGAGAACGGCTTCGAATGGATGTCGATGGCGGAAGAACTGCCGCCTGTACCCAGCGCCAGTGACTTCCCCGATTGGTTATCGGAAGCCGGCGTAGGCACTGAAGTTGAACCATCGGCGGCTGACGTTCCGGATTGGCTGTCAGCAGTGGATAACACGCCTGAGCCTGCCGCAGCGAACCAACCGCATATCGTTGCAGATACACCCGACTGGCTATCCAGCGTGGACGCCGACGAAGAACCAGCCGTCCAATCATTGGGCTATGCCGACACCCCTGACTGGCTGTCTTCGACCAGCGCTAGCCCCGAAGCAGATGATGAACCACTTGGCATCGCAGATACACCCGATTGGCTGTCCAGCGTGGACGCCGACGAGGAGCCAACCGTCCAATCATTGGGCTATGCCGACACCCCCGACTGGCTGTCTTCGACCAGTGCCAGTCCTGAACCTGCTCAGCCGGACGAGCCGCATATTATTGCCGACACACCTGATTGGCTATCGAGCATAGATGACGCGGAACAACAGCCTGCCGAGCCGATGGTCGCCGCTGATACACCGGACTGGCTCTCCGAACTCAAAACTGATGAAGAGCCTGCCCGCAATGTACCGGATTGGATGTCTCGCGCAGAGCCCAAAGCGACTACCGATGCCTTGCTCAAAGCGGCCAATATTCATGAATGGGCTTCAGGTTTGACTGAAGACGAAGAACAGCCTGCTGAACCCCTGCCTGCGGCGGATGCGCCTGCATGGCTATCCGAGCTGCAACCGGAAGAGGCCGAGCCACAATCAGAGCCCGCGCCGTCTGCAGATATTCCAGATTGGTTGTCGAGTATGGATATTGGTGATGAACAAGAAGCCCAACCCGAACCGATGGCTTCTGACGCACCTGATTGGCTTTCCAGCTTGCAACCGGATGAACCTGAACAAGAACCAGAGCCGTTGGCTGCCGCTGACGCACCTGATTGGCTCTCCGACTTACAGCCTGAGGAACCTGAACAAGAACCAGAGCCGTTGGCTGCCGCCGATGCACCTGATTGGTTGGCCGCCATGAAGCCTGCCGAAGAGGAAGAGCCAGAAGCCGAACCTATCGCGGCGGCTGATACCCCCGACTGGCTATCCGCTATGCAGCCCGAAGAACTCGAGCAGGAACCCGAAGCCGAACCTATCGCGGCGGCTGATACCCCCGACTGGCTATCCGCTATGCAGCCCGAGGATACTGAGGCCGAACCCGAAGCCGAACCTATCGCGGCGGCTGATACGCCTGATTGGCTATCTGCTATGCAGCCCGAAGAACCCGAGCAGGAACCAGAAGCCGAACCTATCGCGGCGGCTGATACCCCCGACTGGCTATCTGCTATGCAGCCTGCCGATCAGGAAGAGCCGGAAGCCGAACCCATCGCTGCGGCTGATACCCCCGACTGGCTATCCGCTATGCAGCCCGAGGATACTGAGGCCGAACCCGAAGCCGAACCTATCGCTGTGGCAGATACCCTCGACTGGCTATCTGCTATGCAGCCTGCCGATCAGGAAGAGCCGGAAGCCGAACCCATCGCTGCGGCTGATACCCCCGACTGGCTATCTGCTATGCAACCCGAATCTGAACAACCGGAAGCCGAGCCGGTCACGGATGTCATTCCGGATGACACGCCGGATTGGTTGACCGCGATGCAGCAGCCAACTGAGCCTGTAGTCGCTAGCGAACGAGTACCGACCGGCAGCATGACCGACCTCTTGAACAGCATGCCAACCGAACCTGTTCCGGATGCCGAGCAGCCGTTGAACGATGAGGAGTGGACGGAAGCCGCCGAACTTGAGCCTGAAACGACAGCTGAAAGTCCAGATTGGTTAGCGGCTATGAACACAACCGCTGTGACAGAACCATCCAATGACGAGAGTAAGGAAACCTTCGAGTGGGACGACGCGCCTGCCGAAGAATCAATGCCAGCCGCACCGGCTCCGGCCAGCAATGCGCCGGACTGGCTCAACGCGATGGTACCCGGCCTCGATGTGGACTACGACGCGCCCGAAGACGAACCGGTCGAAACCGAATTTTTACCGACCAATAAACGGAAGTCTGCGCCGTCTGCTCCTGCCAAAGAAACCAAAGTCCGTCCGGAATTTGGTTGGCTGCTGGACATTGTGGATGAAGAGTCACAACAGGTTACGGTTGTGGCAGACAAGAACGCGCTGCGCCGTTTCGTGTTCTCTCACCGGCCCAGTTGGCTGCGAAAACCAACTGAACAGCCGGATAAGTCACCAAGCAGCGAGAGTGAAGCGGATAATGTGGATATACCGCCTTGGTTACAGTAAACAACCGGGCGACACGATGCTGAGAGGATTGAGCGATGGCGGATAACGCACCAAATTTTGACGCAATGACTCCCGAAGAGATCATGGCGTGGATGGAAAGTCTTGCCAAACGTCAGGGCGCGGATAGCTCTGGCTTTACCACGGCTGCCAACATCGATATCCCGGAGATTGACCCCACAACAGTGGTCATTGATGAACCGGGTTACGTGCCATCCGAAGGTAAAGATCGTGGCAAGAAGATTGGCCCCGGCGTACCGGTCAATAAGCCTGCCACTCCTGCGGCAGCCGCCACACCGCCGCCTGCTCCTGCGCCAGTGGCTAAACCAGCAGTACCCGCGCAGCCCGCAGCAAAAGTGCCGCCACCTGTTGCTCAGCCGCCCGCTGCCAAGGCACCGCCGCCTGCTCATGTGCAATCGTCAATCTTCAGCGAGCCAGAATCAGCAATAGAAGCGCCGGATTGGTTAGCAAATCTTGGTGTGGGAAACGAACTGCCGCCCGAACCGATTGAAGCAGAGCCAGAACCCGCGCCAGCCAGCCTCTCGTGGTTGGAAAGTTTAGCGGTGGATTCGGGCAGTTCCCTACCTGAATTTGACCTGTCGTCGCTCGGTAAAGAACTCGAAACCAGCACTCCTGAACCAGCAAAGGCGGATACTAATCCAGTCAATTGGTTGGAAAGCCTTGCTCAAAATCAAGAGGATATCATCCCCGCCGCGCCTGCTGCCGCCGCCAGCAATCCAGTCAATTGGCTGGAAAGTCTCGCACAAGAACAGGGTGTTCAAGAGACGCCTGCACCAGCAGCAGCCAGTAACGATGACGCCGTGAATTGGTTGGAAAGCCTCGCCAAGCGTCAAGGTGCCCGCAGTGAAGAATTGACCACTGAAGCGGATAGCAGCCTGCCGCCCATGGTTGTTCCACCAGCGGCCACGACAGAAAAGACAGGATACTCCAGCTATACTTTCGACTCGCCTGTCCCACCGCCCAAGTCAGAACCGCCGAAGCAGCAAGCGCCTTTCGCGGCCGAAACACCGGCTGATCCATCGGCATGGCTCGATTCATTGGCCACGCAGGCCTTTGAAACCTCCAAGCCGCAGGCTGCTCCGCCGCCGCCAGCCACTGAAATGTCGGATTCAGATATTCAGCAAGCGCTCAAGAAGGGTGAACTCGTCCCACAGGATCAGATGGAAGCATGGATGCAGCGCCAATTGAGGGAAGGGGCCAGCCGTCCTGAACCGGAAGAACTCTCCGGTGATTACGATCCTGATGCGCCGCCAGTCAAAGCCGATCTGCCTGATTGGCTCATCGAACAGGTTGGGGACACCATGCCGTTCGAAGAACCGGCTCCGGCTGTTCCTGTCGCTCAGACTCCAGCACTCATCGACACTATCCTGGAACCGCCTTCAGTCATGGACATTCCGGATTGGCTCAAGGATGACGAGCCAGAATCCGATGAACTGGACAGCATCTTCGCGACGCCTGCACCCGAAAGCTGGTCTGATACCGTCGGGTTTACGTCGGCACCGCCCGCCGAAACCCCGATTTATGAGCCGAAAGTCGCTTCCAGCGGCATCATTGATCCCACCGATCCCTGGGTTGAAGCCCTTGAAATGGAATACATGCAGGCGCACGGCGACGCCAAAGGCTTGACCGAACATGTGCCGCCAACACCGGCAGCACCACCTGCACAGCCGCCTGCGGCCTCGACACCCATCATCTCGACCACAACCACACTTCAGCAGGCATCGCTGCCGCCCGAAACCGAAGTGCCAGCGGGTCAGCCCGACGCCGTGCCCGATTGGCTCGCCGGGGTTACAGGTGAAGAAGCCGCCGTTGTTGCGGCTGAACCAGCGTCCGCTGCTGGCCAAGAACCCATGCCCGACTGGCTGACGATGGAAATCACAGAGCCGGAGACTGCCGCTTCAGGCGTACCCGACTGGTTGGCCGATGTCGATGTTGAACCGGCTGATATTCCCGATTGGCTCAAACAGACCATCACCTCCACCAAGGACGATATGGTTGTCACGCCAGCCGCACCGGCTGCGATTACACCGGCTTCTCCGCCACCGCCGACACCAGCCATCGTACCCGTGCGTGCCTCGCCCGCGCCCGTACCGGTTGCCGCCCAAAATATCGACGTGGCGGCCACCTTGCGCGATGCCCGTGCGCATGCGACCAGCAACAATCTGGATGCCAGCCTGCCGCACTACGAACGCCTCATCCGCGCCAACGCGGTTTTGGATGATGTCGTCGATGATCTCACCAAACTGGTGGATAAGTTCAAGACCAACCCGGCCGTTCACCGCGTCTTGGGTGATACACTGATGCGTCAAGGCAAGCTGCAAGCCGCGCTTGATACTTACCGGAAGGCCCTCAATCAGCTATAATCGCCTAGATGTAGGTGCCAATTTTTTATCTAAACGGGTCACTGATGACCCGTTTATCTTGTCTATCTCTTGTCGAAAGGACTTACGATGGAACGTACATTTATCATTGTTAAACCCGATGCCGTGCAGCGCGGCCTGACGGGCGAAATTATCAGCCGTTTTGAAGCACGTGGTCTTCGTATTATTGGAATGAAGTTCCTGAAGATTTCACAGGCATTGGCCGAGAAGCACTACGAAGTTCACAAGGGCAAGCCCTTCTTCAACGGCTTGGTTAGCTACATTACCTCGTCGCCAGTCGTCGTCATCGCCCTCGAAGGCACCAACGCCGTCGCCGCCGCCCGCAAGACCATTGGCGCGACAAAGCCGCAGGAAGCCGAAGCTGGAACCATCCGTGGTGACCTCGCCCTCGAAATCGGACGTAACCTCGTTCATGGTTCGGACAGCGTCGAGAACGGCAAGATTGAAGTCGCCAACTTCTTCACCGAGGACGAACTACTCTCCGGCTGGTCACGCAACACCGATCCTTGGATTTTCGAATAAGCTGAATAAACATCAAAACAAAAAACAGGATGTCATATGCATCCTGTTTTTATTTATCTTGCTTCTTGGAACTTGTCGCTTGCAACGATCTTACGACGGCTGACGACGCTCGACGTCCGAAAGCATCTCCCCCGCGAAACGGCACAACAGCCGCAGCAGTTCCAAATCCGAGTCGGAGAACGGTTCATCTCCCGGTTGGTTCAACGCTTCGATCAGGCCGAACACTTTTCCATCGCCGATCAACGGAGCCGCCGCAATCGACTGAGTGCGGAATTTGAACGCCGCGTCCACCGTCTCTGAAAAGCGGGGATCGCGCCGCACATCGCGAACCAACGTCGCCTCTTGTTTCTCAATCACCCAACCTGCGATGCCTTCACGCGCCGGAACACGGTACCCTTTAAGATCGCTTGCCAGCGTCCCGCGCACCAGAATAAACACCAGTTCTTCGGTTTCTTCGTCTAGCAGCAGCAGCGACCCGTCCGGTGCATTCAGCAGTGCCAACGCTTTGGCAAACGTGGTTTCCAACATTGGCATCAGCGCCTCATCGTTGGTTGCGACTCTCGCTCGTTCAGCCAGTTCATTTAGAACCCCGACAAACTCGCGTAGACTTGTTAACTCGTCTTGCAAACGTTGATTTTCAGCTTGCAAGCGGGCGTTTTCACGCTGTACCACAGCAACCGGATTCATAACCATGAGCTAGACCCCCTGCCTATATCAATGAGTCCAGTATATTACAAATTACGATTCTACGGAAACAAAGAATCATACGGATCACCGCCGCCTGCTCAGCGGTACCTCATCCTCTACTATTTCCATCAGTTCGCCATCATGGCTCAGCGTCAAACGGTCACGCTTGCGTTTCATCTCACCCTCTTGCATCTCCACCATATTCTGCCGCCACGCCCGTTCCTGTTCGATGGCTTTCTCAATCGCCCGTTCTTGGGCTTCTTTCGTCAAGTATTGGACGAAATGGATCAGCACGCCCATTCCCCACAAGCCCAACGAAATCGCGGCAATCGTGAACCATGTTCCGCTTGGAGCCAGCAGAAACCAAACAATACCGTTCGCCACCAAGAATGCGACCAGATGACTAAAGAATTCGGCACGGTTATTATATCGGTTTGTGATCCGCTTCCGGATTTCCGCGTAATCCTGCTCCATATTGGCTTACCTTTTTTCTGCCTGCCTTGTTTGCATGATCAAGTCCACTATTGACGTTTACGCTTCACGGGCCGTAGGGGTTCATCTTCGATGGGTTCGAGTTCCCCGTCATCGGTCAATCGCATCGGCACATCCAAGTCATTCTTGGGCTTTTCGACGTCATATCGCAGCGCCATTTCCCGCTCGATGTCCCGTTGGATGGCTGCCTGCCGCCGGATCGCACCCTCACCATAGCGGATATAGTAATTCAGCCCATGCGCCACCAAGCCGATGCCCCACCCTGCCATGACAATCAGCGGCCATGGGAAAGCCAATACCGGTAACACACCTCCGATGATCGGCACATTCGCGAATTGTCCTGCAATGCCAGAAGTAGCACCGTAAATCAGCCACAGCAGCACATTGACCAGCGTATATACGGCAAGGTGGATGTAAAACGCGTACCGCTGCTGGTAGCGCTGTTCAACGCGCTTGCGGATCGCCTCATAGGACTCAGCTTCCATGAGATGCTGCCTTCAACTATCCGCGCTTTGATTTTTCGGATACACGGCCATCGTATTCGGACACTTCTTCCAGCTCACCATCATCGGTCAGGCGCATTCGGGAATCATTCTTGGGCTTCTCGTATCCCAGCCGTTCGCGTTCCCGCTCCACTTCCCGCTGAATGGCATCTTCCCTGCGCTGCGCACCCGCCCCATACTTGTTGTAATATTCAATGATATTGGAAACCACACCGATGCCCCAACCAAAGGTCACCCACAACACCCAGCTATCATGGAAAAAGAACCACAGAAACAGGTTCGTAACCACATAGCTAGCGATATGGATATACAGTTCTTGGCGTTTCTTATAGCGCTTTTCAATACGCCGCCGTATTTCATCATATTGATCAACTTCTGCCATCGCATCACCCTTTCACTGTCTTCATCATTATTACGCAGCGCAGGCAGTCAAAGTAGCAGTAAATCAGCCTGATTTGGCATCAACCTCGCAGCGTGCGTTTGCGCTTCTCCGCGAGGCTGATTTCATCCTCCGGCACTTCTTCTAGTTCACCGTCGTCTGTTAAGCGCATCCGCACATCACGCTCATCATTCTTGGGTTTCTCATACATCAGGCTGCGTTCCCGTTCACGCTCAATCTCGCGTTGGATCGCCTCTTCACGGCGCATCGCCCCACCGCCGTACTTGTTGTAGTAGGCGAAGAAGTGCGATACAAAGCCAATCCCCCAGAAGAACGTCACAAACATCGGCCACGGAAATCCGGCGCCTGAACTGAAGTAAATTGACCACAGCACCATATTGACGATCAGATATGGGATAGCGTGGGCAACCAGACCAGAACGCTCCTGATATTTCTTCTCGATCCGCTTGCGGATGATTTCCTCTTGGGCAACTTCCGGCGGCACATTCGCCTTATAAGCCGCTTGCCGCGCGCCTTCTTTAGCCGCCTCTTCAATCGATTCCCCTAAACTTTCCGCCCAACTGGCACCTTGTTCAACCTTTTCTTTAATCTGGTTGCCAAGCTTCTTCCAGTCCGTGTTCTCAAAGTCGAACTGCCACTCCACCTTACGGTTTTCGCGCCGTGCCTCACGCCGCGCGGCCTTCATTTCGCGCTTGCTCATCGGCTCCGGCGGAAACTGAGGTCGAGGAGGCGCAATGGGCGCGGGAATACTCGGCGCGGGCGGTGGCGTCGATGGGACAGCCTTCGCAGGCAGTTCAGTGCTCACGGTCGGCGAGTCATCCAATAGCGCCGCGCTCTTTCGGGCGAACGACTGCTCCGCCACCTGATCGCGATTATCCGGCAGCGAGGTTAGCCCCGCATCAGCACATGCCTGCTTGAACGCGGTCATCATCGCAACCGCTGTGTCAAAACGGTCAGATGGTTTCTTCGCCAGTGCCCGCATTAAAACGGCTTCCACGCCGGGTGGAATAGCCGGATTGATCTCGCTGGGGCGCGGCAGTTCGGTGTAAATATGGTCATGCACCACCGCGTATGGCGTATCCGCATTAAACGGTACCCGCCCCACAACCATCTCGTACAGAATGATTCCCAGTGAATAAATATCGGTGCGCGGATCGAGTTCCGCCTGACCGCTGGCCTGCTCCGGCGAAATATACTGCGGCGTGCCGAGGATCATATCGGCACTCAAGGTCGAAGCTCCGGCTTTCGTCACCCGCGCCAGCCCGAAGTCCGTCAGATAGGGCACACCCTTGTTGTCGATCACAATGTTGGAGGGCTTAATATCGCGGTGCAGCACACCATGGAGGTGGGCATACGTCAGCGCGTCCGCGATATCGTCCATGACACGGATAATATCCGGCAGTGGCATGGGTCCATCTGACAGTACCCGTTTGAGCGTTTGCCCCTCGATGAACTTCATCACCAGATACGGCTGCCCATCCACTTCATTAAAGTCATAGACCGGCACGATATGCGGATGTTCCAGCTTGGCGACAATCTGCGCCTCCCGCTCAAACCGCGTGATGAATCCGGTGTCTTCCGTGAACGCCTTATGCATCACCTTGATCGCCACATAGCGGTCTAAACGCGGATGGTAGGCCTTGTAAACCGTTGCCATCCCGCCATGCCCTAACTGCCCGATGACTTGATACGGACCGACTAATTGTCCCGCGCTGAGAGCCATAACACATTTGCTCCACGTCTGTTCTGATATGCGCGATTATAGCCCACTGACCGCCTTTTCGCGCCTCTTGTTACGGTGTCATCCATCACGTTATCGGTATTCAGAAATCGCCACTACAAAGCTTGGCAATATCAAAAGCCCACGCAGCAACGGCGTCCGAATTTCTAAATATTCGTCTTAATTTTACAACGTATTCGGTCGTATGAGTCGATGCAGAGGTACTAATTCCGTAACGAATGCTGGGCTTCGCTAGTGATGCCGTCCTCGTCTTCAACTTCCATCAGTTCACCGTCATCCGACAAACGGTAGAGTCGATCCCGCTTCAGCTTTTGGTTACCGCGTTCCATCATCCGACGCTCCACCTCTGCCTCGATGTCGCGCTCCCGCTTCTCCCACAGCAGAACCAACAACCCATGTAACAGCACCAACCCCATCCAAGCCGGTGCCACAAATTCGACTGCACCCTTATAAAAAATGCCTATGAAGGCACAGCCCACCAGCCACGCAATCGCATGTGCCCCCAGCAGACCGCGCCGCCAGAGTTTTTGGTCAATCTGCTTCTTAATGTCGTTTAGTTCGCTGTCCTCATCGTAAGACATGTTGTTCCTCACAAGCTGCCTCAACGTTTATTTTTCTGGTTAAAATCTTCTTCATCCCACCCCGCCTCATCATCTGCGTCGGCTTCCATCAACCGCTTCAGACTCGGCACCTCTCGCTTACGTTTTTGCGCCGTGCTGCTCGCAGCAGCCTGTCGATCCCGCATCATCACGTAAGCGCCGTGTGCCAGCAGGAGCATCAGCCACACCGGATAAATCCACAAGCCCTGACCTTCTCCCGGTTGCTGTGGCCCCGGCGTCCGCGCGACCAACCACCACAAGATGACCAGCGGCCCAAAGCCCACATACAGTGCGCTGTGTGCAGCCAAAACCATATGCCGCCAGAAACGGCTTTGCGCTGTTGGATCACCTTCAGCCGCTTCCCGATCACGGGTACGGGTCAACACCAGCGACATCCCATGTGTCATCCAAACGGCGATCCACGCGAAATAAAAGATGCTCGAACCCACTGGCATCTTGAATCCGGCACCTTCCAGAATCAAGAACAAAGCCAGCATCAGCGTGTGGATGCTCCAAAATGCAAACATCCCGTAGGACTTGCGGGCTGGGAGTAGCTCAGTGTTGGACATGTTAGCCTCCTGAGTTCAGACCGTTTTATTTCCTTCAAACAGTCGGGAAAATCCCGAATAGGGCATCAGTGGAATAACCTCGAATGTAATCAGCCCCGCTCGAACCAGCGGCAGTGTATCCAATGCCTCACAAACCGCGGCTTCATCTTCACACTCCAAGATCAGCACTGCCGTGTGCTGATCCGCGCGAAAATAAGACTCGCGCACCACGCCCTCTTGGTAGAGCTGCCATAAACGCGCTGCTTCTGCTTTCAGATGAGGCTGGAAATCCTCTGCCGAAGCATGGGCAGCCTCGTGTTCCATTGCGATGTACTTCATATCAACCGTTCAAATCTGCTGCAACTAATCCAATACAATACTTCTACTTTTTGCCGATCATGCCTTGCGATTCTGTTGGTTAAGAACTTCCACTTCCGCTAAATCCACATCACCTATCGCTTCCAACTCGCCATCATCTGTCAGTCGCATCATGCCCTTACGCTTCTCACGACTTTCGCGCGGCTGCTTCCTCATCTGCACCACTTCTTCATGGATCACTTGCTCGGTTGCACTCTCGCGCATCGACCACTCCCCCAGCGGAGTACTCATAATCAGGCCAACGAACTGTATCAATAAACCAACGCTCCAACCAAAACTGACCAGCAAGAGTGGATTCGCCACCAAATTCGAAAATTGATCAAAAGAGGGGAATATCCCGCCATCCGCTAAATATCGCTGCCACGCAAATCCCATAATTCCGATGAACAAAATCAAGTTGACGACAAATGGAAGAAATTTGGCCAGCTTTTTCTCCCGCTGTATCCTTGTCTCTACCCGTTCATCAATATCTTGATAATCAACTTCCGATGGCATTTTGTATCCCAATCTCTGAATTGATCTTTGCGGTTCAATCTTTTACCGTCGCTGCTTTAATGGCAGTTCGTCGGCCTGCTCGGTCTGCTCGTCCACCACTTCTTCCAACTCGCCGTCATCCGTCAGCCGCATCATCCCCTTGCGCTTCTCATGTTCTTCGACTTCGTCCACCCCTATCCGCAGCATCTCATTATTGATCTCGCGCGCCACCAACCGTTCACGCATCCGATCCTCGCTGGCCTTTGAGTCAATTGCCAGCGCGATAAACTGAAACAGCAGCCCCATCCCACCGGCCATGCTCAGCATAATCATCGCGCCGACCAGTAGGCTGTCACCCTGTTTATCCACAAACCCCGGAGCCACCATGTTTTGCGCACCGGTGCTCAGAAACATCCCCCATCCGATGATCATAAAAAGCGCGTAAATGAATATCGATACCGCGAACATAATCGTTCGAGTACGCTTCTTCTGTACAACAATCCCCGCCTCAACACGTTTGCGTATCGCTCGATAATCTAGATCAGGTGCCATTGTGTTTCCCTCTCACTATCCATAGTTATTACGCAATTAGCCTACCGTGAGTTGTGGCAAATTAGGAAAATTCTGTACAAATTGTGGCGAAATTCATGACAAACGATATACAAACCATTCACCAACGCCCTTTTGTTATGTTCTCCCTCGCTCAGGTTGGTAAACTCCCTTGCCAAGAGTTACATTTTGGTCACCCTTTCACCAAACATTTGTGCTACGATATTCATATGTCATCTGCCTAGAAATGAAACACTGCCTACTACATTTAGACTAGAGACTAACTATGAAAGACTTCATCTCCCTGCTCGACTACTCCCATGACGCGCTCACGGCCATCCTTGACCGTGCCGATGAACTCCACGTCCGCTGGCAGCATAACCACATGCCGCAGTCGCTTGAAAATCAGCAGGTCGGCCTCTGGTTCTATGGACAAGGTTTCCGCAATCGGGTTGCTTTTGAGATCGGTGCACGGGCGATGGGCGCGCAGGTGTCGTATATTCCCGGCGAACTCGGCGTACACGAACCGCTGGAAGACATCGGTAGGTACCTAGAAAACTGGTTCTCACTGCTCGTCGTCCGCGCCGCCCGTCATAGTGACTTGACCGATCTAGCCGAACACACCACTATTCCAGTCATCAATGCCCGCACCGAACTCGGCCATCCCTGCGAAATCATGGGCGATTTGCAGTTTATTCGCCGTCATCGTGGCACGCTCGATGGTCTCAAAGTGGTTTTTGTCGGGGAAGTTACCAACCTCGGTATGAGTTGGTTAGAGGCAGCAGTTCGCTTTCCAATCTCGGTCACTCAGGTCGCGCCGGAAGGCTATCTCGCATCGCCAGAACTGCTCAACAGCCTGAACACCGAAGCTCTTGGACACGTCAGCGCCACACCTGATTTATCAAGCGTATTGAACAATGTGGATCTCATTTACACCGACTGCTGGCCCAAAACCAAAGATGCCGACGCCAAAGCCCGCATTCGTGACCAATTTTTACCCTATCAAATCACAGCCGAGCATCTCATCCATCTCAGTGAAAAAGGCGTCTTTTTACCCTGTCCACCGGTCACGCGTGGCGAAGAGGTCTCAGCCGCTGCCATGCTCTCGCCTCAATGCCGTAATTACGAGGCCAAAAACTTTTTGCTTCACGCCCAAAACGCCATCATGGAAATGCTCGCGCCCAAGTACCGGACCGAATCTTTGAATTAAGATTCACGTCTTAGCGGTTCAATTCGTATTTTCTGATTGGAGTCGTTTATGGTTCCTCATCTGCGCGTCGCTCGCCCCACCGACCATATGCCCGATATTCTGCGCTTCTATCGCGATGGACTTGGATTTGAAGTCATCGCCTCGTTCGAAGATCATGAAGGCTTTGACGGCATCATGCTCGGTCATCCTAATGCCCCTTACCATTTCGAGTTCACCGTCAAACAGGGTCATACTGCTGGACGCGCTCCGACGCAGGATAACTTACTTATCTTCTACCTGCCTGACCATACCCTATGGCGGCAAGCTGTTGACCGTATGATTCAGCACGGCTTCCACCCCGTTTCTTCTTTCAATCCCTATTGGGACAAGCAGGGCAAAACCTTTGAAGATGCCGACGGCTACCGTGTCGTCCTCCAAAACGCCGCATGGAGCGTCTAATGTCTTCTCAATTTTTCTCTGCGCCTCTGCGGTTCAATTGGCATTGCAGTTTCGGCGGATCGCTCCCTCACTCCCGCGACGACAGTGCCAATATTGGCACGCGGCGGCCATACGGGAGCCAGCCGCTGCACTTGCGCCATTTCAGCGGACACAGCCGAACCAGCCGCTGCGACAGTTTGCACATTCGGCGGATTTTCCCCGGCGGTTCGCCAGTCATTTCGGCGGACAAATTGCCACAAACGACACCAAAGAGTCACATTGGTGTCATCCGCCTTTTGGAAAATGGATAAATGAGGAACAGTAAAATCGAGGTAAGCAGTACCGTATTACGGCTGGATCATTCCAACATAACCATCACCGACGCCCACCACAGCATACACCAGTGATTGAGTTCCGGCTTTCACGACGCCAGCAAGGTAAATACGCGTCGAAGCGGTCACCTGCTTATTGTTCACACCGCTTGCACTCGTTACCGCTTCAAATGCGTACCCCTGCTGAGCACTAACAGCTTCCAACGCCACCGCGTTCAAACCGGGATAGACGCTGCGTATTAAATTCAGCGCGTCGCTTGCGTTGGCTGCTGCACCGTCTGTATAAAGCGCGTAAACCCCCGATGATGCGCTCGTCAGGTAGAGATTCAAGCTGTCCATTGAGATCATGCAGTTAGGGTTATTGGTACAGTCTCCAATCGCCGTCATGCCCAAACCGTTCTTGAACACGCCCCAGTAACTCGTGCCTGCTGCATTCGAGAATACGCCGATATAAGACTGAACGCTCTCCGGCAGTTGAGCGACAAAGGTATCCCATTGAGCCGAGTCACTTTCGCCGTCTAGAGAACCAGCATATAGAAAATCATAAGATATGCTGAGGTAAGTCGAGGCAAAACTGTTGACCACTGTCGCCGCCTCTTCAGAAGAACCCGGCACGGCAAAAGTCCCGCGCGGCGTCTGCGTCAAATTGAGAGGCAAACTAACGGTTGCGACCGGTGTATTGGCGTTCGGACGTTGGCGTGTCGGTTGGGCGGCATCAGGAGTAGCAATCGGGGTACGGCGTCCATTCGAGCCGGAGCGGTCAAGAGTTGCAGCAGGTGTTGCGCGCCCGGGACGCTGGGCTTCAACTGTCCCACTCATCATCACCAGAGTGAGGCTTAAAGCGGTAATCAATAAACTGACCGAAACCACATGGTTGCGCTTCATACAAGAATGCTCCTGAGCAAGATAGGATTCCGGTACAGTTTATGATGAGGTTGTAAAGCTAGTATTACCTATGTGATACAGATTTGTAAACGCTATGAGGCCTCGGCCAACGCTGGTGCACGCAGCATCGAACTCAAGCGGGTGCTCTCACCCTTGAGCGCTTCGTGTTCCACATCATCGGTGATCGTGGCTACAGCGACTTTCGGCTTGGCTTCCATCACGATGATTTTGCGGTCAATACACCAGTTCAAACCCATCATGAAAGCGCTGTCCGATATGCCGAGTGCTTCCTTGACTCCATCTAAGCTGGGAGCATAGAAATCTGGCAAACTCTTCATGTGATCGCAGATCATACGGGCATAATAAGCGGGGCGTTGGTTGGATGCGTTGCTCATAGTTGGGGTTCCTCAATAACTATTACGATGAGCGATGTTTGTTTAACTTAATTAGTACTATCGTCCTATAGATAGAGGATATACGAACTTTCACAAGGCTGAATTAAGGTTTTGTTCCATTGATGAATAAACACGGATTTTTCATATTTTCTTCATTTATGACGTCCCCTCGCTAACTTGAAGTCCAATCTTTATAATAAACAGCCGTGATACGAACCGAAAATAAGGCGTTAATATGGCGAAACCTCTCAACTTTCAACAAGTCATCATGAAGCTGCACAGTTTTTGGGCGGATCAGGGCTGCTTGATCTGGAACCCTTACAACGTGCAGGTCGGCGCGGGAACCAATAATCCGGCAACTCTGCTGCGTGTCTTAGGGCCGGAACCTTGGCGCGTAGCCTATGTTGAACCTAGCGTGCGGCCTGATGACGGTCGTTACGGCGAAAACCCCAACCGCATGCAGTATTACTTCCAATATCAGGTCATCCTCAAGCCCGACCCCGGCAATCCGCAGGAGCTGTACCTCCAATCGTTGGAAGCGCTCGGTATCAGCCAGCGTGAACACGACATCCGCTTTGTCGAAGACAACTGGGAAAGTCCCGCGCTCGGCGCATGGGGCTTGGGCTGGGAAGTCTGGATGGACGGCCAAGAAATCACGCAGTTCACTTACTTCCAGCAAGCAGGCGGCCTTGAACTCGAACCCGTCAGCGTCGAAATCACCTACGGGTTGGAACGCATCGTCCTCGCGTTGCAAGGCAAGAAAGCCGCTTGGGATATCGACTGGCTGCCCGGCCTCAGCTACGGGGATGTCTTCTTCCAGAGCGAAGTCGAACACAGCAAGTATTATTTCGAAATCGCCGATGTCGAGTCGCTGAAAGACGTTTACGACAACTACGAGAGCGAAAGCAAACGTGCCTTGGAAGCCGGTGCGATCATGCCCGCTTACGACTACGTACTCAAGTGCAGCCACCTCTTCAACGTGCTCGACACGCGCGGAGCGATTGGCGTCACCGAACGCGCTTACTTCTTCCACCGCATGCGTAATATGACGCGCGAAGTCGCCAAAGCCTTCGTCGCCCAACGGGAATCCCTCGGCTATCCTTTCCTAAAGACCGACAAAGGCTGGAACGCGCCGCTCCCCAAACCGGTAGCCGAGCTGCCCAAAGTCAAGCCAGCCAAACCCGCCGACTTCTTGCTCGAAATTGGCGTCGAAGAACTGCCTGCAGGCGATGTTGATGACGCCCAAGAACAACTCGAAGACATGGCGCTCGGATTGTTTGAACGTCTGCGTCTATCCCCACCACAGGGCGTCATGGTTTACAGCACGCCGCGCCGTCTGGTACTCACTGCGTGGGAAATCCCCGCAAATCAGCCTGATGAGGAACGTGTTGAGCGTGGCCCTGCTGCCAACCGCGCCTTTGATGCCGATGGCAAGCCGACCAAGGCCGCCGAAGGTTTCGCTCGGGGTAAAGGCGTCAAAGTCGAGGATTTGAAGGTCGAAGAGATCGACGGTGGTCAGTATGTCACAGCACATGTCAAGTCGATTGGCCGCCCTGCTATCGAAGTCTTGGCTGAAGAACTTCCCAAGCTGATCGCTTCCATCAAATTCGGGAAGACCATGCGCTGGAACAGCACACGCGTTGCCTTCTCACGTCCCATCCGCTGGATCACCGCCCTCTTTGGTGACGCGGTCATCCCCTTTGAATACGCAGGTGTCCCTAGCAGCAATGTTACACACGGAATTCGCCCTTACGGCTCACCGGAAAGCACCGTCTCCAGTCTGCAAAACTATTTTGATACGTTGAAGCAGCAGGGCATCGTCCTCAACCATGAACTGCGTCGTGAAGCGATCAAGGAACAAATTCAAAAAGTCGCTGCCGGGGTTAAAGGCACCGTTCCGGAGAACGACTCTTTGTTGGATGAAGTCACCAACTTGGTTGAAACCCCGACCGCGCTGCTCGGCACCTTCGACGAAAAGTATCTCGAACTGCCGCGCGAAGTGCTGGTGATGGTCATGGCCAAGAAGCAGCGTTACTTCCCGGTTGAAGATAAGCAGGGTAAGCTGCTGCCCTATTTTGTGACAGTCCGCAACGGCGACAGCGAACATCTGGATATGGTCGCCTATGGTAACGAGCAGGTTCTCAAAGCCCGTTTCTATGATGCCTCGTTCTTCTACTCGCAGGATACTAAGAAGAAGCTGGAAGAATATCTGCCACGGCTTTCGACGCTCACTTTCCAAGAGAAGCTTGGTTCGATGCGCGACAAGAACGACCGCATCGTGGAACTGGTCGAGCCGTTGGGTAAGCTGCTCGGTGTCGGCGCGAATGAAATCGGTATCGCGCAGCGTGCCGCCCATGTTGTGAAGGCTGACCTCGCCACCCAGATGGTGGTCGAGATGACCGACCTTCAGGGCACGATGGGGCGTGAATACGCACGGCTCAGTGGACAACCGGAAGCCGTCGCCAACGCCATTTATGAACATTGGTTGCCCAAGAGCGCCAACGGTGAACTCCCTGCCAGCGAAGCCGGAACCATCCTCGCGCTGGCCGACCGTCTAGACAGCCTTGCCGGTTTGTTTGCTGCCGGACTAGCCCCCAAATCGACAAGCGACCCCTATGCACTGCGTCGCGCGGCCTTGGGTATTATCCAGATTTTGGTCAGCAAGCACCTAGACGTGGATTTACACAAAGCCATCAATCTGGCAGCACAGGTACAGCCCATCAAAGTCAGCCCGACCATCAAAGCTGAGATCATTGAGTTCATCGGTGGACGCTTACGGGCGTGGGTCGAAGAACAGGACTGGCCGCGTGATGTGATTGCGGCTGTCTTAGCTGAACAAAGCGCCAATCCTTACCGCGCCATCAAAGGTATCGAGCAGTTGAGCGATTGGGTCAAGCGAAGCAATTGGGAACCACTGCTGGATGGGTTTGCCCGCTGCGTCCGTATCACACGCGGCGAAACCGAGCGCTACGGCGTCAACACCGAACTGCTGATAGAGGGTGAAGAAAAACACCTTTACTCGGTTTACGCCAACGCGTGGTCACATCTCCAACCGACAGACAACGTCGATAGTTTCCTGAGCGCCTTCGAGCCGATGCTGCCGGCCATCACCGATTTCTTCAATAAGGTCATGGTCAACGTGGAAGACGAAGCGATCCGTCACAACCGACTCGGATTGCTGCAGGCCATCAGCGCCATGCAGCGTGACCGGGCTGACCTCAGCTTCCTAAGCGGGTTCTAGCCAAACTCTGCGAATCAGAACACAGACAAAGAGGGTGAACAGCCCTCTTTTGTTTTGTGGATTGAGGTCACCAATTAACGTCTTGCACAACTTTCGATTTCCCGCTTAAACTGATAACTATTCTGTTGAGCAATCAAGTACTCGATATTCATGATCTACGAAATTCATTTGTATGCTCCCAAAACGAACCAATTGACACCGGCCATGCTGGAATGGCTGTTTGAGTACGGTCAAAGCACCGACCAACCGGAAGTCTTCTGGCCGGTCAAGAAAATCCGGCAAAAAGCCCTCGCACGGCTGATGCTGAGGCTCGATCCGACCCTGATCCCAATGCAGGGGCCGGGCAACGATGTCGAACTGCACTACCCGAATAATGAACTGGGCATTGTGATGTATATCCATGATCGGGGCGTGATCCTCTTCTTCCCCTATATGGCCTACAGCATCTACTCGCGGATTGTGATCGGCATCTGCTACACCTACATCCGCTACCTGTTTGATGCGGTCGGCTTCTGGAGCTACGACCCTCAGTTGGATGTGCTGTCGTTCGCGGACGACTTCCAATCCATCGAAGACACTGCCGCACTTATGGATGCCGTCATGCCCAAGCTGCTTCAAGGCTAGAATACGTTTTTCACCACAAAGACGCAAAGAGGAATTGAACCGCAGAGACGCAGAGGAAGCGGAGAGGACTTAGCCCAAACACCTTCAGATTGGGTCGATCATCTGTAACTAAAGGGGTTCAATCAAAGACCAATCCCACAGTTCAACACTCAACCTTACCGGAGCAAAAAACGATGCTCGATTTGCTTGATTATCGCCACCGTGTATTTGAGCTTTACCGCGAGGTTCGCACCTTTGGGGATAACCCTGCCGGCCGCGACCATTTCCAGCACGTACGTGACGAACTTTTCCGCACCCATCCGCAATCCGCCTTGAGTGCCGAGCAGCAGGCCGCCCTTACAGGTTTACACTACTACGAATATGATCCCGCCTTTCGCGTCACAGCAAAGGTTGATCTGAATGTCGAACCGGAAACCATCGTGATTGAATTGGAAGGCGATGGCCGTTTCTCTTACCGCCGCTTCGGACAGGTCACATTTACACTGCCGACCGGAACGGGTCGCTTGAGTCTGTTCTGGATTAACGGCTATGGCGGAGGCTTATTCCTGCCCTTTGGTGACGCCACCAACCGTCAAACCACTTATGGCGCGGGACGCTATCTATACGACACCATCAAGGGCGCTGATCCCGGCGCAGCGCTGGATAGCCTCGTACTCGATTTCAACTACGCCTATAACCCCTCATGTGCCTATAACGAACGCTGGGTCTGCCCGCTTGCCCCGCGTGAAAATCGCCTCGATTTCGCCATTCCGGTCGGTGAAAAAGTGTGGAGTTAGAACAAAAGAAGATGCACATCAGAGAAAGTGACTTTTCCATAGACAATTAGGGTGCGAAATGTCATGATTAGCGCCGCTGTAAAACAAGTGGTCAAGTGGACATGATTGATTTACCCCAAGCACCTGTACAAACCGCATTAAAGCCGATTTGGATTGGCGACGTTTATATCGAATCGCCCCTGACGTTGGCTCCGATGGCCGGACAAACCAACCATGCTTTCCGCACCATGTGCCGAGAGATGGGCGACTGTGGATTGGTCTGCACCGAACTCATCAGCAGCCAAGCCATCCACTACAAGAGCAAGAAAACATTGCACATGTTCGACTGGACAGAAGCTGAGCATCCCTTCGCCGTCCAGCTTTTCGGCAACGATCCAACCATGATGGCTGAAGCCGCTAAGCTCGTGGTCGATCATGGCGCGGACATCGTGGACATCAACATGGGCTGCTGGGTTCCGAAGGTCGTCAAAAAAGGCGGCGGCGCAGCCATGCTCAACGACATCTGCAACGCCACTTGGGTTGTAGAAGCGGTCGTTAAAGCCGTCAACGTTCCGGTGACGGTCAAAGTCCGCAGCGGGCTTGATCCTGAACATATTACCGCAATTGAGTTCGCCAAGGTCGCCGAAAAGTCGGGCGTCAAAGCCATCGCTGTACATGGGCGGACTGCCGATCAGGGTTTCACGGGCAGTGCCAATTGGGACATCATCCGCCAAGTCAAAGAAGCGGCTACCATTCCAGTTTTTGGCAACGGCGATGTCAAGAACAGCGCCGACGCCGCCCGGATGCTGAGTGAAACCGGCTGTGATGGCGTCATGATCGGACGTGCCGCGCTCGGCAATCCGTGGCTGTTCCATCAGATCGCACACGAAATCCGCACCGGTGAAGCACTGCCCTTGCCTACCGCTTCCGAGCGAGCTGCTGCTGCTATCCGGCATGCTCAACTGGCCGTCGAATCGTCTACGATAGGCGAACGCCAAACCATTTTTGAACTACGCGGGCAGTTGACCAAGTATCATCTCGGCGTGCCGGGGGCGGCCTCCGTGCGGGAGCAGTTGGTCTTTGCCGAAACCTTGGCTGATATTCACGCCATATTGGAGCCGTACTTGTGAGTCATTTTCGTAAAGCGTTCTTGCTGGTCACATTATTATTGGCTGGCTGCGGTGGATTGACCTCTGAGCCGCCGATTGTTTCGACCTTCATTCCGGTCACACCGACCGTCGAATATCCAGTTCATTTACCCGATTTAGCGGTGGGCGCGTCGGTCTTTGCTGAACGCTGCACCAAGTGTCACGGCCTGAGCGGCGCGGGTGACGGCGAACTGATTGGTACGGGCCAAGACAAGATTTCGGTTCAGCCCGCCAGTTTCCGCGATGCGGCGACCACTGCTGATCAAACGCCGCTGGCATGGTACGAAACCATCACCAACGGCAACCTTCAGCAGCAAATGCCCCCTTGGGAAAAAGCGCTCAGCACTGATGAACGGTGGGCAGTCGCGCTCTACACCTACACGCTGCATAATACGAACGCCAATATCGAGGCGGGTAAAGCACTGGTCGCAGCCACTCCGATTACAACCGACAAACTGCCTTCGCTTGAAGCCAGTGTCAAACTCACGGATGCCGATCTCATTACGCAGGTCGGTTTGCCGAGCGCATTCCTCAACAGTTTAAGCGCCGGGCAGAAGAATGATCTGGCAGCTTATGTGCGGTCACTGCTGCTGACGAATGCCCAGCATATGGGGTTGGTCACGTCAGCGCCAGAAACCACGCCCGAACCCGCGACCACGCCTGAAGTCACACAAGAATCGGTAGTCGGAACGGGAACTATCACCGGAAAAGTGACGAATGGTACCGCCGGAGCAAGCGTACCGCCTGATCAAAAAGTCGATCTGTATGTGATCACGTCACAGGGGGCAAGCGATCCAATTGAGATCACCGTCAACGCCGATGGGACTTTTACCTTCGCCAATATCAACATCCGTCCTGATCAACGGTATCTGGTGACAACTAAATATAAAGGTCGTGCTTTCGGCAGCGAGGCTAAAGACGGTGATCCGGTCGCGAACAAGATGGATCTCCCCGTGACGGTTTATGAGACCACCAGCGATGCAAGCCAGCTCACCATCTCAGCGTGGGTGTCTCAAATTCAAGCGGATAGCAGCGGCTTACAGGTCATCGACTTGGTCTTTTTCAACAACCCGACGGATAAAGCGTATTCAATGGACAACAAAGTCGATGATCAACGCTTCGCCGGCATCCAACTGCCTGTGCCTGCCAACGCCCAAATCTTGAGCGCGGACGTGACCAATGCCCGTTATACCATCAGTACAGATGGACACAGCGTGATTGATACCGCGCCTGTATTACCGGGAGCCAATTACGTTTTCCAGATGGCTTACCGCCTGCCCTATCAAGGCGATACTCAGATTGAGCAGCCTGTTCCCTATGCCGTCGACTCGAACTTTAGGATATTGTTCAACACACAAGCCGTTACGATCACGTCAGACACGTTGAAATCGCTGGGACCGCAGGACTTGAACGGAACCCAGTACCAAGTTTACAGTCCCTTCGTTCCTTTGGCCGCAGGCGGCAGTATCCGCTATCGGGTGCAAGGTGGGGTGCAATCCTCGACTTCACCAACCGCGAATGTGATCAGCGCTAACCAATTGATACCGCTGGTCTTGGTCGGCATCGGCTTGATCGCTATCATCACCGCAGTGGTGGTCTACTGGCGAAGTCGTCCCGCGCAAGCCGTCCAGAACAGCGAACGTGATAAAGATACACTGGTGAACGGCCTGATTCAGCAAATCGCCGAGTTGGACGAAAGTTACAGGATGGGGTCATTGGACGAAGAGGTTTACCAGAAACGCCGCGACCGTCTAAAAGCACGGTTGGCAGCGCTGCTGGATGAAGAAAAGGAATAAGGGGGATCGTATGAGCTTAGATTTTCTCAAGCGGCTGCTTAATGCGCCGGGGCCATCATCACAGGAAGTGGTACCCGCGAGGGTCTGGCGAGAAGAAGCGGCAACATTTGCCGATGAAGTGACCACTGATGTGCGCGGCAACTCGTTCGCCGTGCTCAAGGGCGGCACACCGCGCGTGCTGCTTTCCGGACATATCGATGAAATCGGCGTCATCGTCAGCTATGTAGATGACGAGGGCTTTGTATCGTTTGCGGGCGTCGGCGGCTGGGACGCACAGGTGTTGGTGGGTCAGCGTATCCGCCTGCTGGGCAAACAAGGTGATGTGATTGGCGTCATTGGCAAGAAGCCCATTCACCTCATGAAGAAGGATGAAGGCGCGAGCACCATCGATGATCTGTGGATCGATATTGGTGTCACCAGCCGTGCAGCCGCGCTAGAACTCATCCGCATCGGAACGGTCGGTGTGATTGACGCTGGAATGTACGAACTTCCAAACGGGCGTATTGTCTCCCGCAGTGTCGATAACCGCATCGGCGCGTATACCGTGCTCGAAGCGCTGCGCTTGTTATCGAAAGACCGTCCAACCGCGACCGTCGCAGCGGTGGCTTCTGCACAAGAAGAAATCACCATGGCGGGCGCACATACCGCGGCCTTCAGCTTTGAGCCGGACGTGGCGATTGTGGTCGATGTGACCCATGCCACCGATTATCCAACCGCGAATAAGAAACTGGCAGGCGAAGCTAAACTCGGTGGCGGCCCATCGATTGCCTCCGGTTCGGTGAACAGTCCGGTTGTACATCAAATGCTTTTGGAAATCGCTGACCGTGAAGGCATTCCTTACACTTTAAAGGTGAATCCAGCGCGTTCCGGCACCGATGGCGATGTCATCCACTATGCGCGGGGCGGTGTCGCGGTTGCTGTGGTATCCATTCCCAACCGCTATATGCATTCGCCCAGTGAAATGATCCAGATGAGCGATGTCGAGCATGCCGCCCAATTGATTGCCGCGTTTGTGCGTTCGCTGACCGCCAGTACTGACTTTATTCCGCGATAGGTGTGCGATGGGTTACTTCATGCGCTTTATTCTCGGTGATCCCCGCACGCTGGATTTCGCAGCCATCGGCGAGGCGCTGACGTCGATTGATCCGCGTTATGTGATGCGACCAACCGACCTTGATGATTTGGTTGAGGTGGTCTACGACGGAACCGTTTATGGTCAAATCGAGATCGACTCACGCGGTGACGAGCTTTTCGAAGATGACATTAGCGCTTTCACCGAAATGCTGGGGCCAGCCACGACACATGAAGAAATCATCGTGGCGAATGCGCTCAAATCCGCGACCCAAATCATTGCGGTGGAGATGTTCTGGGAAGGCACAAACGGCGAAGCAACCTTCGAAAAGTTCGATCCGCTATGGGACTGGCTTTTTGCTAACCGTCACGGTATTTTGCAGGCCGATACTGAAGGTTTTTACAGCGCGGAAGGTCTGCTGGTCGAACGCAAGTTTATGATCTAGGTTATTCGCAGGCGGAGCGTCCGGTTGTCCGGCACATGAAGTACACCGCCTGCCCTGTCCTCGCAAAGTCATCCATAGGCTCAACTGAATAGGTGAAATCGGCGGGTGCGGTGTTGTGACAAAGGAAGCAGGCATTCAAGCTTTCGTTATACACCGCACCCGTTTTGATATCAAATGAGCCATAGTTCCAGCCTGCGTTACGGGCGCTGCTGGTGAAATCGGCGGCTGACCAGTCCAACCGTTTCTCCCGAACGTGGATGAACGGCATCTCCTCACCTTTGACATAATGCCCATCGGCATCCATAACATAACTGCCATCGGCATTTTTCAGCGCATCATAGCCTTCGATCACAATCACCGTGCCGAAGGGTAGCACATGAAATAATCGAACGGCAGAGATCCCCATGTCATTCATATAAAGTTCCCGAATCGTACCATCAGGACGCTGAATGGTCGCAAAGTGAGTGAAGTCTTGAAGGTAATTTAGGGGGTAGGCGACACCTAAAGTAGAACGGGGCGTAGGCGTCGGTGGGGCTGAATGAGAAGATGAAACCAGTACAGCCAAGAAAGGGAGTGATACTAAAGCTGCGAAGGCGAAAAGTAGTGTAAGGCGGTTGTTGTGCAAGAATGTACGAGTCATAACCATCATTATCAGGCGAAATCATTACAGAAGTCTATCCACTCACATCACTCGATTATTCTATGGTGTGCTGGTTGCGGATAGGGACGGTGCTGCAAGTGACGGCACTACCGTGAACTGGCTCGATGCCGCTGGCTTGGTCAGAACAACAGCCGTTGCGGTGGCGTTGTTATCAGTGATTCGCTCAGCGACGCGCTCGATTAGCCGCACAGCAGCCAAGACACTGATGACGATCAAAACGCCTATTAGTATTCCCATCCAAGGCAAGACGAACTTGGGCTTGGTCGGCGAAGCGGTCTTAGGGATCTGCGGCGAAACGATCGCCTGAAGTTCTTCATCAGTCGGTGGATAATAATCGCGAATAGTCGTGATCAAACGCGCGATGTCATGATTGAAGTCCGGATCGTGACGCACGACAGCCGCATTCCGGTAGACCAACTGACGCAGACTTTCGGGCAAATCGACCGTAGAAGGCATGGTTGCATCATCGACTAACACCGGAATGACCAGCGCTTCATTCCGCTTGAGAGCGGCTTCAATCTCAATCCGCACAAAATCGTCAGGATTATCCAAACGGCGCTGACCATTACTTTCCACAGCCGTCAACCAATGCGCACCAATGATCGCCAACAGCACATCACAATGGGCAATCTCTTCGTTCAACAAGGTCGGATAATTGGCACCGGGTGGAATCACATCAACATCTTTAAAAACCGATTTCTCGCCAAAGGCCATGCACAGACGGTCATAGATTCGGCCTGTGGCGGAAGCACTATCACTGCGGCGATAGGAGATAAAAATGTGTGGCACAGATACCCCTTATCCAATCAAATGGCTCGTCCATTGACCTATTATATGCTGGATTTGAGGCAACATAAGAGGCTTACAGGTTGTAAGCCTCTTATGTTCATGCTGTGAAGTCGTAACTACTGATTGACCTTGGGAGCCGTAAACTTGATGTCCAAGGTGACATCATTGCTTACATTGGCAACGCCCGGGGCATTCGGGATTTGCAGGTTGAACTGATCCCGCGTGACCGTAGTCGTCGCCGAGCCGGTCAGTGAATCTTCACCAGCCGTCACGGACACATCGAAGGTTACCGTTTGGACTATGTCGCGGATCTTGAGATCGCCGGTGACTTTGAACTTGATGGTCGAACCGACCTCAACTTTGTCGGGAACATCGGTAATGGCTGTCGGGGTGAAATCAATGAACTGATACTCATCCTTCGACGATTGCAGAATGTTGCTGCGAATGGCACGATTACGGAATTCTTGATCCGTGACGAGCGTGCGGGCGTTGATACGAATGGTACCAATCTTCGAATTGGCAGGCGTCGCAAAGTCCACCAATATATCGCCAGCAACTTGATCGGTCGTGCCAACAACGGTTGTCGGCTGACCACGCAGGTCTTCCGTCAAGGTAAAGCTCACTTGAGAACCATTGGTATCAATGCGGTAAAGCGTGCTCGACACGGCAGCCTGAGCAGCAGCAGCAGCTTGCACTGCGGCAACAGCCGCATTGGTTTCGGCAGTGGCTTCGGCGGTGCTTTCAGCATTTACAGCAGCCGTCGCCTCAGCGGTTGGATCTGTAGTGGCCTCAGCAGTGCCTTCAACGACTGCGCTGATGGCCTCGGCGGTCGTTTCAACAGTCGGTTCACTGGTGGCTTCAGTAGAGGACGGGCCAGCCACAGCCGTACTCAGAGCAGCATTGGTCGCCTCAAGTTCAGCGATTTGCGTCAATAGGGGATTGGGTGTCGCAGTGGAGAGATCCAAAGTCGGTGCAGATAACGGTGCTGTTGGCTCACCTGAGCCACCCACGAGATAAATATAAGCGAAAATGCTGATTATGGCGGTTATACCCATCAAAATGAGGATACCAATAATATTCAGGGTACGTCGTGACATTTGTCCTCCATGTATGTAGCCCAGTGAAACTCAAACAAACTCCCGCACATGATAGCAGAATGTCTGGCCGGTTTTACGTTTTGCCAAGTGAATACTAATCCACCTCTAAAATTACATTCCAGCGACAGTTATTACTTTGCTTACCAAAACTTTCTTTTCGAAAGCAATTCTGGCATTGTAGGGAAGAGCATCATCACTCGGGTTAGAACTGGATGAGTACCGAACTTATCTATAACTTATGTTTCGTGAGTGACAGTGATTTATAAAAACCGGAAAGCGGAATTGTTGAAGGATCAGACTCGTAACTAGAAACGAATACACATGGGGAAGATAAGTGTCTCCCCCATTCCTTGAACAGATTGGGGATCAGTACGCGGTTGGTATGCCGATCTCCTGAACATCGACTTTTACGCCATCCAGTTCAGATGGGATGACTTCATTGGGTGCAAGAGCGCTGGCAGGCTGCTTTTTATCCACCATCACGACCAGACATACATCGCCGGTATAAGCGCCGCTCTTCTTTTCCAATCCGACGGCAACCCCAACAACGTGCGGAATTTTGAGCAGCATTTCCGTGTATTTATTCTGCACCAACTGGGCTTTAGCAGTCTTTTCATCCTGTGACATATCTACCTCCTTAAGTACACACAAATGGTTAGAGGTTGATTTGCAAAGCGTTCAACACATTGTCGATGGGATTAAAAATGGTCGATTGGTCAGAACCCGCAAACAGCAATCCGACGGCTACATTTTGAGTGCCATCGACTAACAAGGAACCGGAGTCACCACCCTGACTCATGGGCGTGGTAATAATTTGTCCAGTAAAGCGAGCGGTGCGACTGCCATAGGCGACGTTCACGGTCGCGTTTAGGAGCGTAATAGTGCCCGTCGTATAGCCAGTTGTACGTCCCGATTTGCGAACAGCCATGCCGAGCGAAGCGGGTTTCGTTCCATGAACCTGTCCAATACCGAGAATCTCGCCTGTAAACATATTCGGATCAATTGGCTTAGCGAGCGCACAGTCGACTTCGTTGGAGGGTGTCTGGGCGACCGCCTGAACAGGTCCGACGGTCTGCGGTTTGGCCACCACACTTGCAGTAGTTGGGGCAACCCGCTGATGTGAACCAACCAGCGCAGCAGCAGCATTGATGACCGAGACCACCCCATTGACGACGGTGCAGACCGGCGTGGGAGTCGGAGTTGGCGTGGGTGTTGGAGTAGGTGTTGGGACCGGATTATCGGGATCATCGACATAACGAATGGTCACAAACCGTTCAAGGCGAGCCACCATGTCAGCCGGATTTTGCCCACCATCAGCAGGGCCGGGTTGTAATATGGCGTCACCAACAAGCGCGTTATTACTGTTCGCAAGGACGTGATTATTGGAGAGGATGAGTTTTTCACCCGTGGTACGATCCGTGACAACCGTGCCAAGCGTACCAGCTGTAATTTTGTAATGTCCAATGCTGACGCCACTGGGGATTTCAGGGCGATAACGATCACGAGGGCTGTCGTAGGCACGTGGATAACCGATTTCAACGACGTCGGTTTTGACGCCATCGACTTCTTTGGGCACAGATTGAGCGGCGCTGAGGGCTGCAACCGGCACTTTACGCTGTACCAAGACAACGACCGATGGTTCCCCTACTCCATTTTTTAGGCCAACCGCAACCCCAACGACATTAGGCTTTGCAAGCAGAGAGTCCATGAAAAGCCGTTGAGCCTGTAGAACGTCACTTATCGCCATATTTACTACTCCCCATGAAAGAAGGTCTTAAACCTTAT
This sequence comes from Aggregatilineales bacterium, assembly GCA_044226855.1. GTDB lineage: Bacteria > Chloroflexota > Anaerolineae > Aggregatilineales > Phototrophicaceae > CFX2. The sequence continues at coordinate 280,235 of JBGAGF010000007.1, forward strand.
GCTCATTGTAGCACTGTTTACGGGAGCACGCTGAACCGGGTTCAATATGCCCATTCAGCGCCTGATTTGTGTTAAACTCGGACAAGAGGTAATAAATTGGTGAGTTAGCCGAACTTTTGCCCCAAGTTTGGGATATAGTATTAGTTTAATGTTACTCAGGGTCAGCAGGTGTGAATTCCCCATAAACAGGAGAAGCGGTGTGAAAATACGAGCAATAGGTTTAATAGTAGGCTTGTTTCTATTGGGGGCGTGCAGCACATCCAGCCCTGTTAAGCAGTTTACCAAAGGCGACGAGTTAGCGTTCTACGATTTCACTGGCCCCGGAACCTTCGAAGAGGGCATGTACGGGAATAACACGGCACGACTCCAAATTTCGGATGGCGTCTACAACATCCAACTCGCTGCGGGCGACAGTGTTTTATACTACGGACAGTGGGGTGGAACACTGAGCGATGTGATCATCGAAGTGGATGCAAATCAATTAAGCAGCGACCTGAACTCCACTTACGGCGTGATGTGCCGGATGCGCGGAACGGTGGGACAATCCGCCAAGGCTAATGCCGAGGCCACAGCAGAAGTGACTGACACGACCAGCAATGACACCATTATCGCCAGCCCGAATGCAGAAGCGACCACCGAGGCAACGGCTGAAGCCACAGCCGAGGCTACACAAGTGGTTCAAGCTGAGATCACAGCGGAGCCGGCAGCCACACAAGTGACTTCAGAAAACACTTCCAACAATGGTGACGGGTATCTGTTCATGGTACAGGGCAACGGGCGGTACGCGATTTTGCGCTCACAAGGGCATAAGATTACTCCGCTGGTAAATTGGGCATCATCGGATGTCATCAAGATGGGCGCGGCGCAAAATCAAATCAAAGCCGTTTGCATGGGCAATTATCTCGCCCTGTTCGTGAATGATAAGTTCCTCGCGGATACCACTGACGACCTGTACAGCAAAGGTCAGGTCGGGTTGGTGGGCGCATCCGCCGGACGTACAGGCATGACCGTGACATTCGACAACTTGTCAGTCTTTCAGGCCAAGCCGAGCTAAGCGTAGACATGATTGAAGCGGATCCTGTATTCGGTAAGGTCATTGGCAACTATCCTAGTAATCGCATTCGCCTGATCGCGCCAGCAGCGGTGCTTTCAGGCGTGGTTTCGGTGATCCTTAACGTCACACTGGCGGAAGTCGAGGCATGGTGGGGACCCGTTCTAACCGTGATTATTATGGCAGCGGTGGTGTTGATACTCGGTTGGCGAGTCCTGCATTACTGGAACCATGAAGTGGTGCTGTATGACGATGGGTTTAGCTACCGCGAAGGGGCTAAACCGGTGTTCTTCCTGTACCACGAGGTAATGAGCATCCGGCAGCAGGGACAGCGCTTGGCCTACTTCGGTGGGCTGATCCGGCGGAACACCTACAAATTTACCTTGACGACCCTGCGCGGCGAAGTCATGACACTCGATAATCTGTATGTGCGGATCGAAGAGATGGGGGCACAGGTCGAGAAAAAGATTTACACGGTGCTGGAACCCTACCTGAAAGAAGAGATGGCTAAGGGCGAGAAAATCCCGTTCTCGAATACGCTCCGCATGACAAAAGATGGCCTCGAAGAAAAAGGCCGTGAACTGCCTTGGGAAGAATTCGACGGCTATCAAGTGGGCAATGGACAAATTACAATTTTCGCCCAACCGGACAGGTCGGCATGGTTGAGTATTCCCCTACCCGAAGTGGATAACCTGCCAATTCTGGTGCGCTGGCTCAAGCAGCGTGAATTCACGCCTCCGAGCATGATCACGGTTGAACCGAAACGGTAAAGAATTACCCCCACCCTAACCCTCCCGCATAAAACAGGGCAGGGAATCAGAAGATAATATGATGTGCAGACAATCCGCCGAATTGTCTGGCGGGAAGCACGGCTGATACCGCTGAATGTGCAATTATGCGCGGCGGGTGGCTCGGCTAACGGCGCTGCATTGGCGCTTGTGCAGCGGATAGCTCCCGTAATGCCACCGCCGGCATTTCCGCCATACCCTTGTACCGACATGGCGGGAGTGAGGGAGTGATCCGCTGAAATGACGCAAAAGCTGCAAAAAACGCAGTTGCAAGTGGGTGGTTTTTCGCAATTGGGCCAGTGGGCATCAGTAAAGCACGAAATTAGCGGATTAGTCGGTAATAGCACGTTACGCGGGCGCAAAGCCTTGCGCCCTACAGAAACACACTTAAGGAGACTGCTACCGCCAAAGTGTCGCATGAGGCTAAAGCCATCACGCTATTGGGAGGACAAGCGCATAAAGGCGCTTCGAAAAAGCACGGGCAAGATATATCTTGCCCCTACAACAACCCATGTGTAGTTTAGGGCAAGTATTTAAGAGATATATTACCGGACGAGCGCTAAATCCCTTCAACAGCACGTCCTAAGGTACACTCCGCTGATAGCTGCATTTCTCTCTCAATTTTAGAACATTTGTTTATTAAAGTCAACCAAGTCACGTAAGAGTTTACAAACCCTAGGCATCCCAGTTTTGCACCAATCTTCCTGACCATTTGTGCAGTAGACGCCCGTTCATCTGTTCTGTATGATTCGCTTATCTTCGTTAAGATATTCGACTTGGAGGCTGACCATGTGGGGTGGCGGTTGGTGGATTTACGCTTGGGGCAGTGACCAAGATAACAATAAGACGGTGACATGGTCGTTGGTCAAACGGGTGTTGAGTTATGCCCGCCCCTACTGGACAAAAATTGCAATCACGCTGGTGACTATTCTAATCACCACTGGATTGGGGCTGCTTACGCCTCTCATTTTCCGCGATTTAATCGACAACGCGCTGCCGAAAGGCGACGTGCAGCGGCTGAATGTGCTGGCGGTAGGTCTGGTACTGATCCCGATCTTCGTGAGTTTGATCGGTATAACCACTTGCAGCGAATGTCGCTGCGGTTCTTCACCAACACCAAAGTCGGCGAGTTGATGAGCCGGCTGAACAATGATGTAGTGAATGCCCAATCAGCGATCAGCGACACGATTGTGACGATGGTCGTCAACGTGGTGCAAGTGGTCGCGGTGCTGGGCGTGATGCTGACCATGGACTGGCGGCTGACGATTATGAGCGTGGCGGTGCTGCCGGTGTTCATCTTCATTGCCCGCAGGCAAGGTGGCAGGCTGCGTGACATCCGGCGCGAAGGCATGCAATACAACGCACAGATGAACGCCATGATGAACGAAACACTGAACATCGGCGGAACGCTGCTGGTCAAGCTGTTCGGACGCGGCAAATTGGAAATGGAGCGCTTCGCAAACCGCGCGGGCAAGGTGCGCGATATTGGCGTCACAGAAGCGTATTTCGGCAACCAGTTCTGGGTGATTGTGGGTATGGTGGGCGTGGTCGGCACGGCGGTCGTGTATTGGGTCGGTGGGCATCTGGTTCTGGACGGTGTGTTTAGCATCGGGACGATTGTGGCCTTCAGCGCGTACCTCGGGCAACTATACGGGCCGCTTCAATCACTGACGAATTCGCCGGTCATCTTCGCGCGTTCGATGGTGAGCTTCGAGCGGGTGTTTGAGGTAATTGATCTGCCGCTGGAAATTGTGGAAAAGACGAATGCTATTCCGCTGAATAACGTGCGCGGCGAACTGCAATTTGACCATGTAAGCTTCAAATACGATACCGGCGCAGATAATTTGCTGTCGGAAGTGAACCGTCCGGGGCGGATGGACAACATCAAAAACGTGCTGTCACTGGACTCAGAGGACGATGGCAAAGCTGCAAAACCAAGTAGCAACGGCGAGGCTGACGCACCCCATACACAGGCGCGCGTGACTGCACTGGATGATGTGTCGTTTACGATCCAACCGGGACAACTGGTGGCCTTGGTCGGGCCGAGCGGCGCGGGCAAGACAACCATGACGTACATGATCCCGCGCCTGTACGATCCAACGGAGGGGCGCATCCTGATTGATGGTCATGACCTCAAGGATGTGACGCTGGACTCATTAGCACAGCAGATCGGAATGGTGACACAGGAAACTCATCTGTTCCATGATACGATCCGCACCAATCTGCTCTACGCGAAGACGGACGCCACACAAGCCGAAATTGAGGCGGCCTGCAAAGCGGCAAATATCCATGATTTCATTATGGGATTGACCGACGGCTATAACTCGGTGGTGGGCGAACGCGGCTACCGGCTGAGCGGCGGCGAAAAGCAGCGGTTGGCGATTGCGCGGGTGATCCTCAAAAATCCACGCATTCTGGTGCTGGACGAAGCGACCAGCCATCTGGACAGCCAGTCGGAAGCGCTCATCCAAGATGCACTCAAAACAGTGATGGCCGGACGGACGAGTCTTGTTATCGCGCACCGTCTGAGGGGAAATGGTGTAAAATGGGCGGCGGTACCTCACCTAACCCTCCCTGGTAGTAACAGGGGAGGGAATAAGACCAGGGTCAAACGCTTTTGTTTTACGCCCCATAAGGAAATTCACATGGCTGAACCTCTACACTTCGCATGCGGATGGGTTATTCGCCCAAACACGGACTACGACGCGCTGATGCATACGGCAGGCGAAGCGGGCTGCGAATTGGTTGGGGTCGCACCGATCAACGTCACGCAGCAGGGATTCGCAGTGATGACTTTCGCGATCCGGTGCGAAGCTGAGGCGAATCTGGTGAACTTCATCCGGCAGTATGAACCCGAAATGGGACTCACCCACTGGTATGGCGTTCCAGAGTCCTACTATGAACAGGGCACGCCGCTGTATGTGGAACTAATCCCCGAAGAGATGCGCGAGCAGTGGATTGCAGGTATGAACGCCTACGGTCAATACAATGATGCGCAGCGGAAGAAATTGCGAAGTGTGTAGCAAACCCCAAATCGGGGCACATGCAGTTACGCCCCTACGAAACGCTTCGTGAGTGAACGATACCTCTGACGCAATAGCTCACACCTTCTCTGAATAAGAGCCGTCACTGAATTTGCCCTATGTATTATTTGCCCACATAATGTCTTTACCGCTTTGGTGCTTAGTCTCGTAAATTCTATGGTCATCAATTATGCGGGCAAGACAATGAGGTTTTCCAAATTAGGACGGCGAAAGAACCCCCACCCTAACCCTTCATCACCACGTTCGCAGGCTCACTCCGGTGAAAGCCCGTAAACGAGGGAGGGAACTATCCGGGCAAGATATATCTTGCCCGAAAGACCCTATTATAGGGTAGATGACCTCGTTATTTGCGAGACGAGACATTTAGACGAGGAGGGCATTTTGAAAAGTTATCGATTGGCAGTGCTCATTGGTGCTTTCGCGCTGACCCGTGTTTTCGGTGTGCTGGCACAGTCTCATATGGTCAAGCAATACAGTTCTAAAGATGTGAAGTGGCGGGTTCATGAAACCGTGGATTACAGCGCAAAACCTGAAAAAGGGGCAAAAAGTTTCCTGAGTGTATCAACCGACGCCGATGGCAAGATTTATGTCATCGATTTTACAAATGTGGCCGTTTACGACTCCAAAACGGGAAAGCAGTTAGGAACGATATTCGACAGCACAGGCACGATTACACGGCCAATGGATATTGTGGCGACGGGTGACGGAAACTTCTGGGTTTCAGACTACAACATCGTCTATAAGGTTGATCCCAACGGAAAAATTTTATCGACCGTGAAATTCAAAACGTCACCGGGTTTCGGTGATCGCGGTCCCGGATATATTGACGTCGATGCAGCAGGCAACCTGTATGTCTCGTATGGTGGTACCTCCTTATTTCTGCAAGTGTTTACGCCGAAGGGTGAGTATATTCGGACGATTCTATCAGGCGTTGACAAGTTACAAGGCGTCGGAGAGTTCGTGATTGCTCCTGACAACTCGATTTATTTTGTAGCGGCAGGTATCGGGCACGCGACTGAAGTGGACGGTAAAGTGGTAGTTGAACCGTTCGCTCCGGAGTTTATGACAGAACAGAAGTTTATCCAATACAAGGGATTGGCCCTCGACGCCGAAGGCAATATTTATTTCAGTGCAGGGGCAGATCCGGATAAGGCGACGTCGGTGTACAAACTGAATAAAGAGGGCCAGTTAGTGGGTCAGTACGGGGTCGCGCAGGCGCGAGCCAACTGGGGCAAGGATTTCGGAAAAGATGAACTGTCGTTTACCGTGTCGCTGGCACTGGCTTCGGATGGGGCGCTGGTCATTTCGGACACCAATAATTTATACAGCCAACTGATCAAGGTTGATATGCAAGATTAGGCTAAAAGCGCGTGGGGAGGGTATCGTCTGGCTCTCCCCTACAGAATTTGGCTGGCCTCTGCTATCCTTCTGGAAACATCCAATACAGTACAAAAAACTCTATGACTGACTGGTATCTGATTGTCGGATTGGGCAACCCCGGCAAAGAATATGAAGAGACACGCCATAACGTCGGCTTCCGCGTGGTGGAAGAATTGGCACGGCGCTATGGTTTGACTTTTGGCAAGACCGAGCGTAAGGCACAGGTCTCCAGCGGAATGATCAAAGATAAGAAAGTGATTCTCGCCAAGCCGCAGACTTATATGAACCTGAGCGGCGAAGCAGTGCGGTCGCTGGTCGATTTCTACAAGGTGGACGTGGCGAATATTCTGCTAATCGCTGATGATCTCGATATACCGCTGGGGACGGTGCGGCTGCGGCAGTCGGGCAGCGCTGGTGGACAGAACGGCATCAAAAATGTCATTCAGCACCTCGGCACTCAAGACATCAACCGACTGCGATTCGGTATTGGTCGACCACCGGGGAAGATGCAGGCCAAAGATTATGTGCTGGGCGTGTTCAAGGGCGATGACGCGATTCTGGCGTCACAGGTCGTAGATAAGGCAACGAACGCGGTCGAAACATGGCTGACCGAGGGCATCGAACTGGCGATGACGCGGCATAACGGGAACATTGATGAGCCTAAGCCGACGCCGAAACCGGCTACTGAGGAGAAGCGTAAGAAGCTGGAACTCGAACCGGATTTCGAGTCGCTGAAGAATCATCTGGATGTCGAAGGGCGGCTAAAATGGTGGCCGTCGAAACGGTCAAGGCAACTGATCGCGCTGGATTATCTAGCGTCGAAATTTGAGGCGGGCAAGGTCTACAGCGAGGCCGACGTCAACGAACTGCTGAACCGGTGGCATACGTTTGGCGATGCAGCCCTGCTGCGGCGAGAATTGTTCGATGATGGGTTGATCAACCGTCAGCAAGACGGCGCTGAGTATTGGTATACTCCTAACACGAAATTGTACTAGACGGTCATTGGAGCGTAAGCCTCTAGCTATGGACGGATCAATCTGGGCTTCGCTGGCCGTCATTCACGTGACCGCCGTCATCACGCCGGGGGCGAACTTTCTGGCTGTGACGCAAACGGCGCTGACCCGTTCGCGACGCGCAGGTTTGTGGGTGGGCGCGGGCATCGTGACGGGTTCACTGCTGCATGTGACAGCAGGGATGATCGGATTTGCGGCAGTAATTTCCCAGATCCCGCTGCTGTTCGCGGCGATCCGGTTTCTAGGCGGGTTGTATTTTGCTTATACCGGATACAAGATGCTGCGAGTAGCTTATCGCGAGTTCCGGCAAAGCAGTGCTCAAAATACAGTTTTGGCGCAGGTTCCCGCACAGGCCATGCTCAGCGATTTGACGCCTGCTGAGGCATACCGACGCGGTCTATTCACACATCTCTCCAATCCGGCGTCAATGTTGTATTACGTGTCGCTGTTCACAGGGTTTGTTCCGGTAAGTGCTTCGATTGTTGAAAAACTGCTAATCGCGGTAGCGCTGCTCAGCACGACGACCACATGGTATCTGCTGGTGGCGCTGATGTTTTCTCATCCGCGCATCCGGAAGTTTTACCTCAGGTTGATGCCGTATATGAACGGGCTGTTCGGGGTACTGTGGATTATCCTCGCGATCAAACTTATATTTGCTTAGGCTCGAATTTTATTAACAGTTATTAAAACATTCCGGCATCCTAATCCAAACGATAATTTTTTCATGATCCGGTTTGATAAAGTCGTTAATATTTACTCGATAAAGGTTCATTAAATCTCCACGAAATTTCCATATTTTCCTTAAACAATTGGCGATTATCCTTTTAACGTAGTTCCCATTGCACTAACATGATAAAACTTCGGATCCTTCTCCTATTATTTATAGTAGCATCTTGTTCGTCTGCCCCTACTCCAACACTTGATATCAACGCGTACGTCTCCGGAACGCTTACTGCTAGAGATCAAGCAGCAGCGCGAACCGCACCCTCATTGGACGCGCCAAGCGATGGTTCAGTGTTCGACAACATCGCGGAAGTCAAGCTGTTGTGGAGTTGGAACCGTCCACTGGCAGACGATGAAGTCTATGATTTGCGAGTTTGGGCAGAAGGCGCTGAGCATAACGGCATTGCCCGCACACAAGACAACACCTTTGATTTAACCCAGTGGCTACTGGACCGCAAACCGGGTAAATATTATTGGACGGTCTCCGTCGTGAAGAAGGATTCGGCAGGCAATCCGGATGATGAGCTAGCCGATATTCCGGCTGAGCACAGCTTCACGCTGAGTGACTATAACATGAGCATCATGGAAGTACCGGAAGGCTTCGCAGCCAAATTGTATGCGCGGCTGCCTGTCTCACAGCCGACCGTTATCACCTTCGATTCCAGCGGGGCGCTGGTGGTACTGGCGCTGGATGGGCATATCGTCAAGATGACTGACAAAGATGGCGATGGCTTGGCCGAAACCAGCACCATGCTATTTGAAGACCCCGGCGATCAGGTCAATTATGCGGTCGGATTAGCTTTTCATGACGGCAAGACTTATCTCTCGGACGCGGGGCGCATTAGCGTCCTAGCTGACAGCGACAATGACGGTAAGCTCGATACGGTTCAACCGATTGTCACCGGACTGCCGACATGGAAGCACACGTTCCACTCAAACAACGGAATCGCGTTCGGGCCGGACAACAAGCTGTATGTGGGCGTGGGAGCGACGACTGATCATGGTCCACTGCAAGACCAATATGAAGCGTCGATTCTGCGGATGAATCCTGATGGCAGCGATCTGGAAGTGTTTGCGACAGGCTTTCGCAATCCATATGACCTGACCTTCTCGCCGAAAGGCGAACTGTTCACAGCCGATAACAGTCCTGACGAACCGGATGATACGATGGCGTATTTGCCGCCGGAAGAACTGGATTTCGTGCAGCAGGGCAAGAACTACGGTTTCCCCTATGTTTACGGGGTAGCTGGAGCAGTCGGCAAATACGCCGGGCCAGTGAATGATTTTTTTACGTCATCGGCGAGCAGCGGACTGGTTTACTATTCGGCTGATCAGTTTCCACCCGAATATCGCGGTATCTACGTGGCGCAGTTCGGCACCGGCGCGGCCTTCCCGAAACAAATGGCACTCCAGAACGGGCAGATGGTGGTATTCGTGGCGCTGACGCCGGATGGCAAAGGCGGATACACGGGCAAGTGGCAGCCATTCGCACGTTTCCGCACGGATCTAGGCGTCTATAACCCGCTTGATGTAACGGTGGGGCCGGATGGGGCGTTGTATGCTGCTGAGTGGAATACCGGCACTGTCTATCGAATTGCGTATACCGGTAAACCATTCACCGAGGCGACTGCTGAAGCAACAGCAGCACTCAAGTCAGACGCAACAAGCAGTTTGATCGCACAGGGAGACGCGTTATTTCACAATGGGGTGAATGGCGCTCCAGCCTGTATCACCTGTCATCTGCTCGATCAAGGCGCGACAGGTGTCGGGCCATCGCTGCTAGGGTTAAGTGATACTGCGGGGTCGCGCGTGGCAGGTTTGAGCGCTGAAGACTATGTGCGGCAGTCGATCCTCGAACCGAACGCTTTTGTGGTGCCGGGGTATATCGCCGGTGTGATGTATCAAGGCTTTGCCAACCAACTGCAACCGAGCGATGTGGATGCGCTTGTAGCATATGTGCTGTCGCTCAAGAAGTAGGCGGATTTAGGAAAGAATCGGGCATCTTGACGCATCTAATAACAGTGAAAAGATGCTCTATTTGTGTGTCGTTAATCCCACCAGCGATACCACTGCTTGCGCCGTGTACCGTAAACGCGGCCAATGGGTGCAGGTGACATGTAATAGAGCCATGCCCAAAACATCGCTAAGAGCACAAAGCTGCCAACTGCGCCAATCACCATGCCGATAATACCCCCCATGGTCACATCCCGACCGGTACGCTGATGAATATAAGCGGTTCCAAATGAGCCAATCACCGCGCCGAAGATTGACCAAAAGGCAATTCCCCACATTTTAACGATCCTCAATAATTTTAGCGTTATATATTCAGCATACGATAAAACAGTAAGCATGATGAAAAGGATTAGTGAGGATTGTAAAATTCCTGAATAACTCTCTTCCTTCAAATTGGTCACTACGATGTTCTTATTCCCTTTTTACCCACAGAGTTTATAATAAACGATTGCTCGTTGACCGATTGTCCAATTTGAATTATTCAGGACACAACTGAACCCTTATGCAACTAACCGGACTTCTTGATCTGTTACGCAGCAGTAATGTCTACCGGGACCTGCTGAACCGTTTACAATCCGAAACAGCTATGCCCGATTTGGGCGTGATTCGTGCTGCCCGCCCATTCCTACTGGCAGCGCTGGCACAAGAATGGTCGGCACCGATCATTTACATTACGGGGCGTGTTGACCGCGCCTATAACGTGTCGGAACAACTTCCAGTATGGCTGGGCGACCGACCGGTTTATCGTTTTGCTGAACCTACGGCGCTGTTTTATGAACGCACGGCATGGGTCGAGAACGTGGTTCGAGGGCGTATCGCCACGTTAGCCGCCCTGACGCCACCCGAAGAAATCGCAGGAACAAAAGGCATCCTTTCGACGGACACAGCGCAGCCGGTTATCGTAACGTCAGCGCGTGCCATCATGCAGCGAACAATGCCGGTTAACCAGTTCCGCAAATCGACGCTGCTGCTCAAGCCCGGGCAGCGTCATACACTTGACGTCTTACTGAACCGCTGGCTCAAGCTGGGTTATGAACCTGTGAGCGTGGTGGTGGAACCGGGGACATTCAGCCGCCGCGGTGGTGTAATTGATATTTTCCCGCTGGCCGCTGACAAACCGATTCGCATCGACTTCTTTGACGACGAAATTGACAGCATTCGTGTTTTTGATCCGTCCAGCCAACGCTCGGCTGAAAAATTGGGCACGATTGCGATCCCCCCTGCGCGGGAGGTACTGCCGGAGCAAACGCCTCCATTGGCTGCTCATCTCGCACCTTATTTCGCCAGCCTGCCAGCTGCCGGCGAGGATATGACCACACCGATCCGTGATGCCGAACCGCTGGCAAACGGCGTGGCGTTCCCCTATATCGAACACTATATCCCGTATATTTATCCGCAGCCCGTCAGCCTGCTCGATTATGCGCCACAAGATGCACTGATCGTGATCGAGGATTGGGCAGAGCTACGTGATACGATTGCGGGCATTGAGGAAGGCGCGATCAGGACGCGGGCGGAACGCATTTCCGCCAACCAAATCGCGGCTGACCATCCGCTGCCCTATTTGACATGGGATGCACTGGCGGAGGAATTCGAGCACCGCAAGACGGTTCACTTTGGCACAATCGCGTTTGCAGAGGACGACGAAGAGGACGAAACACTCGCTGATACAGAGGCAGAGGAACATGTACTTACGTTCCGCGGTGTCTTCGCGCCAGAAGAACGCTTTGGTGGGCAGCTTAAGCCGCTGCTGGTTCGCCTGCGGAATGCTCAAAAAACAGGCGACTGCGCAGTGGTAGTATCGCAGCAATCGGTACGTGTGGCGGATTTGTGGCGCGAACAGGAAGGCTTTATCCCGACCGTTAAGGACGTGCCGGAGCCGCCGCGACCCGGTACGTTCCTGCTGGTGGATGGAGCGTTGGGTGAAGGCTGGAAAATGCGCCTGCCCGGTGTCGAAGTTCATCTGCTGACGGATGCTGAAATTTTTGGTTGGAACCGTCCCGAACCGCGCCGCCGTAAGACGGTTACGAAGGGACGACTGCCCGAATCCAGCTACGCAGACCTTAATCCGGGTGATTTTGTGGTGCATCAGGATTACGGCATCGGGCGCTTCGGAGGAATGCGCCGCCGCACGATTGAAGGCAACGAGCGCGAATATCTGGTGATCGAATACGGCGGCACAGATATGGTTTTCGTGCCGATTCATCAGGCTGACCGTCTGACGCGCTACGTCGGGCCGGATGACCGTCCGCCAAGCCTGAGCCGTCTCGGCAAGCCGGATTGGGCGAAGGTCACCAGTCAGGCGCGTAAGGCCGTCGAAGATGAAGCCAAAGAACTGCTTGACTTGTATGCGAAGCGTATGGCGACTTCAGGCTTTGCCTTCGCGCCGGATACACCCTGGCAGCATGAGTTGGAGGCTTCTTTCCCGTATGTAGAGACGGAAGACCAACTGCGGGCAATTCGTGAGGTCAAAGGCGATATGGAACGGCCTATGCCGATGGATCGCTTGATCTGCGGCGAGGTCGGTTATGGCAAGACCGAAGTGGCGCTGCGAGCGGCCTTCAAAGCCGTTATGGGTGGGAAGCAGGTGGCGCTGCTGGTGCCGACCACTGTGCTCGCACAGCAGCATTATGACAATTTCAGCCAACGGCTGCGGAACTTCCCGGTGAAGGTGGAAATGATTTCGCGCTTCCGTACTAAGGATGAGCAGCGAGCGATCCTGCCGCTAATCACGAACGGCGAGATTGACATCATTATCGGTACGCACCGGCTGTTACAGGATGACGTGACCTTCAACAATTTGGGATTGGTCATCATCGACGAAGAGCAGCGTTTCGGCGTCACCCACAAAGAGTCGCTGAAGAAGATGCGTACGGAAGTCGATGTGTTGACGCTGACCGCGACACCGATTCCACGTACACTTTATATGAGTCTGACGGGCGTGCGTGACATCACCATGATCCAGACACCGCCGGAAGAACGGCTGCCGATTATTACCCATGTTGGGCCGTTCGATGACCGATTGGTACGGCAGGCAATCATCCGTGAACTGGAACGGGGTGGGCAGGTATTTTACGTCCACAATCGGATCAACACGATGGATATGGTGCGCGAACGGCTGGAGCAAATCGTACCTGAGGCGCGGGTGGTTGAAGGGCACGGGCAGATGGACGAGCGCCTGCTGGAAAAGGTAATGGGCGCGTTCGGGCGCGGCGAGTACGACATACTGCTCTCGACTTCGATCATCGAAAACGGCATTGACATTCCTAATGCCAACACGTTAATTGTGGATCGTGCCGATTGGTTCGGCATGTCGCAGCTTTATCAGTTACGCGGACGTGTGGGACGGAGTGCGCAGCAGGCGTTCACCTATTTCTTCCATCCCAGCAATAACCGACTGACGGATGAGGCACGAACACGGTTGGAAGCACTGGCCGAATACACCGAACTGGGCGCTGGCTACCAGATTGCGATGCGTGATCTTGAACTGCGCGGCGCAGGTGACATCCTTAGCACGCGGCAAACAGGACATGTGGCGGCTATCGGGCTGCATCTGTATACGCAACTGCTGACACAGGCCGTACAACAACTCAAGAGCAACATCGACCATGAGGTTCAGCCACCTATAGTGGTCAGCAATGTGACCATCGACCTGCCCGTTCCGGCTTATCTGCCCAACGATTGGATCAGCGAAATGGCACTGCGGCTGCAAATCTACCGGCGGGTGGGCAGCCTAAGCAGCATGGAAGATGTCGATATGATGCGCGATGAACTGCGCGACCGTTTTGGACCTCTACCTCCGGCTGTTGATGGGTTACTATTTGGCATTGATGTCAAGATATTGGCACAAAAAGCCGGGGCAACAGGCGTGGTCACAGTAAATGACATGCTGCATATCAAACTGCCCTATTTGGCCGAAATCAACCGCGAAAAACTGGAAGTTGAACTTGGCAATCATGTAAGAGTCACACGGACAGCAGTACTGGTGTCCACTGATGATGAGACGTGGCAGCTTCAACTGCTGGATGTATTGGCGAAACTGGCAGAAGGCGCGAGGGCAGGTATCGGGTCGTAGATTGCAAACAAGGGGATTTAGTCCCCTTGTTCTTTGAAAATATCAATCTTTAGCAGCTAGTTCGGCAGTTTGCCCATGAAGCCGTAAACGTTCTTCATGAAGCGGTGGAACCCATCTGAAGGCTTTCCGAACATCAGTGGACAGGCTCCGGCAATGAGGGAAATGTTGTGTTCGCGGCAAAGAACTACGGCGGTATCCGACACACTGCTGCCCGGCCCGTGCATACCACCATGCATCCAGACGCGCGTGACACCCGCATCCACGCAGTCATGGACTACATCATCAGTTGAACTGGCACGGGTCACAATGACGACACCATCGACATGGCCGGGAATATCCTTCAGGTGCTTGTAGCAGGTGACACCCTCAACCGTTTCGGCATTGGGATTTACCGGATACACTTCGTAACCCGCATCACGAAACCGCCGGTAAATGGCATTCGCCGTATTACTTGGATTTTTACCGGATACACCCGCAATCGCAATTCGTTTTTGTGACAAAAAATCATCGACTTTTGTCTGTAATGTGTTAGCCATATTTTCTCCCCAAATGAAGCTATCGCCGTAGACCTTTCGGTCATGTGGCGTAATACACTTGAGTTTACTGTAGGCTAGGCTTATCTCAGGCAATAGTGATGGCTGTAATCAGTACGAGATTACAGTCATCAAAAATAACGAATCACATAAAGGGAATTCGTAATAGAGATTAGGAGACTTCCCTCTTGACGTCGGCGAAGGTTCCACCTGTGATCATCTCCAACTGATCCAAGGTCACACCAAAAATGGCGTTGCTGGCGCCACCTGCCGGAAATATTTGCTGATAGCGTTTAAGCGAGTCATCAAGGTAAACGGCGCGCGGCGGCGTCCGATGGCCGAGCGGAGGGACGCCACCGGGAGCATAGCCGATAAGGTCAATGCACTGCTCCGGCGTGGCGAATTTGACCTGTTTACGGGTCACGCCGAGCAGCGCCGCGACTTTACGATCATCGACTCGCTGATCTCCGCTGGCAATCACTACAACCGGCTTGTCATCAACAATGAAGCATATACTCTTGGCAATCTGCCCTAATTGGCAGCCAATTTCATCGGCAGCGAGTTGGGAAGTGGCCGTAGAATTTTCAAAGTGGCGAATACGAATGCCGAGGTTAAAGCTGTCGAGCATGCGTTGGACGTGGTCAGGCGATAAAGGCTCCATTGGTTTCTCCCTCAAGATGACAAAGTATGCAGCGTAATGTTAAGAAATTCTCCATTTTCAGGCGAATGTTAAGAGTTTTGCAATGAATCTTAAATTATTTTACACTTGGTGTCATATACGTCTCGACGGAAACGAAAGATGACAAGACCTCCAATTTATCGCACGCAGATTAATCACGCAATTCTTGAACTTATCCAAGGAGATATTACCCAACAAACCACCGACGCTATCGTGAACGCGGCAAATTCGTCACTGCTCGGCGGCGGGGGAGTCGATGGCGCTATTCATCGTGCAGCGGGTCCAGAACTGCTGGCCGAAACACGCCAACTCGGGGGATGTCAAACTGGGGATGCCAAAATCACACGCGGGTACCGGTTGAAGGCGAAATATGTGATTCACGCCGTCGGCCCTATTTATCAATCACATGATTCGACCGTCGCGCTACAGCTTGCGAGCGCTTACCGGCGGAGTTTGGAGCTGACGGAGGAAAATGGTATTCGAACGATTTCTTTTCCATCAATCAGTACGGGGGCTTACGGATACCCGCTTGAAGAGGCCGCACCAATTGCGCTCAACACAGTTATTGACTTTGTCGCGCAGCACAACCATATTGATCGGGCGGCGTTCATACTGTTCAATGAACAGGCCGTTGATGCCTATGCTTTCGCACTTGCACAACTTGTCGCATCGAAGCCTGATAGCATAAAACCAACATAAAAACAAGGCAGTACCGAACCGCTGCCTGTTTTTATGCCATGAGTTGGGTGATTTTATTCGGTGGGCATTGTTTGCAGGTTCGACAGAACGCTCTGGAAACCCTTGAAATCGCCGGCAGAAACTGACTTGCGAATACGGGTGTCAACTTGATCAGCGCTGGCCAAGATCTGTTCGCGCTGGCTATTGCCCTTGCTGGTCAGATAAATACGCACTGCACGGCGGTCAGAGGCATCCGGACGGCGTTCGATCATATCTTTGTTCTGCAGCTTGTCCAAAATAGGGGTAAATGAAGTGGCTGCCCGGCCCACGGCGCGAGCCAATTCAGATGCATGCTGCCCATCCTGTTCGTACAGCGAACGCAGAATATACCATTCAATTACGGTCAAACCCAGAGGTTCGATTATTTGTCCGTATACCTGATCAAGATTACGCAGTGCAATATCGAGATTACACCATATTGAACCTGCGAATCGGAGTGATTGATTTTTAGTGTCGCTCATTGGTACCTCAGTGTTAGTTCCTTCTACTTGCGGCAAAACAAATATTTCGCCATAAAAATAAACTAGTTTTCTAATGAAATAGACAGCAGAAGATCGCCGAATCCGATTTGGTCGCCGGAAGTCAGCGCGTAAGGGATATCAGGTTTAAGACGTTTCCCGTTTAGAAAAGTTCCATTAATAGATGCTAAATCTAATATATGAATTTTATCTTGATAACGTAATAATGCTGCGTGGCGGCGGGACACACCTTTTTCAAGCGCTTTAAATTCTGCGAGGTCAATATCCGGAACAAAACTACTGCGGCTGTCCGAACGTCCGAAGACAAAGCCATCAGTAGTCAACAGCGAGATTTGGACGCTTTGAGGAGTGGTATCTAAAGTTTGAAGGACTAGTCGACTTTCCATTCTACCCTAACGTTCTACGGTGTTCGCTGCGACGAACTGCTTTATGCACCTAGTTTATCTGGATAAATAGTTTACAGCGAATATTCCAGAATACTCTGGTCTGTAAGTTTTAAACTAAGCAGCTATATTATGCTCTAAGTATGCCACAAAATACAAAAAATAAAATAGGGAGTAATCTAGGATGCAATATTCTATCAATTTCCTCACAATTTAAAATACAAAAGTGACTCTAGTGACGTATTGCAGACATATTGTCTACAATTTTTTCAGGATTTTTATTACAAATCGGGTTACGCTATATTCGACATTTAATATACCATAATATCAGAGAGAAAAATTCAGCGTTTTCAAGGTTCGCTTGTTCGCCGAGTTCAGTAATATATCATGTCACAGCCTACGTTACAAGTAACTCCCTATTTAACTATAAAATGTATCATAAAGGAAGGCAGATTAGAAGTTGTATAAGAACAGATTTTAGTACGATATTACTGAACCTTGTACTTTCACATCTAAAATTAATGATGTCATTCTAGGAATGTATTACAAATGAAAGCTTTTCGTATAACACACGTTACTAAAGCAAATGTCATCGTAGCAGACAATTATAAAGATTTGGTGTGGAATGAGTTAATTCGACGGCTTACTACCATTAAGATGCCGGTTGATATCCAGTCTGAGTTTATGCAGGTTTCCATGCCCCGCTGTCAAAATGATCAGTGGGGGCAAAACTCAAGAGTGTGTTGCCATCTTTCGATTTAATATAATAAACAAAATATTCCTGACCGGCTTGAAAACGACGATCGGATGCAAGACTGTGTTTAAAGGATACAGTGGTTTGATCAGACTTTAAGAGCTTGATCGGTTTCCAAAATTTCCAATTTGGGGAAAGTTGATCCGGCGCACGAAATACAGCGAAAAATATTGTGACGCGGCGATAGCGCCGTGCCCGCCTAAATAGGGAGAATCCACCGATGAGCAGCGCTGCAAGGCCGAGCATCCACAAACCGCCAACAAATAATGTCAGCAGGTATCCACGCAGCAGAATGATGGCGGGAACCGCAATGAGCAACGTTCGTACTACGGGCTCATATACAACTTCACTCCACTGCTGTGGATGAAGTTTGCCTTTCCTATTCACCAGAAGTCGCTCACGCATTTGCGGGGAGACGCGAGTATCAATAACAGCGTTCATTGTGACCTACCATTATTCTAAAGCAGGCACTTTAATACAGCTGCCAAGCTGAAGCAGTACGACACTTGCCACAATCAGAATTCCCCCGATTAACTGAACGGGAAGCATTTCTTCACCCAAAAAAACACGGGTGAAAATGAGTGTCAAGATCGGTTCAACAGTACCAACAATCGATGCCCGTGCCGCACCAACTTTTTGAATGCCCATTGTTAGGAAAAAGCTGCCCAATACTGTGCTGACGGTTGCGATTGCCAGCAGCTTGAGCCACAACTCAATGCCGTTAGGACTTTTGGCTGCCAGAACAGGCATTGAGAAAGTTATCTCAGCGAGATGGTCACCAAAGGAACCCGGCATTTGTGAGGCACGAAAGGGAATTAAAACCAGCAACGCCAGCAGCGCGCCCGTGGTCGTCCACGCGCTTGCGGCCCCTAAAGCAGTATGGCCTTTCAATAAACGGCCGCTTAAAATGAAATAGACCGCAACAATAAAAGCGCTAATCAAGGCCAACAATATCCCAATAAGGTTATTGTTGCCCACACCCTGCCCAAAATCCGGCACCGTCAGAATGATCCCAATCGTGGTTAATACCAGTGCCCCCCATCCGGCAGGCGGCAGCCGTTCCCCCAGCAGGGCCGATAAAACCGCCACCATGGCTGGGTAGGTATAAAACAAGACGACAAAGGTGCCAGCCGCCATACGCTCAAATCCCCAAAAGGTCAAGACAGCAGCCGTCGCCAAAAGTATGCCCATGCCCATCAGTTTGCCGCGCGGGAGTGGCTTGTCTCCTTTTGGCAACCGCAGCACGCGTACCATCAGCCAGAACAGCGGCACAGCCAGCGCAAAACGCCATGTGGCGATGTCCAGCGAATTCAATCCGGACACCTGTAAGGCCTTAATGAATACCGGCAGCATGGAATAGCCAGTGACCGAAGCCAACACCAACAACATCCCGTCACGTTCGTTGCGGCTGATATTCATACCTGCCCCTGCCCGCTTACCGACTCAGCCTGATTCAAAACGCGCTTTCCAGCTTCTGGTCGGCGACCAAGCTGCAAAAGAACTACGCTGCCTAGAATCAGTACTGAACCTAGAATTTGAATGGCTTGTAGGTCCTCATGACGGATGGTCACTGCCCACAATAACGTCAAAACTGGCTCCAGCATGCTGAGAATCGCTGCATAAGAAGCGCCGAGCCGATACATGCCCGCGTAGAAGGCGAAAATGGGAATAACGGTACTAATGACCACCAAGCCGAAAAAACTTCCCCAGACGATGATGTTGGGCGGAATAGCCGTCATGCCGCCTTGCAGTGCACGGATCAAAATGACGCCGATGACAAAGACCAGCGATCCACTGATGCTCCACGCGCTGGCGGTTGAGAGATCCGTCACGCCGCGCAAAATACGATTGCTCAACAAGATATAGGTGGCATAGGTGGCAGCATTCGCCAGCACCAAGACCACGCCAATTGGGTCAACGCCACTAAATCCTTGAAATAAGTTCGGCACAGTCAGTACAACGCCGATCAGCGTTAATCCGAGTGCCAACCAACCGCGTCCGGTCAGCCGTTCGCCGAACAAAATTGCGCCAATGGCGACCATTGCGGGATAGGTGTAGATCAGTACTGTATACAGCGACACCGGTACCCGTTGAACGCCGAAAAAAGCAATGGTGGCGACCAAGCCGAACAGTGCGCCCATCAACAAAAGCCGCTCGCGCGGCATGTGTCCAGCATGCGAAAAAAGCTGCCCACGCCGCATCCAACCCATCGCTAACCACGTCAATGGAACGGCTAGCACAAAACGCCATGTCACCACATCCAATGGAGTAAACGTACTGTTGTCGTAAATGAACTTAGTGAAGATAGCGAAGAATGAATACCCTGCTGCCGCAATTACAATGAGCAGCAGACCGTCACGCTGGGTGCGATTCATAAACATCCTAAGTTAGTCCAACATGTAAAACGGTAACTATAAAGGCTGCGCTTAAAAATAAGCAGCGCCAAATAAGGCCACATAATAAAAAAGGACGAAGCCATGCTCCGTCCTTCACATTAAACAACGATTGCATCAATTACTTGAGTACAGTCGCAGCGAGGGTTAAGTGATCCGTCAAATTGGTGGCGAGGAACGGCAGGATGCCCATAATTAACGTTCCAGCAAAGGCCACATAAATCGCCCAATTGACGTATTCGGTCGCGCCCGCAGCCTGATCGCCCTCACCGTCACGCAGATACATGTTGACGATGATACGCACATAATAGAACGCGCTCACCACACTCGTCAGCACGCCGATGACTGCCAGCGGAATGAGGTTGGCTTCCAGCGCCGCGCGGAACACAAACCACTTGCCGATAAAGCCAGCTGTGAGCGGGATACCCGTCAGGCTGAGCATGAACACGGCCATCATAAAGGCTAAAGCCGGACGGCTCTTGGCAAGCCCCACGAAGTCTTCAAGGGTTGTGCCGCTGCCATCATCTTTTTCGATTGCCATTGCCACACCGAACGCACCCAAATTGGTGAACATATAGGCGATCAAATAGAGCATGGCCGCGCGAATGGCTTCCAGTCCCAAGCCAGCCGTACCTGCGGCGGCGACTGCCATCATGATGTAGCCCGCGTGGGCAATCGAGGAATAGGCCAGCATACGTTTAATGTTAGTCTGAGCAATGGCGACGAAATTGCCCAGTATGAGCGTAGCGGCAGCCACCAACCAGAAGGTCTGCTGCCATGCGGCGACACTATCACCACTCTTCAAGACGAACGTAGGCAGTGCAATCGCCACAATGCGGAGCAGTGCTGCGAAACCGCCGATCTTGGCACCGACGCTCATGAACGCGGTGACGGGTGTCGGAGCACCTTCGTAGACGTCCGGCGTCCACATGTGGAAGGGAACGACAGCCACCTTAAAGCCCAAGCCCACTAAGATGAGGCCTGAACCCAGAAGCAGCAGGAATGCGCCTGAACCGCCCGTTTCGACGATATTTTGGACACCGGAGAAAATTGTCGGCAAATTGGTTGAACCGGTCGCACCGAAAACCAGTGCCGAACCATAAACGAAGAACGCGCTCGCGAACGCGCCGAGGACGAAATACTTCATACCGCTTTCTTCGGAGCGCACATCCGGCACGCGGAATGCTGCCAACACGTAAAGCGGAATGCTTAGCAATTCCAGCGCGACAAAAATCGTCACCAGATCGTTGGCGCCTGCCATGAACATCATGCCGCTCAGGCTGAACAGGATCAGCGCATAGAATTCACCGCGCTCCATGCCGGTACGCTTGAGATAGTCGATGCTCATCAAAATGCTGATGAAACCGGTCACCAGAATGACGACGTTGGCGATGCTCGTGAAGCTGTCGGCAGCATACATCCCTAAGAAGGCAATACTGTTCTCATTAAAGGTAAACAGGTTCACCACAAAGCTGAAAACAATGATGCCCAGAGCCAGAAAAGCCGTCACAATTTTGCGCTCGTGCGGGATGAACAAAACATCCACCAGCAGCAGCAAACATGCACCGATTGCCAGCACCACACCCGGCGCAGCCACCCACATGTTTAAATCAGCAAAACTCGGAACTGAAAACATAATCTACCCCTAAAAAGTTGAGGCACTTGAATAGAAAGGCGGATACTTTGATCCGCCCTAACCTCTACATTGTTAACGAAGTACGGCGCTGGCTACGTTGTGAACGTTTTGTGCCACTTGTGTAACAGCCGGCCCCATCGAGTCGAAGAATGTCTTGGGCTGCACACCGATCCAGATAATGACAACGATCATCGCAACCAAGACAGCGGTTTCTTGCCACTTGAGTCCTTCGAGGTGCTTATTCTCTTCATGCGTCACATCCCCCATGAACACCTTCTGGTACATGTAGAGCATGTAAACCGCGGCGAGGATGACACCCAAAGTCGCGAACAGAGCGAAGTAGAAGCCAAGCGTCTGGCTGCCGAACGCGCCCATCAGAATGGTGAACTCGCCGACGAAGCCGTTCAGACCGGGCAAGCCCATGCTGCTCAAGGTAATGACGAGGCTCAAGCCACCGAATACGGGCAAAACCTTCCAGATACCGCCGTAAGCAGCCATATCCTTGGTATGACGGCGTTCGTAGAGCACACCGACCAACAAGAACAAGCCGCCCGTGCTCACACCGTGGTTAATCATCTGCAAAATCGCGCCTTGAATACCGATGCTGTTTAAAGCGAAGATGCCCAAGATGACGAAGCCCATATGGCTGACAGATGAATACGCCACCAACTTCTTAACGTCAGTTTGAGCGTAAGTGACCCATGCGCCGTAGATGATGCCGATTACGGCGAGGGTTGCCACAAACGGGGCCCATGCGACGGCAGCCTGCGGGAACAGAGGCAAGCAGAAGCGGATAATACCGTAACCACCGAGCTTCAGAAGCACGCCTGCCAGAATGACCGAACCGGCGGTTGGCGACTGCACGTGTGCGTCAGGAAGCCAGCTGTGGAACGGCCAAATCGGAACTTTGATGGCAAAAGCAATCAGGAAGCCGAGGAACAGGAACGATTGTGTGCTTAACCAGCCGCTGAACGGGAAGACCAGTTGACCGGATTGAATCAGGTTGGTGATGTCCGGTACGGAGAACGTGCCAGCGTTGATACCGACGTAGAGGATCGCCAGCAGCATCAAGATCGAGCCGGCCATCGTATACAGGAAGAACTTAACGGCGGCGTAAATCCGGCGTTCCGCACCCCAGATACCGATCAGGAAGTACATCGGAACCAGCGTCACTTCCCAGAAGATGTAGAACATGAACAGGTCCTGCGCCATGAACACGCCGAGCATGGCAAATTCCAGCAAGAGCATGAAGATGTAATACAGGCGCTCACGTCCGCGCTCGTGGATGACATGGGCCGTGAACGAACTGAGGATTGCAACCGGCATAATGAAGGTCGTCAGCACGATCAGCAGGATGCTGACGCCATCGACGCCGACGTAAAAGCTGATGCCAATGCTCGGTATCCATTCAATCTGCTGAGCAAATTGCAGACCAGCAGCCGAAGGGTTAAAGGTCGCCCACATCACCAGTGATGCAACGAACGCCGCCCCACTAAAACCGAGTGCTGTCCATTTCAGATTTTCATTGCTATGTCCATCTGCACCCTGCTCGCGCATAAGTAGCAGCGGGATGATCCCGATCAGTGGCAGAAACAGCACCACTGTCGAGAGCGAAATCGCGGAACTTACCATAAGTACGTTCTCCTCAAAATCCGGCAGCGTTCATATTTGAACCGCACGAAAGCCATTATAACCAACCTACCGCTGTAGGGCAGGGAGTATCAAAATAACAATAACCAATACCACACCCAGCAGTACGCTCACTGCATAGGTTCGGACATAACCTGTCTGAAGGTTGCGCGCCCGACCACTAATCCACTTCACGACTAAGCCTACGTCGTTCACCAAGCCATCAATGATGCCGAGGTCAACCGGCTTGCTCAACAGTTGAGCGATATTGTTGAAGCCTTTGGCAATAATCGTTTCATGGAAGTAATCATGCCAGAAGCGCCAATCAAGGGTATTCGCCAAGAACTGCGACATCTTGTTATAGGGATTCTCAAACAGACGGAAGTAAGTCTCGTCCCAATACAGGCGGGCATTTGCCAGCCCGAAGATCGTCCCACCGGATGGAATACGGTCCACCAGCGGATCATGCTCTTCAACATGCGCTGACTTGCCCTGACCGTAGATCGAACGTGCAGCGAGGATGGCGACAATCGCCAGACCCAGCGCGAACAGCGCGATACCCGGTTGGAAGTCCGCGGCATGGGCGTGAACAACCGTGTGTTCCAGCCATTCGGTGAAGTTATGCGCAGTGAAAATGTTTTCCAGTCCCAACACATTCTTGGGCGTGTTGATGAAACCACCGAAGAGGCTGAGGAAGGCCAGCACAATCAACGGAATGGTCATCGAAGCGACGCTTTCAGGAGCATGATCTGCCGCTTCAGTACGTGCCTGACCGAAGAAGACCATTTCGATCTGCCGCCACATGTAGAAGGCGGTGAAGGCTGCGGCGGCCAGCAGCAGCACGAAGGCGATGAAGCCACCGGCTGAACTGAGGAAGGAACCGCCCTCGAAACCCTTGAGCCATGCATCGGCAAGGATTTCATCTTTCGACCAGAAACCGGCCAGTGGGAAAATACCGGCCAGAGCCAAGGTACCGATAATATACGTAATGAAGGTGATAGGCATCTTACGCGCCAAGCCACCCATGTTGCGCATGTCTTGCGGGTCAAATGGGTGATCATCATGGTGTTCTTCGCCGTGCGCGTCGTGACCGTGTGCGTCATGCCCACCATGCGCCCGTTCATGGGCGAGATGATGACCATGCTCCACGCCGTGAATAACGGAACCGCTGCCAAGGAACAGGAGCGCTTTGAAGAACGCGTGGGTCACCAGATGGAACATCGCTGCGCCATATGCACCGACTCCAACAGCCGCCACCATGAAACCGAGTTGACTGACCGTACTGTAGGCCAGAACTTTCTTAATATCCCACTGACCAAGCGCGATATAACCGGCCATAATGGCTGTCGCTGCGCCGACTACCGCCACAACAAACGACGTCAACTCCGCGTTGTAGAAGAAGACACTGCTGCGAACCATCATATACACGCCAGCCGTAACCATCGTAGCGGCATGGATGAGAGCGCTGACAGGGGTCGGGCCAGCCATCGCGTCCGGCAGCCAGACGAACAGCGGGATTTGTGCGGATTTACCGGTCGCGCCCAAGAGCATAAACAGGGTAATGATAACCAGAACGGTCTGAATAGGCAGTGTGAAGGGGCCAAACTGAACTTGATGATTTTCCTTCACCATGCGCTCAGCCTGTCCGAAGACGCCAAGCTGTTCAGTCGGGATGTGTTCATTATTAGTGAAGACAGGGCCAGCAGCCTCAGTAGCCGCATGACCTTCAGTTGTTGCAGCAGCTTCGCCTTCGGCGGGAGCCGCCACAGCGCCCTCAGCAGGAGTGGCAGCGTGTTCGCCCTCAGCAGGGGCAGCAGCTTC
Organism: Aggregatilineales bacterium; assembly: GCA_044226855.1. Lineage (GTDB taxonomy): Bacteria > Chloroflexota > Anaerolineae > Aggregatilineales > Phototrophicaceae > CFX2. The sequence continues at coordinate 305,364 of JBGAGF010000007.1, forward strand.
AGTGGTTGTGGTTGTCGTGACCGCAGCATGTTCAGCCTCGGTCAATTCGACATTGGCGATTTCGCCGGGGCGATAATAATCTAGCGTGCCGAACGTCCAGAACGTCAGGAAGACCGCCATCAAAATACCGAAGTCACCGACACGGTTGGCGATCATGGCCTTACGAGCGGCGTTGGCATTCTTCCAACCCACACCGTTGGGACGGTCGAACCAGAAGCCGATCAGCAGGAAGGAGCATAAGCCCACGCCTTCCCAACCGACAAACATCATCAGGAAGTTGTTGCCGGTGACGAGGATGAGCATGAAGAACAAGAACAAGTTCAGGTAAGTGAAGAAACGGGTGAAGCGTGGGTCGCCATGCATGTAACCCGCCGCATAGATGTGGATCAGTGAGCCGACGCCTGTAACCACCAGCATCATGGTGACGCTCAGGGTATCGACACGCAGCTGCCACGGAATGCTGACGTTCGCTGAACCAATCTCAAGCCAACCATTCAGGAATGGCGGATTCACCACCGCTGATTCGTAACCACTGCCGCGCAGGTAAGCCCACAGCAGTACCGCCACGCCGAACGACAGCAGCGCCGCCGTTGTGCCGAGGATGCTGGACAACCGCTCCCCTAAGCGTGGCCCCACAAACAGGTTCAAAATAAACCCGATCAGCGGGATAAAAAGAATGAGTGTCACTAAAGACGGGTAATTTTCCATAATGCCCCTCTGTAACGAGCAGACTGTTTACCAGTGATCAGTCCGAGTTTGATTGCCTCAGTACCAAACACTCCGTATGCAGTACTACTCCGCCTACCCTTCCATCTGGTGCAATTCGTCGACGTTAATACTCTGCTTGCTGTGGAAGATCGCCACGATTAGCGCCAACCCCACCGCGACTTCTGCCGCTGCCACCGCGATCACGAAGAACACGAACAAGTGGCCTTCCATCTGGTTCCACTGTTTGGCAAACGCCACCAACGCCAAGTTGGACGCATTCAACATCAGTTCAACCGACATAAACAACAGGATCGCGTTGCGGCGCAGCAGCACACCCATCGCTCCGAGGATGAACAACACTGCGCTCAAAATTACAAAATCGGTTGTATGAAGCATTCTTCACGCACTCCTGAAATCACACTGATTCTCAGAGGACACGATAGCTCGTGTCCTGACACATTAATCACCCGCCGGTTCAGACTGCTGCGCCGGTAAAGCAGGCAGCGATTCGTTCCCTACGTCCTGCCCGATTTGATCACCGATGACATTCGTCAGCGGCTTCATAACCTTTCGGCGGACATCACGACGACGCGGCACAAAGCCTTCTTTGTGGGTCAGGGCAATCGCACCAACCATTGCGGCCAGCAGCAAAATCGCGATCAACTGGAAGGGCAGCATATACTTGCTGAAGAGCAAATTACCAATCGCCTGCGGGCTGCCAAACGGTTCAACCGCTTTATCGACCAGCGAAATCGCCACATTGCGAGTGCTACCACTCAAAAGTGACTCGGTTCCGAGGACGAGGAGTTGCGAGGTATCCCGATTGACCTTGTAGACTTCCGTGTTGTTGAGCGAAGCGAGGCGCGGCAGTTTGCTCAGGTCTTTCTGGTTATCGTCCACACCGGTGAAGACCCATGAACGCATTGTGGTTTCATCGCTCAGGAGCGGCAGTTCGACCAGTGAACCCGGTTGAATACTGCCCTGCACAATGCGGTCATCACGCAGTGCCAGATTGGTTTGAGTATTATCGGAGTCTGCACCGAAATCGACCAGATTGACCGGATCGCTGTAGCCATTGAATACGGCTAAGCGAGCGGTACGCGAATCAACTGATTCCAGATTGTTCTGAACTAAACTCATATTCGGCGGGGCACTCTGTGATCCACCGTAAGCCACAAGGGTATATGCATTGGCTTGACGCTGCGTATCACCAGACAGGTTGACCGTCGCGGTTTGGGCAGCAGTCGCTGTTCCGGCAGGATTGAGCGTAATGGTATATGCGCCTTCAGCCAGTGGAATGAAATCCGTTGCCTTACCGAAACTCAAATTGCTGGCGACCTGTTGGCCATTAGCGTAGACATCCACATTACCCACATATGGAGCCGCGTTCACCACGCGCAGTTCAGGCGCACGCTTCACCGATGTATTCAGGTCAATCTTGCCACTGATGATGGAGAAAAACGCCGCAACAGCAAAGGCCACGGCCAGCGCTGTTCCGACAATCTCCAACCAGCGGAAGCGGCGCACCGGCGCGTTGAGCTTTTCCGCCCCAAGGAGCATGATGACGAATAAGAACAGCACCATAATCGCTCCGGCGTAGACCGCGATTTGGATCATCGCAAGGAACGGTGCGTCCAACATCAAGTACAACAGCGCAACACAGGCGAAGTTCACAATCAAGAATAACGCGCTGTGAACAGCGTTATCGCTGAGCAGCATTGCGACTGCTGACGATACCGCTATAAGCATCACAATAATAAACAGTGCTTCCATATGTCATTCCCACTATTTGGATGCTGACGAGCCAACGTTTGTGCAGTTTAGCGCAAACTACGTCAGACTTCAAATCTCAAAACACACAATCAGGGGCGGATTTTATGACCGCCCCTGCTATTCGTCAATCAATTAGAGAGATTGCTTCACCAGTCGCCCGCATATTCGGGATCGTACGGCGAGAACTGGTGCATCTGGTATCCCCATTTCAATTCTGTTAGCTGTCGCATATGCAGAACATCATGCGCCACCCACGAAACCAACATATCGCCCGCACTGACGCTCCACCCCTGCGGAGACGAATACTTGTTATCGAACGGAATATCCTGTAATCCGCGTAGCCACTCTAGTGACTGCTTGCGCTCATTCAGATAATCCGCCACGCTGGCCTGCAAATCGCGTTCGTTATAGCGGCGTTCGGTCACTTTCCGAATTGGATCATTCGGCTGTGGCTCACCACTGGCGCCGCTGATAATAAACTGAAACCGTATCCTGAAATCTTCTCGTTCTTCATCTGCGAGATGGTTCATCACCTCGAGCACCGACCAATCGTTTTCAGTCGGCTTCCAGCGTGCTGTCTCATTATCCAGTCCGGCCACCATCTGTTCGATGGCGCTGGCGTTGGTGGTAAGCTGCGCTAGGCAATACGCCCAGTCCATACTACAGCGGGTTCTCCATGTCAGGGATTGACCGTGTATACACACCCGGTTCGACCTGCTGCGGCGTGGCGGGCTTGCCTTCCGGCGGCGGATCAATCAACATGTCTTTGGTGAAGATCGCGTCACGGCGGTCGGTGAAGCTCAAGCGATGTTCATGTCCCAAGACAATCGCCTCAGTCGGGCAGGCATCTTCGCAGTAGCCGCAGAAAATGCAGCGCAGCATGTTGATTTCATAGGTCTTGGCATAACGTTCGCCGGGGCTGTAACGTTCTTCGTCGGTGTTCTCTGCCGCTTCAACCCAGATGGCATCCGCAGGGCATGACGCCGCACACAACGCACAGCCGATGCACTTCTCCAAACCGTTGTCATAACGCTTCAGTTCATGACGTCCCTTGTAGCGTTCTGAGAACTCCTGCACCTGTTCGGGATACTGAATCGTAACGGGTTCTTCCAGCAGGTGCTTAAAGGTTGTTGCAAAACCGCGTATCACATTCATGTTTTAAACCACTCCTCAACCCGTTTGTATACATAAACCGGACATCATGCTTACAGGTGTCCGGCTTGGTGTTACCGTATGTTGTCTACTGACCTTTATTCGCCTTCTTTTGACGAATCTGTTCCAGCATGGCTGCCTTATCAAACTTGGGCTTGGCACCACCGGCCGCGGCAGGCTTAGCCTCGGCTGCCGGAGCAGCAGCTTTGGCAGGCGCAGCGGCTGCGGGCGCGGTTGATTCAGCCGGAATAGCCTTCTTCGCACCGAGGGCAGCAATTGTTTTGGGAAGGGCTTCACCGCCAAAGGTACCATACTGCTTGGCGAACGTTACGCTGGGATTTTCCTTCGGCTTGGGCGGAGTCGGCTCGACATAGTTCGGGCTGGTCGCCGCAATCTTTTGCAGTTGATTAATGGTGAACGTCAGCAGTGCAAAAGGAATTGCCAGCAGCGCGCCGACAAAGCTCAGAATGCTCCAACCCAGTCCGGTCTGAGCGCCGGTAACAATCGGATCATCTGCCATATCTTCAGCAGGTTCCGGTTCCTCGGTCTTGCTCAAGCGACGCAGGTACATCCAAGCGCCAACCGCCACAATCAGGAACAGCACACCGGATGCTACAACATAAGCTACGGTGCTCTTGAAGGCATCGCCCACGACCAGCGAAATCGCTGTCCAGATGACGGCAACCAATGCAATCGGGAGAAGCACCTTCCAACCGAACTGCATCAGCCTGTCGTAACGAATGCGGGGCAGTGTCGCGCGGATCCACACCATGAATATCAACAGCAGAATGGTCTTACCGATCATCACCAGTGGGCCAAGGATCGGCACATTGTTGACTAGACCAAAACCATCGTTATAACCGCCGAGATACAGTGCCGAGAAAATCAGACTGGAGGCGATCATACCAAGGTATTCAGCCATCATGAACAACGCGAACTTCATACCGCTGTATTCGGTCATGTAACCGGCGGTCAATTCTTGTTCGGCTTCCACCAAGTCAAACGGTGCGCGGCTGGCTTCTGCCAGCAAGGCAATGAACAGCGCAGCAGCGGCCAGCGGATTTTGGAAAATGAACCAGTTCCAAATCATCGGCTGTGCACGGGTAATATCACCAATCGCCATACTGCCGACGATCATGATCGGGACAGCCATACCGAGACTCAACGTGAGTTCGTAGCTAATCATTTGCGATGTCGCGCGCAGACCACCGAGCATCGAATACTTGTTATTGCTTGCCCAGCCTGCCAGAACGAAACCATAAGTGCCGATGCTTGTGATACCCAAAATATAAAGGACACCGACACTCGGATCAGCCAAGCCTAACGGCGCAAGATACCAATAACCATCAAACCAAGGGATAAGAATACTCGGCCCTAAGGGGATCACGGCCAAGACCACCAGCACCGGAACGGCCTTGATCATCGGCGCGATGAACCACACAGCATAAGAAACGCCGGATGGAGTGATGTCTTCTTTGGTAATCAGCTTAACGGCATCGGCAGCCGGTTGAAGCAGACCGAGTGGCCCCACGCGGTTCGGGCCGACACGCTGCTGGAACCACGCGATAAACTTGCGTTCGAGCAGTGTGGTGTAAGCAAAGCCGGTGATCACGACCAGCAGCAAGACCAACGAGTAAACAAATGAGTAAACCGTTGAGCAGGTCGAATTGGTTGCGCAGACCACGACTTTCGCCGGATCAACGCGACGGTTCGGATTGAATATGAAATTCAACACCGCGTCACCAACAGTGTAGATCAGACCGCCGTTGCCGGATAACATTCGAACCACATCGTAGACAATCGCCAGAACCAGAGCCACCACAATCAATACGCCGACAATTACGGCGGGGTGGATGCCTCGCGATCCAACTCTTGGATTACTATCCATTGTTGATTCAGCCATCAAAAGCCCCTTCAACTCTCTTTTACAATGCCAGTGAGCAAATGTACTCGCCCGGCGAATGAATAACGAACAACGAACCTGAACTTTAAAACGCGGATGCTTAGGCTTTCGCCACTGTACCGGCTGAAATCGTCAGTGGCGCAGGTGTATCGCTCAAATGACGGGGCAGCACCACAGTACCCTTCGGCGCCCTGCCATTGACGTGTGCCCGTGCCACAATTGGCTGAGCCTCGCCCACTATGATCTTGACGGTATCGCCGTTGTTGATGCCCATGTTCTTGGCATCAGCGCTGTTAATCTCAACAAACGGATCAGAAACACGCGGATGCATCAATTCCGATGGACGGAACATGCGCTCACGGTTATACAGACGTTTGACGGGTACAACAATCACCTGCCCCTTCGGCAGTTCAGCCATGCCACCGCCACGTGCTGCAGGTTCGACGGTTTCGCCCTTATCAGCGGCGCTTGGGATTTGCACACCAATGCCACCCTTATTCTGATAAGCGGTTCCACCGTAGTACAAATCGTGTCCGCCCACATCGGGGAATTGGCGTTCGATCTTGGAAATATCTGCATAGGAGCAACCCGCAAATGCCGGAATGTTCTTGACGATATCCTGCATCACTGAGGCAGCGGACATCTTAACCTTGCCTTGCCCCATCTTTTCACCAATGCGCTGCAAGACCTGCCAAGCGGGCAGTGCCTCACCCAACGGCCCTTGTCCAGTGTAGAAACGCTGAACACGGCGTTCACCATTCACGAATGAGCCATCGCGTTCGGCAAAGCTCTGGATCGGCAGGACAGCTGTCGCCCATTCCGGCGCTTCATCTTTGAACAGGCTCAGGTAAATAACGGTCTTCACCTTGCTCAACCACTGCTTGGCAGCAGGATCATCCAGCAGCAGGTCAGCCTGCGCGACGATCAACACCTTCGGTGGGTTGTTGACGATGTCCTGTGTGGCTTCGGGTGTGAAGCCCAGATAATACTGCCCCATGCCGTTCGCGCCGGGCAGAGGAGCCAGCAAACCGTTATTGGGCTTGCCGACATGCTTGGTTTCAATCAGGAAATTCGCGGCCTCTTGCATCAAGGCGCTGCTGGTTTCGAGCGTCAGTCCTTCAGCGCCAGCCACGACGATCAGGTTCGCGGCGTCTGCCAGCTTCTTGGCATAGTCGCCGTACTTCTCGCGCAGCAGGCTGAAAGCGTTCGCGGCATCCGCATAGTCGTAGCGGATACTCTCATTGGCGAAATCCTCCATGCGCGTCGGGCGGCCATTCATGACCACCACGTATGCGCCACGGTCATGGGCTTGTTTAATCCGCAGCCGCCAGATTGGCACTTCTTCTTCAAGGTCACTGGCAACCACCAGAACGGCATCACCCTTGCCCAACTTGCTCAGATTCGTGCCAACGCCGACACCAACCTGTGCCACCAAGTCGGCACCACCATGAGTCGGAGGCCAAGCACCCAAACGCTTGCCACTGGCACCCATCACCAAGTGCCGCAGCGCATATAGGTCTTCGTTACTCAAACCGCTGCCTGCAATCGCTGCGATGTCACCGCTTGCCACGACAAGATTATCGGCTACCTTTTGAATGGCTTCGTTCCAGTTAATGGCCGTCAGGCTGTCTCCCTTGCCGACCATCGGCTCAAGCAGACGGGTGCCCACATCGTGTGTGAAGTGATGTCCGAAGCGGGTCTTGTCGCTGATCCAGATTTCGTTCACGTATTCGTTCTGGCGCGGCATGATACGCTTGATGATGGCCTTGCCGCCGAAATCGCGGTCAAGACGGGTACTCAAGCTGATGTTGCTGCCTGCCGCATCGTAGGGGCAAATGCTCGGCACTTCGGAAAGTTCCCACGGACGAGCACCGAAGCGGAAATCCGCAGTGGTCAATGCGCCCACAGGGCAAATATCGGTGGTGTTGCCGGAGAAGTAGGTGTCAAAACCGGGGTCACTATTAGTGATAATCTGCAAACGGCGTCCGCGTTCATGGAAGGCCAGCACATCATCGCCGACCACTTCGTCCTGATAGCGGATGCAGCGCGCACACTGGATGCAGCGTTCTTCATCAAGGAAGATCAAATCGCCCAGCGGCACATGCTTATCAAGGTGCTGCTTATCCGTATATTCCATGCGCGTCCCACCGGGGCCATGCGCCATGGTCAGGTTTTGCAGCGGGCATTCTCCACCCTTGTCGCAAATCGGACAGTCCAGCGGGTGGCTGGTCAAGATAAACTCGACCACATTCTTACGGGCAGCGTTCACCATCTCGGTATTGGTACGGATGGCCAACCCTTCGCTGACCTTATTGGTACAAGCGGTCTGCATCTTGGGCTGCCACTTAATTTGTGGATTGCCCTGTTCATCCCGCACAATCTTCTTCTCTTTAGGGTCAAATGCTGACCCCATCTCCACGAGGCACATACGGCACATGCCTACCGGAGCCATCTTGGGATGATAACAGAACACCGGGATGTCGTTACCAATCCACTTGGCGACATCAACGAGGTTTTGCCCCGCCGGAACTTGGTATTCCTTGCCGTCAATAAAAATTGTGACTGTTTGCGTCATGTTCGCTACCATCAGTTATCTCACTCGCATAAAAACTAGAGCTTTTCTAGTGTAGCTAATCTCTGCACAAAAGACGAGAATCGAAATTTCAATTTAACGTTGGTACTGATTCAATTATGCCTTCGGAAAAATTAGTTTTACAGCCAATTTAATTTTTAGAACTTAAACATGAGATTTTAACGTCTCTTCTGCGTTTAACTCGACGGATCACTGACTGTACCAACCCACCCTAACGTGCCCAAATTGTAGCCGATGATCGCCCACTTGTTATCCCGATTGACCATCTCGAAGGCTACATAATGATTGCCTTCACGATCGGTTGCAGTGCCTTCGACATAGCCCCTTTCGTTCTTGACCGAAAAGTGATTAAACTTCCAATCCTTGAAACTATTTCCTGTCAGCGCTTCTTTGAAGTTCGACTTGCTTTGCTGCTCCTGCAAATCGCTGCTCAGCATCGCGTACGCGTCATCAAGCTTCTTGTCCCGCAGCGCCACCATAAACGCGTTGGCGCTGTCGCCCACACCTTGGGCCGTATTGAGCAGTCCGCTGAATAACTTGGTTCCACCGAACACGACCAGCCCGCACAGGCCGACCCCGATCACCAGCACCAGTACAAGAATGCCCAACCGTTTATTCATCGCAGTCGTCGCTTCACTTTTTCCAATCCGGCCAGAGCGCGATCCCGCATCACCTGATCCACCAATCCCCAATCCGCCAGTTCGAACTGCACATCTGCCAGTTCATACGCCCGCTGGAAGTCCGCCTGTGCCAGCGCATATTCTCGCATTTTCATGTAAAGCTCAGCTCGGAGAACGTAATTCACTGGCGAGTCCGGCGCATCTTCGATAGCCTGAGTCAGATGGTGCATCCGGTTCGCGATATCTGCAGAACCGCCTCCGAATAACTGCCGGAGTCGCTGCCATCCGCTGACCTGCTGCTTTGGAAGTTGTAAAGTTGCCTGTTCCTTGGGAACATCTTCCTCATCCGGAAGATCAATGACAGCCGCTTGGTCAACGGGTGTTTCAATCACTTCATCGACCACGCTGTCACTGTTGACGATGTCTTCAATCGGAGTGGATTGATTCTCATCTCCGGGAATAATTTCGCTGCTATCGGATATGGTGGTCACATCGCTGTGATGTTCTGCGGTTTCGACAGCCGCCGCTTCATTTAGCGAGGCTTCCACATCCATATCATGAACAGGGGCAAGGTTACCCTCACCCCCATCAACAATCTCGGCGTCTTCAGCATTCTTAGAAGACAGATTGTTGAACTCTGAATTCTCGGTGTCGCTGAAGTTCAAGTGTCTCAATCCCCGGCAGCTGCGGTTCGCTTAGCGGGCGCGGCTGCCTGTTTGGCAATATGCTGCTTAAAATCTTCAGGGAAATTCTTAGCGGTATGAATAATCGGATTGGCTGCGAAATCACCCAGCGCACACAGAGTCACGCCCTGCATGTTCTTAGCGATATTGCTGATGAGATCGATGTCGCTTTCCTTGGCCTCGTTCGCCATAATGCGATCCACGACTTTATCAATCCAGTACGTACCCTCACGGCACGGCGTGCACTTGCCGCAGCTTTCATGCTTGAAGAACTTGATGACCTTCGAGGCCACCCAAGTCATATCGACGGTTTCATCCATGACGATAACTGAAGCCGAACCGAGGATCGAACCGGTTTTCGCCATGTCCTCATAAGACAACTTAGTGTCCAAAATAGGATCGTCATTGCCGTTCACACGGATGATCGGGCCTGAACCGCCGGACGGCAAAATACCCTTGATCTGCTTGCCGCCTTTGATACCACCGGCGTGGGTATACAGCAGTTCGCGCATGGTAACGCCCATCGGCAGTTCGAAGTTACCGGGCTTCTCGACATGGCCGCTCACGCAGAAAATCTTGGTACCTGCGCTTTGCTCGGTGCCAATTTTCTTGTATTCGTCCGCGCCGTTGACCAAAATCCACGGCACATTCGTCAAGGTTTCAACGTTATTGATGACGGTCGGTTCGCCGTACAAACCACCGCCCTTATTGGCCGGGAAGGGAGGACGCACGCGGGGCTGTCCCAACATGCCTTCGAGGCTGTTCAGCAGCGCACTTTCCTCACCGCAGATATAAGCGCCTGCGCCGAGGTGCGTATACACCGGACATGACCAACCGCTTCCCAGAATGTTATCGAAAGCGTAGCCGCCCTTGCGCGCTTCTTCAATGTAGCCGTCCAGCGCGTGACCTTGATCCCAGAACTCGCCGCGCAGATAGATGTAAACGGCAGTCGCTTGAATAGCATACGCGCAGATCAATGCGCCTTCAATCAATTGGTGCGGATTGGTTTCAATGATTTCACGGTCTTTGAAGGTACCGGTTTCGCTTTCGTCGCAGTTGACTGTGACGTATTTCTTCGGCTCATTCTGCGGGATGAAGCTCCACTTTAAACCAGTGGGGAAACCTGCGCCACCGCGTCCGCGTAACCCTGACGCCTTGACGACATCAATCACTTCGGAAGGCTTCATCGAAAGGGCCTTCTTCAAGCCTTCGTAGCCGCCGTTCTTCACATAAACATCCAGCTTGTTCAGATCAGGGATGTCACGTCCGCGCAATAAAATATTCATTCTCGTCTCCCGACGCCTACACTATTTCTTCGCTTCCGCACGCCACTCGTCAAGTTGTTTACGCATCTTATCCATGTCGAGGTTTTCAACAAAGTGGAAGTTGCATTGCAGCATCGGCGCTTTGTCGCAGGCCGCAAGGCACATCACATGCTCGACCGTGAACAAACCATCTTCGGTCGTCCCACCATCGTCTACGTTCAACTCGGCTTTCAAATCTTCATAAAACTTGTCCGCGCCGCACAGCGCACAGGCCAAGTCGGTGCAGACCTGTAACCAGTATTTGCCCTTCGGATGTTCCGAATACATGGTATAGAAACCCGCGATGGATTTGACCTGCGTCGGGTCCATATCGCAGATTTCAGCCACTTCCTGAATACCTTCAGGGCTGACCCATCCATATTCCTGCTGCGCCAGATGCAGCATCGGCATCACTGCCGAACGCTTGTCCGGGTATTTGCTAAACGTATTCTGAATCTGCGCGGCGTACTTCTCTGTTAAGGCCATAATCAATCCTAAATTTGATTAACCGTAGGGGATTGCCGGTGGCATCCCTTACACGAAACACATCAATGACAATCCATATTTAGCGGTCGCAGTCACCCAACACCACGTCGACGCTGCCCACAATCGCCACCAAGTCCGCGATCATATGACCGTGTGTCATGATCGGCAGCGCTCCGATATGCATGAACGAAGGCGTCTTGAAGTGGACACGGCGCGGCTTGTTTCCGCCCGTCCCATGAATGTAGCAGCCCAATTCACCTCGCGGGCTTTCAATCGCGCTGAACACTTCTTGGTCAGGCGCAGCGAAACCCTCCGTCCACAGCTTGAAGTGGTGAATGACGGCTTCCATGCTCCGTCCCAATTCAGCGCGGGGCGGCGGGACAAACTTCCGATCCTGTGAACGGAACGGTCCGGTTTCGGGGAGCTTCTTAATCGCCTGCTTGATGATCTTCACGCTCTCGCGCATTTCCAGAATGCGTACGTAGAAGCGGTCGTAAACATCACCGTGTTCGCCGACAGGCACATTGAAGTCAAATTCGTCGTAGCTGCTGTAGGGCATCGACTTACGCAAGTCCCACGCCACACCACTGCCACGCAGGCTCGGGCCGCTAATACCCCAAGCCAATGCCTTCTCAGGCTCAATCACACCAATACCCTGTGTGCGATCAATCCACAGCGGGTTATTAGTCAGCAGTTTTTCATAATCGTCAATACGAGAGGGGAAGATTTCAAGGAAACGTTCCAGTTGCGGCATAAATTCCGGCGGGAAATCACGCCAGACTCCACCGGGACGGATGTAGCTGCCCATCAAACGCTGCCCTGAGAGCGTTTCGAACATCTTCAGCAGCATTTCGCGTTCGCGGAAGGCGTAAAGGAACACGCTCATCGCGCCCATGTCAATCGCGTGCGTGCCCAACCACACCAGATGGCTGTTCAAACGGGTCATTTCCAAGCAGATCACGCGCATAATTTGGGCGCGTTTCGGCACATCTAACCCAACCAGCTTTTCCACTGCCATGCAGTAGGCCGTGTTGTTCGACATCGGCGCCAGATAGTCCATGCGATCCGTTAAGACAACGGCTTTCTCATAACTCTTGGATTCGATGTTCTTCTCAATACCGGTGTGCAAAAAGCCCACATCCGGCAGGCAGGTAACGACTTCTTCGCCGTCCAGTTCCAACAGCAGGCGCAGCACGCCGTGTGTACTGGGATGGTGTGGCCCCATGTTCAGGAGCATCGTTTCGCCGGTCAGCGCACGCTCCGAAACCAAACCCTTCAATTCATCAAGAGCGCCCTGCCAGCTCTGTGCTTCACCAATCGCATTTTCGTCGTGCTGTTGTATCGCCATATCTTTATGCTCCCACTCATTTTGGGAAAACTGTTCGGATTGTCTTTCCCGAATAGCAGTCAACTTAAATACTTAATTACGTTCCATACACCAAAGACACAAACTCTTGGCGTTCTTTGCGTCTTGGCGGTTCAATTCATTCTCGTGACTTCGGCTTATGCTTCATGATCTCTTCAGCATTAAAGGAGAACATCGGCGTCTCGTACCCCAGCGGATAATCGCGGCGGTGTGGGTGTCCGTTCCAATCGTCCGGCATCAGAATGCGGCGCTTATCAGGATGTCCCTTAAAGTCCACGCCCATCATGTCCATGATTTCACGTTCCGGCCAATTGGCACCCGGCCATACGGTCGTCACAGTCTCGACGGTTGGCTCATCTTCCGGCAAATAAACCTTCAGACGAATCCGCCGCTTGTACAACATCGAGAGCAAATGGTAGCTCACACCGAACCGGCCCGGACGGTTGTAGTCAGGATAATAATCAACGGCGCTCACGTCCGACAAGAAGTTATAAACCAGCCCTGCCGTATCCCGCAGATACCGTGCCACAGCAGGTAGATAATCAGGGTTCAAGACCAGCGTGGTATCGCCCCCATACTCCACCACATCTTCAACGGCTTGCGGAAAAGCGTTCTTTACCGCGACCACCGGGTCAAGTGCTGCTGCTACGCTCATAAATCGTCCTCAATATTCTTGTGTGGGGACTTACCACGGGCAAATCCCCATATATCTCTGCTTATTGACTCGTGCTAAACGTGAAGCGCCATCTCGGACTTATTCGCGTTCCACTTTTCATCGTCCGCCCACTTGCGGATGCTGTCGCCCTTGATCTTCTCATGCAGCGTCATGATGCCGTGCAGCAGTTGTTCCGGACGTGGAGGGCAGCCTGCCACATACACATCAACCGGAATAATCTCGTCGCAGCCCTGCACCACAGCATAGTTGTTATAAACGCCGCCACAGGAAGCACAGTCACCCATCGCGATGACCCACTTCGGTGACGCCATTTGATCATACAGTTGGCGCACAACCGGAGCCATCTTCCGCGTCAAACGGCCAGAAACGATCAGCAGGTCAGCCTGCCGCGGACTAGCACGGTTTAATTCCATACCAAAGCGCGCCAAATCGTAATTCGACGCCTGTGTACCCATATATTCAATCGCGCAGCACGCCAGCCCGAACAGCAGCGGCCACATCGCTCCATTGCGTCCCCAATTAATGGCAGCGTCGAGGGTGGTCGTAACCACACCGAGGTTGCCGAGTTTTGAGCTTACTCCCATTCCATCGCGCCTTTCTTCCACTCGTAGATGAACCCAATTGTCAATATGAATAAGAACACGCCCATGACAATCAGACCGTAAATACCAAGGTCGCGCAGTTGCACCGCCCAAGGCATGAAAAATACGACTTCAACATCGAATATAATGAAAAGAACCGCCACCAGATAGAACTTGACGGGCAAACGGCGCTTTGCAGGGCCAATCGGCTTCATACCGCTTTCGTACGGCGCAGCCTTACGGGTGGTCGGGCGATGTGGCCCGAAAATCCACGAAATGACCACAACGATAAAAGCGACAAGTGCAGCAAGTGCAAAGAGAGCGCCTATGGGGGCGAATTCATTAAGTGCCATATTTTGTTTCCCTGCGGGGCTTTGTGCTATTTTGAACAAATAAAGCTTACGTAGATTAACATAATCCACTAGTGCTGTCAAACCAATTTTACCGCTAATATAGTAACATACCAACCCCTGTTCCACGCCCTTCACCTATCAATTTTCAACCTCATCTACCATTCACTTCAGCATCAAAATCTCAATTTGACACCCATAGCGGTTATTTCACAAAATTAGAGTAAAATATCAGGGTTTCCGTTGAACGGTGATCATCGTGTTCGTGACCGCTCAACCATTCGCTTACGGCAGGCTGAGAACTGCCGCCTAAAGACTACAGACTAACACATGATTCGTTTTTTAATCTCGCTTCTGGTTGCCCTAGCTATTGGTGCAGTAATCGGTCTCTATCTCGGCTGGGTACGCTTTCCGGTACAGTATTTGAACAGCCCTGCTTCCAGTTTGGCTGACCGTTATAAAGATGAATACACCATCATGGTTGCCACAGGTTACCTTAAAGATGGTGATCTCGGTGGCGCGGTGGATCGCCTTCGCCTCTTGGGACAGGCCAATATTCCAGCCTATGTCCAGAGTGTAGCGGAGCGTTACATCAGCAATTCGCAGGATGCCAACGATATCGCTTACTTAGTCGCCCTTGCTGAAGGCTTAGGCCGACTGACGCCCATCATGCAGCCCTACGCCCAACTTCATGCGCCGGGGCAAACACCATGAGCCAATATGATCGAAGCGGCAACTACGCCCCTGATGCCCGCAGTAAATATCGTCGTCCACGCTATCCCTTCTCCTTCTGGGGGGCAGGCATTGGCCTAATTCTCGGCCTCGCCGGAGGCTTGCTGTACGCATGGGTCGTCAACCCGCGCGTCGAATACAACACCGAGCCTTGGCAGCTCAGTGAAAATGACCGAGCCAATTACATTGCGGCTATTACGTTGCAGTACGCCTATGACAGCGACCTTGCAAAAGCCGTTAATCGTCTGCTCGTGCTCAAGCTCCCCGGGGATCCCATCCAAGCGGTTGCCGATACCGCCTGCAAACTCGCCAGCAGCAGCTATGTCGATAACAGCAGTGGACAGCGCGCCGTCCGCAGCATGATGACATTCTATCAACTGCAGGGACGCAGCGGCTGTGCTGATACCCTGCTCGCGGCTAACGTTCAAATCACGCCCAATCCGGTGATCGAAGCCTCGACGCCAACATTGCCACCGCCAGCTACCAAGACGCCGACACCCCCAATACCCATATCACCCACACCGTCGCCGCAGAATATTGTGGTGCCGACCATTCAACCGCAGGCCGACTTTACCTTGGTCGATGTCCGCACCTACTGCAGCAAAGAACTGTCTGGCCTTATCGAAGTCCGTGTGCAGGACTACAACGGCGATCCGATCCCCGGTGTGACCGTCACCGTCCGGTGGGACAACGGCCAGAGCAACTTTGTGACCGGCCTCAAACCTGAGCGCGGCATGGATTACGCCGACTTCCAGATGGACGCCGGTAAATCGTATACCGTCCAAGTCGCTGGACGTTCCGATCCGTCACAAGCGCTCGTCGCGGGGTCATGCAATGATTCGGAATCAGGTCAGCCCGCCATCGTTTCCTATCGAGCAACCTTCCGCCCGCAATAAGGAGCACACCATGCCCACCGTCGAAGAACGTGTCCTAGCCGCCATCAATATGGATGAACTCCTCACCTTCCTCGGACAGATGATGGCTTTCCCCAGCCTCGGCGCGAACGAGTCACCGATCCAGCGGTTTCTCGCGGATTACTTTCGCACACTCGGCATGGAAGTCGATGTTTGGGATTTGGATTTCGCCGCGCTCAGTCAGCATCCGGCCTTTAGCACCGAGATTGACCGTCCCGAAGGCTTGGGGGTGGTCGCCACAATGGGCAACGGCAAAGGCAAATCGCTGATCTTCAACGGTCATATTGATGTGGTACCGGAAGGTGAACTCGCCAACTGGCATTATCCCCCCTTTCAAGCCACCGTCGCCGATGGCAAGGTCTACGGACGTGGTGCGCTGGATATGAAAGGCGGTCTCGCCTGTGCCATCTTCGCTGCCAAAGCCATCCGTGATGCCTGTGTCACGCTCAAAGGCAAACTGATGATTGAAACGGTCATCGGTGAAGAAGATGGTGGAGTCGGTGCATTAGCGGCTGTCGTGCGCGGCTATAGAGCCGATGCCGCTGTGATTATGGAACCCACTGAATTGATGATCGCTCCGGCGCAGGCAGGTGCACTTAACTTCCGCATCACGGTGCCGGGCCTTGCGGCACACGGTGCGGTGCGTGATGAAGGCGTCAACCCCATAGAGAAGTTCATTCCGATCTACCAAGCGCTGATGAACTTCGAAGCCATCCGTAATCAACAGTTGAAGCATCCACTGTTCAGCGCCTACACTCTACCGTATCCCATCTGCGTCGGCACACTTCAGGCAGGCGTTTGGGCGTCTACTGTCGCTGAAACGCTAACCTTCGAGGGTCGCTTCGGTATCGCCGTTGGCGAAGATATCCCCACAGCCCGTAAATCATTTGAAAAAGTGGTGGCCGATGTCGCCCAATCCGATGAGTGGTTGCGTCAGCATCCTCCCACTGTCGAATGGTGGGGCGGACAGTTCGAATCGGCTAGCATTCCTGCTGATCATCCCATCGTCACCACAGTTGGTACAGCCTTCACCGATATAACCAGCAGCACACCGACTTATCGTGGCATGCCCTATGGCGCGGACATGCGACTGCTCGTCAATAACGGTAACACGCCCACGCTCATGTTTGGCCCCGGCAACGTCCGCAAAGCCCACCAACCGGACGAGTATGTGCCGGTTGACGATCTGCGCGTGGTCGTCCAGACCCTTGCCCTCACTGCCCTGCGCTTCTGCGGCTATGAGGAATAAATTTTTACCGGCAAATCCCTCTAAAAGGTGTGCACACTAATCTTCTAGTTCAATGGGAGGACGGTTGCAATGGTTGATTACACAAAAATAATCACACTCGAACCGGGAAAACGTAGTGGTAAGCCTTGCATCCGTGGGATGAGGATTACTGTCTATGATATTCTGTCCTACTTGGCTGCGGGTATGACACGCGAAGAAATCTTGGATGATTTTCCCTCTCTCACCAATAACGATATATTGGCTTGCCTTAGCTACGTGGCTGACCGTGAACGGCACACCGTAATTGTTCATTCATGAAACTATTGCTAGACAATAATCTTTCGCCAAAATTGGTAAGAAAACTAGCGGAAGCATTTCCCAATTCAAACCACGTTTCACAACTCGGTTTAGAAGCAGTGTCTGATCTTGAAGTTTGGAATATGGCTCGTCGAGAAGGCTACTGCCTTGTCACTAAGGGCGCTGACTTTAATGACCTATTGACAGCAAAAGGCTTTCCGCCCAAAGTCATATGGATTCGACTCGGCAATTGCGCGAGTAATGAAATACTTGAGCTTCTTCAAAGACATATTGAGACTATATCTGAATTTGAAAAAGAGGAGTCATCAGGTTTACTGGAACTTCAATTGTGATTTGTCGCCGGTAAATCCCTAACCCAACAACTGCTGCTTGAGTGTGTCCGCAAGCCAAACCTCATAGGCGTCGGGGGACCATCCCGATTGCCCGACTAGTTCTTGGTAGATTTCTGACAGCGTCAGTGCATAATATAACGCAGTCGCTCTTTCGAGACTCAGATCAGATCGCAGGAGCGGCATACTCTCCTTGATAAAATGAGCCATATTGCGTCTTCTGCCAGCCAAGGATTCCCGTAATTCGCTGGCGGCCTCAGCATCGACATCCGCCGCACTCTTATAAATCGCGATCATGCTCCCACCTGTTTCCCATTGTCGGCGGGTCGCATGCGCGGCCAGTTCGAGTCGCTTTACCGGATCATTTTCTTCCAAAGCCTGCGAATAGATCGCCCGCTGACCCGACTCTTGGTGCCACGCCTCGCGGATGGCCTTCAGGATACCGCGCTTGTTCTTGAACACGGCGTACACAGTGCTGACGGCGACGCCTGCTTTTTCGCTAATGGCATCAATCGTTGTCGCCCCGTATCCTTTCTCGAGGAACAATTCGCGCGCCGCCTCAACAATCACCTGTTGAGTAAGCAGGGCTTGGCGCTGGCGGTGGGTAAGCTGCTTGACATCATTCATAAACAAGAGTATAACACACATACAGTAAATGTAGTTTAACTACAACGAGTGGAGTTTAACTATGTCAACAGAAGAGATCAAGGCAATTGTGTACGAAATTTCAGAACGGGCATTTAACAACGGTGACCTTTCGGTGTTTGATCAGTATCTCGCTGCTGACGGCATAGATCATCAGGAACCACCGGGAACCGATTTTCGTGCACATCTCAAGGACGTCGTGACACGTATGAGAACGGCGATGCCAGACCTGCACTTTGAAATTCATGAATTTCTCGGGCAAGGTGATTTAGTCTCTTTTCGCGCCACGATTTCAGGCACGCACACCGGTCCATTTGATACTGGAATGGGACGTGTATTACCGCCGACAGGCAACAAGTCATCCGTTCCACATATGTATATTCTGCGCTTCAAAAACGGTCAAAATACCGATCTGTGGCATGTCTGGGACACAGCTCGAATGATGCAGCAGCTCGGCGGTATGCCTCGTCCACAGCCCGCCCCACAATAATCTGCATCACTCCATTTCTTCTTTCGCTGATTAAGGTGCAGGGATTTGCCGCTGGCAGATCCTTATTTTATGGCAAACAACTTGACACCAATTGAATTCATATATACACTCTCATATATGCAAAGTTATATATGAATTATCTATATGCTCAAATTTGCCTTGCTTGGCTTCCTCAACTACACACCGATGACCGGTTACGAACTGGAAGGCTGGATCAACGCCTCGACCGGTAACTTCTGGCATGCCGAACTCAGCCAGATATACAAGACACTCAAACAGCTTGAAAAATCTGGCGAAGTCATCTCCCACATCGAGCCGCAGGACGGCCGCCCGGATCGCCGTGTCTACACGATCACCGCTAACGGCAAAGCCAGCCTCAACCAGTGGCTAGCGACACCCATTCTTGAAGAAGTCGATAAGAAAGACCCGCTGCTGCTCAAGCTGTTTTTCGCCTCCCCGTCAGACCGCGCCACCATCATCACCCAGCTTCGCATTCAGTTACGTTTGCACCAGCAAAAACTCGACCACTACCGGCAAAAAACCCCCACTGAGATTCTAGAGTTCGCTGCTGACCATCCTGAACTGCTCGCCAATGCGCCACTCTGGGAAGCCACCCGCCGTCATGGTGAACTCTACGAAGAAATGTACATCCGCTGGATCGAAGAAACCCTTCAACAGTTCGAAGCATAGAACTTGCCCTACGCACCTATAAGGAGCATCCCATGTACCAATTGATTGCCAAGCAAAAAGTCCGTCAGGGTTTCAAAGACATCAGCACCGCCAACTTCGACAATCTGTTGAAGCAGTTCGCGCCGGATATTCACTTCACCTTTGCCGGACATCATGCCCTTGCGGGTGAATTCCACGACCGCGAATCCGTGCGCCAATGGTTCAACCGGGTGCACCGCCTGTTCCCGAAGTTACAGCTCGTGCCGGACCGCATCTTCGTCAGTGGCCCACCTTGGGATATGGTGGTCACCACCCAATGGACAGTCAGCGACACATTGCCGGATGGACGTCCCTATCAAAATCATGGCATTCAAATCCTGCGCATTCGCCTCGGGGTGGTGGTTGAAGATCATCTGATTGAAGACAACCAAGTCCTTGTGGCCACCCTCGACCATCTCGCTAGATTGGGTGTCATCGAAGCTGCTCAAAATCCCTTGGCAACATCTGCCGCTTAGCTTCTTGACTTAGAGTGCGCTCTAGGTTGTAGACTGGCCTCGTTGAATGGTTTTTCAAGGAGGAACAATCCCATGAAACAGCGTAATATGGGCAAAACAGGTCTACAGGTCAGCGAGCTTTGCCTCGGTGCCATGACCTTTGGTCGTGAAAGCTCTGAGGAAGTCAGCAACCAGATGCTAAATCGCTTTCTCGAAGTCGGCGGCAACTTCATCGATACCGCCGATGCCTACAGCCGCGGACTCTCTGAAGAAATCTTAGGCCGTTGGCTCAAAACAAAATCGCGTCATGATTTAGTGATTGCCACCAAAGTCCGTTGGGGCATCAGCGACGGCCCGAACAATTCTGGCCTCAGCCGCAAGCACATCCTGAACGCCGTTGAAGGCAGCCTGCGCCGTCTCGGCACCAACTACATTGATCTCTACCAAGTCCATATGTGGCATCCCACCACACCGCTCGAGGAAACGCTCAGCACCCTTAACACGTTGGTCGAGTCGGGTAAAGTCCGCTACATCGGCGTCAGCAACTTTAGCGGCTGGCAGCTTCAGAAAGCCATCGACATCAGCCACCAGATGGGATGGGAACTCTTCACCTGTCTGCAACCGCTCTACAACCTGCTTGACCGTGAAGTTGAATGGGAATTGGTGCCCGTTTGCCAGAACGAAGGCCTTGGCATCATCCCTTGGAGTCCACTGCGGGGCGGTTGGTTGGCAGGTCGCTACAAGCGTGGTATGACCGCCCCCATCGAAGGCACACGTGTCAAGAGCGCCGAAGACATGGGCTGGACAGAATCATGGGCAGCCTACAACAACGAACGCACGTGGACCATCATTGACGCCTTGTTCGCCGTGGCCGATGAAGCAGGCAAAACCCCCGCCCAAGTCGCGCTCAATTGGCTGCTCTGCCAACCGGGGGTGACCGCTCCCATCATCGGCGCACGCAACATGCAGCAGTTCGAAGACAATCTCGGCGCGGCAGATTGGTCACTCACGCCCGAACAGGTCACCCGCCTGAGCACCGCCAGCAAGATGACCCTGCCCTATCCGTATAACTACCTGAGCAATTTATAACCGACTGAACAGCAATAAATCAGCGCTCCCAAGCCCCTCACCAAAATATATCTGGTGGGGGGCTGTGGTGAGGCTTCTATCCACCAATCGATATAGATGTCGAGCCATCGTACAGATAGCTAAACTGTTCCTTCATCGTTGGATCGACCTTAATCGCACAGTCTGCGAACTTCCGGTAATACTCCTGTGCCCCATCCTCAGTAGCCAGATCTGCCTGAAGATCAACTGCAGGGATCGTACTGGCGCATTCACGGTAAGCTTTGGCAAAGGTTTCGGCCTCCGATAAGTCATGATCCAAGTCGCCACTTTCTAAAATATAACGGTCAAAGGCACGGTTCAACCACAGCGGCTCCACAAACGCACTGAAGTTGCCGTCCGGTGCTCCATATGGGCCGGGGAACGTCAGCGTATTTGGATTCTGGAAAGTCTCCGCAAACCCTTTATAAACCGCGCTGATGTCCTCACCCATCGAGGTGGTGATCGTCGGGTCATTAATCTGTGACAGCCGAACGGGCATTCCGCCCAATAAATCGGGACGCTTAGCAAGATAGCTGATCCAGTCGTAGCAGGCATCAGGACTTTGTGCATAGTTCTGAATGTACGCTGCGCCAACCTCATAAGCTACAGGAATGTATTGGCTGCCATGTGGGAAATTCGTCACACGATACGAATCCTGACCTGTTGGGTTCAATCGATTCATCAGCCGATAACTGTAATTCGCGAAGACGTCATCCGTAATCGGAGATTTGAGATCGCCAGAAAAGAAATTCCGTCCAACAAGCGCCTGATAACCGATATAACCGTTTTTCGCCAAATCCAGCACTTGGCGAATCGCGTCCACCGCAGCCGGATCAGTGAAGTTAATGGTCGGTGGTGTCGTCCGGTAATCATATGGTATGCCACCAAAAGCCGCGATCAGCATCAACAAGTAGCTGTTCCCATAGGTTCCCGGCACGAATACCGGATCAGTCTCCTTTGCCTGCAATCCCTTCAAAGTTCGCAATGCATCCTCAAACTGGTCAACCGTCCAACCCTGTTCGGGCGAAGGTAAGCCCGCTTGAGTAAAGAGGTCTTGGTCATACCACATCACCGAGGGCTGCATGATAATCGGATAGCCCCACGTATGACCGTCGCGTTGCATCTGATCAAGCACCGTACCGATAAAATCATTCCGGTCAACGTTGGGATCGGCATCCATGAACGGCTCAATGCTCAGGAAGTCTTCCAGCTTCATCGACGGCACTTGATTGTACGGTTGGTAGAAGCAGTCCAGCTTATCGAAATCCGCTGGCTGGAAGAAATCCGTATCAAACTCGACATTTCCGACATTGGGATTCGCCATCAAAAAATCATTGACCAACTGCTGCCATGGCGCTTGGTTAGCGGTCATATCCATGCCCAAACCAAAGTGCAGAACAATTTGGTTCTCGGACATCATCGGCGTTGGCACAGGTGTAACCACATACACACTACTGGTGCTTTGGCGGGCAGCAGCCGCAGCCAGTCCTTTTTCCGCGTTTGATTGTGCCTCTTGCAGCGCCGCTTTCATATCGACAGGTGAGCCATCATCATTGTTTTTATTGAGTGCAGCTTCGACATAATCTTCAAACCGGAGTTCGGAAAGCGGTACGGCTTTTTCCAGCGCTTGCCCAATAGCCTGCGCGTCCTTCGAAGGATTGCTGTTCGCGTTAATCATGCTGCGGCGAGCCGGTGTATCCCCGCCAAACGCGTCGATGATTTCAGGGCTGCTGCTGACGAAATTCGCGAGAGCAAACGCCAATTCCGGATTCAGTGTGCCGCCGCTCACCGCAAAACCTTCGATACTTAAGCTGGAAACGTCTCCCGGCAGATAGCTGCCGGTCCATTGACGGTTTCCATTACCACCGTTCAGCTGCCACGGCGCGCCAAGCCGGAAAGCCGTTTTGTCAAAATCATATTTATCCTGTGCGGCGGTGTCCTTCACCAGCGCCTTCCATGCGTCAAGAAACACGGGCAAATCAGGATTATCAAATTTGGGAATGCTGGGGCTGCTACTCACATCATAAAATGGCTGCTTGGTTAACCCGTAGAAGAACAGCGCTGGATCGTACATTTGGAAACCCGAAACCAGCACCTTGCCTTCTTTGTCATAGCTGGTCAAGGCGCGCACGGTATTCGCGAACTCATCAAAGGTCCATTTCGCATTCGGGTATGGCAGTCCGGCCTGATCAAACGCCTTGGCGTCATAAAGCATCATACCCACATAAGCCGACGCCGGAATATACCACGTGCCGTCGTCCCACTGTGCCGATTGTAAAATGGTCGGGAAGAAGTCATCCGGATTAAACGAAGCGTCACCACTCATATAGGGTGCAAGGTTCATGAAATAACCGGCGCGCGTTGCTTCAACCAAGGCGATATGGGAATCGATGTAAACGACATCCGCGCTGCTGGCATACTTTTGAGCGCCATCCAGATGTTTCTCAATATCCTCAGCCGCCGACGGATAATAGTAGCTGTCACCAGCCTCGGCAATCACAACCTTGATGCCGGGGTGCTGTGCTTCAAACGGTTCGAATACTTCATGGCTGAACGCACGGCTGACCCATCCCGGTGCGGTAATGGTGATGATCGTATCGCCTTGCCCCAGCAGTGGGGAGGCAGCAACACCAATCAAAATAGACATCGATATCAGAATTACGAGGGTTCGACGAAAATGCATAAATGAATTCCTTTCTCTGTCATATGGGTTTCGTAGGAACACGACCCATTACCCTATTCGGTTACGAACCTCAAAATGTTACAGCCCAACACTTTCAATACAGATGCCACGCCGGATAATACAGACCATTCATATGCTTTGCCTTTTTCGTCTGGGTGAGAGACACTTAGCCTCAAAAATGACATCAAATTTAGAAAGTGAACTCCCATGCACATCGCTACACCCGAAGAAGCCGGTCTGTCATCCAAACGCCTTGACCGCATTACACCCTACATGCAAGACTTGGTTCGAGATAATCGCCTTCCCGGTGTGCTCACCTTAGTCCAGCGACATGGCAAAGTCGTTCACTTCGGCAAATTCGGCTTAATGGATATTGAAGCCAACAAGCCCATGCGCGAAGACACCCTCTTCCGCATCTACTCTATGACCAAGGCCATCACCAGTGTCGCCATCATGATCCTCCTCGAAGAAGGCCGCTTCAATCTTTACGATCCAGTTTCCAAGTTCATTCCCGCCTTCGCCAAAACCAAAGTCTGTGTCGGATCAGGTGTAACAGGCATGCAGTTGGTTGATCAGCAGCCGCTTATGAACCTACAGCACCTTCTGACGCATACCTCCGGCTTGAGTTACGGCAGTTTCTTCGACAGTCCGGTTGAGGAGTTATATCGCGCCACAACCTTTACCCGAAGCAATAAACTTAGTGATCTCATCGAACACCTTGCCGCAATCCCGCTGGTCTTCCAACCCGGAACCAAGTGGCGCTACAGCATGGCGACCGATGTACTCGGTTACATTGTGCAAGTGGTGTCGGATATGCCCTTAGCCGACTTCTTTAAGGAGCGTATCTTTAAGCCCTTGGGCATGGTCGATACCGATTTTCAAGTTCCCTCGAACAAGCTGGATCGCCTCGCACAAATCTATACCTCGGATGACCTTTATGACGTCTATCCCGTTGCACCCGACGAATTGATGATGATTCAGGACGTCACCAAACCAACCCAATGTCCGCTGGGTGGCGCGGGACTTGTCTCAACCATTACGGATTATTTGGCGTTTTGTAATTGCTTACTGAATAACGGGAAATACGAGGGTGGCCGCCTGCTCAGCCGTAAAACGGTCGAGTGGATGAGTGCCAATCACATTCCCAACTCGATGATGCCCATCTACGTCGGCTTGGATCAACGTGATCACGGCTTCGGACTGGGCTTCCGTGTCACCACGCACACCGGACAGTGTCTTAAATTAAGTTCAGTCGGGGAATATGGTTGGGGTGGCGCAGCCAACACTTACTTCTGGATTGACCCTGCCGAAGACTTTATCGGCCTCATGATGACCCAGCATTTGCCCAAATCACCATACACCTTCACCGACATCTTCCGCAATTTGGCCTATCAGTCCATTGATGATTAGTTACGCTCTGCAAGAGGGATTTGCAATTGCGAATCCCTCTCCTTGATGAGCCTAAATGGACAAGTCCATTCACGTTGCCATTTATCAACTAAAGAGCGACACTTCCACATTGATTAATCTTATGTCGCGAAAGTAAATCCTCATGCAAATCACCTCGCCTGAAGCAGTCGGCCTGTCGTCCAAACGCCTCGACCACATCCCGTCTTACATGAACGAACTGGTCAAAGATAATCGCCTTCCCGGTGTGCTCACACTCGTTCAGCGTCACGGCAAAGTTGCTCATCTCGGTAAATTCGGCTCAATGGATATCGAAGCCAACAAATCTATGCAGGAAGATGCCCTGTTCCGCATCTACTCCATGACCAAGCCCATCACCAGCGTCGCCATCATGCTCCTGCTCGAAGAAGGCCGCTTCAATCTCTATGATCCAGTTGCGAATTTCATTCCTTCTTTTGCCAAAACCAAAGTCTGCGTCGGTTCGGGCGCCCTTGGGCTTCAATTAGTCGATCAGCAGCCACCGATGACCATTCATCATCTACTGACCCATACTTCCGGCCTAAGTTATGGCTGGTTCTTCGATTCGCCTGTCGAGGAGTTATATCGTGCCGGGCTAACCTTCACCCGAAAAGACTCGCTGTCAGACTTGATCGAATTTCTCGCCTCAGTCCCGCTCCTCTATCAACCCGGAACCAACTGGCGCTACAGCATGGCAACCGATGTGCTCGGCTACATTGTGCAAGTCGTCGCCGATATGCCTTTAGCCGATTTCTTTAAAGAGCGCATCTTCAAACCGCTTGGCATGGTCGACACAGATTTCTACGTCCCCGCCAAAAAAGTCAATCGGTTGGCGCAGGTCTACACGTCTGAAGAACTCTACAACATCCGTCCTTTTGCACCTGCTGAAGTCATGGGGATTGGCGACGTCACCACGCCAACTCAATGTCCAATAGGCGGCGGTGGTCTTATTTCCACACTGGCCGATTATCTTGCTTTCTGCAACTGTCTGATCAACAACGGCAAGTACGACGGTGGCCGCCTGCTCAGCCGTAAGACCATCGAATGGATGACCGCCAATCATTTACCCGACTCCATCATGCCCATCAGCATGGGACTTAACCAGTTGGATCATGGCTTTGGGCTCGGCTTCCGTGTCACCACGCATGCCGGACAGGGTCTGAAGTTAAGCTCAGTGGGGGAATATGGTTGGGGTGGCGCAGCCAATACCTACTTCTGGATTGACCCTGCTGAAGACTTCATTGGCATCATGATGACCCAGCATATGCCCAAGCTGCCCTATACTGCTACCGACATCTTCCGCAACTTGGCCTACCAAGCCATCGACGATTAATCTGTCTCATACTAAGTTGCCTCAATACAATATCATAAGGAGCACTTGAGAAGTACTCCTTATACCTTTTCTTTAGCATGGTAAAAATCATCAAAGTATTTCTTGCCGATCATGCTTTATGCTTGAAAAAGAAAAGAGCTTTGAGGGATTATTTTTCATGACAAGTCGTACAGCGCGTTCTTTCAAATCATTGCTACGGACTCACGGCTTCCCAATTGGACTGGGAATTGTAAGCATCATTGCATCACTCATGTTCGCTCCCGTAATCCTCAATATGATTAATGCAGGAAATGATTATCCTGCGCACTTATTTTCCGCAGAAACATGGGCAAAGTATGGTTATCCTGACCGACCCCGTCCTCAATTCTTATTTCATGTACTCGTTATTATTTTCTATCGGACTATTCCCGGAGTATCAATTCTTTACGCAGGTTCGCTCCTAGCTGTAATTTACTATATCGCTCTTGTCGCAATTATCTTTATTCTCATCTATCCGCTGCTGAAGACTCTTACACCACTCCTTAGATTGACCTGCGCCGTTGCCTTAGCCTTGACTCTGGTGCTTGTCGGCCCTATCAATTTAGTCGATACTTCCAACCTGTACTTTGGTTATATTCCCTCGAATTCTTATCACAACCCGACCATCGCTTTATTGAAACCTTTTGCACTGCTACTGTTTTTATATGCCTGCCGTGCCTATTCCGATGGTCGAAAAAGTTCTCTTCACATTATTGTCTGCGCTTTGATTAGCGCTCTCGGGACAATGGCAAAACCAAGTTATGCTATTGTGATTATTCCGGTTCTGGGATTGCTGACTGTAGTCCATTGGTGGCGCAGACAACCGATTAACTGGATGTTGTTAATTGCTGGTATAGGGTTACCGATCGCCATAGTTTTGATATGGCAGCAGAATTACTATCATGATTCGAGCATGGGGGGGTTTATTTTTGCTCCATTCGCGGTGATGTCCTCGTATTCTCCAACCAACCTATTACCAAAATTGCTGCTTTCAATTGCCTTTCCCTGTGCTGTTTTAGTTTTTTATTGTCGTTCCGCCCTCAAGGATACGGCAATGCAAGTTTCATGGTTAGGATTTCTCGTAGGAGCTATCTACACATACTTTCTAGGCGAGTCTGCCACGCTGCTCGACGGAAATTTTACGTGGAGTGGGCAGGTTTCTATTTTTATATTATTTGTCGCTTCAACCTTATTTCTTGTGAAGCAAAATGCCGTCTTGGTGGCCCAGCATCGTTTTACAAAGGCTTTTATAATCTGTACGTTATTGCTGATTTTACATCTCGTCGGCGGAATAATGCTTTATCTAGCATGCTTGAAACCCGATTGGGGTAACTTCATGTGAACAATAAGTAAGCACCTTGTCCAACTATTCAACCTAGGTTTCACTTCAGGTTATTAATAGTCTGTTTTACTCCCTCTTTTCCCATTCAATGGAGAAAGAGGATGGGAAGATAGGAGAGAATTCGTAATACTCAGACTCGTTCTAATGATGTGACTACAATCCTTTTGACAACAGCTTAATCACACTTGGAAAGGTTGCTGTTAGTTGAGTCACTTCTGCACAACAAGCCGTTGAATGTGATAATAATTCTGAAGGCAGGTAACAAATTCGCCTTCAGCTGTAGCCACATAGGCGTAATCCGCTAAGTCCACAGTAAATGGCGGCACACTCACTTCTCCGCTGCCATTTTTAGTCTGTCGTATCAGCGCATCTCGTGCATCCCATTCCCTTGCGAAGGTTTGTAACTGGGGTGACAAAGCCGCCAATTTCCCAACCGACAACACAGCCCCGATCAAAAGCAAAACGACCATTGCAACAACCATCACAACTGAAATCCGTCCATTCCCGCCCGCTGACCTCTTGGTGCTAAGAGCCATGATACCGCCCCATGTTAGTGCCAGCGCTACCATAACAACATGAGGAATGATTAGTGCACGCCCCGGCGGAAACCCGGAAATGTTGTAACTGGTTGGTAGGAAAATTCCAAAAAACATTAAAAGCCCTACACCCAACGCAATCAATAACCATTTGCGCGGACTGCGTTTTACGGGAAGATAAATTGGGCTGTTTCCCCCTACCCCTTTACCAATTATCCATCCACCAATCACCAATAAAATCAAGGCTGGCAACAACGAGAAAGCAGACAAATCAATACCAATAAAATAAGCAGAATTCAACAAATTAATGCCGACCAACCCTAAGAGAGACGGTGGTTTTTCAAAAAACGTCTGCCGTATCGCGTTACCCGGTGCGGCTATCATAATTAGTGTGCCGACAGATCCCCCGGCCAACACTCCTCCTAATATGATGGTTGCGACCCGTAACTGCATTGGTCGCCGAAACCATAACCCCAGCAGCAAGAGTGCGGTCAATCCCAGTTCAAACACAGCAAATATCGGCGAAAACCCGGCTAATAATCCCGCACACAGCCCGGCTATTAATGCCACGACAATTGCAAATACGAGGGAGATGGTAATACGGCTAATTTGTAACAAAAAACCAGCCAATAAAGTAAACAACACCATTGGCACGGTATAGGTCACAGAACCCGATATCCAATAGATAGATTGATAAACGGAAGGTGTGCCCTCTAAAATCGCATAAAGAGTCAATGTTGCTAATGCCAGTGCGGACAATCGGGGTGATTGGAAACCCAACAGGACACATAATTGCCATATCAGATAACTCAACCCAACCCACCAGCCAACAATCAGCAAGAGGGGTACCAACTGCACTAAATGGCCTCCCGCTAATGCAATAGCACTTTGCACCGCTGTGGATGAAAATGTCCCTTGCCAGTTATAGAAGTAATAGGTCATTGTGCCGGCAAAACCACGACCTTGCGCGTTAGCTGCAAAGCAATAATCGTCAGCTAACATCCGGCTATTCATACCGTTAACGACATGCATAAGAATCGGCAGTGCCAGTACGACCGTAATGACAATGAGCGCAATCCGATATTCGCGATTTCCAAAACGCATAGATGTCCTAATCTAAATCCTATTAATGGGCATATCATCAGTGTAACATTTGACCATGCCCGCTTTACATTAAGACCATTCAAACGTCTTCACTCGCTCACCACGATCTCCTGCTTCACATACACCCGCTTGCCATCTCCCACATCCTGATGCACATGTGTCCCCGGCCCGATTTGCGCGCCCTCGCCGATCTTCACGCCCGGCATGGTCATCGCATCCACCGCGACAAACGCCCCATGCCCGATGATCGCGCCCAGCTTATCGCGCCCAGTATCGATCTTATTGCCCTTCACGCGGCTGCTGACCGTCCCACGATCAATCCGCAAATTGGCCGTCGTACACCCCGCCGCGAAGTTCACGTTTGACGCCAGCACCGAGTCCAGCACACGGCAGGCATGCATATCCACATGCTCCGCCACATAGCTCCGTGCCACTTCCGTCGTGAAGCCCACGTTGCTGTGGCTCAGCACCATCGAGTTCCGCACCAGCGCGTTATTCCCCACAATCACATGCGCGCCGATATACGCTGGCCCGACCACCGACGCGCCGGGGAATACCTTTGCCCCGTCTCCGATATACACGTCGCCCACCAGCGTGGCTGTCTTGGCAACGAACGCGCTTTCCGCCACCTGCTGGCCTCTGCCCTTGAGCTGGTCAAGGAAAACATTCATGATATCCAGCACATGCCAAGGGAACTTCAACGCCTTCCACTGTCCACTGTACCGCACCACTTGATACACCATCTGCTTCATCAGTGCGTCCATCGCCCGCTCATAGTGATCGTCACTCGGAATGTCTTTAGCATATTCCGCTTTAATCGCCTCGAACAACTCCGCCACGTTCCGGTGCAGATGCGCCACGAACGTCACCAGATTGCTCGGACGCTTATCGGCTCCCGGCTTCTCGACGATCCCGCTGATCCGCCCCGCGCCATCCACCACCAGATACCCGCCGGGGAAATAATCCGCCATTTCATAGCCTGCCAGATACGTCGCCGATGCATCCTGCGCGTGAGCCGCCAGCATATCCAGATGCAGCTTATCCTCCACCACGTCATGAATCTGGTTGACATAAACCGCCGTATTCGGACGGCTGGCCAGCACCGGCTCAACCTTCAGGATCGCGTCGCCCATCCCCTTCGGTTCCGGCTGCACCACGATCTCGATCTTTATCTCGGTCATGCTCTCAGCCACCGCCGCGATGTCCACCCGGTTTTCGAGGTTCGCCACGATTACCGCTTCTTTGAACCCTAGCGTCGCATACCGTCTGAGTTGCGTCAACAGCAGCGGCTGTTCGCCAAACTTCATCAACGACTTCTCACGCAGCGGCCACATCCGTGACGATGCCCCGCCCGCCAAAATAATTAAGACCGGTGTCTCTGCCATCGCCTATCCTTTGCCCATCTTGTAGGGACACAGCATGCCGTGTCCGTCTCATCTTGCCGAAATGTGCGCCCATTTTACCAGCCAATCCTCATCCTCATCCAATTTGTCTAAATCTCTTTTCCACCCGACATTAAATGAGTGAAATAGGCAGGAACACGCAACGACTTGAGACTTACTCTTGTAACTGGTGACTTTCGTATACACCTATTGCCTATAGACGACCAGCCGTTCCACACATAATATATAGGGAGATCATGAGGTCATGAGGGCTGTAATTTCAATGAACACTTCTCTTCTCGCCAACCTGATGCAGCTCGCCGTTCAGCAAACCGGTGCCGACCGCGCGATGGTCTGCGACACCCAATTGGCGATTGTTGGCAGCATCAATTTGAATCAAAGCGACATTCTTTCCGAGCATCTGACCGATGTGGTGCAAAAAGCCATCACCAGCGGTCAGCCTGTCATTAGCAACAATGCCGTTCGTGATGCCGCTAATGCCCCACATACCAAAACCAGCTTTGATAACTTGCGCGGCGTCGTGGTCATTCCGGTCGCCGGAGTCGGTGCGCTCTACTTGGATCGTCCCCTTAAGCAGGGCATCATCGCCAAAAACACGGTTATGCGCCTCATGAAAGTCGGTGAAGAGGCCGCCAAGTCCGATCAAGCCGAAACCACCGCCGACAAACTCGGCGAACTCTTCCAACAAACCGCTGGCTAAATAAAAAAGGCGACCTCACCAGTCGCCTTTTCATTTCTGCCTTGATTTCCTCCCCCGTAGTAACAGGGGAGGATTAAGGTGGGGTATCTTTATCCCAAACCGTACAGCCGCCCCACCGCCGAAATCACCACGATCACCAGCGTCACAATCATCGCATTGCGGATCAACTTGGCGTTCATTTCAGCCCATTTTCGTAAAGGGGATGGTCTGAGATCATTTGTGTTTATGATGTTCATAGTAACACCCGTCACTTGCTCGATAAAGAAACGAGTCGGAAAATGGATCACAACAAAACTGATTTTCTATAGTCTATGACGTTTGATGAAAAGCCGAATGAGCAAACTGTCGCGCCATGACTAGGAAATTTAGACAATTTTCTACCAATCAATACGTCTAAAGAGGCGTTTCGGTTTCATCTTCCCGCTACTCAAAGGACACATCCATGCCCACCGTAACCGACTACATCAACCAGCTGCGATCAATTACTTCATCCGAATGGGATGCTTACCTCAGCACCAATTCCGGACTCCCCGGCCCGCGCGGCAACCTCACCTTAGCCGACGCTGTTGCAGAAGTCGGTGATGAAGCCATCTTTCGTCATCTGCTGACCTACACTCCCTCCATCGCACCCACCAATACGCCCGGTGAATTTTTGGCGTTCTGTGGCACGGTTGGATTCGGTAACCTGCTCACCGACCATCATCCTGATGCCCTCGCCATTTTACGCGCATCCGCCAATGATCCCCGTTGGCGTGTCCGTGAAGGCGCAGCCATAGCCTTCCAACACTTCGGCGATCATGACATGTCCACCCTCATCGACTACATGATGACTTGGCATCGTGGAACACTCTACGAACAGCGTGCCGTAGCTGCCGCCCTCTGTGAGCCGCGCCTGCTCAAAAATCCTGAACAGGTCGCCCGCGTCCTCAATATCCTTGATGCCATTACAAATGGGATCCTCACCGTCACCGACCGCAAAGCCGATGACTTCATCGCCCTCCGCAAAGGACTGGCCTACTGTTGGAGTGTAGCGGTTGTCGCCTTACCGGAACATGGCAAACCGCTTATGGAAAAATGGCTCGCCTCGCACGACAAAGACATTCGCTGGCTCATTCGCGAGAACCTCAAAAAAGACCGCCTCAAACGCATGCATGCGGAGTGGGTAGATAAACTTGTATAGTGAACTTCAGCCCGCTATTGATTTGGGCTTGGCGTTTTACTCAATACTACGTATTTCGTGTGTTATACAAATGAGCAAATTCTTCGTCGCTAATCTCAATATCATCGTAATTGAAGTCATCTTTTACAGCATATTTCATGGCACCATTTTCATGGATTATGTCAACTACTTGATGATAAGGCCCAACAAGTAAACAATTCCCCGTTGCAATATAAATCTCTTGAATGTATGGCGAACCTTCGAACTCCTTCTTTATGAAGCATGTACCGGGAGTATTTGGAATAAACCAAGGTTCGGGACCAAAAGCACTAAATTGTTGACTAATAATCTGATTTAGGAGCTGGATAGCTTCCAGTGCATATGTATAGTCATTTTCATCTGTCTCTGGGTTAAAGTGTATCGCTTTCTGATTACGAATCTTACTCAAGTTTCGAAATGATGTAACCACATCAGGAAGTAGTATTCCCCAAGCTTCAAGAGTATCGATTGCTAAATCCCAATTATCAAAGGATGATTTGCCGTATATTCTTTTGTATTCAACAGATGATTTAAATGAATCTCTTAATCGTAAAATTAGGTGATTGAGAATACGCTCAGCCAAAGCACAAGCACCTGTCAACGCAGGGTAATAAGCTCCTATAACAAAAGCATCTCGTATTTGCTGATAAAACTTGTTGTGAAATGCTACCACTGAGAAAGATTTCGTACCCAGAGTTTCAAAATTCCTAATTTTATTCTCCCCGTTTGCCACTCCATAATTTGCAGTTAATCCAAGAATTGTACTAATGTAATTCTGCCGATGCTGACTTTTAATTTCTTCTGCCCAATTGGGTTGAATTTCAAGACTTAACAGGGTAGCACGAGCATCAAAATCAAATCCAAAGACTCGATAACGTTTCATGTATAGCCCCTCAAATATTATGAATATTATATATCAAAAGTTTGTCTATTCTAACGCTCAAGTAAGAATTTTTGTGCTATAATGAGCATAAGCCATTATCCAATAGGTTTCGAATGCTGTTTCCTTGCCTTATTCTCTTTTTTCTTTGTACCTTTATTGTAAAAAATGCATTTGGTTTTGCATGGTCGGCGGCATCCTCCCTCACACCCGCTGCGACTGCACCGACATTTGCGACGCGGCGGACATACAGGAGCCATCCGCTGCAAATGCGCCAATTCGGTGGCACCAGCCGAGCCTCCCGCCGACACAAATTGTCAATTCAGCGGCATCACGGGAGCGTCCCGCCAGCCATTTCGGCGGATGTATTGCAAAATCTGCAAAACTTGCGAATTTTGCGAATCAAAAACGTCGCCCTCTCGAACGACGTTTTTTCTCTAACTTGTCTGTAAATGCATTGTTTTTAGCCCTCTCCCTTGTGTTTTGGGGGAGAGGGTTGGGTGAGGGGGTAGCCTTTACGCCACCGTCACATCTTCGCACAGATACACGTCTTGGATCGCCCGCAGGAGCGCTGCGCCCTCGTCCATCGGACGTTGGAACGCCTTACGACCGCTGATCAAGCCCATGCCGCCCGCGCGCTTGTTGATGACTGCCGTCTTCACAGCTTCTTCGAGGTCACCCTCACC
Organism: Aggregatilineales bacterium; assembly: GCA_044226855.1. Taxonomy (GTDB): domain Bacteria; phylum Chloroflexota; class Anaerolineae; order Aggregatilineales; family Phototrophicaceae; genus CFX2. Next base: position 339,793 of record JBGAGF010000007.1, read on the forward strand.
GCTGCTCGCGCCACCGGAGTTGATCAAGCCGGCACGTCCCATGTAGCCATTCGCCACCTGATAACGGGTCAGGTCAATCGGGTTCTCGCTGGTCAGCTTGCTGTAAATCCGTTCGTCCAGCTTGCCGTAGGATGAACCACCCGAATTCAGCGCCTTGAAACCGCCGTTCTGGGTCGGGAGCTTTTGCTTCACAATGTCGGCCTGAATAGTCACGCCGAGGTGGTTGGCCTGCCCTGTCAGGTCAGCCGAGGTTTCATGGTTCACACCGGCCACCTTGAAGCCCGGGTTACGGGTATAGCACCACAGAACCGTCGCCATGCCCAGTTCATGCGCCTGCGCAAAGGCTTCTGCTACGCTCACCAGTTGGCGGGTGCTCTCGTCCGAACCGAAGTACACGGTCGCGCCAACTGCTACCGCGCCCATGTTCCATGCTTCCTTGATCGTTCCGAACATCACCTGATCAAACTTGTTCGGGTAAGTCAGCAGTTCATTGTGGTTAATCTTGACCATGAACGGGATACGGTGGGCATACTTCCGCGCCACGACACCCAGCACACCGAAGGTCGAGGCCACTGCGTTACAGCCGCCCTCAATCGCCAGTTTCACAATGTTTTCGGGGTCAAAATAGACAGGGTTCTTGGCGAACGACGCACCCGCCGAGTGTTCGATACCTTGGTCAACCGGCAGAATGCTCAGGTAGCCGGTACCCGCCAAACGGCCTGTACCAAACATTTGCTGTAGGCTCCGCAGAACCTGTGGGTGGCGGTCACTGTTCGTCCACACGCGGTGTACAAAATCCGCGCCGGGCAAATGCAGTACGTCTTTACTAATCGTCTCGCACTTATGGTTAAGCAGTTCGTCTGCGTCAGCGCCGAGTAGTTCATTAATCCGATCAATTGTCAGTTCCGCATCGGGTGCAGTGGCAATCGTCATGAGATTGTCCTTTCTTGTCTAGTTCATGTATTGGGAAGTGTTCATTAATGATACCACTATGCATAGTATTCAAGCGAGGTAGTCTGGTCATGTGAATTTCATCACACAGCTTAGGTGACATACCATACTCATGTCCGGAACCGAACAGAATTACAGTCATTAAATGCGTATATGCGGAATAATGAATCCGTATCGAGGAATATAAAATGACTGTTAAGGATGATCCCACCCAACAAACTCAGCTCGTTGATGGAATTGATTTGCTCCATCAACCCCACTTGAATCGGTCTATGGCTTTCACCATTCAAGAACGTAGAGAACACAAACTACGCGGTCTGCTTCCTCCCCGTGTCAGAACAATTGAAGATCAGGCCAAGAACGTGCTGGCCAACTTCCACCATAAAGCCACCAACCTTGAAAAATATGTTTATTTAATGGATGTTCAGTCCCGCAATCACACTCTTTTCTACTACACACTTATGCGGAACTTAGTTGAAATGATGCCCATCGTCTACACCCCGACGGTCGGCTTGGCCTGTCAAGAATATAGCGAAGTTTACGTTAGTGGCCGTGGCATGTACATTTCGGAAGATGATCAGGGTGAAATTGACCAAGTACTCGCCTGTTGGCCCGAAGATGATGTTCGCGTCATCGTCGTCACCGATGGTGAACGCATCCTCGGTTTAGGTGACTTGGGCGCGAACGGCATGGGTATTCCGATTGGCAAGCTGGCGCTCTATACCGCCTGTGCAGGTATCCATCCCCGTCAATGCCTGCCCATCACCATTGATATTGGCACGGAAAATCCCAAGCTGCTCGACAACCCGCATTACATCGGTCTCTCCAAGCATCGCACCCGTGGCGAAAAATATGACGCCTTTATTGAAGAATTCGTCACCGCCGCTCAAAAGCGCTTCCCCAAAGCCCTTATTCAATTCGAGGACTTCGGTAACCAGAACGCCTTCCGTCTGCTCGAAAAATATCGTCATGACTACCGCGTCTTCAATGATGACATTCAAGGTACCGCCGGTGTCACGCTGGCTGGTGTTCTCTCGGCGCTGCGCATTACCGGCCAACGTCTGAGCGATCAGACCATCCTCTTCCTTGGCGCAGGCGAAGCCGGTATCGGTATCGGTCACCTCATCGCCTCGGCAATGGTTAGCGAAGGATTAACCCCCGAACAAGCCCGTCAGCGCTGCTGGTTCGTCGACTCGAAGGGTCTGGTCTGCGCCAGCCGTACTGATCTTGCTGAACATAAGCTACCGTTTGCGCACGAACACCGCTTCGTGCCCGATCTTCAAACAGCCGTCGACTCGCTCTGCCCGACCATGTTGATTGGTGCTTCGGGTATGCCCAACACCTTTACCCAGCCGATTGTCGAAGCCATGTCGCGCTTCAATGAACGTCCGGTGATCTTCGCGCTCTCCAATCCGACCTCCAAGTCAGAATGCACCGCCGAAGAAGCCTACCGTTGGAGCAATGGCCGCGCGATTTTTGCCAGTGGCAGTCCCTTCCCGGCAGTCACCCTCGGTGAAACCACTTATTCACCCGGTCAGGCCAATAACTCCTACATCTTCCCCGGCGTCGGTCTCGGCATCGTCGTCAGTGGTGCCAAGCACGTCACCGACAGCATGTTCACCGCTGCTGCCCGTGCTCTCGCCAAGCAGGTCACCTTGGACGACCTCCAATCTGGACAGATTTACCCGCCGCTGGCTAACATCCGCTCGGTCTCAGCCGCGATTGCCGAAGCCGTAGCCAAGATCGCCGAGCAGGAAGGCTTGACTGAAGCCCCACTGCCGCCGAACCTACCCGAATTTATCAAGTCGCAAATGTACGATCCCAAGTAACGACTTCTCCCGACGAGCAGGGTATTGATATGCCCTGCTTGCATCCACTCCTTGAAAGGGGCAAGACATTCGATCTTGCCCTCTTTGATTCTCAGGCTGTTGACCATATCGGCTACAATAGCCTGTAAAGAGTCGAGAGGCTGCTATGACAAACGCTGTTCTCATCCTCACCGGTAAACCGGAATGGGAAGTACCCCTTCGCCAAAAACTCGCTGACACTTACCGCATCCTGAATTACACAGACCAAACCGGTTACGTTACCCACCTCGCCGACGATCATGCCGCGCTGGTGCTGGTGGATGGTGATCAACCCCATTGGCGCTTCTGGACGACCACCCCCAAAACCAGTCCCGCCACCCGCCGCATCCCAATCTTTCTGATTGCCAACGCCTCAGATGTGCGGGAGGTTGCCCTCCTCACAGGCGCGGATTTAGCGCTCACGCCAGCCGAACTTTTGGAGCAGCTTCCGGAGTTAATATCTTCCTACGCGCGTGTCCTTGATCCAGCCACAGCTGAACTTTTAGATTGTGAGTGTCAGGAAGAATTACCGCCGCTGGCCGTGCAAGCCGTTGCTAAGTTCAACGCGGGTGAATACTATCCTCAGCACGATCTTTTCGAGGAACAATGGATGCACACCACCACGCCGGTTCGCGACCTCTATCGCGCCGTGTTACAGGTAGGTATTGCCTATTTTCAAATCACGCGTGGCAATCATCGTGGGGCGTTAAAGATGTTACTGCGAAGCGTCCAGTGGTTCGCGCTGCTGCCGGATGTGTGTCAGGGCATCGACATCAAACAACTTCGGGAAGATTCATTTCGCGTCCGCGCCGAACTGGAACGGATCAACCCTGCTGACATAGCCAACTTCGACCGCAGTCTGCTAAAGCCGGTTCGACTCGTTAAAAAATAGGGCGCAACATGTGCGCCCCTGAGATTGCGGGTTACTGACGCGGGGGTTGTGACGCTTGGGGGGGGGGTACTGGTTGTGCAGGTGCAGCTGGTGGCACGGGCGGTACATGTCCCTGCTGCCGTTGACGATGCTCAAGGTCTTCCTGCGCCTGCCGCCGTTGGTTGGTCAAGTTATTGGCAATCATGGTATTCAGGCTCCCGGCCATGTTCACAAAGTCGGACGGGATAAGAATAACTGTTGTGCTGTTATGCTCCGCGCCCACTTCGGACACCATTTGCATACGACGCAGTTCCAGAGCAGCCGGATTTTGAACAATGAGCTGCGAAGCTTCCGCCAGCTTAACCGATGCTTCCAGTTCAGCCTGTGCCTTAATCAGACGGGCACGCTTTTCACGGGCAGCTTCTGCTTCCTGCGCCATCGCGCGCTGCATCGAAGCCGGAATTTCCACATCCTTCATCTCAATAGCTTCAATTTCCACACCCCAAGGCTCGGTGGTGGTATCGACAATCTTCTTCAATTGCAGATTGATCTTATCCCGTTCGCGCAGGATTTCGTCCAGATCATGCTGACCAATGACATTTCGCAGCGCGGTCAGTGAAGCCTGATTAACTGCGCGAGAAAAGTCGCGCACTGCAATCGTCGCCTTGGATGGGCTGGTCACTTTATACCACACCACCGCGTTGACCTTGATCGTCACACTGTCACGGGTGATGGTTTCCTGCGGTTCAATCGCTTCAGTGATCGTCCGAATATCCACCGTCCGCGTGTATTCCAAAAAAGGAAGAACCCAGAACACGCCCGGCCCACCTGTCCGGCTGTAACGTCCCAAACGGAACACCACCGCCCGTTGATATTCCTGCACAATCCTCAGACCCATAATAAAAAGCACCACTAGTACTACCACAATTGGGATGACTAGAGGATTTTGTAATATCTGTTGCATGTTATGTTATGTCCTTTTCAATTGTGTCTTTCAATCCCCATTCTAGATTGTAAGACGGAAACGGGATTCGCGCTCCCTTAAAATTAGGGTAGTAAGCGGAACTCGTGTCATATAGGCAATAGGGTACACACCATGACTCATCACATCGGCTTCGTATCAACTCGGCTCGCAGGTACGGATGGCGTTTCGCTGGAAACCCTCAAATGGGCCAGTATCCTCACGGGAATGAAATACGAGTGTTTTTGTTTTGCCGGAGAGGCGGATTGGCCTACTGAACGCACCTACATTGTTCCGGAAGCCCATTTCACCGCGCCGGATGTGCTTGCGCTCAATACTGATCTCTTTGGAGATGGCACACGAACACGCAAAACGTCAGAAGAGGTGCAGCGTATCAAAGCGTCTCTTAAAGATCACCTCTATAAATTTATAGCCAAGTTCAAAATTAGTATTCTCATCACTGAAAACGCTTTGTCGATACCCATGAACATTCCACTTGGCCTCGCTATTGCTGAGTTGATTGCTGAAACCGGAATACCCACCATTGGTCATCACCACGATTTCAGTTGGGAACGCAGCCGATTTGATGTCAGCGCTGCGGCCGATTATTTACGGGCAGCGTTTCCGCCGACCTTCTCTAGCATTCATCATGTCGTAATCAATTCCTTTGCCAGCCATCAACTCGCACTCCGAACGGGCGTCGCCTCAACAACCCTTATTCCCAACGTCATGGATTTTGAGCATCCGCCTCAAGTGGATGGTTACACCTCCGAGCTTCGTAAAGTGCTCGGCATCGCCGATGATGAGTACTTCCTGCTGCAACCAACTCGCGTCGTTCCTCGCAAACGGATTGAGCAAGCTATCGACCTCACCCGGCGCTTAGGGTTGAAAGCCGCGCTGGTCATCACCCACTCCGCTGGTGACGAGGGCGTGGACTACCGGAATTATTTGCAGAGCTATGCTAATGCCTTGAATGTCCGGGTACTCTTTGCCGACGCTTACTTTGATTTCAAGCGCCGTTTGGATGAACACGGCAACAAAATCTATTCACTGGCTGACGCTTATCAAGCCGCCGATATAGTTACCTATCCATCAACGGTTGAGGGGTTCGGAAACGCCTTTCTCGAAACGATCTACTACCAGCGTCCGATTGTCATGAGCACCTACGAAATCTTTAAAACCGACATCGAACCCAAAGGCTTTCAAGTCGTGAGCTTCGACGAGTTCGTGACAGATAAAACGGTCGAAGCTGTGCGTCAACTGCTGAAGAACCCGCAGCAGGTGCAGAAGATTGTCAAAGAAAACTATGAGTTGGGTCGCAAATACTATTCCTATCACCAATTAGCCGAGCAGTTGAAACCCCTCATTCATTCGCTCATTGGTCGGCAGTAGTCACACTAACCGAATCAAAAGAGGTGACCAAAGCCACCTCTCAAATTGATCCTAGTGGTCTACCGTGCTAGCTATCGTATGCCCCGCTGCTGTAGACATACACCGCCATGCCCGGATCGTTCGGCACGCTGTAATCCGTCTCGTCTGCGCTCCACTCGTACAGCCAGTGTGCATCGGTGATCGACATATTCACGCAACCGTGACTGTGGCGGTAACCAAATCCATCATGCCAATAAGTGCCGTGCAGCGCGATGTCGTGGTCGAAGTACATCGTCCAAGGCACTTCTTGCAGAGAGTAGAAATCAGACGCCTGTTCAGCCCCGCTCATGGTCGTGCGTTCATAGCGCAAATACACGTGGAATAAGCCCTCGTTAGTTCCCCAGTCTTTCAAACCGGATGAAATCAAGGTCGAGAAAACCGGCTTGTCATCTTCATACGCCACCAGCGTTTGCTCATACAAATCAACCGCCACCCATTTATGCGTATCAATGCCTTCGGGCTTCGGAATCGGTGTCACCTTAGCCACATTATATTGATGAATCCACTGCCCCGGTCCCACCTGATACCAGCGCTTGCCATCCACTTCGACGTAGGTGTAGAGGTTCACCAGTGTATAGCGGTACATGAAGGGATTGTTCGGGTCGTCATCAGCGCCGGGCACGGTCGCCGGACGCAGATGCTTCATCGTCCACGCCACCGGATACGGCAGGGCGTCTTCGGGCAGCTTGATGCCGCTGTAACGGGATACCAACACATCGTCGGTCAATGCGCTGGAGGGAACCCACTGGTTCTTATCAATTTGTGACCAGTCGCCGCTCGTACCATTCAACGTCACATAAGTAAACCCTGAGCCGAGTGAACCCACTACGTTACCACCGGGCGCATCCGTTATATTGACCGGCCCATGGATTTTGCGGTAAATACGGTCGTAAAGCAGGGAGTCATCAATCGGCAGCGTATTAACATTCGGTTTAGGGTAGGCATCAAGGACTGACTGAGGAACGCCGAGCGCCCCTTTACACTCCGGAATCTCGGAGCAAGGCTGCTGGGCGAAAGCCGCCGTGACGGGCAGCGCAAACAGAAAGACGATGGCGAAGCGCAACAACTGGCGTGGCAACATGGTATCTATAGTCCGTAAAAGATTAGGTGATCGTTCTATAGTTAAAGTATGCCTGTGTTGGCAAAAAACTCAATATCTGGATACCCTACGCCTCACCCACGTTTAACGGATGGCTAACATATGCCGGTCATGATCGGTTGGCACTTAAAGTTGGTAGGTTTCACGCTGGTGTTTGCGTTGGCTGGTATCCTGCTCGCTCGCGCCGTCACTATTCCTACCCGTCAAGTCTCCTTTATCAGTTCCAACTCAGAACGTCCCGGCGTCTTCATCATGGACATTGACCGCCACCTCATCAGCCATTTCATTCGCCAATCCCTCATCGGTCGTCAAACCGATATAGCGTGGTCTCCGGATTTAAACACCATCGTTTTTCGAGCCGTGCAGAACATCACCATCGACTTGTACACCACTGATATTCGTGAGCACCAAATCCGCCGTCTGACGGGAACCGGCAAAAACAATCACTCGCCCGCTTTTTCACCCGATGGCCGTTGGTTAGCCTTTACATCCGAGCGAGACGGTAACCCTGAGATTTACATCACGGACACCAACTGTATGCGCTCGCCCTCACCGTGCAATGACAGTGACGCTAAACGCCTGACCAATAACCCCTTCGCCGATGATCAGGCCGCGTGGTCACCTGATAGTCAGCAACTCGTGTTTCAGTCCAACCGTGACGGTAACTTTGAGGTTTACCGGATGAACATCGATGGCACGCAGCAAATCCGTTTAACCGATGATCCGAGCCGTGACCTGCTACCCAATTGGTCGCCGGATGGTCACACGATTGCGTTCATTTCCGAACGTAATATCAACGCCGAACTCTATATCATGGATGTCGATGGAAATGATCAACGCCGATTGACCAATACGCCGGAGTTTGAATTCTCGCCGCAGTGGTCACCCGATGGACAGAAAATCCTGTTTCAGCGAACCGTTCGGGGCAGCGATTTTGAGACCTATGTCATGAATGCCGATGGCAGTCAGCTTCAACAGCTTACTACCGTCCAAATGTTTCTCCAAAATCCGGCGTGGCGATCATGAAGCGGCTTCTCTTTTGTTTAAGCCTCGGTATGTTCTTAATTTCGCTGACCGCAATTCAGTTCAGTCTGTTCGCCGGACAAATCCTGCCTTACACAGGCGATTTCGCTTACATGTCTGACCGGGGTGGTTCGAACAAACTCTATTTGATGGATGTTCAGCGCCAATTCACCTTTCATATCGAAAGACTGTTTATCAATGACTGCTGCCTGACATGGTCGCCCGATGGGCAGTCACTCGCCTTTGTTGTGGATACTTCTGAGAGTGCCAGCAGTATCTTGAAAGCCAATTTTCGCTCACCGCTTCAGTATTTAACCAAAACGCCCGGTTACAATTTGTACCCTACCTATTCGCCGGATAGTCAATCCATCGCTTATACCAGCTTCGGTTACGGCAACCCGGAACTGTACATCATGAATGCCGATGGCTCACAGCCGCGTGTTCTGACGGGTGAAAAGCATATTACCAATCTCAATCCGCGCCCTGTGTGGTCTACTGATGGGCAGTCCATCCTTTTCAGCGACTTTGATAACCCGAACTCGCTGCTCGCCGTTCCCAAAGATTGTTCTGATCCTTGTGAAGATGCCATCCGTATGGCCTTCGATACGAATGGCCTGCCGCTGATGACCACCACATTTGTACCGCTCGATCCATACCGGCTGTTTATGGCGGCACTTGAGAGAACCCAACAGGGCGGATACGCCATGTACGGGCTGGACAGCCGCACTTCACAAAAACCGGAACGACTTGCCATTAATTCGGGTTTAGACACTCCTTCTATCGCCATCCACGACCACTGGGTTGCGTTTGTCAGTGGCAATACCAATCTCCAAAAGCCTGTTGAAGAAACTAATCTCTATGTTCTGGACACCTCCTGTATTGGTTCTGAAAAGAGTTGTAATGGTACGATCCAAAAGGTAGCCAGTGGCCTTCGTACCGAGGATAATATTAGCTGGTCAGCCGATGGTCGCTGGTTGGCCTTCGTCACCGTTGCCGACCGAAAATCTCATCTCAATTTCTTGGATACGACCTGTGTCTTTCAACAAATCGATTGTGCCAGTTACATTTATCCTCAGCCCATCACATCAGCACGTTATATCCGTCCCGCTTGGAGACCCTCCATTCGATAAGCGTAGAAGAAACCCTCGATTTGTCGCGTCTAATTCTTGTTATCCGAATCCACTGAAAGAATAAGCATAAATGACCATCATCATTCCCGACTCGCACAAAGACCTGCTCGAAAAGCCTGTCGTCGTTGTTTTCACCACTGTCTCTGCCGAAGGTAAACCCCACTCGGTCGGCATCTGGCGGCGCTGGGACGGTGAATTTATTCGCATCACCTCCGACCCCGACAACCGCAAACATAAGAATATTCTGGCTAACCCCAACGTCGCCGTCATGGCGCTCGACCCACAAAACCCCTATCGCTTTCTAGAAATTGAAGGTGTTGTAGAAAGTATCGAAACTGAAGGGCATGAAGCCACTTACAAGGGCATCATGTTCAAAATTAGACCCACACGTGTGATCAAGTTCGGGTAATATCCATTCTGGGTTCAACGTCCATTTCTTAATGGGCAAATGTCCACCTTAACAATATTCATCGATATGGAGCAATCATGCCAAACACTGTTATCCCCGATTCACATAAAGACTTGGTCGAGAAACCTTATTTCGCCGTCGTCACCACCGTCATGCCGGACGGTCAGCCGCAATCCACCGTCGTCTGGGCCGATTATGATGGCGAGAATATCCGGTTCAACACGGCACGTGGTCGTCAAAAAGACAAAAATCTACAGGACAATCCAAAGGTCACTTTGGTCATCATTGATCCAAATGACGGATTTCATTGGCTCGAAGTCCGTGGAACAGCCGAAGTCACCGAAACAGGTGGCCGTGAACACATCGAAGCCCTGTCTCGCAAGTATACGGGACGGGGTTATTATGGAGACTTCAACCAACGCACGACTCCCGATCAGGAAACACGTTTAGTGGTCAAGATTAATGCTAAGAAGGTCAACCTCTACTAGAAGCAACGGATAGCGGTAAAATAAAAGGCGAATCGAATACAGATTCGTCTTTTTATTTGGAAAACTTCTTATGCCGGATCAACCGCTATTCAAACCACTGCCATCACTTGAGACCGAGCGACTCATCCTGCGTCCACTCCGTTTGGACGATGCACAGGACATGTTTGAATATGCCAAAGATGATGACATCGCCGCATCCGGTTTGTGGCTGCCCCAGAAAACACTCAAAGAAAACATTGACGACTTGCAAGAAACCCTGAATGCCTACGAAACCGGTACAGCCCTCGATTGGGCAGTGGAACACCGCGCCGACCACAAGATGATCGGGCGCATCAACTTCGGGGCACATAACGTTCGCGATGCCCGTGCCGAAATCGGCTATGCCTATAATCGGCTCTATTGGAGCAACGGTTACGCCACAGAAGCCGCGCAGGCGATCTTGCAGTTCGGCTTCGATACCCTCAAGTTACACCGTATATCAGCCAGTGTCTTACCCGACAATTTCGGTTCGATCCGTGTACTTGAAAAACTGGGTTTTCAACAGGAAGGCGTCCGCCGACAAGCCCACGCCATCAACGGAACCTATAAAGATTTACTGAGCTATTCTATTCTTGCGCCGGAGTGGGCCGAACGACACCGCTCAGGCCATTAAACTGGAGTCATTATCGTCATGTCGATTCATACCAGCAGCAACAGTTGGGTACTGGAAACCAACAATACCGCTTACGCTTTCGGGTTGAATGAGGCCGGACTGCTTGTCCATCGCTATTGGGGTGTGAAGCTTCCACGTCCGGGTGATTATCCACCGCCTGCTAATCCGATGGGCTGGGCGTCATCCAACAACCCTGCCCAACTGACGCCCGAAGAATACCCCGGCGACAACGACATCAAATTTATTGAACCCGCTCTTAAAGTGGTCTTTGCCGATGGCGTACGCACCGTAGAATTGCAGTTCGCCAGTGCCGAAGTCAAAGATGAAGCCCTGTATATCGAACTCAAGGACTCCTATTATCCGCTCCGCGTAACGCTCGTCTATCATCCGCTGGTCGAGTTCGACTTGATTGAGCGCTACGCCATTTTGCATAACGATGGCGACCAGTCGATTGCACTAGAGCGTGTTTTCTCCGCCCAATGGCATCTCCCCTATGGCGACAAATACCGTTTTAGCCATCTGGCAGGCCGCTGGATCGACGAGTTCCACATTGTTCGCGAACCGTTGACCCGAGGCGTCAAAGTCGTCGAAAGCCGCCGCATCCACACCAGCCACCATCACAATCCGTACTTCGCGGTGGATAAAGGCAGCGCCGATGAGCAGCAGGGCGAAGTGTGGTTCGGCGCGCTGGCATGGAGTGGCAACTGGAAAATCGCGGCAGAAGTGACCGACTTCTCCTCAACCCGCATCAACATCGGCTTGAATGATTGGGATTTCGGTTGGGAACTGAAACCCGGCACCGTGTTTACTACGCCCAGCGCGATTGCCGGATACAGCGGCAGCGGCTTCGGCACCGCCAGCCGCACCATGCATGACTACATCCGCAGCTTCCTCCCGCACGGCAGCGATCTCCACAAAGTCCTTTACAACTCATGGGAAGCCACCTTCTTTGACGTGGATGTCGAATCCCAAAAACGCTACGCTGAAATCGCGGCAGACCTCGGCATCGAACTCTTCGTGATGGATGATGGCTGGTTCCACGGGCGCAACTTGGATAATGCCGGCTTGGGCGACTGGTGGCCGGATGAAAAGAAATTTCCCAACGGATTGCAGCCCTTGGTCGAACACGTCAACAAGCTCGGCATGGAATTCGGTTTGTGGGTCGAGCCGGAAATGGTCAATCCTGACAGCGATCTCTACCGCGCCCATCCCGATTGGATCATTCACTTCCCCAACCGCCAGCGCAGCCAAGCCCGCAACCAGATGATTCTTAACATGGCACGCACCGATGTGCAGGACTATCTCATCGGTCATCTTGATAAACTGCTGACCGATCACAATATCCAGTTCATCAAATGGGACATGAACCGCACCGTCAGCGAACCGGGTTGGCCGTCTTACGAAGGCGAACAGCGCGAACTCTGGGTACGCTATGTGCAAGGCTTGTATCACGTTTGGGGTACTCTGCGGGAGCGTCATCCGAGTGTCATCTGGCAAAGCTGCTCCAGCGGTGGTGGACGCGCTGACATGGGTATCCTGCGCTATGCCGACCAAGTTTGGGTGAGCGACAACACCGGCGCAACATCCCGCCTTGCCATCCAAGAAGGCTACTCGCAGTTGTTCTCGGCAAACACCATGGAAGCATGGGTCACCGATATGGAATCAACCACTTCATTGACCTTCAAGCTGCACGTCAGCATGTGTGGTTCGCTCGGCATCGGCGCGAATATCACCCATTGGAACGAGTCCGAACGGGCAGAGGCCAAGAAGTGGATCGCGCTCTATAAGGAAATCCGTCCGATTATCCAGTTGGGCGATCAATATCGCTTGCTTTCCCCTCAGTTTGGCGGCGGATTCAGCGCGGTTCAGTACATGAACAAAGATAAATCTGAGGGCGTCCTGTTCGCCTTCCGCACCCACATTCCCGATCCGGTCAATCCAATGTCAGTACGTTTACAGGGGCTTGATCCGCAGGCGATCTATACAGTTGAAGGTTTTGAAGGCGCGTTTTCCGGTGCAGCGTGGATGAATATCGAAAACCGCATCATGCTGACCAATTTTGAAAGCACAGTACGACGCATCAAACGTGTCGGGTAAGCGGCAAGTTACAAAAATGAACGGTAGGGGCATGCCGCCGGCATGTCCCTGCTATCCAATCAATAGGTCTTCTGACCGGTTAAGTCCAGCACCGTATCCAGTACATCTTTAAGATTAACCGGATCATAGAAGAAGGCTTCCGCGCCGCGTTCGCGTGCCATGGTCTCCCATTCCAAGTCCTCGTCCGCTCCCAGCACTACCACGGGCAAACGGGGATAAATCACCCGCAGCGAGTCGAGGAAATTGAGGTCGTGCTGTCCGAGCACATTGAAGTCAGCCAGCACAATCTGGAAATTGGAATCGTTGAGCAGAATGTCGAGCGCAACCGCGTTATCGTGGGCAACCACTACATCATAGCCTGCTCCCTCAAGCATGGCTTTATATTTATCGCGTGAATCCGGTTGGTCATCCAGCAGCAGCGCGCGGACGAACGATACGGGCGGCGTTGGCGCTTGTGGACGAAGCGCTTCGACTTGACGGCAGTGTTCCGCCTCATGGTGCAGGATATCATTCACCAGTTGTTCAATGGTGATCGAGCCTTGTTTCTCGTGGACGCCAGTGCGCTGCCACTGTTCAGGGGTCAGCCCTTGCAGGACTTTCACCAGTTCGGCACGCTTCAATATATAGGTCTGCAATGACGTATTGAAATTGGCATCCGCATAGCCCATGACCTCTGCCCAAGTCCGTTCTTCGTAGGCTAGCAGGGTTGGATTATCCCGCACCAGCATCATGTAGATGCGCGGCGTGAGAATATCATCGGATGCCCGTAGATGGGCTAAAATGTCAGCGGCTGACCATTCGGCGTCTGCAGGTCGCGCGTGGATGGCGGCGTCACCCCAACCATCGACCGTGCGCGAAATGCGGTTCGGTACATCAGCGATACGATTAATAAGCGAGTCGGTGTTCATTATTCCCCTAAATAATGTACTTTACTTGTTGAACAGACAGCATGTGTCTACGAGATATTACCTCAGTGTAGCCAACCATCGTTGGATGCTCATCAACGTTTGATGAGGCGCACTCTGTGGAAAGAGATGGCCATGTCCGCTAACTTCCGCAAAAGTGGCGTCCGGCAGTTCATCGCGCAGCATGGCCGCAATTTCCGGCACGTACACGTCGGTTGTGCTCCCACCTATCGCCAACACAGGCAAAAGCCCGCCCAGCTTGGGGACAGTTTCCCATGATCGGGTGAAGCCGGTGCTGAAATAATAGGCTTCCCATTCGGGCGGCCAGCGCAGTTCCAAGCTGCCATCCGCAGCGGTCTGCAACCCATAGTCTACATATAACCGTAAACTCTCGTCCGGCCAATCCGCAAACAACTTCTTGGTCCTGAAATAGGCCAAGGCCTCGTCATGCGTTTCGAACGTCCGGCGGCGGCGCACGGCACCCTGCACCAGCGGGAACTCAAGAATAGTTCCGTCGCGCTGCATTTGCTCCATACCGTCCAGCCATTCGGGTCGGAACAGCGTCGGGTCCAGCAGACAAAGTGCGCTAAACAGTTCGGGTCGGCGCACAGCGGCAATCATCGAGGCAATCCCACCAAAGGAATGACCGATGGCGATCACATCCTTGAGCTTGTGATGAGCCAGCCCTGCCAGCAAATCATCGGCCAGCATATCCCATTGGCGCAGTTCAGTCGGTGGCTTTTCATTCGGCCACAGCGCCCGAGGCAGCATACAGATAACATGATAATGTTCGGTCAATGGGCGCAAGAGCGGGATATAGGTTTCTGGCGGAAAACCATTCGCAGGCAGCAGATTGATAATCTGCCCTTTCCCGCCGAAATCATAGATCGGATACATGACGACCTTTAAGTCTTGCTGGTTGAGTTATCCCCAATAGTACCTCATGACCCCCTATGCATCATAGGTGAACATCGTACTATGTTTTCAACTGCCGAATGGTATAACACTGTGAGTCAGCCACGGCAGCGGTTCCGTCTGAATGCCATAGATGAGATGCACGTTCTCTGCTCGAAACGTAATCGGCGCATAATCCGGCAGTTGCGCAGCCCGTTGTTCCTCTTCGTTTTTGAACTCCCCGACAGTGAGATGGGGATGTAAATCATTTCCAAACGCGCCACCGTAAGGGGGATAAAGTGGAAAAGCCTCATAAATCGCCTTGAATACCGCTTTGATCGGGTCAGGGTTCGCAGGTGACATGAAAATCACACCCGGAAATTGACCGTAGCCGGATAGCGTAATGTCAAACGGTTTGGTCCCATCACAGATTTCCCGCACTTTATTCGCAGCCCCGTCCAACTGCTCAAACGGCGCGAAAGGAAACATCAGCGTGATGTGCGGCGGCACACGAATCAGACTATCCAGCGCGTATTGCCGCAGGATGGGCACGGCAACTTTATGAACCGCATAAGGCGCGAAAATCACGATGCCGGTTGACACGCTCACCATTAGTCACCGAGAAAGTCCGCGCAAGTTTGGATCACATCAGCCAACACCTTGGCCGACTCACGCCAATTTTCGGTTACTTCTAAACTGTGATTTAACCCCTCGAACACACGCCACTTCACATCAGAGTGTCCTTCAAAGTCTGCGACGGTTTGTGCGGAGTAGTTCGGATCAGTTGTACCGATGATCGCTAAAGTGCGAAATCCATCCAAGTCGTGAGCCGTGTCCTTAATGGGTGTTAAGAGGATAAGCGAGACAGCAGCATCCTTAATCGACCGTGCCAGATTAGCCGCAAGCGGTGAACCGAGTGATTTGCCCGCGATGCAAACCTGTTTATAGTTACGGGCAAGTACCGGATCAACCGTATCTTGAACGTCATCCGCCAACTCCGGAATCTGTTCAAAGCTGAAACCCGTATGAGCCGCCTGAAAACCATACTCGACAGTAAGTACGTCGTACCCCAATTGACCGGCAGCTTTGCGCAGATAATAAAGTACCGGAAATTCACCCGTATATCCCAATCCCGGCAGAATAATCAGCAGCTTATCCGAACCTGTCTCCTGTTTGAATAGGTTGCTATGGGTTTTAACCCCAAATCGTGAGTCAATCTGTATGGTTTCCGGTTTTGTGCTCACAGGCGACCTCCATAACTATATTTAGGTTGCATTATAACGGCATTTCTAACATTTTGAATCAAAAACAGGGAGACTTATCTCCCTGTTCTCATCAAACACAGCGTCAGTTACGGAACGTGTAACCGCATCTCATTTGTTGGGCTGAACCCCAACGATTCGTACACTGGACGGCCTTCACAGCTTGCGTGGAGGCTCACCGTTTCAATTCGTTGATCAGCACACCAGTTGACAATGGTTTGTACCATTCGCTTCGCCAGACCCCGCTTACGGAAGCTGGGTTCAGTGAAGACGTTCATGATATACCCGCGATACGGCGAGAAATCCATCATCTGTGGCGGCCAATCCACCAGCCATAACCCTGCACCGGCGGCAATGCGACCATCGCTGCTTTCCGCCAGCCAGTTGCGGTAATGCCCATCCTCCAGCTTATCGTGAAGCCAGAGTTCGAATGCCTTTTCCAACTCATCAAGTCGGGCAGTATCGGTATAGCCCATGTCTTCGTACATATGGCGGCGCTGCGCCACCA
This sequence comes from Aggregatilineales bacterium, assembly GCA_044226855.1. Taxonomy (GTDB): domain Bacteria; phylum Chloroflexota; class Anaerolineae; order Aggregatilineales; family Phototrophicaceae; genus CFX2. Next base: position 356,321 of record JBGAGF010000007.1, read on the forward strand.
GTGCTGGCAGGTCGTTGAGTGTTGCTTCACGGATCACAAAGACGTCCCGACCTGTCAGCGTTTTAATAGATGCGATGTCTGTTTGTTCCATTCCCTTTTTGTGTGTCACCACTTTCTCAAATGTGATATGGTCTTCATTTTCGGGCGGGCAGTATAACAAAAATAGACAGAGATACAAGACCTATTTTTGTTGATTTTCACACCCATTTAACACTATATACCTAAACCATAATACGACGATTAAGATCAGATAAATACCGCAAAATTGGGTGCTTTTCGTAGGGTAATCGTAGCCTGCATTCTTCCGACAAAATGCTGAGGCTGCTGGCAGAAATCAATCGTAGCGCCCCTTCCATGTCCGCATTTCGTTGGTCTGCGTAAATCCCAATCCCTCGTAGACTTTACGTCCTTGGTCGCTGGCATGTAAAGTAACGATCTGCACATCGTTGGCATAACACCAGTCGGTGCAAGTCTGAACCAGCATGCGTGCCAATCCTCGACGGCGAAAATCAGGGTGGGTATACACATTGAGGATATAACCGCGATAGAGTGAGACATCAAACTGACCGGGCGGCCAGTCGATGAGCCATACGTCCGCACCTGCCACAACCATGCCTTCAGCCGTACAGGCCAACCAACTGCAATACACATTCCGGCGCATGTGGTCGATGAGCCACGGACGAAACGCGGCGGCCATACGTTCCATCGCTTCGAGGTCTTGGTTTCCCATGTCCTCGAACATCCGGCGGCGATGCGTTACAATCTGGTCAATATCAGCCATTGTGGCTTGCCGGATGATGATTTCATCTGTCATGGCGCTGTCCTCAAAACACGAATTATTTTGGCGATATATGTTAATCTTACCGGCATCAGTGCGCAAGCACTCTGATCGGCTATTTACAACGGCATTGATTACGAAAAAAAGTTATTGATGAAGGATCACACTCATGCCTGACTCACTGCGCCCCTCCCCCCGTTATAAACCTGTCTCCTTATTTGTAACCTGTATCGTCGATATGATTTACCCGAACACAGGGATATCAGTCGTTGAAATCCTCGATCACTTAGGGATCGAAGTCAAGTTTCCTATGAGCCAGATGTGCTGTGGTCAAGTCGGGTTCAACTCCGGTTTTTGGAATGATGCGCGGGACGTGGCCAAGGCTTTCCTAACGGCGTTTGCAGACGCAGAAGTGATCGTCGCGCCTTCGGGAAGCTGCACCTCGATGATACGCCATTATTATCCTGAACTGTTCAAAGACGATCCTGAATGGCTGGATCGGGCGACGTGGGCGGGCAATATCACGTGGGAATTCACCGAATATCTGGTGGACGGCTTGGGGATTACCGATATCGGTGCGGCGCTGCCCCCAACCAAAGTGGCCTTTCATGATGCCTGTCACGGCTTACGGTTAAGTGGACTGAAAAAACAGGCCCGAACGCTGGTCGGCAATATGCAAGGTGTGGAGATTACCGAACTAAACGGGCATGACCAATGCTGCGGGTTTGGTGGGCTGTTCGCGGTCAAGATGCCAGAAGTCAGCAACTCGATGTTGAAAGATAAGGTCAGCAGCATCAACGCAGTCGAGGCCGATGTCGTGCTGACGGGTGACGCAAGCTGCATGACCCAAATGAACGGCGGACTCAGCCGGAACCAATCCGATAAACGGGTTCAGCATGTAGCCGATTTCTTAGCCAGCGGACTCAAAACAGAAAAGGCCAAATCCTCATGATTATCGCAGATATGCACCGCGACATTGCCTACGACGCCATCGACTGTGACCGCGATTATCGACTGAGCGTGACCGAAAGCCGGCGGCTCGAAGCGGGGATCAGCCATCCTCGCCGACGCGGAAAATCAGCAACCGGTTTGCCTGACGCGATGGCAGCCCGAATCGCAGTGGTCGGGGCCACGTTGTTCGTCGAACCGAAGGACTTTAAACCGTGGGGCGGTCTGAACCCGATAGCACACGCGCTTTCCTCGTACAGCACGCCACAAGAAGCGCATAACACGGCGATGAAGCAGTTGGATTATTACACCCAATTGGCAGCCAGCGAGTCGAACATCCGAATTATCCTGACGCGAACTGATTTAGACGATGTTTTGGCCACATGGAAAGATGATGCGGATCCGGCCAAGCGCTTGCACGGGATGATTGTCCTGATGGAAGGTGCGGATCCGGTAATTGAACCCAAGCAGTTCAGCACATGGTACGAGCGCGGCGTACGCATCCTCGGCACGTCATGGAGCAGGACGCGCTATGCCGGTGGCACGCAAGCGCCGGGGCCACTCACTGACCTCGGACGGCAGCTCCTGAGCGAGATGGCAAACTTCAATATGGTGCTTGATCTGTCGCACATGGCGGAAGAAGCCTGCATGGAATCGCTCGATGTTTACCCCGGTCCGATTATTGCCAGCCACGCCAACCCGCGCGCCTTCTGTGACACCGACCGTCACCTGACCGACGAAGCGATCAAGCTCCTTGCCAAGCGTGACGGGGTGATGGGCATGGTGCTCCTGAGCCTGTTCTGGAAGACCGACTGGAAACCGGGCGAACCGATTCCCGTTTCGCGGATTGCGGACGGCATTGATTACATCTGCCAACTGACGGGCAGCACCCGACATGTAGGAATCGGCACCGACTGGAACGCAGGCATGGGAAACGACGAGTATCCCAATGATTTCGACACCGTAGCCGACCTGTGGAAGATCGCGGATTTCTTGCGGGCACGGAACTACAGCGAAGCCGATATTGAGGGCATCATGTCCGGCAATATGCTCCGTAAAGTGCGCGAAGGGCTGCCTGACTAACAGTCATGAGCCAGCGAGTTACGATTGCGGATGTGGCACGGGCGGCAGGGGTCTCGGCGTCGACCGTTTCGCGTGCGTTGAATAATCACAGCGCGATACCCGAAAGCACGCGCCTTCAAATCCAACAGGTTGCCATCCAAATGGGTTACCGTCCCGATGTACGGGCACGGAATTTTCGCTTGCAGCGTTCGGAGACGATTGCAACCCTGTTTCCCTATCAGGAGGGGATCAACCAGCGCCCGATCTCAGACCCGTTCTATCTGGAAATCATGGGCGCGATCACCGATGAGCTTGACCAGCACGGTTACGACTCGATTATCGCGCGCGTCCATGCCCGGAGCGATGACTGGTGCGAGCGCTACGTGGTCGACAAGCGCGTGGACGGCATCCTCCTGATTGACCGCGCAGTGGACGACATTAGCATTCATACCCTGCAAGCGCTCGACGCCAACTTCGTGGTGTGGGGCGCAGAACTCCCCGCACAGACCTATGTCTCGGTGGGATGTGACGGGCAGGCCGGAGCGCAGGACGCGATCCACCATCTAGTGAGCATCGGGCGCCGGTGCATCGGTTTCATCGGCGGCTTCCGGGGCATGGTGGAAACAGCCATGCGGCGACAAGGTTATGAACGTGGACTCATCGAGTCCGGTTTGGACTATCACGAGTCTCTGGTGGTTTACACCGACTTTACACCTGAAGGGGCAAGCCACGCGGTGCAAACCCTGCTGGAACGCGCCCCCCATCTCGACGGGATTTTCGCATGCAGCGATTTCATGGCGGTAGGCGTGATGGAAGTTCTACACCAGATGGGATACGAAGTCGGGCATGATATTTCGGTGGTGGGCTATGACGATATTCCCCTGTCAGCCCACTGTACCCCTAAACTGACCACTATCCGGCAGCCGATACAGCAGGGCGGACGGCTGATGGTGCAGAACCTGTTCGAAATGATGGAAGGTCATCCGGCACACTCGACGGTATTGCCCCATCAACTCATCGTGCGCGATTCAAGTACAAAGATAAGTTGAACCGCAGAGGCGCAGAGAGCAAAGCGAGAGTTTGATTCGCATAATTCGCAAGTTTTGCAGATTTTGCATATCTTCCGCCGGAATGACTGGCGGGAAGCTCCCCTAATGCCGCTGAATTGACAATTGATGTCGGCGGGACACTCAGCTAATGCCACCGAAATGGCGCATTTGCAGCGGATGCCTCCCTCAATGCCACCGCTGTGCAATTTGTGCACTGCCGCTGCTCACGTTGCAATACAAATGCGATTGAACCGCAAAGACGCAGAGACAAAGACAGAGAGGCATAGTGAACCCTTCGAGCACAATTCACAACCCGATTATAGCACAAATATTCTTACACAGATGTTAGAATATACCAACTTTGGTTGACAGAATACACAACTCACCTTACCTAACTAGAAAGTTTTCTCGCCTTGTGTATCACATGTTTGAAAAGCTCTCGCCATGACGCATAAGTAGAGAAATTGAGGGTGAGAGTCAACTGCCTACGATGACCAAATACAGTTTCTTGGCAGAATTACAACATTGGCCTTGAGGCCGGGAAGCTGCCCCTATGTGTGCAAGTTCTTAAGCCCAATACGGTAGTGATAAGGATTTCACAAACTAAGCGAGGCTTTCTTTGCCCCTGCTTAAATCTTTCCGGGGTCGGTATTGAATAAAGGAGAGCGATAGATGAAACCGAACAACTGGCGTGAAAGGTCTTTGGAGGCCTTTAGTGTACTTGTCTTCTCGTTAGCAGATGGCTTAAGCCGCAAAATTGTTAGTCATCTGTTAGTCCATTTCTCTTATTCTACGGGTATGGGTCAAGCGTGTGTCAGAAGCTGGGAGACTTACGCTGTAGCAAATTGTAACTTAAGGATTAATTAGATAAAAGAGATGTAACATTATTTTACAAATGAATCGCAATTCTTCCCAATAACTAGTTGGGAACCTAAGGAACTATCTTGAAACAACCACATTTTTCGATACGTTCGTTTTCTGTCGGCATAATTTCATTATTGGTACTACTTTTCACAAGTATCCCTGCAATGGCTGCAACCACTACTTACGGTGGTGGCGGTGGGGTTAGTATTCCAGTTTCCGGAAACGGTTCACCTTATCCTTCAACCATCACGGTGAGCGGCTTTACAGGCACCGTTGGTAAAGTTACCGCAACCGTCACCGGAATAACGCATGCTTACCCGGATGACATTAGTATATTGCTGGCTGGACCGGGGGGACAAAGTGTCGTCCTCATGTCGCATACAGGCGGGGGCTACGCGAATTCTCTTACCGGTGTTAATGTCACGTTTGATGATAGCGCGGCCACATCATTAAGCGCTGCACTCATTACCAATGGCACGTACAAACCCACAAATATAGGAACAGTAAACTTCGCAGGGCCAGCACCAGCCAGTCCTTATGGCACGGCTCTCTCGGTATTCAATGGTGTTGATCCGAACGGCACATGGTCACTATACGTCATGGATACGGTAGCTCCGGACGGCGGCAGCATATCCGGCTGGAGTCTGAGCATTACTGATAGTACAGTGCCACCCACTTTCACCAGCGGCGCTCCGGCTTCAGGTCTGGTTGGCACCGCCTACAGCCATACCTTTACTGCCAGCGGCACACCTGCGCCGACCTTCTCAGTTACATCCGGCAGTCTCCCTACAGGGTTATCACTCAACAGCGCTGGATTGCTGAACGGTACTCCCACCGCCACGGGCAGTTTCACTTTTACCGTGACTGCGACCAACGGCGTATCGCCAGATGCCACGCAAACCGTCACAGTCCTTGTCAGCAATGCACCCGTAGCGCCTACATTCACCAGCGGTGCCCCGATAAACGGAACCGTCAACAACGGGTATCACCATACTTTTACAGCGAATGGTTATCCCGCACCGACCTTCACTGTGACGGGTGGGGCGCTGCCGCCCGGACTGGCGCTTGATCCCACAAGCGGCGCGCTGACCGGCACACCGACCGTTGTGGGCAGCTTTAACTTCACGGTGACAGCCAGCAATGGCGTCGCTCCGGACGCAACTCAGTCGGTTACCCTCATTGTTGGTACCACTCCTGTTACTCAGACCACACTGCCTACGCCGCCGCCGCCCACACTTTGCACCGATGTCAACTTTGAAGAACCGGGCATGATTCGTAGTCACTTCACCAACGACATTGACCGTGCTGGACTGCGCTGCAGCCTGATAGCTGCGGGCAAAAATTACCGGATGTGGCTGGGCGGCCCCATCGCCTTCGCAGCCAACATCGGCAACCAGACGGTACTGGATCTCGGTTTGATCGCGGCGGTTGATGTTTATAGTACATCCGCACAAACCGGCTTCGTTGGCGACGTAGACATCTGCTTACAAGGCAAGGGATATATGATCTACATGAATGCCAACAGCAGCCCACGTGTACCCCAATTGTGGAGCGCATGGACGACCGACGCCTTCCCCGGCTACACCTGTACCACGCTGTATGCGCCGGGTACAGTGATACTGGTAGAACGTCACCCCTAATCAGCACAGATAACCACGAAAAACGCGGGACAGAACTTGTCCCGCGTTTTGATTCCAATAAGCAGATGATAGGGATTAACTTGTATTCGCCATCTTTTGACATGAAACGAAATTGAGGCTTATGATGAAAACCGTATTGGATACCAATAGTTCTTGGACGATACAATGATGTCCCAACCTGCCAATGCCGCAGACATTTACAGTGAAGTGGCGGCTTTCACGAGGCATTTCCTGAAGGCTTTCGAAGACCTTGATATGCCTACTTTCATCGCCTGCTTTGCGGAGGATGCAACCGTATTCTTTCCATCGCCAGAACCACCGCTGCTGGTTGTGAGACAGCACAACATCCAACAGCGCTTTGAGATGGTGTTCGCTGGAATTCGCAAGGGAGCTGCGTCTGGGCCGCCCTTTCACCACTTGCCACCCGAAGACCTTTTTGTTCAGATCATTGACAAAGAGGCCGCATTGGTCAGCTTCCACCTGTTGAACGCGGAGCGTACAGCACGGCGCACACTGGTCGTCATCAAACAGGAAGGCGCATGGCATATCCTGCATTTACACGCCTCAAATGGTGTGGTGGTCATCTAGTCGATTGATCCGCGAGACGTCTGTCTATCCTCATCCATATCTCCTGACAAGCGGCAGATCGCATCGAATAAATTATCCGGTTTAATGGGATTAACAAGGAGATTGTTATGATCCAAGAACCCCTACACCTCGATATCTGCCAACAGGTTGATTTGTTCCCGACTTCCCCTTTTGACTTTGAAAGCACCGTTCACAAGCCATCGCATTTTCCGGCGAGCAATTCTCTGTTTGAGGAGGGATGTTACTGGTTTACGCTGCGGTTTGACGAACAAGTTTTCGGAATCAAGCTGACGAATGCTGGAGCGACGGAGCAGCCCAAGCTGAATTTGGCGGTATTTTCGGCATTTGATATTCCTGAAGCGCAGTTGAAGCGCATCGTCTCCGAGTTGGAATTCCGCTTTGACCTGAAGGCCGATCTCGAAGCCTTTTATCAGGACTGCGGGCAGGATGCGATGCTCAAACCGGCCTTGGAACGCTGGCGGGGTTCGCGGGATAGCAATATCAACTCACTATACGAATATCTTGTAATCGCGACGGTTTTGCAAAACACAACGGTTCGGCGCTCGGTGCAAATGTCCGAGAATTTGTTTGCCGCCTACGGCTCAAAGGTGATGGTCGACGGCAAATTACTGTCGACCTTCTGGTCACCGCAGGCCATTCATGAAGCGACGGAAGACGAGCTGCGGGCGTTAAAAGTCGGTTATCGTGCCAAAACGTTTAAGCGGCAGGCGGCGATGTTCGTTCATGATGACCTCGACGAGCTGGCACTACGCGGCCTACCAAGCGACCAATTGAAAGCCAAGCTGCTCAACCTGTATGGTATAGGGCCCGCATCAGTGTGGTATTTGTTGTTCGGCGTGTTCAAACGCTATGACGCTTTTGAGTATATTTCGCCTTGGGAGCAAAAAAATATACTCACGTCTGCTGTTTGACCAAGAGTTGGTCGATGCCAAGTTGATCTTACAGGGGGTAGATCGACGCTGGGGAAAATGGAAGATGCTGGCCGCTCACTACCTGTTTGAGGATTTATTCTGGCAGCGGAAGAACCAGCCTATTCCTTGGTTAGAGGAGTTAATTCGGCTGTAAAGCAAATGGGACGACACATCGGTCGCCCCATACAAGATTCGCAGTCTTGGTTAGATCGTCAGCAAGCGGCGAGGCGTATCGACCAACATGCAGGTGATGGTATCGGCATCGACACCTTCTTCACGCAGCCATGCAGCAAACCGCCACAGCACATAGGTATAGCCGGGACCTTGCCAGCCGCCGTATTCCGGAAAGTAGGACTGACGAGCCAAATCTCCACTGAGCGCGATTTGATTGGCGTATCCGGCTTTGACCAAGCGTTTGATAAAGCGGATGCGCTCGCTGTCAGGATAGTACTTCTCTTTGCTGATCTGGTCGAAGCCCAATGTCACGCCGGTTTTCGCCAGCGCCAGATGATAATCCCAATCCAGATTGCGGTCACAGTGTCCGATCAGGATGCGCTCAACAGGCACGCCGCCCGCTTTCAGCAGTTCGACCTGCTCCAAGCCCATCGTACCAGCCTCGGTATGGGTAGAAACCGCCGCGTTCGTCTCTTTGTGGGCGATGGCTGCGGCCTTAAAGACCTTTTCTTCTTCCTTAGTGATTTTCCCTTTGCTGCTGCCCGCTTTGAGGACACCGGCTTTGACGGGTGTCCCATCCATGCCTTGCTGAATATCGGCGATCATTTCTTCAGCGAGTTGGCGCTTGGTACGTCCGGTTGACCATTGGGTATGGGCCGATTCTTTGATCCAGCCCGTGACGGCGATAATCTTGACGCCGCTGACTTCTGACAGGCGGCGCAATCCTTGTGGGCTGCGGCCATAATCGGCAGGCGACATTTCGACCAGCGCCCGCCCGCCCGCCGAATACAGATGCTGAAGCTCGCGCTTCATGACGTTTTCGTCCGACAGTTCAAGGTCCCGGTCTTTAACGCTCAGCGGCGGCATGGTCAGGACGTGCTCATGCATCAGGGTAATGCCCAATTGGGCGGGGTCGATATCACCGGTTACAGTTCGAATATAGCTCATCGTACGGTCCAACCTCCATCTACGGTTAAGACGGCCCCTGTAATAAAGGCGGCGTCGTCAGAGAGCAAGAAAGCGGCTGCGGAGGCGATGTCATTCGGCTGTCCTATCGCGCCTGTGAGGGGCTGTAATTGTGGCAGGCGTGAGGCAAGGTTCGCATCGGATTGTATAGAACGGGTCATGGGCGTGGCGATCAAACCGGCAGCGATGACATTAACGCGCAGACCACGCCGCGCATAGTAAGCGGCCATCGAGCGGGAAAGGCCGATAATCCCCGCTTCTGCCGTGGCATAGGCATGCGTGGCAAAGTCTTCGTCACCACCGACCAGACCCAGTACCGATCCGATGTTTACGATTGCGCCGCGCGTTTCCAGCAAGGGCGGCGTGCCGTATTTGCACATGAGGAACATGGTGGTCAGGTTGAGGTCAAGCGTCCCCTGCCTGCCCTGAAGCGTGATCGTGTCAACAGGGCCATCACCCAAACGGCGGCCGCTGCCACCTGCCACATTGAAGAGGCCGTGTAGTGCACCCTGCTTTTGGACAATTGATGCAATCGCCTTCTGGACGCTGGCTTCATTGGTCAGGTCAAGGGTATAGGTCCAGCACTGGCCGCCTTTGATGTTGATTTGTCCAGCGGTGTCGTCCAGTCCCGCCGAATCCTTGTCCAGCAGGATGACCGATGCACCCTCAGCAGCGAGGCGAATGGCGGATGCGCGTCCGATGCCGCTGGCCGCGCCGGTGACGATGATATTTTTGCCTGCAAAGCGTTTGGAGTCCATAGTTTCAGCCCGTATCCCTTACTGAGTTGCCGCCGGTGAGGGTAGCCAGACAGGGCAAGTACCCACAAAAGAAAATGAAACTTCTTTACTGGGTTTATCTAGCTGTGTTGGATCCCAAAACGACAAGGTGTCCTCTGTTGCTTGTGAGAACTGAACAGTAACAAAGTGGTTATCTGGAGACCAACCACAGGGGTATCGAACCAAGGTAGCGTCATCGTTGAGGATGAATTTTTTCTGCACAATAGTAGTGCCATCACGCACATCAATGAAAACGCTGTCGTCACAGGCAGGTATGAAAAATACATACTGACCATCTGGCGACCACATGAAGTGGTCAAAACCTTGAACCGTAGAAGGACTGCACTGGGTATAGTCCAATGTCGCTAAGACGCTTGCATCCGCAAAATCAGAAGTTGTCCTGTAAATAGTAAATCGGGATTCAGATTGTTCTACAGTCGCCACCAGTACCTCATCACTGATAGGCGAAAAACTGAGATACCATATCAATTCCTGTTTCGAACTACTCCTTAAGGTAGCGTTTATTTCCTCTAGAAAACTTACCTTTATACGATGCTGGGTACCGTCCTCAATCTTGTAGGTTACTAGACGATTACGTGAATCACTGAGATAAATCTCTGTTCCATCTTTTGACCAAGTTAGCATGTTACCTTTAGTAGAGTTCGAGGTCACGTTTGTCCGCTCTCGGCGCACGACAAAAATACCCATAGAAGTCTTACTCAGCACCGCTGTGCTATCCGGTGACCAGAACTGCGCGTGATCCAAATGACCATTTCTGAGACGACCTAGAAAACTCAAATCGACAGAAACTAAATACTCTCCATAAGGAGTCCGCTTTTGAGGTTCATAAACCCACACATCCACCATCTTGCCATCTGGAGATATAGAACGAATTAGGGCGGAATCGATTGTTTTACCAACTGCTTCTCCAAGTTGTTCATAGTTGAGAACTGGGGTAATACTGGCTGGGTCACTTAAGTCTTTTTGGAACACTAAAATATTTCCCTTACCGCCACCTGCATAAATCACCCCATTTTCTCCGCCACCAATGGGAGTTGGTGAAAGTGCAGGCACAACGGTGGTTGACTGGTCATGAAAAACAGAACAAAAACCAGAGCAATTGCTGCCACTGACTACACTTAGGCTCATCAGCGTTACACCAACAACGAGAAAAATCCCAACGAGTAAGAATAATTTCCAACGGATTTTCACGACATTTTCCTTACTAAGCGTTAAAGTAGCACACATTACCTCAACATTAGATACTGCCTTACTTTTTCAGCATGAGAGGAATTACGAGTGTATCGCCATTCCGATGCCGCTGGCCACGCCGGTGACGATGATATTTTTGCCTGCAAAGCGTTTACCATCCATGATTTATCCCGTTGAAATGCCCGTTATCGCTTCAACCAGCCTGCGCCCAAGCATTCACAAACGACACTGGCGAAACACAACTCCGGTCAGCGACAAACACCACTGACGGCTCAAATCATTCGCTATTTCGGGTATCGTTATTCGTTGGATGACTTTACCGCTGGCCTTCTTCTTGAGGATGAACATCAGGCGACCACCGGACATTTTCGGCTAATCGTTGTAATAAATAAGATCAAAGAATTTCATTAATCCGAACCATCTTATTTCGCCTCTGAAGATAACACATATCCATGTGTCCTACCATAATTCCAACCATACAGCCTCACATGATGAGGATCGATTATGCTACAGTGACAGAGCCGTAAAGGAACAAGGAGGTATTGTATATGCGTCGTTTATGGATACTGGGTTTATTGGTAACACTCTTGACGGTATCGGCATCTGCCGCGCAGGAAACTGATGATGCTGCCCGCTTAAAAGCACCAGAGGGCTTCAGCGTCAATGTCTTTGGCAGCGGATTGGCGAAGCCACGCCTGATGGCACGGACGCCGATGGTGATGGCGTCGCTGAAAAAACAGATGTCATTGCTGATATGCCGCTGGCGCACAGCGTCGAATGGCATGACGGTTGGCTCTACGTGTCCGAAGGTAACCGTATCGAGCGCATTCAAGACGCCGATGGGGATGGCAAATTCGAAGGCCGCGAAGTGGTGACGACCAATATCCCTGAAGCGGTGCATCATGTGACGCGCACCGTTCACTTCGGGCCGGATGGCATGATGTATGTCTCGACCGGTTCCAGCAGCAACAATGATCCTGAAACCGATCCGCGCCGTGCTGCCATTTTGCGCTTCAATCCGGATGGCAGCATCCCGTCGGATAATCCGTATGCCACTGATGCGGACAAGAACCGACAGCCGATCTGGGCAGAAGGTTTGCGCAACAGCATCGATTTCATCTTCACGCCGAATGGCCAGCTATGGGCTAACCACAACGGCAGTGATGATCTCGGCAACGATATTCCACCTGAGGAAGTCGTCATCAACGTGGAAAAAGGCAAGCATTACGGCTGGCCGTACTGCTATACGCCTGTTTCGGGCGCCGTTCCGGCAGGCACCAAGGATGTACAGGATACGCGCGTGCCGTTTGGCGGTGGCATCACCAGCTGTGACCAGTCGTCACCGGCGCTGTTCACCGACCTCGCCCACTACGCCCCAATCGGGATGACTCAGTACAATGCAACGGCTTTCCCCGAGAACTATCAGGGCAATCTTTTCGAGGCCTATCACGGTTCATGGAACAGCAGCCAAGCGCGGGACTGCCGCGTGCAGATGATCGTGGTCAAGGACGGCGTACCCGTGTCATCAGAACCCTTCCTAACCGGCTTCCGCGATAACGATCAAGAAAACTGCGGCGGCGCGTGGGGTCGTCCGGCAGGCGTGACCGTCGGCAACAACGGCGAATTGTTCGTCAGCGATGACCAGAACGGCAACATCTACCGCGTGGTCTACACAGGCTAATCTGTCGATAAAACGCTAATCAGCAACATTATAAAGGAGCGGGGTTCATCACCTCGCTCTTTTTGTTGTGGATTGTCAACAGATATGAAACATTCAAAACAGCCTAAACGGGATCGGCATTTCGATTTTATGGCACTGATCATTTCATTGCGACGGAGCCAAAACAGTGCCCATCTTCCAAGAACCTTTTGTAATGTTTCCATAGGAGATACAGAAAGTGGCAAAGATGATTGTAACAACTGACGATGCACCCAAATCGGCTGCCTACAGCCAAGCGGTAAAAGCCGCTGGACTCATTTTCGTATCAGGCCAAGGGCCATTTGATGCGAAAACAGGCGAAATAGTCGGCTTAACCATTCAAGAACAAACATCACAGTGCTTAAAGAACATAGAATCCATTCTTCAGGCGGCGCAAAGTTCACTGGACAAGATTGTGAGCGCGACCTTCATTTTGGCTGAAGAAAGCGATTTTGGGGGCATGAATGAAGAATGGTTGAAGTGGTTCCCAACGAACCCTCCGGCACGTCAAGGTGCACGTCTTCCCATCCGTCCCAAAGGCATGAAAATATCCATCGCTGTGATTGCTGAAGCTTAGTCTCTTGATCAGCAAGAACCGATAATGGATTGCTATTGCGCTACACCTCGGCTTGATAGACACCTATACTGGGAACAATCGTGTCGACCATGATGATCATTTTCAATTAGAAGTAATGAGGCAACCTTATGACTGATTCAATGCGTGACTTGCTCCATTCCGTCGCAGACCGGGCAGCGGCTTATTTGGAAGGGCTGGATGACCGCAGCGTTGCCCCTTCAGCCGAAGCTGTGCAGCGGCTGACCGTCTTTGATGAAGCACTGCCGCATGCGCCCACATCCCCCAAAGATGTGCTCGCCATGCTGGATGACTACGGCTCACCCGCCACGATGGGGATTGCCAGCAAGCGCTTCTTTGGCTTCGTCATCGGTGGATCGCTGCCCGCAGCCCTCGCCGCCAATTGGATGGCGGGCGCCTGGGATCAGAACGCCGGTTTGCGCGTCGCCTCGCCGATCTCGGCAAAGCTGGAAGATGTATCGCTGCGCTGGCTGCTGGATGTGCTCAAACTGCCCGCAGCTGCGGCAGGCTCGTTCGTTACAGGCGCGACCATGGCAAACTTCACGGCGCTGGCGGCTGCCCGTCATGCTGTGCTGGCCAAACTGGGCTGGGATGTCGAGTCGCAGGGGTTGTTTGGCGCGCCCGAAATCCATGTGATCGTCGGTGAAGAAGCCCATCCGACCCTCTTCCGCAGCTTGAGTCTGCTCGGCTTGGGCCACCAGCGCGTAACCAAACTGCCGGTGGATGATCAGGGTTGTATCCGTCTGGATAAACTGCCGAAGCTCTCCGGCCCAACCATCTTGTGTGTTCAGGCCGGTAACGTCAACTCCGGCGGCTTTGATCCCATCCGTGAGCTGTGCGCATGGGCACATGAATCCGGTGCATGGGTACACGTTGATGGCGCATTCGGACTCTGGGCCAGCGCCACACCCAAACGCGCACATCTGACGGTCGGCGTCGGCGATGCTGATTCGTGGGCGACTGATGCCCACAAGTGGTTGAACGTACCCTATGACTCCGGCTTGGCCTTCGTGCGTGATCCCGAAGCACTGCGCGGTGCGCTGCGGTTGACCGCGGCCTATCTACCACAGAGTGACACGCGTGAACCGTCGCAGTTCACGCCGGAACTCTCACGGCGGGCGCGGGGCGTCGAGGTGTGGGCGGCACTGCGGTCACTCGGACGTTCCGGCGTTGCCGATCTGGTGGAGCGTACCTGCCAGTATGCCTCTGTCTTTGCCGAAGCGCTGCGCGGCGCAGGCTATACCGTCTTGAATGATGTGGTGCTCAATCAAGTCGTCGTCACCTTTGGTGATGACGAAACCAACAAGCGCGTGATCGCGGGCATTCAGCAGGATGGCACAAGCTGGTGCGGCCCGACGCATTGGCGTGGACAGTCGGCCATGCGCATCAGCATATCCTCATGGGCGACTACCGCTGATGATGTCGAGAAAAGTGTGGATGCGATGCTGGCGGTTGCCAGCCGCGAAGCCGTGCGTTAATTAGACGTACTTCTCGTAATCCAGCAGCACAAAATCCTCGAAGGGCGCGGAACCCACGCGGACATAACCGAACTTCTCGTAGAAGTGATGGTTGCGGATGGCATAATCGGGTGTATTCAGAGTCCAGCGCTTGGCCGGAAACGTACGCTCGATAAACTGCATCGCTTGGGTACCGATGCCCTTGTTATGGTAGGCGGGATCGATGAAAATCACATCGAGGTGAAACCATCCCCCGCCTTGATTGAACACCGCTACACCACCCACGATCTCTCCATCCGCAAGAATTTTGTAGTAGTCGGTTTCCATAATTTTGGCGAGCGTCTCTTTAACCGAGTCGTAACCCGGTGGCCCGCCGAGGCTGACGCCGGGATAAATCCGCGCGTCCTCATGAAAGGCGGCCACTTGCACTTCAACCAACCGCTCGACATCGGCAGCCGTCGCACGCTCAATCGTTACATTCATGATGATGCCCCTATTGACCAACAATCTGCCCATTATATCGGAAGTTGATTGCTGGCAATGTTGCTCTAGACATTTACGTTTCTAATTCAAGGGTTAGATTTTAGCCGAGTGTAACCTTTTTTCCATGAAGATTTAAACGATTACATACTGGACTCATTGACAAAGATGCCGACCTTGACTATCCTTAGGTATATCGTCATGCAATCGATTGCACGGCAATCGTAGTATACCCTCCTAAACCGTCATACTCTGAACATCGCAGACCACCGTGGCATCGATTTGCATGGCGTAAAGCTTTTCGATGACCTCTAATCCCCCAAACCGATGATTGCGGTGTCGCCCCATAAACCATTATCTAAAAATTAATGACCCTATCATGGTCATAAAACTCCCTCTATGTGAAGCCTAAGGTTATCTTTGGATTGTTTTCAAGCTATCCCTTAGCAAATTTCGTATATTACGTCAAAATATCGAAGCTATTAAATAAACTGGCAAGGAACAACTTGTGGCACATGTATTCATTTCTTACTCGCATGACGATAGCAAATTTGCAGAAAAGCTAAAAGAAGGGCTTGAAGTAGCTGGTATAGATGTTTGGCTTGACAAGCTACGGCTTCGGGCTGGGGAAGATTGGCGAGAAGAAATTGACGAAGCAATCAATGCTTCATTTGCTCTCATTTTATGTGTATCTGTTTCATCATTATCTTCAGAGTATGTTAATTATGAGTGGGCATACGCTTATAGAGCTCAAAAAAAAGTAATACCAATCATTATTGGGCGACTTAATACTGCAATACAAATTCCTAAGAGAATTCAAACTATTCAATACATAGAATTTCCTCGACGATCAGAACAATCCTTGGGCAAACTAATCAGACGATTAAACGAAGTAAAAAATGTTCAGATAGAGGATACACCCAAGAGTAGCTTGTCACATACACATCAAATGATAAATGCCTTACAAAGTTGGAATCGTGATGAAAGAGAATTAGCGGCAAAAGCTTTAGGAGAGAAACATGCTGTTGAAGCTGTTCCAGCACTAATACAAGCACTATCAGATGAAGATGTGGCAGTTCGGTTAGTTGTCGCAGGGGCATTGGGAAACATTGGCGAAGCTACCGCAGTCCCCCATTTAATCACTGCGCTACACGATGAACATCCATCGGTTCGTCATTCTGCTGCTGAGGCATTGGGCAAAATCGGAGATAAAAGAGCAATAGAAGGGTTATTGCAAGCGCTACACGATGAATATGGAATGGTTCGAAACCCTGTTGCTCACGCGATTATCGCAATAGGGGTAGATGCAAGCAGGGTAATAAATTTACTAGATGATCAAAATCCAAATGTCCGAGCGGCGGCGGCTTGGATTATAGGAAGTGTGGGAGACAGTACCGTTGAAGCAGAATTAATTCATTCGCTAGCTGATCCCGATAGTAGTGTACGAAGTCATGCAGCAGGAGCACTAGGTTCAGTTGGAACAAATGCCGCTGTACCTGCTTTAGCAAAGTTACTTACCGATTTCACATCATTTACATCGTTATCAGGAGAAACATATGCAAAAGTAAGAGTCTGTGATGTCGCTCTCAATGCCCTTGAGACTATCAATACCGAGGAAGCGCATACAATTGTTGAGAAATGGCGGCAGCAACAAAAATAACTTTTCATACAACATGCGTACTTAGTAACCAAGTAAACACCAAAAGCTACTTATTATGAACTACGTTTGAATAAACAAACGTGCTCTACGAATTTCCAACCTTTTGTTAACTATTTTAACATTCTGGTTCCCTCAGTTTGGTTAGTGCCAACCCTGTAAATCAGTTACAAAATGTTCTTCCAAATGGTAACCCGTTGTTACATCACTTCTCTTACAATAAACCATAGGATTGATTGTAGGGGTTTACCAGCGGCAAACCCCTGCTGACAGAACATCCCGCGCACCTTAACATTGGGCAACAGTCGTCGGCTGCAGCAATCAGTGCAGCAGCAGAACCATCTGTTGCTGCTGCAAAATAATTTCTCCGTTGGCCGTCCGCCGCCATCGCCGCCGCCATAAAAGCGCATCTTGTCGCCGCCGCCGACGCCGACAAATAATCGACTCACATTGGAGCGAACAGCCAAAAGCCAGATTCACAACTGCAATATTTGCAACATTTTGAACATTTATGGCGCTAAAAGTCACAAGGGGTGATCTTTGTCACCGAGAGATCGTGTCTCGTCCGGTCTCACAACTCCTTACAATGAAAGAGAGCATCCGTCACCTGCCCCCATCGGAGGAACAATGAG